>CAVPCU010000004.1:0-65426 GCA_963702575.1 uncultured Solirubrobacterales bacterium | reverse complement strand
CAGCCCGTTGATTGCCCGCCGCTTAGCGTCCAACGTGTCCACGGCCACCGTCCGGAACGAAGTAGCGGTAGGAACCTCCCGGCTCTCCCCCATAGCCAGAGCCAAACTCGCAGCAGGCCCCCGAAGCTGCTTCTCCGCTCCGCCCGACGCCGGCCCACCGCCGTTGGCAGCGGCCAGCACATCCTCCTTGGTCACCTTCGCCCCCGGTCCCGAACCAGCTACCGAGCCAAGGTCGACGCCGGCATCGGCAGCCACGCGCCGCGCCACGGGGGTCGCCCGAACTCCGTCGGCCCCGTTGGAAGCCTCTGCTTTAGACGCCTCTTCTGCGGGTGGCGTGGGGCTGGGTTCCTCCCCCGCTGCCTGCGAGGGGGAGGTGCCCTGCCCCACGACAGGACCCGCAGCCGAGCCGTTGGAGCCCTCGCCGGGTTCCATCTCAGCCAACGGGGCTCCAACGGGAACCTCCTCGTCAACAGACGCCACCAGCTTCGTAATGACCCCGTCCGCCGGCGCCGGCACCTCGGCGTCGACCTTGTCGGTCGACACCTCGACCACCGTGTCGCCCTCGTTGACGAAGTCGCCCTCGGCGACGTGCCACTCGAGCACGATCCCCTCGGTGACCGACTCGCCCATCTCGGGCATCTGGATCTCGACGGTCGCCGTCTCTGCCATCTGGTCTCAGTCTATGAAAAGGGCGCGGCCCGCTTCGTGCCCGCCGGCCTCGTGAACGGGAACTGTAGGCAGGTAGTCTGAACGGACGATGAACTACTTCGTCACGGGAGCGACGGGCTTCATCGGCCGCAACCTGGTCCGTCGCCTGCTGCGCCGCGAGGGCACCGTCTACGCGCTGGTCCGCGCCGGCTCGCGCGGCCGCCTCGAGGAGCTGCGCACCGGGTGGGGTCCCGACGGGGCGCGCGTGGTGCCGATCGCCGGCGATCTCTCGCGCCCGGCGCTCGGCGTCTCCGAGGAGGACCTCGTCGTCCTCCGCGGCGACGTCGACCACTTCTTCCACCTGGCGGCGATCTACGACATGGCCGCCGGCGCCGAGGCGCAGGAGGTGGCCAACGTCGAAGGGACCCGCCACGCGGTCGAGCTCGCCGGGGCGATCGAGGCCGGCTGCTTCCACCAGGTCAGCTCGATCGCCGCCGCCGGCCTCTACAAGGGCACCTGGACCGAGGACATGTTCGAGCAGGCCGAGGACCTCGACACCCACCCCTACTTCCGCACCAAGCACGAGTCCGAGCGGGTGGTGCGCGAGGAGTGCACCCGACCCTGGCGGGTCTACCGGCCCGGGATCGTCGTCGGCGACTCGCACAGCGGCGAGATCGACAAGGTCGACGGCCCCTACTACTTCTTCAAGCTGCTGCAGCGGGCGCGGCGGGTGCTGCCGGCCTGGCTGCCGACGGTCGGCGTCGAGGGCGGCGAGATCAACATCGTCCCGGTCGACTTCGTCGCCGACGCGCTCGACCACATCGCCCACCAGCCGGGGCTCGACGGCCAGACCTTCCACCTGACCGACCCCGAACCGAAGACCGCCGGCGAGGCGATCAACCTCTTCGCCCGCGCCGCCGACGCGCCGCAGGCGACCTTGCGGCTCGACCACGGCCTGACCGACCCCGCGACCAGCCTCGTCCGCACCGGGCTGCGCTTCTTCCCGCCGGCCAAGCGGGCGGCGAAGATGGCGCTGGGCGAGGCCGGAATCCCGCCCGGCGTGCTCGAGTACGTCAACTACCCGACCCACTTCGACTCGACCGAGGCGCAGGCGGCACTGGAGGGGTCGGGGATCGCGGTGCCGCCGCTGGAGAGCTACGCGGATCGCGTCTGGGACTACTGGGAGCGCAACCTCGACCCCGGCCTGTTCAAGGACCGCTCGCTCTCGGCCGCGGTGCGCGGCAAGGTCGTGCTGATCACCGGGGCCTCCTCGGGGATCGGCAAGGCGACCGCGGTCAAGGTCGCCGACGCCGGCGCGACCGTGCTGCTCGTCGCCCGCTCGGTCGAGAAGCTGGAGGAGACCAAGCGCGAGATCGAGACAGCCGGCGGCGTCGCCCACGTCCACCGTTGCGACATGTCCGACATGGACGACGTGGCGCGGATGGCCGAGGAGGTGCTTGCCTACCACGGCCGCGTCGACGTCCTCGTCAACAACGCCGGCCGCTCGATCCGTCGCTCGGTCAAGCTCTCCTACGAGCGCTTCCACGACTACGAGCGGACGATGCAGGTCAACTACTTCGGCGCGGTGCGGCTGATCCTCGCCCTGCTGCCCTCGATGCAGGCCCACAAGTCGGGCCACATCGTCAACGTCAGCTCGATCGGCTCGCAGACCAACCCGCCCCGCTTCTCCGCCTACGTCGCCTCGAAGGCGGCGCTAGACGCGTTCAGCCGGGTGATCGCCTCCGAGGTGTTCGACGACGGCGTGCGGATCACGACGATCTACATGCCGCTGGTGCGGACGCCGATGATCGCGCCGACGCGGATGTACGACATGTTCCCGGCGATCACCCCGGAGGAGGCGGCCGAGATGATCTCCAAGGCGATGATCTCCAAGCCGAAGAAGGTGGCGACGCGGCTCGGCACCTTCGGCGAGCTGCTCTACGCGGTCGCGCCGACGGTCAGCGACAAAATCCTCAACGTCGCCTACAACCTCTTCCCCGAGTCGCAGGCGGCGAAGGGCAAAGGGGACGAGGCGCCCGACAAAGCGCCGACCACGGAGGCCGTGGCCTTCGCGCACCTGATGAAAGGCGTGCACTGGTAGGGAGACGGGGTGCCTCTCGCCCGGACAAACGGCGACCAATGAGGTCGCCGTTTTGAGTATCCGCCCGTTCGAGAGGCACCCCGTCTCCCTGTAAGCCGCTCGATCCTCCAACGAGTGGACGGTTGACCCCCGTATGGGGTGGTCAACTGTCCACTCGTTGGCTTAGGGGTCGATCAGGACGCCTGGGTTGAGCATGCCGGCAGGGTCGAGCTCTCGCTTGGCTGCGCGGAGGGCTGCGGCGAATGGGGGTGGTCTTTGGTGGTCGTACCAGGGGCGGTGGTCTCGGCCTACGGCGTGGTGGTGGGTGATCGTGCCGCCTCCTTCTATTACGGCCTCGGAGGCTGCTGCCTTGATCTCGTCCCACTGGGCCACCTCGGCGCCGCGCTTGGCGGGGGCGAGGACGGTGAAGTAGGCGGCGGGGCCGTCGGGGTAGACGTGGGTGAAGCGGCAGGTGACCCTGGGGGCTCCCGGGCCGTCCTTGGGGGCGTCGCACACCTCCGCCACCTTGGCTCGCACCGTCTCCATCGTGGTGGCGTGGAAGTCCTCGAAGCGGTCCCAGGTGATCGCCGTCTCGAAGGTCTCCGAGAGCACGCCGCAGGCAACGAATGTGTCGCGCAGGTAAGGCGCCAGGAGAAACGCGCTCCGCCAAGCCCCCACCGCCCCCTCACCCTCCCCGCCGACGGGCCTATTTCGTCCGCCATTTGGACGTTTTAGGCCCGTCGGCGGGAGGTTGGGGGTGCCGCCGTGGGTCTGGGCGATCTGGACCGCCAGGTCCATGGGGGCATCGACGGGGTGGTGGGCGGACTCGAAGCCGAGGACTAGCAGGCTCCTCTCACCCGAGCCGGCGCCGGTGGTGCCGGCCTCGAGCGCGTCGAGCAAGCGGCAGTTCGAGGGGTACAGGCCGGATTGCGAGATCTCTCGGACGGCGCCCGCAGCGGCGAGGAAGTCGTCGAACTCGACCCCGCAGGACGCCTTGAACGTCGGCCGCGGCCGTACCCGCACCCAGGCCTCGGCGATCACGCCGAGGATTCCCTCCGAGCCGATCAGCGCCCGGTCGGGGGAGGGGCCGGCGCCGGAGCCCGGCAGCCGGCGGCTCTCCCAGGTGCCGCGCGGGGTGATCGCCCGCACCGACTCGACCAGGTCGTCGATGTGCGTGTGAAGAGTGGCGAAGTGGCCGCCGGCACGGGTCGCGATCCAGCCGCCGAGGGTCGCGTACTCGAAGGACTGGGGGAAGTGGCGCAGGGTGAGCCCGTGCTCGCGCAGCTGCTCCTCGAGGCCCGGACCGGTTGCTCCTGCCTGTATCCGCGCCGCCATCGAGGTCGGGTCGACCTCGAGCACGCGGTCGAGGCGGCGCAGGTCCAGCGTCACCACCGGTCGATCGCCCAGCCGCGGCTCGACCCCGCCGACCACGCTGGTGCCGCCGCCGAAGGGGATCACTGCGGCGCCCTCGGCCTCGGCCCAGCTCAGCACCGCCTCGATCTCCGACTCGTCGCGCGGCTGCGCGACCAGATCGGGCGGATTCTCGAACTCGCCGCGGAAGCCGCGGACGACGTCGCGGTAGGCCTTGCCCAGCGCCCGCGAGACCCGCTCGTACTTCTCGTCGGTGAAGAGGTCGCCGAGGCCGGCCGGCGCCTTCAGCCGCGGTGCCCGTGCCTCGACCCGCTCCAACGGGACCGGCTCTTCCACCTCACCGCCGAATCCGAGGCGCTCGCGAATGCCGGCGGCTGCCTCAGCCAGCTCCTTCGGGGTTGGGGCCTGGTCCTCGTAGCCCCAACCCCAGTGCTTCAGCCGTCTCAGCAGAAGATCCGCTTGTGGTGGAGGCGGATTTCGAAGGAGCGGGCGGGCACCCGGGCGATCGTCACCCAGGCGCAGGAGCCGCCTTCCTGGTTGGTGACCCGGGAGACGCAGTCGACCCGGTGCAGCGATTTCCGCTGGCACGGTCCCACGCTCCAGTTCTTGCAACCTTCGAGTTCGCCGCAGACCGCGGCCGTTTCCTGCTTGATCGCGTTTTTGGCGACGCCGACCGGCAGCTTGTGAGCCTCTGCGACGGCGGCCGTCGCGAGCAGGCCGACCAGAACCGCGCCAATTGCAACCTTGAGCTTCATGATCCTCCTCTTCGTCGACGAGACCGCCGTATCGTAAGGGCAGCTCGAGCGGTACTCAAATCACCCTGGGCGCCCGGCGGACTCCGCCTGCCGTCGGCGCTACCCTCCCGCGACACGCCAATGAACACGATCACCTCAGAGCATCCGACGATCCCGGCGGAATCCGTCGAGCCGGTCGTCCCGACCCGCTCGCCGCTGCGAGCGGCGGTCAAGACGGGGCGCCCGCAGGAGTGGATCAAGAACCTCTTCGTCTTCGCCGGGCTGCTCTTCTCCGGCAAGTTCAACCACCCCGCGGACGTGCTCGCCGCGACCCTCACCTTCGTCGCCTTCTGCTGGATCTCCAGCGCCGGCTACTTCGTCAACGACCTGGTCGACGTCGAGCTCGACCGCCGGCATCCGAAGAAGCGGTTCCGGCCGCTGGCGGCGGGCGAGCTCTCCGAGGGCGCGGCGAAGACGATCGCGCCGCTGCTGGCCGCGGCCGCGATCGCCCTCTCCTTCGCCGCGGTCAACTGGGAAGTCGGGCTGATGGTGATCGGCTACGGGATCGCCCAGATGGCCTACAGCCTCGGCCTCAAGCAGGTCGTGATCGTCGACGTGATGACCCTGGCGGGCCTCTTCATCCTGCGCGTCGCCGCCGGTGCCGTCGCTGTCGACGCCCACGCCTCGGAATGGCTGCTGCTCTGCACCGGCATGCTGGCGCTCTTCCTCGGCTTCACCAAGCGCCGCCAGGAGGCGGTCTCCGAGCTGCACCAGGGCACCAGCAGCCGGCCGGTGCTCGAGCACTACTCGCTGCCCTTCCTCGACCAGATGGTCGCGATGGTCACCACCGGCACCGTGATCAGCTACTCGATCTACGCGGTCAACTCGCCGATCATCGGCAACAAGATGATGTGGACGATCCCGCCGGTCGTCTACGTCATCTTCCGCTACCTCTACCTGATCTACGACCGCGCCGACGACCGCTCGATCGCCGCGATGGTCTCCAAGGACAGGGGCATGGTCGCCGGCGGCGCAGCCTGGGTGATCGTCGCCTTCGTCCTGCTCTACGTCTTCAAGTGAGACCACGCGAGCAGTGAGTCGGCGAGCGTGGGCTCGACGGCCGGATAGGGATCCTCAAAGAAGCGAGTGCCCTCGACCAGGTCGTCGCCTGGTGCTCCGGTAAGGATGTGCCGGGCCGGGATCTGGATGGAGAGCCGCGGTTCGGCCCCCCAGGAGATCTCGGTGCGCGGGCCGAAGAGGGTCAGAGCCAAGCCCTGTGGAAGGGCGGCGCTTGGCGCCAGGACACCCCGCCCTCCCGCCTCCACGATTCGCCGGCCCTCGGCCGAGCAGGCGTCCCAAGAGTCTGCGACCAGCTCGTCCCACGCGAACCCTTGATCGGCGGCGCGCTCCGGTGTCGAGTAGTCGGCGATCGCGCCCTCGTCGATCCGCAGTTCCCAGATGCTCACCCGCATCTCGCCGGCGTCGCCGGCGTCGCGCAGGTTCTCGTGCCGGACCATCTCGGCGATCGCCGAGGCGACATCCAGAGAGCAGTACTGGGCGATCGTGCCGTCGTCGGGATGGTTCCAGCGTCCCGGACGGCTGTTGGGCGAGACCCAGAGCGGGGTGTCGTAGGTGGTGGCTCGATAGGCCATCCCACGGCAGCGCTTGAAGGCGATCCCGCCCACGAGTCAGGTCCCGTACTGGGTCCTGCTGCCACGGGCGGCGGCTAGCAGCCTCCGCTCCGAGCAGGGATCGTCGAGGAGGGCGGCCGGGGCTTTGTCGTCCAGGTCACGGCGCGGGCGCCCAAACCAGGCGAGGACTCCCTTCGGCGTCCAGGCGTGGCGGAGCACGGCGACGAGGTGGGCGACGAGTTGGAGTCGATGCTCGGGCTCGCCGAACTCCTTCCCCCAGCGTCGCACCGTGCGCGGGTCGACGTCTAGCAGCGCGGCGATCTCGCGCTGGTGGATGCCCGGCAGGCTTTGCTCGATCTCGAGGAGGAGGCGCCGCCGGTCAGCGCCGGCACCGCCGACGAACTCGTCGAGCGCGTCGCGGATCACGTGACGCACCCGCTCGATGCCGATCAACGCAGCCTCGAAGCGGTTGAGGTCGCCGGGCTCGGCGTTCATCGCATTGCCAACGTCGACCATCGCTGAGTAGAGCGTCGCTCTTTGCTCGATACTGAGATCCGCTGCCTCGAGCCGGGGCTTGAGCGCGGCAAGCCGCTCGCCCACCAGCGCCAGCCGCTTGCGAGCCGATCCGTCGATCTCGGGCTGGTTCGCAACCTCGTCCAGAGCCTCCTCGAAGGCGACCTTCAGGTCTTCCACCTCGGAGTTGATCTCAGCCAGACGGCGACGCTGGGAGTCTTTGGCGACGACGGTCACGTTGTCTCCTCTCTGTCCGCTTGATAGGACAGCTTACGGCTAGCCTAGCACGCGCGTCAGGAAACGACCGGCAGGTCGGAGAGCAGCTCGGTCTTGCCGTTGCGCTGGAACTGGAGGTCGATCGTCTCGTTCTTGCGGTAGGTGCCGAAGAGGCCGAGGTACATCGCCAGCCAGCGGCCGGTGCCGACCTTCTCCTTGACGATCTCGCGGCGGAAGACGATCTCGCCGGCCCGCACGTCGTAGTCGACCTCCTCGCGCTGCTCGACCCCGTTGACGAAGACGGCGTAGGGCGCTTCCGCGCCGGCCGGAAGCTTCACCCGCCGCCCGGCCGCGTAGCTGCCCTTGGGGATCTCGGTCTCGCTCATCGCGATTCGAGAGTCTCTCGCACCAGGTCGAACGGCGTGTCGTGGCCGCCCGGGTCGAGCTCCTCGCGCCGCACGCCGCCCCGGTAGGGCATGAAGGTCCCGTCGCCGCGCACGTCGACTCCGGCGATCGGCTTGCGAAGAAGTCCCTTCCCGCTCAGCTCCAACCGCGCATGGACCTGCTGCTTGGGCCCGAAGTCCCGCAGCGCCGAAACGCCCTTCACCGGCCCCTCGGCCCGGATCGCCAACGCCCGCTCGCGCATCGCATCCACGGCTTCCCCCAGCTCGCCGAAGCTCTCGTGCTCGACGTCGGACCCGTGGCGAACGGTGAGCTTCCAGCTAGGCACCGCGGCGCGGGCGTTTCGGTCGCCGCGCCGGCGGCCCGACGATTTTCTCGGGGCCCTCGCGACTCTCGATCGGCACGTACTCCCGCTCCCGCTCGCCGGTGTAGATCTGGCGCGGCCGGGCGATTTTCTGCTCGGGGTCTTCGTGCATCTCCATCCACTGCGCGACCCAGCCGGCGGTGCGGGGGATGGCGAAGATCACGGTGAACATCTCGGTCGGGATCTCCAATGCCTCGTAGATGATCCCCGAGTAGTAGTCGACGTTGGGGTAGAGCTTGCGCGAGGTGAAGTACTCGTCGTCGAGCGCCCGCTTCTCCAGCTCGCGGGCGATCTCGACCAGCGGGTTGTACTCGGTCGCCTCGAAGACCTCGTCCATGTGCTGCTGGATGATCCGCGCCCGCGGGTCGTAGTTCTTGTAGACGCGGTGGCCGAAGCCCATCAGTTTCTCTTCGCGGTTCTTCACCCGCTCGAGGAAGTCGGGGATGTTGTCGGCCGACTCGATCCGCCGCAGCATCCGCAGCACCGCCTCGTTGGCGCCGCCGTGCAGCGGCCCGTAGAGCGCCGCGACCCCGGCCGCGACCGCCGAGTAGGGGTCGACGTCGGAGGAGCCGACGCCGCGCACGGCGCTGGTCGAGCAGTTCTGTTCGTGGTCGGCGTGGAGGATGAAGAGCACGTCGAGCGCCTTCGAGAGCGCCGGCTTGGGGACGTGCTTCATTTCCGTCTTCTTGAACATCATCGAGAGGAAGTTCTCGGCGAAGTTGAGGTCGTTTTCGGGGTAGACGTAGGGCAGCCCCATGTTGTGGCGGTAGGAGAAGGCGGCCAGCGTCGGCACCTTGGCGATCAACCGCACCGCCGCCATGTAGCGCTCTTCGGGGTCGTCGACGTACTTGGCGGCCGGGTAGAAGGTGGAGAGCGCGCCGACCCCGGAGAGCAGCATCCCCATCGGGTGGGCGTCGTAGCGGAAGCCCTCGAAGAAGTGCTTGAGGTCCTCGTGGACGAAGGTGTGGTGGACGATGTCGTAGGTCCAGCGGTCGAGCTGCGGCTTGGTCGGCAGCTCGCCGAAGACCAGGAGGTAGGCGACCTCGAGGAAGCTGGAGCGCTCGCAGAGCTGCTCGATCGAGTAGCCGCGGTGTTCGAGGATGCCCGCCTCGCCGTCGATGTAGGTGATCGCCGAGCGGCAGGCGGCGGTGTTGGTGAAGGCCGGGTCGTAGGCCATCATCCCGAATTCGCTCTCGTCGACCTTGATCTGGCGCAGGTCCATCGCCCGCACCGTGCCGTCGGCGACCGGCAGCTCGTAACGGTGTCCGGTGCGGTTGTCGATGACGGTGAGCGACTGCGAGCCGGGCTCGACCACTCCGTCGGTTGCCACACGTTCGATCTCCTGCTTGGTGGCCATGCCCACCTCCTCGCGCTCGGACTTTGTCGACCGCGATCAGTATCGCAGCTACTCGGCGGCGGCCGGCAACGGCTCGAAGCGCGTCATCGCGACCAGATCGGCGAAGCGCTCGTCGATCTCCTCGCGGCTGAGGCGGGCGACCCGCTCGCAGCCGAACTCCTCGACGTTGAAGGAGGCGAGCACGGTGCCGTAGCCCATCGCTCGGCGCAGGCCGCCCTCGTCGATGTCGCCGTCGTGGCTGTCGAGGTAGCCGAGGAAGCCGCCGGCGAAGCTGTCGCCGGCGCCGGTCGGGTCGCGCACGTCCTCCAGCGGGAAGCCGGGCAGGGCGAAGAAGCCGCCCTCGGTGAAGAGCGCGGCGCCGTACTCGCCCTGCTTGGCGACGATCGCGCGCGGCCCCAGCTCCATCACGGCCCGCGCGGCCCGGGCAAGGTTCGGCTCGCCGGTCAGCTGGCGGATCTCGGCGTCGTTGACGATCACGCAGTCGACCTCGGCGATCGCCGCCAGCAGCGAGTCCTTCGCCGTCTCGATCCAGAGGTTCATCGAGTCGAGCGCGCAGAAGCGGGCGCCGCCGCACTGGGCGCGCACCTGGCGCTGCAGGTCGGGCTGGATGTTGGCGAGGAAGAGGACGTCGGCATCCTTGGAGCCCCGGGAGAGCTTCGGCTCGAACTCGCCGAAGACGCCGAGCTGGGTGTCCTCGGTGTGGGCGACGTTGAGGTCGTACTCGTAGCGCCCGCGCCAGAAGAAGGACTTGCCGCCGGGGACGCGCTCGACGTCCTCGGTGAGGACGCCGCGGCGCTCCAGCACCTCGAAGTGCTCGGCGCCGAAGTCCTCGCCGACCGGGCCGACCGGGCGCACCTCGGTGAAGAAGCTGGCGGCCAGCGAGAAGTGAACCGCGGTCCCGCCGAGCATGCGCTCGCGCTCCCCGAACGGGGTCTTGACAGAGTCGAAGGCGATCGATCCGACGACGGTCAGCGACACGGCAGGGCAGCCTAGCGTCTCCCCTGCGAGACTCCCCTGCCGATGAAGGCGATCCAGATCGAGCAGTTCGGCGGGCCGGAGGTGCTCGAGTACCGCGACGTGCCCGACCCCGAGCCGGGCGAGGGCGAGGTTCTGGTCGAGGTCGCGCGCAGCGGGATCAACTTCGCCGACACGCACGCGACCCGCAACGACTACCTCGCCGAGCAGCAGTTGCCGCTGATCCCCGGCGCCGAGATCAGCGGGCGCACGCCCGACGGGACGCGGGTCGCCGCCCTTCTCGGCGGCGGCGGCTACGCGGAGAAGGTCGTCGTGCCCGAGAGCCTCTTGATCCCCGTCCCCGACGAGGTCGACGACGACAGCGCCGCGGCGCTGCTGCTGCAGGGACTGACCGCGATGGCGCTGGTGCGCCGCTGCGCCCGGGTCGAGCCCGGCGAGACGCTGCTGGTCGAGGCCGCGGCCGGCGGCACCGGCTCGCTCTCGGTGCAGCTCGGCAAGCGCGCCGGGGCGAAGGTCATCGGCCTCGCCTCGAGCGAGGAGAAGCGGGCGCTGGTGGAGCGGCTCGGCGCCGACGCGGCCGTCGACTCGCGCGCGGAGAACCTGGAGGACGCGATCCTCGAGGCCAACGGCGGTGCGAAGGTCGACGCTGTCCTGCACATGAGCGGCGGCGAGGCCTTCGACGCCGAGCTGGCCGCGCTGGCGCCGCTCGGCCGCATGGTCGTCTTCGGCATCGCCTCGCGCGAGCAGCGCCAGGTCTCGACCGGGGCCCTGCTGCAGGGCTCGAAGACCGTCGTCGGCTTCTGGCTGATCCACCTGCTGATGCGCCGCGAGATCGTCGCGCCGATGATCGGCGAGCTGCTCGCGGCGGTCGGCGGCGGCGAGCTGGAGGTCACGGTCGGCGACGTCTACCCGCTCTCGGAGGCCGCCCGCGCCCACGAAGACCTGATCGCCCGCCGGACGACGGGCAAGCTCCTCCTGGACCCCTCGAAGTGAGCGCATCCGACATTCACCCACCTCTGGTGTGGTCAAAGTCGGATGGGTGGGTTCGATGACCACCTTCAAGGACCTGGGCCTGGCGCCGCCGATCCAGCAGGCGCTGGACGAGCTCGGCTACGCCGAGCCGACGCCGATCCAGGAGCAGGCGATCCCCGAGCTGCTCGACGGCCACGACGTGATCGGCCAGGCGCAGACCGGTACCGGCAAGACCGCCGCCTTCGGCCTGCCGCTGCTGCAGTACCTCGACCCCGCCAGCGACGAGGTCCAGGCCTTCGTGCTGACGCCGACGCGCGAGCTCTGCATCCAGGTGACGCAGGCGCTGCGCGCCTACGCCGAGCACCTCGACGTCGAGATCGTCGCCGTCTTCGGAGGCGCTCCGATCCGCTCGCAGCAGTCCCAGCTCCGCGCCGGCGCCCACGTCGTCGTCGCCACCGTCGGCCGGATGATGGACCTGATGTCGCGCCGCTCGCTGGTCCTCACCGCGGCCCGCTACGTCGTCCTCGACGAGGCCGACGAGATGCTCGACCTGGGCTTCATCGAGGACGTCGAGAAGATCCTGCGGATGTGCCCGAGCGGGCGCCAGACGGCGCTCTTCTCGGCGACGATGCCGCCGCCGGTGAAGCGCCTGGCCGAGAGCCACATGTACGACCCGACGACGATCAAAATCACGCCGAAGAAGCTGACCGTCGACGCGATCGAGCAGGCCTTCGTCGAGGTGCCCGCGAAGGAGAAGGCCTCGCGCCTGGTCGAGCTGCTGAAGACGGAGGAACCGGAGCAGGCGATCATCTTCTGCCGCACCAAAATCGGCGCCTCGAAGCTGGAGAAGACGCTGAAGGACAAAGGGCTCGACGTGAAGGCGCTGCACGGCGACATGAGCCAGGGCTCGCGCGACGGCGTGATGATCGCCTTCAAGGACCACCGGGTGAGGCTCCTGGTGGCGACCGACATCGCCGCCCGCGGGCTCGACATCGAGCACGTCACCCACGTCATCAACTACGACGTGCCGGCCTCCTCGGAGGTCTACGTGCACCGCATCGGGCGCACCGGGCGGGTGGGGAGGACGGGGCGCGCGATCACCTTTGTCACCCCCGACCAGCGCGACGAGATCGGTCGGATCGAGCGCGACGTGAAGACCTCGATCGGCGAGTGGGAGAGCCCCGAGGAGCGGCTCGAGCACGCGCCCCGGCCGCGCCGGCGCGAGCGCCGGCCCGAGGCCGAGGCCGGCAACGGCGCTGCCCCGTCGGCCGAGGAGCGGCCGTCGGCTGCCGCGGACGGCAAGTGGGTGAAGCTCTTCGTCAACCGCGGCGAGCGCAGCGGGATCACCGAGGAGGATCTGCGCTGGGCGCTGCGCGAGGGCGCCGTGCTCGGCGAGGACTCGATCCACGACGTCCGCGTCCTGCACCGCTTCTCCTTCGTCGAGGTCGCCGCCGGCGATGCCGATCGCACGGTCGAGTTCCTCGACGGCACCAAGCTGAAGGGCAAGGAGATTCGCCTAGAGGTGGCGAAGAGCTGATCTTCGCAATAGGGTGACAAACCACTTAACGGTTTGTCACCACTCACCACAAGGGAGTTGAAATGACCCGAGTCAGGAAGGTTCTCACCTTCTCGAACGTCGTTGCCTGCTTGGCGCTATTCATGGCGCTCGGCGGCACCGTCTACGCCGCCGGCAAGATCAATGGCACCCAGATACAGCCGAGTTCGATCCCCGGCAACCGGCTTAAGGCGAACGCGGTCGGCACCAACCAGCTCAAGGCGAACGCGGTCACCGCCGGCAAGATCAAGGCGCAGACGATCACCCCCGGCAAGATCAAGCCCGGCTCGCTGACCGGCACGCAGATCAAGTCCGGCTCGCTGACCGGCACGCAGATCAACCAGACGACGCTGACCGGCGTCAGCGCGGCCAGCATCGGGAGCGTGTTCTACGTAACGGCCAGCGGCAGCGTGCCCGGCTCCGGCAATCCATCCCACGGCACTTCGGTCACGGCGAGCTGCCCGCCCGCCACGTTCGTCATCGGCGGCGGCGCGACCGTCAAGGACGAGGAAAAAGATTTCGTCAACGACAGCGGGCCCAACAGCACGCACACCTCGTGGACGGCGACCCTCTACGGGGCCGCGAACGACACGATCACCGTCACCGCGATCTGCACCGCGGTCAAAACCGTCGGCTGACGCCGACCCCTCCGGTCGCTCCCGGCCCCGCTACGCGGCGGGGCCGGGAGCGGTCAGCTCGGCGATCCGCTCGAAGAGCAGGTCGAAGTCGATCGGCTTGGTGATGTAGCCGCCGATCCCGAGCTCCTCGTCGCCGTCGCCGTCGGCCTCCTTGTGGGCGCTGACGATCAACGCCGGGACCTCGAGCCCTGTGGAGCGCAGCTCGCGCAGGGCGTCGATCCCCGACTTGCGCGGCATCATCGCGTCGAGCAGCAGCAGGTCGGGGACGCCGCCGTCGCGGACGCAGTGCGATCACCTCCTCGCCGTCGCTCGCCGGTCCGCACCTCGTGGCCCGCCATCTCGAGGCGGGTGCGGAGGAGGAGCAGGATCGTCTCCGAGTCGTCGGCTACGAGGATGCGGGCCATCACGCCACCTCTACCCGGTCCTCGACCGGTGCAGCCGGCAGGCGGAAGCTGAAGGTCGAGCCGGCGCCGGGTGTGGACTCGGCGGCGATCGAGCCGCCGTGCAGCTCGACCAGCGACTTGGAGATCGCCAGGCCGAGGCCGGTGCCGCCGACCCGCTGGGTCATCCCGGCGTCGCCGCGGGTGAAGCGCTCGAAGATGTGCTCGAGCTGTTCGCCGGGGATGCCCGGCCCGTCGTCGCTGACGCTGATCTCCACCTCCTCGCCGGCTCGCCTCGCCCGCACGGCGATCGAGGCGCCCTCGGGGCTGTACTCGTTCGCGTTGGTGAGCAGGTTCACCATCACCTGGCGGATCCGGTCGCGATCGGCTTCCACCCGGGGCAGGTCGGGCTCGATCTCCTCGCGCAGCCTCTGCCCGCGCGCCGCGACGTGGTTGCGCATCGCCCGCTCGGCGTCCTCGATCAGGGACGTAACCTCGGTCGGAGCCGGATCGATCCGCAGCTGGCCGGCGTCGCTGCGGGCGAGGTCGAGCAGGTCGTTCAGCAGCCGCACCAGGTGGCGGCTGTTGTCGAGGATGATCTCGACCGTCTCCGCCTGCTTCGGGTCGAGCTTCTCGCGCTCCAGCATCAGCAGCTCGGCGAACCCCTGCACCGAGGTGAGCGGGCTGCGCAGCTCGTGCGAGGCGGTGAGCACGAACTCGTCTTTCATCCGGTCGAGCTGGTCGCGTTCGCCGGCGCGGCGCTGCAGCTCCTCGGCCATCTCGTTGAAGGCGCGGCCGAGCGCCGCCGTCTCCGAGAGTCCGCCGACCTTGACCCGCGCGTCGAGCTCGCCGCCGGCCAGCCGTTCGGAGGCCTCGACCAGGTCCTCGAGCGGCCGCCGCATCGAGGCGATCAGGCCGCTGAAGAGCAGCGCCGCCCCGGTCAGGCCGGCGATCAGCCCGGCGCCGACGAGCAGCGCCGTGTCGCGCGTCTGGTTGGAGATGTCCTCGCGCAGGGCTTCGCGGTGCTTCTGCTGAGCGAGGACCTCCCTTCGCGCGAACGCGGGCCGCTGGCCCTGGGCGATCCGGGTGCGGGCTTCGATCTCGCGCTGGTAGGACCGCGCCGTCGCGTCCTCGTAGTCCTGGCGCTGCTGGGTGAAGCGGGCGACGCCGATTACGGCCAGGCCGGTGAGCACGGCGAAGGCGATCGCAAAGCCGATCGTCAGCCGGTTGGCGAGCGAGGCGCTCAGCCGGAATCGTCGTCGGGAATATGCTTGCGCCGCTATGGGCGACGAGGCTACAGGCAGCCGGAATTTCTAGACGTTTCTCTCTCTTTCTACAAGAAATCATAGATTTGCTAGAAATATGAAGACGGATGGACCCTTACCGCAACCCCTATACGCCTGGAGCTGGCTCGCGGCCGCTCGCTCTCGCCGGCAGGGAGGAGCAGATCGAGGCATGTCGCGTCATGCTCGGAAGGCTCGAGCGTGGCATGCCCGACCGGCCTTTTGCGATCCACGGGCTGCGCGGGGTCGGGAAGACGGTCCTGGTTCGTCAGCTTGCCGATGAGGCGCGACAGCGAGACTGGTTCGTCGTCCATCGAGAGCTTCGCACTGGCGTGGAGTTGCGACCGGTCCTGGCGCAAGCGCTCGACGCAGCCTTTAGCGAGTTCGAGCACGGATCCAAGCTTCGCAAGCTGGTCAAGCGGCTTCGCGGCGCGCTGGCATCGTTTTCCGCTTCGATTGATTCAGATGGCAGCATCCGCCTTGGCGTCGAGGCCAAGGCGGCGCGGGACGTAGCCAACAGCGGCGCGCTCGAAGGCGACACGATCGAGCTCCTTGCCGAGATCGGTGCGGCGGCACGCGGGGCTGGGACCGGGCTTCTCTTGGCGCTCGATGAGCTGCATGAGCTCGACGAGCACGGGCTGATGGCTCTCACGGCCGCCCTTCACCGGACGACTCAGATGGAGTTGCCCGTTGCGCTGATCTGCGCCGGTCTGCCCAACCTGCCGCTCCGGCTGATCGAGGCGAAGACCTATGCCGAGCGGCTCTATACCTTCCCGCGGCTGGGTGCGCTGTCCGAGGCCGCGTCGCGAGAGGCACTTCGGATCCCCGCAGGACATCAGGATGTCGACTTCGAGGACGCGGCGTTGGACGCGATCGTCGAGAGATCAGAGGGCTACCCGTACTTTCTTCAGGAGTGGGGTAGGGCTGTGTGGAACGCGGCGGAGGCAAACCCGATCTCACTTGAGGACGTCGAACGCGCATCTCCGCGGGTGCGGGATGAGCTCGATGAGGAGTTCTTCGGCATGCGGCTTGCCCGTACTACCGCCGCCGAGTGCCGCTACATGGCTGCGGTTGCCGAGCTGGGCGATGGGCCTCAGCGCAGCGCCGACGTCGCCCGCCTCCTGGGCAAGGCGCAGAGGCAGACCTCACAGCAGCGAGCCAGTTTGATCGAGAAGGGCCTGATCTACAGCCCCGCGTACGCAGAGGTCGATTTCACGGTTCCGCGTTACAGCGACTTCATGCGGCGACGCTGGCCGCTATTGGCTCCCGGGCCAATCGCCTAGCTGGGAATATGCTTGCGAGCGGATGGGCGACGAGGCTACAGGCACGGCCGACGGCCCCGTCGAGGCGCCGGAAGGCATCGATCGCGCCGCCGTGGAAGCCTGGTTCGCCGCGAACGTTCGCGGCGCCGAGCCGCCGCTCTCCTTCGAGCGGATCTCCGGCGGGCACTCGAACCTGACCTACCGCGTCACCGACGCCGCTGGCCGCCGCTGGGCGCTGCGCCGGCCGCCGCTGGGCAAGCGCCTCGGCTCGGCCCACGACATGGGCCGCGAGCACCGGGTCGTCTCGGCGCTGGGCCCGACCGAGGTGCCGGTCGCGCCGGTCGTCGGGCTCTGCGAGGACGAGGGCGTCAACGGAGCGCCCTTCTACGTGATGGAGTTCGTCGAGGGGCCGATCCTGCGCGGCATCGCCGAGGCCGAGGCCTTCCCCGAGGAGGCCGACCGGCGGGCGATCGGCGAGCGCGTCGCCGACACCCTGGTCGCGATCCACGCCGTCGACCCCGACGCCGTCGGGCTCGGCGACCTCGGCCGCAAGGAGGACTACGTCGCCCGTCAGCTGCGCCGCTGGCAGGGGCAGTGGGAGAAGTCGAAGACGCGCGAGCTGGCGGCGATCGACGACGTCCACGAGCGGCTCGCGGCGCGCATCCCGGCGCAGGGGCCCGCGACGATCGTCCACGGCGACTACCGCCTCGACAACATGATCCTCACCCCCGGCGGCGAGGTCGCCGCGGTGGTCGATTGGGAGCTCTGCACGCTCGGCGACCCGCTCGCCGACGTCGGCCTGCTGATGGTCTACTGGCCCGAGCGCGGCGAGGAGACGATCGCCCTCGGCCAGCCGGCGAACCTGGCGCCCGGCTTCCCGACCCGCGACGAGCTGCGCGCCCGCTACGCCGAGCGCTCCGGCCGCGACCTCTCCGAGCTCGACTTCTTCGTCGCCCTCGGCTACTGGAAGCTGGCGATCATCCTCGAGGGCGTCTACGCTCGCTACGCCGCCGGCCAGTACGGCAAGGTCGACCCCGGCATAGAAGCCTTCGCCCGCCTGGTCGAGCGTTTGGCTGAGGCCGCCGACGAAGCCGAGCGCGGCTGAAGCGGCCCTAACTCAGTCGAAACCGGTCCAATCGCCTTGACGGGCACCGGCTGACATGTGATTGTCTTGGCGTTCCCCCGAAACTGGGCGGGAGGCTCGTCCTGCGCTCCTCCCTCCCGCAATCTCAAGGAGAGATCTCTTGAAGCAGCTGATTAAGCGTCTATTGCCGCTGGCCGTCATTGCCAGTCTGGCCGTCGGGCTGTTGGCTGGAACTGCCTTTGCGGCAGGAAAAGGCTCGGGTGTCGCAAGCGTGAGCAAAGCTAAAAAAGCCAGGCGTGGCCCGAGAGGAAAAACCGGTGCGACCGGTGCGACCGGTGCGACCGGGCCTCAGGGGCCTAAAGGGCCTCAGGGCTCGGCGGGGCCGAAAGGTGATACCGGCGCGGCGGGATCAGCGCTGGCTTACGCCAAGATTGAAAGCAACGGAACGCTCAGCCCGACCGCCGGTCTGTCAAAGGGGTTCGGTTCAGCCACCATTTCGCATCCGAGCGCCGGCCACTACTGCATTAACGGGCTGGGCTTCGCGGTGCACAATGTCGTTGCCACGACGCAGTTTCTTGGTGTGGGAACGAATGTGTTCCTCGGAGATTTCCCCGGCTGTAGTGGTGCAGATGTGAGCGTCGAGACCTGGACTTCGAGTACCGGTGCTGCCATAGACGCCCCTTTCGAGATCCTGCTCAACTGAGGTCGCTTCAACTCTGAAAGGCGCGGCGGCTTGAGGATCGCGGTGCCAGCTCACACCATCTCCGGAGCGTGCGCGGAGGTCAGCTCACCAGCTGACCTCCGCCTCCGCTCGCTTTGGCCCAGCGGTTGAGCGCGCGGCGGGCTGGACCATCTTGTGGATCTAGTCGGGCCCGTCGACGAGACGGAGCACGGAGGAGAAGATCGCGCGGTCAGTTCGCGATTGCAAAGACGGTTGGGTTATGAGGCTTCGCTGTCGATGCCTCGCCGCATCCTCACCAGCAGCGCCGCCGAGGGGGTGACCTTGCCGGTGGCATAGGTGGACAGGCGGGAGGCCGAGGTTCCGATCTGGGATGCGAACTCCGTCCGGGAAAGCCCGGATTCCCGTATGAGCCGATCGACCTCTGTCGCGACCGCCCTGCGCTCCGATGCCTCGGCTGCGCCGCGTGCCATCGCGATAGCTCGTTCCATCAGCTCGGCGACGCCGTACGGCCTGCTGTAGGTGAGAACCTCCTCGACCGCGCGGGCGACCGGGCCCCAGGGCTGCGCGCCGATCTCGTCGGCGAGGCGGCGCCAGTGTGAGAGGCCGCCGCGCTCCAGCGCGGTCTGGATCGCCTCGAGCGGCCATGCCGAAACCGGGTCCTCGGGCGAGACGTCGACGTTGCGGAAGGCGAGCCCGGTCACTGGCTAACCATCCGAGCGGCGACGGCGCCCAGCACCTCGGTGACCGCGTCCCAGTCGCTCCAGCGTCGGCGCAGGCGCTTGTAGGAGGGGAGCTGGTCGATGACCGAGCGGTCGGCGGGCTGCGGGTCGGAGAGTTGGCGCGCGAGCTGCGACGCGACGCCGTCGCCTTCGCCGCGCTGATCGGCGTAGTAGTCGCCAATCCGGGACAGGGTCTCGGCGGCCCGATCGATGCCGAGGTGATCCGAAAGTGCCGCCAGGTCGAGGTAGTCGCGGGTCTGATTGCGACGAACGACGAGAAAGGCCTTGATCCGCAAGGTCTCCTCGGTCGTCGGCACCGCCACCTCCTCGCCCGAGGGCAGGGTGACCACGGCGGTCTCCAGCGGAACTTTGCGGATCATCTGGCGCACCCCGGCTTCGATCCCGTCCAGATTCCCGAGGATCACCTTCCCAGGGGTCACCCGGTTCGTCGCCCAGCTGTCGTCGCCCTCGATCGCCTCGAGCACCATCTCAAAGCGGTCGGCAAGGTCGGCCAGCACGTGATCGTGATCGGTCGACGAGCGATGGTCGGCGTAGAGGATCGCCGCCGCGCCGCCGACCAGCACCGCTCCGGGTACGAGGCGCTGCAGATGCGCGGCCGACTCCAGCAGAGCTACGAACTCGGGATCTCGTTCTCCAACGTCAGTGAGGTCCTTGGGCACTGAACGAGATTATCAGATCGGATAATTACGCCGAGAATGCCTAGCGCGCGTCGCCGCGCCTGGTCGATTCGAGGACGGATGCGAAGCGCCGCCCGCCGCGAGGGAAACCGACGCCGAACGCGCGGGCCAGGTAAGCGCGCGGTCCGCCCAGCCATAACGTGCATCAGCCACTACCTTCTCCGCCACCGAAGAGCCTCGCGGGTGGCGTAGAGGGCGGGGAGGGCTGCTGTGTCCTTCGGCCGCCCGAGCTTCTCCTTCGAGGAGATCACCTCGTCTATCGTGATCGCGCGGACGGTGAGGTCGCCGAGTGCCAGCGTGATCGTCGCCACGTCCTCGAAGCCACCGATCGCCGCGGCATGCGGGACCACGTCGAGCGGGCCGGCGTCGGTGTCGAAGCTCTGCGCTTCCCAGCCCAGGAAGTCAGCGCCCTCGAGCTCGATCGGCTTGTCGCCCCCCCGTGGGCGGGCGGCGAGGGAGTTGAGCGCCGCGGCGAGGCGTTCGGCGTTCTCGAGGTCGCGGTGGGGCATCACGTCGAGGTCGACCGTGACCGACGGGTTGCCCTGGAGCCAGGCGGCGACGGCTCCGATCACGCAGAACTCGACCTCGTGTTCGACCAAGGAGCGTAGGAGCCTCTCCGGGTCGAGCTCAGTCATTCGGCGCCCCCGCTTGCCTGCCGCAGGCGGGCGTAGCGACCGAGGGCGCGTAGGCGCTCCTCCGGGGTGAGTCTCAGCATCGTCTCAGCCAGCTCGACGTCGTGGGGATCGGGCGCGATCCCGCTGGTCAGGCTGACCCAGCGGCCGCAGGCGGCGGCCAGTCGCTGAAGCGTCTCCCACGACGGGGTGGCTGCGCCCTTCTCGTAGCGGGCGATTGCCGGCTGTGAGGTCGATGCCCGCTGAGCGAGATCACGCTGGGACAGACCTGCGGCAAGACGCCACTCGCGCACCGATGAGTCCAGGGAAGTCATGGCGAAAACGATACCTCATGAGGTATCGATCGCCCGGGCGGCGGCCCGCCGGTGCTTCAGATCGGCCGCGGGGCGTGCCTGGGCTCGAGCGCGCCTTCGGCTTCGGCCTCGGCGCGCTTCGACCAGCGGTTGAGCTCGCGGCGGGCTAGGACCATCTTGTGGACCTCGTCGGGGCCGTCGGCGAGGCGCAGCATGCGGCTGTAGCGCCAGAGGGCGGCGAGCGGGGTGTCGTCGGTCATCCCGAGCGAGCCGTGGATCTGGATCGCCCTATCCAGGACCTCCATCACCATGTTGGCGGCGACGACCTTGATCGCCGAGATCGCCTGGCGGGCGGCGCGCTTGCCCTCGGTGTCCATCTTCCAGGCCGCGTACATCGTCAGCAGCCGCGCCTGGTCGATTTCCATCCGCGAGATGGCGATCGCCTCCTGCACGAACTGCTTCTCGCCCAGCGGGCCGCCGAAGGCCTGGCGCTCGTTGGCGCGCCGGCACATCATCTCGTGCGCCCGCTCGGCGGTGCCGATCGCCCGCATGCAGTGGTGGATCCGCCCCGGCCCGAGCCGGTCCTGGGCGATCGCGAAGCCGGCGCCCTCGCCGCCGAGCAGGTTGGCGGCCGGCACGCGGCAGCCTTCGTAGCGGATCTCGCAGTGGCCGGGGCCGCCGTCGTGGCCCATCACCGGGATCGGCCGCACCAGGTTGAAGCCGGGCGTGTCGGTGGGCACGCAGATCATCGAGGCGCGCGCGTACGGCGGGGCGTCGGGGTCGGTTACGACCATCGCGATCGCCAGCTCGGCGCCGACCGCGCCCGAGGTGAACCACTTGTGGCCCTCGATCGCCCACTCCTCGCCCTCACGCACCGCGCGCGCCTGCAGCAGCGTCGGGTCCGAGCCCGACACCTCGGGCTCGGTCATCGAGAAACATGATCGGATTCGTCCCTCCAGCAGTGGCTCCAGCCATTTTTCTTTTTGCTGATTTGACCCGTGCTCGGCGAGGATCTCCATGTTGCCGGTGTCCGGCGCGGCGCAGTTGAAGGCCATCGGCGCCGCCGCCGGGCTGCGCCCCATCTCCTCGCAGAGCAGCCCGTACTCCCAGTTGGTCAGCCCGGGGCCGAAGCGCTCGTCGGGCATGAACAGGTTCCAGAGGCCCTCCGAGCGCGCCCGCTCGCGGATCTCGACCAGGATCTTCGGGTAGGGGACGCCCGCTGCGACCTCGGCGTCGAGCGCCGCCATGATCTCCCGCTCCTGCGGGTAGATCTGCTCCTCCATGAAGTCGAGGATGCGCTCGCGCAGGGCCTCGACCTGGGGGCTGGGCTTGAAGTCCATCGCTGGCGTCCTCTCCTCGGGGCTGGTTCGCGTAACGCTACCTGGCGCGCGCAAATCCCAATTCGTCGGCGCCGAACTCCCAGATTGACAGAAATAAAATCACGATCTGTCCGTGCTAAGATTCACGATCTGTCCGCACTCTAACTAACGATTTGCCTGCCGATGATCACTCGCCAGATCCGTCCTCACCTGGTCCAGATGCTTGCGGAGAGCCGAGCGGTAGCCCTCGTCGGCGCTCGGCAGGTCGGGAAGAGCACCTTGCTGCGGGACCTGACGAGGAGCGACTTTCCGGCACAGGTGGTCACGCTCGACGATGCCGCCGATCGCGTCGCCGCCGCCGAAGACCCGACGGGGTTCGTGGCGAGCTTGAAGATCCCCGCCGCCATCGACGAGGTTCAGCGCGTGCCGGACCTCCTGCTCGCGATCAAGGCCCGGCTCGACCTGGACGACTCTCGCGGTCAGTTCCTGCTCACCGGCTCGGCGAACATCCTCGCGCTGCCGACCGTGAAGGACGCCCTGCCGGGCCGCGTCGACTACATGACTCTCTGGCCGCTCACGGCCGCCGAGATCGAGGGCAGCGAAGACAACCTCGTCGACGCTCTGCTTCGCGGCCAGCCGCCACAGCTGAGCGAATGCCCTCTCGGACGGCAGGCATATGCCGAGCGGATCGCGCGGGGTGGGTACCCAGAGGCTCAGGGGCGTGGCCCCCGCGCCCTTCGCAGCTTCTTCGAGAGCTATCTGTCGTCGATCATCGAGCGGGACGTCGGGGACGTCGCCACCATCCGCAGGCCCCAGTCGCTCGAGCGGCTGCTTTCGGCGATCGCCACGCGCAGCGGGAGCCTGGTCAGCTACGAGGGGATGGGCCGCGACCTCGGTCTCGACAAGAACACGGTGGGCGCCCACACCCGTGTGCTCGAAAACCTCTTCCTCGTTCGGGCTCTGAAGCCCTGGAGCACCAACCTGGGTGTGCGACAGGTCAAGAGCCCGAAGCTCTACCTGGTCGACAGCGGCCTCTTGGCGTTCTTGCTCAAAGCAAGTGCTGCTCGAATCGAAGCGGATGCCGGTATCGGGGGCGCGGTCTTCGAGAGCTATGTCGCGATGGAGCTACTCCGCCTCGCCGATCTCTCCGAGTCCCAGCCGTCCCTTTACCACTACCGAGACAAGGAAGGGCGCGAGGTCGACGTCGTGATCGAGGCCGATTCGGGCGCTGTCGCCGGGGTCGAGGTGAAGTCGGGCGCGAGCATCTCCGGCGAGGCCTTCGCGGGGCTGAAGCGGCTGCGGGACAAGCTGGGCGCTCGCTTCAAGTTCGGCGCGGTTCTCTACGCGGGAGAGCGGACCCTTCCATTCGGCGATCGCCTCGCGGCGGTCCCGATCGCGGGGCTTTGGTCCGCTCAGCGGCGGCGGTAGCGGGCGAACAGCTCGCCGTCCTGCTCCAGCAGCCAGGCCAGCCGCTGCGGCACCACTTCGTCCAGCTCGCCCTCGAGGATCCGCGGCGGCGCGGCTCCTCCGCTCAGCTTCGGCGCGATCGTGAGGAAGAGCTCGTCGACCAGGCCGGCTGCCTGCAGCGCGCCGTGAAGGGTCGGGCCGCCCTCGCAGAGCAGCGCCCGGACGCCTTCCTCGCGCAGGGAGCGCAGAAGGCCGGGGAGGTCGGCCCGACCCCCGGGGCCGCTTTCGACCACCACCAGGCGTCTGCCGATCTCGTCATAGCCCTCGACCTGTTTCGTCCCGTGGCCGATCATCACCGCGTCGAAGCGCTTGCGCAGCGCGACCAGCATCGCCGTGTCGGTGTCCGAGCCGATCGGGCCGGAGCGTCCCTCGAGCGTCGCCCGCCCGTCGACCGTGGCGACGAAGTTCATCGCCACGAAGGGGCGCTCCCCGGGGGCGCTCTCCTGCGGCCGGTAGGAGTCGAGCTGATCCTCGACGCTGACGTCCTCGGCCGGGTCGGGGAGGAGGCGCCTCACGGCGCTCAGCTGTACTCGTGCCAGCCGGCAAACTCGCGCCCGGCGAGCTCCTGCAGCGCGGCGACGTCGGCGCCGAAGCGGCCGCGGATGGTCTCGAAGAGGTCGTCGGGCAGCTTCGGCTTCGGCGCCGGCGGCTTCTCGGGATCGTGGACGACCTTCTCGACGACCCAGCGCAGCGACTCCGGCAGGCGGTCGAAGTTGCGGTCGAGGGAGCGCAGGCCCGGCAGCTTCACCAGCTTCTCCATCACCTGATATTTGTCGCCCTGCTTGGCGCTCGACTTCTCCCACTCGCGGTCGAACTGCTCGGAGGTGAAGGTCTGATCGACGCCGGCGAAGGCGAAGGCCCTGCGCATCGTCTCCTCGCGTTCGCGCTGCAGCTCCTCCTGGGCGATGATCGCGATCTGCTCGCGGTCGAACAGCTCGAGGTAGGGCTGCAGCTGCATCCAGTACAGCGAGCGCTGGATGTAGGAGGAGTCGGGCTCGCTCAGCGTCGGCACCAGCTCGCGCGTCTCGTAGCCGGCGCCGGTGGCGTGCACCCAGTGCGAGAGGATGCGCTTGATCGGGTCGCGCACCATGTAGATCAGGCGGGCGTCGGGGCAGTGCTCCCTGATCCGCCCCGCGACCCCGTCGAAGCGCGGCAGGTTGGTGTAGTGCGGAGAGGACTCGCCGCGCACCGCGAAGCGGCCGTCGAAGCGGCTCGCGTACCAGTCGAGGCCGAGGTCCCAGTTCATCTCCTCGACGAAGAAGTTCAGCTCCTTCGGCTTCGACATCTGGATTTCCGGGTGCAGGCCGAGGTAGTGGTGGATGCTCGTCGTGCCGCACTTCAGCCCGCCGACGATGATCAGGTTGGGCAGCGCCGCGTGGCGCTTTCGCCGCCGCCGCAGCCGGCTTCGCCGGTCGCCGGTGAAGCGCTCGCGAGCCCGCGCGCACATCGCCTCGTCGGCGGGGTCGGGACGCGCCGCCGGGGGCGTTTGGGTCGTCTCGGCGTCTGACACGAGCGGGCTAGTGTAGCTGCGATGCCGCTCGCCGACCTCGCCTCCAGCCTCGAATCCTTCGCCAACGCCGCGGCGGAATTCTTCCAGCACCTCTCCGACATCCACTGGACCCCGTTCGCCCTCGCGCTTGGCTTCCTGGCGGCAATGCAGCTGGCCCGCGCCTGGGCCTGGCGCAACGTCCTGCGGGCCGCCTACCCGGGCGTGCGCATCTCCTTCCTCGAGCTCAGCGCCGCCTACCTGGTCGGGGCAGGGATCAACGCGATCCTCCCGGCGCACGCCGGCGACGCGACCAAGGTCTTCCTGGTCAAGCGCGAGATTCCCGGCTCCTCCTACCCGGCGGTGACCTCCTCCTTCCTCGTCCAGACCGTCTTCGACACGACGATCGGCCTGCTCGTCCTGCTCTACGCGGTCGCCCAGGGGCTGCTGCCGAAGCCGCCGCAGCTGCCGGACCTGTCCGCCTTCGAGATCTCCTTCTGGGCGGGCCACCCGCAGACGCTGCTGATCGTCACCGCGGTGCTGCTGTTGGCGATCGCCGTCGCCGTCTACCTGCTGGCCCACCGCGTGCGCCGCTTCTGGGACCGGGTCAGGCAAGGCGTCGTCATCCTCACCCAGCCGCGCCGCTACCTGCGCCAGGTCGCCGCCTGGCAGGGCGTCGGCTGGCTCTGCCGCTTCGCCGCCTTCTGGTGCTTCCTCGAGGCGTTCGGGATCGGCGGCTCCTTCGGCAACGTGATGCTGGTGATGAGCGTGCAGGCGATCGCCAACGTCGTCCCCTTCACGCCCGGCGGCGCCGGCGCCCAGCAGGCGCTGCTGGTGGCGACGCTGAGCGGGCCGACGCGCTCGGCGGTGCTCTCCTTCTCGGTCGGCACCCAGATCGCGATGGCCGCCTGGTCGGTGGCGCTCGGTTTCGCCGCGATCCTGCTCGTCCACCGCACGACCGACTGGCGCGGCCTGATCAAGCAGGCCGAAGAGGACAAAGGACGCGAGGGCGATGCTCCCGCCCATGCGTAGAGCCCATCCCGGCAGGGGTTCCACTTAACTTTTTCTGAAGACAGGCTGCCGCCGTCCGAGGACGCCGCTCCAGAAAAAGTACAAGACGTTCCACCCCTACCGGGATGGGCTCAGCTTGACCAGTCGGGGTAGCGGCCTTCGATCTGCCACCGCCAGGGTGGTTCCTCGCCCGAAGGGAAGTCATATGGTCGCGGCCGGGCAGGGTCTCGAGTGGGACAAGGGCCGGGTCGTCCTCGAGCAGGACCGGCGTGTGGCGCGCAGCTTCGACCTCGGCCTTAGTTGCGCGGCGGACGATCCGTTCCCAGCCGAGGCCGGGGCGGTAGAGCCATTAGTAAGTACGCTGTTGCGTGGGGCGTTCGGTCGATGTAACGGCACTAGCCAGCATGGGTACGTTCCGGCAATGAGCACCAAGGCCCGCGTCATTCTCACGGTGGCCCTGGGGATTGTTATGGGCGTGTCCACCTGGCTGAGCGCCGATTGGTCGTCGCCACCGTGGGCTGGATTCGCCTTTTGGGCCTTCCTGGTGCTCGTACCGCTGATTGTCGGTAGATGGTGGGTCTTGGCCGCCCTCACCGGTCGGCTCACTGCCCTGGTAGCTCTTCAACTAACCGGCCACATGTTTCAAGGCTCTGATGGCTATGAATCGGCACTCAGTTACTTGAGCCTTGCGGGCCTGGTCATTTTCGGGCTCTTCATGCTGATCTTGGTCGGCATCCGCAAGGCATTCGATCTCTGGCGCTATCGCGAAGCAACTGCCAATCCGTAGACACCGCGCCCGCTGTCGAGATGACTGTGATCCTTAGCTCGACCAGCCGGGGTAGCGGCTGTGGATCTTCCACCGCCAGGGCGGTTCTTCGCCTGCCGGGAAGTCGTACTGGTCGCGGCCGGGAAGGATCTCCAGCGGGACCAGCATCGGGTCGTCCTGCAGCAGGACCGGGACGTGGCTCGCCGCTTCGATCTGCGCCTCGCCGGCGCGGCGCGCCACCCTTTCCCAGCCGATGCCGGGTCGGTAGAGCCAGTAGACGATCTCGACCCAGCCGAGCGTGCGTCGGCGGTCGATCAGCTCGGTGAAGGCGGTGACGCGGCGGCCCGCCGTGGTCAGGTGCGGCCCGGCGGCGACGGCGCAGCTCTCGCGTTTGCAGCGGCGGAAATCGACCGGGACCAGCGGCAGGCCGGAGGGACCGGGGCGAGCCGACGGGACCGGAGCCAGCGCGCGCGCGAGGCGGGCGAGCGGCCAGCCGTAGGCGGGCACGAGCGGGTTGTGGCGACAGGCGTCGGGCAGGCGCGGCGCGCAGGCGATCCGCCGGCCGATCGCGCCCGCCAGCTCATGGCGGGGATCGATCGCGCCGCCGGCCGCCGCCACGGCGGCGATCGCCACCAGGAGCAGCAGTGCGACGAGCGCGACCAAGCCGGCCTGCTCGACGCTCGCCGATCCGCGCTCGCTTCGCATCGTCCCGACGCTAGGGCGAGTCGGCGCACGCGTGGCGCGCAGAACGCAAATCTTCCGTGCCCCAAGGGTGACGTTCTGCGAACATGTCGGCAGATGGAGGGCGGCTTCAACCTGTTCGGCGACCCGGAGGAGTTCCGCGCCCGCATGGAGGAGCTGAGCGAGCAGATGCAGTCCTCCCAGCGGGTCGCCTGGGCCGACAACGCGATCCGGCTCGCGGTCGAGATGACCGTCGCCTCGATCGGCCGGCTCGAGCTGACCGGCAGCACCGACGAGCAGGCGATGCAGGTGCGCGACGCGATCCGCGTCCTCTTCCCCGAGGCTGTCACCCTCGTCCGCGAGGCTCGAGAAGGGTTGTCTTAGAGCAGTTCGAGGCTGAGCGCCACGGCGCTGCCGCGGCGCAGGGCGGCCCCGCACGCCTCCAGCGGCACGGCGACGACCATTGCCGGGATCGCCAGGATGGCGACGGTCAGCCAGTCGATCCGCCGCTGCCACTCCTTCGCCGCCAGGTTCGCCGAGCCGGTGAGGACGTTGTGGCCGAAGGTGGCGCTGTTGAGCAGCGTCTGCCACATCGCGGCGACGCCGGCGCGGGGCGACCAGCGGGCGCGGACGACGACCTGGTCGCGCCGGGCGACGAGGCGGCGCACCGCCTCGACCGTGAACAGGTAGCGGGCGCCGGGCTCGAGGCCGGCCCAGCCGGCGCCGCCGATCCAGGCCGAGAACCCGGCCCGGTTGGCGATCCGGATCCGCCCGCCCACCTCCAGCCGGTCCAGCGCGCGCAGCGCCTCGGCGGCGTCGCCCGGCCCGCCGACGGCGCCGAGCCCGCAGCTCTCGCAGCGGCTGACCGGCCCGGCAAGGCCCGCCCGGGCCTCGATCCAGCCGAAGAGCGGCTCGCCGCAGGCGGGGCAGGGCGGGTTCTCGGGGCCGGCGCCCGCCTCCAGTGGGACCACCGTGGTGGGCTGTCGTGCGCTCACGGCAGTAGCGTACGCGGCGTGCAGCTTCGCGAGATCATGACCGCCGGCGTCGTCACCGCGAGTCCCGCGGCGAGCGCCGTCTCGGTCGCCTGCCAGATGCGCGACAGCCGCGTCGGCTCGGTCGTCGTCGTCGACCCGGCAGGCTTGCCGGTGGCGATGGTCACCGACCGCGACCTCGCCGTCCGCGTCTTCGCCGAGGGGCTCGACCCCTCCTCGGCCGTCGGCGAGCACGCCTCCCGGCCGCTGGTCTGCGGCGAGCCCGAGACGGAGCTGGAGGAGGCAGCGGCGCTGATGGTCCGCCACCGGGTGCGGCGGCTGCCGGTCCTCGACGCGGGCAGCCTGGTCGGCATCGTCACCCTCGACGACATCGCCGTTCGCACCGGCAACCTCGAGCTGGCGCAGCGAATGACCGCCGAGGTGATCGAGGGCGCCCTGCCCCAGTTCTACTTCCACGAGCGGGACTGAGCGGGAGATGCGCAGCCGGGCCGAGCAGCTCGCCTGGGAGGAGCGCTGGTCGCTGCCGGTCGCGCTGGCCAGCTTCGCCGCGGTCGCGCTGTTCGTCGGGGCCTTCGCCGTCGGTAGCCAGATCGGCAACGGGGGCGAATCGGAAGTGCTCCGCAACACCGACGCGCACAGCGGCGCGCGGATCGCCTCGGCGATCCTGCAGGCCTTCGCGGCCGGCCTGCTGGCGGCGCCGCTCGCCTACCTCTTCCGCGCCGCCAAGGCGCGCAGCGAGCGGATGCGCGGGCAGCTGTTCGGCCTCGTCGTCGCGGCGCCGATCTTCCTCGCGGTGGCCGCGATCCTGACCGGCATCTCGACCGTCCACGCCGCTTCGCACTTCGTCTCCGCCGAAGTCCCCCACCTGCTGGCCAAGGGAGTGCCGCTCGACGGCGAACGCGCCGACGAAGCCGCGAAAAGCACGCTCGACGGTGACTCGCTGCGGCCCTTCGCCGCCACCTTCGCCTTCGTCGGCCAGCTCGGCCTGGTCGTCGCCATCTTCTACACCGCGCTCTACGCGATGCGGACCGGCCTGCTCAGCCGCCTCTGGGGCTCGCTCGGCATGGCCCTCGGCGCGGTCTCCTTCATCCCGGTCTTCTTCCAGATCGCGATCTTCTGGTTCGTCTACCTCGGTCTCCTGATCCTCGGCCGCGTCCCCGGAGGTCGCCCCCCAGCTTGGGCAGCAGGAGAAGCCGTCCCCTGGCCCACTCCGGGAGAGAAAGCCGCTCAGGAGCTCGAATCATCCGAGGACGACGCCGACGTCAAAAAGAGCTAAGCGGAACCCCTACCGGGGCTCCTGCTTTTCCCAAAGGATTGCCCTCTCCGGGTATCTGTTTTCGATACGAACACCACCCGCGGAAGTTTCCGCACCACTCCCCCTCGGCCAGCTCCTCGTCGGTGAGCGGCCGCGCCGGGTGCTCGAGCGGGGACATGTGGCCGCTGACGAGGAGGCGGTCGTGCAGGGCGATGTCGGCCTCCAGGTCCCGCTTGCCGGCGTGGGTCAGGTAGCTGACCCGGGCGCAGCGACCGGCCGAGACCTTGATCAGTTCCTCCGTGCTCGCCCCCTCGCGGTCCTCGGCGCGGATCAGCGGCAGGTGCCACTCGCCGTAGTCCAGCTCGGCCGGCTCCGACGTCTCCACCGCCGCCCGCATCCGCTCGGCGACCAGCCTGATCTCCGGCTGCGCGTCTTCGTGGCAGCGCAGGTTCCAGAAGTTCTCCCACTCCGTCGCGGTGACGATCACCGTGTGCCACATGAAGGGCTCCAGCAGGCGGTTGGCGACCTGCTTGTGGACGTTCAGCCACTCGGCGGGGGGCCCACCCGCCTGGCGGGCAGCCTCGATCTCCGCCAGGAGCTCGAGCGGGTCCCCGGCGGCCGCGTGCTCGGGCTCGGTCACCAGGCCGAGCACCCGGCGCACCGCGTCGTCGCGGGCGCTCAGCCACTCGCGCTCGGCAGCGTCCCGCTGCTCGCCGCTCAGCGCCGGCCCGGCCTGCATGCCCGGCTGGTTCGAGCCGAACTCGATCGGCACGTAGGGGTCCTCGATCACCCGCCGCAGCTGCTTGGCGATCGGGATCGCGCGCGAGCTGGCCGAGTTGCGCGAGAAGACCCGGTGGGTGTTGAACTCGGCGAGGACGAAGCGGGGGAAGGTGACCTCGAGCGTCGTCAGCCGGTGACCGGCCGGAGACAGCGAATCGGAGAGGATCTTCGCATCGAAGCTCATCGGACTCTCAAACTCTCAACCCACGCGGACAGAAAAGGAAGCCGCCGCTCACGGATTATGGGCGCTTCCCACCGGGGGCGATCGAGTCGTCGCCGTAGCTGAGGAAGACGCGCTTGTAGCTTCGCCAGGCGCCGGCCCTCGGCGCCGTCGGAGGACCTCTCACCGTTCGCCGGCGTGGCGTCGCAGCGCCTCGACCAGGCCCTTAAGGCTGTCGACGATGAGGCCGCCCGAGGTGACCAGGAAAGATTCGACCTGGAGATTGACCGTCGCGCCGATCTCCCCGCTCTTGCGATGGTCCGTGCGCAGACCGAAGCAGCGGATTCCAAGTGCGTTGGCATAGCCGACCTCGGCGGCGGTGCCGGAGTCGACCTCCTGTCCGTCAAGCACGGCGACCAGCAGCTTGCAGCTCTTCAGCGCCTCGGTGTTGCGAACGCCGATCTCGGCTGCGAGCTCTCGTTCGGTTTCATCCTCTTCGGCCTTGGCCACTTCGGCATCGCTGACCAGGACCCAGGGGTCAACCGGCTCGACCACCTTGGCGAGCTCGGGCAAGAAGACCTTCTCGTAGTAGTGCCGTCCCGCTTCGGTAAAGCCGAGGGGGCTCGCCACATAGCAGCGGGGTCGCGGCGCATTCATTGGACCGATCATGACGGGGTAAGCGGATGCCGGCGGCGGAAGGCATTTTCTGGCCGTCCGAGCGCTCATACTGTCTTTAGTGAGAAATTCGCGTCACGCGCTGGCCCGTGAGTTGCTTTTCAAGGGGGTTGAAGACCTCCAAGGCAGCATTCACGCCAACGACTCGAAGTGCAGTGCCGCCCTAATAACCCACGGGTTGCTCTTTGCCGGTGTGGTCACCGTGACGGCGAACGCCGCCAGGATCTACCCGGACGCGCACGGCGCGCTGCCGATCTTGGCCCTGGTCTTCGCCGGGCTGGCGGCCTGTGCGTTCGTCGTTTCGATCGCCTGCCTTCTGCTCGCGGTCATGCCCTACCAGCCGAGTGCCGTGGCCCAGGCGATCGTGGACGGGTACGGGCCGCCACAGTTGTTCTTTCCCCCCGTCTCGGCGCTCTCGCCCGGCGGCGATCCGCTGCGCCGGCAACTGGACGCCGCCGGCCGGCTCGACCAGGAGGCGGTCACCCTGGAGCTGGTAGCGGAGTCCGTCAAGCTGGCCGACATCCGTCGCCACGAGGCCCGCTACGCCCGCGTCGGCTATCGCGCGCTGATCGTCGAGGTGGGACTGGTGGTCGCCTTCCTAGGGCTAGTTGGGGCAACGGCGCTGACGACGGCCGGAGCGTGAGACGGAGACATGGACGAAGGCGGCCGGAAACGCAGTGAACTCGACTATGCCTGGGGCTGGTTCCAGTACCACGCCTCGCAGAGGCTGACCGCGTTCAACTTCTTCCTGGTGATCGTCGGCTTCCTGCTGGTCGGCTACGCCCAGGCGGTCGATCATCGCTGGCAGGCCTTCGGAATCGCCTTGGGGGCGTTCGGCGCGGTGGTCGCCCTGGCCTTCCTCGCGCTCGACGTCCGCAACGAGGAGCTCGTCCTCAGGGGAGAGGACGCGCTCCACAAGATGGAGGCGTCGATGTGGATCTCCCTCACCGATCCCACAAGCACACGGTCGATGCTTCCGAAGGCCATCATCTTCTGTAAGACGCCAGGGGGATTCTCGATGTGGGCGGCGCGGAGGGCGGCCTTCTTCGTGAGGCACAAGTTCTGGCTGCGCCTGATCACCTTTTTCGCCGCAGTCGGGTTCGCCCTCGCGGCGGGCTGGGCGATTTGCGACTACCCCGGCAGCGGATCAAGCCCTGTCGTCTGCCGCGAATCGTCCGTCTTCGTCTTGCACCGTCCCGGCTTCGACCTGAACCTCGTGCAGAGGTCGGAACGGGAAGGAGTGCAGGCCGGCAAGGCAGACGATTCCGGGCGGGCGGACCAGGGCGGCGGGGTTCGCATCGGCCCGATAGACGGGCGAGATCGCAAGCTGGTCGAGAACGGACGGCGTTGCGACGCCCGCGCTAGCTCCGACTCCCCCTGACCGCCGGCGGCGTCGCCATCAGCTCCACGGTGTGGCCGCCCGGCGCGATCGCCTTGGCCCGCGGCGCGCCCCAGTGCGGGCGGCCCGGCTCCACCTCGAAGCCGGCCTCGTGGAGCCGCTCGACCGCCAGGTCGAAGTCCGGCGCGACGACCGCGGCATGTCCGTGCGGCGGCACGACCGGCGAGGGGTTGCGTTCGAGGTGGATCTGCGTCCCCTCGCGCTCGACCCAGGCGAAGGCCTGCGCCAGCGCCGGAGGCGGCTCGACCGGCTCGAAGCCGAGCAGCCGCCAGAACTCGAGCGAGCGCCCGATGTCCTCCGGCGCCACCTCGAGCGTCACATGCTGCAGCATCTCAATCCCCGGAGGGACCTTCGCGAAGGGCGACCCGGGGCAGATCCGCGAACCCGTCCCGGTCGGCGCTCACGACTTCGCGCTCGGTGGCTCTCGCCGTTGCCGCGACGATCAGGTCGTGGGCGCCACGGGGGCGTCCGCTGCGGCGAGTGTGGGCGAGGAGGGCACCGTGCTCCAAGGCGACACCGGTGTCGTAGCCCTCGACCGAGACGACCTCGAGCACGGCGTCGGCGAACGCTTTGCGACTTTGCCGCCGCTTGTCATCGGCCAGCTCGATCCCGACGGCCAGCTCGGCGACCGTGATCGCCGCGATCGCCACGTCGTCCTCGTCCCCCACGAGGTCCAGGACAGTCGCTCCGCCCCGCTCGGCGTCGACCAGCACCGTCGTGTCGAGGATCAGTCGTGCCAGGGGTTCGCGGGGGGTCCGATGGAATCGCGCAGCTCGCGCAGATCGGCAGCCCATGCCGGGTCGGGTCGGTGCGAGCGAAGGGCGTCCTTCAGGGCGCGGCCGGTGCCGGCGGTCGCCGGCCCGATCGTCGCCACGGCTCTGCCGTGTCGCACGACGACGAACGATTCGCGATCGGACTCGACACTGTCGAGCACATCCGAGAACCTTCGCGCCGCATCGGTCGCGCTCAGCTGCTTCACAAAATCAGATTATCAGATTTTCTACAGGCCGCGGATCGGCGTGGACGATCGCTCAGAACAGCAGCGAGGCGAGGGCGGCTAGGACGACGATCGTCGTCGACCAGGTGACGGCCTCGGCGGTGATCTCCATGTCGAGGCCGTAGGCGTGGGCGACGACCATCGAGTTGATCCCGGACGGCATCGCCGACATCAGCCGGTAGGCGGCGGGGAGGTCGATCAGCGGCGCGGCGAGCAGCATCAGCAGCGCCGGGGCGAGGGCGAGGCGGGCGCCTAGCGCGACCGCCACCGGCCGGGTCAGCGGCGGCGGCATCGGCAGGTCGCCCTGCTTGGCGTTCTCGGCCAGGGTCGCGCCGACGGCGAAGAAGCCGATCGGCAGGATCGCGACCAGCAGCGCCTGCGAGAGGTCGACGAGGAGGGGCGGGGCCAGCGCGCTCGGCGCGAGGATGCCGGCGATCGCCGCGTACAGCGGCGGGTTGCGGGTGAAGAAGGCGCGCACCCGGTCGCGCGGCGTTTCGCCCGCCTTCGTCCCCAGCGCCGCGCCGACCGCGAAGGCGCCGAGCAGCAGGCACGGCCCGGTGACCAGCACGTCGTAGAGGACGGCGGTCGGCAGCTGGTCGCGGCCCAACAGCGCCACCGTCAGCGGGTAGCCGAGGTAGCCGGTGTTGACGCTGAGCACGGTGCAGACGACCGCGCCGGTGCGGGGGTTGGAGAGGCGCAGGACGCGGCTCGCCAGCAGGTAGGCGGTGAGCGCCGCCAGCGAGGAGGCGATCAGCCCCAGCACCAGGCCGACGCCGTGGTTGACGTCGATGTGGCTCGACGCGATGTTGAAGAAGATCACCGGCGGCAGCAGGACGTAGAGCATCAGCGTCAGCGAGCGCCTCGCCGCGTGCGCGGCGGCCTGGGGCCGCCGCCGCTCCGCCCAGACGCCGACCGCTACGGCCGCGGCGATCGTCGCGGCGGTCAGCAGGGCGATCAAAAAAGAGAGCTACCGGCGTGTTGGGCGAACTCGACCAGCGGCTGTGGGATCACTCCGAAGAAGATCGCGCCGGCGGCCGCGAGCAGGGCGGGGGCGACCAGGTACCAGCGACGGCCGGCCTGCGGGTCGATCGGGTCCGCCTCGGGCGCGGCGCCGGCGATCGCCGGCGCGCCGGCCGCTTCGCCGCCAGGCCGCATCCACATCGCCGCCACCACCCGCAGGTAGTAGGCGAGCGAGATCATCGTGCCGACGGCGATGAAGACGGCGAGCCAGGTGTAGTCGCCTTCGACCAGCGCCTCGATCAGGTAGAGCTTGCCGACGAACCCGACCGTCGCCGGGAAGCCGGCCAGCGCCAGCATCGAGATCGTCAGCGGCCAGGCGAGGAGCGGCCGCTCGCGGCCGAGCCCGCGCACCGCGGCGATCGAGTCGCCCCAGGCGGTCTCGCGCTCGCGCGCGACGATCGCGGCGAAGGCGGCGAGGTTCATCAGCGCGTAGCCGGCCAGGTAGAAGACGAGCGCCTCGACCCCGGCCTGGCTGGCGACCACCAGGCCGCCGAGGATGTAGCCGGCCTGGGCGATCCCGGAGTAGCCGAGCAGCCGCTTGAGCGAGTCCTGGCCGAGCGCGCCGACGTTGCCGACGACGATCGAGACCGCGGCGAGGACCGCCAGCGCCGGCTGCCACTCGCTCGCCTGCGGCAGCAATGCGACGTCGAAGAAGCGGACGAAGACGGCGAAGGCCGCCGCCTTGGTCGCCACCGCCATGAAGGCGGTGATCGGGCTCGGCGCCCCCTCGTAGACGTCGGGCGTCCACTGGTGGAAGGGCGCGATCGAGGTCTTGAAGGCGAGCCCGACCGCCGCCATCCCGATCCCGACCAGGACCAGCGGGTCGTGCAGCAGCCCTTCGCGGCCGATCCCGGCGGCGATCCCGGCGAACTCGGTCGAGCCGCTGCCGCCGTAGAGGAAGGCCATCCCGTAGAGCAGCGTCGCCGAGCCGAGCGAGCCGACGATCAGGTACTTGAGGCCCGACTCGAGCGAGCGCTCATGGCGCAGGTTGGTCGCGCAGAGGATGTAGAGGGGGATCGAGAGGGTCTCGATCGCGACGAAGAAGGTGACCAGGTTCTGCGCCTGGGCGAGCAGGACCATCCCCAGGACCGAGCCGATCAGCAGCGCGTGGTACTCGCCCGAGCCGGCATCCTCCGCGGCCGGCTCGCCGATCGAGAGCAGCACGGCGAAGGCGGCCGTGAAGACGGCGATCAGCGAGATCGCGATCGCCAGGTCGTCGAGCCGCAGCGCCCCGGAGACGAGGTCGGCCGGTTCGTTCCAGCGCATGATCAGCCGGACCGCGGTCACCGCCAGGACGATCAGCGTCAGCGCCGGCACACTACGCCGCAGCGGCTTGACCACGGCCGCGATCAGCAGCACGCAGAGCCCGGCCGTCAGCGAGATCACCGGCGCGATCCCGGAGTAGTCGATCTGGGGGGCGTGGAAGGCCGCGATCATCGCTTCGCCAACGTCCCTTCGACCTTCGGCTGGACGGCGTCGATCCGCGCTTGGACCGACGGATCCGCACGGTGCAGGATCAGCTGCGGGTAGAGGGCCAGGCCGACGATGCAGAGGACCAGCGGCGCCAGCACGACGCCGTCGCGCCAGCCGATCTCACGCGAGGCGATCCCCTCCGGCCTGCGGTTGTGCATCGTCCGCTGGTAGAGGCGCAGCGCGTAGTAGGCCGACATCGCCACGCCGCTGATCGCGACGAAGGCGAACACGATCTTCGCCTGGAAGAGGCCGTTGAGGATGTAGAACTCGCCGATGAAGTTGGCCGACCCGGGCATCGCCAGGGTCGCCAGGGTGACGATCAGGAACAGCGCCGCCAGCACCGGCGCGCGCATCGCCATCCCGCCCATCTCGCGCAGGTCCTCGGTCCCGGAGCGCTCGGCGAGGATCGCGACGACGATGAACAGCGGCGCGACCACCAGCCCGTGGTTGACCATCTGCAGGACCGCGCCGTCGGCGCCGTCGGCGCGCAGGGCGAAGATCCCGGCGGTGATGAAGCCGAGCTGGGCGACCGAGGAGTAGCCGCCGATCAGCCGCACGTTGGTCTGGGTGAAGGCCATCACCGAGCCGTAGAGGATCGAGGCCAGCGCGATCAGCAGGACGACGGTCTGGAACTGGACCGTCGCCGCAGGGAAGAGCGGCAGCACGATCCGCAGGAAGCCGTAGGCGCCGACCTTGGCCAGCACGCCGGAGAAGACCGCCAGCACCGGCAGCGGCGCGGCGCGGTAGGCGTCGGGCATCCAGCCGTGCAGGAGGAAGGCCGGCATCTTGACCAGGAAGGCGGCGGCGAAGAACCAGAAGATCCAGCGCTGGCTGCCGTCGGCGATCGGGTGCTTGGCCAGCTCGGCGATCGAGAAGGTGACGTGGCCGCCGTCGGCGGCGATGATCGCCGTCGCGATCGCTCCGACCAGCATCAGCAGCGAGCCGACCAGCGTGTAGACGATCATCTTCAGCGTCGCCGCCGAGGCGGTGACGCCGTCCTCGCGGTCGGTCCCCCAGGCGCCGAAGAGGAAGTAGAACGGGACCAGCATCAGGTCGAAGAAGAGGACGAAGAGCAGCAGGTCCTGGGCGGCGAAGGAGCCGATCGTCGCCGTCTCGGCGAGCAGCATCATCAGGAAGAAGAGGTGCGGGCGCTCCTGCTCGCGGAAGGCGGCGAACGCGGTTGCCCCCGTCCACAGCACCGTCGTGAGCAGGACGAGGAAGACGTTGAGCCCGTCGATCCCGAGGCTGTAGTCGACGCCGAGCCCTGGGATCCAGTTGACGTCGACCGTGTCCTGGAGTCCCGAGGCGCCGGAGTCGAAGCCGGCGAGCAGGGCGATCGCCAGTCCCAGCGTCGCCACTGCGCCCAGCGTCGCCCACCAGCCGACCAGGCGCTTCGGCATGAAGAGGCCGAGGAGGCCGAAGGCGAGGGGGGTCCAGAGCAGCGCGCTGATCACGAGCAGCTCAGCAGGAAGTAGAGGACGAGGCCGGCGAAGCCGGTCAGCAGCAGCAGCGCGTAGGAGCGGACGAAGCCGCTCTGGACGAAGCGGACGACGCCGCCGGCGCCGCGCACCGTGTCGGCGGTCCCGGTGACGACGCCGTCGACGACGAGGCGCTCGAAGGTGTCGTTGGCGAAGCGGCCGACCGCCAGCGCCGGCCGCACGACGAGGAGGTCGATCGCCTCGTCGAAGTACCACTTGTTGAGGCAGAGCAGGTAGACGGGGCGCAGCCGCTCCCGGAACCGCGCCGGCAGCTGCGACTCCTTCCGCCAGAGCACCCAGGCCACGCCGATGCCGATCACCGAGATCGCGCCGCCGATCGCCAGGCCTCGCCACTCGGCGCCGACGGTCGGGTGGATCGCTGCCAGAGGCGAGTCGCGGAAGGCCGGGTCGAGGAACTTGAAGAGCACGTCGTCGACGCCGGGGATCTGGATCAGCCCGGCGAACAGGGCGCCGAAGCCGAGCACCGCCATCGCCGCCGCCATCGGCCACGACTGCTCGGCGATGTGGTGGTGGGCGCCGGGGAAGCCGACGTCGGCGTCCTCCTCCTCTTCGTTGGCCGGGTTGATCGGCGGCCCGTGGAAGAGCTCGCCGGTGTCGATCAGGTGCTGGGCCTCCTCGCAGGGCTGCCCGGGCAGCACCCGGAAGATCAGGCGGAAGGTGTAGAGCGCGGTGAGGAAGGCGCCGACGTAGCCGCCGACTGCCATCCACGTGTACATCCCGCCGCGCGCCTCGGCGTAGGCGAGGATCGAGTCCTTCGAGAAGAAGCCCGAGGTGAGGGGGAAGGCGGCCAGCGCCAGGCCGCCGATCACGAACAGCACCGAGGTGAACCGCATCGCCTTCCAGAAGCCGCTCATCCGGTCGATGTCCTGGCGGTTGGCCATCGCCGAGATGAACGAGCCGGCCGCCATGAACAGCAGCGCCTTGAAGAAGGCGTGGGTCATCAGGTGGAAGAGGCCCTGCGCGTAGGCGCCGATCGAGACGCCCATGATCATGTACCCGATCTGGCTCATCGTCGAGTAGGCGATCGCCCGCTTCAGGTCGGTCTGCGCGATCGCGATAGTGCCGGCGATAAGCAGCGTCGCCAGGCCGACGAAGGCGCCGACGTCGGCGGCGGTCGGCGCCAGGTAGAAGAGGATGTGGGTGCGGGCGATCAGGTAGACGCCGGCGGTCACCATCGTCGCCGCGTGGATCAGCGAGGAGACCGGGGTCGGGCCCTCCATCGCGTCGGGCAGCCAGGTGTGGAACGGGATCTGCGCCGACTTGGCGAAGGCGCCGACCAGCAGCAGCAGGCAGATCGCCGTCACCGTCCAGCTGCCGCGGTCGAAGGCGTGAGGCGCCGCGGCGAAGACCTTGCCGTAGTCGAAGGTCCCCAGTTCGCGGAAGATCAGGAAGGCCGCGAGGACGAGGCCGATGTCGCCGACGACGTTGATCACGAACGCCTTCATCCCCGCCTTGGTCGCCGTCGTCCGCCGGTACCAGAAGCTGATCAGCGCGTAGGAGGCGAAGCCGACGAAGGCCCAGCCGACGATCAGCAGGACGAAGTTGCCGGCGAGGACCAGCAGCAGCATCGAGAAGACGAAGAAGTTGAGGTAGGCGAAGAAGCGGTGGTAGCCCTCGTCGGACTTCATGTACCCGAACGAGTAGAGGTGGATCAGGGTCGAGATCCCGGTGACGACGAGGATCATGAAGGTCGAGAGCTGGTCGACGTAGATGCCGAGCTTGATGTCGAGCCCGGCCGCGCCGGCGTAGGTCCACAGCGAGGAGGCGTGGTGGCGGGCCTCGGGCGACTCGCCCAGCAGGCTGACCAGGACGGCGACGGCGCAGGCGAAGGCGAGGCCGATCGAGAGCGTGCCGACGACGCCCGCGACCCGGGCCGGGATCGCCCGGTAGCCGAGCGAGACGACGAGCGAGCCGAGCAGCGGCAGGAGCAGGACCAGCCAGGCCCAGGAGGTCGCGCTCATCCTCTGAGCTCCCGCAGCTCGTCGACGTCGAGCGGCAGCTTGCGACGGAAGATCGCGACGATCAGGCCGAGGCCGACGACGACCTCGCAGGCGGCGACGACCATCACCACCAGGGCGAAGACCTGCCCCTGGCCGTTGCCGACCATGCGGCTGAAGGCGATCAGCGCCAGGTTGCCGGCGTTAAGCATCAGCTCGAGGCAGAGCAGGATGACGACCGGGCTGCGCCGCAGCAGGATTCCCATCGCGCCGATCGCGAACAGCAGCGCGGAGAGGACGATGTACCAGTCGACGCTCACGAAGCTCTCCTCGATGCGAGGACCACCGCGCCGACAGCGGCGAGCATGAGCAGGACCGACGTCGCCTCGAAGGGGATGAGGAAGCGTTCGAGGAGGAGGTTGCCGATCGCGGCGGGGTCGCCGAAGCCGGGGGGGACGTGGGGGCCGTCGGTGCTGAGGGCGCGGAGGGCGGAGGCGAGCACCGCGATGGAGAGCTCGACGAAGAGGGCGAGGCCGAGCAGCGGGGCGAGGAAGCGCTGGCCGGGGATCGGCTCCCAGGCCGACTCGGTCTGACCGCCGACGTAGGCGGCGACGAAGACGTAGAGGACGACGATGGCGCCGGCGTAGACGACGACCTGGGCGGCGGCGAGGAAGGCCGCGGTCAGCAGCAGGAAGAGGACGGCGAGCGAGAAGAGGTGGACGACCAGCGCCAGCACGCCGTAGAACGGGTTGCGCATCGCGACCACGCCGATCGCGCCCCCGAGGGCCCCGATCGCGGCGACGAAGAAGAGCACCGCTTCCATCACTCGCCCTCCGCTTTCAGCGGCGTCCGCTCGATCGGCTCGGCGAGCAGCATCTCCTTGGTGAAGATCAGGTCGTCGCGGTCGTAGTCGGCCATCTCGTAGTCGTGGCCCATCGTGATCGCGTCGAACGGGCAGGCGATCTCGCAGTAGCCGCAGAAGATGCAGCGCGAGAGGTTGATCTCGTAGACGGCGGCGTAGCGCTCGCCGGCCGAGACCCGCTCGCCGGGGATGTTCTCGGCGGCGACGACGCGGATGCAGTCGGCCGGGCAGGCCGCCGCGCAGAGCGAGCAGCCGACGCACTTCTCCAGTCCCGTGTCCTCGAACTTGTGCAGTTTGTGGCGGCCCCGGAAGCGCGGGTAGACCGGCGTCTTCTCCTCGGGGTACTGGATCGTCAGCGGCCCCTCGATCAGCCGCGCCATCGTCGTCTTCAGCCCGCGCAGGGTCTCGCCGAAGGCGCGGTAGCCGCCGCCGAGGCCGCCGGGGTCCGGCCCGCGCTGGACCTCGACCACGTCCTGGTCCTTCAGGTAGGGGAACTCGCTCACGTCACCACCACCAGGACCGCGGTGACGAGGACGTTCAGCGTCGCCAGCGGCAGCAGCACCTTCCAGCCGAGGGTCATCAGCTGGTCGTAGCGCAGCCGCGGCAGCGTCGCCCGCACCCAGATGAAGACCAGCACCAGGGCGAGCATCTTCAGCAGCATCCAGATCGGGTCGAGCCAGCCCGGGCCCGGTCCCATCCAGCCGCCGAGGAACATCGCCGCGGCGATCCCGCAGACGACGATGATCTCCATGTATTCGACCAGCAGGAAGCTGCCGAAGCGCATGCCGCCGTACTCGGTCATGAAGCCCTGGACCAGCTCGGCGTCGGCCTCGGGCATGTCGAACGGCGTCCGGTTGGTCTCGGCGAAGCCGGCCAGCATGAAGATCAGGAAGCCGACGAACTGCGGCACGACGAACCAGATCGAGCCCTGCGCCTCGACCACGTCGACCAGCGAAAGCGAGCCGCTCATCATGATCGCGCCGAGCAGCGCCAGGCCCATCGAGACCTCGTAGGAGATCAGCTGCGCGGCGCCGCGCATCGCCCCCAGCAGGCTGTATTTCGAGCCCGAGGACCAGCCGCCGAGCAGCACCCCGTAAAAGGCGATCGAGCCGACCGCGAAGAAGTAGAGGATGCCGATCGGGACGTCGATCCCGTAGAGGCCGACGCCGTCCTGGACGTTCCCCCAGGGGATGATCGCCAGCGCCAGCACCCCGGAGAGGACCGGCAGCAGCGGCCCCAGCACGAACAGGGTCGGGATCGCGTTGGCCGGCCGGAAGGCCTGCTTGCCGAGCAGCTTGCCGACGTCGGCGAGCGGCTGCAGGATGCCGAAGGGCCCCACCCGATTCGGCCCGTAGCGGTGCTGGAAGCGGCCGATCAGCTTCCGCTCCAGCACCGTCATCAGCGGCAGGATCCCGAAGATCACCGCGAAGATCACCAGCGACTTGACGACCATGATCCAGGTCGCTTCGACGAAGGTCGTGTCTGCGACGGGAAGCATCAGCTCTCCACCTTCCGGATCTCCACCTCGACCGGACCGCCGTTCATCAGCTGGTTCGCGTTGCCGTCGGCAGTCCCCTCGATGAGGAAGCAGCTTCCGTCCTGCGTCCGCTCTCTTATCGCTACCCGTGCCCGCACGCTGGTCCCGTTCTGGGCCACGCTCACCTCGTCGCCGCTTTCCAGGCCCAGTCGTTCGGCGTCTCCTATCGACAGCTCGATTGTCTGGCGAGGCGCCAGGAATTTCAGCGGTGGGTTCAGCTCCGTGATCGGGCCGGACCAGAGGTCGCGATACGTGCCCAGGGTGAGGGGCGCCGCCGGCAGCCCCTCCTCACTCGCAACTCGTCGATGAAGAGTCGGGGAGCTGTCGCCGCTAGCGCCCTGCTCCTCCCGCGCAAAACGTTCGGAGGGGCTACCGACGTCGCCCGCCCCCGATGCGTTCGCGGGAGCTGGAAGGGACGACGCCGCATCGCGGTCCTGCCAACGAACTCCCCTGCCGGCGATGGCGTTGTCGTCGATGCCGGCGTAGAACGGAACCGCGTCGGCAAGGGCCTCGAAAGCTGAAGGTTGGGACGAGATGCCCGTGTCGTGCCCCAGAGCCAGCGAAAGCTCCGAAAGCACTCCCCAGTTCGGTCGGATGTCTCCGGGACGGGATGCACTTGGCCTTACTCGCTGCAGTCGTCCGTCCGGGTGCGTGACGGTGCCGTCTTTCTCCGCATGGGTCTCGAGCGGGAAGACGACGTCGGCCTTGGCCGTGGTGGCGTTCTCGAAGGTGGAGAAGACGATCAGGTGCTTGCAGGTCGTCAGCGCGCGGTCCCAGGCTGGGGTGTCCGGAAAGTCTCTGAGGGGGTCGACGCCGAAGAGGATCAGGGACTCGAGCTCGCCTGACTCCAGGGCCGTGCGGATCGCCTCCGTGTCCATGCCGGCGGGCGTTGCGCTCAGCCCCGGGCCGGCGTCGGGGAGGCAGCCGGCCTCGCGCAGGCCGCGGGCGTTGGCCAGCTCCGGGATCTCCAGCAGGCCACTGCCCTCTTTGCTGGCGAGGTCGAGATTCTCAGCTACTTCCAAGAGGGCAGTGATCGCCTCCGCTCCCTCGCGTCCGATCCGCTCGCCCCAGATCACGACGATGCGATCGGCGTCCTGGAGCACCTCGGCCGATGTCGGTACCCCCTCCGAACGTTTTGCGCGGGAGGAGCCGGACGCATCGGGCGACAGCCCCTCGACGTCACTTCGACGAGTTGCGAGTGAGGAGGGGGTGCCGGCAGCGGCCGCGAGTTCCGACAGGAAAACGCCGGCCTCGCCGGGGGCGAAGCGGTTGACCGCCGCGGCGCCGCCGTCCAGCGTCGTTGGGCGGTCCGTCGCCACGACCAGCTTGGCCCCGTTGCGCCGCATCGCCTTGCGGATGCGGAGATCGAGGATCGGAGAGCTGTGGAGGGGGTCGGTGCCGACGACGAGGATCGCGTCGGCGTCGTCGATGTCTCGCACGCGGGCGGAGAGGTCCGGCTGCGCCAGGCGCACGAGCGTCCCGCGGCCCGGACCGCCGGCCTGCCGCGACTCGACGTGCGGGGAGCCGAGCGCCTCTCGCACGATCCGCTGCACCAGGTAGCCCTCCTCGTTGGAGGCGTCGCCGACGATCGCCGCCACTCCGCTCGGCGCATCCGACATTGACCCACCTCTGGTGTGGTCAATGTCGGATGCGCTCGCCTTCAGGCCCTCGGCCGCCTTGGCGATCGCCTCGTCCCAGGACGCCGGGCCACCACGCAGGCGCGGGGCGCGCACTCGCTCCTCGGCGGCGAACATCTCGAAGCCGTAGCGGCCGCGGTCGCAGAGCCAGCCGTCGTCGACGTCGGGGTTGTCGCGGGCGACCACCCGCTTCACCTGCTCGTCGCGGACGGTGAAGCTGACGTTGCACTGGCTCGGGCAGAGCGTGCAGACCGAGCCCCCCTGCTCGATGTCCCAGGGCCGCGCGCGGAAGCGGTAGGTGTAGCTGGTCAGCGCGCCGACCGGGCAGAGGTCGGTGATGTTGCCGTGGAAGGGGTCGACGTAGGGCCGGTCGTCGAAGGTGCCGACGAAGGTGCGGTCGCCGCGCTCGAGCAGCTGCAGCTGTGAGTCCTCGGAGACCTCCTGGCTGAAGCGCACGCAGCGGTAGCAGAGGATGCAGCGCTCGCGGTCGATCGCCACCAGGGGCGAGAGCTCGACCGGCTTCTGGAAGTGGCGCTTTTCGTCGATCGCGCGGCTCTTGCCCGGGCCCCAGCCCATGGTGATGTCCTGCAGCGGGCATTCGCCGCCTTTGTCGCAGACGGGGCAGTCGAGGGGGTGGTTGACGAGCAGGAACTCGACCACGGCGCTCTGTGCGTGCTTGACCTGGTCGCTGCGGGTGTTGACGACCATCCCGTCGCGCACCGGGGTCGAGCAGGAGGTCTGCAGTTTCGGGATCCCCTCGATCTCGACCAGGCACATCCGGCAGGCGCCGACCGGGTCGCCGAGCTTCGGCTCGTAACAGAAGACCGGGATCTCGACGTCGCCGCGCTTGGCCGCGTCGTGCAGCATCTCGCCCTCGGTCGCGGCGACCTCGCGGCCGTCGACGATGATCGTGACCTCGCGGCTCATGCCGCCACCGCCTCGCCTTGACTGGCCGCGATGACGTCCTCGAACTCGTCGCGGAACTTGCGCACCATCGCCCCGACCGGCATCGCCATCGAGTCGCCCAGCACGCAGAGGCAGTGGCCGATGATGTTCTCCTGCACCGAGGCGACGATGTCGAGGTCCATCGGCGTCGCCTCGCCCGCGCACGACGCGTTCGAGCATCTTCACCGTCCAGTTGGTTCCCTCGCGGCACGGCGTGCACTTGCCGCAGGACTCGTGGTGGTAGAAGCGCGCCGTGCGCAACGCCATCAGCGGGATCGAGACGCGGTCGTCGGCGACGATGATCGAGCCCGAGCCGAGCATCGAGCCGGCCTCGGCCATCGCCTCGAAGCTGTAGGGGAGGTCGAGGCCCTCCTCGGCGGTGAGGACCGGAGAGGAGGAGCCGCCGGGGTAGAAGGCCTTGATCTCGCGCTCGGGCAGCGGACCGCCGGCGAGGCCCTCGATCAGCTCGCGCGTCGGGATCCCCAGCTCGACCTCGTAGTTGCCGGGCCGGCGCACGCAGCCGGAGACCGAGACGACCTTGGTCCCCGGCGACTGCTCGGTGCCGAAGCCGCGGAACCACTCGGCGCCGTGGGCGACGATCCGCGGCACGTTGGAGAGCGTCTCGACGTTGTTGATCAGCGTCGGCCCACCGTAGAGGCCCTGCACCGCGGGGAAGGGCGGCTTCAGCCGCGGGTTGCCGCGCTTGCCCTCGAGCGCGTCGAGCAGCGCCGTCTCCTCGCCGCAGATGTAGGCGCCGGCGCCGCGGTGGACGACCAGCTCGAGGTCGCGGTGCGAGCCGAGGATGTTCTCGCCGAGGTAGCCGGCCGCATACGCTTCGGCGACCGCGGCGTCGAGCACGTCGGCCTGCGAGTCGTACTCGCCGCGGATGAAGATGAAGGCGTGGCCGGCGCCGGCGGCGATCGCCGCGATCGCGATCCCCTCGATCAGCTGGTGGGGGTTGCGCTGCATCAGCTCGCGGTCCTTGAAGGCGCCCGGCTCGGACTCGTCGGCGTTGCAGCAGAGGTACTTCTGCATCTCCCCGCGCGGCAGGAAGGAGGCCTTTTTGCCCATCGAGAAGCCGGCGCCTCCGCGGCCCCGCAGGCCCGAGTCTTCGAGCTCCTGGAGCAGGTCCTCGGGCTCGATCTCGCGGTAGGCCTTCTCCAGCGTCGCGTAGCCGCCGTACCCCTTGTAGCCGGCGAGGGTGCGCAGCGCCGGGTCCTCGGCGTGCTCGAGCAGGACGCGCGTCTCAGGCATCGCCGTCGCCTCCGGGCGCGTCGCCGGCGAGCGGTCGGCGCTCCAGCGCCTTCTCCGGCAGGACGTCGGCGCCGTCGCGCAGCTGGCCGATCGCCGTCTCGGCGTCGGCCGCCTCCAGCGGCCCGAAGTAGCGCTCGTCGATCGAGGCCATCGGCGCGATGTCGCAGGCGCCGAGGCACTCGAACCCGGTGACGAAGACGTCCTCGCCCTCGGCGGCCACTCGGAAGGCGTCAAGCAGCTCGTCCCCGCCCCGCATCCAGCAGGAGATGTTCGTGCACACCGCCACCTTGTGGGTCGCCACCGGCTCGGTGTGCAGCAGGTCGTAGAAGGAGGCGACCGACTCCAAATAGGCGGGCGTAACCCGCATAACCGCAGCAGCCTGCCGAATCCCCTCAGGCGTGCACCATCCATAAAGCCGCTGCACAGCCCAAAGCGCCGGGATCGAGGCCGATTTGCGATCCGGGTACCGCCACATCAGGTCCTCGATGCGCTCCCGCAGCTCAGCAGGACAGTCCACCTCATGCAGCTCGGGAACCCCCTCGGGGCGCGCCGCTCGGGCACCCGTCCTTCGCTGACGGCTGGATCTACGGGGAACTCGCTCACCTGTCGACCCCGCCCAGAATCGGATCGAGCATCCCGAGGCTCGCGATCATGTCGGCGACGTAGCCGTCGACCGACATGTCCCGGAACGCCTGCAGGTTGACGAACGAGGGATCGCGGAAGTGCACCCGCGCCGGCTTCGAAGAACCGTCGGCGACGACGAAGCAGCCCAGCTCGCCCCGCGGCGACTCGATCGAGTAGTAGACCTCGCCCGGCGCCACCCGGTAGCCCTCGGTGACCAGCTTGAAGTGGTGGATCAGCGACTCCATCGAGGTCGAGAGCTCCGAGCGCGGCGGCAGCACGTACTTGCGGTCCTCGGCGATGAACGGCCCGTCGGGCAGCGCGTCGAGCGCCTGCTCGACGATCCGCGTCGACTCGACCATCTCCGCCAGCCGCACGCGGTAACGGTCGTAGTTGTCGCCGACCGTTCCGACCGGCACCTTGAACTCCATCTCGGGGTAGACGAGGTAGTCGAAGGCCTTGCGCAGGTCCCAGGGCTCGCCGGCCGCTCGCAGCAGCGGCCCGGTGACACCGAGGTCGAGCAGCCGCTCGCGCGAGACGATCCCGACGCCCTTGGTGCGCGAGAGGAAGACCTCGTTGCGGTCGAGCAGGGCCTCGTACTGGCCGACCCGCACCGGCATCTCGGCGACGAAGGCGCGCGCCTTCTCCTCCCAGCCGCGGGGGATGTCCTCGATCACGCCGCCGACCTGGAAGTAGCGCGTGTGCATCCGCTGCCCGGTCGCCATCTCGAACAGGTCGAGGATGCGCTCGCGCTCGCGGAAGCAGTACCAGAGCATCGAGATCGCGCCGAGGTCGAGCGCCGTCGTCCCCAGCCAGACGAGGTGGGAGTGGATCCGGTTGAGCTCGAGGAAGATCGTCCGCAGGTACTTCGCCCGCGGCGGGATCTCCAGCCCGACCAGCCGCTCGACCGCGCCGCAGAAGGCCTCCATCTGGAAGAAGTAGGAGACGTAGTCCATCCGCTCGACGAAGGGGATGACCTTCCAGTAGCTCTTGTCCTCGCAGGACTTTTCGATCCCGGTGTGGACGTACCCGATCACCGGGCGCAGGTCCTTGACCACCTCGCCTTCGAGGTCGACCACCAGCCGCAGCACCCCGTGGGTCGCCGGGTGGTGCGGCCCGATGTTGATCGTCATCACCTCGGTCTCGAGGGTGCCGGTCCGCGCCTCAGCCATAGTTGCGCTCGTTGTAGGTGAAGGTGACGGGCTCGCCGCCGATCGGGAAGTCGCGCCGCTGCGGCCACCCCACGTAGTCCTCCGGCATCAGGATCCGCCTTAGATCCGGGTGCCCCCTGAACACGATCCCGAAGAAGTCATACGCCTCTCGCTCCTGGAACTCGGCGGTCGGGAACAGCTCCACGCAGGAGTCGATCTCGGGGAGCGCGTCCTCGCCCGGATCGGCCAGCGGCGCCTTCACCCGCAGCCGCTCGACCCGGTCGCGATTGAGCAGCTCGTAGTGCACTGCGAAGCGCGGCTCGGCCGGCAGGTAGTCGGCGGCGTGCAGGCTGGAGAGGAAGCGGTAGCCCTGGCCGGGCGCCTCGCGCAGCCAGCCCAGCACGGCGAGGATCTGCGCCGGGTCGGCGACCAGCGCCGGCTGGCCGCGGTCGAAGCTGGTGTCGAGGATCGCGCCCGGGTGGTCCTGCTCGATCTCGCCCCGGATCAGCTCGAGTCCGGGCGCGTCAGGCACCGATCAGCTCCCGCGCGGCCTCGTACGCTTCGGCCGCCTCCGGGCTCGGTTCGCTGCGCGGCCCGCCCCGCGCCCACTCCTCGGTGCCGGCGGCGCCGTAGCGCTGCCGCCATCCCTGGTCGGGACTGCCCATGATCTTGCGCTGCAGCTTGGTGAAGCCGTAGAGCACCGCCTCCGGCCGCGGCGGGCAGCCGGGGATGTGCATGTCGATCGGCATGAACTTGTCGGCGCCCTGGACCACCGCGTAGTTGGAGAACATGCCGCCGCTGGAGGAGCAGGCGCCCATCGAGACCGCCCACTTCGGCTCCAGCATCTGGTCGTAGAGGCGGCGCACGACCGGCGCCATCTTCACCGAGACCCGGCCCGAGAGGATGATCATGTCCGCCTGGCGCGGCGAGGCCCGCAGCGCCTCGGCGCCGAAGCGGGCGAGGTCGTAGCGGGCGGTGACGATCGAGATCGGCGCCTCGATCGCGCAGCAGGCGAGGCCGAAGGTGAGCGGGAAGATCGAGTTGGCGCGACCCCAGTTGAGCATCTTCTCGAAGCTCGTCATCACCACCCGCTGCTCGACGTAGCGCTCCAGCTCCTCGCCCTCGAGGTCGCCGCGCAGCATGTCGCGGGCGGCGAGCTGGCGCTCGCGCATCGTGCGGCGCTCTACCTCCAATTCAGGGCCCCCTTGCGCCAGACGTAGACGAAGGCGACCATCAGCAGGACGACGAAGGTGATCAGCTCGCCCAGCAGGAAGACGCTGTCGGCCCCCTTGAGGATCACCCCGAGCGGGTAGAGGAAGACGACCTCGATGTCGAAGAGGATGAAGAGCATCGCGACCAGGTAGAAGCTGACGCCGAAGCGCATCCCGCCGCTCGGCTCGACCGGGATCCCCGACTCGTACGGCGCCGCCTGGCGCCGGCTCGCCGCGGTCGGCTTGGCCGGCCGCTTCGGCCCGATCAGGTGGTTGAGCATGACGAAGGCGCCGCCCACGCCGAGGCCGAGCAGGGCGAAGACCAGGATGGGGAGGTAGCTCTTCAGCATCTGGGGGTGGGCTGCCGCAGGCGCTGTTATACAACCACATTGTGACAACTTGCTACATAGTGCTTTTCCGCATCAACAAGCGGAATCCCGACCCTTTCAGGCGGAGATAGGGACGATGCCCGCGGTCCACCTCGTAGTCGGCTGCGCGCTGATCGTGCTCAACCTCGCCGCGTTCGCCCTCGGCGGCGTCCGCTGGCTGCGCAAGCGGCCCTCGATCCCCTTCTGGTACCTGCTGCGCGCGGCGCAGGCCTCGGTCTTCCTGCAGGCGCTGCTCGGCGCGCTGCTGCTCTTCACCGGCCACAAGGCCGGAGAAGACCTGCACTACCTCTACGGCATCCTGCCGCTCCTCGTCTCCTTCATCGCCGAGGGCGCCCGCGCCGGCGCCGCCCAGCGCGAGCTCGGCGACGTCGACTTCGAATCCCTCCCCGCCGAGGAACAGGAATCCCTAGCCCTGGCGATCGTCCGCCGCGAGATGGGGATCATGGCCGTCAGCTGCGGCGTCATCTTCTTCCTAGCCCTGAGAGCCGCCACCACCAGCGGCCACCTCTGAGCTGTCTCATCTACGGCACAGAGAATTGACATACAGCGCGCCACGGCGTGCGCCGCGGCCCGCGACGATCGGCCGGTGCTCGCCTCCACCCTGCCGAATCTCGGTTCGCCCGGCCTGGTCACCGGGCTATACTGATTGTCATGCAGACAAAACGGCTAGCATTTGGTCTTCTGGTTCGCTTCGCCTTGCTGATGGCTGCTGTCGCGCCCGTCTATGTGGTCGGAGACTTCTTGGCCGCGCCGGAACTCGCAGTTTCCGCCGCGGCCATCTCGGCCACCTTGACCTTTTTCTGGTTCCAGGAGGATCTGGTGGCTTGGATCGGCGGTCGGCTGGGCCTGCTATTTCCCCGCCGGATGGGTCCCGCGAAGTAGCCCAACCTGATCTGGGCGCGGTCGCCGGCGGCCTCGGCGAGTCAGGTGCAGCGGGCGGTAGGCGCCTTCGTGGAAGACGAGGGGGGTGCCCTCGGTGGTCTCGAGGGCGGTGACCTCGCCGGTGACGATCACGTGGTCGCCGCCGGCGATCACGTCGCGCAGCTCGCAGGCGACGAAGACGAGGGCGCCGTCGATCGCCGGGATGCCGTCGCGCTCGCTCCACTCGACGCCCTGCCACTTGTCGGCCACCGGCGCCTTGGTGGCGAAGGCGCGGGCGATCGGCTCCTGGCCGGCGTGGAGGACGCTGACGCCGAAGCGGTTGGCCGCCTGCACCGCCAGCAGGGTGCGCGAGCCGCGGTCGAGGCAGGCGAGCATCAGCATCGGCTCGATCGAGAGCGAGCCGACCGCGTTGGCGGTGGCGCCGGCCGGCCCGTTCGGCCCGCCGGCGCTGACCACGGTGACGCCGGTGGGCAGCAGCCCCATCGCGGTGCGGAAGCGGGCGGGGTCGGGCGGACTCATCGCTGGGCTGGACAATATGATGCGCGCCGCGTGCGACCACTGATCGCAATAGGCCTGGCCGTCGCGGCCGCCCTCGCCCTCGCCGCCTGCGGCTTCGGCGAACAGGGCATCGCGGTCTCCAAGCAAAGCCCCGACTACAACGGGGCCGTCCTCTTCGCCACCCACTGTTCGGGCTGCCACACGCTGAGCGCGGCCGGCACGCAGGGAACCGGCAACCGCGGGCAGCGCACGCAGGGGCCGAGCCTCAACCAGCGAACCGAGACCTATGAAGACGCGCTCTTCGCGATCCAGAACGGCGGTTTCTCCGGCGCGATCATGCCGCAGAACATCGTCGTCGGCGACGAAGCCGAAGGCCGTCGCCCGCTTCGTCGCCAAGTACGCCGGCGAAGAAGCCGTAGAATCGCCGCGGCCCGGCCAGCCGTCCCCGTAACGTTCGCGGGCGATGCTCGACCTGAAGCTGATCCGCTCAGACCCCGAGCGGGTCAAGCAGGCGCTGGCCCGCCGCGGCGCGGCCGAGCGCGTCGACGAGCTGCTCGCCCTCGACGCCCGGCGGCGTCAGCTGCTGCCCGAGATCGAGGGCGCCCAGGCCGAGCGCAAGGCGCTCTCGAAGAAGATCGGCGAGGCGAAGCAGAGCGGCGGCGACGCGGCCCGGGAGATGGCAGCCGTCGCCGTGCTGAAGGAGACGATCGAGGCCGGCAGGGCCGAGCTGGAGACCGTCGAGGCCGAGCTCGAGCTCCTCGCCGCCGCGCTCCCCAACCTGCCCGACCCCGGCGCCCCCGACGGGATGACCGAGGAGGACGCCGTCCTCGTCCGCGAGGTCGGCGAGCGCCCCGAGTTCGAGTTCGAGCCGCGCGACCACCTCGAGATCGCCGGCGCGCTCGGCCTGATCGAGATGGAGGCCGGCGCCCGCGTCTCCGGCTCGCGCTTCGCCTACCTCAAGGGCGACCTCGTCCTGCTCGAGCTGGCGCTGGTCCGCTTCGCCCTCGACCTGGTCCGCGCCGAGGGGCACGAGCCGGTCGTGCCGCCGGTGCTGGTCCGCGAGGAGGCCCTCTACGGCACCGGCTTCCTGCCCGGCGACCGCGACCAGATCTACGAGGTGCCCAAGGACGAGCTCTTCCTCGTCGGCACCTCGGAGGTCCCCCTCGCCGCCCTGCACGCCGACCAGATCCTCGAGGCCGACCAGCTCCCCCTCCGCTACGCCGGCTTCTCCACCTGCTTTCGCCGCGAGGCCGGCGCCGCCGGCCGCGACACCCGCGGCATCTTCCGCGTCCACCAGTTCGACAAGGTCGAGATGTTCTCGTTCGTCGAGCCGGGGGAGTCCTCCGCCGAGCACGAGCGCCTGCTGGCGATCGAGGAGCGCATCCTCGCCGAGCTGGAGATCCCATACCGCGTGGTCAACGTCGCCGCCGGCGATCTCGGCGCGCCGGCGGCGAAGAAGTACGACTGCGAGGCCTGGATCCCGAGCCAGGAGCGCTACCGCGAGCTGACCTCCTGCTCGAATACCACCGATTTCCAGGCTAGACGCCTCAATTGTCGGTACCGGCCTGCCGATAACGAGGCAGTTCAAGGGATTCAACCGGTGCACACGCTGAACGGAACCGCGATAGCCGTAGGGAGAACGATGATCGCCCTGATTGAGAACCGCCAGGATGGGGAAGGCGGTTTCACGCTACCTAATATTTTGCATCCATACGGCTCCCCTGAGAGGATCGCACCACGTGGAGCGTGAACATTCGACATGAACGCCAGCGTTCGCGACGCCAAGCGCGTCGTCCTCTGCGATGACCACGAGATCGTCCGCGAGGCGATCAAGGCGCGCATGGCCAACTCCAACGCGCTGCAGATCGTCGGCGAGGCCTCCAACGGGCGCGACGTCGTCGACGTCGTCAAGGAGCTCGAACCCGACGTCCTGATCATCGACGTCGAGCTGCCCAAGCGCGACGGCATCGAGGCGACCAAGGCCGTGCTCAAGGTGCGCCCGCGGACCAAGGTGATCGTCTTCACCGCGCACGCCCAGCCCGACCTGCTGGCGCTAGCCCTGCGCGCCGGCGCCTCCGGCTACGTGCTCAAGTCGGCCCCGGCCGAGGACATCGCCCGCGCGGTCAAGGCGGTGACCGGCGGCGGCACCTTCCTCGGCGGCGACTTCGCCGGCGGCAAGCCGTCGGAGGTCGAGAAGCTGCTCGAGCTCTCGCCGCGCGAGCGCCAGATCCTCGAGCTGCTGGCCGAGGGCCTGCGGGTCAAAGAGATCGCCGAGCGGCTCGGCCTCAGCCCGGCGACCGTCCACACCCACGTGCGCAACGCGATCGCCAAGCTGGAGGTCGACACCCGCACCGAGGCGGTCGCGCTCGCCGTCAAGTTCAGCTATCTCGGCGCCGGGGGCGAGGCCTGAGGCCTGGCTACTCGGACGGCTTCAGCTCCAGCGCGCACCCGTTGATGCAGTAGCGCTGGCCGCCGCTGCTCCGGCGGGCCGTCGTCGAAGACGTGGCCGAGGTGGGCGTCGCAGTGCTTGCAGACGACCTCGGTGCGGCGCATGAAGAGGCTGTTGTCGGGCCGCAGCTCGACGTGCTCGAGGTTGGCCGGCTCGGTGAAGCTCGGCCAGCCGGTGCCCGAGTCGAACTTGGTGTCCGAGGAGAACAGCTCGGTTCCGCAGCACACGCAGCGGTAGATGCCCTCGGTCTTCTCGTCGACGTAGGGTCCCGTGAAGGCGCGCTCGGTGCCGGCGTTGCGGGTCACCTCGTACTGCTCGGGGGTGAGCTGGTCGCGCCACGCCTGGTCTGACTTCTCGATTTTCTCCATGGGCCAAGGGTAGAGGGCGTGCCGGTTCTCGATGCCCATATATGGCTCTAAGAACCGGCACGTCCCCCCTAGCGGGCGGCGAGGAGGGCGCGGCCGCGGGTGGAGATCGTCAGGGCTATGGCGGTCGCGGAGACTAGGGCGATCGTTGCGGCGAAGAGGAAGGCGCCCTCGTAGTCGGTGAGCGCGGCGGCGACGCCGGCGAGGGGGGCGCCGAAGCCGATGCCGGCGTCGAAGAAGGCGGTGAAGGTGCCGAGCGCGGCGCCGCGGCGGGTGTCGGGGATGCTTTCGACGACGACCAGGGAGAGCGAGGGATAGAGCAGGGAGAAGGCGGCGCCCATCGCGACCGCGCCGAGCAGGGCTACGCCGAGGCTGTGGGCGAGCCCGATCGTCGCCAGCCCCGCCGCCTCGCCCACGGCAGCGGCGACCGCGACCCGGGCCGGTCCGACCCGGTCGGGCAGGTCGCCGCCGACCAGCCGGGTCAGGACGACCATCGTCGCGAAGGCGCCGAAGACGAGCGCGCCGTGGCCGACGCCGCGCGATTCGAGATGCAGGACGACGAAGGCGGCGACGGTCGCGTAGCCGAGCGAGGCGAGGGCGAGGGCGGCGCCGGGCCGCACCGCCTCGGGCGCGATCAGCGGCTGGTGCTCGTCCTCGTGGGGGACGGGGTGGAAGGGATCGGGCAGCCGCGAGGCGATCAGCGCGCCGACCAGCGGCGAGGCGCCCGCGAAGAGCCAGACCAGCGGTGTAGCCGGAAGCGTGCAGGAGCAGCTCGCCGACCAGCGGGCCGACGCTGAGCCCGGCCCAGACCGCGAGGCCGTAGAGGCCGATCACGCGGCCGCGCCGCCCCGGCGGCGCCAGGTCGACGATCCAGGCCGAGCCGGCGGTGAATACGGTGCCCTCGCCGGCGCCCAGCACCAGCCGCGCGAGGATCAGCCCGGCGATCCCGAGCGGCAGCAGGTAGAGGAAGCCGGAGGCGGCGACGCCGAGCGCGCCCAGCAGCACCGCCGGCTTGCGCCCGCGGCGGTCGGCGACGCGGCCGGCGAGCGGGCGCAGCAGCAGGCCGGTGATCGCGTAGGCGCCGATCACGACGCCGACCGCGATGTTGCCGGCCCCGAGCGGCCCGTGGACGTAGCGCGGCAGCACCGGCAGCACGGCGCCGACCGCGACCAGCGCCGAGAAGGTGACCGCGAAGACGCCGGCGAAGGCGACGCCCGGCCGGTATCCCACCGGCGCATCCGACTTTGATCCACCTGGAGTGTGGTGAATGTCGGTTGCGCTCATCTCGCGACCAGGTCGGCGAGGCGCTCGAGCACGTGGTCCGGCTGCGGCTCGGCCCGCGCCGCCTCTTCGCGCGTGGTCGCCCCGCTCAGCACCAGGATCGTCGCCAGCCCCGCCCGCCGCCCGCCCTCGATGTCGGAGGAGACGCGGTCGCCGATCATCGCCACCCGTTCTGCGCCGGCATCGCCGCCAGCGCCAGCTCGAACAGGTGGCGCTCGGGCTTGCCGGCGATCTCGGCGGTCCGCCCGCTGGCGACCTCGACCGCCGCCAGCACCGCACCCGACCCCGGCCAGGCGCCGCCGGGCATCGGCATGGTCGGGTCGCGGCTGGTGCCGACCAGCGCGGCGCCGGCGTCCAGCGCCCGCTTGGAGGCGAGCAGGTGGTCGTAGTCGAAGTCGCGGAAGCCGGAGACGACGACGACCCCGGCCGCCTTGCCCGCCTCCCCTCACAGCTCCAGCCCCGCCGCGGCGAGGTCTCGTGGAAGGCAGGCGCCCCGATCGCAAAGGCGGTGGCGCCCCGCCCGGCCCGCTCCGCCGCCAGCCGAGCCGTCGCCTCCCCGGCGGTGACGACCCGATCGTCGCCCACCAACACCCCAGCCTCCCCAGCCGCTCCGCATAGACGGAAGCCGGACGCCCCGGGTTGTTGGTCACGAGACGACCTCCTTCCCGCCCTCGGCCTCGGCGACGTCGAGCAGCTTCAGGCCAGCTGCCGCGACCATCTCGCGCAGCGCCTCGCGCCCGAGCACGAGGGCCGCGCTGCCGGGCGCCGCCTCCGCCGCCAGTCGCGCCGCGACCGTGCCGGCGGTGACGATCCGCTCCGGGCCGACCGCTACGCCCAGCTGCGCGAGCCGCTCCGCGTAGGACGCCGGCGCCCGCCCCGGGTTGTTCGTCACGAAGACGATCTCCTTCCCCGCCCCGATCAGCTCGCGCAAGACCTCGACCGACCCCGGCACCATCTCCCGCCCCACCCAGACGACCCCGTCGAGGTCGACCAGAAACCCGTCGAATCGATCCGCCAGCGCCATCGCGACGCCCAGGCTATTAGGCCCCCAAACCAACGAGGTAGATACGGTGCGCAACGTGAGCACGAACGGGCAGGTGGTGATCGCCGAGGGCGTCTCGCGCCGCTACGGCGAGGGCGAGGCGGCGGTCGACGCGCTCCTGGACGTCAGCACCGGCTTCGACCGTGGCCGCTTCACCGCGATCATGGGGCCGTCGGGCTCGGGCAAGTCGACGCTGATGCACATCCTCGCCGGCCTCGACAAGCCGACGGCCGGCAAGGTCGTGCTCGACGGCGAGGAGATCACCGGCCTCGACGACGGCGAGCTGACCCGCCTCCGCCGCGACAAGCTCGGCTTCGTCTTCCAGTTCTTCAACCTGCTGCCGGTCCTCACCGCCGAGGAGAACCTGGTGCTGCCGCTCTCGATCGCCGGCCGCAAGCCGGACGCCGAGTGGCTCGAGCGGCTGATCGAGACCGTCGGCCTCGGCGACCGCCGCACCCACCGCCCGGCCGAGCTCTCCGGCGGCCAGCAGCAGCGCGTCGCGGTCGCCCGCGCGCTGGTCTCCAAGCCGGCGGTCGTCTTCGCCGACGAGCCGACCGGCAACCTCGACTCCAAGGCGAGCGCCGACGTGCTGGCGCTGCTGCGCCAGGCGGTCGACGAGTTCGGCCAGACGGTGATCATGGTCACCCACGACCCCGCCGCCGCCGCCCACGCCGACCGCCTGATCACCCTGCGCGACGGCCGCATCGAGAGCGACGGACCGCCCGGGCCGGCTTGACCTCGATCGCCCTCAAGAGCCTCTGGGCGCGCCGGGTGCGGGCGCTGGGGACGACCTTCGCCGTCGTCATCGGCGTCGCCTTCGTCGCCGGCTCCTACGTCCTCACCGACACGATCTTCGCCGCCTTCGACGAAATCTTCAGCGACTCGCTGAAGGGGACCAGCGTCGTCGTCACCGCCAAGAACCCGGTCGAACAGCAGAACGGCGAAATCCCGACGATCCCGGCCTCGCTGCTGCCGAGGGTCGAGCGCACGGCCGGCGTCAAGCTCGCCTCCGGCGCGATCTTCACCCCGGGCGGCTTCTTCGACGCCGAAGGCAACAAGATCGGCAACAAATTCGCCCCGAAGTTCATCTCCTCGACCCTGCCCGACGGGCTCGAGTCGCTGACCTACGTCGACGGCCACCGGCCGCGTGGCCCGACCGAAGCCTCGATCGACAAGGCGGCCGCCGAAGGGGCAGGCCTGACGTTGGGCGAACCGATCGAGCTGATCGGCCAGGGCGCCGCCCGCTCCTTCCGCCTGGTCGGCTTCACCCAGCTCGGCAGCGCCTCCTTCGGCGGCGCCAGCATCGCCCAGGTGACGCTGCCGGTCGCCCAGCGGCTGACCCACGAGCTCGGCCGCTTCGACCAGATCTCGGTCGCGGCCGCCGCCGGCGTCTCGCCGGACACGCTGAAGCGGCGGATCGAGCGGGTCATGCCGCCGGCGGCGCGGGTCGAGACCGCGCAGGAAAACGCCAACCGCGGCTCGGAAGAAATCCGCGACAACCTCGGTTTCCTGCAGACGATCCTGCTGGTCTTCGGCTTCGTCGCCGTCTTCGTCGGCGCCTTCCTGATCTTCAACACCTTCTCGATCACCGTCGCCCAGCGGGTCTCGGAGTTCGGGATGCTGCGCACGCTTGGCGCCTCGCGGCGGCAGATCCTCGCCTCGGTGATGCTCGAGGCGCTGGCGATCGGCCTGCTCGGGGCGATCGCCGGCATCGCCGGCGGCTTCGTCATGGCGCTCTTGCTGAACGCGTTGCTCGAAGCCTTCAAGGTCGACCTGCCGACCACCGGCCTGGTCCTGGAGAGCCGCACCGTCGTCATCGCGCTGCTGGTCGGGATCGTCGTCACCGCCGTCTCCTCGCTGGTCCCGGCGCTGCGCTCGACCCGGGTGCCGCCGATCGCCGCGATGCAGGCCTACACGCCGCCGGCCAGCCGCCGCCGCACGCTGCTCTTCGCCGCGCTCTCGATCCTCCTCGGCCTCGCCGGCCTGGCGATGCTGCTGATCGGCCTCTTCGGCGGCGGCAGCGCCGGCACCAAGGCCGGCCTGATGGGCGGCGGCGCGGTGGCGATCGTCTTCGGCGTCTCGCTCTTCAGCCCGCGCCTGGTGCCGCCGCTGGCGGCGATCGCCGGCTGGCCGCTGGAGCGCCTGCGGCGCCTCACCGGGCGGCTCGCCCGCGAGAACTCGCAGCGCAACCCGGGCCGCACCGCGGTCACCGCCGCGGCGCTGATGATCGGCCTTGCCCTGGTCACCTTCGTCACCGTCTTCGCCGCCGGGCTGAAGAGCTCGGTCGCCCAGGTGATCGATGAAAACTTCGCCGGCGGCCTGGTGATCCAGAACAGCGACGGCTTCTCGCCGATTCCGGCCGGCGCCGCGGTCGCGGCGCGCAAGGTGCCGGGCGTCGAGCTGGTGGCGACGATCCGCTCGACCGAAGCGAAGCTGCTCGGCGAAGGCGCGAAGGCGAAAGTGACGGCCCCGACGCCGGACATCCAGCGGGCGGTCGACGTCGAATGGAAGAAGGGCGGCCCGGCGACGCTGCGCCGCCTGCGCGACGGCGAAGCTGTCGTCTCCAACGGCTTCGCCTCCGACCACGGCCTCGAACTCGGCGACCGCTTCCGCCTGCTCAGCCAGACCGGCGCGAGGCCGTCGTTCCGGGTCGCCGGCGAGTTCGACTCGAAGCTCGACGTCTTCGGCAGCGTGCTGGTCACCCAGCGGGTGATGACCCGCGCCTTCCGTCAGGCCCAGGACACGATCGACTTCGTGATCGTCGAACCGGGGGCCGATCCGGCCCGGGTGCAGGCGGCGCTCACCGCCGGCGCCGAACGCCTCTTCCCCACGACCGAAGTGATGAACCAGCAGGAACTGAAGGAAAGCCGCGAAGCGCAGATCAACCAGCTGGTCAACCTCTTCAACGCGCTGCTGATCCTGGCGATCGTGATCTCGCTGTTCGGGATCGCCAACACGCTGGCCCTCTCGATCCACGAGCGCACCCGCGAGCTGGGGATGCTGCGGGCGATCGGCATGTCGCGCCGCCAGGTGCGGACGATGATCCGCTACGAGGCGGTGATCACGGCGCTGATCGGGGCGATCCTCGGGATCGTCCTCGGCGTCATCTTCGCCGCGCTGATCTCCCAGCCCCTGAAGGACGAAGGCTTCACCCTCTCCTACCCGATCGGCTCCCTGGTCCTCCTGCTGGTCCTCGCCGGCCTCGCCGGTGTGCTGGCGGCGATCCCCCCGGCCCGCCGCGCGTCCCGGCTCAACGTCCTGGAGTCGCTCCAGTACGAGTGAGTCAGGCGAGGGCCATGCGGAGGGCGCCGCACAGCTCGTGCATCGCGTCCCGCGCGGTGCGGCTGATCGCGGTCATGTTGGCGAAGCCATGGATCAGGCCGGGGTGGCGGCGCAGGGCGACGCTGACGCCGGCGGCGCGCATCCGCTCGGCGTAGAGCTCACCCTCGTCGCGCAGCGGGTCGAAGCCCGCGGTGGCGACGTAGGCGGGCGGCAGGCCTGACAGGTCGGCGGCGCGCAGCACCGCGACGCGCGGGTCTTCGCGTACAGCGTCCGCCTCTCCGCTGACTTCGCCTTTGTCGTCGCTATCCGGCAATAAGTGCGAACTCAGCATCGGTAGGTAGTGACGCTCGAACCAGTCCATGTCGGCCCGGGTCAGCAGGAAGCCCTCGGCGAAGATGTCGCGCGAGCGGTGCGCGCGGCCGACGTCGGTGACCGGGTAGAGCAGCGCCTGCAGCGCCGGCTTCGGGCCGTCGAGGTCGCGCGCCAGCAGGCTGACCGCCGCGGCCAGGTTGCCGCCGGCGCTGTCGCCGGCGACGGCGATCCGCGCCGGGTCGGCGCCGAGCGCCTCGGCCGCGCCCGCCGCCCAGCGGAAGGCGGCGAGGGCGTCCTCGACCGCGGCCGGGAACGGATGCTCGGGCGCCAGCCGGTATTCGACCGAGAGCACGTCGGCGCCCGAGTGCGTGGCGAGGAAGCGGCAGAGCCCGTCGTGGGTCTCGAGTCCGCCGACGACCCAGCCGCCGCCGTGGAAGTAGACGACGAGCCCCCGCCCGCCGCCAGCCACGGCAGATGGGAGGTTTTTGGTGTCTCTGGGGAGCCCAATCGTCCCATCTGCCGGCTGTGGTGCGACGTAGAGGCGCGCCGGAATGTTGCCTGCGGGCCCGGGGATCGCCACCGGCTCGACCCGCGCCATCGGCAGCGGCGGGCGCTGGGCGACCGCGGCCGCGGCGCGGCGGTTGTCGGCCCGCGCCTGTGCCGGCGTCCTCCCTTCGGCGACCGACCGATCGCCGGCCAGCGCCGCCAGCCTCAGCACGAACTGGATCTCCGGCGCCAGCTCCTGCCCGTCGAGCCGCGCCGGCGTCCCCGAGAGCGCCCGCTGCACCCAGAGCGGCAGCCCGCAGACCGCGCGGACGATCCCATGCTCGATGCGCGGCGACAGCCGGGGCGGGGTCACGAGGCGGCCAGCCTACGCGACCCATCCTCAGCTGAGTCGAGATCAGCCGCAGCCGGTGTTGTTGCCGCACGACGGACACGTGTAGCAGCTGCCCGTGCGCTGCATCATGCCGCCGCATTGCTCGCAGGCCGGCCCCAGCTCTAGGCCGGACATCTTCGCCGGGACGACCGGCGGGGTTTCGGTGAAGGCCGCCGCCGCGGGCACCTTCTCGCCGCCCGTCGCCTTCGCCTTCTCGGCGCCGTTGGCGTGGCCGTTGCCGCCGTTGCTCGGGCCGGCGGTGTCGGTCGCGATCCCGAGGCCGAGCTGGCTCGTCTCCGCCTCGCGCTTGGCCCGCACCTCCTTGGTCAGGATGCCGAGGTCCTCGAGCTCGTCGGTGTCGTCGATGAAGCGGCTCGCCAGCCAGCGCATGATGTAGTCGGGCATCGATTTGGCGAAGGGGATCTCCGGGTTCTGCGTCATCCCCTCGGGCTCGAAGCGCATGTAGCTGAACTTGCGCACGAAGACGTCGAGCGGAACGCCGTACTGGAGGCCGATCGAGATCGCCGTGGCGAAGGCGTTGAGCAGCCCGCGCATCGTCGAGCCCTCCTTGCCGATGTCGGTGAGGAAGATCTCGCCGACCGTCCCGTCCTCGTACTTGCCGGCGGTGATGTAGCCCTCGTGGCCGGCGATCCAGAACTTGTGGGTGATCGACTCGCGCTCGCGCGGCATCCGCTTGCGCTCGGGGGTCGGCGCCGGCTGCTCGGCCTCGGCCTCCTTCTCGTCCTGCGCGTCGGTGCGCAGCGCCTGCGCGGTCTTCGAGCCGTCGCGGTAGATCGCCAGCGCCTTGAGGCCGCCCTTCCAGCCGCGCGTGTAGGCGTCGGCGATGTCGGCGACCGTGGCGCTCTGCGGCAGGTTGACCGTCTTCGAGATCGCCCCCGAGATGAACGGCTGCGTCGCCGCCATCATGTCGATGTGGCCGGTGTGGGAGATCGCCCGCTCGCCGACCGCGACGTCGAACACCGGCAGGTGCTCGTCCTTCAGGCCCGGGGCGCCGATGATCGTCGCCTGCTCGGCGATGTGGGCGTCGATCTGGTCGACCTCGGCGTCGGAGTAGCCGAGCGTGCGCAGCGCCAGCGGCACCGATTTGTTGACGATCGTCATCTGGCCGCCGCCGACCAGCTCCTTGAACTTGACCAGCGAGAAGTCGGGCTCGATCCCGGTCGTGTCGCAGTCCATCAGGAAGCTGATCGTCCCGGTCGGCGCCAGCACCGTCGCCTGCGCGTTGCGGTAGCCGTGCTCCTCGCCCAGCTCGACCGCCTCGTCCCAGGCCCGCTGCGCGGCCCCCAGCAGCTCGCCCTTGATCCCGGTCGGATCGACGTCGTAGGCGGCGTCGCGGTGCATCCGCATGACCCCGTTGTGCGCCTCGCGGTTCTTCGCGTACTCCTCGTAGGGCCCGGTCGCCCCGGCGGCGATCTGCGCCGACTGGCGGTAGGCGCGGCCGGTCATCAGCGCCGTGATCGCGGCGGCGACGTTGCGGCCCGCGGTCGAGTCGTAGGGCAGCCCGTCGGACATCAGCAGCGCGCCGAGGTTGGCGTAGCCGAGGCCGAGCTGGCGGAAGGCGTTGGCGTTCTCGGCGATCTGCTCGGTCGGGTAGGAGGAGTTGCCGACGACGATCTCCTGGGCGAGGAAGACGACGTCGACCGCGTGCTCGAAGTCCTCCACGTCGAAGCTGCCGTCCTCGCGGCGGAACTTCATCAGGTTGAGCGAGGCGAGGTTGCAGGCCGAGTCGTCGACGTGCATGTACTCCGAGCAGGGGTTGGAGGCGTTGATCCGGCCCGACTCCGGGCAGGTGTGCCAGCGGTTGATGATCGTGTCGTACTGGACGCCCGGATCGGCGCAGCGCCAGGCGGCGTCGGCGATCTGGTTCATCAGCTCGCGCGCCGGCAGCGTCTTCACCGCGTCGCCGGTCGTCCGCGCCAGCAGGCCCCAGTCCTCGCCCGCCTCGACCGCCTCCATGAACTCGTCGGTCACCCGCACCGAGTTGTTGGCGTTCTGGTACTGGATCGAGGTGAAGCCCTCGCCGTCGATCGACATGTCGAAGCCGGCGTCGCGCAGCGCCGCGGCCTTCTCCTCCTCTTTGGCCTTGCACCAGACGAAGTGCTCGATGTCGGGGTGGTCGACGTCGAGCACGACCATCTTCGCTGCCCGCCGCGTCTTGCCGCCCGACTTGATCGTCCCCGCCCAGGAGTCGGCGCCGCGCATGAAGCTGACCGGGCCGCTGGCGGTGCCGCCCTTCTTCAGCGGCTCCATCGAGCCGCGGATGTTGGAGAGGTTGATCCCCGACCCCGAGCCGCCGCGGAAGATCTTGCCCTCCTTGGTGTTCCACTCGAGGATCGACTCCATGTTGTCCTCGACGCTGAGGATGAAGCAGGCCGAGCACTGCGGGCGCTCCTCGAAGCCGACGTTGAACCAGACCGGCGAGTTGAAGGCCGCCTTCTGGTTGAGCAGGATCGAGGTCAGCTCGGCTTCGAAGGCCTCGGCGTCCTCCGCCGAGGCGAAGTAGCCGCCCTCGCGCCCCCAGTCGGAGATCGTCCCCGCGACGCGGCCGATCATCTGCTTCACCGAGGACTCGCGCTCGGGGCTGCCGAGCTGGCCGCGGAAGTACTTCTGGGCGACGATGTTGGTCGCGTTCTGCGACCAGCTCTTGGGGAACTCGACCCCGCGCTGCTCGAAGGCCGGGTCGGCCGGATCGCCGATCACCGCGTCGCGGACCTCCCACTCGATCTCGTCGAACGGGTGCGTCCCGGGCGAGGAGAATCTGCGCTCGATCGCCAGGCCCTTGAGACCGTTTCTGGGTGCGCTGGTGGCGGTCTGGGACATCGAACTTCTCCTCTCGGGCGGCTTTCGGGGTGAGCTGCCCAGGATCGTCAACGAGTCGGACGTGATTTGTGTCGCACGACACCGCAAAACGCTGCGAAATTCACCAATCCACGCCTCTGGACCTCTATGGTGACAAGACGATGATGCGGGCGCGGGCCGCCGGGAAGGCGGAAACTGCAAGGGAAGTTGCGGGCGAGGCGATCGCCGCGGTCAAGCCGAAGCTGCGCGGCGTATCGCACCAGTGGGCCTTCGTCGTCTCGCTCTTCGGCGGAGTCGCCCTGATCCTCGCCGCGAAGACGCCGAAGGCGGAGCTGGCGGTGGCGATCTACGCGATCAGCCTCTCGGCCCTGCTCGGCACCAGCGCCCTCTATCACCGGGTCGAATGGAAGCGGCCCGAAGTGCGCCGCTGGATGCGCCGCCTCGATCACTCGATGATCTTCTTCCTCATCGCCGGCACCTACACGCCCTTCGCCTTGCTCGTCCTCAACGGCCCGCTCGCCGACGCGATCCTCCTCGTCGTCTGGATCGGCGCGATCGCCGGCGCCGTGGTCGAGACGATCTGGATCGATCACCCGAAATGGGTCGCGGCGCTGATCTACGTCTCGCTCGGCTCGGTCGCCACCGTCGCCTTCCCGGAGCTGTGGAACGGCATGGGCCCGGCCGGCACCCTCCTGGTCGCCGCCGGCGGCCTCCTCTACACCGCCGGCGCCGTCGTCTACGCCACCCAGCGCCCCAACCCCAACCCGCGTGTCTTCGGCTACCACGAGATCTTCCACGCCCTCGTCATCGCCGCTGCCGTGGCCCACTTTTCAGCGATCGCCTTCTTCGCGCTGCCGGCTGCTTGACTACGCCACTGCCGCGAGCGCGGGCTCCGCGTCGGCGATTAGCTCGGCGAGGAGCTCCGTGAGCTGCGCTGATTGGTCTGGGTCGAGCTGGAGGCGGTCTCCGTCGCGGAGTTCGTGGGCACGGGCGACCGGGAGCTCGGACTCGATCACGCGGCCGCCCATCGCGCCGAGGACCTTGCGCAGCTCGGCCTGCGCCCAGACGGCGCCGAACATCCCGGTCGAGGCGCCGACGACGGCCGCCGGCTTGCCGCTGAGCGCGCTCTGCCCGGCCGGGCGGGAGGCCCAGTCGAGGGCGTTCTTCAGCTGCCCCGGGATCGAGTGGTTGTACTCGGGGGTGGCGATCAGCACCGCATCGGCGGCGCGGATCGCCTCGCGCAGCTCGTGCACGGCTTCCGGCTCGATCCCGGCCGCCTCGACGTCCTCGTCGTAGGGCGGGATCTCACCGAGCCGCTCGAACTCGACCAGCTCGGCGCCCGCGGGCAGCCGCTCGGCGGCCGCCCGCAGCAGGGCGCTGTTCAGCGAGTCCCGGCGCAGGCTGCCGGATATGCCCAGGACCCGCATCGCTACTCGGCCTCCCCGACCAGCTCCAGCTCGACCGCGATGCTGACCGCGTACTCGAGCGCCTCGCCGCCGCCTGGCAGCTCGGCCTGCCACTCGAGGCCGAAGTTGCGCCGGTCGACCGTCGCCGCCAGCGAGAGGCCGACCCGCGGCGCGCCGTCGAGGCCGGCGCCGATCTCGGCGAACCTGCCGCTCGCCTCGACCTCGCGCGTCTCGCCGCGGATCTCGAGCTCGCCGAGCAGCCGCAGGCCGCCGTCCTCGCCGACGCTCAGCTCGGTCGAGCGGAAGCGGAGCCGCGGAAACCGCTCGGCGTCGAAGAACTCGGGGGAGAGGAGGTGGCCCTTGAGCTGGGGCTCGTCGATTTCGATGCCGGCGACGTCGACCGTGCCCTCGAGGCTCGGGGCCTCGCCGCCGGTCAGCCGCGCCTCGTAGGTCTCGAAGCCGCTGCGAAAGGTGGACACGCCGTTGTGGGTGACCGCGAAGGTGACTGAAGAGTGGACCGGGTCCACCGTCCAGGTCCCCGCCGGAACCGCCTGCTCGATCGTCTCGGTGCTCATAGCTGCCTTTCTCGTTGGTCGTTGTCGGATAAACCTTTGACTTGGAAACAATCGTAGCAGAACTAGTTAGCTTGTCAACTATTGACTCGGCAATAACCATCTGCGATCATCGTTCACATGAGCGAGCAGGCCACCGCGACCGGCGTTCCCGCGACTGACGGCGCACCGCCGTCGGCGGCCGCGGCCAGCCCCCACGGCGACGCCTGGGGGGCGCTGACCCGCACCCACTCGGCGATCGTCGGGCGCCTGCAGGAGGCGCTCGCGGCGGCCGACCTGCCGCCGCTGCCCTGGTACGAGGTGCTTGCCACGGTCGCCGACGAGCCAGAGCAGCGGATGAAGATGGGCGAGCTGGCCGAGTCGCTGGTGATCACCCGCGGCGGCCTGACCAAGCTCGTCGACCGCCTGGTCAAAGCGAGCCTGATGGAGAGGACCTTCTGCGAGACCGATCGCCGGGTCAGCTACGCGACCCTGCTGCCCGCCGGCGAGGCGATGCTGGCCGACATGCGCCCGGTGGTGATCGCCGAGCTGCGCAGCGCCTTCGCGGACAAGCTCAGCGTCGCCGAAGCCGAGCAGCTGCGCGAGACGCTCGAGCGGGTCCGCGTCTCAGCCTGCGGCCAGGGCTGA
>CAVPCU010000003.1:0-243606 GCA_963702575.1 uncultured Solirubrobacterales bacterium | reverse complement strand
GATCATCGGCAAGCTGATCCCGGCCGCGACCGGGCTGAAGCACTACCGCACGCTCACGGTCGAGCCGGCGATCCCGATCGAGCCTCCCTCCGACGAGGACCTGCTCGACGAAGAGGAGCTGGCCGCCGAGCTGGGGGTCGACGGCGAGGAGGCGCCGGTGGAGAGCTTTGGGGCGTCCTTTGCCGAGGAGCTCGAGGAGCTGGCGCAGGAGATCGAGTCGACTTCCGAGGAGTCTTCGTAGGGAGGGCCGGGGTGCCCCTCCCCCGAAGGCCGTCGCGCAGCTGAAGCGCGGCTGGGGGTTCGGGGGGTGGTCGCCAAGCCTTCGTGGGAGGGGCACCCCGGCCCTCCTGCCACGACGCCGTTGCCGTTAGCTGGGGTGGAGCCAGTTTTCGATTGTCAGGTTCGGGACGCGGTCGAAGTGGCGGGTGTTGCCGGTGACGAGCGTTAGATCGTGGGCAAGGGCAATCGAGGCGATGCGCAGGTCTGGCTCGTCGATCCGCTTACCGGTCGCCTCGAGCTGCGCCCGTAGCGGTCCGTAGACAGCGGCAGCCGACTCATCGAATGGGAGCACGACGAGCGCTCCCTGAAGTAGACGCTGGACCTTCTTGTGCAGCTTTGCGCTGTCGCGTCGAGCCGCGCCATAGAGCAGCTCACCCATGGTGATGGCGGTGGTGAACTGCTCAGGCGGGGGAACCTGGGCGAGGCGACGGATGAGATGTAGGTCGGGCTCGCGCCGGATCGTGGCGCTGAGGACATCCGTGTCGAAGCAGTACACCGCTCAGCCGAGATCGGGCGCCGGTCGATCGGAGCTGTTTCGACGAGCCGCGTAGATGTTTGCGACGACATCGTCCAAGTCGTCCCATTCGGCCAGCGCCCCCGCGATCGATGCAAGGCCGCTCGGCGGCGGCGTCGGCTCCTCGAGAAAGTCGATCGTGGGTGGGACGAGAGCGATCACGGGACGGCCACGCCGGGAGACGACGAAGCGCTCGCCCTCGCCGACCCTGTCGGCGAGCTCGGAAAAGCGGCGCTTCGCCTCTGCGGTGCTCAGGTGTTCTACGGTGTTTTCAAATGTCATGTCATTGGCATCATGTCAGAGAACGGACTTGATGTCATCTCATTGTGGGAGGGTTGGCAGTTTGGCCAGCCGGCCAGTCGGGGCAAAGCTCGGGTAGATTGAGGGTGTGAGCGAGAAGGTTTGCGTTATCGGGGCTGGGTCCTCGGGGATTGCTGCTTGCCAGGTATTGGGGGCGCGGGGGATTGCGTTCGACTGCTTCGAGAAGGGGTCGGAGGTCGGGGGGAACTGGCGGTTCGAAAACGACAATGAGATGTCGTCGGCGTATCGGTCGCTGCACATCAACACCTCGCGCGGGTTGATGGCTTACAAGACCTTTCCGATGCCGGGCGACTATCCGGACTACCCGAATCACTTCCAGATCGCGCGCTACTTCGACGAGTACGTCGACCGCTTCGGCTTCCGCCCGAAGATCCGCTTCCGCACCGAGGTGAAGGGCGTCGAGCCTGTCGATGGCGGGTGGGAGGTCGGCTTCGAGGACGGCGACGGCGAGCGCCGCAGCGAGCGCTACCGGGCGGTGCTGGTAGCCAACGGGCACCACTGGGACCCGCGATGGCCCGAGCCGCCCTTCGCCGGGGCCGAGGAGTTCGAGGGCGAGCAGATGCACGTCCACCACTACCGCGAGGCAGACGTGCTGCGCGGCAAGCGGGTCCTGGTGCTGGGGATCGGCAACTCGGCGACCGACGTCGCGGTCGAGGCCTCGCGGATCGCCGACGCGACCTTCCTGGCGATGCGCCGCGGCGCCTACGTCCTGCCCAAGTACATGAACGGCAAGCCGACCGACGAATCGGCCTCGCCGCTGCTGACCCGCTTCCCGCTCTCGGTGCAGCGCTTCTTCATCGGCCGGATGCTCGGCATCACCGCCGGCGACATGACCGCCTACGGGCTGCCCAAGCCCGACCACAAGCTGCTCGAGGCGCACCCGACCGTCTCCGCCGAGCTGCTCTCGCGGCTCGGCCACGGCGACATCCAGGTGAAGCCCAACATCGACCGCTTCGCCGGCGGTCGCACGGTCCGCTTCGCCGACGGCAGCGAGGAGGAGATCGACCTGGTCGTCTACTGCACCGGCTACAAGATCACCTTCCCCTTCTTCGACGAGAAGGTGGTCTCGGCGACCGACAACCGGCTGCCGCTCTACCGGCGGGTCGTCTCGGTGGACCACCCGGGCCTTTTCTTCCTCGGCTTCATCCAGCCGCTCGGGGCGATCATGCCGATCGCCGAGGCGCAGTCGGAGTGGGTCGCCGACCTGCTCGGCGGGCGGGCGAAGCTGCCCTCAGCGGCGGAGATGCGCGAGGAGATCGGGGACTACGAAAAGAAGATGCGCAGGCGCTACGTCGCCTCTAAGCGTCATACGGTGCAGGTCGACTTCCATCCGTATCTGCGCGAGATCCGGCGCGAGCGGAAGCAGGCGGCGCAGCGGGCCTGACCCGTTGTGGGGGCGGGAAGCTGGCGCCTCCGTGTGGGCCGCGGCGGGGGCCTCGGGGAAGTGGCGGGTCGGGCTGCCAGGGCCCGTGGCCGTTGCCCTTGGCTGGGTCCTCTTCGGGGGATTTGCTGGCCCACCAGACGAGCCAGAGGGCGCCGAAGACGGGGATCTTGAGGACTACGGCGAGGAAGAGGATCGGCCAGAAGCCATTCATGGCGGTTCAGTCTAGACCGCGTGCCCACGCCGTCAACGCTTCGACCTGGACCTCCTCGAGGCCGAGGTGCGACTCGGTCGGGACGAGCAGGGTCGGGTGCTCGCGGCCGCGCGCCCACTCGTAACAGCTCTCGTCGAAGCTGTCGTCGATCCAGGCCAGCGCGCGGCCCTGTCCGTACTCGTCCAAGGGCCCCAGCTTCCAGTGGGCGGAGCCGAAGCGGGCAGCCCCGTCGAAGGTCAGGTGCGGCAGCTCGGGGATGCCGAGGAGGTTGGGCAGGTAGTCGTTCGCTTTGTCCTCCCAACCGGTCGCCCAGACGAGCTCGTAGTGCTCGGCCAGCCGGTTCAGCCGCTCCCCGGCGACCAGCGAGATGCAATGCACCATCCCGTCGACCAGCTCGAACCGCGCCTCGCCCCTGCCCGGCGGCTCGTCGAAGCCGAACAGCGAGATGACGCCGTCGACGTCGACGGCGAGGATCGGGCGGCTCATGGGGAGGCCAGGCCAGCTACCAGCGGTAGTGCGCGAAGGCCTTATTGGCCTGGGCCATGCGGTAGATGTCGTCCTTGCGCTTCCAGGCGCCGCCCTGCTGCCCGACCGCGTCGAGGATCTCTCCAGCGAGGCGCTCGGACATCGAGTACTCGCGGCGGTTGCGGGCGAAGTCGACCAGCCAGCGGACGGCGAGGGTGCGGGCGCGGCGCGCGGGCACCTCGACCGGCACCTGATAGGTGGCGCCGCCGACCCGGCGCGAGCGGACCTCGAGCACCGGCGTCAGCTGCTTGATCGCCGCCTCGAGCGTCTCCACCGCGTCGTCCTTGGAGCGCTCGCCGACGATCGCCAGCGCGTCGTAGACGATCCGCTCTGCGAGCGACTTCTTGCCGTCCTGCATCGTCTTGTTGACCACCTGCTGGACGAGCCGGTTGCGGAAGCGCGCGTCGGGCTCGACCGGCCGGAGCTGTGCTGCGGAACGTCGCGGCACTAGGAGGCCTTGACCCCGTAGAGCGAGCGCGCCTGCTTGCGGTCGGAGACCCCGGCCGCGTCGAGCGTGCCGCGGACGACCTTGTAGCGGACGCCCGGCAAATCCTTGACCCGCCCGCCCCTGACGAGGACGACCGAGTGCTCCTGCAGGTTGTGGCCCTCGCCGGGGATGTAGGTGGTGACCTCCATCCCGTTGGTGAGGCGCACGCGGGCGATCTTGCGCAGGGCCGAGTTCGGCTTCTTCGGCGTCACCGTGGCGACGCGGGTGCAGACGCCGCGCCGCTGGGGGGCGGCGACCCTCTTCTTGTTGCCCTGCCCCGACTTGAGGCCCGGCGTGGTCGTCTTCTTCTTAGGGCGCTTGCGGCCCTTGCGAATAAGTTGGTTCGTGTTCGGCACGGTCGCGCATGGTAGCGGGCCGCCGCCTTTGGAGCGAGGACGAGCAGCAGTCCACCGATCGTCAGCCCGGCGGCGGCGGCGATCTGGGCGTAGAAGCCGTCGAGCAGGACGGCGCTCGCGCCGGAGAAGCGCGAGCTGAACCGGCCCACGTCGAGGCCCGCCGGGAGGTCGACGAGCAGGACGACGGCGAGGCTGACGAGGCCGAGCGCGAAGACGATCCGCCCGAGGCCGCGGCGGCGGCCGTTGCGCAGGACGACCAGCGCCATGGCGGCGGCGAGCGCGGCTGGCAGCAGCAGCAGGTAGGCGTGGGCGGCGCCGGCGGCTTCGGCGCCGACCCGGGGCGCGCTCGCGGTGGGCAGGCCGGCGTAGCCCGGCTGGCCGATCTCGACCGCGCGGTAGTCGACGAACTGCGCCGCCGCCAGGCAGCCGGCGGAGGCGAGGATCGTCAGGCAGATCGCCCGCTCCGGGGTGAGCACCGCGCTGGCCGCGCTCGCCAGGCGGACGGCCCGCCCGCGCCCGCGCAGGAGCAGCCGTTCGAGCCGGGCGAGGGCGCGGAAGAGCAGGCGCGCGGGCGGACGCAGCCAGCGGCCGAGCCGCCTCTCCCAGCGGACCGCCAGCGCCCGCGCCCGGCGGCCGAGCCGCGCCAGCGGCGGCCAGGCGCGCAGCAGCAGGCGGTTGGCTGCGCGGTCGACGCGCCGGGTGAAAGCCTCCGATCGCACCCGCACGACCATCACGCGACGCCGGAGCGCTGCTATCATCGCGCGTCGCTCAGGCTTCTTTTTCGCAGTGTTCGCAGTGCGTTTCGCCGGGCCCGCGAGGGCCTTTTTCATGCGCCGAGGGCGGCGTTTGCCGCCTCCAGGCTCTCGTTTAGCTCGTCCCCGCTTCAACCCGACTACCTTAAGACCAATGCCACGCAGCTTCCCACTCGAGAAAACCCGGAACATCGGGATCATGGCGCACATCGACGCCGGCAAGACGACGACGACCGAGCGCATCCTCTACTACACCGGCCGCACCCACAAAATGGGCGAGGTCCACGAGGGCGCCGCGGTGATGGACTGGATGGAGCAGGAGCAGGAGCGCGGCATCACGATCACCTCCGCCGCGACCGCCTGCGAGTGGCTCGGCCACCGGATCAACATCATCGACACGCCCGGCCACGTCGACTTCACGGTCGAGGTCGAGCGCAGCCTGCGGGTGCTCGACGGCGCGGTCGCGGTCTTCGACGCCGTCGCCGGGGTCGAGCCGCAGTCGGAGACCGTCTGGCGCCAGGCCGACAAGTACAGGGTGCCGCGGATCGCCTACATCAACAAGATGGACCGCACCGGCGCCGACTTCTTCAACTCGGTGCAGACGATGGTCGACCGGCTCGGCGCCAACCCGCTGCCGATCCAGCTGCCGATCGGCAGCGAGGGCGACTTCGCCGGGGTCGTCGACCTGATCGAGATGAAGGCGCTGGTCTGGAAGGACGAGCTCGGCACCGAGTTCGAGGTCGAGGAGATCCCCGCCGACCTGCAGGGCAAAGCCGAGGAATACCGCACCCAGCTGATCGAGGCCTGCGCCGACTACGACGACGAGCTGATGGAGGCCTACCTGGCCGAGGAGGAGATCGCCCACGAGCGGATCGCCTCCTCGCTGCAGCGCGCTTGCCTCGACACCAAGGTGACGCCGGTCCTCTGCGGCTCCTCGTTCAAGAACAAGGGCGTGCAGCCGCTGCTCGACGCGATCGTCGAGCTGCTGCCCTCGCCGCTCGACGTGCCGCCGGTAACGGGTCTTGTGCCGGCCGGCAAGGGCGAGGAGGAGCCAACCGAGGCCGAGCGCCCCGCGGACGACAGCGGGCCCTTCGCCGCGCTCGCCTTCAAGATCATGACCGACCCCTACGTCGGCAAACTCACCTACTTCCGCGTCTACTCGGGCAAGCTCGAGGCGGGCGGCCGTGTGCTCAACGTCAAAACGGGCAGGACCGAGCGGATCGGGCGGTTGCTGATGATGCACGCCAACAGCCGCGAGGAGATCGAGGAGGTGTACTCGGGCGACATCTGCGCCGGGGTCGGTCTCAAGGAAACGGGTACCGGCGACACGCTGGCCGCGCCCGACGCGCCGATCGCGCTGGAGAGCATCGAATTCCCCGAGACGGTGATCGCGGTCGCGATCGAGCCGAAAACGAAAGCCGACCAGGAGAAGATGGGCACCGCGCTGCAGCGCCTCGGCGAGGAGGACCCGACCTTCCGGATCGAATCCGACGAGGAAACCGGCCAGACCCTGATCCACGGCATGGGCGAGCTCCACCTCGAGGTGATCGTCGACCGCATGCTGCGCGAGTTCAAAGTCGACGCCAACGTCGGCAAACCCCAGGTCGCCTACCGCGAGACGATCCGCAAGGAGGTGAAGAAGGTCGAGGCGCGCTTCGTCCGCCAGACCGGCGGTCGCGGCCAGTTCGGCCATGTCGTGATCAACGCCGAGCCGGCGCCGGGCGAGGGTTTCGAGTTCGTCAACAAGATCAAGGGCGGCACCATCCCCGGCGAATACATCGGCCCGGCCGAACAGGGGATGAAAGAGGCGCTCGAGAACGGCGTCAAGGCTGGCTACCCGATGGTCGACGTCAAAGTCGAACTGATCGACGGCTCCTTCCACGATGTCGATTCCTCGGAGATGGCCTTCAAAATCGCCGGCTCGATGGCGATCCAGGAGGCCGCCCGCAAGGCCGACCCGGTCCTGCTCGAGCCCGTCATGGCGGTCGAGGTCGTCACCCCCGAGGACTTCCTCGGCGACGTGATCGGCGACCTCTCGCGCCGCCGCGGCAAGGTGCAGGGCCAGGAGCAGCGCGGCAACGCCCTCGCCGTCCAGGCCTTCGTCCCGCTGGGCGAGATGTTCGGCTACGCCACCGATCTGCGATCCTCGACCCAGGGACGCGCCACCTACACGATGCAGTTCGAGCGCTACGAGGAGGTCCCCGGCAACATCGCCGAGGAGATCGTCGAGCACCGCTCGGGCGAGCCGGTGGGAGCGGCCTCGTGAATCTGGCTATATTTCCCAGGTTCGCCCGCAGGCAGCTGTAACCGGCTGCCCGGAATTTCCGCAGAAGACTCAATCAGCCAAGCCAGACAGAAACACGACTTCGAAAGGTAGAACGGAGAGAGATGTCAAAGGAGAAGTTCGAGCGCGACAAGCCGCACGTGAACGTCGGCACGATCGGTCACATCGACCACGGGAAGACGACGCTGACGGCCGCGATCACCACGACGCTCTCCGGCAAAGGCGACACCGAGGCGAAAAGCTTCGAGGAGATCGACAACGCGCCCGAGGAGAAGGAGCGCGGGATCACGATCGCGACCTCCCACGTCGAGTACGAAACCGAGAACCGCCACTACGCCCACGTCGACTGCCCGGGCCACGCCGACTACGTCAAGAACATGATCACCGGCGCGGCGCAGATGGACGGCGCGATCCTGGTCGTCTCCGCCGCCGACGGCGTCATGCCGCAGACCCGCGAGCACATCCTGCTCGCCCGCCAGGTCAACGTCCCGCACGTCGTCGTCTTCCTCAACAAGATCGACCAGGTCGACGACGAGGAGCTGGTCGAGCTGGTCGAGGAGGAGGTCAAGGACCTGCTCAACGAGTACGACTTCCCCGGTGACGAGACGCCGATCGTCAAAGGCTCGGCGCTGAAGGCGCTGGAGGGCGACGAGGAGGCTCAAAAAGCGATCTTCGAGCTGGCCGCGGCGCTCGACTCCTACATCCCGGAGCCGGTGCGCGAGCTCGACAAGCCCTTCCTGATGCCGATCGAGGACATCTTCTCGATCACCGGCCGCGGCACGGTCGCCACCGGCCGGGTCGAGCAGGGGATCGTCAACACCGGCGACGAGGTCGAGATCGTCGGGATCAAGGACACGACGAAAACGACGGTCACCGGGGTCGAGATGTTCCGCAAGCTCCTCGACCAGGGCCAGGCCGGCGACAACATCGGCGCCCTGCTGCGCGGCACCAAGCGCGAGGAGATCGAGCGCGGCCAGGTGCTCTGCAAGCCGGGCTCGATCACCCCGCACACCAAGTTCAAAGCCGAGGTCTACTGCCTGAAGAAGGAGGAGGGTGGCCGTCACACCCCGTTCTTCTCCGGCTACCGGCCTCAGTTCTACTTCCGCACGACCGACGTGACCGGGATCGCCAACCTTCCCGAGGGGACCGAGATGGTGATGCCGGGCGACAACGTCGAGATGACGATCGAGCTGATCCAGCCGATCGCGATGGACCAGGGCCTGCGCTTCGCGATTCGCGAGGGTGGCAGGACCGTCGGCTCGGGGGTCGTCGCGCAGATCATCGAGTAAGGGCAGCCGGGGCGGCCTCCGCCTCCCCGCCGCGGCGTCGGCGGGACAACCGAAAGAGGACATACGACCGGGGCGGCGCCCCACCCAAGGGGCGGCGCCCCTTCCGCGCGGTAAGGGCCGCGCGAAAGGAAAAGAAAAGAGCAGCAACGAATGGCAGCGATAGCAGCGCAGAAAATCCGGATCCGACTGAAGGCGTACGACCACGACGCCATAGACCGGGCTGCCCGCGAGATCGTCGAGACCGCCGAGCGCACCGGCGCCACCGTCTCCGGGCCGGTGCCGCTGCCGACCGAGAAAAACGTCTACTGCGTGATCCGCTCGCCGTTCAAGGACAAGGACTCGCGCGAGCACTTCGAGATCCGCACCCACAAGCGCCTGATCGACATCCACCAGCCCTCGCCCAAAACCGTCGACTCGCTGCAGCGGCTGGACTCGCTGCCGGCCGGCGTCGACATCGAGATCCGGTTGTAGGCGGCGGCATGGCGGCGATCCTCGGCAAGAAGCTCGGCATGACGCAGGTCTTCCGCGAGGACGGCACCGTCGTCCCGGTCACGGTGATCGAGGCCGGGCCGTGCAAGGTGACCGCGGTGCGCGAGGCCGAGCGCGACGGCTACGCCGCCGTCCAGCTCGCCTTCGGCGAGGTCAAGGAGGGCAAGCTGAGCAAGGGCGAGCTGGGCCACCTGAAGAAGGCCGGCGCGCCGCCGATGCGCCACCTGGTCGAGTTCCGCGACGAGGATCTCGGCGCGGAGGAGGGCCCCAAGGTCGGCGACGACGTCACCGTCGCCGCCTTCGAGGCGGGCCAGAAGGTGAAGGTCTCCGGCGTCTCGATCGGCAAGGGCTTCCAGGGCGGGATCAAGCGGCACAACTTCAGCCGCGGGCCGGTCAGCCACGGCTCCCACAATGTGCGCGCGCCGGGCTCGATCGGCGCCAGCGCCTTCCCCGGCCGCGTCTTCAAAGGGATGCGGATGCCGGGCCAGATGGGCAACAAGCGCACCACCCAGCTCGGCCTCGAAGTCGCCGACGTCGACGCCGAGCGCAACCTGTTGCTGCTCAAGGGCTCGGTGCCGGGCTCGCGCAACGCGATGGTCGAGGTGAGGACCGATGGCTAAAGCCGCCGTGCTCGGCAAGACGACGAAGGCGGACCTGCCGAAGGAGCTGTTCGCCGAGCCCTTCCACCACTCGCTGGTGCACGAGACGGCGCGCGCCGACCTGGCTGCCCGCCGCCGCGGCACCGCTTCGACCCTGACCCGCGGCGAGGTCGCCTTCACCACCGCCAAGGCATGGCGGCAGAAGGGAACCGGCCGCGCCCGCGCCGGCACCCTCGGCGTCCCCAACCGCTTCGGCGGCGGCGTCGCCTTCGGCCCCAAGCCGCGCACCTACAAGGTCAAGGTCAACCGCAAGGCGCGGCGCAAGGCGATGCGGGCGGCCCTCTCGGTCCACGCCGAGCGCGACAGCGTCGCCGTCCTCGACGTGGCCGCCTTCGAGACCCCCTCGACCAAGGGCGCCGCCGCGGCGCTCGCCAAGTGGGGCGCCAAGCAGCCGACCCTGGTCGTCGTGCAGGCCGAGGAGACGGGGGCGATGAAGAGCTTCCGCAACATCGACCGGGTGACGGTCGCCGAGGTCGGCGCGATCGGGGTTGCCGACGTGATCGGCGCGGCCTCGATCGTCCTCTCCGAAGGCGCGCTGGAGAAGCTGCGGGAGAGGCTCGGCTGATGGACGCGCGCACGGTGATCGTCCGCCCGGTCGTCTCGGAGAAGAGCTACGCGCTGATCGCCGAGGGCAAGTACACCTTCCGGGTCAACGATCGCGCCCACAAGACGCAGATCGCGTCCGCGGTCGAAGAGATCTTCGGCGTCGGCGTCGCCGCCGTCCGCACCTCGAAGGTGCGGGCCAAGCCGAAGCGCCGCGGGATCAGCGTCGGCAAGACCCGCGGCTGGAAGAAGGCCGTCGTCCAGCTCGCCCCAGGCGAGCAGATCGAGCTGTTCCAGGGCGCGGAGACCGCGTAGGAGAAGAGATGCCGAACCGCAAGACCAAACCGACGAGCCCCGGGCGCCGCTTCGCCACCTACCCGCTGCGCGAGCAGCTGACCGCGACCGAGCCGGAGCGAAAGCTGACCGAGGGCCTGCGCAAGTCCGGCGGGCGCAACGTCAACGGCCGGGTCACCGCGCGCCACCGCGGCGGCGGCGCCAAGCGGCGCTACCGCAAGGTCGACTTCAAGCGGCGCAAGGACGGCGTGCCGGCGCGGGTCGCCTCGATCGAGTACGACCCCAACCGCAGCTGCTACATCGCCCTGGTGCACTACGCCGACGGCGAGAAGAGCTACATCCTCGCCCCGGCCGGCCTCTCGGTCGACGACCGCGTCCAGTCCGGCCCCGGCGCCGACATCAAACCGGGCAACGCGCTGGCGCTGAAGGACATGCCGACCGGCACGATCGTCCACAACGTCGAGCTGACGGCCGGCCAGGGCGGCAAGATGGGCCGCGCCGCCGGCACCGCGATCCAGCTCGTCGCCAAGGAGGGGGAGATGGTGACGCTGCGCCTGCCCTCGACCGAGATGCGGCTGGTCCGCGCCGAGTGCCGGGCCACCGTCGGCGCCCTCTCCAACGCCGAGCACCAGAACATCAAGGTCGGCAAGGCCGGCCGCAGCCGCCACAAGGGCAAGCGGCCGCAGACCCGCGGCGTGGCGATGAACCCGGTCGACCACCCGCACGGCGGCGGCGAGGCGCACCACACCCCCGGCGGGCACCCGGTCACCCCCTGGGGCAAGCCGACCCTCGGCTACCGCACCCGCAAGAAGGGCAAGAAGTCCGACCGCTACATCGTGCGCGGCCGCCGCCGCGGGAAGAAGAAGAGGTAGGCGACGAGATCATGGGACGCTCGACGAAAAAGGGGCCGTGGGTAGAAGCGGCGCTGATGAGGCGGATCTCGGCGATGAACGAGTCGGGCCAGAAGCAGATGGTCAAAACCTGGTCGCGGACCTCGACGATCTTCCCCGACATGGTCGGCCACACGATCGCCGTCCACGACGGCAAGAAGCACGTCCCGGTCTTCATCTCCGAGTCGATGGTCGGCCACAAGCTGGGCGAGTTCGCGCCGACCAGGACCTTCCGCTCCCACTCCGGCACCGGCAAGGGCGACTAGCGATGGCCGACGACAAAGCGAAAAAAGAGGCGAAAAAACCGAAACGGCGGCTGAAAAAAGCGGCGAAAAAAGCCGACGCCAAAGACGCGGCGAAAAAAGCTCCGGCGAAAGAGGCTCCCAAAGACGCGGAAAAAGCGCCGGCGCCGAAAAAAGAGGCGGCGAAGCCCAAAGCCAAGCCGGCGCCGCTGGTCGTTCGCGCCAGCTCGCGCTACGTGAGGGTCGCGCCGCGCAAGGCGCGGCTGATCGCCGACCAGGTGCGCGGCCTCAACATCGACCGGGCGCGGGCGCTGCTGCAGTTCTCGCCGCGCGGCGCCGCCCGCGACATCGGCAAGCTGATCGAGTCGGCTGCCTCCAACGCGGAGAACAACCACGAACTGGTCGCCGACGAGATGCGGGTGGTCGAGATCACGGTCGACGAAGGCCCGACGCTGCGCCGCTTCCGGCCGCGCGCGCTCGGCCGGGCGACGCCGATCAACAAGCGAACCAGCCACATCGCCGTGGCGCTATCCCCCGAAGAGGAGGCCTGAGGGCATGGGACAGAAGATCCACCCCGGCGGCTTCCGCGTCGGCTACATCCAGGACTGGAAATCGAACTGGTTCGACGAGAAGGGCTTCGCCGACGTGCTCGCGGAGGATCTCGCGATCCGCTCCCACATCGAGGGCAAACTCGCCCACGCCGGGCTCTCCGACATCACGATCGAGCGCCGCGGCGAAGTCGCCGTCGACATCCACACCGCCCGCCCCGGCATCGTGATCGGCAAATCGGGCAGCGAAGTCGACGCCCTGCGCAAGGAGCTGCACAAGCTCACCGGCAAGCCGGTGAAAGTCAACATCCGCGAGGTCAAGCGCCCCGAGCTCGACGCCAAGCTGGTCGCCCAGTCGATCGCCGAGCAGCTGCAGAACCGGGTCGCCTTCCGGCGGGCGATGAAACGCGCCCTCACCTCGGCGATGCGCTCCGGCGCCAAGGGCGTGAAGCTGCAGGTCTCCGGGCGGCTCGGCGGCGCCGAGATGGCCCGCACCGAAAGCTACTCCGACGGCCGCGTGCCGCTGCACACGCTGCGCGCCAACATCGACTACGGCTTCTACGAGGCGCGCACGACCGCCGGGCGGATCGGCGTCAAATGCTGGATCAACAAGGGCGAGGTGATGCCCGAGGGCTTCCGTTCCGACCAGATCCCGGCCGACGGCGAGCAGCAGGGCGGCCAGCGCGGCGGCAACCGGCCGGGCGATCGCTCCCGCGGGCGCGACGGCGGAGGAGGGCGGTAGCCGATGCTGATGCCGAAGCGGGTCAAGCACCGCAAACAGATGCGCGGCCGGATGCGCGGCTACACCAAGGGCAGCAGCAGCGTCGCCTTCGGCGAGTACGGCCTCAAGGCGCTCGACCGCGGCTGGATCACCAACCGCCAGATCGAGGCCGCGCGTATCGCGATGACCCGCAAGATCAAACGCGGCGGCAAGGTCTGGATCAACGTCTTCCCCGACAAGCCCTACACGAAGAAGCCCGCCGAGACGCGGATGGGCTCCGGCAAGGGCAACCCGGAGGGCTGGGTCGCGGTGGTCAAGCCCGGCAAGGTGATGTTCGAGCTGGCCGGAGTGCCCGAGGATCTCGCCCGCGAGGCGCTCCGCCTGGCGGGGCACAAGCTCCCGATCAAGACCAAGTTCGTGATGCGCGAGGGGGTGGAGGCGCGATGAAGGCGGCCGAGGTCCACAACTTCAAAGACGACGAGCTGGTGGCGAAGCTGATCGACGCCAAGCAGGAGGCCTTCAACCTGCGCTTCCGGCACGCTACGGGCGAGCTCGAGAACACGTCGGGGCTTGGTCGGGCGAGGCGGGACATTGCCAAGCTGCTGACGGTGGCTAAGGAGCGCGGGATCGATATCGAGAGAGAGATCAAACGGTGATGGCTGAGGACGAGACGAAAAACGACGACGTGACTGACGAGACGCCGAAGGACGAGGCGTCCCCGGCCGCGGGTCCTGTCGCGGAGGAGGCGGAAGCCCCTGCCGAGGAGGCTCCTGCTGCCGAGGAGAAAGCTGCGGAGCCTGAGGCGGAGCCTAATCCTGAGGATGAGTTGCCTTGGAAGGAGAAGCGGCGGCTTGCTAGGTCTCGCAAGCCTCATAAAGCCCAGCCGCAGCAGAGCCCTGAGGAGCGGAAGGCTGCTCGGTTGGCTGAGCGGAAGCGGCGGGGGGTGGCGCGGCGCAAGGAACGGGCTGCGGCGAGGGCGAAGAAGGTCGCTGGGACGGGGACTCCGCCGGCGGAGAAGGATGCTGTTGCCGCGAAGGTTCGACAGGGGATCGTCACCTCCAACAAAGGTGAGAAATCGATCACCGTACGGATCGACACCGCGCGGCGCCACCCGACCTACGAGAAGGTCGTGCGCCGCTCGCGGACGCTTCACGCCCACGACGAGCGCAACGAGGCGGGCGAGGGCGACATCGTCCGCGTGGTCGAGACCCGGCCGCTCTCGAAGACCAAGCGCTGGCGCCTGGTCGAGGTGCTGGAGAAGGCCAAGTGATCCAGCAGGAGTCCAGACTCAAAGTCGCCGACAACTCGGGCGCGCGGGAGATCCTCTGCATCCGGGTCAAGGGCGGCTCGCACCGCCGCTACGCCGGGGTCGGCGACGTGATCACCGCGACGGTCAAACAGGCGAGCCCGCAGGGCGGCGTGCGCAAGGGCGAGGTCGTCCAGGCAGTGGTCGTCCGCACCCGCAAGTCGCTCGGGCGCTCCGACGGCACCTACATCTCCTTCGACGAAAACGCCGCCGTGCTGATCGACCCCGCCTCCAACAACCCGCGCGGCACCCGCATCTTCGGCCCGGTCGCGCGCGAGCTGCGCGAGCGCAACTTCATGAAAATCGTCTCGCTGGCCCCCGAGGTGCTCTGATGGCGAAAGCGATGAAGATCCGCAAAGACGACCAGGTCAAGCTGATCGGCGGCAAGGACGCCGGCAAGACCGGGCGCGTGCTCAGAACCGAGCCTCGGAAGGACCGGGTTTTCGTCGAGGGCCTCAACATGGTCAAGCGTCACGAAAAAGCCCGTCCCAGCCAGGACGTCCAGAAAGCCGGCTCCCAGCTCGGCGGGATCGTCGACAAGGAGGGGCCGATCCACGTCTCCAACGTGATGCTGCTCGATCCCAAAGACAACAAGCCGACGCGCGTCGGCGTGCGCCGCGACAAAGGCGGCAAGCGCGAGCGCTACTCGAAACGCAGCGGGGTGAGCATCTGATGGAGGCGGCGACCGCCACCCAGTCGCAGGCCGCGCCGCCGCCGCGGCTGCGCGAGCGCTACGAGCAGGAGGTCAAACCGGCGCTGATCGAGCGCTTCGGCTACTCGACGCCGATGCAGGCGCCGCGCCTGCAGAAGATCGTCCTCAACATGGGCGTCGGCGAGGCTCGCCAGAACGCCAAACTGTTCGAGGCCGCGCAGGGCCAGCTGGCGACGATCGCCGGCCAGCAGCCGAGCGTGCGGCGGGCGCGCAAGTCGATCGCCTCCTTCAAGGTGCGCGAGGGGATGCCGGTCGGCGTCTCGGTGACGCTGCGCCGGGCCCGCATGTGGGAGTTCCTCGACCGCCTGACCTCGATCGCCGTGCCCCGCATCCGCGACTTCCGCGGGCTAAACCCGCGCTCCTTCGACGGCCGCGGCAACTACTCGATGGGCATCAAGGAGCAGCTGATCTTCCCCGAAATCGACTACGACTCGATCGACGAGGTGCGCGGCCTCGACGTGACGATCGCGACCTCGGCGCCGACCGACGAGGAGGCCTTCGAGCTGCTGCTGCGGCTAGGCATGCCGTTCGCCAAAGAGGGCCGGCCCGGTGGGGCCGACCTCGAGGCGGAGGCCGCGGCCGAGGAGGAGAAGCGCAAGGAGGAGGCCCGACTGCGGGCCGAGGCCGAGCAGGCCGCGCTGGAGCAGCTCAAAGAGGAGAACCCGGAGGCATACGAGAAGCCCCCGGCCGCGGGTCCTGTCGCGGAGGAGGGCACCCCCTCCTCGCAGGAGGGGGAACCCACCTCCACGCCACCCGCGGACGAGGCCGGGTCGGGGGACGCCGAGAAGGCCCAAGCTGGGAAAGCTGAGGAGGAGAAATCTGATGGCTAAGACTTCTATGAAGGTCAAGCAGTCGCGCAAGCAGAAGTTCAAGTCGCGCGAGTACCACCGTTGTCGTCGTTGTGGGCGGCCGCGCGGCTACTTCCGCAAGTTCGGCCTCTGCCGGATCTGCCTGCGCGAGGCGGCGCACGAGGGGTACATCCCCGGGATGACCAAGTCGAGCTGGTGAGGACGAGACGATGCTGACCGACCCGATAGCCGATTACCTGACCCGGATCCGCAACGCCATCGGCGCCGGACAAGACGAGGTCAGGATCCCCGCCTCGCGGCTGAAGGAGGAGATGTCCCGCATCCTCAAGGAGCAGGGCTACATCACCGACTTCGCCCGCAAGCAGGCGAGGGTCGGCGAGGAGATCGAGATCCGCCTCAAGTACACCGAGGATCGCCGTCCGGTGATCCTCGGGATGAAACGGATCTCGCGCCCCGGGCGGCGGCGCTACGTCGACCACAACCAGGTGCCGCGGGTCGACGGCGGCACCGGCACGGCGATCGTCAGCACCTCGGTCGGCGTGATGACCGGCCACGAAGCGAAGCAGAAGGGCGTCGGCGGCGAGGTCGTCGCCTACGTATGGTGATCTGATGTCTCGCATCGGGAGAAAGCCGATCGCGGTGCCCGAGGCCGTCACGGTCGAGGTCGCCCCTGGGCGCGTCGCCGTCAAGGGGCCGAAGGGCGAGCTGAGCCAGGAGCTCTCGAGCGCGATGACGGTCGCCCAGGAGAACGGCACGATCACCGTCGCCCGGCCGACCGACCGCGGCGAGCACCGCGCCCTGCACGGGTTGACGCGCAGCCTGATCGCGAACATGGTCGAGGGCGTCACCGAGGGCTTCGAGAAGCGGCTGGAGATCCAGGGCGTCGGCTACCGCGCGGCGCTGAAAGGCAAGAACCTCGAGCTGGCGCTGGGCTACTCGCACCCGGTCTCGGTCGAGGCGCCGGAGGGGATCGATTTCGAGGTTCCGCAGCCGACCGAGATCGTCGTCCGCGGGATCGACAAGCAGCTGGTCGGCCAGGTCGCCGCCGACATCCGCAAGCGGCGCCCGCCCGAGCCCTACAAGGGCAAGGGCATCCGCTACCGCGACGAGCACGTCCTGCGCAAGGTGGGCAAGAGAGCCTAACGCCCACTCCTTCCCGCATAGCACGCCTCAGCCGGCTGCAAACCGGCGCTGGATCTTCGTCCTCGGGTTTGCCTTTGCAACCAGCAAAGGCTGCACCCTGCGTCCTTGCCCAGCTTGGTTTTCGCTCGGCTGAGTCGCACTCTGCGGAAAGGAGTGGGCATTGACCGTCGTCACCAAGCGCCAGGCGCGCCTGCGCCGCCGCCGCCGCGTCCGCGCCCGCATCGTCGGCAGCGCCGAGCGCCCGCGCCTCTCCGTCTACCGCTCCAACCGCGGCGTCTTCGCCCAGCTCGTCGACGACTCCGCCGGGCGCACGCTGGCTGCGGTCAACTGGACCGAGCCCGAGTTGCGCAAGCTCACCGCAAGCGCCCAGGCGAAGCGCGCCGGCGAGCTGCTCGCCGAGCGCGCCAAGGCCGCCGGCGTGGCGAGCTGCGTCTTCGACCGCGGCGGCTACCAGTTCCACGGCCGCGTCAAGGCTTTGGCAGAAGGCGCGAGAGAGAAGGGTCTGATTTTCTAATGGGCATGACCGGAGGCCAGGCATGAAGGGCATGGACATGACCAACGTGGAGACCGTCAGCCCGCGCGGGCTGGATCTCCAGGAGCGGGTGATCGAGATCAACCGCGTCGCCAAGGTGGTCAAGGGCGGTCGGCGGTTCTCCTTCACCGCCCTCGTCGCCGTCGGCGACGAAGAGGGCGTGGTCGGGATCGGCTACGGCAAGGCGCGCGAGGTGCCGCTGGCGATCCAGAAGGCGGTCGAGAACGCCCGCAAGAGCCTCATCCGGGTGCCCAAATACGGGCAGACGCTGACCCACAAGATCGTCGGGCGCTACGGGGCCGGGCACGTCGTGCTGCGGCCGGCCAGCCCCGGTACCGGCGTGATCGCCGGCGGCGGCGTTCGCGCCGTGCTCGAGCTTGGCGGCGTTCGCGACGTGCTTACGAAAAGCCTTGGGACGCAGAACCCGATCAACGTGGTCAAGGCGACGATGGACGGGCTGGTTCGACTTCGTAGGCCCGAGGAGGTTGCCGAGCTGCGGGGGCTTACGGTCGCTCAGGTCTTGGGAGTTCAAAAGGCCGAGACTTCAGAGCACCTGGCCGCGGGTCCTGTCGCGGGGGAGGGCACCCCCTCCTCGCAAGCAGCGGAGGGGGAACCCACCCCCACGCCACCCGCGGAGGCAGAGGCCGCAGAGGCGGAGGCCCCGAAAGCTGAGGGAGCTTCGTGAGCGCGGTCAAGATTCAGCAGGTTCGGTCTGCGAATGGCAGCAATCCCAGCCAGAAAGCTACGTTGGCTGCGCTTGGGCTCGGGCGGATTGGGAAGGCTGTGGAGCGGAAGGACAGTCCGCAGTTGCAGGGGCAGCTTCGGGTGGTTTCTCATCTGATCGAGGTCGACGGTGGCTGAGAAGGCCAAAGAGACCTCGCGGTCGGAGGAGATTGGGCTGCATAACTTGCGGCCGAAGCCTGGGTCGAAAAAGCCGCGGAAGCGGCTGGGTCGGGGCGAGGGCTCTGGGCTTGGGAAGACCTCGGGGCGCGGGCACAAGGGGGCCGGGTCGCGGTCGGGTGCGAAGCGGAAGGCTGGGTATGAGGGCGGGCAGAACCCGATCCACATGCGGATGCGAAAGCTGCGCGGGCCGCACAAAAAGCAGTCGATGCCGTTCGAGAACTTCAGGACCACGAGCCAGCCGGTCAACGTCGGCGACCTCGAGCAGCGCTTCGACGCCGGCGCCGAGGTGAATCCCGGCACGCTCAAGGAGAAGGGGCTGGCGACGCGGAGGGACCCGGTCAAGGTCCTCGCCCGCGGCGAGATCTCGAAGAAGCTCGAGGTGCATGCGCACGCCTTCAGCGCCGCGGCCAAAGAGAAGATCGAGGCTGCCGGCGGTTCCTGTCACACTCTGGAGCCGTAATGCTCAGAACTATTGCGAACGCTTTCAGCGTCGCGGACATCCGCAAGAAGCTCGCCTTCACGGCGGCGATGCTGGCGCTCTACCGGTTGGGCGCCTACATCCCCGCGCCCGGGGTCGACGTCAACGCGGTCAAGGAACTGCAGAACAACTTCGCCGGCAGCAACATCCTCGGCTTCCTCAACCTCTTCTCCGGCGGCGGCCTCTCGCGGCTCTCGCTGTTCGCGCTGGGGATCATGCCCTACATCACCGCCTCGATCATCCTGCAGCTGCTGACGGTGGTCGTCCCCTCGCTGGAGAAACTGCAGAAAGAGGGCGAGGTCGGGCAGCAGAAGATCACCCAGTACACGCGCTACCTGACCGTCGGCCTGGCCTTCGCCCAGTCCTTCGGCTACGTCCTCCTCTTCCGCTCCTTCGGCGGCCAGGCCGGCGCCGGCAACCTCCTCGCCAGCCTCAGCGGCGCCAAAGTCCTGCTGATCGTGATCTGCCTGACCGCTGGCTGCACGCTGCTGATGTGGTTCGGCGAGCTGATCACCCAGCGCGGCATCGGCAACGGCATCTCGCTGATGATCTTCGCCTCGATCGTCTCCCGCATCCCCGGCGGCCTCGAAGCCTGGTGGACCAACCCCGACCAGGTCTTCGTCGTGATGATGCCCTTCATCGCGCTCGCGGTGATCGTCGCGATCGTCTTCGTCCAGGAGGGGCAGCGGCGAATCCCGGTGCAGTACGCGAAACGCGTCGTCGGGCGGAAAATGACCTCGGGCGGCTCGACCTACCTGCCGCTGCGGGTCAACATGGCCGGCGTCATCCCGGTCATCTTCGCCGCCTCGATCATGGCCTTCCCACCGACCATCGGCCAGATGCTGAACACGCCGGCCGCACTCGAATTCGCCGCCTTCTTCAGCCCCAACGGGTGGGCCTACGTGGTCGGCGAGGTGTTCTTCATCGTCGTCTTCACCTACTTCTACACGGCGGTCACCTTCAACCCGGTCGACCAGGCCGACAACCTGAAGAAATACGGCGGCTTCATCCCCGGCGTGCGCCCGGGCCGGCCGACCGCGGAGTACCTGGACCGCATCCTCTCGCGGCTGACCTTCCCCGGGGCGCTCTACCTCGGCGCGGTGGCCGCCCTGCCGACGATCCTGATCAACCAGACCTCGGCGAACTTCTTCTTCGGCGGCACCTCGATCCTGATCGTGATCGGCGTAGCGCTGGACACGGTCAAGCAGCTGGAGGCGCAGCTGATGATGCGCAACTACGAGGGGTTCCTCAAATAGAGCTCAACCTGGTTCTTCTCGGCCCTCCCGGCAGCGGGAAGGGCACGCAGGGCGAGCGGCTGCAGGAAGAGCTGCGACTGCCTTACTACGCGACCGGGGACATCCTGCGCGCGGCGGTTCGCGACGAAACGGAGCTGGGCAGGACGGCGAAGGAGTACATGGACCGCGGCGACCTCGTCCCCGACGAGGTGATCGTCGGCGCGATCGCCGAGCGGATCGACTCCGCCGAGGCGGCCGACGGGTTCATCCTCGACGGCTTCCCGCGCACCGTCCCGCAGGCCGAGGCGCTCGACGCGAAGCTCGCCGAGTTGGGCAGGGAGCTGACCTCGGTGCTGCTGATCGACGCCCCCGACGAGGAGGTCGTCCGGCGGCTCGGCGGCCGGCGCACCTGCGCCGAGAACGGCCACGTCTTCCACGTCGATTTCAACCCGCCGGCCGAGGAGGGGGTGTGCGACGTCGACGGCAGCGAGCTCCTCGTCCGCGACGACGACGAGCCCGAGGTGATCCGCCACCGCCTCGACACCTATCACGAGAAGACCGAGCCGCTGGTCTCCTTCTACGACGGCCGCAGCCTGCTGCGGCGGATCGACGGCGCGGCCGCCCCCGACGCCGTCGGCGAGGAGCTGCGCCGCACGCTGGCGACGCTCAAGCTGGAAGCCGACGAGGCAATCTAGTCTCGCCCGGAGGCGGTTAGCGTGTACCGGATGATCGTCCGCAAGACCCCCGAGCAGATCGAGAAGATGGCGGCTGCGGGCGAGGTCCACACCCGCTGCATGCGGATGCTCGCCGCCAAGGCGCGGCCGGGCGTCACCACCAAGGAGCTCGACGAGGCGGCGGAGAAGTTCATCCGCTCGCAGGGGGCCGAGCCCGCCTTCAAGGGCTACCGTGGCTTCCCGGGGTCGATCTGCGCCTCGCCGAACTCGATGGTCGTGCACGGCATCCCTGGCCCCTACGCGCTGAAGCGCGGCGACGTGCTCTCGATCGACGTCGGCGTGATCAAGGACGGCTGGGTCGCCGACGCGGCGATCACGGTGCCGATCGGCGGGATCGATCCGGGCGCGCGCAAGCTGCTCGACGTGACCAGGGCGGCGCTCTTCGCCGGCGCCGAGCAGATGCGGCCGGGCAACCACCTGGGCGACGTCTCGGCGGCGATCCAGCGCAGCGTCGAGATCGAGGGCCTCTCGATCATCCGCACGCTCGTCGGCCACGGCATCGGCCGCGAGATGCACGAGGATCCGCAGGTGCCCAACTTCGGCGAGCCCGGCCGCGGGCCCGAGCTCGAGGTCGGCACGGTGCTGGCGATCGAGCCGATGGTCAACGCCGGCGGCCCGCTCGTCCAGATGGGCGACGACGGCTGGGCCGTCTACTCCCAGGACGGCTCGCTGGCCGCCCACTTCGAGTTCACGATCGCCGTGACCGCGGACGGCCCCCGCATCCTCACCCCCTGGCACGAGGACGAGTAGCCCCCAGCGGCGAGGGAGGCCGATGCGCCTCCGCGGGAATTGATGTCGCACGCGCTTCGCGCTTAGCGACGATGGAGGAGCGCGGCTGCGCCGCGCATTGACCAGATTGCATTTCGCCGCCTTCGGCGACATTCCCGCAGAGGCACATCGGCCTCCCGGGCGCCCCGACGTTTGTCGCTGCCAGGGCGCCAGGCGCCGGTGCGAAAGCTGGTGGAAGGGGGAGAGATTGGGGCGCTTGCGGCTTGGGTGGGTGTGCGATTCAGCCACCATGCGAAGAACAGGATGCGTTGGAAGGGGCTTTCCAGCAACGATGTACTGGGGATGTTCTCGCCAGAGAATCGGAACGGAGAGGATCCGCGCGGTAACCCGTTCTACGACAAAGACATTCGCGGCACCTGCTTTCGTGCAGTGCTCGCGCTCGACGACCTGACGACCGTCATTACCGTTTACCCTCTGGAGAAATGATGCGAGCCGACTACGACAGCAAGGCTGACACGATCCAGATCGCTCTTGAGCCGGTGAACAGGCTTTCTGGTGGCAGCGATGTGATCGAGGACGGGCTGGTCATCGTGGGCTTCCATGATGGGCGCCCGGTTCTGATCGATGTGATCGGGACTCACGATCCCGGATTCGAGCAGCCTTTGCGGATCGCTGCCGATCGCCACAATTTGGATGCCGAAGCGCTGATTGCGATCTCGAATGCGGCGATCAGCGCCCCGGATCGACCGGTCCGGCTCGACGTCGGCGCCCGCATCGCCGCTTGACGCCGCGGCGCTTTTCAGCTCAGCACCAATCCGTGCTTCGGGACGTGTCGAGAGCGGGTGGGGGCGGTCCTCGGGGGAATGTCGCGAAGCGGCGAAATGCAATCTGTCTATTGCGCGGCGCAGCCGCGCTCCGTCTCCGTCGTTAAGCGCGAAGCGCGTGCGACATCAATTCCCCCGAGGACCGCCCCCACCCGCTCCCCAGCCAGCCCACCCCCCGAAGCGCCCCCTTGCTATCTTTCCCGTTCGGCCCAGAGGGCCGTTTGTGCCTGCCTGTCCGATTCATGGGGCGGGCGGGAGTCCTGTTTTCGAGACAAAGACCGGAGCGATGAAGGTCCGAGCTTCCGTAAAGCCGATGTGCGAAAAGTGCAAGGTGATCCGCCGCAACGGCGCCGTGCTCGTGATCTGCCAGAACCCGCGTCACAAGCAGCGGCAGGGCTGAGCCGATGGCGCGGATCGCGGGGGTCAACATCCCGGTCAACAAGCGGGCTGAAATCGGCCTCACCTACATCTTCGGCATCGGCCGCTCCACCGCGCAGGACATCCTTCGCGAGACCGGGGTCGACCCCGACCGGCCGGTCAAGGACCTGACCGAGGACGAGGTCGTGAAGCTGCGCGAGGCGGTCGAGCGCCGCGAGGTCGAGGGCGACCTGCGGCGCGAGCGCTCCCAGGACGTCAAACGGCTGATGGAGATCGGCTCCTACCGGGGGCTGCGGCACCGGCGCGGCCTGCCTGTGCGGGGCCAGCGGACCAAGACCAACGCCCGCGGCCGCAAGGGCCCGCGGCGGATGAGCGTCGCCGGCAAGCGCAAGTAGGGGAGAGCGATGGCCGCAGCGAAAAAACCCGCCAAAGGGCGCACCCGCCGCCGGGTGAAGAAGAACATCGCCTACGGGCAGGCGCACATCAAGACCTCCTTCAACAACACGATCGTCACCCTGACCGACACCCAGGGCAACGTGATCGCCTGGGAGTCGGCCGGCTCGGCCGGGTTCAAAGGCTCGCGCAAGTCGACCCCGTTCGCCGCCCAGGTGACCGCCGACGCGGCGGCGAAGAAGGGGATGGAACACGGCCTGGAAAAGGTCGAGGTCTTCGCCAAGGGCGCCGGCTCCGGCCGCGAGACGGCGATCCGCTCGCTGCAGGCCGCCGGGCTCGACGTGACCACGGTCAAGGACGTCTCGCCGCAGGCCCACAACGGCTGCCGGCCGAAGAAGCGGAGGCGTGTCTGATGGCCCGCGATACCGGAGCCCAGTGCAAGCAGTGCCGCCGCGAGGGCCAGAAGCTCTTCCTCAAGGGCGAGCGCTGTTTCACCGACAAGTGCGGGGTCGAGCGCCGCTCCTACCCGCCCGGCGAGCACGGCCGCGGCCGCATGCGCCAGTCCGAGTACCGGGTCCAGCTTCGCGAGAAGCAGAAGACGCGCCGCTACTACCAGGTGCTCGAGAGCCAGTTCCGCGCCTACTACGACAAGGCCTCGCGCCAGGACGGCGTCACCGGCGAGAACCTGCTGCGCCTGCTCGAGTCGCGGCTCGACAACGTGCTCGTCCGGCTCGGCTTCGCCGCCTCCCGTCGCCAGGCCCGGCAACTGATCCGCCACGGCCACTGGCAGGTCAACGGCCGCCGGGTCGACGTCCCCTCCTACCAGGTCCGTCCCGAGGACGTGATCTCGATCAAGTCGGGCTCGGCCGCCACCGACACGGTGCGCAAGGCGACCGAGCTGGTCTCGACCGTGCCGGCCTGGCTGCAGGCCGACCACGACTCGCTCACCGCCAAAGTCCTCCGCCATCCCGAGCGCGCGGAGATCTCGGCGCCGGTCCAGGAGCAGCTGATCGTCGAGCTGTACTCCAAGTAGCCCGGAACCACCGATTTCTGAAACACGCTACGCAAGGAACTCATGACCACTGACTTTCAGGTCCCTCGCATCACCGCAGAGAAGACGGACGACCGCCATGGCACGTTCACGATCGAGCCGCTGGACAAGGGCTTCGGCTACACCTTCGGCAACAGCCTCCGCCGCGTGCTGCTCTCCTCGCTGGGCGGCGCGGCCGTAACCAGCGTCCGCATCGAGGGCGTGGCGCACGAGTTCTCCAGCGTGCCCGGGGTGAAAGAGGACGTCACCGACATCGTCCTCAACCTCAAGGACCTGGTCGTGCGCATGCACACCGACGCCGACGAGATCGAGGCGCCGCTGGTCGCCAGCGGCCCGGGCGAGGTCAAGGCGAAGGACATCGACCTGCCCTCCGGCGTCGAGATCCTCAACCCCGAGGCGCCGATCGCGACGCTGGAGAAGAAAACCAAGCTCGAGGTCTACCTGACGATCGGCCGCGGCCGCGGCTACTCGCCGGCCGAAGAGAACAAGTCCGACGAGCAGCCGATCGGCGTGATTCCGATCGACTCGATCTTCTCGCCGATCCGCCGCGCCTCCTACTCGGTGGCGACCGCCCGCGTCGGCCAGCGCACCGACTTCGACAAACTGACGCTCGATCTGGAGACCGACGGCTCGATCGAGCCGGGCGCGGCGCTGCGCGAGGCCTCCGAGATCCTGATCAAGACGCTGGCGATCTTCACCGACGCCGAGCGGGTCGAAGAACTGACCGCTCGCGATGCGATGGCGCTGCCCCCGGACGGGCTCTCGACCAGCATCGGCGACGGCGGATCGGTCGCGTCCAGCAACGGCCTCGACGAGATCCTGATCGAGGAGCTCGAGCTCGGCGTGCGCTCCTACAACTGCCTCAAGCGGGCCGGCGTGCAGACGGTCGGCGACCTGGTGCGCAAGAGCCGCTCGGAGCTGAACGCGATCCCCAACTTCGGCTCGAAGTCGATCGAGGAAGTGATCGAGACCCTGCACGCGCGCGGCCTCGACCTCCAGCAGGAATAGGGCGGCGGGGGCGGAGAGGACAAGCCGATGCGCCACCGCAAGAAGCGCAACAAGCTGAGCCGTGACGCCGCCCACCGCGGCTCGCTGCTCGCCAACCTCTCCAAGCAGCTGATCGAGCACGAACGGATCAAGACCAGCCAGGCGAAGGCGAAGGCGGTCAAACCGGAGGTCGAGCAGCTGATCACGCTCGCCAAGCGGGGGGACCTTCACGCGCGGCGCCAGGCGCTGGCGACGCTGCACAACGACAAGTTCATCGTGCACAAGCTGTTCGATGAGGTGGGGCCGCGGTACTCCGAGCGGCCCGGCGGGTACACCCGCATCGTGAAGCTCGGGCCGCGGCGGTCGGATTCGACCGAGATGGTCTACCTCGAGCTGGTCTAGGTTGGGGAGGGTCCCCACCCTCCCCAACGCGAGCGCATCGGAGATTGACCACACTCTGGGTGGGTCAAAGTCGGCTACGCGTAGCTGACCGACTCGAGGTAGAGGCCGTGGGGTGGGGCAGTTTCGCCCGCGTCGCTGCGGGTGGCGCCTTGGAGGAGCCGGGTGAAGCTCTCCGCCGTGCGGCGAGCGGTGGCCACTTCGAGTTGGGTGCCGACGAGGATGCGGACCATGTTTCGCATGAAGGCGTCGGCGGTTATGCGGAAGGCGAGGATGTCCTCGTGCGACTCCCAGGAGGCGCTGAGGACGTCGCGATCGAAGCGGACGTGGTCGGTCTGGGTGGGGGTGAAGGCGGTGAAGTCGTGCGTGCCGGGGAGGGTGGCGGCGCAGGCTTGCAGGACGTCGCGGTCGAGCTTGTAGGTGCACCAGAGGGCGCGGTTGCGCTCGAAGGGGCTCGGCGTCTGGCGGGCGAGGACTCGGTAGCGGTAGGTGCGGGACCTGGCGTCGCGGCGGGCGTCGAAGCCTTCGGCGACCGCCGCGGCGGCGGTCACGGCGATGTCGTCGGGGCCGACGGCGTTCAGGCTGCGCGCCAGGTCGCGGGGCAGCTCGGCTGCGGTGACGAAGCTCGCCACCTGGCCGAGAGCGTGAACGCCGGTGTCGGTGCGCCCGGCGACGGTTAGCTGCGCCGGCTCGCGCAGCACGGTCGTCAGCGCCGCCTCCAGCTCCCCCTGCACGGTTCGCAGCCCCGGCTGGGCGGCCCAGCCCCGAAAGCCCGAGCCGTCGTATTCGATGTCCAGCCGAACCGAGGTCACGCGAGCAGGGCGCGGAGGCTGGCTTCGTCGAGGATCTCGGTCTCGAATTTCTCCGCCTTGGCCAGCTTCGAGCCTGGGTTCTCGCCGGCGACGACGTAGTCGGTCTTCTTCGAGACCGAGTTGACGACCTTGCCGCCGGCAGCCTTGATCAGCGCCGCGGCCTCCTCGCGGGTCAGCTCGGGCAGGGTGCCGGTGAGGACCAGCGTTCTGCCATCCAGCGGTCCGCCAGCGGCGCGACGTTCGGAGGCGTCCTGCTCGAGCCTCAGGCCCTTCTCGCGCAGCTTCTCGACCAGCGCCCAGGTCGGCTCGTCGGCGAGCGACTCGGCGATCTGCAGCGCCATGATCGGCCCGACGCCGTCGACCTCCTCGATCCGCTCCGGGTCGGCCTCGTGCAGGGCATCGATCGAGCCGAAGTGATCGGCGAGCGCCTCGGCGGTGACGTAGCCGACGCCGGGCAGGCCGAGCGCGTAGAGGACGCGCTTGAACGGGCGCTCGCGCGAGGCCTCGATCGCCGCCAGCAGGTTGCGGGCCGAGAGCTCGCCGAAGCCCTCGAGCTCGACGAGCTGCTCCTCGCCCAGCTCGTAGATGTCGGCGACGTCGGCGATCAGACCCTCCTGGAGGAAGCGCATCGCCTGCTTCTCGCCGAGGCCGTCGATGTCCATCGCCCCTTTTGAGACGAAGTGCTTGACGTGTTGGAACGCCTGGCCCGGGCAACCGGTTCGGTTCGGGCAGATCGAGAAGACCGCGTCCTCTGGCTTGACGATCTCGGTGCTGCAGATCGGACACTCTTTCGGCGGCTTCACCCGGCGGGTGCCCTTGGGCCGGCGCTGGGTCAGCGGTGCCACCACCTGGGGGATCACGTCGCCCGCCCGCATCACGACGACCTCGTCGCCCGCCCGCACGTCCTTGCGCGCCAGGTCCTCCTCGTTGTGCAGGGTCGCGGTCGAGACGGTGACGCCGCCGACGTGGACCGGCTCGAGCATCGCGAAGGGAACGAGGTGGCCGGTGCGGCCGACGTTCCAGACGACCTTCTTCAGCTTCGTCGTCGCCGTCGTCGGCGGGAACTTCCAGGCGATCGCCCAGCGCGGCTCGCGGCCGACCACGCCGAGCTCGCGCCACAGGGCCCGCTCGTCGACCTTGACCACGACGCCGTCGATCTCGTAGTCGAGCTGCTCGCGGCGCTCCTCCCACCAGCGGCAGCGCTCGACGGCGCCGTCGATGCCGGAATGGTGCTCGGTGTCCGGGTTGACCTTGAAACCGCGCTCGCCGAGCCACTCGATCTCCTCGCTGTGGGTCGCCAGCTCGAGGCCCTCGGCGGCGCCGATCCCGTAGCACCAGATCGAGAGCGGCCGTTCGGCGGCGAGCGCCGGGTCGAGCTGCCGGATCGAGCCGGCGGCCGAGTTGCGCGGGTTGGCGAAGGTCGGCTCGCCCGCCGCCGCGCGGCGTTCGTTCAGCGCCTTGAAGTCGGCAATCGGCAGGTAGACCTCGCCCCGCACTTCGACCAGCGGCGGCGCGCCCGAGATCCGCAGCGGCACGGCGCCGATCGTCCGCAGGTTCTGGCTGACGTCCTCGCCGACGCGGCCGTCGCCGCGGGTCGCGCCGCGCACCAGCACGCCGTCCTCGTAGACCAGGGTCATCGCCAGCCCGTCGATCTTCGGCTCGGTCGTGTAGCTGAACTGCGAGGCGGCGATGTCGAGCCGCTTCAGGTGGTTGGCGAGGCGCGTCTCCCAGGCGCGCAGCTCCTCCTCGTTGCGGGCGTTGGCGAGCGAGAGCATCGGCTCCAGGTGCACGACCTGCTCGAAGCGCTCCAGCGGCGGCGCGCCAACACGCTGGGTGGGCGAGTCCGGCGTGCGCAGCTCGGGGTGCTCGGCCTCGATCGCCCGCAGCTCGTCCAGCAGCGCGTCGTACTCGTCGTCGCCGATGACCGGGTCGTCGAGGACGTAGTAGCGGCGGTTGTGGAGCTCGAGCTCCTCGCGCAGCTCGGCCGCCCGCTTTTGCGCCGAGGCGGCGCTCACACCGAGGAGGGGGCGCTGGCGGCGAGCATCTCGTCGAAGCCCCAGCCGCGCAACCGCTCCAGGCCGCCGTGGTCGGTGAGGTCGAAATGGATCGGCGTCACCGCGATCCTTCCCTGCGAGACCGCCATCAGGTCGGTCCCCTCGAGCTCCTCGAAGCCCGGCTGCCAGCCGTAGATCTCGTAGTGCTTGCGGCCGTCGGCGTCCTCGCGGACGAGCTTCAGCTCGTCGTTGTAGACGCGCTTGCCGAGCCGGGTGACCTCGATCCCGCTCGGCTCGCCGGCGGGGCAGTTGACGTTGACCAGCGTCTCCGGCGGCATCGGCTCGGCGATCAGCTTGGCGACCAGCTGGGCGATGAAGCGGGCGGCGACGCCGAACTCGAAGCGGCCGCTGACGTAGCCCATGCCGCCGCCCGAGGACTGCTGGGAGATCGCCACCGCGGGGATGCCGAGCACGATCCCCTCGAAGGCTGCGGCGACGGTGCCCGAGTAGGTGATGTCGTCGCCGAGGTTGGCGCCGTGGTTGATCCCGGAGACGATCAGGTCGGGCCGGTGGCCGACCAGCCCAAGCTCGGCGAAGCGGACGCAGTCGACCGGCGTGCCGTCGGTGGCGAAGCCCGTGTCGCCGTCGCCGAACTCGACCTCCTCGACGGTCAGCGGCGAGCGCGTGGTGATGCTGCGCGCCGTGGCGCTGCGGTTGGAGTCCGGCGCGATCACGTCGACGTCGACCCCCTCCAGCTCACGCAGAGCCCGTCGCGCAGCCTGAAGCCCGGGGGCGGAGATCCCGTCGTCGTTGGTCAGCAGCACGCGCATGGGTTCGATTCTAGGTTGGGCGGCGGGGCGGGGTCAGTAAGACGCGACGGTGGCGGCGATCAGGTCCTGCTCGTAGTGGGCGAGGGTGAGGTCGCCGACGCTGCCCATCAGGATCGAGAAGGCCATCGTCTTGCCGTCGCGGTTGAAGCAGAAGCCGGAGAGGTTGCTGACGCCGGTCAGGGTGCCGGTCTTGGTGCGGCAGCGGCCGTAGGCGGCGGTGCCCTGGGTCCGGTCGGCGACGGTGCCGGTGTGCCCGGTCAGCGCCAGGTCCGCGATGAACTGTTCGCCGATCGGCGAGGCGCGCATCGCCAGCAGCAGGCGGACGACCTGGCGCGGCGAGGCCCGGTTGGAGCGGGTCAGGCCGGAGCCGTCGACGGCGTGCACGCCGGTTCCCTCGGCGCGGGCGAAGCGCTCGACCACGGCGGCACCGGCCGCGGTCGTGCCGGCGCCGCCGAAGTGCGCGCCGAGCAGCTTGAGCAGCATCTCGGCGAAGAAGTTGTCGGAGTAGACGTCGGTCGTCTGCACCAGCTGAGCCATCGTCGGCGAGCGCACCGTGGCGAGGGCGGCGGCGCTCGGCGGGGTGGCGGCGCGCGCCACTTCGCCGCGGATCGAGATGCCGGAGGAGCGCAGCGAGGCGGCCAGCGCCGCGGCGGCTTCCTTCGCCGGTTCGGCCGAGAAGGAGCCGCTGGCGCTGTAGCCGGAGTCGAAGTCCAGGCCTGAGAGCGGGCCGATGTAGGGGCTGGTCGCGTAGCCGGAGTCGGCGACACCGCGGAGGCGGTCAAAGACGGTGTCGTCGGCGTAGAGGCGGCCGGTGACGGACTTGACGCCGGCTTCGCGCAGCCCTTCGGCGAGTTCGAAGACGTCGGTCCCGACGCCGCCGAGGAAGTGGTCGTAAAACGCCGGTTCTCCGAGCGCCGGGTCGCCGCCCCCCCGCAGGTAGAGGTTGCCGTGCAGGACGCCGTGAGCGTCGATGTTGCCGTCGCCGAGCAGTTCGGTCGCGATCCGGTATTCGGGCCCGAACCGGGTGAGCGCGGTCGAGGTCGTGAACAGCTTCGTGTTCGAGGCCAGCGAGCGTGCCGCCCCCGGCGCCCGCGCGCACACCGTCTTCCCGGTTTCGGCATCGACGACCAGCAACCCACTCGCCCCGCCGCCCCCGCGCAGCAGCCGCGCCTTCATCTGGTCGCACGAGCTGCTCGCGCCGGCCGCGGCCGGCAGAAACGCCAGCAGCAGAAGCGCAAACAGGGAGGCAACAGCGCGTCTCATCGCAAATTGCAACACGGCAGCACGCCAAGGTAGCGGGCCAGGCCGATCCATCTGGGATAATCCATGTTTATGGGCAAGGTCGTCGAGATCGATCAGACTCCGCGCCGCAAACGGGGCAAAGGTCGGAAGCGGCCCTCGAAGACCGCCCTGGTGCTCGGCGGCGGCGGCTTCACCGGTGGGGTCTATGAGATCGGAGCGCTGCGGGCGCTCGATCTGCTCGCGGTCAACAGCACCGTCACCAACTTCGACGTCTACGTCGGCACCAGCGCCGGATCCTTCGTCGCGACGATGCTCGCCAACGGCGTCACGCCCGACGAAATGATGCAGGCGATCAATGACCGGGTCAGCTCCGACTTCGACGACCTCGATCTCTCCAAGGTCCTCAAGTTCGACTACCTCGGCGTGGCGCGGACGGCGGCGATGCTGCCGCTGCGCACCGCTGAGCTGCTCAGCCGCCTGGTCCGGATGGGGGACTTCTCGGCGATCGACATCGTCGTCGGCCTCGCCGAGGCGCTGCCGACCGGGCTCTACTCCGGCGCCGGCGTCGGCGATTACGTCGAGCAGGTGCTGGCCGACGCGGGCAGGGTCAACGACTTCCGCCTGCTGGATAACGAACTCTACCTGACCGCGACCGACCTCGACACCTGCGAGCGGTTGGTCTTCGGCGAGCCCGGCTGGGACGACGTGCCGATCTCCAAGGCGGTCGAGTGCTCGACCGCGCTGCCGGTCGTCTACAAGCCGGTCGACCTGAAGGGCCGCCAGCTAGTCGACGGCGGCATCCGCTCGACCACCAACGTCGACATCGCGGTCGAGAAGGGCGCCAAGTTCATCGTCGTCGTCAACCCGTTGGTGCCTTTCGTCAACGACTTCCAGCAGAGCATGTCGACGGTCTTCGGCACCCGCGCCCGGCGCGTCTCCGACATGGGGATGCCCGGCGTCGCCAACCAGGCCTTCCGCCTGATCGCCCACGCCCGCCTGCACGAGGCGGTCGCCCAGTGGGAGGAGAAATACCCGGGCGTCGACATCATCCTGCTCGAGCCCGAGCCCAACGACGAGCTGATGTTCGGCACGCCGATCATGGACTACTCGCGCCGCCTGGACATCGCTCGCCACGGTTTCGAGACGGTGACCGCGACCCTCGCCCAGGACTACGACCGCTACAAGGAGATCGCCGAGCGCCACGGCCTCGAGATCTCCGAGCGGCGGGTGCGCCGCGCGGTCGAGCGCGCCTCCGAGGAGGAGCCGGGGCAGACGTCGGCGTGGCGGCGGGTGCTCGAGCAGACGACGACCGCGTTGCTTCCCGGCGAGGCCTCCTAGCGCCGCAGCCCCCGGCCGCTCAGCCGGCGTAGAGCTGCTCGATCTCGCCCTGGTGCTTGTCGGCGACGACGGCGCGCTTGACCTTCAGCGTCGGCGTCAGCTCGCCGCTTTCCTGCGAGAGGTCATGCGGCAGGATCGCGATCTTCTTCACCTGCTCGACCCGGGCGAACTTCTCGTTGACCTTGTCCAGGTGGGCCTCGATCGCGGCCTTGACCTCGGGGTTGCGCGCCAGCTCGGCAGGGTCCTCGGGCAGGCCGTGCTCCTTGGCGTAGGCGAGCGCTTCCTCGGGATCGAGGGTGACGAGCGCGACCAGGTAGGGCCGGCGGTCGCCGACGACGACGCACTGGGAGACGAGCGGGTGCTGCTTGATCGCGCCCTCGAGGTTGGCCGGGGTGATGTTCTTGCCGCCGGCGGTGATGATGATGTCCTTTTTCCGTCCCGTGATCCGGATGAAGCCGTCCTCGTCGATCGCGCCGAGGTCGCCGGTGTGCAGCCAGCCGTTGACGATCGTCTCGCGGGTCGCCTCGTCGTTCTTGTAGTAGCCCTGGAAGACGTTGGGGCCCTTGACCAGGATCTCGCCGTCCTCGGCGATCTTCACCTGGCAGCCGGGGAAGGGTTTGCCGATCGTGCCGATCTTGAAGTCCTCCGGCGAGGAGATCGTCGCCGCGGTCGAGGTCTCGGTCATCCCCCAGCCCTCGAGCACGAGCACGCCGGCGGCGTCGAAGAAGCGCAGGATCTCGGGGCTGATCGGCGCCGCGCCGGAGACGGCGAGGCGCAGCCGCCCGCCGAAGAGGCCGCGGATCTTCGACAGCACCTGCTTGTCGGCGAACTCGTACTGCTTGCGCAGCAGGAAGCCCGGCTGGCGGCCGTTGCGCTCGGCCGCGCGCACCTTGCCGCCGACCCGGATCGACCACTCGAAGACCGCCTTCTTCAGGCCGCCCTCCTTCTCCATGGCGCCGGTGGCCATCGTGTGGATCTTCTCGAAGATGCGCGGCACCGAGGGGAAGTAGGTCGGCTTCACCTCGGCCAGGTTGGGCATGATCTTCAGCGGGTCGCGCTCCCAGTAGGCGAGCGTCGCGCCGAGGTCGAAGCTGCCGAGCTGGATCAGCAGGGCGAAGGAGTGGGCGAGCGGGAGGTAGAGGTAGGTGAGGTCTTCGTCTTCGATCGTGCTGGTCTGGTTGACCATGTCGAGCATCGCCCGGTAGTTGCCGTGGCTGATCACGCAGCCCTTCGGCGGCCCGGTCGTGCCCGAGGTGTAGATGAAGGTGCAGATGTCGGCCGGGGTGACGGCGCTCCAGCGCCGCTCCCACTCGGCGGCGTCGCGGCCGACGCCGCGCCCGGCGAGCTGCTCGAGCGAGATCGCGTCCTCGCTGGCGCCGGTCATCCGCACGACGTGCTCGAGCAGCGGCAGCGAGCCGCGGACCTCGCGGATCTTCTCGATCTGCTCCTCGTCCTCGACGACGACGACCTTGGCGTCGGAGTTCTCGAGCACGTACTGGCACTCCTCCGGCGAGTTGGTCTGGTAGATCGGCACGACGACCGCGCCGATCGAGAGGGCGGCGAAGTCGAGGTAGGTCCACTCGGGCCGCGTGTTGGCGAGGATCGAGACCTTGTCGCCGGGCTGGACGCCGAGATCGATCAGGCCGAGGGCGAGCGAGCGAACCGTCTCGGCGACCTCGGCAAAGCTGCGCGTGACCCAGCTCTCGCCGTCCTTGAAGCGGATCGCGGGCGCGTCGCCATAGCGCTCGGCGGCACGCGGCAGCAGGTCCGCGAGAGTGGTCGATTTGGTGCCCCGCTCCTCCACGGCGGGGAGTCTAGTCGACCGCAGTTTGCGCGATTGACGCTAGACCGTGCGCTGCTTGGGGCGCGCGGAGGACTGGCGCAACGAGCTGCGGAAGAGCGACTTGTCGATGCGGCCGTGGAAGATCGGCACGTGCATCTCAACGCATTTGCCGATCACCTCCTGCCGTTTCATCTGCAGCTCCTCTGCCAGTTCGGACGGGGTGAGGTGATTGGCCACGCGGGACCTCCCAGGTCGTTGAAATCGGGTAGCAGCAATGTACCCGCAGGGGCGGACCTGTCAACCTCCCCGCGGTGTCCGAAGCCGCAGCCACGCCGCTTCCCCGCCGCGGCCGGATCTGGGTCCTGCTCGTGCTGGTCCTGGCGCTGGGCGCGCTCGGCTACGCGCTGGTCGGGATCGCGACCAAGAAGGCCGGCCGGGCGCCGGTCAGGATCGAAGGGATCTCGACCGCGCAGGCGACCTTCGGTGGCATCCCGCAGGAAGGCGACCGCCTCGGCTCCTCCGACGCACCGGTATCGATCCAGGTCTTCGCCGACCTGCAGTGCGGCAACTGCCGCGACAACTTCCTCGAAACGATGCCGGCGCTGGCCGAACGCTACGCGCGGCCGGGCGACGCGAAGCTGCTCCTGCGCCACTACTCGGTCGCCGAAAACCCGCTCGAGAAGGGCTTCTTCGGCGCCGAGGCCGCCGCGCAGCAGGGCTACGGCTGGCAGTACACCTACCTCTTCTTCCTCAACCAGGACGAAGCGAAGCGCACCGAAATCGACGACGATTTCGTCGAATCGCTGGCCGGGTCGATCGGCGAACTCGACGTGCTCGAATGGCGCGAAGCCCTGAACCAGGGAAGCCGTTCCGGCAGCGCGATCACCCGCCAACTCGAAGGCTACGAAGAACTGGGCACGAAGCTCGGCATCCGCACCCAGATGGCGACCATCGTCGACGGTCCGCGCGGCGTCCGCACCCTCCAGGACGGCCCCGACCTCGCCCAGATCGAAGGCGCCATCGCCGCGGTGGAATAGGAAATATCGGGGCGCCCGGATTTGAACCGGGGACCTCACCGACCCGAACGGTGCGCGCTACCAGGCTGCGCCACGCCCCGAAGGAGGCGATTATCCCAGAAGGCCGGCGGAGGCCGCCCGCGAGCGGCCGAGCGCTACCTTGGGGCGGGCAGGGGTTCTGTCTATCTGGTGTCCGCCTCGCTCCGAAAGCTGCTGCCGATCGCCGCCGTCGCGGCGCTGTTCGCGCTGCCCGCGCCGGCCCCGGCCGCGTACGTTCCGCCCGGCTTCTTCGGCATCTCGCCGCAGGGGGTGTCCACCCGCTCGGACTTCGCGCTGATGGCGGATTCGGGCATCGAGAGCGTGCGCCTGCCGCTCTACTGGAAGAGCGTCGAGGAATACGGTCCCTGGCTGGCTCCGCCCGATTGGTCGGACTTCGATCGCTCGGTCACGCTCGCCGCCGAATCGGGGCTGCGGGTCTTCCCCTTCGTCTGGGGCACGCCGGCCTGGGTCGCGCCGCAGCCCCGGATCGAACCGGTCGGTGGGCCGGGGGCCCTGCGGGCGTGGGCCAGCTTCCTCAGGCAGGCGGTTCGCCGCTACGGCGACGGCGGCAGCTTCTGGGAAGAAAACCCCGAACTGCCCTACCTGCCGATCCGCGACTGGGAGGTCTGGAACGAGGAGAACATCGTCACCTTCTCGGCCGACGCGAGCCCCGAGCGCTTTGCCGACCTCGTCCGCGTCAGCGGCCGCACGATCCACGCGGCCGACCCCGCCGCCCGGGTGATCCTCGGCGGCCTCTTCGGCCGTCCCCTGCAGGTGCCCCCCAACGTCCCCTCCGGCGAGTTCCTCGACCGCCTCTACCGGGCGCGCGACGTGAAGCGCTACTTCGACGGGATCGCCCTGCACCCCTACGTCGCCGACGCGCGGGCGATGGTGCCGCAGATCCGCAACCTGCGGCGGGTGATGCGCCGTCACCACGACTCCGCCACGCCGCTCTACGTCACCGAGCTGGGCTGGGGCTCGGACAGCTTCCAGACCCGCTGGGAGCGCGGCCTGGAGGGCCAGGCGCGCGAACTCGACCAGGCCTTCTCCTTGCTCGCCGGCCACCGCTCCGCCTGGCGGATCGGTGGCGTCTGGTGGTTCTCCTGGGCCGACGAGAAGGGCACCTGCCAGTTCTGCGACTCGGCCGGCCTGTTGACCGAAGAACGCGAAGCGAAGCCCGCCTGGTACCGGTTCAACGCCTGGACGGGCGGCGACGCCGAAACCGTCCCGCGCGCCTCCTTCGGGGGCTGAACCGGGTACTCTCTTTTCAGTAGCAGTCGACTGGAGGGAAATTGGGCTGGATCGGGGTCACGGAGGTCGTCGCGACGGGGCTCTTGGCGCTCGCAATCGCGGCTGTCGCGCTGCTGAGGCACGAGCGCACGGTTCGCCGCCGCTTCCGCATCCTCGATGAGATCGCCGCCGTCTCCGACGCCGGCGGCAGCCTCGAGCAGACCTACGACGCGATCTGCGACATCCTCGTGCCCGGCTTCGCCGACTTCTGCCTGATCGACCTGATCGCCGACGGCCGAGTCGAACGGGTGGCGGTTCGGCTGGCGCCGGGCGCCTGGCCGCGGGTCGAAGAGGGCATGGCCGAACGTCGGCCCTCGATCCCCGACCACATGCTCTCCGAGGCTGGCCGGGCCTCGCTCGAGCCGCGCTTCTTCGAGCGCATGGGCGAGGACGAGTTGCGCGACCTCGCCGACGGGCCGCGCGACCTCGAACTGCTGCGACGGCTCGAACCGCGCTCGGCGGTCACGGTTGCGCTGAACGCCCGCGGCCGGGTGACGGGAGCGCTCACGCTCGGGGTCGCCTGGTCGGGCCGCCGCTACCGCCGCGGCGACGCCCACTTCGCCTGGATCCTCTCCGGCCGCATCGCCCTGGCGCTCGACAACTGCGGCCTCTTCGCCGACCTCGAGCGGGCCGAGCAGGCGCGGGCCGAGATCGCCGAGTCGTTGCAGCGCGGCCTGTTGCCCTCGCCGCTGCCCCACATCCCCGGCTGGTCCGTCGCCGCGACCTATCGCCCCTCCGGGGCGCACAACGAGGTCGGCGGCGACTTCTACGACGTCTTCAAGGTGCCGGGGGGCTGGATGTTGGCGATCGGCGACGTCACCGGCCGCGGCGCCCGGGCCGCGGCCGTGGCCGCCGTAGCCCGCTACACGTTGCGTACCGCCGCGGTGCTGACCGGCGACCCCGTCGTCGCCCTGGCGACCCTCAACCGGACGCTGCTGGCGCGCGAGGAGGTGGCCCTCTGCAGCGTCGCCTTGGTCGTGTTGCGCGAGGACCCGGTGCAGCCGGTGCGGCTGGCGGTCGCCGGCCACCCCCCGCCGCTGCTGGTCGAGGACGGGCAGGTGAGCGAGGTCGCCGACGCCGACCCCGTGCTCGGCGCCTTCCGCGACGCTTCCTGGCGCCTCTCGAGCTGTGAGATCACGGCCGCTCAGCAGCTCGTCACGGTCACCGACGGGATCGCCGAGGCGCGCGGCTCCGAGGGCCGCTTCGGCGAGCCCCGCCTGCGCCAGGTGGTGAGCGGCGCGGGCAATCCGGCGCTCGCCGCACAGCGGCTCGAGGCCGAGCTGCACGAGTTCACCGGCGGCGCGCTGGAGGACGACGTGGCGATCCTCGCCGTCTCCCGCACCTCGAGCGCGGTCCCTGCCGGCGCCGGCCCGGCGGCGGCCATGGAGGGCCCCGAGATGGCCCTGGTCGAGCGCCTCTACGGGTGCTTCAACCGCCGCGACGAGGCGGGAATCGTCGCCGCCTGCGACGAGAGGATGGACTTCTTCCCGACCCCGACCGCGGACGCGATCGGGCGCGCGGCGCCATACGTCGGCGCGGCCGGGCTGCACGAGTACCTCGAAGACGTCGCCGAGACCTGGGAAGAGCTGTTGATCACCCCGAGCGAGCTCGAGCGGCACGGCTCCAGCCTGCTGGTACGGGGCCGCGTCTACGCCCGCAGCCGCGACCTCGGCATACGCGACATGCCGGTCGCCTGGATCTGGGAGCTGGCCGGGGAGCGCTTCGTCCGCGGCGAGGTCTTCCCCGACCCCGACCAGGCTGACGCCCGCTTTTCCGCGACTGCGGTCTGAGAGCGCCGGCCGAGGCCTCTAGCCGGCTGCGGCCTGCAGCTCCGCCAGCGCCGCGTCGGGCCGCTCGTGCATCGAGATCGACGCTTCGACCCCGGTGATCTTCAGCAACCGTCGCACCTGATGGTTGACGCAGCAGAGGACGATACGGCCGTCGCCGTCGCCGTCGGCGCCACGGTCGACGCGTTGCCAGGTGCGGACGATCAGGGCGATTCCGGTCGAATCGATGAACTCGCACTCGGAGAGGTCGAGCATCACCGCGACGTCATCGCCGGCCAGTATCCGGTCGATCTCGGCCTCCAGCTCGGGGGCGGTGCTCATGTCCAGCTCGCCGCGCACGGCAATGGAATGAATCCCGTCCTCGCGCTGCTCGCTCTCCACTTCGAAAGGCGCAGGGCTCACACAGTCGATGCTACCGCAGCCGAGCCTTTGAGTATTCGGGCCGCCCCGGGTTTTGCCCCGTTTGGGCGAGGGTAGCGGGGAGATGACCACAGCCCGACGATATGCTCGGGCACCGCCGGGCAGACCGTCCCAGCGGAGAATGCGGTTGATGCCAGAGAACTCGACGATCAGGCAGAGGCCCAGGGGGCTTCGGATGACCCTTCCGGCGAAAGCGGAGAACGTCGCGGTCGTGCGTCATGCGCTGGCGGGGCTGGCCGAGGAGATCGGCATGGACGAGCCCGGGCTCGCCGACCTGAAGACGGTTGTCACCGAGGCCTGCATGAACGTCGCCGTGCACGCCTACCAGGGCGAGGCGGGACCGCTCTGCGTCGAGGCGAGCGCCGACGAGGAGGGCCTCACGGTGACGGTGCGCGACGAGGGCGTCGGCATCAGGCCGCAGGTCGAGCCCGAGCGCGACAGCCTGCGGCTGGGGCTCTCGCTGATCGCGGCCCTCTCGAGCAGCTTCGCGATCTCGGGCGGCGTCGACCGCGGCACCGAGGTGACGATGCGCCTGCCGCTAAACGGCGGCGCGTCCGGGGGCGACGGTCAGCGGCCCGCGCCGCAGCTCTCCGAGGCCACCGAGATCGTCACCGATCGACCGGAGCTGCTGGGGCCGGTTCTCGCCCGCATGGTCGGCGCGCTCGCCGCCCGCCGAGATCTCTCCGTCGACCGCGTCTCCGACGCCGTCCTGGTCACCGACGCGATCGCCGCGGCAGCGCCGGAGAGCTTCGCCGACGGCCGCGTGCGGCTCGGCCTCGACGACCGCGACGAGGGCGTCGCCCTGCGGCTGGGGCCGATGCGGGCGGGCGAGGCCAGGCGCATCCGCGAAGGGCTCGAACTGCCCGACGTGGGTGGCTCGCTCGAGTCGCTTGCCGACGAGCTCGCGGTCGAGGAGTCCGCCGACGGCGAGTACCTCGTCATTCGCTTTGCCGCTGCTCCCTGATCTGCTCGCGGATCCGGTTGAGGGCGCGGCGCAGGATGCGCGAGACGTGCATCTGGGAGTGGCCGATCCGCTCGGCGATCTGGGACTGCGTCATGTCCTCGGCGAAGCGCAGCCGCAGCACCAGCCGCTCGCGCTCGTCGAGGTAGGGGAGGGCGGCGTCGAGGGCGATCCTTCCCTCGACCAGCTCGTAGCCGCCGTCCTCGCTGCCGATCCACTCGGTTGGAGCCGAGTCCTCGCCGTCCTCGCCGCCGGCCGGCCGGTCGAGCGAGAGCGGCCGGCGGTTGTGGTTGGCCTCCATCACCTCGAGCACGTCGGTCTGCTCCAGCTCGAGCCGCGCGGCGATCTCGCCGACCGAGGGCGAGCGCTGCAGCTCCCTGGTCAGCTCGCCGATCGCCTTCTCGACCTCGGCCATGCGGTCGTGCAGGCCGCGCGGCACCCGTACGGTCCAGACGCGGTCGCGGAAGTGCCGTTTGAGCTCGCCGAGGACCGTCGGCGAGGCGAAGGCGGTGAAGGGGATGCCGCGCTCGGGGTCGAAGCGGTCGACCGCGTTGATCAGCCCCAGGTTCGCGACCTGGAGGAGGTCCTCGAAGGACTCGCTGGCGCCGCGGTAGCGCAGGGCGAGACGCTTGGCGAAGGGCATGTAGCGCTCGATCAGCTCTTCTCGCGCTCGCTTGTCCCCCTCGACGGTCAGGCGCCGCCAGAGCTGTGCCTCGTCGCTCGCCACGACGCCAGCTTAGGGGCGCGGCGCGCTAGGCTCCGGGCCGGCTTCGGCTACGACCAGTCCAACTCCAGGAGGAGACGCCCAGATGGCTTTCTCGGTTCCAGATCTGCCCTACGCCTACGACGCGCTCGAGCCCCACATCGACGAGGCGACGATGCGGGTCCACCACGACAAGCACCACCAGGCCTACGTCGACAAAGCCAACGCGGCGCTGGAGGGGACCGAGTGGGCCGACCGCGAGGTCGAGGACGTGCTGCGCAACCTCTCCAGCCTGCCGGGCGACAAGCAGATGCCGGTGCGCAACAACGGCGGCGGCCACTTCAACCACAGCCTCTTCTGGCAGATGCTCAGCCCCGAGGGCGGCGGCGAGCCGGGCGGCGAGCTGGCGAGCGCGATCGAGCAGACCTTCGGCTCCTTCGACTCGTTCAAGGACGAGTTCAAAGCCGCCGGCATCGCCCGCTTCGGCTCCGGCTGGGCCTGGCTGGTCAAGGACAGCTCCGGCCTCGCCGTCGTCTCGACCCCGAACCAGGACTCGCCGGTCACCGACGGCAGCGTGCCGCTGCTCGGCTGCGACGTCTGGGAGCACGCCTATTACCTGAAGTACCAAAACAAGCGCCCGGACTACATCGACGCCTTTTGGAACGTCGTCAACTGGAGCTACGTCGGGGAGAGGTTCGCTCAATAGCGGACGCTGCAAACCGGCGCATCTCGCGGTCCTCAGTCGCTCGGATCGGGTCACGCACTAGAAGTGCGCTCCCCTCACCTCGCTCCCTGCGTCCCACGACCTGCTTGGTTTTCGCGCCCGTTCTAGGGACTGACAGCGGGTTGAGCCGCTTTTGGCAGGCGGCTCGGCTCAGCTCCCTCTTTTCGAGGGATCTCGCTCATCGCGTGCTCGGCCAGCGCGGTGATGGTGAGGCTGGGGTTGACGCCGACGTTGGCCGGCACGGCGGCGCCGTCGCAGACCAGCAGGTTCTCGTAGCCGAAGACGCGCTGGCCCGAGTCGACGACTCCGTCCTCGGGCCCGTGGCCGATCACCGCGCCGCCGAGGATGTGGGCGGTGGAGGGCACGTTCAGCATCGCCTCCATCACCGAGCTCTGGGCGACCCCGCCGGTGCGCTTGGCCAGCCACTCGGCGGCCTCGTTGGCGACCGGGATGAAGGTCGGTATCGGCCGCTCGGGGTCCTGCTCGGTCTGCAGCCGCACCTCGCCGTTTCGCTTCAGCTTCGGCCGCAGGGCGATCGCGTTGTCGAGCGTCTGCATCACGAGGACGATGATCGTCCGCCGCGACCAGCCCTTCGGCCAGAGCACCTGGACGAACTTGGCGGGGTGGCGGAGGATCTGCCCGACCAGCTTCAGCGGGCGCGTTACCCGCGAGCCGTTGCCGACCAGCAGCGTGTAGAGCGTGCTCATCGAGTCGCCGGCCTCGCCGTAGGTGACGGTCTCGATGTGGGTGTGGGGGTCGGGGTAGATGCTCGAGGTGATCGCCACCCGCCTGGACAGATCCTCGGGAAAGTCCTCGGGCACGGTGACGGCGAGGATGCTCTCGCTGTTGGTCCGGACCAGCTCGCCGAGGCGGCCGGAGACGCGCGGCAGCGAGCCGCCGAGGCGGCAGCGCTGCAGCAGCTTGTTGGTGCCGAGGGGCCCGGCGGCGACGACGACCCCGGCGGCACGCAGCGTGCGCCGGCGGCGGCCGCGCAGTAGGCCCGAGCGCTCGCTGGCGACCTCGTAGCCGTCACTGCCGTCGGCGGCCCCGAGCGGGCGCACGTCGGTGACCAGCCGTTCGGGGATCACCTCGACCCCGGCGTGCTCGGCCAGCCAGAGGTAGTTCTTGACCAGCGTGTTCTTGGCCCCGTGCGGGCAGCCGACCATGCAGCGGCCGCACTGCATGCAGCCGGTGCGCTCGGGGCCGGCGCCTTCGAAGAACGGGTCGGGGACGGTCTTGCCCGGGTTGTCGAGGTAGACCCCGACGGGGGTCTTGCGGTAGGTGTCGCCGACGCCGAGCTCCTCGCCCAGCTCGCGCAGCAGCTGGTCGGCGGGGTCGTCGCGGTCGTGGACGACGACGCCGAGCATCCGTTGCGCGGTCGCGTAGTGCGGCGCCAGCGTCGCCTCCCAGTCCTCCAGGTCCGCCCACTGCGGGTCCTGGAAGAACTGCGAAGGAGGCACGTAGAGGGTGTTGGCGTAGCCGAGGCTGCCGCCGCCGACGCCGCAGCCGCTGACCACGGCGACGTCCTTGAAGGTGCTCAACCGGAAGATCCCCTTCATCCCCAGACGCGGCGCCCAGAAGTAGCGGCGGGAGTCCCAGGTCGACTTGGGGAAGTCGCTGTCGGCGAACCGCTTGCCGCACTCGAGCACGGCCACCGAGTAGCCCTTTTCAGCTAAACGAAGCGCTGACACGCTGCCGCCGAAGCCCGACCCGACGACTATCCAGTCGTAGTCGTGAGTCACGGCGGAGTCTCTGGGCCTAAGCCTCGCCCGGCTCTACGGGGCGAAAATCGGAGGTCCGCGCTCCGCAGACGGGGCAGAACCAGTCGCTGGGGATCTGCTCGAACGGCGTTCCGGGCGGGATGCCGCCGTCGGGGTCGCCGATCTCCGGGTCGTAGATGAAGCCGCAGCTCTCGCAGATCCAGAGCGTCGCTTCGGTGGTCGCGGTCATGGCTGAAGCTTAGGGGACCGCGCCGCGCCTATTTCGAGCCGAAGTCGACCGCGACCGGCTGGCGTTCGCCGGCGTCTTCGATCTCGAAGTACTCGCGCGCGGTGAAGCCGCCCTGGTTGGCGATGATCGAGCCGGGGAACTGCTGGATCGAGGTGTTGTAGGACTGCACGTTGGAGTTGTAGATCCGCCGCGAGGCCTGGATTTCGTCCTCCAGCTCGGAGAGGTTGCGGCTGAGCTGCTGGAAGTTTTCGGTCGCCCGCAGCTGCGGGTAGTTCTCGGCCACCGCGCGCAGGCCGGCGAGGGCGCCGGTCAGCCCCTGCTCGGCTTTGGCCGTGTCGCCGACGCCCTGCGCCGACATCGCGTCGGCCCGAGCCTGGGTCACTTTCTCGAACACCTGGCTCTCGTGGGCGGCGTAGCCCTTGACCGTCTCGACCAGGTTGGGGACCAGGTCGTGGCGCCGTTTGAGCTGCACGTCGATCCCGCTCCAGGACTCGTCGACCCGGTTGCGCGAGGCGATGATCGAGTTGCGCTTGGAGATGTAGTAGAGGACCGCGATGACGACGATCGCGACGACCACGATGATGGCTATCAGCATGGGGCGCATCCTACCCCCATAGGATCGCGGCGTGGGCGCGAAGCAGGAAGCGGCGGAATGGGCGGGGATCGTGCGGGGTCACGGCGAGCGGCACGACCTCACCTACGAGGAGGTCGGCGGGATCAATCCCGTCGACGCGCCGGTGGCACTTTGCGTCGGCGGGTCGAACCGGCTGACCGGGCAGCTCGTCGAGGGCTTCTGGGGCTCCTCCTGCGACGCGGACGAAAAGGAGGTGGGCGGCCTCTTCGGCAAGGCGCTGCTGCCCACCGCGCTCCTCGCCAAGGCGCACATGCCCGACCTGGCGAAGGTGGTTCCCGCCTTCAACGTCGAGTCGATCGAGGGCCATGAGGTGGTGAGCAAGCGCTTCACCCGCAAGGTGGAGTTCGAGTCGCTCGACTTCAACAGGCGCTTCCAGGCGACGGTGCCGCGCGAGTACGACCCGGTGAAGCTGCGCGAGCTGTTCAGCCCCGGCTTCCTCGCCTGGACGACGACGATGACCGGGGAGGTCGACTTCGGCGTCAACGACCGCCAGCTCTGGTTCCTCTGGCGCCTGCGCGAGCGCAGCGAGGCCGAGCTGAAGGAGGCGCTGAAAAACGCCGGCCAGCTGTTCAAGCGGCTGCACTCCGAGATGGACGAGAGCGGCCTGCACACCTACCCGCCCGGCCCCTGGCACGCCGGCCTGCAGCCCTTCCCGGACGCGTAGCTACGCGAGCGCCTCGGCGAGTGCGCGCGAGGCCGTCTCGAGGCTGTTGTGCCGCTCGACCTGGCGGCGCACCTGGCGCAGGTCGTCTTCGCCGAGCCCCAGCAGCTCTTCCCAAAGGCATGCCGGATCGGCGAGCGCCGGAGAGCCGAAGGGGTCGCGGGCGGCGAGGTCGTAGGTGGCCGGGGTGAGCACCGCGCCGGCGGCGTGCTCGTCGTCGAGCGAGCGGGCTACGACCACGCGGCGGCCGATTGCCGCCGCCTCGAGGGTGGTCAGGCCCTGGGCGACGACCAGGTCCGAGGCGAAGAGGCGGGCAACCGGGTCGGCCGGAGCGGCCTCGATCCGCCAGGCCCGCGACGGCAGCCGTGCCTGGCAGAGCGCCAGGGCCTCGTCGCGCCAGGGGCCGTCGCCGGCGAGCGTCAGGCGACAGGGCCTACCGGCGGACAGCCGCGCCCTGGTCAGCTCGACCGCCAGCTGCGCGATCGCGGCCTTCTCCGGCGCCAACCGCGTCAGCGCGAGGATCTCGCGCGGCTCGCCGAGCTGCGGCTGGAAGGGAACGGCGCCGAGCGGGATCGAAGCCGGCAGGATGCTGAGCCGGCCCGCCGGCAGGTCGAAGGCGCCGGCGACGAGCTCGCGATGCGACTCGCCGCGAACCAGCACCGCCGCACGTTCCTCGTCCAGGGCGCGGGCGATCGGCACGCGCACCTCGGCCATCGCCTCCGGGCCGAGCCAGCGCGTGAGCGCGCCGGGCGCCTGGTGCACGGCGAGGGCCACGCGGTCGCAGCTGTCCAGCGCCGGCTCCAGCGCGTCCATCACCCGGTGGTCCCAGTGAACGATCGCCGCTTCGTGGCGGCCGAGCGTCGCGCGCAGGCCCTCGGGGGCGAGCTCGATCGCCTCGTCGTACCACGAGGTCGCCTCGAAGCCCACGCCGGCCGCTTCCGCTGCGGGCTGCAAGGCTCCCGGTGGGGCGACGATCGTTGCCCTGCCGCCTCGTTCGACATGGCGACCGAGCAGGTGGATCCACTGCCGCCCGGATCCTCCCGGGATCATGTTGTGAAGCAGGCAGCAGATCGATTCCACTCCCAGCTCACTCTCCCCCGGCATGCGCTGGGATAATCGCACGCTTGTCGCAGCTCAAGCCATCGGATCTGGCGCCGAACCTGCTGCTCGGCTCGGGTGTCAGCCTCGCCGAGGCCGTCGAGATCGGCGCCAACGTCGTGATCCTCGACGACGTCACGGTCGAGGCCGGAGCGCGTCTCGAGCACGGTGTCATCCTCGGTCGTGAAGAGCACCGCCAGCGCAACTCACGCGCGGTTTCGATGCAAGGGGGCTCCACGCTGATCGGGCCGGGAGTTACCGTCTGCGCCTACGCCAGCGTCTCGGCCGGCGCGACGATGGGGCCGCACTCCTTCCTCGGCGATTATGCGCATCTGCGGGGTGACGTCCGTCTCGCGGAGGACGCGACCGTCGGCTCGGGGTGTGCGATCTCGCGCGGCGCCGAGATCGGCGCTCGCACGCGCATGCAGAACCTCGTGGTGGTCGGATCGAGGGTCGTGATCGAACCCGACTGCTTCCTCGGGCCTGGAGCCCAAATCCTCACCGGGCGCAAGATGACCAGCAAGGAGCGGGTCGGCCCGCCGCGCCTGCGTCGCGGTTGCCAGATCGGGGCCGGGGCAATCGTCATGCCCGGGGTCGAGATCGGCGAGGAGGCCGTCGTCGGCGCCGGCGCGGTGGTCACCGCCGACGTCCCCGCCGGCGCCACGGTCCGCGGCATCCCGGCCCGGCTGGCCCCTCTTCCGACCTCGGCGGCCGGGGGCCTCGACTACGACCCGGTTGGGTAGTCGGGGTCGCCCGGTAGAACGACCCGGTGCTGCTCGGCGGTGCCGATCACCTTCGGCAGGATCGGCTCGACCTCGCGGTCGCGGTGGGCCTCGATCGCCTCTGCGGCGTTGCGGAAGGGCAGCAGTGCCTTCAGCTGCTGGACGGTGGGGAAGGCAAGCGCGAGCTCGTCGGCGTGCTGGGCGTCGAGGGCGGCCCGCGGCTCGAACCAGCGCGCCTCGGTCGTCTCCACGCCGTCCGGCTCGGGCGGTGCATGGGCGGGCGCCAGCGCGAGGAAGAACCAGGCGTCGAAGCGCCGCGAGACCACCTCGGGCGTGATCCAGCGCGAGAACAGCACCAGCTCCTCGCCCTCGGGCAGCGCGATCCCCGCCTCCTCCTCCAGCTCCCGCACCGCGCAGGCGCGGAATGCGGTCTCGCCTTCGCCGTCGCTCAGGTCCACGCCACCACCCGGGAACACCCAAACCCCCGGCATGAACTTGGCCTGCTCGGTCCGCTTCAGCAGCAACACCTCGAGCGCCCGGTCCCGATGCTTCCCCCCGCGCCTCAGCAGCACCACCGACGCAGCAGGCCGAGGCTCAGCTGGCGTTCCAAGGTTCGGTGCCTCTGCAGACCCGCGCATCCTCTCCACTCAACCAGCGTAACTCGCGCGGGTGGCGTGGTGAGGGGTTCCTCCCCCGCTGCTTGCGAGGGGGAGGATGCCCCTCGCCGCGACAGGACCCGCGCGCCTACGCCGCTCGCGCGAGAGGAGTCGTCGACCCGACCGAGGTGACGGCCGCCCGGATCGACTCGACCGTGATCTCGACCAGCCGTCGCAGCTCGCCCTCCGAGATCGCCAGCGGCGGCATCAGCACGACGACGTCCCCGAGCGGCCTGACGATCGCGCCGCGGGCTCGCGCCTCGAGCGTGACCCGGTGGCCGAGGCGCAGTTCGGGGTCGTGCCCGCCGAGGTCGATGCCGACCATGACGCCGCAGCGGCGCACCTCGGCGACCTCGGGCATCGCCGCGACGTCCTCGAGCAGCTCGGCGAGCAGCTCGATCTTCGGCGCCAGGCGCTCGAGCGTCCGCTCCTGCTCGAAGGCGTCGAGGCTGGCGAGCGCGGCGGCGCAGGCGAGCGGGTTGCCGGTGTAGGTGTGGCCGTGGAAGAAGGTGCGCTGCTCCTGCCGGGGCGCCGAGGAAGCCCTCGTAGATCCGCTCCGTCGCCAGCGTCGCCGCCAGCGGCAGGTAGCCCCCGGTGAGGCCCTTGGCGAGGCAGAGCAGGTCGGGGAGACGCCCTCCTGCTCGCAGGCGAACATCGTCCCGGTCCGGCCGAACCCGGTCGCGACCTCGTCGCAGATCAGCAGTACGCCGAAGCGGTCGCAGAGCTCGCGCACGGCGCGCAGGTAGCCGGGCGGGTGGAGGAGCATCCCGGCCGCGCCCTGTACCAGGGGCTCGACGATCACCGCCGCGACTCCTCCTCGTGGGCGGCGAGGACGCGCTCGAGGTCGGCGACCTCGCCCGGCTCGGCAGCGTGCGTGCCGAACAGCAGCGGCCGGTAAGCGGCGTGGAAGGTGTCGATGCCGCCGACCGAGACCGAGCCGATCGTGTCGCCGTGGTAGGAGTCGCGCAGGTGGACGAAGGAGGTGCGGCGGGCGTGCTGGCCGCCGCGCTGGCGCTGGTACTGGAAGGCCATCTTCAGCGCGATCTCGACCGCGGTCGAGCCGGACTCCGAGTAGAAGACGCGCGTCAGCCCCGGCGGCGCCAGCTCGACCAGCCGCGCCGCCAGCTCGGCGGCGGCGGGGTGGGAGAGGCCGAGCATGGTCGAGTGGGCGACCTTGCCGAGCTGCTCGGCGACGGCGGCGTCGATGCCGGGGTGGCGATGCCCGTGGACGTTGCACCAGAGCGAGGAGACCCCGTCGATGTAGCGCCGGCCCTCGCCGTCGATCAGCGTCGAGCCCTCGGCCCGCTCGATCATCAGCGGCTCTTCCTCGACCCAGCCGAGCTGCTGGGTGAACGGGTGCCAGAGATGGTCGCGATCGAGCTGCGCGGGGTCCACCGACATCGCCCGAGCCAACCATAGACCGCGCCGCGGCGGGTAACCCTCAGCCAACGTGTCCAACGTGCGCCACTTCACAGAATGTGACATCAAACGATGTAGAATGAGATCGAATGGCTGAGCGTGGAGCTACCCCGCAGGTCTCTCCCGCGAGGCGCCGGGCCCTGCATGCCGTCCGGTCCGCTCTTCAGCCCGCTGCTGCCGGACGACTACCTCGAACTGATCAACCCGCTCTGGTCGACCCGCGAGCTGCGCGGGCGGATCGAACGGATCGACGAGGAGACCGGGGACACCGTCACCGTGCTGATCCGCCCCGGCTTCGAGTGGACTGGCCACCGGCCCGGCCAGTACCTGCGGATTGGCGTCGTCATCGACGGCGTGCACCACTGGCGCGCCTACTCGCTCACCTCGGAGCCCGACCGCCCGGACGGGTGCATCAGCATCACGCCGAAGCTGGTCGACTCGGGCAAGGTCTCGCCCTACCTGGTCCGCCAGGCCAGGCCGGGCGACGTGGTCAGGCTCGGCGGTGTGGAAGGGACCTTCGTCCTGCCCGAGCTGCCGCCGACCAAGCTGCTCTTCATCAGCGCCGGCAGCGGTATCACCCCGATCATGAGCATGCTGCGCAGCCTCGCTCGCGCCGGGGCGGTGCGCGACGTGGCCCACATCCACTCCGCCCGCACCGCAAGCGACGTGATCTTCGCCGACCGCCTGCGCGAGATCGACGAGGCCCATCCCGGGCTACCGCCTGCGGCTGCGGATCACCGGCGAGCAGGGACGCATCGCCCCCGGCGACCTCGACGAGCTCTGCCCGGACTGGCGCGGGCGCCGTGCCTTCCTCTCGGGGCCGGGCGAGATGCTCGACGCGATGAGCGAGCACTGGCAGGGGGAGGGAGTCGCGGAGCAGCTCTGCATCGAGCGCTTCCAGCCGATGATCGGCGGCGACCCCGGCGGCGGAGAGGGCGGCAGCGTCCGCTTCGCCAAGAGCGGGGTCGAGGCCGAGTGCGACGGCGCCACGCCGATCCTGATCGGCGGCGAGGAGGCCGGCGCCGTCCTTCCTTTCGGCTGCCGGATGGGCATCTGCCACACCTGCGTCGGAAAGCTCTGCGCGGGTGAGGTCCGCGACCTGCGCACCGGCGAGGTTCACGGCAACGAGGGGGAAATGATCCGCACCTGCGTGAACGCACCCGAGGGACCGATCGAGATCGCACTTTGAGACAACCGAAAGGCAGACGATGACCGCAACGACCACCGAGGCCGCCAGCCCGCTCAGCCACCTCTCCGAGCGAGCGGCTGGAGGAGCTGGGGCGCGAGTTCGACGCGATCAAAGACCGGGTCTTCGCCGAGCTCGGCGACTCGCGATCGCCGCTACATCGAGAGCATGATCGCGATGCAGCGCCGCCTCGCGGTGCTGGGTCGGGTGCTGCTGCTCGCCTCGCGCTACCGGCCGGCCTGGGTGGCCGGGACGGCGACGCTCTCGATGGCGAAGATCCTCGAGAACATGGAGATCGGCCACAACGTCCTGCACGGCCAGTGGGACTGGATGAACGATCCCCAGATCAACTCCTCGACCTGGGACTGGGACACCGCTTCGACCTCCGAGGCCTGGAAGCACTCCCACAACTACGTCCACCACACCTTCACCAACATCCTCGGCAAGGACAAGGACCTCGGTTACGAGATCATGCGGATCGACCCGGGCCAGAAGTGGCATCCGGTCTATCTCCTCCAGCCGTTCTACAACCTCGTGCTGGCGGCGTTCTTCGAGTGGGGGGTGGCGTTGCACGATCTCGACTTCGAGGCGATACGGACCGGCAAGAAATCGAAGGCCCAGGTCAAGCGCGAGCTGGCGGGCATCCGCGAGAAGGCGAAGAGCCAGATCGTCAAGGACTACATCGCCTGGCCGCTCTTGAGCGGCCTGGCGATGGCCGCCCTCGACGCCGCGGTCGAGGCACGCCGGGGCGGCGGTGGTCGCAAGAAGCGTCGCAATCTCCTCGGTCGCAGGCGCCGCGGTGGCCTGAGCCGCGTTCTCGAGGCGGCCCTGCGTGGCGGCGCCGGCGCCTACCGATCCACCGCGTCCGCGGACGCCACCGCCAACGTAGTCCGCAACGTCTGGGCCTACGCGATCATCTTCTGCGGCCACTTCCCAGACCAGACCTACACCTTCAGGCCCGAGGAGGTCGAGGACGAGAGCCGCGGCGGCTGGTACGTGCGCCAGCTTGCCGGCGCCGCGAACATCGAGGGCAGCGCCCTCTTCCACGTCGTCAGCGGCAACCTCGGCTACCAGGTCGAGCACCACCTCTTCCCCGACATGCCGAGTACCCGCTACGCCGAGATCGCACCGCAGGTCAAGCAGATCTGCGAGCGCTACGGCCTCCCTTACAACAGCGGGCCGTTCGGGCAGCAGCTCGGCATGGTCCAGAGGACGATCCTCCGGCTCGCCCTCCCCGGCGGCGCTCCGCGGCCGAAGCCGGGCCCCTACCGGGGCGAGTCGGAGCATCCAGCGTGACATAGGTCACTCAAGCAACTATTTCGATGGAGAAATAGTTGCGTATCTGCAATTATTTTGGGCATGCAAGCGAGCAAGATCGCAGCCCTGGCGGAGAAACCTGAGGCGAGCGCCGCCGCGCAGGACACCGCGGCGCGGCTGAGCGCGTTGATGCGCCACGTCTTCCTCTACGACCGCGGCAACCAGCTTCGGGTGATCGAGGAGTCGGGCCTCTCGATGACGCAGTGCAAGGCGCTGCTCGAGCTGGGCGGCCTCGGCGAGGAGACCGAGCCACGCCAGGTAAGCGACCTGGCCGAGACCCTCGGCGTCTCGGTGCCCTCGATGAGCAGGGCGGTCGACGCCCTGGTGAAGAAGCGTCTCGCAACCCGGGTCGAGGACGCCGAGGATCGCCGCGTCCGTCGCGTCGCGATCACCGCCAAGGGCAAGAAGCTCGCCGAGACCCTGCTGGTCGTGCGCCAGGCCGGGATGGAGGCCTTCGCCGCCGGCCTCAGCACCCCCCAGCGCCGCAAGCTCGACGCCGCGATCGACGCGCTGATGGACCGCGAGGACATCGCCGACGCCTATCGCCACCTGAAGGAGGTTGGACCAGCTTGACCCGTTACCGCCACCTGATCACCGACGACAACCGCAAGTGGTGGACGCTCGGGGCGATGTGCTTCGCGCTGTTCATGATCATGCTCGACAACACGGTCGTGAACGTCGCCCTGCCCTCGATCCAGCGCGACCTCGGCGCCTCGATCTCAGGCCTCGAGTGGACGATCAACGGCTACACGCTCTCCTTCGCGGTGCTGCTGGCGACCGGCGGGCGGCTCGGCGACATCTTCGGCCGCCGCCGCATGTTCCTGATCGGCGTCGTCGTCTTCGCCCTCTCCTCGGCGACGGCCGGGTTGGCCGCCGGCGAGACCGACCTGGTGATCAGCCGCGTCGTCCAGGGCGTCGGCGCGGCGCTGATGATGCCGGGCACGCTCTCGATCATCACCAACGCCTTCCCGGCCCACGAGCGCGGCAAGGCGATGGGGACCTGGGCGGGGGTCTCGGCTCTGGCTCTGGCGGTCGGCCCGGTGCTCGGCGGCTTCCTCACCGAGCACGTCAGCTGGCGGGCGATCTTCTACCTCAACATCCCGGTCGCGGTCGGCGCCGTCACCGCGACCCTGTTCGCGGTGCGCGAGTCGCGCGACACGACCGTCGGCCGCGAGGTCGACTACCTCGGCGTGGCGACGCTGACGGCCGCGCTCACGGCGCTCATCCTCGCCCTGGTCGAGGGCAACGCCTGGGGCTGGGGCTCGCCGGCGATCGTCGGCCTGCTGGCCGGCGCGGTGCTTGGCGGCTTCGCCTTCGTCGCGGTCGAGAACCGGGTCAAGGCGCCGATGGTCGAGTTCCGCTTCTTCGCCGACCGCAACTTCCTCGGCGCGGTCGTGGTCGCGCTGATCATCTCCTTCGCGATGCTCGGCGTCTTCTTCTTCCTCGCCCTCTACATGCAGGACATCCTCCATTACTCGCCATTGGCGGCGGGGGTGCGCTTCCTGCCCTCGACCCTGATGATCGTCGGCGTGGCGCCGGTGTCCGGGCGGCTCGCCGATCGCTTCGGGCCGCGCTGGCTGATCGTCGCCGGCCTGCTGATCCTCACCGCCTCGCTCTACAGCTTCACCGGCATCGCGGTCGACTCCGGCTACCTCGACCTGCTGCCCGGGTTCATGCTGCTCGGCATCGGCATCGCGTTGACGATGTCGCCGATGACCAGCGCCGCGATGAACGCCGTCTCGGTGCAGAAAGCGGGGATAGCCTCGGGCGTCCTCTCGATGTTCCGCATGGTCGGCGGCAGCCTCGGCGTCGCCGTCACCGGCGCGATCTTCCAGGGCGCCGCCGGCAGCAGCTTCGAGACGGCGAGTCCCCAGCAGTTCGTCGACGGCCTCAGCAACGCGATGTGGGTCTCCGCGGCGGTGACGCTGGCCGGTGCGTTCATCGCCGCCGCGGCGATCCGCGCCAAGCCGAAACGGGTCAGCGTCGCGGTCGCCGAGGCGGAGGCAAGTCCCGGCGGCGAGGAGCTTGCGGGAGAGCTAGCGGCGGCCAGCCGGTAGGGGAGGTGAGGTCGAGTGGCGGGAGCACCTCGATCTCGACCTCGCCCAGGGCGGCGATCGTCGCGCGGTTGGAGCGCTCGACCCCGCCCGGCTCCCGCGGCCACGGGGTGAGGACGACCGTTGCGACCTCGAGTCCTGCGGTGCGGCCCGCCTCGATCGTCAGCAGCGTGTGGTTGATCGTCCCCAGACCCGGCGAGGCGGCGACGACGAGCGGCAGGCCGAGCTCGGCGGCGAAGTCGCGCACCGAGTAGTCGGGCGCCAGCGGCACCAGCAGGCCGCCGACCCCCTCGCAGACGAGGACGTCCGCTCCGTTCGCCGCGGCGCGGGCCGCATCGAGGAGCCGTTCCGGCGAGATCTCCTCGCCCGCCAGCTCAGCCGCCAGATGAGGCGACATCGGCGGCCCGTAGCGGTAGGGCGCGACCTCCTCGTCGCTCTGCTCGCTGCCGGCTGCCCGCCGCAGCAGCTGGTGGTCGGGCTCGCCGCCCTGGTCGAGGCCGGTGACGGCGGGCTTGAAGACGGCGACGCGTTCGCCGTCCGCAGCGAGCGAGCGTGCGATCGCCGCGGCGACGACCGTCTTGCCGACGTCCGTGCCGGTGCCGGTGACGAAAACGCCGCGCACGGGTGCGCTCAGGCGGCCAGTGCCGAGGGCCCGGTGGCCGCGGGCGCCAGGATCCCCAGCTCGCGCGCCGCGGCGCCGGTCAGCTTCGCCGCCCGCCGCAGCTCCTTCGTGCGGTGCGTGGCCATCGCCGTGAAGCGCAGCCGCGAGGAGCCCTCGGGGACGCTCGGCGGCCGGATCCCCTGGGCGAAGACGCCGGCCTCCAGCAGGCGCTCGCAGAGGGCCATCGTGCGCCGCGCATCGCCGACCTCGAGCGGCACGATCTGGCACTCGCCGGCTTCGACGCCGAAGCCCTCGCCGGCCAGCGCCGAGCGCAGCGTCGCCGCGTTGGCGCGCAGCCGGCCGATCAGCTGCGGGGAGGCTTCGAGCAAATCGAGCGCCGTGGTCGCGGCGGCAACCGCCGGCGGCGGCGGCGCGGTCGAGAAGACGAAGGAGCGGGCGGCGTTGAGCAGGTACTCGGTCAGCTCGCGGCCGGCGCAGACGTAGGCGCCGTAGGAGCCGAGCGCCTTGCCGAGCGTGCCGACGACGAGGTCGACCTCCTCGCCCAGGCCGGCGGCGGCGACGGTGCCCCGGCCGGCGGGGCCGAAGGCGCCGGTGGCGTGCGCCTCGTCGACCATCAGCCGGCAGCCGTGGCGCCGGGCCAGCTCGACCAGGCCGGCGAGCGGGGCGACGTCGCCGTCCATCGAGAAGACGCCGTCGGTGACGATCAACGAGCCGCGCCCGCCGGCGCGCTCCATCCCCCAGGCGAGGTGGCCGAGGTCGGCGTGGCGGTAGACGAAGGTCTCGGCCCGCGAGAGGCGGCAGCCGTCGACGATGCTGGCGTGGTTCAGCTCGTCGGAGAAGACGACCTCGCCCGGGCCGGCCAGCGCCGCGATCGCACCGCTGTTGGCGAGGTAGCCGGAGCCGAAGAGCAGAGCGGCCTCGTAGCGCTTGAACGCGGCCAGCCGCTCCTCCAGCTCGCGGTGGGGCTCCATGTTGCCGCAGATCAGGCGGGAGGCCCCGGCCCCGGCCCCCCAGTGCATCGCCGCCTCCGCGGCGGCCTCGCGCACCCGGGGATGGTCGGCGAGGCCGAGGTAGTTGTTCGAGCAGAGCAGCAGGACGGTGCGCTCGTCGAGCGTCACCCACGGCCCCTGGGAGCCGCGGATCAGGCGCAGGCGCCGGTAGAGGCCGGTCTCGCGAAGCTCCTCCAAGCGCTCCGCGACGTCGGTCATGCGGCCTGCGGATAAGGGGGAGGCTTCTTCTCCTTCTTCACTACCCGCAGCTGGGTCGAGGGGTCCCAGAAGTCGGCTTCGTCCTGGCGGTCGATCAGCTCGTCGATCGGCGTCGCCGGAGTCTCGCCGTCGAGCCAGCCGGTGCGGTTGTCGGGGCGCGGATTGGCGCCGTTGTCGGGCTGACGGGCGACGTTCAGACCGAGCTCCTCGAACATCGCCCGGTCGTCCTCGGGCTCGGCGCCGAGGGTGGTGAGGAAGTTGCCCATCATCACCCCGTTGAGCCCGGCCTTGACCGCCAGCGGCTGCAGCTCGCCGAGGTTCTCGACCCGGCCGCCGCAGAGGCGGAAGAGGGCGCCGGGGATGATCAGGCGGAAGACCGCCACCCACTTGACGACGTCCCAGGCGTCCATCAGCGGGCGCTCGCCGAACTTCGTCCCCTCGCGCGGGTTGAGCAGGTTGATCGGCACCGAGGTCGGGTTCAGCTCGGCCAGCTCGAACGCCATCTCGACCCGCTGGCGGGGCGACTCGCCGAGGTTGAGGATGCCGCCGACGCAGGTCTCCAGGCCGGCCTCCTTGACCGCGTCGATCGTCCGCAGCCGGCCCTCGTAGCGGACCGTGGTCGAGACCTCCGGGTAGTAGGAGCGCGAGGACTCGACGTTGTGGTGGACGCGCTGGATGCCGGCCTCGCGCAGCGACTTCGCCCGCTGCGCCGACATGTGGCCGATCGAGGCGCAGCGCTTCAGGTTGGTGTGCTCGGCGACGAGGCGGGCGCCGTCGAGGATCTTCTCGAAGTCGCGCTTGGAGAGGCCCTGGCCCTGGGTGACCATGCAGAAGCGATGGGCGCCCGCCGCCTCGGCCGCCCGGGCGTGCTCGAGGATCTGCTCGGGCTCCATCATCGCGTGCATCGGCGTGTCGGCCTCGGCGTAGCGCGACTGGGCGCAGAAGCCGCAGTCCTCGGCGCAGCCGCCCGACTTGGCGTTGACCAGCGAGCACATGTCGGTCGAGTCGCCGAAGTTCTGCTCGCGCACCTTCCAGGCGCGCTCGATCAGCTCGCCGATCTCCTGCCGGTCGCTCAGCTCGCCGAGCGCCAGCGCCTCCTCGAAGGTGACGAGCGATTCCATGCCGCCGCAAGGCTAGGAGCCGCAGCGGACGCTGGGAGGATCAGGCGGGGTCGGCCTGGCGCTCCGGGCGCGGCGCGGCGGCGACCTCGCCGGCGAAGCGCACGCCGTCCCGCCCGGCCCGCTTCGCCTCGTACAGCGCCGCGTCGGCCTCCTCCAGCAGCGCCGCGGCGTTCAGCTCGGGGTTGCCGCTGAACATCGAGATGCCGATGCTGATCGTGATCGGCGGCACGCCCTCCTCGCGCGGGGCGTGGCCGCGCACGGCGGTGGCGATCGCCTCGGCGACGGCGCGGGCCTCGATCGCGTTGCTGCGCGGCAGGACGATCGCGAACTCGTCGCCGCCGAGTCGCGCGACCACGTCGGTGATCCGCATCCGAGCCCGCAACACGGCGGCGATCTCGGCGATCACGCGGTCGCCCACCGGGTGGCCCAGCGTGTCGTTGATCTGCTTGAACCTGTCGAGGTCGAGCATCAGCAGCGCCCCTTCGCCGCCCTCGCGGCGACAGCGGGCGATCTCGGTCCGCAGATCCTCCTCGAAGCGCCGCCGGTTGTTCAGCCCGGTCAGCGGGTCCTGGCTGGCCTGCTGGCGCAGTTCCTGCATCCGTTCGTTGCGGCTCCAGACCAGGATCAGGGCGGCGAGCAGCGCCGCGAGGGAGATGCCCCCGACCGCGATCAGGATGGGCAGGCTGACGTCCGGCTGGTTGGGATCGCTGACGACGAGCAGCCAGGTCCGGTCGGCGATGCGGAAGGGAGCGCTCGCCGCTTCGGCGCGGTCGAGCTGGGAGCCGCTCACCGTCGTCCCGTTCTCGACCAGCTGCGATTCGACGTCGTTGGGCAATGCCGCCGTGGCGGCCGTGACCAGGTCGGAGAGGCGGAAGGCGCCGAGGGCGAAGCCGACCAGGGCGGCGCGGCGCTGGGCGATCGTCTTGGTCGGCGCCCCGTCGCGGTAGACGGGGCGGAAGACGTTGATCCCGGTCCCGCCGAGCGGCAAACGGATCACCCGCGTCGCCGCCGGCCTGCCGCTGTCGCGGGCGGAGGTCAGGTCGCTGCCGCGGAGGGGATCGGACTCGAGGTCGTAGCCGAGCGGGAGCTGGACGCCGAGCTTGACGTCGGTCGCGGCATAGGTCAGCGGGAAGTAGGTGGACTGGGCGCCCTCCGGCCGCAGGTCCCCGAGCGTGCTGCGGTGGAGGATCGGGTAGCCGTGGCTGCGTTCGTAGCGACGCCGATCCGCGGCGGGCACGGACTGGATGAACGCGGTACCCGAGAGGGCGCCGGTTTCCAGCAGCGAGTCGGCCATCACCTCGAACTCGTGGCGGCTGAAGCGACTCTCCGCCTGGTAGAAGGCGGCGGTGCTGCCGAGCTGGCCGACGGAAAGCGCGGCCGTCGCTTCGGCCGAGCGCGCCGAGCGCGTCGCCTCGTCGCGCTGCGTGCGTTCGAAGCTCACCGCTTCGCGGTGGTGGACGACCAGAGCCGTCGCGATAGAGCCGATCGCGATCGCCGCGACGACGGCGTATCCGAGCCAGAATCGAAGCCGCATAAACCTATTGTCGGTCGCCGGTGGGACGGGTTTGAAGCGCGGGTGCCGTTATTCGCCCGGGACCGCCGCGAGCGACTCCCAGAGGTAGAGCGAGGCGAGGCTGCGGTGGGGACGCCACGGCTCGCCGATCTCGAGCACCTGCGCCGGGGGCGGCATCTGCTCGAGCCCGTACTCGACCTGCACCGCCTTGCGGATGCCGAGGTCTCCGCCGGAGAGCACGTCGGGCCGTTCGAGGTGGAAGAGCAGGAACATCTCCGCGGTCCACTGGCCGAGGCCGCGCACGGCGACGATCTCGGCGACGACCTCCTCGTCGGAGAGCGCGCCGAGCCGGTCCAGCTCTAGCTCGCCGTCGAGCACGTGGCCAGCGAGGTCGCGCACGTACTCGACCTTGCGCCCGGAGAGGCCGGCGGCGCGGAGGTCCGCCTCGCTCGCCTCCAGCAGCTGCTCCGGCGAGGGCGTCGTGCCGCCGAAGATCTCGCAGACGCGGCGGTAGATCGTCCGTGCGGCTTTGGTCGAGAGCTGCTGGCCGACGATCGCTCGCAGCAGCGCGCCATAGGCGTCGGCCGGTCGCTCCTCGCTGCGGCGCCGCAGCCGCGTCGCGATGTCGATCTCGCCGATCCGCTCGATCAGCGCCGCCATCGCCGGGTCGGCGGCGGCCAGCTCCCTGCGCGCCTTGGCGCTCACTTTCCCCGCCAGCGCGGCTTGCGCTTCTCGGCGAAGGCGGTGATCCCCTCGCGCAGGTCCTCGGAGGCGAAGCAGGACTCGCGCAGGGCGATCAGGCCGGCCTCCTGCTGCTCGCTCAGCACGGGGCTCTCGTTGAGGATGTCGATTGCCCGTTTGTTGCCGCGCATCGAGATCGGCGCGTTGGCGGCGATCTCGGCGGCCAGCCCCACGGCCGCGTCCTCGAAGCCCTTGGCCTCGAGGACCTCGTGCACCAGGCCGATCTGCTCGGCCCGCCGCGCCCCGAAGTTGCGGCCGGTGAGGAAGAGCTCCTTGGTGCGGGCGAGGCCGACCGTGTCGAGGAACTTGCGCAACCCGGTGTGGCCGTAGACGAGGCCGAGCTTGGCCGGCGGCATGCCGAGCTTGGCGCCCTCGACGCAGACTCGCAGGTCGCAGGTGATCGCCAGCTCGAGGCCGCCGCCGAGGCAGTGGCCGTTGATCCCGGCGAGGATCGGCCAGGGATGCCTGGCGATCGCCTCCATCGCCGCGTGGAAGGGATGGGCGACGAGCGCCTCGGCGTCGCGCTCGAAGGTCTCGCTCGGGAGCGAGGCGATGTCGTAGCCGGCGGAGAAGAGCGGCGGTGCGCCGGTGATCAGCACGCAGCGCGTCTCGATCCCGCGGCCGAGGCGGGGCAGCGTCTCGGCGATCGCGTCGAGGATCTCGTGGTCGAGCGCGTTGCGGCGCTCGGGGTTGGAGATGACGATGCGGACGACCGCCTCGGCCGGCGAGTCGAGGAGGAGCTTGCCGCCGGCGAGCCGCTCGCTCGTCATCGCGACCGTCCTACTCCAGCACGACGAGGACGTCGCCTTCGCTGACCGACTGGCCCTCCTCGCAGCGGATCTCCTTCACGGTGCCGTCGTCCTCGGTCTCGACCGGGATCTCCATCTTCATCGACTCGAGGATGACGACGGTGTCGCCGTCGGAGACCTCGTCGCCGACCGCCACCTCGATTTTCCAGACGTTCCCGGTGATGTGTGCCTCGATGTCCGCCATGGGCGGGGACAATATCCGCCGTCCCCGACTCTGAAATGCGCACCCGAAAAAGCCCTCTTTTTTGGGTGTTAGACACCCAATTTGCTATAGTTTTTTGGGTGAACGACGGCCAATTGAGGAGGCTTCTGACCGATCGCTCGACCTGGTGGCGCGGCGAGGGATGGGCGCTTGACGATCCCGACCTGCGTGAGGCCGCCGACGCCCCGTTCGTCTACGAACCGATGCCGCTCGCCGGGCTGCGCCCCCCCGGCCTCTACATGCTGCGCGGCCCGCGCCGGGTCGGCAAGAGCGTCGAGGTCAAGCGCGCCGTCTCGACCGTCATCGCGGAGGGGGTCAATCCCCGCCTCGTCTTCTTCTGCTCGTGCGACGGGCTCACCGTCCAGGATCTGCGCAGGCTGATCGCGGTGGGCCAGCGCGACACCGCGACGCTGGACGGCGAGCGCTACTGGTTCTTGGACGAGGTGACGGCCGTGCCCGGTTGGGCGGATGCGATCAAGGAGCTGCGAGATGGCGATCCAGCCTTCCGCCGAAGCTGCGTGGTGCTCTCGGGCTCCTCGGCACGCGATCTCCGCGAGGCGACCAAGGCGCTCGCCGGCCGGCGCGGCGACGTCACCGAATCCGACCGCCTTCTGTTGCCGATGGGCTTCCGGTCCTTTTGCCAATCGATCGGGGGCTTCGATCGCTTGCCGGAGGCCTCCCTGCGCCCGAAGGACCTGCTCACCGCTGCGGGGGAAGAAGCCATTTCCGAGCTGTCCCCCTTCTTCTCCGACCTCGACCACGCCTGGCAGAACTATCTCCGGGTGGGGGGGTTCCCGCGAGCCGTGAGCGACTTCGTGAACAACGCCGATGTCGGCGACGGCTTCGTGCAGGCGCTTTGGGATGTGATCGCCGGGGACACGTTCCAGACCACGGGGATGAGTGACGGCGAGGTCGCCGGGTTCCTTGAGCGTCTGGTGGTCGGCCTGGCCTCCCCGATCAACGCCTCTGCGGTTGCCCGTGACGTGGGCCTCTCCGACAATCACCGGGTAAACGACCGGATCGATTCGCTCGGCTTCTCGCTGATGGCGTGGCGCTGCCATCGGGTCCGGGACGGGCTGCCGAACCTCCGGGCCCAGGAGAAGGTCTATTTCATCGATCCGCTGATCGCCCGTCTGCCCCATCGCCGGGACGAGCGGCGGCACGATCCCGACGACTCGATTCTCAGCGAGCAGCAGCTCGGATTGCTCCTGCTTCGAGCGGCCGGTGGGCATGGCCCGGCGATGCTGCTCGAGGCGAGCACGGTTATGTACGAGCGAGCGTCGAGCAGCGCCGAGATCGACTTCGTCGGGCCCAGCCTGGGGATCGGATTCGAGGGCAAGTACGTGGACGGGCCGTGGCGCCGAGCCGCCTCGACCCTGCGGTCGAGAGGGGGAGGCGTCGTCGCGACCCGATCGGTCGTCGATCTGAGCGATCGCCGCGAGCCAAACGCCGTATGGGCCGTTCCGGCCGGGATCCTCGGTTGGCTCCTGGGTTCTTCGGGGGCCTCACAGTGAGCGTTCTGACAGAGCCGACGGCCGTGATCGTCGCCGCGCGCAACGAGGCCGACCGGATCGGCGCGACGCTGGCGGCCCTCGGCGCCGCGTTCCCCGATGCGGTCCTGTGGGTCGCCGACGACGCCTCGGGCGACGGCACCGCCGAGCTGGCGCTGGCCGCCGGGGCCCAGGTGGTCAGTCGCGGCCGGCCGCACGGCAAGGGGGCCAACGTGACCGCCGCCGCCGAAGCCGCACTCAGCGCCGAGCCCGTCCCGCGGCTGGTCCTCCTCTGCGACGGCGACCTCGGCGCCTCGGCGGCGCGGCTGGCGCCGCTGGTCGAGGCGGTCGAGCGCGGCGAGTGCGACCTCGCCGTCGCCGCATTCAGCCGGCACGTCGGCGGCGGCTTCGGCCTCGCGCTCGGCTTCGCCCGCTGGGCGATCCGCCGCCGCTGCGGCCTCGAGACGGCGGCGCCGATCTCCGGCCAGCGAGCGATGACGGTCGAGGTCCTGCGTGCGACGCTGCCCTTCGCCCGCGGCTACGGGATGGAGGTGGGGATGACGATCGACGCGATCCGCGCCGGCCACCGCCTGCGCGAGTACGAGCTCGACCTCTCCCACCGCGCCAGCGGCCGCAGCGCCGCCGGCTTCGCCCATCGGGGCGCCCAGTTGCGCGATTTCGCCCGCGCCTATCTCGTGCGCGGGGGTCAGTCCCGCTTGGCGTAGTCGCCGATCTCGCCGAAGTCGACCATCACGCACGCCTCCGGCCCGGGGACCTCGGCGTCGTGGCCCGGCGGGATGGCGACGACGTCGCCGGGGCCGATCTCGGCCTCGGTCCCGTCGTCCATGTGGACGCGCATCCTGCCGGAGAGGACGTAGCCGAAATGGGCGGCCTGGCAGGAGTCGGTGCCGGCGATCGGCTTGACGTTCTCCGACCACTTCCAGCCCGGCTCGAAGGTCCCCTTCGCGACCGCGTGGCCGGCGAGCTGCACCACCTCTGCCTGGCCCTTCCCCTCGAACGGGCGAACCTCGTCGGGGGAGTCGAACTTCTTGATCTCGATCGCTGCCATCGGGGGCTCCTTCTCGTAGGGTTGAACCCTGCCTGCCTTCGACCGTACACCCGCCGGTCCGCCGATACAAACGTGATCCTCGCGATCGACCAGGGGACGACCGGGACGACCTGCCTCGTCTTCGACCGCGAGGGCCGCGTCGCCGGCCGCGCCTACTCGGAGTTCGAGCAGCACTTCCCCCGGCCGGGCTGGGTCGAGCACGACGCCGGCGAGATCTGGGAGGCGACGCGGCGGGTCGGGGCGGAAGCTCTTGCGGACGCCGGCATCGAGGGGCGCGATCTCGACGCGATCGGGATCGCCAACCAGCGCGAGACCGTCGTCGCCTGGGACCCGGCGAGCGGCGAGCCGCTGCACCGCGCGCTGGTCTGGCAGGACCGCCGCACCGCCGCGCGCTGCGAGGAGCTGCGCGAGGCCGGGCGCGAGCCGCTCGTCCGCGATCGCACCGGCCTCGTCCTCGACCCTTACTTCTCCGGCACGAAGATCGAGTGGCTCCTGCGCAACGTCGAGGGGATCGAGCGAGCGGTCTTCGGCACGGTCGACTCCTGGCTGCTGTTCAAGCTGACCGGCCGCCACGCGACCGACTACACCAACGCCTCGCGGACGATGCTGTTCGACATCCGCCGCCTCGCCTGGGACGCGGAGCTGTGCGAGCTGTTCGGCGTCGAGGAGGCACGGCTGCCCGAGCCGCTCCCCTCCGCCCACCTCTACGGCACCACCTCGGAGTTCGGCGGCGAGGTGCCGGTGGCCGGGATCGCCGGCGATCAGCAGGCGGCGCTCTTCGGCCAGGCCTGCCTCGAGCCCGGCAGCGCCAAGAACACCTACGGCACCGGCAGCTTCGTCCTGCTGAACGCGGGCGGCGATGTGCCCGAGGCGGCCGAGGGGCTGCTCACCACGGTCGCCTGCGCCGCCGGCGGGGAGGCGGCCTATGCGCTCGAGGCCTCGATCTTCGTCACCGGCGCCGCCGTGCAGTGGCTGCGCGATGGGCTCGGGATCATCGCCGACGCGGGCGAGAGCGAGGCAATGGCGGCCTCGCTGGAGGGCAACGACGGCGTCTACTTCGTCCCCGCCCTGACCGGGCTCGGCTCGCCGCACTGGGACCCCTACGCGCGGGGCACGATCGTCGGCCTGACCCGCGGCAGCGGCCGCGCCCACCTGGCGCGGGCGGCGCTCGAGGCGATCGCCTACCAGACGGTCGACGCGGTGCGGGCCGAGGAGGGCGCCAGCGGCGCGCGGCTGGCCGAGCTGAAGGCCGACGGCGGCGGCGTCGCCAACCGCTGGCTGATGCAGTTCCAGGCCGACGTCCTCGGCGCGCCGGTGGTCGTACCGGAGATCGCCGAGACGACCGCGCTCGGCGCCGCCTACCTGGCGGGGATCGCGACGGGGCGCTGGGGCGCCGGCGAGGTCGCCGCAATGTGGCGCGAGGCCGCCCGCTACGAGCCGCGCATGGACGAAGGGGAGCGCGAGTCGCTGCTTGCCGAGTGGCGCCGCGCCCTTAAGTGCTCGCGCGGCTGGGCGTCCTGAACCGTTACGGGCGCCGGCACGAAATTGGTTCAGAAGATTTTGATTCCGTGCACTCTCGCGACATTCTGTCTGAGAGAATGCAATCATTATGGAGGCGATGAGAGAAGCCTGGACCGACGACCGGCTGGACATCCTCAACGACAAGGTCGAGGAGGGCTTCCGCCGTGTCGACGAACGGTTCAGGCAGATCGACGAACGCTTCGTCGAGGTGGACCACCGGTTCGACAAGATCGAAGCCCGCATCGGCGGCGTCGAGAAACGCATTGACCGGCTCGAAACCCGCTTCGAACGGTTCGAAGACAAGTTCGACCGCAAGTTCGACTCGCTGCAGCGAACGATGGCGCTCGGCTACGCCTCGATCGTCGCCACGCTGATCGCGCTCGTCTTCAACCATGTTTGAAGCGGCGTAACCGCCGCTGTGACAAGGGGTAGCAGGCCACAACCGGCGCATGCCGGGCTCGCCCATGCCAGACATCAAGCCACAGGTCTACAAGGACGACCGTCCGGCCGAGTACTTCGACCAGTTCCACGCGGCGGCGCGCAGGGGGGTCGGCTGGACCTACACCTTCGTCCGTCTGATCGTCTCGCTGCCGACGCTGCTGCTGTACCGGGTGCGCGCGATCGGGGTCGAGAACGTGCCCAAGAGCGGCCCGCTCGTCCTCGCCCCCAATCACTTCAGCCAGATGGACCACTTCTTCATCGGCCTCTACCTGCGGCGGAAGATCCGCTTCATGGCGAAATCGCAGATGTTCGGCCCGCCCGTACTCACCTACGTCTACAAGCACGGCGGCGTCTTCCCGGTGCGGCGCGGCCAGCACGACGAGGAGTCGTTCAAGACCGCCTTCACGATCCTCGGCCAGGGCGGGATGCTGCTCGTCTACGCCGAGGGCGGCCGCTCGCGCAGCTACGAGCTGGGCGAGCCCAAACCGGGAATCGGCCGCATCGCCCTGGAGTCCGGGGTGCCGATCGTCCCGGTCGCGATCCACGGCTCGGCCAGGGTGCGCCGCTGGAAGCGCTTCCGCTTCCCCAAGGTCACGGTCCAGTTCGGCGAGCCGCTGAGCTTCGCCGTCGAGGACTCGCCCAACCGCGAGCGCCAGCTCGAGGTCGCGACCGACGTCTTCGGCCGGGTGCGCGAGATGTACGAGGGAATCGCTACTCGTAACGGGCGCCGAGCTTCGCGTAGAAGCCCGGATCGTGCCCGGGCGTGACGATCACCTGGGGGTACTCGCGCTTGAACAGCTTCAGCTCCTGCAGCGAGCGCCGGTAGTTGTGCGCGTCGAAGGGGCGCGGCGGCGGCGGCGCGCTGTCGAACTGAGCCTCCATGTAGACGGCGTCGCCGCCGATGACGAAGTCGCGCTCCTTCAGGTGGCAGATCACCGACATGTGGCCGGCGCTGTGGCCCGGGGTGTAGGCGAGGCGCACCGTGCCGTCGCCGAAGAGGTCGAAGCTGCGGCCGAAGCTGGCGTAGGAGTCGATCCCGCCGCGGTCGAAGTCGACCGTGCGGTAGTCGAAGGCGTAGTCGAAGTGGGCGCGCCGGTAGCCGTTGAGCAGCGGTTTGGGGCCGACCGTCGCCGCCTCCCACTCGACCTCGCTGAGGACGAAGGTCGAGTTGGGGAACTCGGAGATCGCCGAGGTGTGGTCGATGTGCATGTGGGTCATCACGACGAGCGGGATCTCGCCGGGGTCGAGGCCGCGCTTGCGCAGCTGCGCCGGCACGTCGGCGCCGGTCGCGAGGCTGGGCTTGCCGAAGCGGGCGCCGAGCCGGCCGAAGTTCTCCTCGCCGTCGGTGGCGATCGAGGGGTGCAGGCCGGTGTCGACCAGGATCGCGCCGGCGCTGGGGTGGCGGATCAGGAAGGCGGGGCAGGGGACGTGGGTCGCGGGCTTGCCGCTGAGCAGGGCGCGCAGCAGCTTCGGCGTCTGGAAGCGGCCGTCCGGGCTGACCATCATCGGCATCGGCCAGGTGACCTCGCCGGCGAGGATCGGTTCGACCGCGACCGTCGCGCCGGGGGTTCCGCCGGCGAGCGGCTCGTGCAGCGGCTTGGCCTCGACGTGCACCTTCATCGCCGGGTCACATTACCCGGGTCGAGGTCGCCTATCGGGGTGAAGCCGCCCAAGTAGGCTGCGCGGCGATGGCTGAGGGCGACTCCCGAATCTTCCGGCCCGGGCTGCTCGAGGGCCAGGTCTGCCTCGTCTCCGGCGCCGGCAGCGGCCTCGGGCGCGAGACCGCGCTCGAGCTGGCGCGGCTCGGCGCCGCCGTCGTCGGCTGCGGGCGGCGCGGGGAGCCGCTGGTTGAGACGGCGGCGCTGGCCGCGGGCCTCGCCGGCTCCTTCGAGCACGAGGCGATCGACATCCGCGAGGAGGACGCGGTCGAGCGCCTCTTCGACGGCCTGCTCGAGCGTCACGGCCACCTCGACGTGCTCGTCAACAACGCCGGCGGCCAGTTTCTCGCCCCGGCCGAGTCGATCAGCCCGAAGGGGTTTCGCACGGTGATCGAGTTGAACGTGCAGGGGACCTGGCTGATGACCCACGCGGCGGCGACCAGGGCCTTCATCCCGCAGGGCGGCGGCAAGGTGCTGAGCGTCACCCTCTCGCCGCACAACGGCATGCCGGGCATGGTCCACTCGGGCGCCGCCCGCGCCGCGGTCGAGAACATGATGAAGACGCTGGCGATCGAGTGGTCGCGCTTCAACGTCAAGCTCTGCGCGCTCGCCGCCGGGCAGTTCGCGACCGAGACGCTGCTGACCAAGTACCCGCAGGTCGTCGTCGACAACCTGGAGCGCTCGATCCCGCTCGGCCGCGCCGGGCGGGCGGAGGAGATGGCCTGGCTGGTCGCCTACCTCGCCTCGCCCGCGGGCGACTTCTTCTCCGGCACGACGATCACGATCGACGGTGCCCGCGACGACTGGGCCGGGCCCTGGCCGCCGGCGGCGATCGCCGACCAGTCCGGCCAGCCCGTAGCTGAGGAGCGGCGGCCGAGGTAGAGGCATCCGGGGTCCCTTCCCCGGAGACCGTTGCGCAGCAGGTCGTTGGCCCAGGGTCCGGACGTGGTCCCTAAGTCTCCGGGGAAGGGACCCCGGATGCCTTATCTCAGCGGGGCTCGAGGATTACGAGGGGGATTTCGCGGCCTTTGCTGCGGGCCTGGTAGTCGGCGTAGCCGCTGTAGCTCTTGACGACGCGCGGCCAGAGGCGCTCGCGCTCCTCGGGGCTCGCGGTGCGGGCATGGACCGGCCGGCGCTCGGTGCCGATCTGGACCGTCGTGTCGGGGTTGGCCATCAGGTTGTGGTACCAGGCCGGGTGCTTCGGGTAGCCGCCCTTGGAGGCGACAACGACCACGTCCTCGCCGTCGGGCACATAGAGCAGCGGGGAGGTGCGCTTGACGCCGCTCTTGGCGCCGACGTGGTCGAGCAGCAGCATCCTGCCGCCGACCCCGGGGATCGTGTGCCCAAGGCGCCCGCCGGAGGTCCGGTAAAGCCACGTATGCACCCCCATCGCGCGACGGAGAAACGGCCAGGTCCGGTCTGCCAAATCCAGATAGTTCAGGTGTACATGCCTCCGAACATGCCGCCGGTTACGTTCAGCACCTGGCCGTGCATGTAGTTGGCCAGCGGCGAGGCGAGGAAGAGCACCGGGCCGGAGGCCTCGGTCGGAGTCGCCGGGCGGCCGAGCGGGATGATCGCCGAGGCCATCGCCCGCATCTGCTCGGGGATGCCGAGCTCGATCTTCTCCCCGGTCGGCGAGGTCATCTCTCCGCCGGCCTCTTTGGCCGCGGTCAGACGCGTTTCGACGAAGCCGAAGGCGACCGCGTTGACATTGATCTTGAACTGCCCCCACTCCTTGGCGAGGGTTTTGGTCACGCCGACGACGCCCGCCTTGGCCGCCGAGTAGTTGACCTGGCCGGCGTTGCCCATCGTGCCCGAGGTCGAGGAGATGTTGATCAGCTTGCGGAAGACCTCCTTGCCCTCGTTGCGCTCGGCCTTCGCCGCCTCGCGCCAGTGCGGGGCGAGCGCCCGGGCCACCCGGAAGGGCACCACGGTGTGGATGTCGAGCATCGCCTGGAACTGCTCGTCGGTCATCTTGTGGGCGACGCTGTCCCAGGTGTAGCCGGCGTTGTTGACGACGATGTCGACCGCGCCGAAGGCGTCGACGCCCGCGGCGACGAGCTCGTCGGCCGCGCCGGTCTTGGTCAGGTCGCCGGCGTGGACCGCGGTCTCGCCGTCGATCTCGCCAGCCGCCTGCTCGGCGACGTCGGCGTCGAGGTCGTTGATCAGCACCTTGGCGCCCTCGCCGGCGAACAGCTCAGCGGTGGCGCGGCCGATCCCGCGCGCCGAGCCGGTGACGATCGCCGCTTTCCCATCGAGAAGTCCCATCGAATTCCGTTCTCCTTCTAGGTCGTGAAGTCGGCCGGGGAGGCTACATGGATCGACGCAATCCTGGTTGAGTGGCCAGTTCGCTCCTCGGATAGGGCCTGACAAATCGCCCCCAGCCCCGTTGGCCGCGCGACGGGACGCCCCCGCCCCAGCGGCGAGTGGGTTGCCCCAGCAGTTGATTGTCTGATAGACAAGATGGGTCGCTTGACTGGAGCGACATGTAGTGTCCCGGTCGCCCGACCTCCCATGGGCGGCCGGGACTCCTCCTGCCCGGGGCGGCTGATCAGCGGCGCGCGCCGGCGACCGCTTCGAGCTCGTCGGGGCGGAGCAGTGCCAGCAGCGCCCCGTCCTCGACGATCGCCACGCCGCCCTTGCGGATCTTCGCCTTCGCTCCGGTGAGACGGGCGATCTCGTTGGGGAAGTCCGGGTTGTGGCCGACCAGCATCACGTCGCCGCGGCCGGCGGCAAGCGAAAGCGAGTCGAAGCTTCCGCCGCCAAGCTCCTCGACGACCTCGGGCTCGATCCCGAGCGCCTCGCAGGCGAGCCGCGCGGTGTCCGCCGCGCGTACCTTGGGGCTGGTCAGGCAGGCGTCGATCGAGGCTCCCAGCGCCGCCAGCGCCCGGCCGGCGGCTTCGGACTGCCGCTCGCCCTTCGGGGTCAGCCGGCGCGCCGCGTCGTCCCCTCCGTTGCGCGGCTCGGCCTCGCCGTGTCGCAGCAGGTAGATCACCGCCCGGCATCGTACGGGCTGCGAGGCCAGGCGGCGCCGGTGGCGGCGCTCAGCAGGGGCCCAGCCGCCTCAGCTTGCGGCGGTAGACCTGCATCGAGGCGTGGCTCCAGTCGGCGTGGGTCTGGTTGCGCAGGCTGGCGACGCGCTCGCGGTGGAAGGGCGAGCTGAGGCTCTCGCTGTGGCCGATCACGTTGCGGATCGAGATGCCGAAGCGGCAGCGCAGGTAGCGGGTCAGCGCCAGCGAGGCGCCGAGCTCGCGCGGGTTGCCGAGCACGTCGGAGTCGGCGAAGCCGGCGTGCTCGATCCCGATCGCGGTCCAGTTGAGGCCGACGGTGTGGCGGCAGCGGGTCCGCAGGTTGACGAGCTGGAAGATGCGGCCGGCGGGGGAGACGACGAAGTGGGCGCAGACGTTGGGCAGTTCGTGCAGCTCCGGGTCGGGGACGTCGGGGGCGAAGGTGTCGCGGACGGCGGCCGCGGTCGGGGCGACGGCGACGTGCTCGACGATCACGCGGGGATGGCGCAGCCGCCAGGTGTCTTCGCCGTAGTGGCGCTCGGAGTAGGCGGCCATCTGGCGCTTGCGCCTGGGACCGAAGGGGATCGGCCACTGGACGATTCGGGGTCGCAGCTGGGCGGTCGAGGACGCGCCGGCGTGGCCGGCGACGGGGACCGCGACGGCGACGAGCAGGGCCAGCGCGGCGAGGGCCACCGGGCGGCGCAGTTTCGGGCCGTCGCTCCGAAGAAGTCGCGCAGGGCGTGGCCGTGGGTCCCGCATGGCGCCCACGCTACCCGCTCGCACCGCGCCCTACCATCGGATCGATGCCCTTCGCCCTCGGCCAGCGCCTGCTCTTCCACCAGCTCTTCGGCCGGGGCGGCACGGTCGCGATCGTGGCGATCGTCGCCGTCGTCCTCCTGCTCCGCTTCTGGCCGCTGATCGTCGCCCGGCTCGGAAGCTGGTGGGGCTCGCGGTGAGCGCCGATGTCGAGGCGCTGCTGCGGGCGACCTACAGCGCCTTCAACGCCCGCGACGTCGACGCCGCGCTCGAGGCGATGCACCCCGAGGTCGATTGGCCGAACGCCTGGGAGGGCGGCCGCGTCAGGGGCCGCGCGGCCGTCGCGGACTACTGGCGGCGCCAGTTCGCGCAGATCTCCAGCACGGTCGAGCCGGAGCGCTTCGAGCACGAGCCTGACGGCGCAGTGACCGTCACCGTCCACCAGACCGTCCGCGACGCCAAGAGCGGAGAGCTCATTTCCGATACCCACGTCCTCCACCGGTGGCGGTTGGTTGATGGGCTCATCGTTCGGATGGACGTGCTCGAGCCAGTGGATTGAAGGGGGGAGACTTTCAGCGCCCCAAGCCTTGTACAGACATGCCTCGGCTCGCATATGGCACTATGTATGGCGTGAAGCGCACGACGATCTACCTGACCGACGAGCAGAAGCAAGAGCTCGAGGAGATTGCAGATCGCACCTCGCGGAGCGAGGCGCAGCTGATCCGCGAGGGAGTCGACCAGGTCATCGAGGTGAATCGATCACGGCGACGCAAGCCCCGGGTGCTCTTTGCCCTAGACGATCCGATCCTCGACGATCCGGAGCGCGTCGAGCACGGGCTCGAGGGATTCGGCGACGATTGATCCTGGTCGATACAAGCGCGGCGCTCCAGCTCGCCAGCTCTAGTGGCCAGCGCCATGACGACGTGGCCCGCGTGATCGACGAGTTGGCTGGGCCCTTTCTGCTCTCGCCGTTCGTTCTGGCCGAGCTCGATTACATGCTCGGTAGCAGGCACGGACAGATGGCTCAGCTGGCCTTTCTGGACGAGGTAGTCGATGGCGCTTACGAGCTGGCCGAGTTCGGACGGGCGGACGTCGAGTCCGCGACCGCGGTGATCCGCCGTTACGCGGACCTCGAGGTCGGCCTAGCCGACGCCTCGGTGGTCGTCCTGGCGGAAAAGCACGGGATCATCGATGTGCTCACCTTTGACGTACGTCACTTCCGCACGATGCGCGGCCCAGGAGGACGCCCGTTTCGACTGCTGCCCGACGACTTCCCTGTGTAGCTGGAGTTCTAGGACGCCAGCCTGACGCCGCCGTCCTCGGTGACGGTCCAGCGGGGGTTGTGGGCGATCTCCCAGGGGTGGCCGTCGGGGTCGACGATCACCGAGCTGTAGCCGCCCCAGAAGGTTTCGGCCGGCTCGCGGCCGATCCTGGCGCCGGCTTAGAACCTGTCGCACAACCTCCGCGCACGCCCGGCGGCGCCGGACACACTTCGCGGGGCGGCGTCCTCGGTCGGCCAAATGGCGCTGCCATTCGGCCTCCCTGCGTCCTACCCCCGCTTGGTCCGGCACTCGCCAGCCGCACACGCAGGTTATGCGACAGGCTCTTACGCGCCTCCTCGGTCACCGAGTGCCGCGTAGAAGGCGCGCGCGAGCCAGGTCGGCGACGCCGAGGGTGATCACGTTGACCCGTTGCTTCATCGCGTCCCCTCCGGCGGCTGGCACAGGTACAGCCGGTAGTCGTGGATCGTCTCGAAGCCCATCCGCCGGTAGAGGCTCTCACCCATCGGCGAGGCCTGCAGCGAGGCAATCTCGGCGCCCAGCTCGAAGCCGGCGTTGACCGCCGCGGCGGTCACCGACCAGCCCAGGCCGCGCCCGCGCGCCCCCTCCGTGCAGCCGACCCAGTAGATGCCGGCGACGCCATCGGTGACGATCGTCATCGCGATGCCGGCGGGCTCCTCGCCGGCGCGGGCGATGAACGCCGCGACGTCGTCGGCGAAGAGCCCCTCGGCGCGCACGTAGAAGGCGAAGATGTCCGGCGGGAAGCCGAGGCTGGCGTAGGAGGAGGCGGCGACCCGCCAGTAGTCCTCGACGTCGCCCTCGGAGACCACGCGCCGCAGCACGATCCCTTCGGGGGCGGGCCGCTCTTCGACCCTCTCGCCGAGCACCATCTCCGGCATCGCGTAGACCATCTGCAGCCCGGCGCCCTCGCAGGCGGCGAGGAGGTCGTCGTCGGCGGGCTCGCCGGCGCGGGCCCAGACGGCGAACCCCCGCCCGCGGGCGCCGAAGAACGACCGCGCCCGCTCGACCAACCCCTCCGCGGCAACCCCGTCCTCGCGGCGGAAGGCGGCGTTGGAGATCACCGGGTGCGTCGAGCGCCCGGCCCCGAACACCCACCCGTCGCCATTCTCGATCTCCGCCCCCGGATCGAGCTCGAACAGCCGCCGCGAGCTCTCGATCAGGTTGAGGTGGGAATCGCGAGCGTGCGCGGTCACCCCACCGATCCTACGCCCGCCCCTGGTCCGGGCTCGCGGAGACGCTGGCGCCTACAGGTTGCGGACCCGCCGGCCGATCTCGCGGTCCTGGGGATAGCCGGCCGAGTCCCAGAACCCCGCCGCGACCTCATCCTCGAGGGCGACCAGCGCGGTCACCCGGCGGGCGCCGCACTTGCGCAGGTAGTCCTCGCCAGCCCGGACCAGGGCCAGCCCGATGCCCTGCCGCCGCTGCCCATCGCGAACCGCGAGCCGGTACATGTTCCCCCGCCACCCGTCCCAGGCGGCGATCAGCGCGCCGACGACCTCCCCGTCCCGCTCGGCCACCAACAGCGCCGCCGGCGAATCCGCGACAAGCCGCTCGACGTCCTCGCGCTGGTCCGGCACGCTCGCATGCCCGCTCCGAGTCGCCTCCCACAGGTCCAGCGCCGCCGCCACGTCCTCGCGCCGGGCACGGCGCACACTGATCCCCTCGCCGGTCAAGCGCTTGCCGAGGCGAGCAGCACGGTGTTCGAGAAGCTCAGCGGCTTCGAGCCGCCCCCCGCATCCGCTGCGGCCTGCGTGATCGCGTCCCAGGCCTCCTCCTGGGCCTCGCCTGCGTGCCGCTCGATCATTGCCCGGATGGGCGCGGAGATCGCTCTGACGTAGGCGGTGAAGTGCTCCGGGGAGTCGAACTCGAAGGTGACCTCGTCCTGCTCCACGGCGACCTCCGAGAACCCACCTCCTTCGAGCAGCCCGCCGATGGCGGCGGGGGTGGGCCGGGATAGGGGCCCCGGCGTTCCGGGTGGGGGCGGGGGAACGTTAAGCCGCTTCATCGTCGTCCTCATCGGAATCGAGAGGAAGGGGACCCGATCGGGATCGCCCCACGAGCTGATCGCGATCCGCGCGCCCGGCTTGAGGAAGCCTCGGATGCGCCTCGCAGCGTCCTCGGCGTCGGGCTCGAAGATGATTCCCCAGCGCGAGACGGCGGCGTCGAAGCTCTCGTGCGGAAAGTCGAGGCTGGAGGCATCCGACTCCATGAACTCGACGTTGCCCAAGCCGGCCGCCGCCTCGCGCTCACGCCCGAAGGCGAGCATCTCGGCGGAGATGTCGGTGGCCACGACGCGGCCCTCCGGGCCGACCTTGCGTGCGGCGGTGAGCGCCGGCTCGCCATAGCCGGCGGCGACATCTAGGACCCGGCTTCCCGACCGCACGCCGGCAAGCTCCACCAGCCGCTCGCTGATGTGCCGGTCTGCGCGGTCGTTGAACTCGCACCACTCCATCCATCCGACCGCGGCGGAGTCCCAGTGCCTGTGCTGCGCCTCGCGGAACTCAACCGGGTCGATCGCCTCGGGTTCCATGCTCGCTCCTCCTTGCCACCCCCGATTGCAGTGCACAACGACGCTAGCCGATTCGAGCACCGGCGAACCCGCAGCGACCGCACTCTGGAAAGTCCTGCAAGTTCTCAAACCCAAAGGGCCGAGGATTTCCTTCATGAGTCCCGACGGTGGCGCGGACCGGCGCTCCCGCACTTCTCGATCAGCTTGTTTTTGGTGCTGCGGTCAGCTCGACCACAAGCTGTTCGCGATCCCCGATCTCATCGAGTCCGGCTATGGGCTCCATGAAGCTAGCTAGATACTCGCGAAGCGCATCTTGAAGCAGTGCCCTCGCTTCCTCCCGGCTCTGTCCAGCGGTAATCACACCCGGAATCTCCGCGATTCGAGCTTGCGTCCATCCGCCCTCGACTTCCTCAAAGACGGCGGTGTAGGCGAGATCGTGTGCCATGCCCATAGGAATAGGGTAATGCCCCGATCCAGCCCTAAAGTTCGCCGCCATTCGATGGGCCGTTGGTCGTTGCAGCGTGTTCCCTCGGGGCTTCATTTGTCAGCCGTTCTGCGGCTCGTTTTCTAGCATCTAGAGCTAGCAGACTGAGCTAGCACCTATGTTTATCATTGCCTTAGCAACGTCATCGTCCCCGCGGAAAGTCAGAGCGGGTTTATGGACAGATGATCGTCGCTTGATATGCCATGCTTCAAGAGCGATGACGAAGGTGCAACGAGCCACCCGCCAGGAAACTATTGAGGCGCTCCTCGAGGCATCCGGTCGCCCTGTCTTGCCCCTCTCATATCGCTTCATCCAGCGCCGCGATAGCCAGGATAGAGGCGTTCCGGGACCGCTTGCTGCATTCGTGACGGCGCACAACAATCGCGGCCTGCATCAGTACTTGCTAGCGCACGCGGCGGCCAGCGGCGGCCAGTTCGAGGTAACCCGCGATTCGCGGGTTTGGGCGCGGGCGCTCGGCTTGGCTGACGAGAGAGAGAGTTCGCGTGCGGCAGTGTCGAAGGGGTGGGCCTGGCTGGAGCGGGCCAAACTCATCCGGCGTGACCGACGCGGTCGGCTCGCGCAGATCACCTTGCTAAGCGACGACGGTTCGGGCGAGCCCTATAGGCACCCCTACGACCAGAAGCCGAGACAGGACTACATCACGCTGCCGTACGCCTTCTGGCGTAAGAAGTGGCACGAGAAGCTCGACTTGCCTTCGCTTGCCGTCTTGCTGATTGGCATGAGTTTGGGCCGCGACTTCATCCTCCCCCAGAGCCATGTTCAGCAGTGGTATGGCATCTCGGCGGCGACTCTGAGCAAGGGAATCGCCGGGCTTCGCCACCACGATCTCATAGCGGTGACCAGGACCCCGGAGCCTGCCCCGCTTGCCCCGGAGGGGTTCCGGTTCGTCTACCGCTACACGATGCGGGAGCCCTTTCACCGCCGCCCGCCGTCAAACAAGAAGGTGGGAGGGGGGAATGATTAAGACCCGCGATCTGAAGGTCCACCTCGGAGCCAACGGCTGTCGTCAGGTTCGCCAGGGCGGGAAGCACGAGATTTGGCAGGGGCCCAACGGTCGCAGCTCGGTACCCCGCCACCGCGAGATTCCTCGCACGACCGCGCGGGCGATCTGCACCCAGTTGGGGGTCTCCAAGATTTCCTAGCAGGGGTTGGCGTGGCCGCGCTCGATCAAGAGACGTGCCGGTTTGTTGCGAGTGTCCGGATTGTGCCCGCCTCGTTCGACCGGCACCCGAGGTACGGCTTGCCAATCGCCGAGTTTTCCCCACCCCAGTGGGGAAAAGGCAGCAATCAAGCCCCTACAACCCCATCAATTTGCCGAGGATCTCCTTCATCACCTCGTCGGTGCCGCCGCCGATCGGGCCTAGGCGGGCGTCGCGGACGGCTCGCTCGATGCCGTACTCGCGCATGTAGCCGTAGCCGCCGTGGATCTGGAGGGACTGGTCGGCGATCTCGAGGACGGCGCGCTGGGTGACGAGCTTGGCCATGGTCACCTCTTTGATGCAGTCGTGGCCCTCGTGGAAGAGGCGTAGGGCGTTGTAGGTGAGGGCGCGGGCGGCCTCGGCCTTGGTCGCCATCTCCGCCACCTGGTGGCGGATCGCCTGGAACTTGCCGATCGGGCGGCCGAAGGCTTCGCGCTCCAATGCGTAGGAGACGGTGACCTCGATCAGGCGCTGCATCGCGCCGACCGCGCCGATCGCCATCAGCAGCCGCTCCCAGGCGAAGTTGAACATGATCAGTTTGAAGCCCTCGTTCTCCTCGCCGAGCAGGTTCTCCGCCGGCACCTCGACGTCGGTGAACGAGAGCTCGCCGGTGTCGGATGAGTGCCAGCCCATCTTCTCCAGCTTCCGCGCGACCTCGTAGCCGGGCATCTCGCGCTCCAGCACGAGGAAGGAGATGCCGTGGTGGCCGCCCTCCTGGGTCGTCTTGCAGGCGCAGACGAGGAAGTCGGCGCGGACGCCGTTGGTGATGAAGGTCTTGGAGCCGTTGACGAGGTAGCCGCCCTCGACCCGTTCGGCGAAGGTCGAGATGCCGGCGACGTCGGAGCCGGCGCCCGGCTCGGTGATCCCCAGCGCGCCGATCTTCTCGCCGGCGATCCCCGGCACCAGCCAGCGCTGCTTCTGCTCCTCGGTGCCGAAGTTGAAGATCGGCGGCATCGCGATCGAGGTGTGGGCGTTGAGCCCGGCGGCGACGCCGCCGGAGCCGCCCGAGCGGGCCAGCTCCTCGACCCAGATCGCGTCGTGCAGGTGGGTGCCGCCCTGGCCGCCGTAGGCCTCCGGGAACTTCAGCCCGAGGAAGCCCAGCTCGGCGCAGCGGCTGTAGAGCTCGCGGGGGAATTCGCGCGCCGCCTCCCACTCGTCGACGTTCGGGGCGATCTCCTTGGCGACGAAGCGGGAGACGGTCTCGCGCAGCTCCTCGTGCTCCTCGCCGAAGGGCGGGAGCGTCGCGCGGGCGCCGCTGTCCTTGACGACCGTGGCCATGGCGGCCGTGCCCTCCGGGCCTACAGCCCGTAGCTCCGGCCGATCACGTCGAGCATCACCTCGTCGGTGCCGGCGCCGATCCGGTTGAGGCGGACGTCGCGGTAGGCGCGCTCGATCTCGTACTCCTTCATGTAGCCGTAGCCGCCGAGGATCTGGATGCAGTCGTCGGCGACCTCGCAGGCCATGCGCGAGGCGAAGAGCTTCGCCATCGTGATCTCCCGCACCGGGTACTCGCCGTTGGCGAAGCGCCAGGCGGTCGCGTAGGTGAACTGCTTCGCCGCCTCGGTCTTGGTCGCCATCTCGGCGAACTTGTGGCGGATCGCCTGGAACTTGCCGATCGGGCGGCCGAAGGCTTCGCGCTCCTTGGCGTACTCGAGCGTCTTCTCGATCATCCGTTCCGCCCCGGCGTGGCAGCCGGCGGCGGCGACCAGGCGCTCGCCCTGGAGCTCCCAGGCGATGTGGTAGAAGCCCTTGCCCTCCTCGCCGAGCACGGCGCTCGGCCGGGACGCGGACGTCTTCGAAGGCGAGTTCGCCGGTGTCGGAGGCGTGCATGCCCATCTTCTCCAGCTCGGCCGAGACGCTGAAGCCGGGGACCTTCTCGCCGTTCTCGTCGCGCAGGTCGACGACGAACAGCGTGATCCCGGCGTGGCGCTCGTCGGGGTCGGTCTTGGCGACGAGGACGATGAAGTCGGCGCGCGGGCCGTTGGTGATGAAGGTCTTGGAGCCGTTGATCACGTATTCGTCGCCGTCGCGGATCGCCGTGGTGCGGATGCCGGCGACGTCGGAGCCGGCGCCCGGCTCGGTGATCCCGAGGCAGCCGATCTTCTCGCCCTTCAGGCCCGGTTCGAGGTACTTGCGCTTCTGCTCCTCGGTGCCGAGCAGGTGGATCGGGGGCAGGACCATGTCGGTCTGCACCGCGAAGCCCATGTTGGTGCCGCCCGAGCCCGAGTAGCTCATGCACTCGGCGCGGACCAGCGAGTAGAAGTAGTCGCCGCCCTGGCCGCCGTACTCCTCCGGGAAGCAGAGGCCGAGGAAGCCGAGCTCGCCGGCGCGCTTCATCGCCTCGGTGGGCCAGTAGGTGTCCTCCCACTCGTTGCGGTGCGGCCAGAGCTCCTTCTTCACCCACGACTGCATCGACTCGCGCAGGTCTTCGTGCTCCTGGCTGAAGATGAAGTGCTTGCGGCCCGCCTCGTGGTCGGGCTTGATGACGCTGGAGCCGTTGGTCGTCGTCGCAGTCGCCACTGGTCGTCTCTCCTCGCTCGGTTGCGCTGCGGCGGTCGCCCGGCCGAGTGGACAGTAGCACTTCCTACTTTCAACGCAGGGCGGTTTCGGCTATGGTCCCGCCGCGCGATGGAACTACGAGGTTGTCACCTACGAGGTCGCCGACGGGGTCGCCACGGTGACCCTGAACAACCCGGAGAAGCGCAACATGCTCTCCGGCCAGATGCTGGCCGAGCTGGTCGACGCGATGAAGCGGGCGCGCGACGACGAGGAGGTCCGGGCCGTCGTCCTCACCGGGGCCGGCGAGAAGGTCTTCTGCGCCGGCGCCGACCTCGGCGGCTTCGCCGCCGACGTTCCGCTGGTCGCAAAACACTTCGCCACCGACCTCTTCCTCGAGTTCTTCCGCCTGATGCCGCGGCTCGGCAAGCCCTCGCTCTGCGCCGCCAACGGCCACGTGCTCGCGGGCGGGATGGGGCTGGCGCTCTCCTGCGACCTGGTGATCGCCAAGGAGGGCGCGACCTTCGGCACGCCGGAGATCAACGTCGGCGCCTTCCCCTACATGATCATGGCGATCATCTACCGCAACGTCCCGCGCAAGAAGGTCAACGAGATGATGCTGCTGGGCGAGCGGCTGAGCGCCGAGCAGGCGGTCGAGTTCGGGCTCGCCAACAAGGTCGTCCCGGCGGCGGAGTTCGACGCCGCGGTCGCCGATTGGGCCGGCAAGCTGGCCTCGAAGAGCCCGGTGCTGATGCGGCTCGGCCACGACGCGATGTACCGCCAGCAGGACATGGCGGTCGACGACGCGCTCGAGTTCCTGCGCTCGCAGCTCTCGCTCACCTTCTCGACCGAGGACATCGTCGAGGGCGTCACCGCGTTCTTCGAGAAGCGCGAGCCCGCAGTGGAAGGGGACGGTAGGGATGGCGGGCACCGAGCAAGAGGGCAAGCATCTGCTGCCCGGGGCCGCCCCGCTGGGCGAGCTGACCGAGCAGCTGCACGAGCGCCGCGAGCAAGGCGAAGCTGGGCGGCGGCGAGGAGAAGATCGCCAAGCAGCACGAGCGCGGCAAGCTGACCGCGCGCGAGCGGATCGACCTGCTGGTCGACGCGGGCACCTTCGTCGAGATGGGCATCCACGGCCGCCCCCACTTCGCCCAGCGGGCGATGGAGGGCAAGGAGGCGCCGGCCGACGGCGTGATCACCGGCTGGGGCGACGTCGACGGCCGCCCGACCTGCATCGCCGCCTACGACTTCACCGTGATGGCCGGCTCGATGGGGATGACCGGCGAGCTGAAGGTGACCCGCCTGCGCGAGATGGCGCTCTCCGAAGCGGATGCCGTTCGTCTGGCTGCTCGACTCGCGCCGGCGCCCGCATCCAGGAGGCGGCCGGCTCGCTCTTCGCCGGCTCCGGCCACCTCTTCCGCGAGGAGGTCGAAATGTCGGGGGTGATCCCGATGGTCGCGGCGATGATGGGCCCCTGCGCCGCCGGCACCGCCTACATCCCGGCGCTCGCCGACTTCGTGCCGATGGTCTCCGGCCAGGGGGCGATGGCGCTCGCCGGCCCGCACCTGACCAAAGCCGTCACCGGCGAGGACATCTCGATGGAGGAGCTGGGCGGCGCCAAGGTCCACTGCCGCAAATCGGGGGTGGGGGACCTCGAGGTGGCCGACGACGAGGAGTGCATCGCGCGCGGTCAAGGCGCTACCTCTCCTACTTCCCCGCCGAACTGCGAGCAGAAGCCGCCGGTCGCTCGAGACCGCCGACCCCGACGACCGCATGTCGGAGAAGCTGATGGAGATCGTCCCCGAGTCCTCGCGCCAGCCCTACGACATGTACGACGTGATCCGCGAGATCGTCGACGACGGCGAGTGGTTCGACCTCAAGCCGAAGTTCGCCAAGACGCTGATCACCTGCTTCGCCCGCTTCGGCGGCCAGCCGGTCGGGATCGTCGCCAACCAGCCCAAGCAGCTGGCCGGCATCCTCGACAACGACTCCGCCGACAAGGCGGCGCGCTTCATCAACCTCTGCGACGCCTTCAACATCCCGCTCGTCTTCCTCCAGGACGTGCCCGGCTTCATGGTCGGCTCGAAGGTCGAGCACGCCGGGATCATCCGCCACGGGGCGAAGATGCTCTACGCGGTCAGCCGCGCCACGGTGCCGAAGGTGACGGTGATCGTCCGCAAGGCCTACGGCGCCGGCTACTACGTGATGTGCGGCAAGGCGTACGAGCCCGACCTGATCGTCGCCTGGCCCGGGGCCGAGATCTCGGTGATGGGCGCCGAGGGCGCGGTCAACATCATCGGCCGCTCGGCGATCGAGGCCTCCGAGGACCCGGAGGCGACCCGCGAGGCGATGCTGAACGCGGTCCGCGAGCAGATCGACCCCTACATCGCCGCCGGCAACGCCGTGATCGACGACATCATCGACCCGCGCGAGACGCGCCCGACGATCGTCAAGGCGCTGCGGATGGCGCAGACCAAGCACGTCGAGAAGCCCGAAGAAAAGGCACGGGGTGATGCCGGTATGAGCTCGCTTCGAGCGACCCGGTCGTCATCAGCTGCTCGATCAGCGGCGTGATCGCCAACCGCGACCAGTGCCCGGCGATCCCCTACACGCCGGAGGAGTACGCGGCCGAGGCGCGGCGGGCGGTCGACGAGGGCGCCTCGCAGATCCACATCCACGCCCGCAAGCCCGACGGCACGCCCTCCTACGAGATCGAGGACTTCCGGGCGATCACCGAGGCGATCCTGGCCGAGGTCGGCGACGTGATCGTCAACTACTCGACCGGGGCGATCGGGATCCCGATCGAGAAGCGGCTCGAGTACCTGCGCGAGCTGAAGCCCGACGTCGCCGCGCTCAACATGAGCTCGATGAACTACGCCAAGTACTCGCTCGCGGCGCAAGGACTTCGTCTTCAAGGCGGTCTTCGAGAACAGCTTCGACACGATCATCGAGTTCCTCACGGCGATGAGGGAGCTGGGGATCAAGCCCGAGCACGAGTGCTTCGACGCCGGCCACGTCGCCAACCTCGACCCGCTGATCGACATGGGGCTGCTGGAGCGCACGCCGCTGCAGATCTCGCTGGTGATGGGGGTCAACGGCGGCATCCGGCCGACGCCGCGCAACGTCGCCTTCATGTCCGACCAGATCCCCGGCGGCGCCGAGGGCGCCAACCAGTGGCAGGTGATCGGCATCTCCCGCGACCAGTGGAAGCTGCTCGGCGCCTCGCTGGTGCTCGGCGGCAACGTCCGCGCCGGGGTCGAGGACAACCTCTACCTGCCGAACGGCGAGATGGCGCGCTCCAACGGCGACCTGATCGCCAAGGCGCGGCAGATGGCCGAGGACGTCGGCCGCCGCGCCGCCACCGTCGCCGAGGCTCGCGAGCTGCTGGGGGTTCCCAAGCGTGAGCGATCTGCCGCTTAGCGACGTCAAGGTCCTCGACCTGACCCGGCTGCTGCCCGGCGGCTTCTGCTCGCTGCTGCTCGCCGACCTCGGCGCCGAGGTGCTGAAGGTCGAGGACACCGGCATGGGCGACTACATCCGCTGGGCGCCGCCCTACTACGGCGACCGACGAGCAGCAGGAGCTGGGCACGCGCTCGGCCCTCTACCTCTCGCTCAACCGCGGCAAGCGCTCGATCCGCCTCGACCTCAAGAGCGAGGCCGGGCGCGAGGCGCTGCTGCGCCTGGTCGAGCGCCTACGACGTCGTCCTCGACGGCTTCCGCCCCGGCGTGCTCGACCGCCTCGGCGTCGGCTACGAGCGGATGCGCGAGGCCAACCCGGCGATCGTCTTCTGCGCGATCACCGGCTACGGCCAGGACGGCCCCTACACCCAGCGCGCCGGCCACGACATGAACTACCTCGGCCTGGTCGGCCTGCTCGGCCTGACCGGCGCCAAGGACGGCCCGCCGGTCCAGTCCGGCGGCCAGATCGCCGACCTCGGCGGCGGCGCCCTGATGGCCGCCTTCGGGGTGATGGCGGCGCTGCACGAGCGCGCGCCGCTCCGGCGAGGGCCAGATGGTCGACGTCTCGATGGCCGACGGCGCCCTCTCCTGGCTGGCGATGGTCGCCGGGCGCTACTTCTGCGACGGCGAGGTGCCGCGCCGCGGCGAGCAGCAGCTCGCCGGCGGCCTGCTCTGCTACCTGCCCTACGAGGCCGCCGACGGCTGGGTCAGCTGCGGCGCGCTGGAGCCGAAGTTCTGGGCCGCCTTCTGCGACGGCGTCGAGCGCCCCGACCTGATCGAGAAGCAGTTCGAGGCGCCCGGCTCCGACGCCTGGCGCGAGGTCGCCGCGGTCTTCCGCTCGCGCACGCGCGACGAGTGGAAGGCCTTCAACGACGAGCACGACTGCTGCATCGAGCCGGTCCTCGACCTCGACGAGGCGCTCGACTCCGAGCTGGTCCGGGCGCGCGAGATGGTGGTCGAGATCGAGCAGCCCGAGCTCGGCCCGGTCCGCCAGCTCGGCGTCCCGGTGAAGCTGAGCCGCACCCCCGGCGACCCGACCCGGCCCGGCGCCGGCCTTCGGCGAGCACACCGACGAGGTGCTGCGCGAGGCCGGCTACTCCGACGAGGAGATCGCGGCGATGATCGAGTCCGGCGCCGCCGCCGGGCCCAGCGCCGACGCCGAGACGACCTTCCGCGCATGAGCGCCAACGCGGAGAAGGCCGAGGGCGCCCTGCTGCAGATGGGCGAGCTGGCCGAGGCCTCGGGCGTGCCGGCGCCGACGATCAAGCACTACCTGCGCGAGGGCCTGCTGCCCGAGCCGGTGAAGACGAGCCGCAACATGGCCTACTACCCGCCCGAGTTCGTCGAGCGGATCAAGCTGATCAAGCAGCTCCAGGAGGAGCGCTTCATGCCGCTGAAGGCGATCAAGTCGGTCCTCGACGAGGACCCCGAGCGGGCCCGCGCCCTGCTCGAGCTGGAGGACCGCATCCTCGACCGGGCGCTCGCCGGCGAGCGCTCGCGGACCAGCGCGGCCGAGGTGCGCGAGCGCTACGGCATCCCCAAGGAGGTGCTCGACCGGCTCGAGGAGCTCGAGGTGCTGAGCCCCAACAGCCGCGGCTACTCGCCCTCGGACATCAAGATCATCGAGGCGATCGGCCGCTTCCGCGCCGGCGGCTACGACGAGCAGATCGGCTTCACCGTCTACGACACCCTGCGCTACAAGACCGCGCTCGAAGAGCTGGTCCGCCAGGAGGTCGACGTGGTGATGAACCGCCTCGCCGGCGAGGTCCCGCCCGAGCGCGTGGTCGAGATGCTCGAGGCCGGCGCCCAGCCCCTGCAGGACCTGATCGCCGCCCTCCACACCAAGCTGATGGTCGCCGAGCTGGAGCGCCACCGCGCGGGCCGCCGATGAGATCGGCTCTGGTCACGGGGGCGTCGACGGGCATCGGTCGGGCCACCGCGCTGCGGCTCGACGCTTCGGGATGGCGGGTCTTCGCCGGCGTTCGCCGCGAGGAGGACGCGGCGTCGTTGCGCGAGGCCGGGTCGGAGCGGCTGGTGCCGCTGATCCTCGACGTGACCGACGCCGGGCAGATCGCGGCCGCGGCGACGCGGATCGACGAGGGCGTCGGCCCCGCCGGGCTCGACGGCCTCGTCAATAACGCCGGCATCGCCGTGCCCGGGCCGCTGGAGACGCTGCCGATCGAGGACTTCCGCCGCCAGATCGAGGTCAATCTGACTGCCCATCTCGCGGTCACGCAGGCGATGCTGCCGGCGATCCGCCGCGCGCCCGGCCGGATCGTCTTCATCACCTCGATCGGCGGCCTGATGGCCTTCCCGCTGTTCGGCGCCTACCACGCGGCCAAGTTCGGCCTCGAGGCGGTAGGCGACGTCTTCCGCCAGGAGCTGCGGCCCTGGGGAATCTCCGTCTCGATAGTCGAGCCGGGCTCGATCGCGACCGCGATCTGGGAGCGCGGCGACCGCGAAGTCGACGCGATCGCCGCTCGCGCCGGCGATGGCCACGCAGACCTCTACGGCGCGGCGATCGAGTCCGGCCGCGAGCTGGCCCGGAAGACGGGCGAACGCGGCATCCCGCCGGAGAAGGTCGCGGCGACGGTCGAGCACGCTCTCAGCGCCCGCCGTCCCCGCACCCGGTATCTGGTCGGCGCCGACGCCCGCGGCCAGGCGCTCCTCGCCAGGTTCCTCCCGGACCGCCTCGTCGACTGGATCGTCCGCCGCGTCACCGGGTAGCGGCGATCGCGTCGCGCTCTTCGTCGATCGCCTCGAGCGTCGTCACGGCGCCGGTGCCTTCGGCAACGGCCGCGGCCTGGTCGAGCACCTCGCGCGCGCCCTCGCGGCCGGCGGCGATCCGGGCTCGCCCGGCGGTCAGTAGGGCGAGCGGCAGCGACCAGAGCATGCCTCGCTCCTCGGCGACGTCGGCGGCCCATTCGGCCAGCGCGATCGCCTCTTCGGCGCGGCCGACGCCGGTCAACGCCTCGGCCCGCAGCGCGGCTCGCCAGGCCTCCATCTCGCCGCCGTTGTCCATCGCTGCCCGGTAGACCGCCTCCGCTTCCTCCAGCGACTCGAGCGCCCCCGTGTAGTCCTCGGCGGCGAGTTGGCAGGCGCCGAGGTTGGCGAGCGCGAGGCTGCGGGAGAAGACGTCGCCGAGCCGTTCGGTCAGCTCGCAGTTGCGCCGCGCCAGGGCGACGCCAGCCTCCGCTTCGCCGCGCATCGCCAGCATCAGCGCCTGGTTGCTGCGGGTCCAGCTCGCGATCTCCGGATCGCCGTCCTCTTCGGCCATTCGCAGCGCCGCGTCGAACAGCTCTTCGGCCTCCTCCAGACGGCCGCGCTCGCGCCGCGCCAGGCCGGTCGCCATCGTCGCCCAGGCGACCGGGCTGCCGATGATGATGCCCGCTCCGGTGCCGCGATTGCCGCCGGTAAGGTCGAGCACCTCGCGCAGTGCCGCTTCGAACTCGTCGAAGCGCCCGGCGCAGAGGAAGGCGTAGGAGCAGGCGGCGCGGAGCGCGACCCGCAGGTTCAGGTCGCCGGATTCGTCTGCCAGCTGAATCGTTTCCGCCACCGCGGCCAGCCAGTGCCCGGCCTCGTGGCCCATCCCCGGCCGCACGGCGGTCGCCATCTTCAGCAGCGCCAGCGAGTGCCGGTCGCCGGTGCGGGCCGCGATCTCCTCCGCCTCGGTGCGCAGCCGGGCTTCCTCTTCGCGGTCCATCCCCAGTCGCCAGGCGAACTCGAGCTGCAGCAGTCGCGACATCACGGCCATCGCCTCGGCCTCCTCGTCCTGCTCGAGCCGCTCGGTCAGCTCCATCGCCTTGCGCCAAAGCCGCATCGCGTCGCCGGGGCGGCTACTGCCCGCCCAGTGGGCGGCGCGCGCCGCCCAGCGCGCGGCCTCGCGCGGCTCTTCGCCGAGCTCCATGTGGTTGGCGATCAGCGCGGCCATCTCCTCGAGTCGCTCGGGGTTCAGCTCGATCAGGGCCCGCGCGGTCGCGGCATGGATCGCCGCGCGCTGCTCGGCCAGCTGGGTTTCGTAGGCCACCTCGCGGGTCAGCGGGTGGCGGAAGGCGAAGACGCGCTCGGGATAGAGCTCGGCTTCGTAGAGGAAGCCGGCATCGGTCAGGTCGCAGAGCAGCGGGTCGATCTCCTCGCGGCTGAGGCCGGCGGTGAGGTGGAGCGAGCGCTCGCCGAACTCCTTGTCCGCCACCGAGGCGACCTGCAGCAGCCGCTTCGCGCCCGGGTCGAGCCGGTCGATCCGCGCGGCGAGGACGGTCTGCACGCTGGTCGGGACGCGCGCGCCATCGACCGGCCGCGCCAGCCGGTGGGCGCCGCGCTCGCCCTCGAGGTTGCCGGCTTCGGCCAGCGAGCGGACGATCTCCTCGACGAAGAACGGGTTGCCGGCACTGCGCTCGTGGATCAGCTCGGCGAGGCCGTCGAGCGAGGGGTCCCCGCCCGCCAGCTCGCGCAGCAGCTCGCGCGTGTCCGCCGCCCCGAGGGGCTGTAGCGAGATCTCGTGGTAGTCCGGCGGCGTGGCCGCGGGCGGCGCGTACTCGGGCCGGAAGTTGACGATCGCCAGCGTCTGGGTCCCCTCAACCGAGCCGAGCAGTTCGCCCAGCAGGACCCCGCTCGCCTCGTCGATCCAGTGCAGATCCTCGACCATGGTGACGATCGGCTCGCGCCGCCGCGGCGCCCTGATCAGCTTGCAGACGACGCCGCGCAGCGCCCGGTTGCGCGCCTCGGCGCTGAGCTGGGGCAGGGGGTGGTCGGAGTCGGGGACGCCGAGGAAGTCGAAGAGCACCGGCAGGTCCTCGGCGAAGGTGGGGTCGAGCAGCAGCGCCCGCCCGGCGATCTTCTCGCGCACGATCCGCTCGGCGTCGCCGTCGGCGATCCCGAAGTAAGAGCGCAGCATCTGCAGCACCGGCATGAAGGGGACGTCGCGGGCGTGGGCCTGGCCCTGGCACTCGAAGACCTCGATGCCCTCCGCCCGGCAGCGCCCGGCGAACTCGTTGCAGAGGCGGCTCTTGCCGACGCCGGCCTCGGCGACGATGCCGACCGCGGCGCCCTCGCCGGCCTTGGCCCGCTCGAGCGCACGCTCGAGGGCCGCGATCTCCTCGGCACGGCCGACGAAGCGCGAGAAGCCGCGCTCGCGCGAGAGGTCGAGCCGTGAGCGGGCCGAGCCGACGCCGGCCAGCTCGAAGACGCGAACCGGTTGGCTGGCGCCCTTGATCTCGAACTCGCCGAGGTCGTCGAGCTCGAGGAAGCCGTGCGCCAACTCGGCCGCGGCCTCGGTCAGGTAGGCCTTGCCCGGCTCGGCCAGTGCCTCCATCCGCTGCGCCAGCCCGACCGTGTGGCCGATCGCCGTGTAACCGGCATCGCCACCCTCGCCGATCGCCCCCGCGATCACCTCGCCGGAGTTGATCCCGATCCGGGTCGAGAAGCTCAGGCCCTCGCTGCGGCGCAGCTCGGCGGCGTACTCGGAGATGTCGTCGAGCATCCGCAGCGCCGCGTAGCAGGCGCGCCGCGCGTGGTCCTCGTGGGCGATCGGCGCGCCGAACACGGCCATGATCCCGTCGCCGGTGAATTTGTCGACGGTCCCCTCGAAGCGGTGCACGTCGTCGGCGAGGATCGAGAAGAAGCGCTGCATGATCCGTCGCCACTGCTCGGCGTCGTGCTGCTCGGCCAGGTCCATCGAGCCTTGTACGTCGGCGAAGAGCACGGTGACCTGCTTGCGCTCGCCGTCGAACTCGATGCGCTCCTCATTGCTCACGCATCCCCAATCGTACGCCCCGGGTGCACCTATACTGGCCGGAACCGATTGACTGGTCAATCAGCCGATGCGCGTAGCCGCAATCCAACTCAACTCCAACGGGGACAAGGCCCGCAACCTGGCGAGCGCAGAGCGCCTCGTCCGCGCGGCCGCGGCCGACGGCGCCGACCTGATCGCCCTGCCCGAGAAGTGGAACCTGCTCGCCGCCGGGGAGGAGATGGCGGCCGCGGCGGAGCCGCTCGATGGCCCCAGCCTCGCCGCGGCCCGCGGCTGGGCGCGCGAGCTCGGCGTCCACCTGCTTGCCGGCAGCATCGCCGAGCGGGCCGAGGACGGCGGCAGGGCGTTCAACACCTCGGTCCTGATCGGCCCCGCCGGCGAGGATCTCGCCGTCTACCGCAAGATCCACCTCTTCGACGTCGATGCTGGCGGCGTCGCCTACCGCGAGTCCGAGCACGAGCAGGCCGGCAGCGAGATAGTCGAGGGCACCGCGGTCAGCGACCGGATCGGCTACGTCCGCATCGGCTTGACCGTTTGCTACGACCTACGCTTCCCCGAGCTCTACCGGGCGCTGGCGGTGCGCGGCGTCGACATGATCGCGATTCCCTCCGCCTTCACGCTCGCCACCGGCCGCGACCACTGGGAGGTGCTTTTGCGCGCCCGGGCGATCGAGAACGAGCTCTTCGTCCTCGCCCCCAACCAGGTCGGCGAGGCGCCGCCCCACTACAGCTCCTATGGGCACTCGGCGATCGTCGATCCCTGGGGCAGGCTGTTGGCGCAGGCCGCCGACGGCGAGTGCTTCGCCGCCGCCGACCTCGACTTCGGGGTGCAGGAGAAGATGCGCGAAGAGCTGCCCTCGCTCGCCAACCGCCGCCCCGAGGTCTACGCGTGGAGCCAGATGCAGGAGATGCGCGGCTGATGGCCAGCTCGAAGGCGGCGCCGGCGATCGACAAGCGGCGCCAGATCCTCGATGCGGCGATCCGCGTCTTCGCCCGCCAGGGCTTCCACTCGACCCGGGTCGCCGACATCGCCGACGAGGCCGGCGTCGCCTACGGCCTCGTCTACCACTACTTCAAGTCCAAGGACGAGGTGCTGAACGAGCTCTTCAGCGAGCGCTGGTCGCTGCTCCTCGCGGCGATCGACGAGGCCGACGCCAGCACCGAGCTGACGCCGCGGGCGAAGCTCGAGGCGGCCGCCGGCTTCATCGTCGAGTCCTATCGCCACAACCCTGAGCTGATGAAGGTGATCATCGTCGAGGTGACGCGGGCGGCCAACTCGTTCGGCCGCACCCACCTGGCCGAGATCCGCCGCGCCTACGACTCGATCGCGAGGATCGTCGCCGAGGGGCAGGAGTCGGGCGACTTCCGCGGCGACATCGACCCGGCCTTCGCCTCGATGGCCTTTTATGGCGCGATCGAGCAGCTCCTCTCGGGCTGGATCTTCGAGCTGATCCCGGCCTCCGACACCGACTTCGAGCAGGCAAAGAGTCTTGTCACGGCGACGATCTGCGACGGTCTCGAGCCGCGGTAGGTAAGGTCGGCGCCATGGAGAACGAGTTGGTCAAACGGTTGGCCTGGAGCGGCCTGCTCGCAGCCAGCAGCGCGCTCGCCAGCATCGCCGCCGCGCGGCTTGCCGCGTTCGTCTGGCGCCGGGTCTTCGACGAGGAGCCGCCGGAGTAGGCGTGGCCGTCGATCCCACCCAGCCCCAGGAGCCGCCCGGCGGCCCGCAGGAGGACCGCAGGTCGGTCACCGAGCTGGTCTTCGACGTCTCCGAAAAGACCTCGCTGCTGATCCGCGAGGAGTTCGAGCTCGCCAAAGCCGAGGTCAGCCAGAAAGTCGGCAGCATCCTGCGCGGCTCAGTGGTCGGCGTCGCCGCCGGCACCTTCGCCTTCCTCGCGCTGATCCTCGTCATGGAGGGGATCGCCTGGCTGCTGAACGAAGAGGTCTTCGACGGCAAGACCTGGCCCGGCTTCTTCATCGAGGCCGGCCTCTTCCTGCTGATCGCCGCACTCGCCGGCCTGGTCGCCTACCGCGCCGTGCGGGCCGGCGCCCCGCCGGTGCCCGAGCAGGCGATCGAGGAGGCGAAGCGGACCAGGTCGGTGCTCGAAGGGGAGGGGAGCGGCTCGTGAGCTCGGTGCCCGAGCCCGCCCGTCCCTCGAGCGCCGGCCTGCCCGGTCGCAGCCCGGAGCAGATCCGCCGCGACATCGAGGTCGAACGCCAGCAGCTCGGCCGCTCGGTCGAGGCCCTGCGCGGCAGGGTCGCCGAGCTGACCGACTGGCGCCGCCAGGTTCGCGAGCACCGCTCGCAGCTGATCGTCGGCGCCGCGATCGCCGGCTTCGCGATCGGCGGCCTGCTGGCCCTGCGCCGCCGCGGCTGAAGAACGGGTTATCGGTTTAGGAACCTTGGGTAGTCCCAGGGCGAGAACCGTGGAGGTCGCAGAGGCATCGAGAAGCAAGGGGACGCGGTCGGCCGGGCGCACGCTCGAGCTGCTTGTCGTCCCGCTGAACGGGTTGATCCTGAAGGCGCTCGAGGACGGGCCGATGCCGTTGGCGGAGCTTCGCGCCCGCCTCGGCGGGCCGGCGCAGACGACCCTGCGCGGGCATTTGAGCAACCTGGCCGAGCTCGGCGCGATCGAGCGGCGCCCCCGGGCGGCGCGCCCGGCTCGGTCGAGAACGGCCTGACCGAGATGGGGCGTGAGCTGTTGCTCGTCACCCACGTGCTGGAGGCCTGGCTGGCCTCCGCTCCGCAGGGCCCGGTGCCCCTCGGCAGCGAGGCGGCGAAGGGCACGGTCAGGGCGCTGGCCGGCGGCTGGCAGTCGACGATGCTGCGCGCCTTCGCCGCCCGTCCGCTCTCGCTGACTCAGCTCGACCGGCTGATCGGCGCGCTCAGCTATCCGGCGATCGAGCGGCGCCTCTCCGGCCTGCGGGCGACCGGGCTGGTCGAACCGGTCGAGGAGGAGGGCGAGGGGAACCCGTTCGGGGTCACCGAGTGGGGCCGCCGCGGCGTCGGCCCGATCTCCGCCGCGGCGCGGTTCGAGCGCCGCCATCTCCCCGACGAGACCCCGCCGCTGGCGCCGATCGACATCGAGGCGACCTTCATGCTGGTGACGCCGAAGCTGGTGCTGCCGGCGCGCGCCGACGGGGTGTGCCACCTGATGGCCGAGACTCGCGACGGCGAGCGCCGCCTGGCCGGGGTCGAGCTGGCGGTCGACCGGGGACGGGTCGCCTCGTGCGTGTCGCGGGTCGAGGCCAGCCCGCGCAACTGGGCGCTCGGCTCCTCGGCGGGATGGCTCGACGCCCTGGTCGAGCGCAGCGCCGACAGCCTTCGCATCGGCGGCGATCGCGGGTTCGTCCGCAGCGTCGTCCACGGCCTGCACGACCTGCTCGTCGACTCCGTCGTCTTCTCGAGCTGACCCGCTCGGGGGTCAGCTGAGGACGGCTTTGGTGACGCTGCCGACGCCGAGCAGGCCGGGGCCGACGTGGGCGCCGATCACCGGGCCGACCTCGGAGATAAAGGCGGGCTCGCAGCCGAAGATCTCGCGGCACTCGTCGGCCAGGGCGTTGGCCGCCTCCTCGTCGCGGATGTACTGGACGACCCAGGCGTCGAGGCCCGACTCGTGGCGCTCGCGGGCGTAGCCGCGCAGGCGCTCGATCGAACGGGCGCGGGTGCGGACGCGTTCGACCGGGGTGATCTCCTCCTCGAGCGTGAGGATCGGCTTGATCTTCAGCGCACTGCCGATCCAGGCGGCGGCGCCGCCGATCCGCCCGCCGCGGCGCAGGTACTCGAGGGTGTCGATCGCGAACCACATCTTCAGCTCCTCGCGCGCCTGCTTGGCACGGGCGAGCGCCGCCGCTCCGTCGGCGCCGCCCCTCGCCGCGGCCGCGGCGGCCAGCGCGCAGAGGCCGGTTCCGCCGCAGGCCGAGCTCGAGTCGAAGAGGTGAATGCGCTCGCCCCCCTTGCCCTCGGCGATCAGCCGGTCGCGCGCCTGGCCGGCGGCCTCGAAGGTGCCGGAGATGCCGGAGGAGATGTGGACCGAGACGACCTCGCGGCCGGCGTCGAGCAGCGGCTCGTAGACCGAGGCGAAGTCGCCGATCGAGGGCTGGGAGGTCGTCGCCCCGCTTTCGGAGGCCCGCAGTCGCTCATAGAAGCCGGTGAAGTCGGAGATCTCGCTCTCGGCCTCCTGGTGGCCGTCGACCGAGACGTAGAGGCTGATCCGCTCGATGCCGTACTCGGCGATCAGCGCATCCGGGAGGTAGGCCGTCGTGTCGCAGACGACGGCGGTGGGCGGGGCGGAGCTCAAGGCCGGCTAAGTCTGTCAGACCGGGGACGCCCCGCCGGCACCCGTCGCTACACTTTGTGAAGTGACCGAGGATTCCAAAGAGGCAATCGCCCTCACCGAGAAGGCGGCGGCGAAGATCGGCGAGCTGCTCGGCGGCCAGGAGGGCTCCGGGGAGCAGGCGCTGCGCGTCGCCGTCCGCGGCGGCGGCTGCTCGGGCTTCCAGTACGCGCTGGCGTTCGACCGGCCGAAGGACGACGACCATGTCTTCGAGGTCGACGGCGTCGCCGTCGTCGTCGACAAGGTCAGCATGCAGTTCGTCTTCGGCTCGGAGGTCGACTACGTCGAGGGCCTGCAGGGCGCGGGCTTCCAGGTCAACAACCCGAACGTCGTCGCGGCCTGCGGCTGCGGCTCGTCTTTCCAGGTGAAAGACGACGCTGCCGAGACCGCGGCGGTCTAGCTACTCGATCTGCAGCGGCGGCGACTGCGCCGGAGGCTGCTGGGCCGCGGCCGCGGCCGGCTGCTCGACGCCGAGCGCCTCGGCCAGCTCGCCGGAGTCGAACATCTCCTCGACGATGTCGGCCCCGCCGATCAGCTCGCCGTTGACGTAGAGCTGGGGGAAGGTCTGCCACTCGGAGATCTCGGCGGTCACCTCGCGCAGCGGCTGCAGCGCCGGCAGCACGTCGATCGCGCCGTACTCGACGTCCAGCGAGTCGAGCACCTGCACGACCCGCATCGAGAAGCCGCAGCGCGGCATCTCCGGCGTGCCTTTCATGAAGAGCAGTACCGGGTTGGCGGCGATCAGCTCCTCGACCTTCTCTTTCAACTGGGGGTCGGCCATCGCCACAGGGTAGCTACCCCGCCGCCTCGGTCTTGATCGAGAGCGCGTGGATCTGCCCGTCCTCGAAGCGCTCCTTGACCGCCGCCCTGACCAGGCGGTGCTGGTCGAGGCGCGAGAGGCCGGCGAACTGCGGCGCGATCACCTCGGCCCGCAGGTGGTTGCCGTCGCCGGTTTCGTCGCTCATCTCGACCCTGGCGCCCGGCAGAGCCGCCTCGATCAGCGCCTTCAGCTCGCCCAGGTCGGCGGCCATCGGCGCTAAGAAACCCTCTCGCCCAGCGTCTCGAGCATCTCCTCGACGCGGACGAACTTGACCCGGGGGCGGCCGTGCGGCTCGCCGCGGCCGACCTCGGCCTGGTCGATCGCCTGCCAGTCCTCGAAGCTGACGTAGCGCACGCCGCGCTCGGCGAGCAGGCTCTCGACCGCTACCGGGTCGGGGGCCTCCGGCTCCAGCAGCGCTCCCTCGGCGACGTCGGCGAAGAGGTGCTGGACCGTCTCCAGGGCGTCTTTCTTGTTGGTGCCGATCACGCCCGAGGGGCCGCGCTTGATCCAGCCGGCGGTGTAGTGGCCGACCTTGTGGCCCGAGTCGTGGGAGTCGAGCACGCGGCCGCCCTCGTTGAGGATCAGGCCGCGCTTCTCGTCGAACGGGACGCCCTCGATCGGCACGCCGGTGTAGCCGACCGAGCGCAGCACCAGCCCGCACTCGAGCTCTTCGCGCTCGCCGGTGTCGCGAGCGCGCAGCGCGCCCCCCTCATCGACCAGCTCGTTGCGGCCGACGACGATGCTCTCGACCTTGCCGTCGCCGAGGATCTCGACCGGAGAGGCGAGGAATCGCAGGACGATCCGCCTCTGCTTGCCGCCCGGCTCGCGCCGGGAGAACTCGGTCACCGTCTCGACGTTGACCCGAGTCGTCTTGTCGGCCTCCTCAGATTCGAGGAAGGCGCGGCTGGCGGGGTCGAGCTCGACGTCGGCGGGGTCGACGATCACGTCGGCGTCCTCCATCTCGCCCAGCTCCCTGACCTCGGGGTTGGTGAAGGCCGCCTGCGCCGGGCCGCGACGGCCGAGCACGACGATCTCGCGGATCGCGCTGGCGTCGAGCAGCTCGATCGCGTGGTCGGCGGTGTCGGTCTGACGCAGCTCGTGGTCGGTCAGCGCGAGCATCCGGGCGACGTCCATCGCGACGTTGCCGTTGCCGATCACCACCACGCGCTCGCAGGAGAGGTCGAACTCCTCCCCGGCGTAGTCGGGGTGGGCGTTGTACCAGCCGACGAAGGCGGTGGCCGCGTGGCTGCCGCGCATATGCTCGCCGGGGATGCCGAGCTGGCGGTCGGTCTCGCAGCCGACGGTGAAGACGATCGCGTGGTAGAGCCGCTCGAGATCCTCGACCTCGATGTCGTGGCCGACCTTGACGTTGCCGAAGAAGCGGAAGCCATCGCGCGCCGCGGTCTTCTCGTAGACGCGGATCACCGACTTGATCTTCGGGTGGTCGGGGGCGACGCCGCCGCGGACCAGGCCGAAGGGGGTGGGGAGGCGGTCGAAGAGGTCGACCTGGGCGTGAAGGTCGCCGTCTTTGAGGATGTGCTCGGCGGCGTAGAAGCCGGAGGGGCCGGCACCGACGATGGCGACGCGCAGGGGATGTTCTTCGGTTCCGATCTGGCTCATGGGACGGGCAAGGATAGGGAACGGGCTATGCCGCGAGCAGGGTGCCACCGCACTCGGGACAGATCCCGTGGTCGAGCGCCGGCAGCTCGCTGCGGCGGAACAGCTCCAGCCGCTTTGCCGCCTCCTCGACCTCGACCCACTCGCCCTCGACCAGGAAGCGATCGCACCAGGCGCACATCGTGAGGAAGTCCTCGCCGCGCGGGGCGCGGGGGTCGAGGATCGGCTGCGGCTCGGCGCGGGCCTCTTCGGAGCGCAGGCGGGCGGAGAACATCACCACCCGGCCGCTGCGGTCGGCGACGATGCGGATGTCCATCTCGCGGCGGAAGTCGGGCCCGTCGCAGCGGAAGGGCAGCTCGATGTCGCGCACCTCGTCGCGGACACGGCGCAGCAGCATCCGCTGCAGCTTGCGCACGTCGTTGCCGGCGACGAAGTCCCAGAGCGAGCGGCCGAGGCTGCTACCGGCCTCCTCCCAGCCGTTCTCCTCGGCGAAGCGGTAGTAGCCCTCGTCGACTTTGATCAGCCGGTCCTGGTCGTCGATCGCGTAGCTGAGGGATTGGACGGTCACCTATGTAACCGATTATCGGCTACATCTAGGTACCGGTAAAGGCCGCGGCGGCGCTAGGCGCTCCGTCGAGCGCGTCGAGCGCGCGCCGCACCGACATCGCCACGCAGGTGAAGATCGGCGTCTCGCGCTCGGTGTAGGCGCTCGACTCGGTCGGTCGCAGCTCGTTGACCAGGTCGAGGAACATGCCCGGGTCGTCGCCCTCGAAGGCGACGACGAACTCCTGGTCGTCGAGGCCGAAGGAGTAGGAGGTGTTGATCGTGATCTCCGGGTAGCGGCGGCCGACCTCGATGTGGCTCTTCATGATCCGCTGGCGCTCCTCGGCCGGCAGCCCGTACCAGCGGCGCTGCTTGACCATCGGGTAGAGGAAGAGGTACTTGCGCTCCGAGACGCAGATCTCCGGCCGCGCCCGCTCCTCGGAGTAGGGCGAGCGTTTGGTCATCGAGAGGAACGAGTGGGGCGTCTCGGCCCACTTCGCCAGGCCGCTCTGGCCGAGGACGACGTGGAAGGTGTGCAGGTCGTCGAGGCTGGGGCTCTGGGAGAGGATGACCAGGTCGACGTCGCCGCGCGTGCCTATGGTTGAGTAGGCGCGCAGCGAGCGGTCGAGGGCGAAGTCCTCGCAGGCGGCGAGGAACTCCTGCTTGTCGACGGCCCGCAGATCCGGGTCCCGACGACGCCACTCAGGGTCGATCTTGAAAAACGTGAACTTGGCGAACGTGCGGTCGGCCATCGGGGTCACGATAGCGCTGGTGCTTGGCTCTCTAGGAGTTGGGGCGGGGTTCGGGCAGGGGGTTCCGCTTAACTTTTTCGGTGAGGCGTCTGCCGCCGTCCGAGATTCGGCTGCCGAAAAAGTACAAGACGCTCCACCCCCTACCCGAACCCCGCTGGCAAGCTCCGAAAGGGCTCAAAGCTCGGGCTCGTCTCGGGCTGCCAACTCGGGCTCGTCGCGCCCCGTGGAGCTCCCAGCTGCAAGCGTCACGCTTGCCCTGCTGCCGCGTGGCACCACGGTTAGGCAGCTTGCTCGGGTTGGGCTGTCGCCGGGCTTGCTTTCAGCTGGCTTGGGCTCGGTGCCGGCTGAGCAGACCTACCTCGATATCACCCAAGGGAACCGGGTCTTCGACTCGCTCTACGACTCGAAGCTTCCCGCCGAAGACGGCTGTGGCCTGAGCTGGTGGAGAGCTGTGGACGAACGCGCTGAATCCGCTCCCGCCGAAATCGTCCCGGGGTTGCTGACCTCGAGCTTGATCGCGGCGGGGGTGGGGGTGTCGGCGGGGGTCGGAACGTCTTGTACTTTTTCGCGTTACAAGGACGCGGCCGTAGGCCGCGACCTCGCGAAAAAGTTAAGTGGAGACCCCCGCCGACACCCCCACCCGCACCCCGCCAACACCAAGGCTTTCGAAGTTCGCAGTTCGTCCCTGCGCGACCTTTCGTCCCTGGCCAGGAACCAGCACGCCAACGACCTGCTGATCGCGATCGAGCGCCCACCGCCGGCCCACGACCGGGCGCTGGCCGTCGGCATCGCCGGCCGCGGCTTCGACGGGAATCTCACCTCGGACAGCACCCGCACCGACGGCTACGTGCTCTCGACCGACGTCGCGCCGACGATCCTGCGGTGGCTGGGGATCGCCGTGCCCTCGCAGATGTCGGGGGAGCCGATCCGGGCCGAGGGCTCGGTCGACCCGTCGGCGGTCGAATCGCTCGGCGAGCGGATGGCGGTGATCTCCGGACGGCGCGGCCCGGTGATCGGGCTGGCGCTGGCGGTCTGGCTGGGGCTGCTGGGCCTGGCGGTTCTGTTCGGGCGCGATCGCGCCGCGCGCCCCGCCGTCGAGCTGGCCGGGCTGAGCATCGTCTACCTGCCGGCGGTGCTGCTGCTCGGCGCTGCGCTCGAGCCGAGCCAGGGCGTCGAACAGGCGCTCGTAGCCGTCTCCGCACCGCTGCTCGCGCTGGCCACCCTCGCCCTGTTTCGCGGCTACCGCGCGCTCGCCGTCGCCGCGGCGGTCACCGTGCTCGCCTACGCGGTCGACATGATCGCCGGCTCGCCGCTCACCTCGCTCTCGCTGCTCGGGCCCAACCCCGGCCTCGGGGTGCGCTTCTACGGCATCGGCAACGAGCTCGAGGCGCTCCTCGGCGTCCTCGTCGTCGCCGGCACCGGCGCGGCGCTGTCCGCCTTTCCCCCACCGGAGTGGGGAAAAAGCAGCAAACGGCGGACGGCGGCGATCTTCCTGGCGGTTGGGATCGGCTTCGCCGCCATCTTCGCCGCGGGGCGGTTCGGTGCCGACGTCGGCGCGGCGATCGTGCTGCCGTTCGGCTCCGCCGTCGCCGCGGCGACGATCGCCGCGCGACGGCGGCGCACGGCGCTGCTCGTCCTCGCCGTGCCCGTCGCCGCGGTCGCTCTCCTCGCCCTCGCCGACCTGCTCAGCGGCGCAAACGCCCACCTGACGCGCTCGGTGCTCGACGCCGGCGGGCTGCACGACCTCGGCGACGTCGCCCAGCGCCGCCTGCAGCTCTCCGCCCACAGCTTCACCCGCCCGATCGTCTTCGTCTTCATGCCGCTGATCCTCGCCGCTGCCGCGCTGGCGGTCGCCCGCCACGACCGGCTCGTGGCCTGGTTGCGCGGCTTTCCGGCAATGCGAGCCGGCTTGATCGGCGCCGTCGCCGCAACCGTTGCCGGCACGCTGGCCAACGACTCCGGAGCCCTCCTGCTGGAGATCGGCACCGCCTACCTCCTCGTCTTCACCGCTTACGCCTGGGCACAGGCTCGTTCTGGCTGAGGCCGGGGCATCGTCTAGGCTTTGACACTCGTGCGAATCGCTCTCGTCTCGCCATATTCCTGGAGTTACCAGGGCGGCGTGAACCGGCACGTCGAGGCGCTGGCCGAGGAGTTCCTCGGCCGTGGCCACCACGTCCGCGTCCTCGCTCCCTTCGACCCGCCCGACCGGCTCAGCCGGGCGCTGCACCGCGCGCCGGCGGAGGAGCGCGAGCTTCCCGAGTACGTCGTGCCGCTGGGACGCACCGCGGGGTTCTCGGCAAACGGCGCGGTCTCCAACCTCGCTCCCTTCCCGGCCGGCGGCGTCCTCGCCCCGCGCCGCGAGCTCCGCCGCGGCAGCTTCGACGTCGTCCACGTGCACGAGCCGGTCGTGCCGCTGGTCGGCTGGAACGCGGCGCTCGGCTCCGACGCCCCCGTCGTCGGCACCTTCCACGCCTACTCGACCAAGGCGGTCCCGAACCACCTCGCCTCGGCCTTCGGGGCGAGGCGGGTCCTCAACCGGCTCTCGGCGCGAATCGCGGTCTCGGAGGCGGCCGCTTGGACCGGCCGTCGCTGGTACGGCGGCCATTACGAGATCGTCCCCAACGGGGTCGACGTCGACGCCGCCCCGGGCAGCTCGAAGCCGGCCAGCGAGGAGCTGCGAGTGCTGTTCGTCGGCCGGCCGGAGGAGCGCAAGGGCCTGCCGATCCTGTTGAGCGCCTTCGAAGCGCTGGTCGAGCACGTCCCCGCCCGCCTGACAGCGATCGGGGTCGGCCGGGAGGACGTGCTGCGCTACCTCGCCGACCCGGGGACGATGGAGTGGATCGACGCTCGCGGCCGGGTCCCCGAAGACCACCTCTGGCAGGCGCTGCACGAGGCCGACGTGCTCTGCGCGCCCTCGCTGGCCGGCGAGAGCTTCGGCATGGTCCTGACCGAGGCGTTCGCCGCCGGCACCCCCGCGATCGCCTCGGCGATCGCGGGCTACAGCGACGTCGTCAGCGACGGAATCGACGGCGTCCTCGTCCCGCCCGGCGATCCGCAGCGGCTCGCCGAGGAGCTGCAGCGCGCCCACCACGAGCCCCAGCGCCTCGCCGCGATGGGCGAGGCGGCCCGCGCGACTGCCCAGCGCTACGCCTGGCCGCGGGTGGCCGATCGCGTCACCGAGGTCTACGAGCGGGCGATCGAGGTCCCGGCCCCGGCCACCGTGGGCGAGCGCGTCGCCCTCTGGGCTGGAATCCGCTCCGCCGACGGCGCACCGCCGCGACCGCCGCAGCGCCTGCCCTCGCTCGACCCGCCGCTGGCCCGCGCCGGCGGCAATGGCCGCCGCATCGCCCGCCGCGCCGGCCTTGCCGTCGCGGGCGCGCTCGGGATCGGGCTGACGGCGCTCGCCGCGCAGAAGATCGGCGTCGACAACGTGATCGCCAGCATCGTCCGCTCGAACCTCACCTGGGTGCTGGTCGCCTGCGCGCTGATGGCCTCCTCGCTCTTCTTCCGCGCCGCCTCCTGGTACTGGATCGCGCGCGCCGCCCTGCCGAACCGCCCGGTCCGCCGCCGCGACGTCACCTCGGCGACGATGATCGGCGTGCTGATGTCGGCGACCCTGCCGGCCAGGCTCGGCGAGCCGGCGAGGGCGATGACCCTCGCCCGTCGTACCGGCCGCATGCGCGAGACCTTCCCGGTGCTGCTCGGGACCCTGGTCTCCCAGACCGTGCTCAACATCGTCGCCCTGATCCTGCTCGGCACGATCATCGTCTCCACTACCGACCTCTTCCACTCGAGCACCGAGCGGCTCTTCGCCTTCAGCTTCGTGCCGCTCGTCCTCCTCGTCGTGGTCCTGCTCGGGCCGGCGCTGATGCGCCGCAACGGCAACGGCCGCCTCGCCCGCGTCGGGGCCGCGACGCACCGCGCGCTGCTCCAGGTGCGCGCCGGGCTGGCGGTCTTCCGCGAACCCCGCCGGGGAGCGCTCGCCGCGGTGGCCCAGCTCGGCGCCTGGGCGATCCAGCTGTCGGCCTGCTGGGCGCTGCTCGCCGCACTCGGTCTCAGCGACCAGGCGGGCATCGGCGCCGCCGCCGCGGTCCTCTTCGCGGTCAACGTCACCGCGGTCGTTCCCGCGACGCCTTCCAACATCGGCGTCTTCCAGCTCGCGGTGATCAGCGTCCTGCACACCGGCTTCGGCGTCGGCACCGCCGACGCCCTCGCCTACGGCGTGATCCTGCAGGCGGTGGAGATCGCCACCGCCGTCGCCCTCGGCCTGCCGGCCCTGGTCCGCGAGGGCCTCACCTGGAGCGATCTGCGGATGCAGGCGCTCTCGGCGTCCCCGGTCCGGCTCCAGCCGGAGCCGCCGAGCCGCGACGCCAGCGGCGAGCGCGTCGGCGCGTAGGCCGCGGAGCCTGGCGCAGCCCCGGCTCCGGGGCTTTTGCCGAATCACACACGCGCAAAGCGGACATCCTGCGCTTTGCAGGAGAGACGTCCATCGCCTCAACCGAAAAAGACCGTCAAACCTAAATTTCGGTTTGCGTTCTTGACCGGTCGGTCAATCACTGGGTATTCATATTGCGAAGTTCGGGGCCCCGACGAAAAGCCGGGACCCCGATCAATCCACACACACAGGAGGATAAACAAGATGATTCGCAACCTCAAGGCCCTCGGGCTGGCCCTGGTCGCCGTGCTGGCGATCACCGCGGTGTCTGCCTCGGCGGCACAGGCGGCCCATAGGTTCACATCAGAATCGTCGGTCACGTTCCTGAAAGGCGAACAGAAAACCGAAAATGTGTTCACCACCAACGGCGGTACCGTAAGATGCACCACCGCACGATTTGAAAGCGGTGAACTCAAAGGCACCGAACTATCATCCGTGACAGTTCATCCAACGTACTCCGGGTGTACCGCCTTTGGCTTTATTGGCGCGACCGTCAACACCGAAGGTTGCAACTACATCATCGACGCCGCAGGCGAAGGCGAAATGGGCACGTCGACAATCGAGTGCGAAGCGGGTCACGAAATCGTTGTGACGGCCGGAACCTGCACCGTAAAAGTTCCGGCGCAGACGCCCGGAACCCCGACAGTAGATTTCACCAACGAAGGCTCGGGAGCGACGGCAGCGATACTGGTTACGGCGACAGTTGAAAAAATCAAATACACGTCCAGTGGCGGCATCTGTGGAGCCTCTGGTGAAAACGGCACCTACACCGGAACCGTTCTCACCAAGGGGTTCAAAACCTCGAAATTCACGGAACAGACGGGAATCAAATTCGACACCGTCTGATCCCAAACCGTTAAGTAGACGCGGCTGCAGGGTCAGCAGTCAAGCCGCAGTTACCTGGGGCCGGGAGCAATCCCGGCCCCAGGTCGTGTACGCCCGCTCCAGCGGGGGGCTCGCGATAGAGGTCAAATGCGCGCAGCGAGTCGGCCAGACACCACGAGGCCCGGAGCGTCATGAGTCGTGCGGAGCGCTAAAGGGGGTTTAGCGCGTCTCGAGTTGGGTACGTGGCTGGGGATTCCACGAATGACGGGGGTTGCGTAGGGATGAACAAGCTTGGTGGCCTGCGAGTAGCGCGGTGGCTCGCGGTGGGTGGGATGGGGAGCGTGATCGCGCTTTCGCCTGCCACCCAGGCGAAAGCAGCGGAACATCTTCCGCTGGAACTCTTCGGCAGCGCGGCCCAGCCGAGCTTTGGCCACGCCGAGGGGATGGCGGTCGATCCGACCACGGGTGACCTGCTGGTCATCGACGCTGCGGCTGGCACTGTCAGTCGCTTCAACCCCGATGGGACGCCGGCCGACTTCTCTGCGCTGAGCTCAAACGCCATCGACGGAACCGGGGCCGGCGACGAAACGCCGCAGAACGGCCTCAGCTTCGGTTCTGCGAGCGAAGTTCAGATCGCCGTGGATGGCTCCGGCGGCCCGGCGGCCGGCGACATCTACGTCACCCAGGCGGGGAGCCGCCTGGTCGACATCTTCTCCTCGGCCGGCGCTTACCTGGGACAGCTGACTGCCTCCAGCGGAGGAGAATTCGGCGAAGCCTGCGGCGTTGCGGTCGATTCGTCCGGGGACGTCTACGTCGGCGACTACTCCAGTCAGATCCATAAATTCGTGCCAGCTGCGAATCCGCCGGTAAACGCAAACAACACCGCCAACTTTGAAACCGTCCTGCACCCCTGCAGCCTCGCGGCTGGGGCGGGGCACAGCAGCGGCTCGATCTTCGTCACCGAATTCGAAGGCCCGGTCCGCAAGCTGAGCGGCACCACCGGCGCGCTTCAACGCGTTGTCTCGAAGGAATCGAATACCACGGTCAGCGTCGATCCGGCAAGCGGCCACCTCTATGTGGCCAGGGCTGGGGAAGTCAACGAGTTCACCTCCTCGAGCGTCACGCCGGTCGCCAGCGTCGTCGCGTCAAGCACCGTTCAGGGCGTGGCAGTCGATGGCTCGAGCGGCGACCTCTATCTCTCACGCTCGGGCGCGGCAAACGTCGAAGCGAGCGCGGCGGCCCCCCCGCGCCCAGCGATTTATGCCGAGCAGACCACCGGCGTGGGCATGGGCGAAGCCGAACTGCAAGCCGAAATCAATCCCAATGGCTTGGCGACCACCTATACGGTCGAATATGGGACCAGTACGTCCTACGACTCCAGCACGCCTGAAGTCGGCGCCGGATCCGACAAGAACGATCATTTGGTGAACATCATTCTCAGCGGTTTGGCACCTGGTACGACCTACCACTGGCGGGTCGTCGCCACGAACGCAGCTGGTATCGCCAAAGGCACCGACCAGTCGTTCATCACGTACAAACCGCCTGGAGGGGGAGGAGGCTGTTCCAATGAATCGCTGCGAACCGGCGCGGCGGCGCAGATGGCCGACTGCCGGGCCTACGAGATGGTCAGCCCTCTCGACAAAAACAATTCCGACATCGTGATTCTCCCAAACGTAACCGGAAATCCTGCGGGCCTCGATCAGAGCGCATCGGGAGGCGAAAAGCTCACCTATTCGACGTTCCGCGCTTTCGGAGACGCCGAAGGCGCTCCGTATACGTCACAGTACATCGCCAGCCGCAGCGACCACGGATGGCTCGATCACTCGATCTCGTCCCCGCAGGGGCTGAGCAAGGTGGCGATCGCCTGGTCAGCCGAGAGCCCGTACCGCTTCTTCAGCGCCGATCTCTGTGGGGCAACGTTGTTGCAGTTCAGCGACCGGGCGCTCGCCCCGGGTGCTGTCGAAGGCTTCCCGAACATCTATTGGCGTCAGAACTGTGGCGCGGAAGGCTACGAAGCGCTGACCACGGTCGAACCGCCGACCGCCGAACCGCTGGAATTCCGGCCCGACGTGCAGGGCACGTCCGCTGACGGCAAATGTGCAGTCTTCCGGACTGCAGACCAGCTGACCCCGAACGCCCATCCCCAGCTCGGCGTCGACTCCTTCCAGCTCTATGAGTCATGCGGCGGGGTTCTGCGACTGGTCAGCGCCGAACCGGATGGAACGGCCGCCCCCGCGGCATCGGTTGGAACCGGCAGCTCGGCTCTGCCAATGCGAACGGCGAGCGTCAAGAATGCAGTGTCCACGAATGGGGAACGGGTCTACTGGAGCGCCCTTGAATCCGGCGCCGGCGCCATCTATCTGCGGGAAAATTCCAGCCAACCGGCAAGCGCGATCAGCGGAGGTGTGTGCACTGAACCTACGAAGGCGTGCACCGTCCCCGTTTCAGCCCCTGTTTCGGCGTTGCCCGCCCGGTTCTGGGCCGCGTCGGCGGACGGATCCAGAGCGCTGTACACGATCGAAAAAGGCTCGTCCTTTGGCGTGCTCAACGGCGACCTCTACGAATACGACGCCGCCAGCCAGTCGTCGACGCCGATCGCCACGGAAGTGGCCGGCTTGCTCGGGGCCAGCGAAGACCTCTCGCGCATCTACATGATCTCCCGCCAGGCGCTCGCCGGCGGCGCCGAAGCAGGCATGCCGAACCTCTATCTCTATGAAAGCGGGAGCTTCACCTTCATCGCCGTCCTGCCTGAAGCGGAAGCGGAAGCGGTCACCGACCTCTCATACATGTCCTCGCCGGTCAATGCGCAGCCGTTCAAGCACAGCGCCTACGTCACGCCCGACGGTCGTCACCTCGCCTTCATGTCGGCGGCAAGCCTGACCGGCTACGACAACGTCGATCGGGAAAGCCACGAACCCGACAGCGAGGTTTACGTATACGACGTCGAAAGCCATGCGCTCGACTGCGCTTCGTGCAACCCCAGCGGCGCGCGCCCGCAGGGACGGGAACTTCTGGATTTCGGCAAGGGGACCGGCCTCTGGAGGGCAGGCCAGATCACCTCGGCCAACAGCCAGCTCTATGCGCCAAGAGTCCTCTCAGATGGCGGTGGCCGGGCGTTCTTCGAAAGCTTCGAGGCGCTCGTTCCGGGCGACATCAACGGCAAGGCCGATGTCTACGAGTGGGAGGCGCCGGGCGTCGGAACCTGCCGCACCGCAGGTCCGGACTTCAGCTCGATAGATGGGGGCTGCGTCAGCCTCGTCTCATCGGGGAGAAGCTCGCGCGACTCCTCGTTCGTGGACGCGGCGGCCGACGGCACCGATGTCTTCCTCGCCACCATCGCCAGCCTGGTTCCACAGGACGAAGGGCTCGTCGACATCTATGACGCCCGCAGCAACGGCGGCTTCCCGCCCCCGCCGGGCAGTCCGGCGCCCTGCATCGGAGAATCCTGCCAGCCGCCAGCCTCTTCTCCCGAGTCGGTGACTCCCGCCAGCTCGTCTTTTCGTGGCCCTGGCAACCTGACCGGCCGAGAGCGCAAGCACGGGCGCCGCAGGCGACGGCACGGGCATCGGAAGCAGGCGGCACGTCGTCATCGTCGAGACGGGGGAGCGCAGCGATGAAGTGGTTGACGATGGTCCTCACCGCGGCCCTCGGCTGTCTCAGCATCGGCTGCAGCTCGGCCATCGCCCAGGAATTCGCCCTCGAAAACTTCGACGTCACCTACGCCAACGCGAACGCCTCGCCGACGCTTCAGGCGGGATCCCATCCATACGAGGTGACGACGCACTTCGACGTGGCCAACACCGCCGATCTCGAAGAAGGCTACGTCCCGAGCGGCGCGGTCAAGAACCTCACTGTCTCGCTGCCGCCCGGGTTTGTCGGGGATACGCAGGCGACCCCTCGCTGCGACACCGCCGACTTCACCGATCTCAACCCGCAAGCCGAACCTGTCTACTTGCCAGCTTGTCCGGCGAGCTCGGCGATCGGGGTAGTCACTTCGAGGCTATCTTTCACCAACGTCGATGAACCTGAGTACTTCAATTCGGCTGTCTTCAATCTGGTGCCCCCGAAGGGAATGGCGGCCATGCTTGGCTTTGTCGTCTACGGGGGACTGGCGATCACGATCGAGTTGCGGGTCAACCAATCGCCTCCCTACAACGTCATCGCCAGGCTCGCCGACGTTCCTCAGCCGGCTCGATTCTTCGGCTCCACGTTGACGATCTGGGGCAACCCGTTCGAATCCGCCCACGATCCGTTTCGTGCTGGTTGTCTCGAAAATGCACCCAGCTCCACGCCCGCCCTGGTCTCCAGGGGGTCCTGTTCTTCGGGGGGGAGCCAGCGGCCCTTCCTCACCATGCCGGGCTCTTGCGGCGAGCCGCTGGTCTCGGAAATCGAGGCAAGCCCGTGGGAAGATCCGGCGTTAGAAGTTTTCGCAAGCGTCGCAAACCCGCCGACGATGATCGGATGCTCGAAGCTCCCCTTCGAACCCGAGGTCGGTGCGTCGCCGACCACCCGGCAGGCCGAGTCCGCCAGCGGTCTCGACTTCAACCTCGACTTCCACGACGAAGGCCTGACCAATCCGAGCGGGCTCGCCGAGTCGGACATCAAGAAGGCCGTGGTAACCCTGCCCGAAGGGGTGACGCTCAACCCCTCGGCGGCGCAGGGATTGGCCACCTGCAGCCCGGCCGATCTCGGGCGCGAAACGGTCGCCGCCGCACCGGGCCAGGGATGCCCGGAAGCGTCGAAGGTCGGCAGCGTCGAAGTCGAAACGCCGTTGCTCGAGGGGAGCATCCTGCACGGCTCGCTCTACGTGGCATCGCCCTTCGACAACCCGTTCCACACGCTGCTGGCGATCTACATGGTGATCAAGGACCCTGGCCTCGGTGTGCTCGTGAAGCTTCCCGGCAAGGTCGTGCCCGATCCGAGCACCGGCCAGCTCGTGACCACCTTTGGCGAACCGCCCTTCGAAGTCCCCCAGTTCCCCTTCTCCCACTTCAACTTCCACTTCCGCGAAGGACCGCGGGCGCCGCTGGTGACGCCGCCGCGCTGCGGCGGATACACCACCAAGGCCGTCTTCACGCCATGGGCGAATCCCGACGCTCCCTTCGCCGCCAGCTCGACCTTCCAGGTGACGAGCGGCGTCGGCGGGGGCGCCTGCCCGGCGGGCGGAGTGCCGCCCTTCGCGCCCGGCTTCGAAGCCGGCACGCTCAGCAACCAGGCAGGCTCCTACTCGGCCTTCGACCTGCGGCTGACCCGCCGCGACGGCGACCAGGAGCTGACCAGGTTCTCGACCGTGCTGCCGCCCGGGGTGGTCGGCAAGATCGCCGGTCTGAGCAAATGCCCGCAGGCCGCGGTGCAGGCGGCCAAGGCGAAGGCCGGCGTCGCCGAGCTGGCGAGCCCGAGCTGCCCCGCCTCCTCGCGGATCGGCAGCACCCTGGCGGGAGCGGGCGTCGGCGCTGTCCTCACCTACGTGCCCGGCTCGCTCTACCTCGGCGGTCCCTACCACGGCGATCCGCTCAGCGTGGTCGCGATCGTTCCCGCGGTGGCGGGGCCCTTCGACGTCGGCACCGTCGTCGTCCAGGAGGCGCTCACCCTCAACCCGGTGACCGCCCAGGTGGAAGTCGACGGCTCGGCCTCGGACCCGATCCCGCACATCCTCGCCGGTATCCCGCTGAAGGTCCGCGACGTGCGCGTCTCCGCCGATCGGTCGCAGTTCACCCTCAATCCGACCTCCTGCCAGACGCTGGCGGAGGGAGCGACGCTGTGGGGCGGCGGCAACGACGTGTTCAGCCCCGCCGACGACGTCCCGACCCCGGTCTCCGAGCGCTTCCAGGCTGCCGGCTGCGCCGCGCTCGGGTTCAAGCCGAAGCTGGCGATCGGCCTCGAGGGCGGCACCAGGCGCGGCGCCCACCCGGCGCTGAAGGCGGTCGTCAGGCCGCGGCAGGGGGATGCGAACTTCGGCAAGGCCGTCGTCACCCTGCCGCACTCGGCCTTCCTCGACCAGGCCCACATCCGCACCGTCTGCACCCGCGTGCAGTTCGCCGCCGCCGGCGGCAACGGCGCCGGCTGCCCGGCAGCGTCGCGCTACGGCAGCGCCAAGGTCTGGACGCCGCTCCTGGACGAACCGCTCAGCGGGCCCGTCTTCCTCAGGTCCTCCAACCACAACCTGCCGGATCTCGTGGTCGCCCTGCACGGCCTCGTCGACATCGATCTGGACGCGCGCATCGATTCCGTCCACGGCGGCATCCGCTCCACCTTCGCCGACGTCCCCGACGCCCCGGTCACCCGCTTCCTTCTGGAAATGCAGGGAGGCCGCAAGGGCCTGATCGTCAACTCGACCGATCTCTGCCGGGGGAAGCACCGCGCCGACGCCGCCCTCACCGCCCAGAACGGGCGCCGCGACGACTTCAGGCCGGCGGTCCGGGCCTCGGGTTGCGGCAAGCGGGGGCACTAGCGTGCCGATGGTCTCCAAGGGGGACTATGAATCTCGCCGACCGAGACTCCATGGACATGGCAGGCGCGCGGGCGCTGGAGCGCCCACGGGCCGGCGGGCGCGTGCTCTCCCTGCTCGCGGTCCCGCTCAACGGCCTCATCCTGCGCGCCCTTGGCGGGGAGCCGATGCGCTTGGCCGAGCTGCGCGGCGAGCTCGGCGGCCCCGCCCAGACGACCCTGCGCGGGCATCTCCGCAAGCTCGCCACGGTCGGCGCGATCGCCAAAGAGGGGGGCGGCATGCCCTACTCGGTCGAGAACGAGCTGACCGGCGCGGGCCGCGATCTGCTCGCGGTGACCGAGGCCGTGGCGGGCTGGCTGCGACGCGCCCCTGACGGACCCGTGCCGCTCGGCAGCGTCGGCGCCAAGGGGGCGATCAAGGCGCTCGCCGGGGGGTGGGAGTCGACGATGCTGCGCGCCTTCGCCGCGCGGCCGCTCTCGCTGACCCAGCTCGATCGCCTGATCGCCGACCTCAGCTATCCATCGCTCGAGCGCCGCCTCTCGGCGATGAGGGCAACCGGGCTGGTCGGGCCGGGCCCGGCCGACGGCGAACGAAATCCCTACGTCATCACCCGCTGGGCGCGCGAAGGGGTCGGGCCGGTGGTCGCGGCCGCGCGCTTCGAGCGGACCCACCTTGCCGACGAGACGACGCCGCTGACCGCGATCGACATCGAGGCCGCCTTCCTGCTCGCCACGCCGATCGCCGCGCTCTCGGCCGATGCCGACGGGACCTGCCAGCTCGCCGCGCACACCGGCAACGGACGGCGCAGGCTCGCCGGCGTGCGGGTCTCGGTCGACCGCGGCGAGGTCGTCGAGTGCATCTCGCAGCTCGAGCCGCGGCCGCGCAACACGGCCGTCGGCCCGGTCGCCGCCTGGCTCGACGCGATCGTGCTCGGCGACGCCGGCAAGCTGCGCATTGGCGGCGAGGAGGAGCTCGCCTGCGAGCTCGTCGACGGCATCCACGCCGTCCTCTTCTCGCCGGACGGGAGTGCTGACGCGGCTGCGAGCGGCGAGGCGGTCGGCGTCTAGCCCTCGACCGGCTCGCGCTCGGGGGGCAGCGTGCCGCCGCGCTCAGTGCCGGCGATCAGCTCGTCCGGAGCTGCCTCCTCGGGGATGAAGCCGGACTTCATCCCGAAGTAGACCGCCTGCGGGTGATGGGCGACGATCGCCACCGTCGACTGCTCGGGCAGCACCGCGTAGCCGCCGGAGAGCGTCATCCCGATTTCTTCGAGGCCGAGCAGCCGCCAGACCTTCTCGTGCTCGGACTGGTCCGGGCAGGCCGGGTAGCCCCAGGAGTAGCGGCGGCCCTGGGCGGGGCCGATGCCGAGCTCGCGGCGGACCTCGGAGTGCAGCCACTCGGCCAGCCCCTCCGCCGCCTGCACGCCGATCCCGTGCACGAAGAGCTGCTCGGCGAACTCGCCTTCACGCTCCAGCCGCTCGATCGTCTCGGTCACCTCGGGGCCGACGGTGACGCCCTGCAGGGCGACGACGTCGCGTTCGCCCGCCTCGAGCGGGCGGAAGAAGTCGGCCAGGCAGATGCGGTCGTGCTTGGGCTGGCGCGGGAAGACGAGCCGCTCCAGCTCGCGCTCGGGGTCCTCGGGGTCGAAGACGACCAGCTCGTTGCCCTCGGCGTTGCAGGGGAAGTAGCCGAGCCGCGCCCGCGGGTGGAGGTAGTCCTGCTCGTGCCACATCCGCTCCAGCCGCGGGGCGAAGCCCTCCTCCTCGCCGTTGCCCTCGACCAGTTCGCGCCAGGCCTCGCCCTTGACGCCTTTGCCCCCCCAGTGCAGCTTGAAGAGGACGTGGCGGTCGAGGTAGGGGAAGACCTGGTCGAGGTCGATCTCGACCTCGCGCCCGCCGAGGAAGGGCGGTTCGGGGATCGGGTTGTCGGTGCGGGCGGCGGAGCGCACGCTGGCGTCGCTCGTCGGCGGCCCGTCGTCGACCACGGCCGGCTTCTCGCGCAGCTCCCGGGCCTCGCCGCGGATCCGCTCGACCAGCGCCGCCCGCGCCTCGGAGTCGACTATCGCGTCCATCGTGTCGAGTCCCTGGAAGGCGTCCTTGCAGTAGAAGACGCCCGGCTCGTAGACGTCGTCGGACTCCTTCCCGTGCGGGTAGAGCGTGCGGCGGCCGAAGTCGCGGTTGATCGCGGCGCCGCCGATCAGCACCGGGAACTCGAGCCCGCGCTGGTGCAGCTCCTGGACGCAGATCGGCATCTGCTTCGAGGTCGAGACGAGCAGCGCGGAGAGGCCGATCGCGTCGGCCTCGTTCTCGACCGCGGCCTCGATGATCGTCTCCACCGGGACCTGCTTGCCGAGGTCGACCACGGTGTAGCCGTTGTTGGTGAGGATCGTGTTGACCAACGACTTGCCGATGTCGTGGACGTCGCCGAACACGGTCGCGATCACGACCTTCCCCTTGCTGTGCCCCTCGATCCGGTCGAGGTAGTTCTCCAGCTGCGCCACGGCGCGCTTCATCACTTCGGCCGACTGCAGGACGAAGGGCAGGATCAGTTCGCCGGCGCCGAACTTGTCGCCGACCTCCTTCATCGCCGGCAGCAGCACCTCGTTCAGGGTGGGGACGGCGCCGATCTTCTCGTTGCAGCGGTCGATCCACTCCTCGACCCCGTCCTTCTTGCGGCGCAGGATGTGCCAGTGCAGGGCCTCCTCGGGCTCCATCCCCTCGGTCGGGTCGCCCGCCTCCTCCGCGGCCTCCTCGCCCTTGGACTCGAAGTGGGCGATGAAGCGCTCGAGCGCGTCGGGGCGCCGGTCGAAGACGAGGTCGTCGGTCAGCTCGCGCTCCTCGTCGGAGATCTCCGCGTACGGCGTGATGTGGTTCGGGTTGACCATCGCCAGGTCGAGCCCGGCCTCGACGCAGTGGTGCAGGAAGACCGAGTTGAGCACCGCGCGGGCGGGCTGGCCGACGCCGAAGGAGACGTTGGAGACGCCGAGCGAGGTCTTCACGCCCGGGATCTCGGCCTTGATCCGGCGGATCCCCTCGATCGTCTCGACCGCCGAGGGCTTCCACTCGGCCTCGCCGGTGGTCAGGGTGAAGGTCAGCGCGTCGAAGATCAGCGCCTCGGGGTCGAGGCCGTGCGTCCCACAGACCAGGTCGCGGATGCGCTTGGCGATCTCGACCTTGCGCTCGGCCGTCTTCGCCATCCCGACCTCGTCGATCGTCAGCGCGATCAGAGCCGCCCCGTGGGCCTTCGCCAGCGGCGCGACGACGTTGGCCTTGTCCTCCCCCGCCTCGAGATTGATCGAGTTGACGATCGCCCGCCCGGGGATCTTCTCCAGCGCCGCCTCGATCACCTCGGGCTCGGTCGAGTCGACCTGGATCGGCGCCGGCTGGGTCAGCGAGATCCGCTCGACCACCGCCTGCATCTGGGCGTCCTCGTCGGCGCGCTCGGTCAGCGCGACGCAGACGTCAAGCACGTGCGCGCCGCCTTCGACCTGGTCTTCGGCGACCTGGACGAGGCCGTCGTAGTCGTCGGCGAGCAGCAGCTCCTTCGCCTTGCGCGAGCCCTGCGAGTTGACCCGCTCGCCGACCAGCGTCGGCCGCGGCTCCTGGACCAGCGGGGTCGAGGTCATCATCGAGGAGACCTCGATCGGCCCCGGCGCCGGTCGCTCGCCCGGCACGCGGCCCTCGACCCGCTCGCGGATCGCGGCGACGTGCTCGGGCGTGGTGCCGCAGCAGCCGCCGACGATGCCGACGCCGTAGCGCTCGACGAACTCGCCCAGCGTCGCCGCCAGCGGCTCCGGCCGTTCGGGGAAGATCGTCTCGCCGTCGGGGCCCTGCAGCGGCAACCCGGCGTTGGGGATGCAGTGGACCGGCAGCGGGCTGTTCTCGCCGAGGAAGCGGATCGCCTCGCGCATGTCCTCGGGCCCGGTCGAGCAGTTGAGGCCGATCACGTCGACCTCGAGCGCCGCCAGCGTCGTCAGCACGGCCCGGATGTCGGTCCCCAGCAGCATCTTGCCGCCCTGCGGCAGCAGCGAGACACTGGTCTGGATTGGCAGCGTGCGCCCGGTCGCGGCGAAGGCCTCGCGGGCGCCGAAGATCGACGCCTTGACCTCGAGGATGTCCTGCGCGGTCTCGATGATGATCAGGTCGGCGCCGCCCTCGATCAGGCCCCGCGCCTGCTCGGCGAAGACCTCGACCAGGCGGCCGAAGGAGATGTCGCCCAGGGTCGGGTCGTCGGAGGCGGGCAGGAAGCCGGTCGGCCCGATCGAGCCGGCGACGAAGCGGGTCTCGCCCGCCGCCTTGCGGGCGATCTGCGCCGCCTTGACGTTGATCTCGAGCGTGTGGTCCTCGAGGCCCCACTCCTCGAGCTTCAGCCTGCGAGCCCTGGAAGCTGTCGGTCTCGACCACCTCGGCGCCGGCCTCGAGCATCGAGGCGTGGACGCCCTCGATCACGTCGGGGCGGTGGAGGACGAGCGCCTCGTGGCATTTGCCCTGCAGGCCGCCGTAGTCGGCCTCGGTCAGGTCGAACTGCTCCAGGGTCGCGCCCATGCCGCCGTCGAAGACGACGACGCGCTCCCGCGTTGCGGCTATGTAGTCACGTTCCGGCATGGTCAAAGAGGGAGGATAGGGTGCGGCCAGATGATCGATTCCCACACTCATCTCTACCTCTGCGAGCGGCCCGAGGACGAGCTGGTCGCGAGCGCCCGCGAGGCCGGCGTGACGCGGATGCTCAACGTCGGCCTCGGCGGCGAGGAGAACGCGAAGGCGATCGCCGGGGCCGAGCGTCACGAGGGCGTATTCGCCAGCGTCGGCTGCCACCCGACCGAGGCGGCCGGCTTCGACGACGCCGAAGCGGAGCGGATCGCCGAGCTGGCCAGGCACGAGAAGGCGCGGGCGATCGGTGAGACCGGGATCGACTACTACCGCGAAACGGCCAGTCCCGCCGACCAGCGCCGCGCCTTCGAGGCGCAGATCGAGATCGCCCGCGAGCTCGATCTGCCGATCGTGATCCACGCCCGCGACCCCGACGGCGAGACGAGGGCGATCGACGAGATCTTCGAGCTGCTCGACGCCAAGGCCGCCGGTCAGGCGGTGATCCTGCACTGCTTCTCGGCGCCCTGGCGGGCCGCCGACGCCGCCGAGCGCGGTTGGTACTGCTCCTTCGCCGGGCACACGACCTATCCGAAGTCCGACGATCTGCGCATGGCCGCGGCGAAGCTGCCCGACGAGCTGGTCCTGGTCGAGACCGATGCGCCCTATCTCGCTCCGCAGACGATGCGGGGCAAGCCGAACGAGCCGGCCTATGTCGTCGACACGGCGCGGGTCGTCGCGAAGGCGCGCGGCGTCTCCTACGAGGCGCTGGAGGCGACGGTCGAGGCCAACGCCCGCGCCGTCTTCGGCTGGTAGCCGCGGCGTGGTGCGCCTGGGGCAGAACTTCCTCGCCGATCCCAACCTGCTCGACGCGATCCTGCGCGACGCCGAGCTCGGCGAGGCCGATGTCGTACTCGAGGTCGGAGCCGGGGAGGGGGTGCTGACCGAGCGACTCGCCGCCGTCGCGGCGCACGTCCACGCGGTCGAGCTCGACCGCGGGCTGGAGGCCGCGCTGGCGCCGATCGCGGCGCGGGCCAACGTCGAGCTGCACTGGGGCGACGCGATGAAGCTCGACCTGGCCGCGTTGGAACCGGCGCCGACGGCGATGGTCGCCAACCTGCCCTACTCGATCGCGACGCCGCTGCTGCTGCGGACGATCGGGGAACTGCCCTCGCTGCGGCGCTGGACGGCGATGGTCCAGCGCGAGATCGCCGATCGCCTGCGCGCCGCCCACGGCAGCCGCACGTACGGCTCGCCCAGCGTGCTCGTCCAGCTCGCCTGCGAGGTGCGGCTGCTGCGCACCGTCGACCCGGCGGTGTTCCGCCCCCGGCCGCGGGTCGAGTCGGCGATCCTCGGCCTGCGCCGTACCGGCCCGGGTGCCGACGCACCCACCCGCGAGCTGGTCCGTGCCGCCTTCGCCCATCGCCGCAAGTCGCTGGCCCGTTCGCTCGAGCACGTTCGCCCGGGATCGCTCGGGGCCGCCCGCGCCGCCCTACGCGAGCTGGGCCTGCCCGAGGACGCCCGCGCCGAGCAGCTCTCCCCCGAGCAGTTCGCCGCGCTGGCGGAGAGACTGCGCGGCGATGGGTGAGTCCCCGATGCGAGTCCAGGCTCCGGCCAAGATCAACCTCTGCCTCTTCCTCGGCCCCGCTCGCGAGGACGGCCTGCACGAGCTCTGCTCGCTGTTCGAGCCGTTGGCGCTGTCCGACTCCCTCCTCGTGAGCGAGGCCGAGCGCGACGAGGTGATCTGCCCCGGTGTCGCGGGGGAGAACCTCGCGGCGCGGGCGCTGGCCGAGTTGCGAGAGGCGGGTTGGGATGCGCCGCCTCTTCGTCTCGAGATCGAGAAGCGAATCCCGGTTGCCGCCGGCCTCGGCGGCGGCAGCGCCGACGCGGCGGCGGTCCTTCGTCTCGCGGCCGGGCGTGGCGCCTTGGGTTCGCTATCCGGACCCAAGTCGCCACACCCGGACCTTGGCGCGATCGCGGCGGAGCTCGGCGCCGACGTGCCCTCGCAGCTCGTCCCGGCGTTCTCGCTGGTTCGAGGCGCGGGGGAGAGGGTCGAGCGGCTGCCCGAGCCCGCGCCGCACGCGGTCGTTCTCCTGCCCGGCGGGGGCGGGCTGAGCACGGCCGACGTCTTCGCCGAGGCCGATCGGCTCGGCCTTGGGCGCCCGGCGGCCGAGCTCGACAAGCTGGCGGCGCGCCTGCGCGAGGCTGCCGGCGCCGGCGCCTCGCCGCTCGAATACGCGGACCTGCTCGCCAACGACCTCGAGCCGGCGGCGCGCTCGCTGCGGCCACAGATCGGGGAGGCGCTCGACGCCCTGCGCGAGGCGGCGGCGCCGCTCGTCTTCATGTCCGGCTCGGGCCCCACCGCCGTCGGTCTCTTCCCCGACCTGGCCGCGGCCCAGCGAGCCGCAGCCCGGCTCGACGAAGCGATCGTCTGCGAGGCGGGGGCGGCGCCGTGAGGGCCCACGTTCCAGAGGGCAAGCGCGGACGCCGCCTGGCGCTGGTCGCCGTGATCGCGGCGGTCGTCGCCCTCTACTACCTGGTCGGCCGCGTCTTTCCCCACGAAGACCTGCAGGGCCTGCTGGAAGAAGTCTCCAACGCGCTCGGCGCCTGGACCTACCTGATCGTCGGCGCCTTCGCCTTCGCCGAGACCGGGGCCTTCGTCGGGCTCGTCGTCCCGGGCGAGACGGTGATGCTGCTCGGCGGCGCGGTCGCCGGCCAGGGGGCGATCAGCATCTACCTGCTGATCGCGATCGCCTGGTTCTCGGCCTGGGCCGGCGACAGCGCCAGCTTCCTGCTCGGCCGCCGGCTCGGGCGCGGCTTCGTCCTGCGCAACGGCCCGCGTTTCGGCATCGGCCGCGAGCGCTTCGAGCAGGTCGAGGACTACTTCCAGCGTCACGGCGGCAAGACGATCTTCGTCGGCCGCTTCGTCAGCCTGGTGCGCGCCTTCGCCCCGTTCATCGCCGGCAGCTCGCGCATGCGCTATCGCGACTTCGTCCCCTACAGCGTGCTCGGCACCGGCCTCTGGGCGAGCGCCCACATCCTGATCGGGTACGCCTTCTCGCGCAGCATCGACACCGCCGCCAAGTACGCCGGACGTGGCGCCTTCCTGCTCGGCACGCTGATCGTGGTGGCGGTCGGCGGCACGGTGCTCTACCGCCGCCTGCGCCGTCCCGAGGACCGGCGCGCGGCGGTCGCCTGGATGGAGCGCCACGCTGCCAGCCGCTGGCTGGTCGTCCTCGCGCGCCGCTTCAGCCCGCAGCTGCGCTTTCTCTGGGAGCGGGTCACCCCCGGCGGCACCTTCGGGCTCGAATTCACCTCGCTGATGGCGGCCCTGGCGGTCGGCGCCTTCGTCCTCGTCGCCTACACCGTGGTCGTCAACGGCGAACCCGGGCCGACGCCGGGCGACGTCACCGCGGCGGAAATCGCCGAAAGCCTGCGCGCCGCCTGGCTGACCTCGGTAGCCAAGGTCGTGACCGCGTTCGGCTCCTCGGCCGTGGTGCTGCCACTCGCCGCGATCGCCGCCGGCGCCCTCGCCGCCCGCCGGCGCTGGGCCGAGCTCGGCGTGCTCGTCGCCGGCATGGCGACGATCGTCCTCGGCTTCCACGGGCTCAAGGCGGCGGTCGACCGGCCGCGCCCGGCGGGAGGACTGGTCGGCTTCAGCGGCTCCTCGTTCCCGAGCGGCCACGCCGCCTACTCGACCTTCTACGTCTGGCTCGCGGTGACGATCGTGATGCGGCTGCGGCCGGGCATGGCGCGAGCCGCGGCGCTCGTCGGCGCGGGCATCGCGCTGACCGCCCTGGTCGGCCTCTCGCGTGTCTACCTCGGCGTCCACTACATGAGCGACGTCAGCGCCGGCTGGGCGCTCGGCGTCGCCGCGTTCGCGTTCTGCGCCGCCGTTGCGCTCGTCATCGTCACGGTGCGCCAGAATGGTGCGATCCGTGTTGCCGCTGGCGCTGCAGAAGATCGAAAATGAGTACCTCCTGTTCGGCAGCGCCGGGCTGATCGCCCTGGTCGCCTTCGTCGGCCTGATCCTCGTCCCCGCGCTCGGCTCCTACGGCCGGATCTGGGAGAAGGCGGTGGCGGGCCTGCTCTCCGTGATCGTCCTCGTAGCCTTGGTCCTCACCGGCGTCGTGGTGGGATTAGCCATCGTCTACTACTACAACGACATTGCCCGGATCGTTGGCTGAGGACCCATCCGGCAGGGGTTCCACTTAACTTTTTTTGAAGACAGTTGATGGCCGTCCGAGGGCGCCGTCGCAAAAAAAGTACAAGACGTTCCACCCCTACCGGATGGGTCCCTCTACAAGCGGCTCTGGATAATGGGTCGATGTCCACCAGGTCTAAGGGAAGCCCCGCAAAGCGAGCGATCCAGAGACGCTTGACGCGCTCTCGGAAGCCGTTGAGTCGGGAGCTGGGTTGCCCGCGGTCGCGCGCGCCGCGGCGCGGGTGCTCGATGCGAGCGTTGCCCTGATCGACCGGTCGGGGGCGGTGCTGGCGGTGGCGGGGGCCTCGCCCGACCAGGAGCAGAAGCTGCTCGAGGGGGGCGAGCGGGTGACGGGCGTCGAGCTGCGCGTCGCCGACGCCGCGGTCGGCGAGCTGCGCTACCGCGCCAAGGCCGCCCCCGATGCGGCGATCGCCCGCATGGTGACGACCCTGCTGGCGCTCGAGCTGGAGCGCTCGCGGGCGCCGGAATGGGAGAGCGAGGAGATGGCCGGCGCCTTCGTCGGCGCGGTGCTGGCGCGCGAGGTGACCGACCGCGGCGACATCGTCGCCCGCGCCGCCGAGCTCGGTGCCGACCTGGAGAAGGGGGCGGGCGCGATCGTCGTCCGCGCGGCGCCGCGCTCCGCCCAGACGGGCGAGTGGCGCGACCGGGTCCTGACCCTGGCGATGCGGGCGCTGCGCTCGCTGGCGCCGGGGGCGCTGGCGACAGCCGAAGCCGGCGAGGTCGCCGCCGAGATCGCGGTGATCGTCCCGGCCGAGGACGAGGAGCGCCTGGCGCGCGCCGCCGCCGGGCTGGTGCGCGAGCTGGAGGACTCGCTGCCCGGCTTCCACCTGACGATCGGCGTCAGCCGCCGGGTCGGCGACCCGGTCGACCTCTACCGCGCCGGCAACGAGGCCCGGCTCGCGGTCAACGTCGGCGAGGCCGAGGGACGCCCGCTGCTCGCCTTCGAGGACACCGGCGCCTACCGCCTGCTGCTGCCGGCGATGAGCGAGGACCCGGCCGAGCTGGAGCGCTTCTTCGCCGAGACGATCGAGCCGCTCGCCGCCTATGACGAGCAGTACGAGACCGAGTTGGTGGCAACGGTCGAGGCCTACCTCGGCAACGACGGCAACGTCGCCGCCACGGCCAAACAGCTCTTCACCCACCGCCACACGATCCGCTACCGGCTCGAGCGGGTGCGCGAGCTCTGCGGCCACGACGTCTCCGCCACCGAGGGACGCGAGAAGCTCGGCCTCGGCCTCAAGGCGATGCGCGTGCTCGGCATCGCCTCGCCGCGCGGCCCGGCGCTGGAGCCCGGCGCCGAAGGCGGCAAGGTCCCGCGCGGCGCCGAGGAGTAGCCCGGCGGGCGAGGCCGCCGTCGGCCACAATGACGGCAGGCAGATCGTCCAACGAACTCGAAGGGGGCTTGGGATGGCGCTCGACCAGAGCAAAGTGGGAACGCACATCGCCGAACAGATGGAGGCGATCGAGAACGACTACGGCGAGCGCGAGGGCGAGTGGGCGATCGGCGACATCTGCACGATCATCGAGGTCCGCGGCCCCGAAGGCGCCGAGGTGCGGATGCGCAGCAGCGCCGGCTCTCCGCACTCGACCCTCGGCCTGCTGAAGATCGCCGAACTCTTCGCCATCGGCCAGCTCGGCGCCGGGGGCGGCTAGAAATCGGCTCGGTACGCTAAGGCGAACTTTGGGGAGTCGGCTAATGGCAAGCCCCGGGCCTTTGGAGCCCGTTATCCCGGTTCGAGTCCGGGCTCCCCAGTTCTCACTTGCGGTCAAATCGAACGCAGACAAATCCATCCGGATGACCTGAGAACCTATGTTCGTTGGCCGGCAGGAGAGTGAAATACACCGAGGCGACTGCGCGAGAGGCAATCGCGAAGTCCAAGTCGTGGACTGAGTCGCTACGGCGACTTGGATATTGCCCCACCGGCAACAACCCGAAGACGCTTAAGAAGTACGCGGCCATCTGGGGCATATCGACCGATCATTTCGATCCCTATGCCGGTGTCATGGATCGGGTTAGGCCCGCCAAGTTTCCACTCTCGAAAGTACTCGTCGAGAGCTCGACCTATTCCCGCAGCAACTTGAAGCGACGACTGTACGAGGAGGGCCTGAAGAAGCCGCGCTGTGAGATGTGCGGTCAGGGTGAGCTGTGGCGAGGTCGGCACATGGCGATGATTCTGGACCATAAGAATGGGGTCCGGAACGACAACCGGCTCGACAACTTGCGGATGGTTTGTCCGAACTGTGCGGCCACGTTGGACACCCATTGCGGCCGCGCGGCAGAAGGGCCTCCTCCGCTTCGTAACTGCGCGCGCTGTGGGGACCTTTTCCGGGCCAAATATCGCAAGCAGCGATTCTGCTCCAGGCACTGTGGAACGAGAGCATCGGCTGACGCGGCTCGCCGTCAGCGAGGAATCCCCTGTCCCGAGACTCGCAAAGTCAAGCGGCCGCCCTACGAACAGCTGATCGACGAGATCGAGGCCACGAGCTATCTGACCGTCGGCCGCAAGTACGGCGTATCGGACAACGCCGTGCGCAAGTGGGTGCGTTGGTACGAGCGGCAGATCGAGCGGGAAGAAACCGAGAACGAGCCGGCGGCGAGCAAAGGTTGATCGCGTCCCTGGGTGGAAACCCTGTGATGTGCTTGTCTGGGTTAGGCAACGCACCTACTCCAACCTTTCGGGTTGGACCACACTGGAGATAGAGGGATGAACAAGGCCCGGAAGGTCGCCGAAAAGAGAGCGCAACTGGACCGCGGCGCGGCCGCGATTCGCAGAGGCATGTTGGATCTGACTACTCCCGCCGAGCTCAAACGGCTGCGTTGGTCGCGGACCCGAGCGCACGATTCCTAGACAAGTCAGGATCGCGTCCTGACGGGAGCTTAAGATCGTTTCATGGAGATGGGTGGAGCGACGCTCGATCCGGAGGTGCGCGAGGGGTTGGCGCGCAGCTGGAAGGCGCTGATGGCGGTCGGGATCCTGGCGATCCTCGTCGGTTGCGTGGCGATCGTGGTGCCCGCCGTGGCCTCGGTCGCGACTGCGGTCTTCATCGGCTGGATCCTGGTGATCGCCGGCGCCTTCCTCGTCGCTGGCGCCTTCACCGCGCACTCGCTCGGCACGGTCATCCTGCGCCTCCTCTGGGCCCTCCTCACCGTGATCGTCGGCCTCTGGCTGATCGTCGAACCGCACAACGGCACGCTGACGTTGACCCTGGTGCTCGGCATCTACTTCCTCTTCATGGGCATCACCCGGATCGCCGTCGCCTTCGCCAGCCGCGGCCAGCGCAACGCCGGCCTGCTCGGCCTCAGCGGCATCGCCGGCCTCCTGATCGGCATCCTCGTCCTAGCCAAGTTCCCCAGCAGCGCCGACTGGGCCATCGGCCTCCTGGTAGGCATAGACCTCATCTTCGCCGGCTGGACGCTGACCAGCGTCGCGCTGCTCGGCAAAGAACTCTCTCGCTCGTAAACGGGGGGAGGCCCCGGGGGGTCCCCTCCCGATCGCTGGGTTTTTCGCCTTTCGCCCAGCTCCTCTCGCCAACTGGTCTGCGCGAAAAACAGGACGCCGCGCCCGAGAGGGGACCCCCCGGACCCTCCTCTCAGGGACGGCTTTGCGTCGGTAGCTGGCGAGGGAGCTGATGCCCCTCTGCCGGAGGCTTGGCGGCGGCGCTTCGCAGCGCAACAAACGATTCAGCTGCGCGACGGCCTCAGGCGGAGGGGCATCAGCTCCCTTCTCCGCCATTACGATCCAGAGGTGAGCTCCCCCTAGTGCTCGTCATGGCAGCCGGCGAGGGCACTCGTATGCGCTCCACCCTGCCCAAGATGCTCCATCCCGTCTGCGGCCGGCCGATGGTCGCCTGGCCGATCCTCGCCGCCCGCGAGGCCGGCGCCGGGCGGGTCGCGGCGATCGTCTCGCCGGGGCGCGACATCTCGGCCGGCTTTCCAGAGGACGTCGAGACCGTCGTCCAGCCGGTCGCCGACGGCACCGGGGGCGCCGTCCGCGCCGCCTTGCCGCTGATCGAGCAGGCCGAGACCGTCCTCGTCCTCTCCGGCGACGTGCCGCTGATCTCCGCCGCGACGATCGCCGGCCTGCTCGCCGCCCACGCCGGCTCCCCCGCCGCGGCGACGATGCTGACGATCGAGCTCGAGGACCCCGCCGCCTACGGCCGCGTCGTCCGCACGGCCGACGGCTCGGTCGAGCGCGTGGTCGAGGCCAAAGCCGCCGGCGACGCCCACCCCGAGCAGTTGGCGATCCGCGAGATCAACGCCGGCACCTACGCCTTCGACGCCGCGCCGCTCGCCGCCGCGCTAGCCACCCTCTCCAACGACAACGCCCAGGGCGAGTACTACCTGCCCGACGTCTTCGGCGCCCTGCGCGCGGCCGGCCACACCGTCGCCGCCCACCTCGCCGACGACCTCGCGGTGACGATGGGGGTCAACAACCGCGCCGACCTCGCCGCGGTCGAGGCCGAGGCGCGCCGCCGCATCCTCGAGGCGCACATGCTGGCCGGCGTCACGGTCGTCGACCCGGCCTCGACCTGGGTCGACGCCGGCGTCGAGATCGCCGCCGACGCCCGCATCGAGCCGGGCACGAGCCTGCGCGGGGCGACCGCGATCGGCGCCGGCTCGACGGTCGGCCCGCTGAGCACCCTGATCGACACCAGGCTCGGCGAGGGCGCCGCCGTGCTCCACTCCTACCTGGTCGAGTGCGAGGTGCTCGACGGCTGCAGCGTCGGCCCCTTCGCCTACCTGCGCCCCGGCGCCCGGCTCGAGTCTGGCGCCAAGGCCGGCACCTTCGTCGAGATCAAGAACTCCCGCCTCGGCGCCGGCGCCAAGGTCCCCCACCTGGCCTACGTCGGCGACGCTGAGATCGGCGCCGGCAGCAACCTCGGCGCCGGCACGATCACCGCCAACTACGACGGTTTCCGCAAGAACCGCACGATCGTCGGCGAGGGCGTCCGGATCGGCGTTGACACGATGCTGATCGCACCTGTAGAAGTCGGGGACGCCGCCTACACTGGCGCCGGGGCAGTGATCAAGAGCGACGTCCCAGAGGGGGCGCTAGCAGTGAGCGAGAACGACCAGCGGAACATCGAGGGCTACGCGGCCCGCAAGGCCGCGCAGATGCGCGAGGAGGAAGGTTCGTGAGCACGATTGAGCAACGTCCGGACGTGGCGCCGACCGCGATCCCGCACGACTACTCGAAGCGGATGATGGTCTTCGGCGGGCGCAGCTCGATGGAGCTGGCCGCCAAGGTCGCCGGCAAGCTCGGCCTCGACATCGGCCAGGTGACGCTGAAGACGTTCGCCAACGGCGAGGTCTACTGCCGCTACGAGGAGTCGATCCGCGGCGCCGACGTCTTCATCGTCCAGTCGACCTGCGCCAACGAGCAGACCGGGATGACCCCCAACGATGCCCTGGTCGAGCTGCTGACGATGATCGACGCGGCGCAGGGCGCCTCGGCGCACCGGATCATCGCCGTGCTGCCCTGGTACGGCTACGCCCGCCAGGACAAGAAGTCGGCCCCGCGCGAGCCGATCTCGGCCCGCATCGTCGCCAAGTGCCTCGAGGGCGTCGGCACCGACCGCGTCCTCACGATGGACCTCCACGCCGGCCAGGTGCAGGGCTTCTTCCACGTCCCGGTCGACCACATGACGGCGATGCCGATGCTGACCCAGTGGTTTGCCGACCAGTACCCGGCCGAGGACCTGGTGATCGTCTCCCCCGACGCCGGCCGGGTGAAGACGGCGCGCAACTTCGCCCGCCGCATCGGCACCCACTGGGCGGTGATGGAGAAGGAGCGCCCGGCCCAGCAGGTTGCCGAGATCGGCTACGTGGTCGGCGACGTCAAGGGCAAGACCGCGGTCCTCGTCGACGACATGATCGACACCGCCGGGACGCTCTGCGCCGCCGCCCAGACGGTGCTCGACGAGGGCGCCGCGCGGGTGATCGCCTGTGCCACCCACGGCGTCTTCTCCGGCCCCGCCTACGAGCGGCTCGCCGACTCGGCGATCGAGCAGATCGTCGTCTCCGACACGCTGCCGTTGCGCCCCGGCGCCCCCGACAACATCACGGTCCTCTCCACGGCGACGACCTTCGCCGACTCGATCCGCCGCATCTTCACCGACGACTCGGTCTCCGAGATCTTCGCCGGCGAGAACCAGCTCTTCTAGGCCGCAGCGCCGGGCGAGCCGCCTCCCACCGAGCCGACCATGTGAGAAGATACTGATCGGTTAGCCGGAGCACAGCGGGTCGGGGAGTCGCGGCCGTGGGAGGAATCGGAATGAATGGTCATGCAGGGGGGCGCGCCAGCGGGGTGCATCGCGCCGTCGATCGAGTCGAGCGATTCGTCGAAGACGGCCAGGCCTGGGTCGCTGTGGCGCTGGCGGCCATGCTGTTCCTGCTCCAGTTCCCGGGCATAGAAGAAGTGGCGGGGAAGATAGGGTTGGAGAACAGCACGCGGTTACGGACCGCGATCGGGATCCTTGTCCTGGCCAGCATCCTGCTCGAGATGCGGCAGTTGAATCGCCGTGTCACCCCCGCGATCACCGGCAGGCAGCACTACTCCGATCCCAAGGAGATGTACAACGCTCTGATCGAGAGGGCGGCGGGGATCGTCAACCCCGACCAGCACCGAATCGAGGTGCTGGGCCTGACCCTCTTCAGCGCCTGGCCGGAGCTCGAATTCTTCCTCGAGCGGCCCGAGGTGCGCGGCTGGAAGGTGAAGCTGGCGACCCTCTCGAGGGCCGCGGGCGCGCCGCCCCAGTGGGTGCCGAAGAGCTGGCCTGGGGAGTCGGCCACCACCGTCACGCAAGTCGACGAGTTCAGGGCCAGGCAGGGGGTGGACCACGATCACGAGGTCGAGGTCTTCGAATATCGCTTCACCCCCGTCGTACACGGCTTCCGGCTGGGTAACGGCGACGTGTTCATCTCGATCCTGCGCTGGCGGGACGGACATCTCGGCAAGCACAGGTTCCCCTACGACTACGTGCCGGCCGACGACATCAGCCCCGAGGCCGACGCCGCTCGGGCGCTATTCAAGAATTGGTTCGATCGCGCTGTCAGTAGTGCATCCGAAGGGGCCGGCGGGTAGCTTCGGCGCGATGAGCGCACTTCGCTTGGTTGCCGGACCGGGAGGAACCTACGGAAACACGGTGGAGAGCTTCCTGGCCGCAGCTAAGGCTGGGGCCGACACGATCGAGATCGACGTCATCTGGCTCCCCGACGCCGACCTTTCGCGGGAGCGGCGGGCGCCACTGGTGGTTGCCCACGACTGGGAGGATGCCCGGCGGCGCCCGCCTTTGCGACTGACCGAGGCGCTCGACGCTTTTCTCGTTCCGCCGCTGCAGGAGATGGAGGTCAATCTCGACATCAAACTCCCCGGCCGCGAGGAGGAGCTGGTGGAAGCCCTACTAGAGAGAGATCTAGTCGGCAGGGCGATGATTTCCACGCTGGAGCTTTACTCGCTTCGGCGCGTTCGCGAGCTCGAACCAAGGCTGCGCCGAGGCTGGAGCTACCCGAAGGCCTCCAGGGATTGGTCCGCGATCGCCTGGGCGAAGCTGCCGGTGCTGGCCGCATTGTGGGTCATGCGGTATCGCCTGCCCGGCCTCGCCGCTCAGCGGCTGCCTGAACTCGACGTCGACGCGATGTGGGTCTACCATCGGCTCGTGACTCCCCGGTTGAGCCGTATCTGCCAACTCGCCGGGGTCGAGTTGATCGCCTGGAAGCCCGACGAGCTGGGGCGGATGCACGAGCTGCTCGAGGCCGGGGTCACCGGCATCTGCTCCAACGACCCCCGCCTATTCGCCGATTTGAGCTGACCGCTCGGTGATCGGGATCTGGCGGACGCCCCTCCCCTCGAAGTACTCCCACTCCTGCTGGCCGAGCTCGGTCGCCGGCGGGTCGGCGTAGATCCACTCGCGGGCGATCCGGTGCCAGTTGCGCTTGGCGCCGAGCTGGCCTAGGACGGCGACGACGCCGATTTCCATCCGCCGCCCCATCAGCTCGTCGGCGGGGATCGACTCGCGCCGCATCAGGTCGAAGTACTCCGAGCGCGGGTCGTTGGTCGACTCGATGATCTTCATCACCCGCTTCGGGGTGATTTCCAGCTCGCGGTCTTCCATCACGAACCAGCCGCCGACGGCGCGCATGTGCTCGAGCAGCCGCTCGGCGTCGAGCTTCGAGGGGTTCTTGACGAACCCGAGGTCGTGCAGGGCGGCGCGGAAGGCCTCGGGGTCGTCGCGCGAGGCGGCGTCGAAGGCCTTCTGCTCGAGCAGGATCTGCTCGCGGTCGAGCTTCTTGGTCATGCCGAAGTCGAGGAAGGCGACGCGGCCGTCGGCCATCAAGAGGTAGTTGCCGGGGTGGGGGTCGGCGTTGAAGTGCTGCAGGTGGTAGATCGAGCCGAAGCTGCCGCGGAAGACGATCTCGCCGAAGCGGCTGCGCTCCTCGTGCGGCAGCTGCTTGATCTGCTCGAAGCCCATTCCCTCGACCAGCTCGGTGACGAGCACGCGCCGGCGCGAGAGCCGGGTCACCACTTCCGGCACGTAGACGAACGGGTGGTCGCGATAGGCGCGCGAGAAGGTGCGCTGGTTCTGCGCCTCGTACTCGTAGTCGAGCTCCTCCATCACTCGTTCGCGGATCTCGTGCGCGATCGCCTTCGCGTCGAGCCCCGGCGCCAGCGCCCGCGCCAGCCGCACCATCGTGCCGGCGTTGCGCAGGTCGGCGTCGAGTGCCTCGGCGATCCCCGGGTACTGGATCTTGACCGCGACCAGGCGGCCGTCGAGCAGCTCGGCGCGGTGGACCTGGCCGATCGAGGCGGCCGCGAACGCCTCCTGCTCGAACTCGGCGAAGAGCTCGGTGACAGGTTCGCCGTCGTACTCCTCGAGCAGCACCTTCTCGACCTTCTCCCAGGGCATCGCCGGAGCGTCGGTGCGCAGCTTCGCCAGCTGCTCCTGGTAGATCTCGCGGTACTCCTCGGGGATGAACTCGGTGTCGATGAAGGAGGCGAACTGGCCGAGCTTCATCGCCGCGCCCTTCATCTGGCCGAGCGCGCCGACCATCTTCATCGCGGTCTCCAGGTGGCGTTGCTCGAGCTTCTCCTTGCCGCTCTCCTCCGAGCGGGCGACGTTGGTCGCCTTGGTGCCGGCGTAGCGCGCCCCCTGCACGCCGACGATCGAGCCGAGCTTGGCCGAGCGCCGTACGCGGCCCTTGGGGATCTTCGCGTCGTCGCCCATGGCGCAAGGTTGCCACAAGCGCCCCGGCCGGCCCGCTTTCTCTATTCTCTCCCGTCCGATGGCCCAAGGACGCGAAAAGCTCAAGGCCGCTCCGCGCGCCGAGTTCGGCTCGCGCAGCTCGCGCCGCCTGCGCGGCGAGGGGCTGGTGCCGGGCGTCGTCTATAGCGGCGGCGCCGAGGCTCGCGCCTTCCAGGTTTCCGAACGCGACGTGCGCACCGTGCTCGCCGCCGGCCAGGCCCTGTTCGACCTCGAGCTGGAGGGATCGAAAGCCGTGCCGGTCGTGGTCAAGGAGCAGCAGCACCACCCGGTGCGCGACCTCCTCCAGCACATCGACCTGCAGGAGGTGAAGCTCGACGAGGCGATCCAGGCCGAGGTCGCGATCGAGCTCGAGGGCGTCGAGGTCGCGCCCGGCGTCAAAGGCGGCGGCGTGCTCGAGCACGTCACCCGCGAGATCACCGTCGAAGCGCTGCCGGCCGAGATCCCCGAGCGGCTCGTCGCCGACGTCTCGGCGATGGAGATCAACGACACCATGCAGCTCTCCGCCGTGCCCGTGCCCGAGGGCGTCAAGCTCGTCGCCGAAGACCTCGAGGAGGTCACGATCGCCACCCTCTCGCCGCCGCGCGTCGAAGAAGTCGCCGAGCCGGCCGTCGAGGAGGAGACCGAGCTGGTCGGCGAGGAGGGCGAGGCCCCGGCCGCCGAGGAGGGCGGCGAGGCGGCCGAGAGCGGCGACTCCGGCGGGGAGTAGTCACGTCCCTCTTCCGCCGCCGCGGCGCACGCGGCGAGGCTGAGGGGGGCGACCGCATTCTGATCGTCGGGCTGGGAAACCCCGGCTCCGAGCATGCCGGCAGCCGCCACAACGTCGGCTTCGAGGTCGCCGGCGAGCTCTCGCGGCGCTGGGACCTGCCGCGGGCGAAGAAGCGCTTCGGCGGGCTGATCGCCGAAGGGCGGACGCGGCCGGGCGGGCCGCGCGTTGCGGTCCTGCTGCCGCAGACCTACATGAACGCCTCCGGCGACTCGGCCGGGCCGGCCCGCGGCTCGCTCAAGGCGCCGCTCGACCGCGTCGTCGTCCTCCACGACGAGATCGACCTGCCCTTCGGCGAGGTGCGGTCGCGGCTCGGCGGCGGGCTCGCCGGCCACAACGGCCTCAAGAGCCTCAAGCGCGGCCTCGGCGGGGAGGAGTTCTGGCGGGTGAGGGTGGGGGTGGGGCGGCCCGACTCGACCGACCCGGAGATCGTCGCCGCCTACGTGCTCGGCCGCTTCCGCGAGCCGCCGGCCGAGGTCGAGGCGCTCATCGGCCGCGCCGCCGAGGAGGCCGAGCGCCTGGTCGAGCAGCTAGGTTCCGACGACGATGAGCGCTGAGCGCACCTCCTACGCCGTCGACGAGCGCGGCGTCGCCCTGCTTCGCCTCGTGCGGCCGGAGGCGCGCAACGCGATCGACACGCAGATGCTGGTCGAGCTGCTCGAGCACCTCGCGGTCGCCCGCGGCGACGAGGCGGTTCGCGTGCTCGTCGTCAGCTCATCCGACCAGATGGGCCTCTCCGCCGGCGCCGACGTCAAGGAGCGGCTCGACGAGGAGGGCAAGGTGCGCCGGATGCAGCTCTTCGCCGACCTCTACGACGCGATCGTCGCCTTCCCCAAGCCGACCGTCGCCGCCTGCCACGGCGACGTCGTCGGCGGCGGCGCCGAGATCGCGGTTGCCTGCGACCTGCGGGTCGGCGGCGCCAACCTGCGCCTGCGCTTCCCCGGCGCCGCCCTCGGCGTGCCCGTCGGCCCCGCCCGCCTGGTCACCCTCTGCGGCCTGGCGACGGCCAAGTACCTGCTGCTCTGCTCGCGCACCGTCGGCGCCGACGAGGCGCTGCGCCTCGGTCTCGTCAACCGCGTCGCTCCGGCTGCGGCGACCGAGGAGGCCGCGCTCGAGCTGGCCGGGGCCGTCGCCGCCCACCCACCCGAGGCGGTCGCCCGACTGAAGCGCATGCTGCACGAGTGGGATGACGTCGAGGGCCGCTCGCGAAGCGAGGGCGAGGGCCAGGTCGAGTGGGCCCGCGAGGGTCCCGGCCTGCCGCAGCGATCCTGAGAGAATCGGCCCGATGCTGACCGTCGCCGTCACCGGGCCCACTGGGGAGATCGGCAAGCCGTTCGTCGCCGCGCTCGAGCGGGCGCCCGAGGTCGAGCGGGTGATCGGCATGGCGCGCAGCTACTTCGACCCCAGCGCGCTCGGCTGGAAGAAGGTCGAGTACCGCCGCGGCGACATCCTCGACCGCGACTCGGTCGAGGAGCTGGTCGAGGGCGCCGACGTCGTCGTCCACCTCGCCTTCGCGATCCTCGCCGGCCGCGGGGAGACGCGCGAGATCAACCTGAGCGGCTCGCGCAACGTCTTCGAGGCCGCCGTCGCCGCCGGCGCCAAGCGGCTCGTCTACACCTCCTCGGTCGCCGCCTACGGCTTCCACCGCTCGCTGCCCACGCTGATCGACGAGGACGAGCCGACCAAGGGGACCGAGCGCCACCCCTACTCCGCCCACAAGGCGGCCGTCGAGAAGGCGCTGGCCGAAGCGCTCGAGGGCTCCCCGACCGAGGCCTACGTCTTCCGCCCCTGCATCGTCGCCGGCCCCGACGCGACCCTGCTGCTCGACCTGATTCCGCTGCTGGCGCTCGGCCGCCGCATCCCCGGGCCGCTGCGCTGGGCGCTCGGCCGCGTGCCGGAGCTGCGCCCGGTGCTGCCCGACCCCGGCGTTCCCTTCCAGCTCGTCCACCAGGACGACGTCGCCGCGGCCCTGGCCGCCGCCGTCCTCGGCCACGGCGAGCCCGGCGTCTACAACCTCGCCGGCCCCGGCGAGCTGACGATCTCCGACCTCGCCCACGAGCTCGGCTGGCACGCCGTGCCGGCGCCCCAGCTCGCCGTCGGCGCCGCCGCCGAGGCGGTCGCGCTGCTGCCCTTCCTGCCCGACGAGGCGGCCTGGATCGAGGCCGTTCGCCGCCCGGTCCTGATGGACACCGCTCGCGCCCGCCGCAAGCTCCACTGGATGCCGCACCACGACGCCCGCGAGACGCTGCGCGAGACGATCGCCGCCGTGCGGGCACGGTGACGCACGAGTAATCCCAGAGGGGCGGAGCGAGGTCCCCGTTCGGGACGCTCCTATCTACCATGAGACGCCATGCCTGAACCGGTCAGGCGCGGCAAGCGCTACATGCCCGGGCTGGACGGACTGCGAGCGCTGGCCGTGCTCGTCGTCATCGCCTACCACCTGGGGTTCGGATGGGCCCCCGGCGGCCTGCTGGGCGTCGGCGTCTTCTTCACCCTCAGCGGCTACCTGATCACCGACCTGCTGCTCGCGCACCGGGCCCGCGGCGACTTCAGCCTCGCCGGCTTCTGGCTTGGCCGTGCGCGGCGGCTGCTACCGGCGCTGTTCCTGATGCTGGTCGTGGTCACCGCCTGGGTCACGCTGATCGGCCCGGCCCAGCCGTCCCAGTTCCGGGAAGCGGTCGCCGCCGCCGCGCTCTACGTCAGCAACTGGCAGCTGATCTTCCACCACGTCTCCTACTTCGCCCGCTTCGCCGCCCCCTCGCCGCTCAACCACCTCTGGTCGCTGGCGGTCGAGGAGCAGTTCTACATCGTCTGGCCGTTCGTCCTGCTGCTCGGGGTCCACCTCGTCCGCGAGAAGAGCCCGCTTGGCATCCGGCCGCGGCTGGCGGCGGCGACGCTGGTGCTGGCGCTGGCCTCGGCGGTCGCGATGGCGGCCCTCTACCACCCCAGCCTCGACCCCTCGCGCGTCTACTACGGGACCGACACGCGCGCCTGCGAGCTGCTGGCGGGCGCCGCCCTGGCGATGGTCTGGCCGAGCCGCCGGTTGAAGGCCGGCATCGCCGCCGGCGCGCGCTGGGCGCTCGACGGGCTCGGCGCCGCCGGGCTGCTCGGCATCGGCCTGCTGGTCTGGCGGACGAACGAGTTCTCGCCCTTTCTCTACCGCGGCGGCTTTCTCCTGCTCGCGATCTCGACCGTGCTCGTCGTCGCCGCTCTCGCTCATCCCGCCACCCGCCTCGGTCCGATCCTCGGTTGGGGGCCGCTGCGCTGGATCGGCGTGCGCTCCTACGGCATCTACCTCTGGCACTTCCCGATCATCGTCCTCACCACCCCCGGCGGCGTCGCCGACGGCGCCGAACCGCTGCGCGAGGCGCTCCAGGTCGGCGCCACCCTCGCCGTCGCGGCGCTCTCCTGGCGCTACGTCGAGGAGCCGGTCCGCCACGGCGCCCTCGGCCGCATCTGGCGGCGGTTGCGCGCCGGCGAGTGGCGCCCGCGGGCGATCCCGCGGCGCGGCTGGGCGCTGGCTGGGGGTGCCTTCGTCGTGCTCGCGCTCGCGATCGCGGGGCTGGCCGGAGTCGGCACCGCGCCGCCGGGCCCGGCGCTCGCCTCGGGCACGAGCGACACCGTGACCGTGCGCTCCCCCGCGACGGGGCCGGCGGGACGGATCGGCGGCGCACCGCCCTGGCAGAGCGCCTGTCGCGCCGTGGTCCACATCGGCGACTCGACCTCCGAGGGGCTCACCTCGCACGAATACCTGCCGCGCCGCTACCAGCGGATCGAAGCGCGCTACGCCCACGTCGGCGCGAGGACCCAGCACTACGAGATCTCCGGCGCCCGCTCGATCTACGAGACCTTCGAAGGCGAACCGAACGCCGAGGAAGTGGCGCGGTCCTGGAAGCGGGGCGGCTACCGCGGCTGCTGGGTGCTCGCCCTCGGCACCAACGATTCGGCCGACGTCTACGTCGACTCGAGCGTCGACGACGCCGCCCGGATCGACCGGATGATGAAGACGATCGGCAACGAGCCGGTGCTCTGGGTCAACGTCAAGTCGCTGGTCCCGAGCGGCCCCTACGCGGCGGCCAACATGCGCCGCTGGGACGAAGCCCTGGCGCAAGCCTGCTCGCGCTACCCCAACATGCGCATCTTCGACTGGGCCTCGGTCGTCCGCGACGGCTGGTTCATCGAAGACGGCATCCACTTCACCTCGCCCGGCTACGAGGCGCGCAGCCTGCTGATCGCCCGCGCGCTCGCCGACGCCTTCCCGGCGAGTGGCGAAGCCACCCCCTGCGTCGTCCAGGAGCCGTTCAAGCCGACCCGCAAGGATCGAATTCTCCCGGCCTCTTGAGAGTGAGTATCGGGCGCGACTCTGAGGTTGTCAGGCAAGGACGCAGGGAGGCCGGCAAGGGGAGCGCACAAGTAGTGCGTGACCCGCAGACGGCCGACCGAGGACGCGGCATGGCAATCTCAGAGGCCGCCCGATGAGCCTGCGCCCTCTGATCGACATTGCCGCCGAAGACGAGCGCCTGCACGCGCTCGCCGGCCGCCTGCGCGAGGCCGGCGGCGGGGAGGGCGAGACGGTCGCCGCCTCGGCGACCCTGCGGCCGCTGCTGCTGGCGGCGCTGCTCGAGGACGACCGCGGCCTCGCCGGCCGGCCGGCGCTGCTGGTCAGCGCCGACGACCGTTCCGCCCGCGACCTCGCCGCCGACCTGCGCGCGTACCTCGCCCCTCGCCGCGTCCGCCTCTACCCCTCGCGCGGGACCGGCTACGCCTCGCACGTGACGCCCCCGCCGCACCTGGTCGGCTTGCGGATCGACGCGCTCGACGCGCTCCAACGGGAAGAGGACGCGGTCGTCGTCGCCAGCGCCACCGCGCTCGCAGAGGCGGTGCCCGACGCTTCGCTGCGCCCGGCGGGCTTCTCCCTGGAGCGGGGCGGGGAGATCGACCTCGAGGACGTCGCCCGCGACCTCGTCGGGGCCGGCTACGAACGGGTCGAGCAGGTCGAGGAGCGCGGCCAGTTCGCCGTCCGCGGCGGCATCCTCGACGCCTTCCCGGCGACCGAGGAGCGGGCCGTGCGGGTCGAGCTGTTCGGCGACGAAATCGAGTCGATGCGCTGGTTCTCGACCTTCACCCAGCGCTCGCTGGGCGATGCCGAGCGGGTTGAGCTGGCCCCGGCCGCCGAGCTCGACGCCGAGCACCGCGAACTGGCCGAGCTGGCGGCGATGGAGGCCGAGGAGCGGGGGGAGCAGGCGCCGAGCGCCGCCGCGGCGCTGCCGCTGGACCGCTTCGGGCCGCCGCTCGACCTCGTCCCCGGGGGCGCAGCCGTGATCCTCGCCGCCGCCGAGGAGATCGAGCCGGCGCTGCGCGACCTCTGGGAGGACGCGACCGCCGCCCTGCACGACGAGGACGCCCGCCGCCTCTATGTCGACGTCGCCGCGCCGCTCGCCGCCCGCGCCGTGCTCTCGTTGCGCGGCGCCGCCGACGGCGAGGAGGACGCCTTTCGTGCCGCCCGCGCCGAGTCGCCGGCGCGCAGCGTCGCCGAGGCCGAGGGTGAGCTGGAGAAGCTCGTCCGCTCCGGCTACCGCACCGTCGTCGCCTTCGATGGCCGCGGCGAGGCGGAGCGCTCGCGCTACGGCCTCGAGCGCCTCGACGCGACCCTGCTCGACGGCGGGCGGCTCTCGCCCGAGCCGGGCCTCGCCTTCGCCGAGGCGCGCCTGCGCGAGGGCTTCGTCAGCCCCGAGCTGAAGCTCGCCGTCTACCCCTTCCGCCGCCTCGTCCACCGCCGCCGCCGCGCCGGAGAGGCGGTCCCGGGCGCCGCCCGCGGCCGGCTCGCCTTCAGCGACCTGCGGGTCGGCGACTACGTCGTCCACGAGGAGCACGGCGTCGCCCGCTTCGCCGGCTTCGAGACGCGCGAGGTCGGCGGCGTCACCCGCGACTACCTCTACCTCGAATACAAGGGCGAGGACCGCGTCTACGTCCCCACCGACCAGCTCGCCAAGCTGAGCCGTTACGTCGGCGCCGGCGCCGAGCCGGCGCTCTCGGCGCTGGGCGGCAAGCGCTGGCAGAACATGAAGGCGCGCGCCCGCCGCGCCGCCGGCGCCCTCGCGGGCGAGCTGCTCAACCTCTACGCCGAGCGGCGCACCCGCAAGGGCCACGCCTTTCCCCCCGACGGCGAGTGGCAGGCCCAGATGGAGGCGGCCTTTCCCTACCGCGAGACCGCCGATCAGCTCGAGGCGATCGACGCGGTCAAGGGCGACATGGAGTCCGAGCAGCCGATGGACCGCCTGGTCTGCGGCGACGTCGGCTTCGGCAAGACCGAGGTGGCGCTGCGCGCCGCGGTCAAGTCCGCCGCCGACGGCAAGCAGGTGATGATGCTGGCGCCGACGACGATCCTCGCCCAGCAGCACTTCGGCACCTTCGGCGAGCGCCTCGCCGACCTCCCCTTCACCCTCGACTGGGTCTCGCGTCTGCGCAAGCCGGCCGAGGTGAAGGAGGTGCTGAGGCGCTTCGAGGCGGGCGAGGTCGACGTCCTGATCGGCACCCACCGGCTGCTCTCGCGCGACGTCCGCGCCAAGGACCTCGGCCTCCTGGTCGTCGACGAGGAGCAGCGCTTCGGCGTCAAGCAGAAGGACCTGCTGCGCCAGCTGAAGCTGAAGGTCGACGTCCTCTCCCTCTCGGCGACGCCGATCCCGCGCACCCTGCAGATGAGCCTCGCCGGCCTGCGCGACATCTCGACGATCGAGACCCCGCCCGAGGGGCGGCGCCCGGTGCGCACCTACGTCGGCCCCTACGACGAGGACCTGGTCAAGCGGGCGATCGAGCGCGAGCTGGAGCGCGGCGGCCAGGCCTTCTTCCTGCACAACCGGATCGAGACCCTGGCGGAGGTGGCCGAGCGGCTGCGCTCGCTGGCGCCGAAGGCGCGGATCGCGACCGCCCACGGCCAGATGGAGGAGGCCGAGCTGGAGGAGACGATGATGGGCTTCCTGCGCGGCGAGGCCGACTGCCTGGTGACGACGACGATCATCGAGTCCGGGCTCGACATTCCGACCGCCAACACGCTGATCGTCGAGCGCGCCGACCGCCTCGGCCTCGCCCAGGCCTACCAGATCCGCGGCCGGGTGGGGCGCTCGCGCGAGCGCGCCTTCGCCTACCTGCTCTACCCCTCGGCCGAGGCGCTGACCGAGGAGGCGGCGGCGCGGCTCTCGACCCTCGCCGACCACACCGAGCTCGGCTCGGGCTTCAAGATCGCGATGCGCGACCTCGACATCCGCGGCTCCGGCGACCTGCTCGGCTCCGAGCAGTCCGGCCACGTCGCCGCGGTCGGGTTCGAGCTCTACTGCCAGATGATCGACGAGGCGGTGGCCGAGGCCGCCGCGGCGGGGGAGGAGGGCGGCGAGGCGCCCGAGCCGCTGCGCTTCGACGTCCCGGTCGACGCCTACCTGCCCGCCTCCTTCGTCCCCTTCGAGGCGGCCAAGATCGACGTCCACCGCCGCGTCGTCGCCGCTTCGGCCCCAGGCGAGCTGCGGGCGATTCGCGACGAGCTCAGCGACCGCTTCGGCCCGCTGCCGCCGGAGGCCGAGAACCTCCTGGCCCTGCAGCGGGCGCGGATCGAGCTGCGCCTCGCCGGCGCCCGCAGCGTCGAGCTGCGCGGCGGGCGGCTCAGCGTGGTCGGCGTCGAGCTCGATTCCGAGCAGGCGGGGGCGCTGCGCGAGGCCCTGGAGGGCGCTCTGTATGAGTGGCGAGAGCGCACGGCATCGGTCCGCGTGGCGGCCGAGCCGGAGGCGCGGCTGGCCGCGGTGCTGGCGCTGGCGGGGGCCCTGCGCGAGGCCAAGCGCTCGGATTTGATCGAAAAAGATATGCTCCCAGCCTCGTGAGTCCGGATCGGGGTGGGAAACGCACGAGTGGCAAGGGAGGCGGCGGCGCCGGCAGGCGCCCGTCCGACCCTGCGGCCGTCCGTCGGCTCGGGCTGCTCGTCTTCGGCGTCGCCTTCGCCGCGCTCTTCGCCGTCATCGCCATCGCCGACGGAGTCGGCCACCCCAGCATCCCCTCCGGGGATGTCGTCCTGGTCCAGGATGTGCCCGGCGACAGCGGCGAAGTCACCAAGGCCGACTTCGAACACGCGATCGAACAGTCCGCGGCCCAGTCGGGGCAGAAAAAAATCCCGAAACCCGGCGAAAAAGGCTACGAAGAACTGAAGGAAACGGCGCTGAAAAGCGTGGTCGAACCGATCTGGATCGAAGGCCTGGCGGCGGAAATGGGCATCACGGCGAGCGAAAAGGAAGTCGAAGCCGAGCTGGCGAAACTGAAAAAGGAAAGCTTCAAAACCGAAGCCGAATTCAAGGAAGCCGTCAAGCAGGCGAAGCTCACGCCTGAAGACGTGAACCGGATAGCCAAGCTGCAGGTCATCAAACCCCAGATAGAAGAACAGCTGAAAGAACACAACTCCCAGCCGAGCAAGGGCGAAATCGAAAACTATTACGAGGCCGCCAAGGCGACCCAGTTCACGCAGAAAGCCAGCCGCGACGTCCGCGTCGTCGAAAACAAAGACAAGAAGAAGGCCGAAGAAGCGCTGGCGGAGCTGAGCAAAGACGACACGGCGAAGAACTGGGAAAAGGTGGCCAAGGAGCTCTCCGAAGACGCGGCGACGAAGGAAACCGGCGGCTTGAAACGCGCCGTGACCGAAGAATCGCTCGAAGAACCGCTCGCGGCCGAAGTCTTCGGCACCCCGGAAGGACAGGTCACCGGCCCGGTCAAGACCAAACAGGGCTACACCGTCTTCGAGGTCGAGAACACGACGCCAGAAGAAGTGCAGGAACTGAAAGCCGTCGAATCGCAGATCAAAAGCACGCTGGCGCAGCGGGCCGAACAGGAATACATCACCAGCTTCGTCGCCGACTTCAACTCCAGGTACCGGTCGCGCACCTTCTGCGCTTCCGGTTACACCTACTCGAGCTGCTCCAACTTCAAGCCCAGCGGCCACCCGGCGACCGCGCCGCCAGGGTGCTACGAAGCGAATCCGAAAGGCGGGTTGCCCGAAGCCTGCCCGGCGCCGGTCTTCCAGCTGATCCCGGCGCTGCCGGGGACGGTCACGCCGCTCGAACCGACCGGCAAACCGCTCGCCCAGCGCCCGCAGCCGGCCGGCCTCAAAGAAGAAAGCGAAGAAGGCGCGGCCACCGAACTGCCGCCGGGCGTGGTGCCGGAAGAAGCGCCGCCCGCCGAAGGCGGATAGCCCGCGCCGGCGCGACGGCCGGCGCCACGGCCGTCGATAGACTGCCGCCCCCGTGAGCGCCATCGCCTCCATCCGCGCGCGCCAAATCCTCGACTCGCGCGGCAACCCGACGGTCGAGGTCGAGGTCGTCCTCGAGTCCGGCGCGCGCGGCCTCGCCGCGGTGCCCTCGGGCGCCTCGACCGGCGAGTTCGAGGCGGTCGAGCTGCGTGACGGCGGCGAGGCCTGGGGCGGCAAGGGCGTCTCGCGCGCCGTCGCCAACGTCAACGAGGAGATCGCCGCCGCGCTGCGCGGCGCGCGGGCCGCCGAGCAGGGTGCCCTCGACGAGACGATGATCGAGCTCGACGGCACGCCCAACAAGGGCCGGCTCGGCGCCAACGCGATCCTCGGCGTCTCGCTGGCCGCCGCCAAGGCCGCCGCCGCCGACTCCGGGCAGCCGCTCTACCGCTACCTGGCCGAGCTCTACGGCGGCGGCGAGCCGGCCGTCCTGCCGGTGCCGATGATGAACGTGCTCAACGGCGGCGCCCACGCCGACAACTCGGTCGACTTCCAGGAGTTCATGGTCGTGCCCGCGGGCGCCGCCAGCTTCTCCGAGTGCCTGCGGGTCGGCGCCGAGGTCTTCCACGCGCTGAAGAAGAGCCTCGCCTCGAAGGGCCTCTCCACCGCGGGCGGCGACGAGGGCGGCTTCGCGCCCAACCTCGAGTCCAACGAGGCGGCGCTGCAGGCGGTTCTCGCCGGCGTCGAGGCGGCCGGCTATGAGCCCGGCGGCGACGTCTTCATCGCCCTCGATCCGGCGACCAGCGAGGTCTTCGAGGGCGGCGCCTACGTGCTCGAGCACGAGGGCCGCTCGCTCTCGCCCGCGGAGATGGCCGGCTACTGGGAGGACGCCTGCTCGCGCTACCCGATCGTCTCGATCGAGGACGGCATGGACGAGGAGGACTGGGACGGCTGGAAGCTCCTGACCGAGCGGCTGGGGGAGAGGGTTCAGCTGGTCGGCGACGACCTCTTCGTCACCAACCCGGAGCGGCTGCGGCGCGGGATCGAGCTCGGGGTCGGCAACTCGATCCTGGTCAAGGTCAACCAGATCGGCACCCTGACCGAGACCCTGGAGGCGATCCGCACCGCCCGCGAGGCCGGCTACACGACCGTCATCTCGCACCGTTCGGGCGAGACCGAGGACACGACGATCGCCGACCTCGCCGTCGCCACCGGTGCCGGCCAGATCAAGACCGGCGCCCCCTCGCGCTCGGACCGCGTCGCCAAGTACAACCGGTTGCTCCGAATAGAGGAGGAGCTGGGTGCCGCGGCCCAGTTTCCGGGCCTGCAGGCATTCGTCCAAACCCGCCAGTAGATGCAGGAATGCGGCGCCCGGTCGCGTAGGAGCGGGCATGGCAGCACGCGCCCGGCCGGCGAGCAGGACCGCTTCTCGACCCAAACGCCGCCCGGCCGCGCGCCGCAGGCCCGCCGCACGCCGCGGCGCCAGCCGCATCCGCTGGGACCGGGTGGGGCGGATCGCGCTGACCCTGGTGCTCGTCGCCGTCCTCTACTCCTACCTCAACCCGGCGATCGACTTCGTCAAGACCTACACCGCGACGACGACGGCCAGAGCGGAGTTCCACACGGTGCTGCGCGAAAACAAGCAGCTCCACCACCGCATCCAGACCTCGGAAGACCCGATCACGATAGACCGCAAGGCGCGTGCCCAGGGCATGGTCGCCGAAGGCGAGAAACCCCTGGTCATCCAGGGTCTCGGCGGCTAGCCCCGGGCAGGGGAGAGCCCCGTGGTTAGCGCGGGCCAGTACGTCCTCGCCGCAGTCCTGCTGGCGGCCCTGATCGCCTCCCTTGCGTTCTCGGCCTACCGCCTCCGCCAGAAGCTCCTCCCCGCCTGGGACGGCGCCCCCGCCCGCCTGGTCGAGTCGATCGTGGGCATAGCGCTCCTCATCTGGTTGGCCGAGCTCCTCGGGATCTTCAGCTTGCTCTACGCCGGCACTCTCGTCGCATCGGCCCTGCTGCTGGCGATCGGCTTAGGTGCTGTAAGCGCCGATCCCGCGGGTGGCGTGGTGAGGGGTTCCTCCCCCGCTGCTCGCGAGGGGGAGGATGCCCCTCGCCGCGACAGGACCCGCGGGCTTGACGCCATGTCCCTCATCGCCCTGGCGGTGGTCGCGGTCGTGTTCGCGCACTGGGGGTTGACCGCAAAGGATGCGCTGGATCGAGGCATCTTCAACTTCGATTCCCTCTGGTACCACCTGCCGTTCGCGGTCGAAATGGCGCACAGCCACTCGGTGACGGGGTTCTTCCACCCCGAGACGGTCTTCGTCAACTGGTTCTACCCGCAGAACTCGGAGCTGCTTCATGCCACGGGGATCCTGCTGACGGGGCGGGACACGCTGTCGCTGTTCCTGAACTTCGGTTGGCTCGCCTTGGCTTTCTTGGCTGCGTGGTGCATCGGCAGGCCCTACGGGCGGGGGGCGCTGTGCGTCGTGGCTGCTGCGATCGTGCTGGAGAGCCACACGCTTGTGGTGCGCGAGCCGGGGGCGGCTAAGGACGATTTGATGGCGGCTGCTCTGCTGCTGGCTTCGATCGCGATTCTCGTCAACGCCTGGGCCGCGCAACGAGAGAGGGGCAGCTTCTCGCCTGGTTGGGCATTGGCAGCAGCAGGACTTGCCACGGGGCTGGCGGTTGGCACCAAGTCGACCGCGGTGGCGATGGCGGCGGCGTTGACCGTGGCGATCGTCTTCCTCGCGCCCGCCGGGCGGCGCCGGGCGGCGTTCGGGTGGTGGTTCCTGCCGGCCCTGGCGGGCGGGGGGTACTGGTACCTGCGCAACCTGATCGCCTCGGGCAACCCGCTGCCGCAGCTCGAAAGCCTCGGGCCGATCTCGCTGCCGCATCCGGAGCGTCTGCAGAACGGACGACCCGACTTCAGCGTCGTCCACTACGCGACCGACACCGGCGTCTGGCGCGAATACTTCGCCCCCGGCCTGCACCAGGCGTTCGGCGCGCTCTGGCCGCTGGTGCTCGCCGCCGCGCTCGCCGGAGGTCTGCTTGCCCTTCTGTGGGGGCGCACGCGGCTTCTGCGGTGGCTCGGCGGCGTGGTCCTCTTCGGCCTGCTCGCCTACCTCTTCACGCCGCTCAGCGCCGCCGGCGCCGAGGGCGAACCGGTCGGCTTCGCGATCAACATCCGCTACGCGATCCCCGCCCTCCTCGCCGGCCTAGCCCTGCTCCCCATCGCCCCTCGCCGTGGCGCCCCGGGCAGGGACGCGCCGTCGCCTAGAGCCATATATGGGCACTCCAGCGACGGCACGTCCCTGCCGGAATGGCTCCTGTTTGGCGGGCTCTTGGTGGTCTGGCTGGCGACGGACCGGCCCGACGCCGTCCTGCGGGACCCCGACCGGCTCTTCGCCTGGCTCGTCGCGCTGCTGGCAGTGCTCGTCCCGGCCGGGTTGCTGCTGGCGCGCCGGCGCGGGGCCTCGATCGCGCTCGTCGCGAGCGGCTTCGCCGCGCTTGCCCTGGCGGCGGTTGCGATCGGCTATCCGGTGGAGCGCGACTACCTGCGCCACCGCTACCTGAACGCCGACCCCGAAACCGCGATCCCCGGCATGCACCTCGACTCCGCTTACCGCTGGGCGCGCGGCGTCCACGGCGCCCGCATCGGCCTCGCCGGCACCACCGCCGGCTTCCTCGGCTACGGCTTCTACGGCGCCGACCTCTCCAATCGGGTCCGCTACCTCGGCGAACCGGGCCCCCACGGCGCCTTCAACGCGATCCCGACCTGCAGCGCGTTCCGCGCCGCGGTGAACGACGCCGACCTCGACTACCTGGTCACCTCGCCCCTGCTCAACTTCGTCCATCCCGGCAACCCGATCCCCTCGCCGGAGGCGGCCTGGCTGCGCGGCGCCCCGGCCATCCGCCCGATCCTGCGCAGCGGCCCGGTCACCGTCTGGAGGATCCACGGCCGCCTCGACCCCGCCGCCTGCGGCCCTCAAAACTCTCCGCTACGCGAGGTGCCCCAGCAGCCCGGGTAACCTCGTCGCGGTGAGCTATCCGCTCGAGAACGCGCTCTTCCAGTGGGAGGAGGGGATACGCGCCCTGCGCGCGATAGAGGGGCCTCGCGAGCGGCGCCAGGCCGATCGCGTTGTAGGTGCGATCCAGGATGAGCTGCGCCGCCGCATCGGCCCGACCTTCCAGGCCGCCGAGCTGGCCGAGCTCTACGGCTGGGGAACCGATTGGTGCCTACAGATCGCCCTCGACGCCTCATCGGCTCCGGAAACCGATCTCCGCTCGTTAGTCGACGCAGCCTTCTGGCTCTACCTGCGCGGCGCGACCGATTTCGCCGGCGGCCGTCAACTCATCGGCTAGGACTCAGTCGTCCGACTCGTCGTCGCTCTCGGCGGCCTCGCCGGCTCGCCGGATGACGATCTGGTCCGCCTCGATGCGGACCGTGACCTCGCGCTTGCCGGCCCAGTGCTCGGAGTAGACCGGGTTGTCCTTGACCGCCGGGTCGAGCCAGAGCCCGTAGCCGTCGCTCTCGCCGTGGTCGAAGGTCGCCTCCAGCTCTTTGCGTCGACCGCGGCCCCCGCGCCTGCCGCGACGGCGCCTGCGGCGCGGCCGTGCGCCGCCCTCGCCCTCTCCATCGCCCTCTCCATCGCCCTCGCCATCGTCACCGGTGTCTTTTTTGGATTTGGCTTTGGGCCTGCGCTGTCCCCGCTCGGCCGGCTCCTCGTCCTCCTCCGGCTCTTCTTCGAGCTCCCCCTCGTCCTCCTCCTCGGCGGCCTCCTCCACCGTCGCCGCCTCGACCTCCGCCTCGATCTCGTCGCGCAGGTCGATCTCCGGCGCGCCGCCCTCCTCCCCGTCGGGGGTGAGGTCGTGCTGCTTGCGGAATTCGCGCAGCTCCGAGGCGGACACGTCGAGCTGGTGGGCGATCCAGGCGTCGGTGCGGCCCTGCCGCACCCAGGCGCGGATCTGGTTGAGCTGTGGCTTCAGCGAGCGTCGTGCCATCGGCGCGCGAGTCTATTCAACCAGGACGGCGGTCCGCGCCGTCGCTCAGGCCATCAGGAAGGAGAGCGCCTCGAACATCGAGATGACCACGACGGCCACGGTCGCGGTCAGGCAGACGGCGAGCACGCTGAAACGCACTTTGCCCTGCTGCTCGTTGCGGGTGATGCGACGCTCGCGCGAACGGTTCGCGGCACGGCGGCGCAGCTGCTCGCGGCGGCGACGCTCCAAAGTCGTCTCTTGCTCGAAGGCGTTCTCGAACTGGGAGATGCTCTGTCGCATTCTCATGGAGGGGGTGGCCCCAGAAGGCACCGCGGCACCGTAGCAAAGCCGCACGAACCCCTGCGGGACTCGAGCGTGAGCCTCGTCACGGCCCGCAGGCGCCCCAGAGCCCGCGGCCAGCCAGAGCGGCGCGGCGCGCAAGCCGGTGGAAGAGCGGCGCGTAGCGGTCGTTGGGCGGGATCGTCAGCGTGCGCGCGAGGCCGCGGCGGGCCAGCATCGCCTCGACGAATCGGTGGCCGAGGTGGACGTAGGCGAGCAGGCGGCCGTAGACGTCGTGGCGTTCGACCCCGAAGTCGAGGCGCACCCGCCGTCCCGTCAGCAGGCGTTTGGTGAAGTGCGACGCCCGCTCGCCGAAGCACTGCACCGGCGTGTCGGGCTTGACCGTCTCCGGCGTGTCGACCCCGATCAACCGCACGTCCTGATAGCCGCCGTCGATCCGCACCTCGATCGTGTCGCCGTCGATCACCCGGGTGACCGGCACCGTCGCCGACGCCGGCCCGGCTTCGGCCGGCCCGCCGCCTTCCCAGGGCCGCAGCACCATCAGGGCGACGGCGGCCAGCAGCACGGCGCTGCCAACCCAGGCTCCTCGAGTTTCACGCACCCTCCCTCAAGGGCGGGGAGGGCGAATCTCTCCCCCCTGTTAAGGGATGCGGCGAACGCTGGAGAGCAGGGTCTCCTTGATCTGGGCGATGATCTCCAGCGCGTCGTTCCACTCGCGCTGCCAGACGTTGCGGCCGAAGATCACGCCGCTGCCGCCCGCCTCCATGATCTCGCGGCAGTGGGTGAGCACGGTCTCGTCGTCGACCTTCGAGCCGCCGGAGAGGACGACCAGCGAGCGGCCCGCCGAGGCGACGCAGTGGCGGATCGCCTCGGCCTCGTCGACTTCCATCTCGTCGTAGGGGGCGGGGGCGTCCTTGTCCTTCTCGGGGTCGATCTTCGGCATGTTGAGCTTGACCACGTCGGCGCCCATCTCCATCGCCATCCGCGCCGCGTAGTCGATCGCGTAGAAGGAGGAGGGCCCGCCCTTCGCTTCGATCGCTTCGCCGCGCGGGTAGGACCAGACGATCAGCGGCATGCCGAACCGGTCGCAGTCCTCGCGCACCCGGCGCAGCTGGGCGAGATCCTCGTCCTGGCGCGGCGTGCCGACGTAGAGGGTGTAGCCGACCGCGTCGGCGCCGAGCCGCACCGCGTCCTCGACGCTGGCGTTGCAGGCCGAGAACGCGTGGGCGGAGGAGGGGATGTCGGTCTTGCCGTTGACCTTGAGGATCAGCGGCACCTGGCCGGCGTAGTCGGGGTAGTACTTGCTCGCCATGCCGATCTGGCAGGCGAGGGCGGAGTAGCCGGCCTCGGCGGCGAGCCGGAACTGGTAGTCGGGGTCCTTGGAGGCGGGGTTGGGGAAGAAGTCGCGCGGCCCGTGCTCGATCCCCTGGTCGATCGGCAGCAGCATCAGCGTCCCGTTGCCCGGCCCGAACTCGAACAGCAGGCGGCGCAGGCGGGTGCGTTTGCCGGGCGCCAGCTCGGCTAGAAGCGATTTCTGCTCGGTCAGGCTCTTCAACTCCACGCTGGTTCCTCCTCGAAAGACGGGTGCCCCCGGAGTATGCCACCGGCGCCGCGCCGCGAGCGCTCGGGCCCGGGGGGTTATCCTCGAATCACCATGAGCGAGACTGAGCTCAGCGTCATCTGCAAGAACTGCGGCTCCGAGGTCAGTCCCTACGTCACCGAGTGCCCCTACTGCGGCGCCCGGCTGCGCAAGCGCGCGCCGCAGCTCGAACGGCGGGGCGACGGGCTCGAGGCCAAGCCGCGCCGCAGTCCCGCCCGCCGCCTGCTTCGCATCCGCCTCCCAGGCGGCGCCGGCGAGCACCGGCCCTACGCGACGATCGCCGCGATCCTCGCCCCGGCGATCCTGCTGATCTTCCTGCAGGCGAGCGGCAAGTCCGTCGCCTCGCTCGGCGGCCTCACGGTGCCGATCGAGGGGGAATGGTGGCGCTACCTCACGGCGCCCTTCGCCTACGCCGACGTCGGCTACCTCTTCGTCGTCGCGGTCGGCCTGGCGATCTTCGGCGCCGGGGTCGAGCGGCGCCTCGGCAGCGGGCCTACCGGCCTGCTGCTGGTCGCCTGCGGCTCGCTCGGCATGCTCGCCGCGGGAGGCATCGCCAACGCCCAAGGCGACGTCGTCACGATCGCCGGCGGCAACGGGATCGCGCTCGGCGCGCTCGCCGCCTGGTTCGCGATCCGCCGCGCCGAGGCCCACCAGGCGATCGACCAGGAGTACGACCCGATCGCCGTCGCGGTCGCCGCGGCCGTCCTCCTCGCCCTGCCGATCTTCGAGTCGACGGCCGATGTCTTCGCCGGCCTCGCCGGCGGCGCCGTCGGCGGCCTCGCCGGCCTGGCCGCGGCGACGCTGCGCAGCCACGAATAGCCTGCGCGCATGCAGCCCGACGACGAGCGGTTGGAGGCGGCGATCGAGCGCCTCGCCGAGGCCGGGCGCTTCGCCGAGGCGGAGACCGCGGTCGCCCGGGCGGCGCCCAGCCTGCAGCGCCTGCTCGCCGCCGCCCTCGCCGAGGGCGGCTGGTTCGGCGAGGCCCACGACGCGGAGACGCTGCGCGCCGCCACCGTCCCCGACCCCGAGCAGCGGATCGCCGCGGTGCGGACGCTGCTCGCCGAGGAGGCGCGGATGGGGATGATGGTTGGCGTCGCGGTCGGCTGGGCACTGAAGGAAGAGCTGGACGCGGCAGAACGCCAAACACCGGAAGGAGAGAGCTGACGATGGAGATCAAGTTCCACGGGCACTCGTGCTTCGAGCTGAGCGAGGGCGAGACGACGGTGCTGGTCGACCCGTTCCTGAAGCCCAACAACCCGGCGGCGGTGGCGAGCGCGGAGGAGGTCGAGCCGACCCACATCGCGATCTCCCACGGCCACGCCGACCACATGGCCGACGCCGTCCCGGTCGCCAAGCGCACCGGCGCCCACTGCGTGGCGGTCGTAGAGATCGCCAAATGGCTCGAAGGCCACGGCGTCGAGAACGTCGACGACCCCAATCTCGGCGGGACCGTCGAGTTCGACTGGGGCTGGATCAAGCTGGTGCCCGCCTGGCACACGAGCACGATCGCCGGCTCCGCCGAGACCCCCTTCAGCCCGACCACCGGCACCGTGATCGGCACCGCGGCGGGCCTGCTGATCTCGATCGGCGGGGTCACCGTCTACCACGCCGGCGACACCTGCCTCTTCAGCGACATGAAGCTGATCGCGCAGCGCAATCGGATCGACGTCGCGATGCTGCCGGTCGGCGGCCACTACACGATGGACCGCAGCGACGGGGTCGTTGCCGCCGAGTTCGTCGGTGCCCCGACGGTGATCCCGATGCACTACGACACCTTCCCCGCGATCGAGATCGACAGCGGGGCCTTCAAGGCCGAGGTCGAGTCGAAGACCTCCTCGCGCGTCGTCTTGCTGAAACCGGGAGAGACGACTACCGTGTGAGGGCGATGGAGGCCAAAGAGGCGACCGGGACCCAGCCGAGGACCGAGCGGGCCGACTTCCAGGCCACCGCGGATCCGGCGCTGAACGAGGCGGCCGACCGCACCTCGGAGATCAAGCTGCTCAGCTACGAGGAGCTCTACTCGCTTTGGGAGCGCCAGCAGTGGCAGACGCAGGAGCTCGACTTCAGCCGCGACCGCGAGGACTGGCACGAGCGGATCGGCGCCGAGGAGCGCTTCCAGCGGATGTACGGGCTGTCCTCGTTCTTCATCGGCGAGCAGAAGGTCGCCGAGGAGCTGGGGCCGATCATGCGCGCCGCCCCGACCGAGGACCAGAAAATCTTCCTCTGCACGCAGATCGCCGACGAGGCGCGCCACGTGCGCTTCTTCGAGCGCTTCTACCGCGAGGTCGGCGTGCTCGAGGCCGACGGGCTCTCCGAGATGCTGGCCGAGACCTCCGAGCACCTCAACGAGAGCTTCGGCCGCCTCTTCGACGGGATGCTGAAGGAGCGCACCGACCGGCTCTCCGCCGAGCCCGAGGACACCGAGGCGCTGGTCGAGGCGGTGACGCTCTACCACATGGTGATCGAGGGGATGCTGGCCCTCACCGGCCAGCACTTCATCATGGACTTCAACGAACGCGAGGGGACGCTGCCGGCCTTCGTCGAGGGCTTTCAGAACGTCGCCCGCGACGAGCACCGCCACGTCGCCTTCGGCTCGGTCTTCCTGCGCGAGAAGGCGCACGAGGACGACCGCTACAAGCAGGCGATCCAGCGCACGCTGGAGGAGTCGCTGCCGCTTGCCGACAAGGTGCTCTCGCCGCCCTGGGCTCCGGAGGACGAGGACTACGAGCTGTTCGGCTACTCGCTCGAGCAGACCCGCAAGTTCGCCGGTACCTGCCTGATGAGGCGGCTGAAAGTGATCGGCCTGGGCTGAGCGGCGAGGGGCGGCGGGCTATTCGCCCGCCGGGGCGGGTTCGCTCGGCGCCGGTTCCGAGCCGCCTTCAGCGGGGGCGGGGGGTTCGCTCGGAGGAGGGGTGGCTTCGGCCGGTGGCGGCGTGCTTTCGGTCGGCGGAGGCGTGCTGCCTTCGGCCGGCGGGGCCGGCGGGCTTGCCGGTTTCGCCCCGACGGTGACGACGACGGTTTCGCTGCCTTCGGGCGCGCCGGCGGCGACCGGCGGCTTCGCCGCGGTCAGCTTCGAAGTGGTTTCGGGCGGCGCGGCGGCTTCGTCCTCGCCGGAGTTCGACTGCCCGGCGACTCCTTCAACCGGCTGGGGGTCGGCCGCGACCGGGGCCGGTTCGACCGGCGCGGGGGGTTCCGCGGCCGGAGCCGGCGCGGGCGCAGCCTCGGGTTGCGGTGGAGCGGCGACTGCCTGGCGCGTAGCGAGCGCCAGCGGCGGCGCCTGGCGCATCGTCACGTGCGTCGCCGCAGACGCCCTCGGCGCCGGCGGCGTTTCGACCCGCTGGTTGACCTCGACCGCGCCGGCGGTGAGCACCGCGGCGGTGACGACGCCGGCCACGGCCTTGGTTCCGATCGCGCCGCCGATCGCGCCGATCCCGCTGGCGGCGCTGCTGCCGCTCAGCGCTGCGCCGAGCCCGCCGGCGGCGCCGCCGGCGGCCGTCGTCGCCCCGGCGCTCGCGGCGGCGCCTGCGCCGGCGGCCGATCCGGCACCGGCCCCCCCGCCGCTGCCACCGGCCCCGCCGATCCCCAGCTTGGAGAGGAAGAGGCCTTTCAGCGCCAGCAGCGGCCCGACCGGGGCGAGCGCCGCCAGCGCCTTCTCGTTGGAGCGCACCTGGCTGCGGAAGTCGGCACAGCCCTCGCACTCGCGGACGTGGCGCCGCACCGGGCCGGAGACCTTGCGCAGGCCCTCCGCCGCCTCGGCCAGTTCGAGCTGCACTTCGCCGCAGGTCAGCTGGCGGGCCTGGCTCGCCTCGGCGAGCGCGATCCGCGCCCTGACCAGGAGCGACTTGACCGAGGGCACGCTGGTGTCCATCGCGGACGCGATTTCCTCGTAGGACATCGCGTCCATCTCGCGCAGCAGCAGCGCCGTGCGCTGCGTCTCCGGCAGCTTGCCGACGTCGTCGATCAGCTGGCGGAACTCCTCGCGGTTGTGGACCTTCTCGGCGGTCGAGGCGGCCTCGACGATCGGCACCATGTCCATCGATTCCTGCGCGTCGGCGGTCGGCTTGCGCAGGAGGTTGAGGCAGCGGTTGCGGGCGATCCGGTAGAGCCACGGCCGCAGGTTGATCTCGCGCTCGTCGGCGAGCATCGCCCGGTAGGCGTTGACGAAGACCTCCTGGAGGACGTCCTCGGCGTCCTCGGTCGAGCCCAGCATCTGCCGGCAGAAGCCGAGCAGGCGGCCCTGGTAGCGGTCGACGATCGTCTCGAAGGCGCCGGCGTTGCCGCTGCGGGCCATCGCGATCAGGCGGGGGTCGCCCTGCAGCTTCAGTAGCGGCGAGCGGCGGGCGAGAAGTCCGCGCTGACTGGCGTGGGTTAGAGCCGATGCCTCCAAGCTGCACTCTCCAGGGAAGGCGTTGCGTATGGCCTTGTCTTCGTAAGTAGAGACACCGTAGCAACGCGGGAGTTGCGCTCTGGCCAAAGATTTAGGCGCGGTTTATCCATCCCGAAACGGGCGGATACCATCGCTCCTGCCCGGGTGGCGAAACTGGCAAAAGCGGCGCACTTAAAATGCGCTGCCCCTCAGGGGGCTTGCGGGTTCGAGTCCCGCCCCGGGCACTCTCGACTAGGCTCGCGCGCCATGGACCACGGGGGGCGCATCGTTGCGAGGGCGTTGAAGTCGCGGGGCGTCAGTCATCTCTTCACGTTGTCGGGTGGGCACCTGTTCTCGATCTACGACGGCTGCAGGGCCGAGGGGATCGAGATCGTCGACGTGCGGCACGAGCAGTCGGCGGTGTTCGCCGCCGAGGGCTTCGCCAAGGCGACGCGGCGGGTTGGGGTGGCGGCGCTGACGGCGGGGCCGGGGGTGACCAACGGGATCAGCGCGATCGCCGGCGCCCAGGCAAACTGCTCGCCGGTCTGCGTGCTCGGCGGGCGGGCGCCCGAGCTGCGCTGGGGCTCCGGCTCGCTGCAGGAGATCGACCACCTGCCGTTCGTCTCGCCGCTGGTCAAGTCGGCGGAGACGGCGAAGGAGCCGGGGCGGATCGGCGAGCTGACCGCTGCGGCGCTCGACCTGGCGCTGAGCGCGCCCTTCGGCCCGACCTTCGTCGACTACCCGCTCGACGTCGTCTTCACCGAGGCCGAGCCCGACGTGCCGCCTCTTAGCGACCCATATGGGCACTCGAGCGACGGCACGTCTGATTTGGAGGGGGTGGAGGAGGCCGCGGCGCTGCTGGCCGCCGCGGAGCGGCCGGCGATCATGGCCGGCAGCGGCCTCTACTGGGGCCGCGGCGAGGACGAGCTGCGGGCGCTGGCCGAGGCGCTCGGCATCCCGGTCTTCCTCAACGGGCTCGGCCGCGGCTGCCTGCCCGCCGACCACGAGCTGGCCTTCAGCCGGGCCCGGGGGGCGGGGCTGAAGGGCGCCGACGTGGCGCTCGTCGTCGGCGTGCCGCTCGACTTCCGGCTCGGCTTCGGCGGGAGCTTCGGCGAGGAGACGAAGCTGATCCGGCTCGACCCGGCGCCGAACGAGCTGAGCGCCAACCGGGCGCCCGACGTCGACCTGGTCGGCGCGCTCGCGCCGACCCTGGCGGCGATCGCCGAGTCGGTCGCCGGCTCGCCGCGCCGCAGCGACGCCTGGCTGGCGAGCCTGCGCGAGGTCGAGGCCGAGAAGCGCGCCGCCGAGCAGGCGGAGCTGAACGACTCGCGCTCGCCGCTTCACCCGGTGCGCGTCTACAGGGAGCTGGGCGAGGTGCTCGAGCGCGACGCGATCGTCGTCGGCGATGGCGGCGACTTCGTCTCCTACGCCGGCCGCTTCGTCGACACCTACCGGCCGGGCTGCTGGATGGACCCGGGGCCCTTCGGCTGCCTCGGCGCCGGCCCCGGGCAGGCGCTCGGCGCCAAGCTGGCCCATCCGGAGCGTCAGGTCTGTCTCCTGCTCGGCGATGGCGCCTTCGGCTTCGCGGGCATGGAGTTCGACACTTTGGCGCGTCACGGCGTGCCTGTGGTCGGCGTGATGGGCAACAACGGCATCTGGGCGCTCGAGCACCACCCGATGAAGTTCCTATACGGCTACTCGGTGGCCGCCGAGCTGCGGCCCGAGACTCCCTACGAGAAGGTGGTCGAGGCGCTGGGCTGCGAGGGGGCCGTGGTGAGGGAGCCCGGCGAGCTGCGGCCGGCGCTCGAGCGCGCCTTCGAGTCCGGCCGGCCGACCCTGATCAACGTCCTCACCGACCCCGAGGTCGTCTACCCGCGCAAGTCGAATCTGGCTTGAGAGCGGGGAAAGCTGGCCGGCTGGCCAGCCATGGCCGACGTCGCCACAAAAGAGAATCGACCGCCATCTCTGGCGGCCGATTCAAGTTGGTCCCTCAGGACGGGCAGGGGTACGTCTTCAGGGACCAGTCCTTATTAGGTGGGCTCAGACGGCGGGAGGCGCCATGATGCGGCAATCGTCCGAACCCTATGGTCGGGTTTGCGATGCGGACATCGTCCTCACCTCGTACCCGATGTGGCGATTATGCGCTTGCCTGTCCGATATGTCCAGGAGCGCAGATAGGCGCTACTAATAAGTGGGTAGAGCGACTCTACCCACTTTTCGGGGTTCCACCGGTGCGTTTACCCATGTGTACGGGGGCGGAAAACTCGACTGTACACCGGGTCCCACGGGTTTTGTGCGGGCGCGTTCGGCGTAGCTCATCCGCATTCGGCAGCCGTTTCGAGCGCGACGCCGTAGAGGATGTCGTGCTCGGAGACGCCGATCCGCTCGAGGCCGAAGGCGCGCATCGCCTCGATCAGGATGACCGCGCCGGCGATGATCGTCGGGGCGCGGTCGGGATGCAGCCCCGGGATCGCCGCCCGCTCGGGTAGCGGCGACGAGGCGAAGCGCGAGAGCAGCCGCTGGACCGTCGCCAGCGAGAGGACGTGGCCGTGGACGCGCGAGGGGTCGTAGGGCTCGAGGCCGAGCTCGACTGCGGCGAGCGAGGTGGGCGTGCCGGCGACGGCGATGCCGGCCGCGGCGCGCGCCTCCTCGTGGCCGTCGAGGGCCGCGGCGATCAGGCCGCGGACGTCTCCGGCCAGCGCCTCCATCTCGACCACGGTGGGAGGGTCGCCGGAGAAGTGGCGCTCGGTGTGGCGGACGACGCCGGCCTGCAGCGAGGCGTGGAAGGCGATCTCCGCGCCTGTGCCGACGATCATCTCGGTCGAGCCGCCGCCGATGTCGATCACCAGCGTCGGCTCGGCCGGCGGCCGCTCCAGGTTGCCCCGCGGTAGGTGAGCCGCGCCTCCTCGTCGCCGCCGAGCACCCGCGCCGAGAGCGCGAAGCGCTCGCGCAGCTCGGCGACGAAGGCGCCGCCGTTGGAGGCGTCGCGCACCGCGCTGGTGGCGATCGCGGCAACCGTCTCGACACCCTCCTCGCGGCAGACCTCGACGTACCCGGCGACCGCCTCGCAGGCCGCCTCGATCGCCTCGGCGGAGAGCTGCCCGGAGAGGTCGACCCCCCGCCCGAGCCGCGTCACCGTGCTGCGCCGCACGACCTCCGCGACCCGCCCGCCCTCGACGTTGGCGACCAGCAGCCGCGTCGAGTTGCTGCCGACGTCGACCACCGCAACTCTTTGTGCCCGCGCCGGCCATGAGGGCCGGGCACTCTAGGCGCGCGGCACAGCGCCGCTGCGAACCGTCCGCCCGCGCCCTTCCCGCCGCCGCGAAAGCGTTGCTAGCATGGACAGACCGCCGCGGGGTGGAGCAGCCAGGTAGCTCGTCGGGCTCATAACCCGAAGGTCGCGGGTTCGAATCCCGCCCCCGCTATCCCGATGGATAGCGATCAGAGAGACATTCTCGCCGCCTCGGCCGATGCCGAGAAAGCCGTCGAAACGCCGACCGTGATCGACGCAGAGGAGCTTGCCAAGGCACGCCTCGACGAGCGGTGGCGCGAGTTCTGCCTGAACGCGGAGCAGTACGTCGCCGAAACCACTCGGCCGAGTGCCCGCGTCGGACAGCCTGCCTAACCCTCTGGCAGGAGCGGTAGCCAGAGGCGACTCCGTTGCACACCGTCTGCGTCTGCCTTCTTCGTGAGCGAGGCGCGGAAGCCGAAATGCTCTCGCCAGTAGCCCTCTGAGGCGGCGTCGAATGGATCGACAGCGATGACGGCAGCGCCGACCCTTCGCGAGCCGATCTGAGCGATACCTACCGCATGACGAAGGATCGTCCCTGCGTCAACTTTCGCATCGGCAGATCGCGCGAGCCAGAGAATGAGAACGGCGCCCTGCCGCGGGTGGCTCGCCGAGAGCTTCTGACGTTGTTGGGTTCGAAGCTCGACTTCACTCATGCCGAGGGAGTAGAAGCCGGCGATCTCTCCCTTCATCAAGAGCACGTAGGTCGCGATGTGGCTCGCCTCTTTCAGGGCCCGCTCCTTGAGCCAAGCCGCCGCGGCGTCCCCGGCTCGCCCGGCTGGAGCGTTGAACCGTTCGATTGCGCGGACCAGCGCAGCATCCGCGCTGAGCTGCTCAGCCGTCAGGTGGATCCATTCGTGCTCGATCACGGCCGCTCAGGCTATTCCGGCGGCCTGATTCCGGCTTTCATCCTGGATCGCCCGCGCCGTCTTCACGCGGCGCGAGACCGCCCGAGATGGCCCCCGCCGATAGGTCCGGGCGCAGGCGGCACGCGCCGACCCCGAGTGCGAAGGAGCGGCTGCTGCGGCAGATCCTCGACCTCGACGAGGACGAGGCCGCGGCAGCTCCGCCGCTCCCGACGATTCCACTGAGTCCGGGTGCACGCTCGCACCATCTGCTCTACTATAGCGAGCAGATTTGCTCTATGAACCAGAGCAGAAATCCATTTCGCTACAGCGAGCCCGTCCCGCCGGAGGAGTTGCTGAACCGCGACGATGAGGCGCGGGCGTTGCTCAAGACTGCCGTCAGCGGGAACAACAGTCGCCTTGTGGCACCACGGCGATACGGCAAGACCTCGCTGCTCGCGCGGGTCGCTCAAGAAGCGCGGGAACAGAAGGGATGGGCCGCGGTCTACGTCGACTTCTTCGGGGTGCTCACCCTGGATGACATCGCCCAGCGGATCGAGCGGGCCTACGCGGCGGAGTTGCAAGGTCGCCTCGCCACCTGGTTCGCCGGCGTCAGGCGGCTGCTGCGGCCCACTCTTCAGGTTGGAGGCGGGTCTCTCCCCGCCGGGGTCGAGATCGCCATCGACCCCCAGGCCGAGCCGCCCCTGGTCGAGCGCCTTGCGCTGCCGACCCGCCTCTACGAGAAACACGGGACGCGAACTCTGGTGATCTTCGACGAGTTCCAGGACATCCTCTCTGTGAAGGAGCGAGCCGACGCGGTGATCCGCTCCGAGATCCAGCACCACGGGGACGCAGCCAGCTACGTCTTCGCCGGCTCCCACGTCGGGATGATGGGTGAGCTCTTCACCGATCGCCGCCGCGCTTTTTACGGACAGGCCGGGGCGGTTGACCTGCCACCGTTGCGGGCCGACGACGTTGCCGGCTGCCTCTCTGAGCGTTTCGAGGCCACGGGCCGGCGGATTGGAACAGCGCTTGGACCTCTGCTCGACACCGCTGCCGGCCACCCTCAGCGCACGATGCTGCTGGCCTACGTCCTCTGGGAGCTGACGGCCGAGGGCGAGACGGCCGGCGAGGAAACCTGGCTGGCCACCTACGACCGGGTCATGGGCGACGTTCGCGACGAGCTGCGAGCTGTCTGGTCGGCCCTGAGCTCGTCTCAACGGCGCGTCCTCGCAGCGGTCGCAGAAGGTCGCGAGGAAGTGTATGCCGCTGGGGCCGCCACGGTGGATCGCGGGGTGGGGCGGCGGTGAATGCGACCGAGGCGCTCGTGGATCGCGGCGAGATCACCGAGGACCCTTCCACCGCAAGCGGGATGCGCGTCATCGACCCGCTGCTGGCCGCCTGGGTGAACGAAGGACGCCCTGGGGTGTAGCGGCTTCCCGCTCACGGATCGAAGACCGCCTTGGCCTGCTTGTGCCGAAGCTGGTCGCTTCGTGAGGCGTTGCTGGAGCGCCTGCCGAAAGGCCGTCGTCCCGGTACTTCATGCCGGCGCCTCTTCAAGGCGACGCTCGATGAGCTTGCGAACGCGCGCTGAGCGTTCAGACGCTGCCTCGGTCAGCCGGGGTTGCGTGGTCAGTCCGCGCTCCAGCGCCTGCCCGATCGCCATCTCGACCTGCTCCGGCTGGACGCCCGCTTCGAGGGAGTCGACGATGGTCCTCTCCGGGCTCGTCACCGGCAGCCCCTCGACGTTGCGGATCTCCGCTTTCGTCGGCGGTCGGTTCAGCGTGTGCAGGCGCACGCCCGTACGGCGGCGCTGTCCCCGCTCCGAGCGCGGCAGCGTGAGGTGAATGGCGTTGGGGATCACGTCGGAGAGCCCGTGGAGCTCGAGGGCGCTCTCGTGCGAGACCACGGCCCCCGCGTCGCGCAGGGGCAGCCAGGCGGCCATGACGTGCTCGTAAGGGCTTGAGGGGAAATGCCGCAGCCGGTAGAGCCCGCGACGGACCCGTTCGTAGCGGCCCCCGGGCCGGGCATGATGGCGCAGCGTGCTGCGATCCATCCCTGCGGCGACCGCCTGCTGCGCGGTGAAATACCCCGCCTGCGCCTCTGCCTGTCCGTAGAGCCCATCGTGATCTACGTCAGACATATAGAGGATATTAGCACCCAAATCCATGACTATCTAGCTCATGGCGGTTTCGGCGTCGATGGGCGATCAGCAGGTCGATCTCAAGCCGTGCTCCATGACAGAGAGCAGATTTGCTCTATTAGAGAGAGCAGCGCCGTAAACCTCCCAGCCAGCGGGAAAGCCGCGTAAGCTAGGAGGAAGCGCTGGAGATGGCCAAGGACGCGATCGAGGGATACCTCAAGGTGCTGGAGGCGAGGGGCACCCGCTGCCCCTGTCGACGAAGGAGAGATCGAGATGAAGAGATGGGCTAGGGGTGTGGTCGGCCCGGCGACAAAGTTGTCGGCACGGCGAACACCGATTTGGCCGGCAACTGGGCGATCTTCGGCAGCTTTCTGGAAGGGACCTACTACGCCGGGATCGCCAGGGAGGTGATCCGCGACCGGACCGGCACGTCTCGCTGCGGCGCCGACTGGTCGCGGCGCTGTATTAGAGGGCGACTGGCGGATCGGCCGAAACTGCTCAGGCGCGGATCACGTCGACATCCTCGAACGAGGAGAAGTCCGTGTCCTGGGTGAGCACCGCAGCTCCGTGGCGCATCGCGGTCGCCGCGATCCAGGTGTCGTGGCGGCGCAGGCTGCGGCCCTTGGAGAGCTCAGAGGAGGCGATCCGCGCGAAGCAGCTCGCCACCTCGGGGTCGACAGGGAGCAGGGGGTAGGCGGCCTGAACCCGCGAGAGCGTGGCGAGCCGGACCGCTCGGTCTCGCGGATCGGCGGCCTGCAGCACGCCCAGCTCGAGCTCGCCGGCGGTGATGACCGAGACCGCGATCTGCTCGGGGAGCTCGCCGAGTTCCCTGCCCGCCTCCTGGGCGATGAAGACGGAGGTGTCGGCGACCGCCCGGCTCAAGCGTTGTCGATCTCGGCGCCGCGGACGTCGGCGAGGTCGTCGAGGAGGCCCCGATCGGCCGGCGCCTCGCGCACGATGCGGCGAAGCTCCGCTGCCGGCACCCAGGGATCGCGATCCACGGCGTGGGGGAGGATGTCGGCGACCGGGCGGCGGTTGACCGTCAGCGTCAACCGTTCGCCGGCTTCGAGCTCGGAGACCACAGAGGACGTCGAGTTGCGCAGCTCGCGGATGGAGACTGATCGGGCCATGTGCACGACTGTAGCATCGGTTGCGACGAATATGCCCCGCTGGGGCAAGAAGGAGGAGCGAGCATGGAATCCAAGGCGATCGATCCGGTCGACTTCCGCGAGGCGCAGCACAAGCAGTGGGACTCCGCTGCGGTGGGATGGAGGGAGTGGAGCGAGTTCACCGACAGCGCCGCCGGGCATATCAGCGAGCGGCTGGTGGAGCTCGCCGGCGTGCAGCCGGGAAGCCGGGTCCTGGACGTCGCCGCCGGCTATGGCGAGCCGGCGCTCACCGCCGCGCGCAAGGCCGGCCCGGAGGGCCGCGTCGTGGCCACCGACATCTCCGCCGAGATGCTCGCGTTCGGGCGCGAACGCGCGGCGGTGGCCGGCCTGGACAACGTCGAGTTCATGGAGTCGGACGCCTCCAGCCTCGACTTTCCGCCCGAGAGCTTCGACGCCGCCGTCTCCCGCTGGGGAATCATCTTCGAGCCCGACGCGGAGGCCGCCGCGGGGCGCATCCGGGGCTTCCTCAAGCCGGGCGCGCGGATCGCGATCAGCTCGTGGGGCGAGCCCGATCAGGTCCCCTTCCTCTCGATTCCGATGAGGACGACGATGGAGCGGCTGGACGTGCCCCCGCCCCCGGCCGGAACGCCCGGGCCCCTCCCCGGCCCACCCCCGCCGCCGTAGGCGGCTTGCTCGAAGGAGGTGGGTTCTCGGAGGTCGCCGTGGAGCAGGACGAGGTCACCTTCGAGTTCGACTCCCCGGAGCACTTCACCGCCTATGTGCGGGCGATTGCCGCCCCGATCCGGGCAATGATCGAGCAGCACGCAGGCGAGGCTCAGGAAGAGGCCTGGGACGCGATCACGCAGGCCGCAGCGGATGCGGCGGGTGGCTCGAAGCCGCTGAGCTTCTCGAACGTGGTCCTGCTCGCCTCGGCAACCGCCTAGCGCAGGAGTCGATTGAGCGGGCTCGGCGCGGCGAGACTGTGCCGCGCGGCGATTGCGCGTAGGTAGCGTCGTTGAGGGTCAGCTTGTGGCGAGCGGTTCGAGGTCTGTTGGAACCTTAATTTTGGGGTGAAATTTGGACGAATATTTGGTAGACTGAGCATTCCGTGCAAAGCTTGCTCAGTCATACGCCGACAGGCCGCCTTGCCCTCTGGGTCGTCGCCGCAAGCATGATCGCGGCGTCTCTGCCGCTCGCCTGGGCGACTCCCGCGGCCGCCGAAAGCGCGGTCGCCGTTGTCGCCCCCGGCCCTGCGCCGGAGGACCCCGGCGTGGCGGAGCCGGCTTCTGTGGGCGCTTCGTCCGAACGGGTCGCTTCGGCGCTGCCGGAAGCCGCAAGCGCTGTTGCGACCGCAAGCACCGCCGCGACCGAAGGCGCCGCTGCGACGACCGGCACGGGTTCCGCGGCAGCGACGGCCGCGGAAAGCCCGCCCCCCGCGGTGGCCCCTGACACCACCGCCCCGCTGGAAGAGGTCCGCTCCGCGGTTCCCTCGATCCGTTCCGCGTCAGCGCAAACCGGGGCAGTTGTCGATCGAGCCGTGGAAACGGTCGCGCGGACCGTCTCGGAGACGGCGCCCGGCGATCTCCCCGTCCAGCGCACGCTGCCCCCCGATCTACACCCGCTTCAGGTGGCGGGCGAAGCCCTGCGGCGCAGCCCCCCGGCTCTCCTCCCCGCAAGCGCCGTCAAGAGCTCGCCGTCGACCGCGGCGCAGCCGGCGACCGGCAAAGCCTCGCCGCTTCCCACGCTCTGGGAAGCCCCGGGCGTGTTGCCCTCCAGCGCCTCCGCCCTCGCGCACGAGCAAGCCGGGCGCCTGGGTCTCGGCGCCTCGGACGGCGTCCACATGCCGCACTCGGTCAGGCGCGGGAGGATCGATCCCTTGCGATTCTTCGCGCCGGGCACCGTCCGCGGTCCTGCCGGGGGCTCCCTGTCCCAACCGCCGGCCGCAGCTGTCGGAACGTCTCCCGGCGCTGTCGGCGGGCACTCTGGGGACCTCGCCCCTCCCGACGGCCACGACCCGATGCCTTCTCCCGGTTCGCTGGCGGCTGCCGCATCCGGATCGGGCGGCTCATCTCTTGTTCCCATCGCCGCGCTGCTCGCGTTGCTCGCGCTGGCGGCGCCGGCGATTCTCCGCAGACTCGGGGAGGGTCCGGGCCTCCGGGCGCCGCCCTCGTTCGTCTGCGCACTCGACGCCCCGGCTAGTGGTGTGACCGGAAACGTTGCCGGGAATCTGGCGAGACTCGGTGGTTGTCGGCAAGGACGCAGGGAGCCCGAATAGCAGCGCTATTTGGGCGACTGAGGACGCCGCACGGCGATCATCCGAGGCCGCCAGAAACCGGTGAACGTTGCCGGTCACACCACTAGTTCCTGGCTGACCCCAGAACCAGGGCTGCGCCGGGAGCCCTAGCCGTTCCCGGCTAATCAACTCGAGTAGAGAAAGGAATTTCCAATGCGATATCCGACGGCTGTAATCGCAGCCGCGGTCGCCTTGGCGATCGGAGCGGCGCCTGCCGCCGCCTCGACGCCGCTGCCGGTGCCTCCGACCCCCGGTCAGAGCAACGCCAGCAGCGTGACCCAGGGCGACCCGAGCGCAACCGGTGGCAGCGCCACCGCAACCGGCGGTGAAGGCGGCGACGCCAACACCGGCAACACCCAGATCGGCAACGGCAACGCGGTTGCCGTCTCGATCGGCGGAGACGCCAACGCCGAAGGTGGCGACACCACGGCGGAAAGCGGCGACGCGACCGGAGGCGACGGTGGGGCCGCCGATGCCGACGGCGGCGATGCGAACGCCTCGAACGAGGCGGGGGTGTTGCAGTCCAACGAGTCGAGCGGCGGCAGTTCCCCGCACGGGGATTGCGGTTGCGAGACCCACTCGAAGCAGAGCTCGGGCGGCTCGCAGAGCAACGAGTCGACGCTCGAACAGGGCAGCCCGGAAGCCAGCGGCGGAGACGCAACCGCCACGGGCGGCAACGGTGGTGAAGCCAACACCGGCAACACCCAGGAATACAACGGCAACGCCTATGCCGAGTCCGAATCGCAGGAGCAGAAGCAGAGCAAGTCCTGCGGTTGCGGCCGCGGCAAGCACCGCGGCGGCAACGGCGCCGATGCCAAGGGTGGCGACACCGCGGCGCGCAGCGGCGATGCCCGAGGCGGCGACGGCGGCAACGCCGACGCCGACGGCGGCGATGCCAATGCCTCGAACGGGGCGAAGGTGAAGCAGGCCAACGAGGCGCGCGGCTCCGGTCATTCCTCCAAGGGGGATTGCCGGTGCAAGGAGAGTCCCGCGGAGTCCGGCTCGCAGAGCAACGAATCGGATCTCAAGCAGGGCAGTCCGAGCGCAACCGGCGGCGGCGCCACCGCAACCGGCGGTGAAGGCGGCGACGCCAACACCGGCAACACCCAGGTCGGGAACGGCAACGCCTATGCCAAGTCCGAACCACAGGCGCAGAAGGAGCAGCACGGGTCCTGTGGCTGTGGCGACTACGGCCGGGGCGGAAGCCAGAACGACGCCAACGCCGAAGGTGGCGACACCACGGCGGAAAGCGGCGACGCGACCGGAGGCGACGGTGGGGCCGCCGATGCCGACGGCGGCGACGCGAACGCCTCGAACGAGGCGGGGGTGTTCCAGGTCAACGGGCTGGGAGGCTCTCGCTGGTAGGCGAGACGCGCGCGAAGCAAGCGAACCAGTTGCCGGAGCGGGTCTCATCGCGGAGGCCCGCTCCGGCGGCCTACACGACGCCCTTCTCGATCAGGCTGCGGCCGGTCTCGGCGATCGTCTCCTCGATCGGGCGGGGCGACCAGCCGAGCAGGGACCTGGCCTTCTCGCTGGAGAGCTCGGTCCTCTTGCCGAGCTGGCCGGTCACCGAGCGGACGCCGGGGTCGAAGAGCGCCATCGCCCCGCACGAGCAGGTCGGGGACGCTGCGGGTGGGCACCTTCGCGGCGCGCCTGCCGAGGCGCTCGCGCAGGATCGCGGCGACCTCCGCCATCCAGAGAAAGCGGTCGACCGCGACGAAGCGCTCGCCGCCGGCCTCGGGCGCCGTCATCGCCCGGAGCTCGAGGTCGACGACGTCGCGCACGTCGACGAGGCTGAAGCCGATCCGCGGCATGCCCGGCATGCCGCGCAGCAGCCGCTCGATCGCCTGCAGGGAGAAGGAGCGGTCCTCGCTCAGCACCGGGCCGACGATCGCGCCCGGGTTGACGACCGCCAGCCGGTCCGGTCGCGCCGCGCTCGCGGGCGAGGTCCCAGGCGGCGCGCTCGGCGATCGTCTTCGAGCGCGCGTAGGCGGAGAGCTTCGGGTTGTCGGGGTCGCTCCAGTCGCGCTCGTCGAGCGGCCGCGAGGGGCGCTCGCGCCCGCCGGTGACCGCGGCGACCGAGGAGGTGACGACGACCCGCTCGACGCCGGCGTCGAGGCTCGCTCGCAGCACCCGCAGGGTGCCCTCGCGCGCCGGCACGATCAGCTCGTCGGGGTCCTTCGGCTGGGTCGGCGGGAAGGGCGAGGCGACGTGGAGGACGTACTCGCAGCCCTCGACCGCCTCCGCCCAGCCCGTCGTCGGCGTTGAGGTCGGCGGCCAGCACGGTGAGCCGGTCGCCCGGCTCGACCTCGGTCGCGATCGCCGCGCGCACCTCGGCCTCGCGGGCGAGATCGCGCACCGTCGTCCGCACGCGATGGCCGCGGCGCAGCAGCTCGATCGCGCACCAGCCGCCGAGGAACCCCGAGCCGCCGGTGACGAGGACAGTCTTCGATTGCGCCTGCGAGGCCTCCATCCGATCGCCAAGGGTATGACAGTCCGGCACGCCGGTACGTTTGAGCTCCTCCGCTCGCTGGCGTAGGCCCGCCGCCGCGGCCCGGCCGACCACGCGATTTGCTTCAATCGGATCACCAGAGAAAGGAGGTGGTCCTAACTTGATTCACATGCTTGAAGGGACTCTGGAGGTGCAGGGCCGCTAGGCGCCGCACTGTTGTCGGACGCCCGGCGGAATCCAATCCGGGCACCGGCGGGCAAAGGGAGGCCGGGCTTTGTCCCACTCGGCTGCCGTTCCCGCGCTCGTTTCACGCACCTGGCCAGGGCCGCCTCCGGGCGGCCCTGGTTGTGAGGCCGACGGGGCGCCCCCGCTATGCGCGTGCGTCACACTGGCTGACCAGCCAGTCTGCGACAATGGCCGCCGGTGGCCGAGGCCTCGCCCGAACATCTGGACGTGCTGATCGTCGGCGCCGGCCTCTCGGGCATCGGCGCGCCTGGCACCTGCAGGACCGGCTGCCCGGCAAGAGCTACGCGATCCTCGAGGCGCGCGGCGACGCTCGGCGGCACCTGGGACCTCTTCCGCTATCCCGGCATCCGCTCGGACTCCGACATGCACACGCTCGGCTACCGCTTCAAGCCCTGGACCGAGGAGAGGACGATCGCCGACGGCGCCCTCGATCCTCGAGTACGTGCGCCGCACCGCGCGCGAGCACGGCATCGACCGCAGGATCCGCTTCCACCACCGCGTCGTCGCGCGCCGAGTGGTCCTCGGAGGACTCGCGCTGGAGCGTCGAGGCCGAGCGCACCGACACCGGCGAGACGGTGCGGCTCACCTGCGACTTCCTCTGGACCTGCAGCGGCTACTACCGCTACGACGAGGGCTACACCCCCGAGTTCGCCGGGGGTCGAGCGCTTCGCCGGCCCGGTCGTCCACCCCCAGCACTGGCCCGAGGACCTCGACTACGCCGGCAAGAAGGTCGTCGTGATCGGCAGCGGCGCGACCGCGGTGACGCTGGTCCCGGCGATGGCGGAGAAGGCCGCGCACGTGACGATGCTGCAGCGCTCGCCCACCTACATCGCCTCGCTGCCGGGCCGGGACCCGATCGCCGGAGCGCTGCGCCGCTACCTGCCGCAGCCGCGCCGTCTACGCGATCGTCCGCTGGAAGAACGTCCTCCTGCAGACGCTCATCTACCAGCTCAGCCGCCGCCGCCCCGAGCTGGTGAAGAAGATGATCCGCCGCGGGGTCGAAGCGCGCGCTGCCGCCGGGCTACGACGTCGACACCCACTTCACCCCGCGCTACGACCCCTGGGACCAGCGCATGTGCCTGGTGCCCGACGGCGACCTCTTCCGGGCGATCTCCAAGGGCAGCGCGTCGGTCGTCACCGACCGGATCGAGACCTTCACCGAGGCGCGGCATCCGGCTCGAGTCGGGGAAGGAGCTGGAGGCCGACGTGATCGTCACCGCGACCGGCCTCAACCTGCTCTTCCTCGGCGGCATCGAGCTGAGCGTCGACGGCGAGCCGGTCGACGTCCCGACGAGGATGGCCTACAAGGGGATGATGCTGAGCGACGTCCCCAACGCCGCCTTCACCGTCGGCTACACCAACGCCTCCTGGACGCTGAAGGCCGACCTCACCTCCGAATACGTCTGCCGCCTGCTCGCCCACATGGACGCCCACGGCTACGCCAGCTGCGTCCCCGAGGCGCGACCCCGCGGTCGCCGAGCAGCCGCTGCTCGACTTCACCTCCGGCTACGTCCAGCGCTCGCTCGACCGCTTCCCCAAACAGGGCTCGCGCGAGCCCTGGAAGCTGCGCCAGAACTACGTCCTCGACATCCGCACGATCCGCCGCGGCGCGATCGACGACGGCACGATGCGCTTCTCCCGCCCGGCGCCGAGCCGCTCAGTCGAGGCTCTCGAGGCGGTCGGCTAGGCGGTTCATGCCGCGCTCGCGGGCGGCCGCGGCGGCGCCGGCCCAATCGGTCGGGCGATCCGGCGGGCGCTCGACGCCGGCGTCGCGCAGGGTGGCGATGTCCTTGAAGGCGAGCAGGTCCTCGCGCGCCTCGATCAGGGCGCCGCGCAGCGCCGGCCGCGGCTCGCGGATCGCGTTCTCGAGCACCGCCTCGAGCGAGCCGTGGCGGCGCAGCAGCTCGGCCGCGGTCTTCGGCCCGACGCCCTTGGCGCCCGGCAGCCCGTCGGAGGGGTCGCCGCGCAGGGCGATGAAGTCGGGGACCTGCTCGGGGTCGACGCCGTAGCGCTCGCGCACCTCGGCCGGCCCGACCTCCTCGGCCCCTTTGCCGCCGGTGCGGACGTAGAGGACCGTCACCCGCTCCGCCGCGCACTGGTACATGTCGCGGTCGCCGGTTAGCAGCAGCGCCCGGCCGCCCGCCTCGGCCTCGCGCGTCGCGTAGGTGCCGAGCAGGTCGTCGGCCTCGAGCGAGTCGCGCGCTCGCCACCGTCCAGCCGAACGCCGCGAAGAAGTCGTGGCTGGCGGCGAACTGCGGCGAGAGGTCGTCGGGCATCGCCGCCTCGCGCTCGGCGTGGTAGGCGGGGTAGAGCTCGGTGCGGTAGGAGGCGGCGTCGGGCCCGAAGCAGAGGACGACGGCGCGCGGCCGGTGCGCTTCGACCTCGCGCAGGACCAGGTTGGCCGTGCCGAGCAGGGCGTTGACCGGCCTGCCGTCGGCCCCGACGATCGAGTCGGGCAGCGCGTAGAAGGCGCGGAACAGCATCGAGGGCGCGTCGACGACGAGCAGCGGCCCGGTCACCACAGCGCCTCGTGCTCCTCCATCACGCCCAGCCCCTCGGCCAGCTCGAGCCCCGGCAGCGAGCCGGAGAAGGAGCCGAAGCGGTGGCGGTAGCGCGAGCGCAGCACCAGCAGGTTCTCGTTGCGGGCGCGCTCGCACTCCTCGGCGAAGGCGAGCCGCGAGCCCTCGGCGAACTCGATCCTTGCCATGCCCCCGAAGCGAACCGGCGCCGGCTCGGCCGGCTCGCCGTCGACCCAGATCGCCCGCTCGCTGCCGGCGTCGGGGTCGTTGATCCCCTCGACCAGGTTCCAGGCGACGGCGCGGCCGTCGGCGGCACGGCCGGCCCCGGCCGACCAGAGCCAGCTCGTGCGGCGTCGGTGGTAGCCGGCCGATTCGTCGTCGACCGCGGGCGCCTCGACGCTCCAGCGCCTCCCGCCGGCCTCGACCGTGCCGCTCACCGGCACGCCGGCCCGCTTGCGCGTCCAGCCCCAGCCGCTGCCGCTCGGGCAGATCGACTCGACCGCCGCGCACTCGCCCAGCCTCAGCGAGGCGCGAACGCCGCCGCCGCGCAGCTCGACCCGCGGCCCGTCCATCCTCACCGCCCGGCTCCCGGGCCGCATGCTCGTGCCGCTGTGGTGGGCGCCGCTCTCGCGGTCCCAGAGCACCCAGAAGGACTGGCTGAGGGGGCCGACCTGCGCCCGCGCCGCGCAGAGCATCACCTCGGCGCCGAAGACGCCGACGTAGCGCCAGCGCTTGCGCAGCTGGCCGTCTCGCAGCAGCGGCATCGGCCCGGGGGGGAGGGGGAGGTCGGGCCGGTCGGGCCCGGGGCCGCGCCAGGGAAGCGTCTCGGAGTGCATGCCGGCGCAGGCTACCCCGTAGATTTGCCGGCGATGAAGGCGCTCGAAGTCGAGAAGCTCGAGAAGCGTTACCCGACCGGGGTCGAGGCGCTGCGCGGTGTCTCGCTCGAGATCGCGCCGGGCGAGCTGTTCGGCCTGCTCGGCCCCAACGGCGCCGGCAAGTCGACGCTGATCCACTGCGCCACCGGGCTCGCCCAGCCGACCGGCGGCGCGATCCGCGTCTTCGGTCACGACGCGATCGGCGACTACGGCGAGGCGCGGCAGGCGGTCGGCCTGGCGCCGCAGGAGGTCAACCTCGACTGGTTCCTCACCGCCGAGGAGACGCTCGACTACCACGCCGGCTACTTCGGCATGCCCAAGCGCGAGCGGCGCGAGCGGACCAAGGAGCTGCTCGAGACCTTCTCGCTGACCGGGAAGCGCGACGAACGCACCCGCACGCTCTCGGGCGGGATGAAACGGCGGCTGATCCTGGCGCGGGCGATGATGCACCGGCCGCGCCTCCTGATCCTCGACGAGCCGACCGCCGGGGTCGACGTCGAGCTGCGGCTCGAGCTCTGGCACTACGTCCAGCGGATCAACCAGGAGGGGACGACGATCCTGCTCACCACCCACTACATCGAGGAGGCCGAGCAGCTCTGCGACCGGATCGCCTTTATCAACCACGGCGAGATCGTCGGCGAGGGGACCAGCGCCGCGCTCTCGGCCCGCTTCGGCGTCGACAACCTCGAGGACGCCTACCTGGCGCTGGTCGGCCGCAAGGAGCTCTCGCGCTCCCATGTCGAGGAGCCGATCGTATGAGTCCGGGCCAGATCCGCTTCGCGACGCTCTGGCGGCGCGAGGTCAACCGCTTCATGAAGATCAAGAAACAGACGATCGGCGCGCCGCTGCTCGAAACCTTCCTCTACATCAGCATCTTCGGCGCCGCGCTCGGCTCGCGCGTGGGCGAACTGCACGGGGTCGAATACATCCTCTTCGTCATCCCCGGCCTGATCATGATGTCGTTCTCGATCAACTCCTTCGCCAACAACTCCTCCTCGATCCTGCAGCAGAAATTCCAGGGGGCGATCCAGGACCAGCTCTCCTCGCCGGCCTCGCCGCTGGAGCTGCTGCTCGCCTTCTCGCTCGGTGGCTTCGTCCGCGGCCTGATCGTCGCTTCGCTGACCTTCGTCGCCGCCACGCTGCTGACCGCGCTCCCGGTCGACCACGTCCTCGTGCTGATCCCGGCGATCTTCCTCGTCGGCTTCTTCTTCTCCCAGCTCGGCGTCCTGATCGGCGTCCGCGCCGAACAGTTCGACGACGTCGCCTTCGCCCAGACCTTCGTCCTGCAGCCGCTGATCTTCCTCGGCGGCGTCTTCTACTCGGCGACGCTGCTGCCGCAGCCGTTCGAGACCCTGACCCACTTCGACCCGATCTTCTACATGATCAACCTCGTCCGCTACGGCTTCGTCGGCTACACCGAAGTCAGCGTCGCGCTCTCGCTGCTGGCGCTGAGCGGCGCCACCGCGGCCCTCTTCCTGGTCAACCTGCGGCTCTTCTCGCGCGGCTATCGCTTGCGCGCGTAGCGCTGCTGGTTTAACTTCTCCGCCTTGTCTCCATCCGCATCGCCGTGCGGAATACGGCGCGGCGCAGAAAGGAACCCAACTTGAAGCAACATCGCTTTCGCAGGAGTTCGGCCAAGGTAGGAGTCGCCGCCGCGGCCGCCGTGCTCGTCGCGCTGTGGGCGCCGGCATTCGCCTCGGCCACCGCGACCGTCTACATCAAGGCCAACGGAGGCCTGCATTTCCAGGCGCCGAAGACGGTCGTCGCCGGTGAAGAGCTGAAGGTGGTCAACACGACCAACCCGCAGAAAGTCGGCCCGCACACGTTCTCGCTGGTCGCGCCCTCGCTGATCCCGAAGACGAAAAAAGAACAGAAAGTCTGCTTCACCAAAGGCCACATCTGCAAAGCGATCGCCGGCTGGCACGGGGTCAAGGGCAACGGGCCGGTGAAGACGAACCCGGTCAGGACCGGCCTCGAAGGCTGGGACACCCTGGGCACGCTGACGAGCGAAGGCGACTCCTGGTTCACCGGTGAGAAGCCGGGCGCCTCGATCGAACAGCCGGTCACCGCGGAAACCGCGGCCGGAGCGACGACGATCTACTTCATGTGCGCCATCCATCCCTGGATGCACGGCTCGATCGAAGTCCTGCCGGCGGGCTGACGACGGCTGGGCCGAAGCATTCCGCGCCACGCCTGGGGCGCCGAGCATTCCTCGGCGCCCTCGGCGGCGGCGCCCTCGCCGCGCTGCTGCCCTTCGAGCTCGGCTCGGGCGGCGCGGCGGCCACCGCCGAGCCGGCGCGGCGCGGCGCCCGCGCGGTGCCGTTTCGCGCCCGGCTGCCGATCCCCGAGGAGCTGCGCGGCTCCCGCCTGGAGATCCCGATCCGCGAGGCCGAGGTGCGGATCCTGCCCGGCCCGCCGACGCGGATGTGGACCTACGGCGGCACCTTCCCCGGGCCGACCATCCGCCGGCCCGCCGGCCAGCGCACCGAGGTCGCCTTCCACCACCAGCTGCCGCCGTCTGTCGGCGAGCTGACGGTCCACTTCCACGGCGGCCACAACCGCACCCAGTACGACGGCCAGCCCGGCGGCCTCACCGCCTCGCACCCGAAGTCGTTCTACTGCCACATCCCGTACGGCCTCACCCCGCGCGAGTCCGGCAACGAGTACCTGATCGAGCCGGGGGCGCGGAAGACCTACGTCTACGACCTGGTCGAGGACGGCCGCCCGGAACGCGCCGCGACGCAGTGGTACCACGACCACCGCCTCGACCACACCGGCAGCCACGTCTGGCACGGACTCGCCGGGATGTTCATCGTCGAGGACGAGCTCGAGCGCTCGCTGCCGCTGCCCGGCGGCGACCGCGACGTCCCGCTGATCGATCGGCGACCGGAGCTTCGACGAGCACAACCAGCTCACCGACCCGTTCACCGGGCTGCGTCCGCCCGCCGACGGCGTCGTCGGCCACCGCGTGCTGGTCAACGGCGCCTACATGCCCCACCACGACGTGCGACCGCAGCGCTACCGCCTGCGCCTGCTCAACATCTCCGGCTTCCGCTCCTACAACCTCCACCTCTCCAACGGCGCGCCGTTGGTCCAGATCGCCACCGACAGCGGCCTGATGCCGAAGCCGGTGCGGCGGCGCCAGATCCTCCTTGGTCCGGCCGAGCGGGTGGAGGTCGTCGTCGACTTCGCCGGCACGGGCGGCGAGTCGGTCGAGCTGCGCAGCGGCCCTCGCGGTGGCCGCGAAGGCGCCGGCTCGACCCCCTACGTCGGCGCGCTTGATGCAGTTCCGCGTCGCCCCCGGGCGAGCCCCCGACCGCACCCGCGTGCCGCGCTCGCTGCGGCCGCTGCCCGGGTGGACCAGGCACGTCTCGCGCAAGCCCGACCGCACCTGGACGATCTCCGATCGGTGGCGCCTTCAAGCCGACCTGGCTGATCAACGGCAGAACCTTCAACCCCGCCCGCGCCGACGCCTTCCCCAAGCTCGACACCACCGAGACCTGGGAGATCGTCAACCGCACCGGCGTCGCCCACATGATGCACCTGCACCACACCGACTGGTATCTGCTTTCCCGCGACGGCAAGCCGCCGCCGCCCTGGGAAGACTGCCTCAAGGAGACCTTCTTCCTCTTTCCCGGCGAACGCATCCTGCTCGCCGGCCACTTCTCCGACTACACCGGCAAGTTCGTCCTCCACTGCCACATGCTCGACCACGAGGACCATGGCCTGATGAGCCAGTTCGAGGTGGTCAAGGGCTGACGCTCTCGCCGAGCCAGGCGAGGTACCCGGCGCTGCCGGCGACGATCGGCACGGCGACGATCTCCGGCTCCTCGTAGGAGTGCAGCTCGCGGACCGCCGCCTCCAGCTCGGGATAGCGCGAGGCCGCGGTCTTCGCCAGGCAGAGCCCTCAGGCAGTGCGCTCCTCGACGATCTCGTAGAAGCCGTCGGCTCCCACCGACTCGACGAAGGGCGCGATCCGCTCGAGCTGCTCTGCGTAGCCGGCGTTTGCCGCGGCCGCGCGCAGCTCCTCGACGCCGCCCTCGAAGAAGCCGAAGGTGACCACCTCGTCGGCGTCCTCGGTGCCGCGGATCATGTTGAAGCGGACGAAGCCTTCGGGCGGCGAGTCCTCGAAGCCCTGCATGAAGGCGTCGCGGAACTGCTCGAAGGTGCCGGGCTTCAGCTTGCGGACGGTAAGCGCGCAGATCATTTCGTCTCCTCTGTCGGGGGGCTCTCCGCCCAAGCATCGCGCGGCCGGGCCGGCCGGTCAAGGACCGATTTTCCCGGCCCAGGGGGGAGAGTTTGGCTGGCTGCACCCTTGAGTGTGCATGAACGCAGCGCAAGCCGTCGACAGCTCATGCCATATTTATGGCATGAGAACCACGCTGGACCTCGACGATCACCTGATGGAGACGCTCCTTGCGCGACACCCGGGTATGAGCAAGACGAAAGCCGTGGAGGCGGCGATCGAGGACCACCTCCGGCGACGCGCCGTCGAGTGGCTGCTGGAGAACGCCGGGAAGATCGAGATCGAAGACGTGTCCAAAGAGATGCGCGCGATCGATCGACGGATCTGATGGTTCTTCCCGATACGTCTGTTTGGGTGGACTTCTCGCGTCGTGGGAAGGCGGGGGCCGCCGCCGCGTTGCGTCAGCTCCTCGACGGCGGCGAGGTTGTCACCTGCGGCCCGGTGAGCGCCGAGCTGCTGGCCGGAGCCGAGGGCGAAGTCGCCGAGCGGATGTGGGAGACGCTCTCTTCGCTTCCCTGGGCGCAGCTTGGCCAGGCTGGCTGGAACGAGGTGGGCGCCCTTGCTCGTCGGCTGCGTAGGAGAGGCCAGGCTCTTCCCCTGACCGACCTCGCGATCGCCGTCGCCGCGACCCATGGTGGCCACGCCCTCTGGAGCCTCGACTCCGACTTCGAGCGCATCGCCCCGGCGCTCGACGGGCTCGAGCTCTACCGGCCCGCCTGACCTACTCGCCGATCAGCTCGATCCGGCCACCGGGTCAAGCGGTCCAGAGGGTGGAGAGGGGCCAGGCTTCGAGGCGATCGCCGAACGAGAGTCGTTCGCCGCCGGTATAGAGGACCACCCCGCGCGCGAATCGCTCGATGTCGAGGCGATCGCGCAGGGCGGCCAGGTGCTTGAAGTCATCGCGGCGGACGGTGGCGGAGGACTTGACCTCGACTCCGGCGATGCGCCCACCGGCGCCCTCGAGGACGAAATCCACCTCGGCTCCCCTCGCCGTTCGCATGTGGAGCAGCGCTGCTCGGGGGGGAGACGCCGCGATCTGCTTGGCGAGCTCCATCCCGGCGAAGCACTCGACCACCGAGCCGAGCAGAGAGTCGTCTTCGCCGAGTCGTCGTCGGTCCGCGTGCATCAGGTGAGCCAGCACAGCCGAGTCCGAGAGGAGGAGCTTCGGCGCTTTCGTGATCTGCTTGACCAGGCTCGTGTGCCAGGCGGGCAGGCGACGGACGAGGAAGACGTGCTCGAGCAGCGTCAGGTAGCGATCGAGCGAGGTGCGCGGGATGCCGACCGAGCTGCTGACCTCGACCTTGTTCAGCGGCGCCCGCACGCGCGCCGCGAGCGAGGCTAGAACGGCCGGGATCTCAGCCAGCCGCTCGATGTTGGCCAGGTCGCGCAGATCGCGTTGCACGATCGCGCTGAGGTAGGCGGCCAGCCATTCCTCGCGACGGTCCTCGCCGCGCGCAACCGCCTCGGGGAACCCGCCGCGCGCGACGCGCTCGATCAGCTCCGGCCGTGGAGTTGTCGGCGCCTCCGGCGGTTGCGCCGTGTCGCCGAGCAGCCAACCGACCATCCCTCCGGGAACGCCCTCGATCTCGGCCTGCGAGAACGGCCACAGGGTGTGGATCTCCACTCGTCCCGCCAGCGACTCGGAGACCTTCGGCAGCAGCATCACCTGCGCCGAGCCGGTGAGGATGAAGCGGCCGGGCTTGCGGTCGGCGTCGATTGCGGCCTTGATCGGCAGCAGCAGCTCCGGGGCGCGCTGGATCTCGTCGACGATCAGCGGCTGGTCCGCGCCTTCGACGAAGCCGACCGGATCCGCGCGAGCCGCATCGAGGGTGCGCAGGTCATCGAGGGTGACGTAGCGAGAAGGATGGGGTCCGGCGGCGAGCTCTTTGACCAGCGTGCTCTTCCCGGCCTGCCTGGGGCCGACCAGCATCACGGCCGGCGTATCGCCGAGGGCCGCAAGGATGCGCGGCGTTATCGCCCGTTCAATGGCTTGCATGCTTTGACCACCTAGTGGGCATTATATGCCTATTCAGTGGTTAATTCATGCAAGAAGCAATCCGCGGCCGGGCAGCGTGTCCGCTGCTCCTCGATTGCGACCGCCTGAGCGCTACTCGCCGATCAGCTCGATCCGGTAGCCGTCGGGGTCGCGGACGAAGCAGATGCGGTGGCCCTCGGTGCGGCCGCCGGGGCGGTAGGGGGGCTTCTCCGGCTCGATCCCCTCGGCGGCGAGCTGGGCGAGCGTGCCGTCGAGGTCGTCGACGGCGAGGGCGATGTGGTTGTAGCCGGTGCCGTGCTCGTAGGAGTCGACGCCGTGGTTGTAGGTCAGCTCGAGGCGCGGGTCCTCACCGGGCATGCCCATGAAGACGTTGATCGCCTCGTCGCCGATCGGCATCCGCGCCACCTCCTCGAAGCCGAGCTTCTCGTAGAAGGCGACCGAGCGATCGATCTCGCCGATCCGGTAGCAGGTGTGCAGGTAGCTGGCCATGAGATCCGTGCCTGCGATGCAGCCTACCGGCTTCGATTCAGTAGTTCCCCCGGTAACCCGGCGCTGGCTGCGGCGTACAGTTCTCGCATGACCGAGATGCAGGCCAAGACCGCGATCATCCACGGCCGCCCCGTTACCTATGCAGAGGCCGGCGAGGGTCCCGTCCTGCTGCTGATCCACGGGATGGGGGGGACCTTCGAGAACTGGCGCGAGGTGATCGAGCCACTGGCTCGCCACCACACCGTGATCGCCCCCGACCTGCCCGGCCACGGCTCCTCGGCGCCGGGCGGCGGCGACTACTCGATCGGGGCGCTGGCCGCCGGCCTACGCGATCTGCTCGTCACGCTCGGGCACGAGCGCGCCACCCTGGTCGGCCACTCGCTGGGCGGCGGCATCGCGATGCAGCTCGGCTACCAGTTTCCCGAGATGGTCGAGCGCCTCGTGCTGGTCTCTAGCGGCGGCCTCGGGCCCGAGGTCAGCCCGGTGCTTCGCGCCGCGGCATTGCCCGGCGCCAATCTCTTCATCTCCGCCACCGCCGGCCTCGGCCAGCGGGTCGGCGGCGCGGTTGGCCGCGGTCTCTCCGCGGTCGGCCTGCGCCCCAACGCCGACGTCGCCGAGGTCCTCCGCGGCTACGCCTCTCTCACCGACCCTGACCGCCGCGCCGCCTTCCTCGCGACCGTGCACTCCGTGATCGGCACCGGCGGCCAGCGCGTCGACGCTTCCGATCGTCTCTACCTGGCCGAGGCCGTGCCGGTGCTGATCGTCTGGGGCGCCCGCGACTCGATCATCCCCGCCCACCACGGCGAAGACGCGCACCGGGCGATCCCCGGCAGCCGGCTCGAGGTCTTCGAGGACGTCGGCCACCTGCCCCAGCTCGAGGCGCCGGGCCGCTTCATCGCCGTGCTCGAAAGGTTCCTGCGCGAGACCGAGCCGGCCGATTTCGACCAGGACGAGTGGCGGGCGCGGTTCAAGGCAGCGGCCTGAGGCGCCCCGCCGCGCCCCGCACGCGGAATTGCGCTGCGGGTGGGGGCGAAGGCCGGTGAGCCGACCCCACTAGAGTTTTCGATCCGATGGCCCGCCGTACCCGCAGGCGACGACGTCAGTCGCACAGCTCCGTCTGGAAGAAGCTGCTGATCCCGGTGGCCGTGCTCGCCGGCGCGCTCGTCGTCGCCGGCGGCTTTGCGATGAGCTGGGCGGTCGACGTCTACGAATCGGCGCCGCCGCTCTCCAGCCTGAAACCGGTGCAGCGCGGCCGCTCCTCGGCGATCTACGCGGCCGACGGCAGCCTGATCGGCTTCATCCGCGCCAGCACGATCCGCCAGCCGGTGCCCTCGCGGGCGCTGCCGCAGGACCTCAAATACGCGACGGTGGCGATCGAGGACCGCAACTTCTTCAACCACGGCGCGATCGACCCGGCCGGGATCGCCCGCGCCGCCTGGAAAGACATCCTCGCCGGCGGCAAGCCGGTCCAGGGCGCCTCGACGATCACCCAGCAGCTCGTCCGCAACCTCTACATCCGCGATCCCGAACAGACGATCAAGCGCAAGCTGATCGAAGCCCACCTCGCCTTCGACATGGAGGACGCCCACCCCAAGCAGTGGATCCTCACCCAGTACCTCAACACCGCGCCCTACGGTACGGTCGAAGGCGAGACGGCGGTCGGGGCCGAGGCGGCGTCGCAGACCTACTACGGCAAGCCGGCGCGCGAGCTCGGCCTGACCGAAGCGGCGATGATCGCCGGCCTGCCGCAGGCGCCCTCCGAATACAACCCATTCCTCGATCCCCGCGCTGCGCTCGACCGCCGCGACGAGGTGCTGACGGCGATGCACGATCAGGGCTACATCACCGGCGCCGAATACCGCAGCGCGATCCACCGGGGCCTCGGCCTCAACCCCGGCCACAAGTACCAGGTGATCCGCGATCCCTTCCTCTTCGACCTGGTCGAGCAGGAGCTGATCGACAAATACGGCCTCAACACCGTCCGCTACGGCGGCCTCAAGGCCTACACGACGATCGAACCCGAACTGCAGGAACGCGCGCAGGAAGCGGTCGACTCCTGCTCGGTCTGCTACCCCGAAGGCGGGCCCGCCGCCGGCCTCGCCTCGGTCGACCCCTCCAACGGCGAGATCGTCGCCCTCGCCTCGACCGAAGGCTATGCCTCCGAAAGCCAGTTCAACTACGCCTGGCAGGCGCACCGCCAGCCCGGCTCATCGTTCAAGACCTACGTCCTGACGACGGCGATCAAGCAGGGCGTCGACCCCTACAGCACCTACTACGACGGCACCTCGCCCAAGACCCTGCCCCTTCCCGGCGGCGGCACCTGGACGGTCAACAACGCCGAGCCGGGCAGCGGCACGATGTCGCTCGCCGACGCCACCTGGAACTCGGTCAACGTGGTCTTCGCCCAGCTCGACCTCGACGTCGGCCCCGAAAACGTCACCCACACGGCGCACCAGATGGGGATCGAAGCCCCGCTCGAATCGGTCCCGGCGGAGGCGATCGGCGGGCTCGCGGTCGGGGTCACGCCGCTCGAAATGGCCGACGGCTACGCGACCCTGGCCGACGGCGGCGTCCACCACGAACCGACCGCGCTGGCGAAAGTCGAGTTCCCCAGCGGCAAGGTCGACGAACCGGACCCCAAGGCGGGGGACCGGGTGCTGACCGAGGGCGAGGCCTACGAAGTGACCAAACTGCTCGAGGGCGTGATCACCCAGGGCACCGGCGCCGGCTACACCTACATGGGCTGCAGCGCCGAGGCCGGCAAGACCGGCACCTCGGAGGGCGAGTCCGACGCCTGGTTCGTCGGCTACACCCCGCTCTACTCGACCGCGGTCTGGGTCGGCCACCCGCAGTCGCGCGAAGCGACCGGCTTCGGCGGGCCGACCGCGGGGCCGATCTGGCGCTCGTTCATGGAATCGGCGGCCGGCGGGAACTGCCCCGAATTCCCCGAACCCTCGAGCCTGCCCGAACTCTCCGGCCTGCACAGCGAACACACGACCGCCGGCTCGTCGTCGTCCTCGGGCGAATTCGAAGAAGAAGCGCCCGAAGAAGAAGAAAAGGGCAAGGGCAAGGGCGAAAAGCACGAAGCCGAACAGGAAGGCGAAGCCGAAGCCCCGGCCGAAGAAGCTCCGGAACCCGCGCACGAATCGGCCCCCGCGCCGCCGCCGTCGACCGGCGCCGGCGGCGGCATCTCCAGCCCGCACTAGCGGCGCTCGCGTAAGCGCGCGGTGAGAAGATGCCGCGGTGGCGGTCATCGAGACGCAGGGGCTGACCAAGCTCTACGGTGCCGAGCGCGGGATCGAGGACGTGACGATGACGGTCGAGGCGGGCGAGGTCTTCGCCTTCCTCGGTCCCAACGGCGCCGGGAAGACGACGACGATCCGCACCCTGCTCGACCTGCTCCACCCGACCCGGGGCAGCGCCAGCCTCTTCGGCCTCGACAGCCACCGCGACAGCGTCGCGATCCGCGCCCGGCTCGGCAACCTGCCGGGCGACTTCGGCTTCGGCAGGCGCAGCAGCGGCCGCGAAGCGCTCTCGCTGCTGGCCCGGCTGCGCGGGGTCGAGGGGCTCGGCCGGGTGGAGGAGCTGGCGCGGCGCTTCCGCGCCGACCTCGAGCGGCCGCTGGGGCAGCTCTCGCGCGGCAACCGCCAGAAGGTCGGCCTGATCCTCGCCGTCTTCCACCGGCCCGAGCTGCTGATCCTCGACGAGCCGACCAGCGGCCTCGACCCGCTGATGCAGGAGGAGTTCCTCGCCCTGGTGCGCGAGGAACGCGAGCGCGGCTGCGCGATCTTCCTCTCCTCGCACGAGCTCGACGAGGTCGAGCGGGTCTGCGACCGGGTCGGGATCATCCGCGGCGGCCGCCTGATCGCGGTCGAGCGGGTCGCCGACCTGCTCGGCAGGACCCAGCGCCGCAGCCGGGTCGAGGTCGAGTTCGCCGAGCCGGTCGATCTCGAGGACGTGCGCGCGATCCCCGGCGTGGTCAAGGCCGAGTACGCCCACCCGACCCTGGAGGAGGTCTTCCTCACCTACTACGAGGAGGGCGGCCACCCGGAGCCGGGCGTCCCGGGGGAGGGGGACGGGTCGTGAACGCGCTGATCGCCGCCCAGCTCCACGAGCGCCGCCGCTCGCTGCTCTCCTGGGGCCTGCCGATCGGACTCTGGTCGGGCTTCGTCGTCGCCATCTACCCGACCGTCGAAGACGCGCTCGCCAAGGCGATCGCCTCCTATCCCGAAGCGCTCAAACAGGCCTTCGGCATCGCCGAGCTCTCCTCGGTCGAGCAGTACCTGAACGCCGAGATGCTGAGCCTGATCGTGCCGCTCGCGGTCGGCTACCTGGCGGTCCGCTCGCTCGCCAGCGGCCTCTCCGGCGCGGCCGAAAGCGGCCGCCTCGACGTGCTGCTCTCGGCGCCGCTCTCGCGCCGGCGCCTGGTCGCCTCCGGCTTCGCCGCGACCGCAGTCGAGCTGGCCGCGGTGCTCGCCGTCGGCCTCGCGCTGACGATGCTGAGCGGCGTCCTCTTCGGCGCCGGGCTCGACTTCTGGGACGCGCTCGCCGGTTTCGCCAATGTCTGGCCGCTGGCCCTGCTCGCCGCCGGCTTCGGCGTCCTCGCCACCGCCCGCTCGCTGCGCACCAGCGTCGTCACCGGCTCGGTCGCCGGGGTGCTGGTGGCGATGTACGTGCTCGACCTGGTCGGCCGCCTCGACACCAGCCTCGACTGGGTCCGCTACGCCTCGGTCTTCCGCTACTACGGGCGGGCGATCGAAGAAGGGATCGACCCGGTCTCCTTTCTCGGCGTCACCGCGGTGGCGGTCGCCTGCGCGGCGCTTGGCGCGGCGCTCTTCGAGCGCCGCGACCTCTCCGGCTGAGGCCGGGGCTCAGGCGTTGTAGACGACCATCGCCAGGCCGAAGACGAGGCAGTAGATCGCGAACGGGGTCAGCGTCCTGGTCTTGAAGTAGTTGACGAGGAACTTGACCGTGAAGTAGGCGGCGACCGCGGCCGAGAGGCAGGCGACGGCGGCCTGGCCGCGCACCCCGTCGCCGAGCGGCCCGGTCAGGTCGGGCAGCTTGAACAGCCCGGCGGCGAGGATGATCGGCGTCGCCAGCAGGAAGGCGAAGCGGGCGGCGTCGGAGTGGTCGAGGCCGCGGGCGAGGCCGGTGCCCATGCAGACGCCGTCGCGGCTGATCCCGGCGAAGAGCGCGGTCGACTGGGCGACGCCGATCAGCACCCCCTCGCGGTACTCGAGCGTGTCGAGGCGGCGCCCGCCGTCGGCCTTGGCGCCCTCGTGGACCGCCAGTTCGCGCACCGCCGCCCGTCGGCGGTAGAACTCGGCGGCGAGCAGGACGAAGCCGTTGACGACGAGGAAGCAGGCGGCGAGCTCGGGCTTCGCGGTGAAGGTCCGCACCTGGTGCTCGAAGACCAGCCCGATCAGACCGGTCGGGATGCTGGCGGCGATGATCAGCCAGGCGAGGCGCTCGGTCGGCGTATCGGCGCGGCGCTTGCCCAGCGTGCGGAAGAAGGCGCGCACGATCGCCACCCATTCGCGCCAGTAGTAGGCGAGCAGGCCGAGGGCGCTGCCGACGTGCAGCATGACGACGAAGGCGAGCCAGAACGACTCGCTTTCGGACTGCGCCTTGACCAGCGAGTCCCAGCCGAAGAGGCTGGGGAAGAGGACGGTGTGGCCGAGGGAGGAGATCGGGAACAGCTCGGTCACGCCCTGGAGCGCGCCGAGCACTATCGCTTGTAGGTAGGAGACCGGTTCCATCGGCGGCCGAGAAGCTTAGTCGCGGTGACGGAGGCCGTCGCCGTGAGCAGCACCAGCACCGCCGCCGAGGCCTCCCCGCCGGGCCAGGCGACGCCGGCGCCCTCCAGCGCCCAGAAGACGCCGAACGAGGTCAGCAGCACGCCGACGGCGAACTTCATCGCGTTCTCGGGGACGCGCGAGAGCGGCGCTCGGACGGCGATGCCGGCCGCGATCACGACCGCCACGGCACCCACCGCTGCCAGCACCCCCAGGCCGATCCGGCCCTGACTGGAACCGAAGCCGACGACGATCAGAGCGACCTCGAGCCCCTCGAGCAGGACCGCTTTGAAGGCGATCGTCAGCGCGTAGCCGTCTAGGCCGGCGGCCGGCGGCGCCTCCTGCGCCAGCTCCTCTTCGCGGGCGAACACGGCGTCCTCGTCGCGCAGGGGCATCCGCCCGCTCGCCCTGAGGATCGCCTTGCGCAGCCACTGCAGCCCGAAGGTGAGCAGCAGCGCCCCGGCGGCGAGCCGCAGGAGGTCGATCGGCAGCGCGGCCAGGGCGGGCCCGAGCGCCGCCACCAGTGCGGCGAGGGCGAGGGCGCCCCCGCCGGCGCCGAGCAGCGCCGAGCGCCAATCGCGGCTGCCGCCGACCGCGAGCACGATCGTCAGCGCCTCGACCGCCTCGACCGCGGAGGCGAGGAACACCGAGAGGAAGAGGCCGAGCCCGGCGCCGCTCACGTCGTCGCCCCGGCGAGGGCGCCCGCCCGGCGGCGGACCAGGAAGCGCCGCAGCTCGTCGGCGCCCCAGACGACGAAGGGGAACGGCGCGGCGAAGGCGAGGGCGTCGAGGCCGAGCGGGGCGGTGCCGAGGATCGTGTGGAACGGCGGCGCGTAGATGAAGAGCGCCGCGAGGATGAGCTCGAACCCGATCCCCCAGAGCAGCAGCGGGTTGGTGAAGACGCCGATCGAGCGCAGCGAGGCGCGGTCGGTCCTGGCGGCGAAGGCGGTGCCGATCTGGCAGACGACCATCGAGAAGAAGGTCATCGTCGTCGCTTCGAGGTAGGCGCCGTGCAGCGCCGTGCCGGAGCCGGTCGGGTCGCCGGGGCTCCAGCCGCCCTTGGTGAGGACGAAGAAGAAGCCCGACATCTGCAGGACGGCGGAGATCAGGCCGAGGAAGAGCCAGGCGCGCAGCAGCATCGGCGGCTGGACCACCGACTCCCCGCGCGGGCGGGGGGACGCTCCATCAGGCCCGCCTCGGCCCGCTCGCGGCCGAGCGCCAGCGCCGGCAGGGTCTCGGTGCCGACGTCGAAGGCGAGCAGCTGCGGCACCGTCAGCGGCAGCGGGATCGCGCCGCCGCCGAGCGCGAAGACGAGGAACGGCGTCACCTCGGGGGTGGTGTGGGCGAAGATGTAGAGGAGGAACTTGCGGATGTTGGCGTAGATCCGCCGCCCCGCCTCGACCGCGGCGACGATGGTCGAGAAGTCGTCGTCGATGAGGACCATCGTCGCCGCCTCGCGGGCGACGTCGGTCCCCGAGCGGCCCATCGCGATGCCGATGTCGGCCGTGCGCAGCGCCGGGGCGTCGTTGACCCCGTCGCCGGTCATCGCCACCACGTGCCCCTCCTCCTGGAGGGCGTCGGCGATCCGCAGCTTCGCCTCGGGCGAGCTGCGGGCGAAGACCAGCTCGCGGCCCCCGTGCAGGAGGACGTCGAGCTCCTCGTCGCTCATCCGCTCGAGCTCCTCGCCGCCGATCGTCGCCGGCTCCTCGCCGCCGCCGATGCCGACCTGGCGGGCGACCGCCGTCGCCGTCATCGCGTGGTCGCCGGTGACGACGATCACCCGGATGCCGGCCGCGTGGCAGCGGGCGACCGCTTCGCCGACCTCGGCCCGCGGCGGGTCGACCATCGCCACCAGGCCGAGCAGGGCGAGGCCGCGCTCGGCCTGCTCGCGCAGCTCCGGCGGCGGCGAGCCGGGGCCGAGACGCCGCTGGGCGACGGCGAGGACCCGCAGCCCCTCGCCCGCATATGCGTCGACCTGGCGTTCGACCGCGGCGCGCTCCGCCTCGCCGAGCGGCCGGGCGCCGTCCGCGTCGGCGATCTCGGCGCAGCACGGCAGCAGCGTCTCCGGCGCCCCCTTGGCGTCGACCCAGACCTCGCCGCCGCGCTCGCCGACCGTCGACATGCGCTTCAGCACCGGGTCGAAGTGGAAGTGGCGCAGGCGGCGCCGTTCGCGCGCCTCGGCGTCGGCCGGGGCCCCCAGCGCGGCCGCCGCCTCCAGCATCGCGACCTCGGTCGGATCGCCCCGGGGCCCGCCGGCCTCGAGCCGGGCGTTGTTGCACTCGGCCATCGCCCAGGCCAGCCCGGCGAGCCCCTCGCCGGTGTCCTCCGGCGGGCGCCCGCCGGCGAAGGCGAGCGGGCCGGCCTCGGTCCAGATCGCGGTCACCCGCATCCGGTTCTCGGTCAGGGTGCCGGTCTTGTCGGTGCAGATCACGTCGGTCGAGCCGAGCGTCTCGACCGCGCTGAGCCGCTTCATCACCGCCCCGCGGCGGACCAGGTCGCGGACGCCGACCGCGAGCGCCAGGGTGATCACCGGCAGCAGGCCCTCGGGCACGTTGCCGACCAGCAGGCCGACGGCGAAGACGACCGAGTCGGCCAGCGAGAGCCCGGCGACGAACAGCGCCAGCGGCAGGAAGGCGATCGCCATCGCCACGGCGATCGCGGCGATCAGCCAGGCGACCCGGCGGACCTGGTGCTCGAGCGGGCTCTCTTCGCGCTCGACCCGCTGGGAGAGCGCCGCGATCCGGCCCAGCTCGGTGTGCATGCCGGTGGCGAAGACGACCGCGCGCGCTTCGCCCTCGGTGCAGGTCGTGCCGCTGAAGACGAGGTCGCGGGCCTGCAGCGGCGGCACCCCGGCGTCCAGGTAGCTGGCCGAGCGCAGGACCGGCATCGACTCCCCGGTCAGGGTCGAGATGTCGACCTCGATCGCGCCCTCCAACAGGCGCGCGTCGGCCGAGATCCGCTCGCCCTCTTCGAGCAGGACGACGTCGCCGGGGACCAGCTCGCTCGCAGCGATCTCCTCGCGGTTGCCGTCGCGCAGGACGCGCGCCCGCTCCGGCAGGTACGCGGCGAGCGCCTCGACCGCCCGCTCGGCCTGCATCTCCTGGACGAAGGCGAAGGCGGCGTTGATCGCGATCACGATCACGATCGCCACCGCGACGGCGAGGATGCCGGCGATCCAGGCGAGCCCGGCCGCCGCCCAGAGCAGCAGCGCGAGCGGGTGGGTCAGCTGGTGGGTCAGCTCGGGCAGCCAGCGCCGCTCCTGTCGCCGTTCGAGTCGGTTGGGGCCGAACTGGAGCAGCCGCCGCTGCGCCTCGCGCCGGCCGAGGCCGGTCTTCGAGGTGCGCAGGTCGCGCAGCAGCAGCTCCAGCCGCTCCTCGGGGTCGACGCCCCTGCCCTCGCGGATCGGTCGGTCCTCGCTCAAGCGTTCCCTCGCCGTTCAGCCGTCGAGCGGCTTCCAGGTGCTGGGCCAGGGATGCGGGGCGGGCGCCGGCCGGGCGCGGACGCGGGCGTCGACCGCGGTCGCGCCGCCCGGCCCGGCGATCACCGGGTTGAGGTCGAGCTCGACGATCTCACGGTGGGCGTCGACCATCGCGCTGACCCTCAGCAGCAGCTGCTCGAGCGCCGCCAGGTCGGCGGCGGGCTCGCCGCGGTAGCCCCTCAGCAGCGGGAAGAGCGCCAGCGAGCGGATCATCTCGGCGGCCTCTTCCGCGGTGACCGGGCAGATCCGCACCGCCAGGTCGCGCGCCAGCTCGGCCCGGGTGCCCCCGGCGCCGCAGGCGAGCACCGGCCCGAAGCCGGGGTCCTCGGCGATCCCCACCAGCAGCTCGATCCCGTCCCCGGCCATCGCCTGGACGAGGAAGCCCTCGCGCTCGACCGCGGCGGCGGCGAGCGCCTCGTCCATCTGCACGGCGGCGCCGGCGACCGCGGTCGGGTCGGCGAGCCCCGTCCGCACCGCGCCGAGGTCGCTCTTGTGCAGGATCTCGGGCCCCTGCGCCTTCAGCGCGACCGGCCCGCCGAGCTCCTCGGCGGCGTGGGCCGCCGCGGCGGGGTCGGCGGCGAGGCGCCAGGGCGGCGTCGCGATCCCGTAGCAATCGAGCAGCTCGGCGGTCTCCGCCGGCGCCAGCCACTCGCCCTCCCGCTCCAGCGCCCGCGCCAGCACGGCGGAGGCCTCGTCGGGGCGGGCGTCGGCGAAGCTCGCCGGCTCGCTCGCCGGCCGCGCGCGCCAGCGGACGTGGCGCATCACCCGGCCGAGCGTCCGCGCCGCGTCCTCGGGGTAGACGTGGGTCGGGACGCCGCCGCCGGCCGCCATCGCCTCGCGGTCGCCGCTCGACATGAAGACCGCCTGCACGGGGATGCGCCGCTCCATCGCGGCCAGCGCCTCGCGCACCGCGCCCGCCACCTCCTCGGCGCGGGTCAGCAGCGGGCGGATGAAGATCACGATCAGCGCGTCGATCCCCTCCCAGGCCGATAGCGTCGCGATCGAGCGCCGGTACTGCTCGGCGCTCGCGGTGGCGATCATGTCGACCGGGTTGGCGAGCGAGGCCTCGGCCGGGAGGTGCTCGGCCAGCGCCGCCCGCACCTCCTCGGGCAGCTCCGGCGTCTGCAGCCCGGCCGCCTCGCAGGCGTCGGCGCACATGATCCCCGGCCCGCCCGCGTTGGTCAGGATCCCGACCCGCGGCCCCTCCGGCAGCGGCTGGCTGGAGAGCAGGGCGGCGACGTCGAGCAGCTCGGCCAGCGTCTCGGTGCGGATCACGCCGGCCTGCTCGAAGAGCGCGTCGACGGTGACGTCGGAGGAGGAGAGCATGGCGCCGGTGTGCGAGCCGGTGGCCCGCTCGCCGGCCACCGAGCGGCCGCTCTTGACGACGACGATCGGCATCTCGCGGCCGGCCCGCCGCGCCACCCGCGAGAACCGGCCGGGGTCGCTGAAGGACTCGATGTAGAGCAGGGCGACGTCGGTCGCCGGGTCGCCCTCCCAGTACTCGAGCATGTCGTTGGCGGTGATGTCGGCGCGGTTGCCGATCGAGGCGAAGGAGGAGACGCCGAGGCCGCGGTCGGCGGCGAGGTCGATCAGGGCGAGGCCGAGGGCGCCGCTCTGGGTGACGAAGCCGACGTTGCCGGGCGGCGGCGCCGCCGGGGCGAAGCTGGCGTTGAGCGTGCCCGGCTCGCCGTTGACGATCACCCCGAGGCAGTTGGGGCCGACCAGCCGCATCCCCGACTCGCGGCAGACGTCGACCAGCTCGCCCTGGACGGTCCGGCCCTCCGGCCCCACCTCGGCGAAGCCGGCCGAGAGGACGACCAGGCCGGAGACGCCCTTGGCGCCGCATTCGCGCGCCGCCTCGACCGCCGCCGCCGGGGGCACCGCGATCACCGCCAGGTCGACCTCGCCGGGGACGTCGGCGACGCGGCGGTAGGCGCGCACCGATTGGACCACGTCGCTGGCCGGGTTGACCGGGTGGACGACGCCGTCGAAGCTCGACTCGAGCAGGTTGTGGAAGACCGCGCCGCCGACCGTCTCGCGCCGCCGCGAGGCGCCGATCACGGCCACCGCGCGCGGCTCGAGGAAGCGCCGCACCGCCGCCTCGGCGGCCAACCGGTCGCGCTCCTCGAAGCGCCCGACCGCCTCGCCGGTGAACGAGGTCGGCATCTCGACCCGGATCGAGCCCGGCTCGGAGGAGGTCTCGATCGGGAAGCCGCTCTCGCGGAAGACCTCGATCATGCGGTGGTTCTGCGGCAGCACCTCGGCGAAGAAGACCTCGACGCCGGCTTCCCCGGCCACCTCGGCGAGGTGGGCGAGCAGGATCGTCCCCAGCCCCTGGCCCTGCAGCTCGTCGGAGATCGCGAAGGCGACCTCGGCGCGCCCGGGCGAGGCGCCGAGGTAGGCGCCGTGGCCGACCGGGCGCTCGCCGTCGCCGCGGGTGGCGACGAGGCCGTAGCGCTCGGAGTAGTCGACGTCGGCCATCCGGGCGGCCGCGCCGGCGAGGTCGCTGGCGCCGGAGAAGAAGCGGAACATCCGCGAGTCCGGGCCGAGCCCCTCGAACAGCTCGCGCAGCGCCTCCTCGTCGGCGGCGCGCACCGGCCGCAGGTGGACCGTCGAGCCGTCGCGCAGGACGACGTCGGCTTCGCGGTAGGCGGGGTAGTCGTGACCCTTGGCGCCCACATGCCGATGGTAGCCCTCTACAGTCCGGCCGATGGCCGACGAGCCGGGCGCCCCGCTCTACATCAGCCACCCGGCCTGCCTCGAGCACGACCCGCGCGAGCAGATGCCGATGCACCCCGAATCGCCTGAGCGCTTGCTGGCGATCGAGCGCCGGCTCGCGGCGGCGGGCTGGCTCGGCTGGGAGCGGCGCGAGGCGCCGGCGGCGAGCGAGGCCGAGCTCGAGCTGGTCCACACTCGCGCCCACGTCGACTCGATCCGCGAGCTCTGCGCCGCCGGGGGCGGCGCGATCGATCCCGACACCTTCGTCGGCGAGGCCTCCTGGGAGGCGGCGCTGCGGGCGGCCGGCGGCGCCTGCGAGCTGGCCCGCGCGCTGCTCGCCGGCGAGGCGGCGACCGGCTTCTGCGCGGTGCGGCCCGCCGGCCACCACGCCGAGCCCGGGCGGGCGATGGGCTTCTGCCTCTTCGACAACGTCGCGATCGCCGCCGCGCTGGCGATCCGCGAGCTGGGCGTCGAGCGCGTCCTCGTCATCGACTGGGACGTCCACCACGGCAACGGCACGGTCGAGGCCTTCCGCGAGCGCGCCGACGTGCTCGTCGCCGGCATCCACCAGGAGGGGATCTACCCGGGGAGCGGCTCGATCGCCGACATGGGCTCGAGCAAGGGCGAGGGCTACACGATCAACCTACCGGTGCCGGCAGGCTCCGAAGAGGATCTCTGGCTCTCGCTGCTCGAGCACGTGATCCTCGCGGCGGCCGCCGAGTTCGAGCCTCAACTCGTCCTCGTCTCCGCCGGGTTCGACGCCCACCGCGACGACCCGCTCGCCGAGTGCCGCCTCGACGCCTCCTCCTTCGCCGCGATGGCCCGCCTGGTGCGCGACTTCGGCCGCGAGCACGGCGCTCCGGTCGGCGCGGTGCTCGAGGGCGGCTACGCGCCTGCCGCCCTGGCCGAGTCGGTCGAGGCGACGATGCGGGCCCTCGCCGGCGAGGGCGAGTCCGTCTCCGTCGCCCCCGACCCGATCCTCACCTCCCGCGCGGCGACCCACGTCAGCCGCCACTGGTCGCTGTAGCTAACTGCTTGCATCACGCGTGATACAGTCGTAGTCATGGCGAACGTCAGCATTCGGGACCTGCGCAACCACGGCGGCGACGTGGTTGACCGGGCCGCGAGGGGGGAGCAGATCACGATCACCCGCTCGGGCAGGGCGGTGGCCGAGTTGCGACCGGTGAGGCCCGCCCTCTCGGCCGAGGCCCTCCTGACTCGCTGGCGTCGGCTGCCGGCGGTGGACCCAGCTGCCCTGCGGGCCGACGTGGACAGGGTTCTCGACCCCCGCCTATGAGCGAGGAGAGCGTGGCGGCGGAGGCGCCGGCACCGACGCGGGGCGTTCTCGATACCTCGACCGTCATCCTCATGCGGCGCCTCGACGATCCGGCGGCGCTGCCGGACGAGCCGCTGATCTCGGCGGTGACGCTCGCTGAGCTGGCCGTCGGCCCTCTCGTCGCCGAGAACGAGGAGGTGCGGGCCGCCCGCCAAGCTCACCTCCAGCAGGCCGAGGCCGATTTCGAGCCGCTTCCCTTCGACGCCGCGGCCGCGCGCGCGTTCGGGGGAGTCGCGGCGTCGCTTCGCCGCTCGGGCCGCAAGGCAACCGCGCGCACCTACGACGCGATGATCGCGGCGACGGCCATCGCCGGCGATCTCCCCGTCTATACCTGCAACTCGGCCGACTTCGACGGCATCGAGGGGCTCGACGTGGTCGCCGTGCCGGTCCCGGGCTCGCCGCGGGCTCTCGACTGAGGCCAGGCCCCGTAGGCTGGGTTCGTGTCCGTACCGAAGTCCGTCCAGATCCCGCCTCAGCCGCTCGATCGCTTCGAGCCGCTGCTCGGCGCCGAGGAGTTCGCCCGGATCGAACGGGTCGCCGCGCGGGCGCGGCGCGAGTTCGCCGGGATGGCGATCTGGCACGTCAACTCGACCGCCCAGGGCGGCGGCGTGGCCGAGATCCTCCACGGCCTGCTGCCCTACGTGCGCGGCGCCGGCGTCGATACCCGCTGGGTCGTCGTCGGCGACGGGGGCGAGTTCTTCGCGCTCACCAAGCGGCTCCACAACAACCTCCACGGCGACCCCGGCGACGGCGGCGAGCTGGGCGAGGAGGAGCGCCGCGTCTACGAGGGGGCGTTGGCGGACAGCGGCTCGCACCTCGCCCGGCTGGTGCGGGCCGGCGACGTCGTCTACCTGCACGACCCGCAGACCGCTGGCCTGATCTCGGCGATGAGGGAGGCGGGGGCGAAGATCGTCTGGCGCTGCCACATCGGCCTCGACCAGCCGAACGCCACGGTGCGCCGCGCCTGGGACTTCCTGCGGCCCTACGTCGAGCAGGCCGACGCCTACGTCTTCTCGCGTGCCGACTACGCCTGGGACGGGCTGGACCGCGGCAAGGTCTGGCTGTTTGCGCCGGCGATCGACCCCTTCTCGGCGAAGAACCAGGAGCTCGAGCCGGAGGTGGTCGAGTCGATCCTGCGGGCGATCGGGCTGTACGCGGGCGAGCCCCGGCAGGTTCCGGTCTTTGTCCGCGGCGACGGCACGCCGGGGCGGGTCGAGCGCCGCGCCGAGCTGCTCCAGGACGGGCCGCTGCCCGACGACGCCGAGCTCGTGGTCCAGGTCTCGCGCTGGGACCGGCTGAAGGACCACCGCGGCCTGCTCGAGTGCTTTGCCCGCCACCTGACCGCCCCCGAGGTCCACCTCGCCCTCGTGGCGCCGGCCGCCGGCGCCGTCTCCGACGACCCCGAGGGCGCCGTCGTCTTCGGCGACGTCGCCGAGTCCTGGCGCCGGCTGCCGGCCGACGTCCGCCGGCGCGCCCACCTGGTCAGCCTGCCGATGTACGACCTCGACGAGAACGGGGCGATGGTCAACGCCGTCCAGCGCCGCGCCGACGTGCTCGTGCAGAAGAGCATCGCCGAGGGCTTCGGCCTCACCGTCGCCGAGGGGATGTGGAAGCAGCGCCCGGTCGTCGGCAGCCGCGTCGGCGGCATCCAGGACCAGATCGTCGACGGCGAGTCCGGAGTCCTGATCGACGACCCGCACGACCTCGAGGCGTTCGGCCGCGCGATCGGCGGACTGCTCGAGGATCCCGAGCGCGCCGCCCGTCTCGGCCGCGCCGCCCGCGCGCGGGTCATGGAGCGCTTCCTCGCCACCGGCAGGCTGATCGAATACGTCGAGCTGGTCGCCAGCCTGACCTCGCGCTGAGCGCGCCGGGCAGGTCCCGCGCCTACCGCGGCCGCGGCGCGACCAGCACCGGGCAGGGCGCGTCGGCGATCAGCCGGCTGGAGACCGAGCCGAGCAGCACCCGCATCACCGGCCCGTAGCCGCGCGAGCCGACCGCCAGCAGGTCGACGCCGTCCTCGCACGCCTGCGCCAGGGTCGAGGCGGGCGGGCCGTCCAGCCTGCGGGTCTCGACCGCGACCGCGGTTCCCGCCTCGCGCACGCCCTCTTCGAGCACCTGGTCGGGCTCGGCCGGCTCGATCGGGCTGTAGCCGACGCCGCCGGGCAGGGCCACCGGCGGGGCGACGACGGTCAGCAGGCGGAGCGAGGCGCCGCTCCTCTCGGCCAGCGCGCGGCCGCTGGTCAGCGCCGCCTTCGATTCCGGCGTGCCGTCGTAGGCGACCGCGACGAGGCCGAGCGGGCCGTGGCCGGCCTCGGCGTAGCCGCGCGGGGCGACCGCGACCGCGCAGGGGGCGCCGTGCAGGACGTCCTCTGCGACGCTGCCGATCAGCGTGCGCCCGACCGCGCCGCGGTGGGGTGAGCCGAGGACGATCGCGTCGAACCCCTCGCGCTCGGCCCGCTCGACGATCGGGGTGGCGGGCGATCCGGCGTGGCTGCGCGGATCGACTTCGATCCGCTCGCTCGTCCCCTCCTCGTCGTGGTAGCCGAGCACCCGCGCCAGCTCGAGCGCGTCGCGCCCGCCGCCGCTTCCGTCGTAGCCGACGAGGAGTCGCATCGCCGGCAATGTAGTGCCTCGCGACCGCCGCGCATCCGGGTTAAGCCGCAGGCGAGGAGCGGCCGTCAACGGATGAAGCCGGGGGATGCGGTCCCTACTGTCGGTTCATTGACTTCCCAGGCAGGTAACGAGAGACGGCAGAAGGCGCTGATCGCCGGCGGCGGCGTCGGCGCGCTCGAGGCGGCGCTGGCGCTGCGCGACCTGGCCGGCGAGCGGGTGGAGGTCGAGCTCTACGCGCCGCGGCGCGAGTTCGTCTACCGGCCATTCGCCGTCGGCGAGCCCTACGGCGGCGCCGGCATCTTGCGCTACGACCTCGCCGACCTGGCTGAGCGCTGCGGCGCCACTTTTCGGCCCGGGGGGATCCTCTCCGTCGATGCCGGCGCGCGGGAGGCGGTCGTCCGCGACGGCGAGCGGGTCGCCTACGACCACCTGGTCCTCGCCCCCGGAGCGCGCATGCTCTGGGCCGTCCCCGGCGCCGTCACCTTCTGGGGCGCCGCCGACGAAGGCGGCGTCGCGGACATCGTCCACCGGTTGCGCACCGGCGCGCTGCGCAACGTCGTCTTCACCATGCCGGGGGGCGGCAGCTGGGCGCTGCCGCTCTACGAGCTGGCGCTGCTCGCCTCGGCGGTGCTGGCCAAGTCCGGCATCGAAGACGCCCGGCTGACCGTGGTCACGCCCGAGGACGCTCCGCTGGACCTCTTCGGCCGCGCCGTCGCCGAGCAGATGGCGGAACTGCTGGCCGAGCGCGGCATCGCGCTCCTCACCGGCGCCCACCCGGTCGAGTTCGACGGCGGCGCACTGCGGATCGCACCCGGAGGGCCGCTCGAGGCCGACGCCGTCGTCAGCCTGCCGCGGCTGGAAGGACGGCGCATCGAGGGCGTCCCCCACGATGCCGACGGCTTCGTCCCGATCGACGATCACAGCCGCGTCGTCGGCGCCGAGGGCGTCTTCGCGGTCGGCGACGTGACCGGCTTCCCGGTCAAGCAGGGTGGGATCGCCACCCAGCAGGCCGACGCCGCGGCCGAAGCGATCGCGGCCGCCGCCGGCGCGGCGCTCGATCCGGCGCCCTTCGACCCGGTCCTGCGCGGCGTGCTCTGGACCGGCGAGGGCCCCCGCTACCTCTACGGCCGCCCGACCGGCGGCCACGGCGAAGTCTCGAGCCTGGAGAGGACCCCGTCCTGGCCCGAGGTCGACGGCAAGATCGTCGGCCGCTACCTCAGTCCCTTCCTCGCCGGGCTCGAGCAGGTAAAGATGGGGCAGTGGGGGAGGACGGCCAGCAGGCTCTGATCGGACGCTTTCGCGGCGCGCGGCGCGACCGCGGCCTCGCCGTGCTCGAGGGGTTCCACGCGCTCAAGCACGCGCTGCGCTTCGGCGCCGAGGTGCTCGAGGCGGTCGCCCCCGAGCCGGCCGAGCTGGAGGCATTGGCGCGCGAGCTGGCCCCCGACCTGGCCGGGACGCTGAGCGGCCGGGTGAGCGAGGTGAGCGCCGACGTGCTCTCCGCGCTGGCGCCGCAGGCGCCCCGCACCGGCGTCGTCGCGATCGCCCGCCGCCCCGCCGTCGACCTCGAGGCCGCCCTCGACGACCGGCGCCCGGCGCCGGTCGTCCTGCTCGAGGACCCGCGGACGATGGGCAACATGGGCGCCTGCGTGCGGGTCGCCGCCGCGGCCGACGCCGCCGCGGTCCTCACCACGGGCGCCAACGATCCCTGGCACCCCGACGCTCTGCGCGGCGCCGCCGGGCTGCACTTCGCCCTGCCGGTCGCCGCGGTCGAGGAGGCGCCCCGGAGCGAGCGGCCGCTGCTGGCGATCGACCCCGACGGCGAGGAGATGCGGGCGGCCGAGCTGCCGCCCCGGGCGATCCTCGCCTTCGGCACCGAGCGCCACGGCCTCAGCGACGCCGTCCTCGCCCGCGCCGACGCCCGCCTGGCGATCCCGATGCGGGCCGGCGTCTCCAGCCTCAACCTCGCCACCGCGGTCGCCGCCGTCCTCTTCTGCGAAAGGCTGAAAAGTACGGATGCGCCGCGCAGGAGCGGCCAATAGCGTGGTGAAGAAGCGGAGGCGCCGCATTCCGTAATCGACGAAAGGACTCACCAGTGCTGTTTGCAGACGTCAACTTCGGCGAAGCCCTCTGGCTCGCCCTGGAGATCTTCTTCTTCGTGATCTGGATCTGGATCCTGATCACGATCCTCAGCGACCTCTTCCGCGACCACGAGATGTCGGGCTGGGGGAAGGCCGCCTGGGTCCTCTTCCTCGTCGTCATCCCCTTCCTGACGGCGCTGGTCTACCTGATCGCGCGCGGCTCGGGCATGCGCGAAAGGGCGCTCAAGGCCCAGGCGGAGGCCAAACATCACATGGACGCCTATATCCAGCAACAGGCCCACAGCTCGCCCGCCGACGAGCTGCACAAGCTCAACGAGCTGAAGGAAAAGGGCGCGATCTCGAGCGAGGAGTTCGACCGGGCGAAGGCCAAACTCTCGCCTAGCGGCGTCTCCGCAGTGGCAACTGCGACCGAAGTTGCAGGTTATTAGCAACTCCTAACAATCGAGAGGCGAGTTCTGTAGCGTGCGCGGCCCGATGCGCGCCACTCCCGGCATGCCCCGGTGGCTGCTGTTGCCCGCAGCGCTGCTGCTCGCCTCTCTCTGCCTGACCGCCAACGGGTCGGCGGCTTCGCTGAGCGAAAAGCTCGACGCGACCCAGGGCAAGCTCGAGCAAGGTGCGCGAAAGCTCGAGCTCGCTGAGCGCGACGATCGAAGAACAGAACCACGCGATCGACACGATGCTGGGCGAAGTCTCGCGCCTGCGCCAGCAGCAGCTCGCGCTGGAGGGCGAACTCGAAGCCAAGCAGGCCGAGCTCGACCGAAGCGAGCGAAAAGCTCGCGGCCGAGAAGCACCACCTGGCCGTGATCCGCGCTCGCCTGCAGCGCGCGCTCGGCGTCCTGCGCCAGCGCCTCGTCTCGATGTACGAGGCGGGCAATCCCGACGTGCTCAGCGTCGTCGTCGACTCGCAGAGCTGGTCGCAGGTCGACGCCCGCGCCGAATACCTCAGCCGGGTGCAGGACTACGACGACTCGGTCGCCGACCGGGTCAAGGGACTGCGCGACGAGGCCAAGGCGGCGGTCAAGCGGATGGCGGCGATCCGCCGCGAGCTGAAGGAAGCGCGCGACGCGATCGCGGTCAAGGAGCGCGAAGCGGCCGCCGCCAAGCAGAAGGCGGCCGCCCGCTTCGCCGAACTGAAGGAAGCACAGGCCGCGCCGCCAGGTCCAGCTCGAATCGCTCGAGTCGCGCGAACAGGCGCTGAGCGACAACCTCGCCGCGATCTCCGAGCAGATGGCCGCCACCGGTGCGCCCGTGCGCCGGCGGGCGAAGCCCCGGCGCCGCTGACCCCCGGCGAGAGCGCCGAATTCATCTCCGAAAGCCAGGCGAGCGTGCCCAGCGCGGCGCCGCCGGCGATCGCCGCGGCGATCGAAGCCGCCAACTCGATCGCCACCACCCCCTACATCTGGGGCGGCGGCCACGGCTCCTTCGAATCCTCCGGCTACGACTGCTCGGGCGCGGTCAGCTTCGCCCTGCACGGCGGCGGCTTCCTCGAAAGCCCGCTCGACTCGACCGGGCTGGAGACCTGGGGCGAACCGGGCCCGGGCCACTGGATCACCGTCTACGCCAACGCCGAACACGCCTGGATGATCATCGCCGGCCTCGCCTTCGACACCGTCGGCGGCCCCGGCCCCCGCTGGCATCCCGAACTGGTCGACTCCCCCGAAGGCTTCATCGCCCGCCACCCCCCGGGGTACTGAGCACGCACGTCGAGCGGGACGCAGGCGCGTCGGCGGTCTCGACCGCTGCCGGCGCCTGCCAGGTGCCGACGCCGCCGCGGGCGACGTGGATCGTCTCGAAGCCCTCGCGCTGGAGGACCGAGGCGGCGAGGCCGCTGCGTTTGCCGCCCTTGCAGATCGTCGCCACGGCGCGGTCGCGCGGCACCTCGTCGAGCCGCCGCGCCAGCTCGCCGTAGGGGATGTGGAGCGAGCCGGCGATGTGGCCGTCGGCGTACTCGCCGGCGCCGCGCACGTCGAGCACCAGCGGCGGCTCCTCCCCGGCGAGCAGCTCCGCCAGCTCGGTCGGGTCCGATCGGCTCGATCCGCTGACCGGGCGCTCCTCCGCCCGCCAGGCGCTCATCCCGCCGCCGAGGAAGCCGCGCACCCTCAGCCCGACCGCGGCCAGCAGCTCGGCCGCGTCCAGCTCGTTGCCGTCGGAGGCGGCGACGACCACCACTTCGGCCTCGGGCGGCACCACCTGGGCGACCTTGGTCGCGAAGCCGGTGTCGTAGGCCGAGGCGCTGATCGAGCCGGGGATGTGGGCCTCGTCGAACTGCTCGTTGGTGCGGCGAGTCGACCGCCTTCGCCCCCTCGGCGATCGCCGCCTCGAAGCGGCGCGGCGTGAGCTGCGCCGGCGAGCCGATCGTCTCGACCAGCGGGCCGCGGTTGAGGGCGACGATGTGCTCGACGTTGGGCGGCCGCTCGCCCAGCGAGGAGACCGCGTCCTCGACGAAATCGGCCTCGTCGGCGAAGGCCAGCGCCCGGTTGTGGCCGCGCTCGAAGCCGATCGTCGAGGAGGTCTTCAGGTCGATCCCGGAGCTGCCGCAGAGCGAGCCGCCGAGGTGCCCGGGCCAGACCTCGACCTCGTCGGGCAGCGCCAGCAGCCGCTCGTGCAGCGAGCGGAAGATGTCGGCGGCGCCCTCGCGCGGCTCGACCGCCAGGTCGGGGCGGGCGACGTCGCCGACGAAGAGCGAGTCGCCGGTCAGCACCGCGACCGGGTCGCCGCCGCGGCTCGGCGTCGCGCAGCAGGAAGGAGGTGTGCTCGGGCCGGTGGCCGGGGGTGTGGATCGCCTCGATCGCACCGCCTCGCCCAGCTCCAGCGTCCAGCCGTCGGCGAACGGCTCGTGCTCGTACTCGGCCCCGGCCAGCTCGCTGACGTGGATCGTCGCCCCGGTCGCCCGCGCCAGGCGGCCGTGGCCGGAGACGTGGTCGGCGTGGTTGTGGGTCTCGAGCACGTGCTCGATCCGCACCCCGTGCAGGCGGGCGAGGTGGAGGTAGGGCTCGATGTCCCACTGCGGGTCGACGACCGCGGCGACGCCCGGAGCCGGGGTCGCCGACGAGGTAGGAGGCGCAGCCGAGGTCCTCGTGGATGATCTGGCGGAAGAGCATCTCAGTCGCGAATCAGGTAGCGTTCTGAGCAGCGGTGAGGCGGCTAGCGGCACGGGAGGAGCGCAATGAGCGGCGACCGAGGAAAACGCGGGCTGGAGCAGGAGCTGACCGAGCTGCTCGAGGTCGAGCGCTTCGAGCCGCCCGAGGAGTTCCGCGAGGCGGCGCTGTGGAGCGACCCGGCCGTCTACGAGGAGGCCGCGGCCGACCCCGAGGCCTGGTGGCTGCGCCAGGCGACCGAGCTGCTCGACTGGGCCGAGGAGCCGAGCGAGTCGCTCGACGAGTCCGACCCGCCCTTCTACAGGTGGTTCGCCGACGGGCAGCTGAACGCCTCCGCCAACTGCCTCGACCGCCACGTCGAGGCCGGGCGCGGCGATCGCGTCGCCTACCACTGGCGCGGCGAGGAGGGCGAGGAGCGCGACGATCACCTACGCCGAGCTGCTCGCCGACGTGCAGCGCTTCGCCAACGCCCTGCGCGACCACGGGATCGGCAAGGGCGACGTGGTCGGCATCTACCTGCCGATGATCCCCGAGGTGGTCGTCGCGATGCTCGCCTGCGCGCGGATCGGCGCCCCCCACAACGTCGTCTTCGGCGGCTTCTCGGCCGAGGCGGTGCGCGAGCGGATGGAGTTCTCCGAGGCGAAGGCGCTGGTCACCGTCGACGGCGCCCGCCGCAAGGGCAAGACGGCGCCGGTCAAGGCCGCAGGTCGACGCGGCGCTCGGCGGGGTCGGCTCGATCGAGACGATCTTCGTCGTCCGCCACACCGGCGCCGAGTGCGAGATGCGCGAGGGGCGCGACGTCTGGTTCGACGAGGCGATGGCGGCGGCCGAGGCCGAGTGCCCGGCCGGAGCCGATGGGCGCCGAGGACCCGCTCTTCATCCTCTACACCTCCGGCTCGACCGCCAAGCCGAAGGGGATCCTCCACACCACCGGCGGCTACCTGCCGGCGTCGCCTACACCCACCGCTACGTCTTCGACCTGAAGCCCGAGGACGACGTCTACTGGTGCGCGGCCGACGTCGGCTGGGTCACCGGCCACTCCTACATCGTCTACGGCCCGCTCGCCAACGGCGCGACCAGCGTGATGTACGAGGGGGCTCCCGACTACCCCGCCAAGGACGTCTGGTGGGAGATCGTCGAGCGCTACGGCGTGACGATCCTCTACACCGCGCCGACGGCGATCCGCGCCTGCATGAAATGGGGGGCCGGAGCATCCCGGAGGGCCACGACCTCTCCTCGCTGCGCCTGCTCGGCTCGGTCGGCGAGCCGATCAACCCCAAGGCATGGCTCTGGTACCACAAGGTGATCGGCGGCGAGCGCTGCCCGGTCGTCGACACCTGGTGGCAGACCGAGACCGGCCAGATCATGATCTCGCCGCTGCCGGGGATCACCGCGACCAAGCCGGGCTCGGCGACGCGGCCGCTGCCCGGGGTCGACGCCGCCGTCTTCGACGACGCCGGCGAGCCGGTCTCCGAGGGGGAGGGGCTGCTCGTCCTGCGCCGCCCCTGGCCGGGGATGCTGCGCACGCTCTACCGCGAGGACGACCGCTTCGTCGAGACCTACTTCTCCCGCTTCGGCAGGGAGACCTACCTGGTCGGCGACGCGGCGCGCCAGGACGAGGACGGCTACTTCTGGGTGCTGGGCCGGATCGACGACGTGATCAACGTCTCCGGCCATCGCCTCTCGACCGCCGAGGTCGAGTCGGCGATCGTCTCCCACCCGAAGGTCGCCGAGGCGGCGGTGATCGGCCAGTCCGACGACGACACCGGGCAGGCGATCTGCGCCTTCGTCACGCTCGAGGGCGACCTCGAGGGCGACGAGGAGATGGTCGCCGAGCTGCGCGACCACGTCGCCGAGCGGATCGGCAAACTGGCCCGCCCGAAGCGGGTGATCTGGTCCGGCGACCTGCCGAAGACCCGCTCGGGCAAGATCATGCGCCGGCTCCTGCGCGACATCGCCGAGGGCCGCGAGCTGGGCGACGTCACCACCCTCCGCGACCCCGACGTGACGCAAGGAGCTCGAGCGCAAGGTCGCCGCCCGGCAGCGACGAAGGCTAAACGCTAGCGAGGCGCGTTCGTCGACCATGCGCTCGACCGCGATCTCGAGCGCGGCGAGCTGCTCGCGCACGCTCGCGCAGCTCGCGCAGGGCGACCTGCCTCGGCCGAGGCCTCCTCCGCCTCCAGCTCGGCCTCGACTTCGGCGATTTCGGGGCCGAGGAAGCGCTGCGCGATCGCGCCGGTGAGCAGCGCGACGAAGGAGATGCCGACGATCACCATCACCACGCCGACGATCTCGCCGCCGGTCGTCGTCGGGTAGATGTTCGAGCCCAGCGTCGTCATCGAGGTCACCGCCCAGTAGATCCCGTCCCAGGCGGTGAGGTGCTGGCTGTGCTTCTCGAGGCCGACGAACAGCGCGCCGCCGCCGAGCGCGGTCAGCAACGCCAGCAGCGCCGCGTAGTGCAGGCCGCGCAGCGAGAAGGCCTCGCGCGAGAGCTGGGCGAGGCGGAGCAGGCGGAGCAGCCGCAGCAGGCGCAGGACGCGGAGGCTCTGCAGGCCGGCCGGCAGCACCGGCGGGGTGAAGACGACGATGATCAGGTCGAGCGGGTGGTGGCGCAGCCAGGCGCGGCGGTCGGGCACGACCGCAGAGCATCATCGACCAGCTCGATCAGGAAGGCGGTCCAGATGATCCAGTTGAGCGCCTGGGCGACGACCAGCATCCCGGCCCGGGGATGGGACTCGTTGATCGCCACCGCCGGGATCGTCAGCGCCGCGGCGATCAGCATCGGCGTGTTCAGCCGTTCGGCGACGCGGGTCGAGCGCGCGTCCATCCCCGGCCCGTAGACCATCGCCTCCTGTGCTTCGTCGACCATCCGCGCCTACTTCGACGCCGCCGGCGCGGAGCCTACCCGACGACGAGTCTGCTCTCGTGTCCGGATAGCGGGCACGAGAGCAGACTCGCGGGTAGTTTGCTAATCTAATTACCAGAGCTAACGAATGAACTCGACCGGCATGGACACGACTCTCGGTGACGCGGCCGATCGGCTGGCGGCTTCGGCCTCGAGATTGCGGATGGCGATCGTGCGGACGGCGCGGCGGTTGCGCCAGGAGGCGGCGGGGGCGGTGGGCGAGCTGACGCCGACCTCGGCGGCGGCGCTGGCGACGGTCGAGCGGCACGGGCCGCTGACGCCCAGCGAGCTGGCCGCGATCGAGCGGGTCAAGCGGCCGACGGCGACGCGCACGCTGCGCGTCCTCGCCGAGGCCGGCCTGGTCGAGCGCACGCCAGACCCCGACGACGGCCGCAGCACGCTAGTCAGCCTCACCCCCGCCGGGCGCGAGCGGCTGCGCCGCCTGCGCGGGCGCAAGAACGCCTATCTGGCACGGCGGATGCGCGCTCTGCCGGACGCCGACGTGGAGACGCTGGAGCGGGCGGCCGAGATCCTCGAGCGAGTGCTGGCCGAAGAGCCGGCCGAGCGGGGCGAGGCAGGTTGAGCGCCGCGCTCGGACGCAGCTTCGGATCCCTCTCAGTCCCCAACTACCGCCGCTACTTCGCCGGCCAGATCGTCTCGCTCTCGGGCAACTGGATGCAGACGGTCGCCGCCCTCTGGCTGGTCCTCAGCCTGACCGGCAGCGGCCTCGCCGTCGGCCTGACCACGGCGCTGCAGTTCCTGCCGATGCTGCTCTTCGGCGCCTGGGGCGGCCTGCTCGCCGACCGCTTCCCCAAGCGCCGGCTGCTGATGGCGACGCAGGCGCTGATGGCGATCCCCGCGCTCGGCCTCTTCGCCGTCACCGAGGCCGGGGTCGTCGCCCCCTGGATGGTCTACCTCGCGGTGCTGGCGATGGGTGCCGTCAACGCCGTCGACAACCCGACCCGGCAGAGCTTCGTGATCGAGATGGTCGGCCCCGACCGCCTGGTCAACGCGGTCAGCCTCAACAGCGTCATCGTCCAGTCGGCGCGGATCGCCGGCCCGGCGGTCGCGGGCGTGCTGATCGCCGCCTTCGGTGTCGGCCCCTGCTTCGCCGTCAACGCCCTCACCTTCGCCGCGATGATCGCGGCGCTGAGGCTGATGGACCCGGCGCAGCTGCGCGCCGCCCCGGTCGCCGGGCGCGAGCCCGGCGCGATTCGCGCCGGCCTGCGCTATGTGCGCCGCACGCCCGAGCTCGCAGTGCCGCTCGGCCTGATGGCGCTGGTCGGCACCTTCGGCTTCAACTTCCAGGTGGTGCTGCCGATGCTGGCGCGCTTCAGCTTCGACGGCGGCGCCGGCACCTACGCCGCGCTGGTCTCGGCGATGGGCGTCGGCTCGGTCGCGGGCGCGCTGATCGTCGGCGCCCGCGGCCGCACCGGCCCGCGCCTGATCGCCGCCGCGGCGCTCGCCTTCGGCGCGGCCGCCGCCCTTGCCGCGGCGATGCCTGCGCTGGCCCTCGAGATCCCCGTGCTGGCGCTGCTCGGCGCCGCCGCGGTCACCTTCGCAGCGACGATCAACTCGACCCTCCAACTCGCGGTAGAGCCGGCGATGCGCGGCCGCGTGATGGCGCTCTACTCGGTCGTCTTCCTCGGCTCGACCCCGATCGGCGGCCCCCTGGCCGGCTGGCTCTCCCAGGCCTACGACCCGCGATTCGCCCTGGTCCTGGCGGCGGTCTCCGGCCTCTCCGCCGCCTGGGCGGCGCGGGTCTCGCTGGCACGGGCGCGAGGTCTCGCCGTCGGCGCCTAGCCGCCGCGCCCGCTCCGCTTCAGGTATTCGGCCGCGACCTCGGCCGGCGTCCGCTTTTCGAGTTCGACCTTCGCGTCGAGCCCCTGCATGACCGGCAGGGTGAGGCCCCTCTGCGCGGCGACGATCGCTTCTTCGTATTCGGGGCCGGCTTCTTCGACCAGCTTCTGCGTGGTCACGAGGATCGCGTTGCCGGCGGGGAAGAGGTGCCTGTCCTCTTCGAGCGTCGCGAACTCGCCCTTCTCGGTGGCGAGCCTGCCGTCGGTGCTGGGCAGCATCGCCAGGTCGGAGAACCCGGTTTCCAGTGCCCGGAAGGGTTCGGTCGGGGGTCCCGAGAACCTGTAGATGAAGCCCGCGAACCGCAGGCCATAGCGCAGTTCCAGTCCTTCTACGCAGTTGACCCGCTCGTGGCAACCGGTCACGCCGGCGATCGTCAGGCCTTCGGAGTCGCCCTTCAGGTCGGAGACCGTCTTCAGGCCGTGTTTCGCGGCCGTCTTCTGCAGCGCGCCGACCAGGTTGGTGAAGGAGAAGGGCGTTGGCGGAAAGGCCGTCAGCCCCTTCTTCTCGAGCCGGCGCTTCGCCTTTTCGTAGGCCTTTCGCGGATCGGCGGGCACTTCTTCGAGTTCGGCCGATTCGCTCGACGGGGTGCTGAGATGGTCGACGTAGGCGGACACGCGACCTTCTTTGATTGCCGCCGCTGCCGCTCCGAAGCCGATGCCGAACCTGACGTTGGGCGCGACTTCGTAGCCGGCGCCCCGCAGCGCCTGGGCGTATATCTGGGCGAGGACCTGTTCTTCGGCGGTGCTGCCTGCGCCGATCGTCACCGTCGGGTTGGATCCTCCGCAGCCCGCGCAGGCGAGAGCGAGGCAGAGTGCGACGATGAGATACCTGGCCATCTCCTATTACCCCTAGATAGATATATTAATACGGTAAACACGATAGAGGCGAGCAGGTTGAGCGCCAGCTTGTAATCGAGCTGGACCGAGCCGAAGACGTCGGCGCGGCTGGGGCGGGGGCCGGTCGGGATCAGGCCGGCGAGGCCGAAGACGGCGTCGACGACCAGGGCCGAGATCACGATCGTGACGAACATCAGCGCGGTGATCCGCAGGGCGAAGGCGGTGCCGTAGTACTTGCGGTAGGCGGCGACGATCGTCAGCACGATCAGGTCGGCGAAGATGAAGGCGATCACGCCGGCGAAGCTGATCCCGCCCGACCAGAGCACCGCCGCCAGCGGCACGTTGCCGATCGAGCAGACGAAGCTGAGGATCGCGATCAGCGGGCCGACGAGGACGTTCTCGATCGTCCGCACCAGCGGCGGCGCGTCGGTGATGAAGAGGAAGTTGAAGAAGTCGTTGCCGAGCAGGCCGATGAAGCCGGCGAGCAGGAAGCCGATCGCGATCTCCTTCCACAGCATCGACCAGTCGGCACGGAAGTGCTCGGCAACCGCAGTCCATTTACCGGCACCGGAGCCGTGCTCGCCGTGGCAGTGGTCGTGGACGTGGCCCTCCATCGCCGTGCGGGCGTGCTCGCGCGCCTGTTCTTCCAGCCGCGGCGAGACGAAGAAGCGCAGCAGCGCCGCCATCAGCGCGATCAGGATCACCCCGCCGACGTACTCGGCGAGCGTGAACTGCCACCCGATCAGCACCCAGAGCACCAGCCCCAGCTCCCAGACGAGGTTGGTCGAGGCGAACTGGAAGGCGAGCGCCGTCGTCGCCGAGGCGCCCTTCTGCAGCAGCGAGCGGGCGATCGCGATCGCCGCGTAGGAGCAGGAGGAGGAGGCCGCGCCGAGCCCGGTCGCCCAGGCGACCGGCTTCGGTCCGCGACCCGAGAGCGTCGCCTCGATCCGCTCGCGCGGCACCCAGACCTGGACGGCGGCGGAGATCGCGAAGCCGAGCACCAGCGCCCACCAGACCTGGTAGGCCATCAGCAGCGCCTGTTCGAGGCCTTCGCCGATCACCGCAAAGCGTCCCACGGTGCGGATCCTATGGCGCGCTTATCGCGCGCGGCGCGGGTGCCTCAGCACAGGGAGGCCCGGCCCTCCTCGGCGCGTTCGCTCCAGAGGCCGAGCATCTCCTCGGAGAAGCGGTCGACCAGGGGCACGCCCGGGGACTTGTCGAAGAGCATTTCCAGGTCGTACTCCCAGACGAGGATCTTCAGGTCGAGCGAGACCGGCAGGTTCGCGTCGACCGCCTCGCCCACCACCGCGTAGGCCTCGCGCAGCACGAGCACGTTGGCGATCTTGTCGGCGGCGAAGATCGCCCGCGCCTGCGGGCCGGCTCGGGCGACGCGGTCGCGGTGCTCCTCCTTGCGCTCTTCGTAGTCCTCGATCCCCCTGTCTTCGGTCAGCGCCGAGACGAGCCCGGCCACCTCTTCGCCGAAGCGGGCCGACAGCTCGCTCGCCCCGGTCCCGGCATGCTCGGTGACGTCGTGCAGCAGCGCCGCCGCGAGGACGGCGTCGGGATAGTCCTGCTCGGCGAGCAGCTCGGCGACCGCGAGCGGGTGGTCGATGAAGGGGATCTCGCCGCAGCCGGTCTCGCGGGTCTGGCCGGCGTGGGCGCGGCGCGCCGTAGAGAGCGCCCCGCGGACCAGTGGCGAGCGGTCGACGGCCATGCCGATCCGGGCTGGGACGGACATCGGGGCCTAGCGTAACGAAAAAGACAGAAATAACCACCTATTAGTACCGAAAGGCAAACGAATGTCTGTTAGGTAGGGTCCCCGCACGATGGACCGTCGCTGGGGACTGACGCTGCCGCTGCCGGGACTGCCGCTCGCCGAGCACCGCGAGCTGGTCGAGCGGGCCGAGGCTGCCGGCTACACCGACCTCTGGAGCGGCGAGACCAACGGCCCGGACGGCTTCACGCCGCTGGCGCTGGCCGCCGCCTGGACCGAGCGGGCGCGGCTGGGGACCGGGATCGTCGGCGTCTTCCAGCGCGGCCCGGCGCTGCTCGCCCAGGAGGCGGCGGCGCTGGCGGACGCCTCGGGCGGGCGCTTCGTCCTCGGCATCGGCTCCTCCTCGGACCGCATCGTCGAAGGCTGGAACGGGATCCCCTTCGAGCGGCCGCTGAGCCGCGTGCGCGAGACGCTCGAGTATCTGCGCACGGCGCTCGACGGCAAGCGCGCGGCCGGCGGCTTCAAGCTCGAGCGCGCCCCGGCCGAGCGGGTGCCGATCGTCCTCGCCGCCCTGCGCGGCAAGATGCTCGACCTCGCGGTCGAGCGCGCCGACGGCGCCTTCACCAACTTCCTCCCGCTCGGCGGCCTGCCGCGCGTGATCGAGCAGCTCGCCGGTGCCCCCGAGGGCTTCGAGCTGCTCTGCCGCTTCTTCTGCCTGCCGGGCGAGCGCGAGGCGGTCGAGCCGCTCGCCCGCTTCATGTTCTCCTCCTACATCACGGTCCCGGTCTACGCCGCCTTCTATCGCTGGCTCGGCTACGGCGAGCAGATCGACGCGATGGTCCGTGCCTGGGAGGCCGGCGACCGCCAGGCCGCCGCCGCCGCGGCCCCCTGGGAGCTGATCGAGGACACCTTCGTCTTCGGCTCGCCGGCGCAGATCCGCGAGCGGCTCGAGGCCTTCGTCGCCGGCGGCGTCACCCTCCCGGTCCTCACCCCGATCGTCGCGCCGGATGCGCTCGCCGAGACGATCGAGGCGCTGGCCCCCTAGCCGGGAGCGGCGGCGCTCAGTACTCGACCTCGGCGCCCAGGCCAAAGGAGCGGTCGGCGGCGAGTTCGACGATGCGGTCGATGACCGGCTCGTGCCAGCCCTCTTTCTGCGCCCGTTTGCGCACCGTTTCGATCGCCGTGGCCACCCGCGCCGCGGCGATCGAGGCCAGCCCGCGGAGGATTTCGAAGTCGAACTCGCACTCTTCGCAGACTTCGGCAAGTTCGAGCAGGTAGGCGGTCTCGTCGTAATCCTCGGCGATCACCATGCCGCGGTGGCGGGGGTCGTCGTAGACCGCCAGCGAGGCGATGTCGTAGATCGGCCCCAGCCGCCACTTGCCCTTCTCGTCGATCAGCGGGAAGTTCTCGCCGTGGGCGTCGCCGTTGCCCAGCATGTAGTTGCAGAAGGCGATGTTGAGCAGGGTGACGATCTCGTCCGAGCGAGCCACGGCGTGCAGCAGGCCGCACGCTTCGCCGAAGCCGGGCGCGTCGCCCTCCTCGGTCTCTTCCTCGGCGAATGGGGTGATCCCCAGCGCCTGGCAGAAGGTCTCCTGGTGGATGCGCGTCGCCCCAAGACCCTCGCCGGCGCGGTCGAAGCGCTTCGAGACGAGGCAGGTGCGGCCGGCGATCTGCTCGACCTGTGCTTTGACGACCGGCAGCCCGACCTGGCGGAAGACGGTCGTGCAGAACATCTCGTTGGCGACGTATTCGGGGAATTCGTTGGTCTCCGGCTTGACCACGTGGGTGCTCGGCAGGCCGGCCTGCGGCCAGGCCCAGCGGTCGTTCTCCTCGTCGCGGACGAGGGCCAGCTTGTGGCGCTCGCCGGCGAGGGCAAAGCGCATCCGCCCCTCGCACTCCTCGGTGAAGAGGGCGGGCGGTGGCGGCTTCACCACTTCGGCCAGTTCCTCCTCGGTCAGCCAATCGATCGATCCGGGCTCGGGCCGCTCGACCGGCGTCCCCTGGGGCAGGAAGATCGCCGCCCCAGCGCAGTCGCGGCCGAGCTGCTCGAGCATCGCGTAGCCGTCGTCGGGGTCGATGCCGAGCTCCCTGGCGACCCGCCGGCGGCGCCGCCTGTCGGGCAGCAGGCCCTCGACGTAGGCCGCGGTCGCCTCGCGGCTGAAGGGCTCCGCGCGGACGGGCATCGCGTTGCTGAGCAGCCCCGTGCCGGCCTTCGTCTCGGCCAGCTTTGGGTCGTAGGCGAAGCGGTAATCGTTGTCCCCGGCGGGGAACAGGGTCCCGATCCGCTCTCCGTATAGGTGAACATCAAGGCTCAATGGGTCCTCCTCCGATTGCTACCCCGCCTTCTATTCGTACGAGACTCTAAACCGCTGCGAGGCTCAGCGCATAGTCCCCGGCCCGATCGGTGAACCAGCCGGCCGGGCGCAGCCCCGCCGCGCGGAACTCCTCCTCCAAGCGCCGGCGGGTGAACTTGGAGGAGATCTCGGTGCGCATCTCCTCGCCGGCGGCGAAGCGGACCGTCAGGTCGAGCCCGTCGAGCCGCACCGTCTGCTCCTCCCGCGAGCGCAGGCGGATGTCCATCCGGGCGGCCTCGCGGTCGTAACGGGCGACGTGGTCGAAGGCCTCGGGCTCGAAGTCGCCGCCCAGCTCGCGGTTCAGCACGTGCAGGACATTTCGGTTGAACTCGGCGGTGACGCCGGCCGCGTCGTCGTAGGCTGCCTCGAGGCGGTCGCTCCCCTTGACCAGGTCGGCGCCGAGCAGCAGCCGGTCCTCGGGCTCGAGCAGCGCGGCGACGCGGGCGAGGAACTCGCGGCGCGCGTCGGGGTAGAGGTTGCCGATCGTGCCGCCGAGGAAGGCGACGAGGCGGCCGCCCTCGTCGGGCGGGATCAGCTCGAGGTCCTGCTCGAAGTCGCAGACGATGCCCCGCACGGCGAGCCCCGGGTACTCGCCGACCAGCGCACGCGCGGTTTCGTGCGTTATCTCCTCGGAGATGTCGAGGGGGACGTAGGTGGTGAGGCAGCCGGCGTCGCGCATCGCGCTCAGCAGGTGGCGGGTCTTCGCCGCGGAGCCCGAGCCGAGCTCGACCAGCGTGCCGGGCTCGCCCGCGGCGGCGACGATCTCGCCCGAGCGGGCGGCGAGGATCTCGCGCTCGGCCCGGGTCGGGTAGTACTCGGGCAGCTCGGTGATCCGCTCGAAGAGGCGCGAGCCGCGCTCGTCGTAGAAGTACTTCGGCGCCAGCTCCTTCGGCGTCGCGGTGAGGCCGAGCCGCACCTCGCGCGCCATCTTCGCCGCCCCGCCGGGGCCGAGGTGGACGGCGACCTCGATCGCCTCCGCGGTCGCGCGCGGCATCAGGCGGCGTCCCTCGCACAGCGCAGCCCGGCGAAGATCTGGCGCCGCTGCGGCAGGTCCCAGTTGCGGAAGCTCGGCCGCATAACCTCGGGGCTGGTCGCCCAGGCGCCGCCGCGCAGGATCTTGTAGCCCTCGCCGAAGAAGGGCTCGGAGTACTCGCGGTAGGGGAAGGCCTCGAAGCCGGGGTAGGCGAGGAAGTCGGAGGAGGTCCATTCCCAGACCCGGCCGGCGTGCGGGAGGCCCGCGCCCTCGGCGCCGTTCTCGCCGTTCCCGGTGTCGGCGCCCACGGCGCCCGAGCCGACGGAGGCCGCCTCCCACTCGGTCTCCGTCGGTAGGCGCTTGCCCGCCCAGCGGGCAAACTCGTCCGCCTCGTGCCAGGAGACGTGGATCACGGGCTGGGCCGCATCGATCGGGGCGCGTCGGCCCATCGCGGTGTGGACCCAGCCGCCCTCGCCGTCCCGCTCCCAGTAGAGCGGCGGCTCGGCTCCGGTCTCCTCCACGTAGGTGGTGTACGTACCGTTGTCCACCGGGGTTCGATCGATCTCGAACGGCTCCAACTCGACCGTGTGCCGCGGCCGCTCGTTGTCGTAGGCAAACCCCGTGGCAGGCGCCCCGATCTCATAGCTGCCGCCCTCGATGCGGATCATGCCCGGGGGATGGGGCATCCCCCGGGGAACGCTCTCCTCGGGAAGCTCGTAACCGTTGACCATCATCAGCAGCTGGAGCATCGTCTCGTCGTGCTGGAGCTCGTGGGCGATCAGCATCTCGTAGGCGAAAGCTTCGTGGAGAAGGGGATTCTGCGGGTCGTCGATCTCTACTTCGGTGAGGACCTCTAGGGTGCGGTTGCGGACGTCGGTTAGGTAAGCGAGGAGTTCGGCGTCGCGCAGGATTGGCAGCTCGCCGCGGGTCTTGCGCGGGTTCTCGATCGCGTCGTAGAGGCGGCCCAGCTCGCCGTGCAGCGGCTCGCGGCTGCCAACCGTCTGGACGAGCCACAGCTCCTCGAAGTTGGCGATGTGTCCGAGGTCCCAGGCCAGCGGGCTGAGCAGCGGCGAGTAGACGCGGTTGAGTTGCTCGTCGTCGAGCTGCTCGAGCAGCGCCAGCGTGCGCCGCCGCGCCGCCGCGAGCCGGTCCGCGATCGCATCCTTCGAGCTGGGGCTGGCCGTCACCTCGGTGGCGATGCCAAGACCTTAGCGAGGTCGGCCCGGCGGGTGGAGAAAACGGCGGGTCGCTAGGCTGCCCGCCGATGGACGCCAGGGGAGCGGGAGCGCTGGTTGCGGGCGGGGCCTCGGGCCTGGGCGCCGCGACGGCCCGCGCGCTGGCCCGCGCGGGGGCGAAGGTGACGATCGCCGACCTCAACGCGGAGAGGGGCGAGGAGCTGGTCGGTGAGCTGGGGCCGGCGGCGAGCTTCGTCGAGGCCGACGTCACCGACGAGGCGGCGGTCTCGTCGGCGGTGGAGCGCGCCGCGGCCGCCGGGGGCCTGCGCGTCTCGGTCTGCTGCGCCGGGATCGGCTGGGCCGAGCGCGTCGCCCACAAGCGCGGCCCGCACAACCTCGAATTCTTCTCGAACGTGGTCAAGGTCAACCTGATCGGCACCTTCAACGTCCTGCGGCTCGCCGCGGCGGCGATGGCGGAGAACGAGCCGGACGGTGGGGGCGAGCGCGGCGTTTGCGTCAACACCGCCTCGATCGCCGCCTACGACGGCCAGATCGGCCAGGCCGCCTACGCCGCCTCGAAGGGCGGCATCGTCGGCCTCACCCTGCCGGCGGCGCGCGACATGGCCTCGCGCGGCGTCCGCGTGGTGACGATCGCCCCCGGCCTCTTCGACACGCCGCTCTTGGCTGCCCTGCCCGAGGAGGCGCGCGAGGCGCTCGGCGCCGGCATCCCGTTTCCCTCCCGCCTGGGGCGCCCCGAGGAGTACGCGGAGCTGGTCGGCCAGATCGTCGCCAACCCGATGCTGAACGGCGAGACGATCCGCCTGGACGGCGCCCTCCGCATGCCGCCGAAGTAGCCCAGCCCCACCCTGCCGTGGACGTGTCGTCGCTCGAGTGCCCATATGGGTCGCTAAGCGACGGCACGTCTGGGCTTCAGTCCGTGCCTTCGGCCTCGGGGTCGCGCCAGACCCGCTTGCGCCAGGGCGGGGTGACGGCGAAGCGGTAGCTCCGCCCTTCGGCGGCGGCGATCGGCTCCAGCGGGACCAGGTGGACGCGGCGGCCGGGCGTCACGCGGTCGATGTTGAGGTAGCCGCCCGTGTTGCCGGCGTGGCTGCCGCCGGAGACGAGCAGCATGTGGGTCTCCGTGCCCCAGCCGTTGTGCGGCCGCGCGCCGAGGAGTTCGGCGGCGTCCTTGAGCGGCTCGATGCCGGCGTCGGAGGGGTCGTTGGCGACGCTCCGCGTCGCGTTGTAGCCGTCGTGGGAGGAGGCGCGCTCGTCGACGCGGCCGTCGCCGCCGATCCGGACCGTCACGCTTTCCCAGTCGTCATGGTGGTAGCCGAGGTTGCCGGCGATCGGCACGCCGCGCAGCGTCGCCGAGTCGGCGTAGTAGAGCCAGTACTGGATGTAGAGGTTGCCGACCCGATCTCCCGAGCAGTTGGGACTCCCGCCCCCGGTCGCGCGAGGCGCACCGCGGTCGATCCACGCCTCGGCGCCGTCGCCTCCGCCGCGGCAGTCGACGACGTGGACGAAGGCGGTGACGTGCATGCCCGCGTCGGTCGCGTGGACGAGGCCGCGCGGCGTCCCGTCCCCGCAGGCCGTGGCTCGGCAGCGGCGGAAGTCGATTGGCAGCGCCCGCGCGCCGTGCTCGAAGAACAGCGTCGGCATGTGCCGCCGCACCAGCCTGCCGACTTCGTCGCCGTAGGTAGCGATCAGCGTCGGCTCGTCCCCGCAGCCATCGGCGAGCGAGGCCGCGCAGAGGATCCGCGACGCCACCGCCCGCGCCAGGTCCGCCCCCGGCACCCGCACGCCAACCCCCACGAGCGCCGCCAACGTCAGCGTCACCACCGCGACGAGCCCCACCCACTCCACAGTCCCCTGCCCCCGCTCCCCGCTCGAGTCCGAGCGAAGCAGCGCCCGAATCTGCGTGGCGAGGGCGGCGGGTTCGCGCTCGAGGCGTCGATGCGTGACGCGAAGCGTCCTATAGCCGGCGGTCTGGCGTGCGGCGTCCTTCGCCCGATCGCTCTCGAACGCGGCCCGGTGACGATGAAAGGAATAGCTGTCGAGCTCGACGATCAGGCGCTCGCGGGGCCAGAGGGCGTCGACCTCGTGGCCGAGAACGTCGACGTTGGTCTCGTTGGGCGGAAGCTCTCGCTCACGGCAAAAGAGGGCAAAACGCTCCTCGAGGTCGGTTCGCGCTCTGACGGGATCGCGCGATTCCTCGATCAACTGCCGGATCGGACGCTGGGCCCGCCGCCCTCTTCCTCTCGCGCATACGTCTTCCAGCGCTCCCATTTCGAGCAGCCCAAGGCGGTCGGCCTCTTCGAAGCAGCGCCCGAGCCGCCGGAGATCGACGACTTCGGCGAGGTCGAAGAGTGTGCGGGGCAGGCTCGTGACCGGAATCCCATCCCAGGCGGTTATGTCAACGGGGTCGAGCAGAATCTCCCGGACGAGGATTCCGCCACGGGTGTGGCCGCTTCGAGCGCTCACCTCGACTGGCGGTTGGTGTGGCCGTAGAAGCCCCCAGACGGCCGCGGCGCTACGGTGGCTCAACACCGCGCCTGGGCTGCAGGCGAGGGCAGCTGCGAGGTAGCGAGCACGCCAAGACAGGTGCCGGTGCCCGACCGCGTATACGCCTCGGTGCAAACGCATCAGTCGTCCGGCGGCGAGGCGGCGGTCGATTTCCCGGCTCGTGAAGCCCAGCGCCAAGAGCTGTCTGCGCGCCACCACGCCGCGTTGCCGCGTGGCAAGCTCTGCGAGCCTGGCCTCCCTGTCTCCCGCCCGAGTTATTCCACCCATACGGTGGAATAAGTCCCTGGACGTCGATTCTCGCCCCCCTTGGGGGGCGGGATGTGTGGAATTTGCAGGAACGCCCTGGGCGCCTTGACGGGACGCCGGGCGCCCGCGGGGCTAGAGCTGCTGGATCTCGGCGGCTATGTCCGACGCGGCCTGTTTGGCGTCGGCGAAGAGCATCGAGGTGTTCGGCTCGTAGAAGAGGTCGTTGTCGATGCCGGCGAAGCCGGGGGAGAGGGAGCGCTTGATCACGATCACCTGCTGGGCCTGGTCGACTTCGATGATCGGCATGCCGGCGATCGGGCTGTCGGGGTCGTTTTTCGCCGCCGGGTTGGTGACGTCGTTGGCGCCGACGACCACGGCCACGTCGGTGCGCGGCATCTCCGGGTTGATCTCGTCCATCTCCTTCAGCTGCTCGTAGGGCACGTCGGCCTCGGCCAGCAGCACGTTCATGTGGCCCGGCATGCGGCCCGCCACGGGGTGGATCGCGTAGCTGACCGTGACACCGCGCTTCTCCAGCTCGTTCGCCACCTCCTTGATCGCGTGCTGGGCCTGGGCGACGGCGAGGCCGTAGCCGGGGACGATCACGACCGAGTCGGCGTAGGCGAGCTTGATCGCCGCGTCCTGGGCGCCGATCGAGGTCACCGGGCGTTCCTCCGTCGTCCCGCCCCCGCCCCCGCCCCCCGCCGGCGCCCCGCCGAAGCCGGCGAAGAGGACGTTGCCGACCGAGCGGTTCATCGCGGTCGCCATCTCCATCGTCAGGATCGTTCCCGAGGAGCCGACCAGGGTGCCGGCGACGATCAGGGCGACGTTGTGCAGGGCGAAGCCGGCGGCCGCCGCCGAGAGGCCGGTGAAGGCATTCAGCAGCGAGATCACCACCGGCATGTCGGCGCCGCCGATCGGCAGGACGACGAGGTTGCCGAGCAGCGCCGCGGCGAGCAGGATCGCGATGAAGAGCCCTTGCGAGGGATCGCCGTTGTTGACCGCGATGTCGACACAGGCGGCGAGGATGCCGAGCAGCAGCGCGGCGTTGACCACCTGCTGGCCGGGGACCGAGAGCGGCCGGGTCGGGATCAGGTCCTGGAGCTTGGCGAAGGCGATGTTCGAGCCCCAGAAGGAGACCGAGCCGACGACCGCGGCGAACAGCGTCGGGATCAGCTCTTCGAGCGGGATTTCGGCGATCGCGCCGCTGTCGATGCCGCTGATCCCGTGGCGGATCTCCGACCAGGCGATCAGCGCGACGGCGCCGCCGCCGACCCCGTTGTAGAGGGCGACCATCTGCGGCATCTCGGTCATCTGCACGCGGGTCGAGGCGATCACGCCGATCGTCGCGCCGACCCCGATTCCGATCGCGATCAGCCCCCAGTTGCCGACGCCGTCGAGCAGCAGCGTGGTGACGACCGCGACCGCCATCCCGACCGCGGCGACCATGTTGCCCTGCTTGGCCGTGGTCGGGTGGGTGCCGCGTTTGACCCCGATGATGAACATCGAGAAGGCGACGATGTAGAGCGCCGTGGCGGCGTCGCCGCCCGGCTTCAGCACTGCCTCGGCGATCACTTCTTCTCCTCGGCCTTCGGTTTCGGCTTTTTGCTGAACATGCCGAGCATCCGGTCGGTGACCATGAAGCCGCCGACGACGTTGATCGTGCCGAAGGCGATCGCGATCGTGCCGATCACGTACTCGAGCGGGTCGTTGGCATAGCCGACGACGATCAGCCCGCCGAGCATGACGATGCCGTGGATCGCGTTGGTCTGCGACATCAGCGGCGTGTGCAGGGTGGTCGGCACCTTGGAGATCACCTCGAAGCCGACGAAGGCGGCGAGGACGAAGATCGTGATCTCGGTGAACAGGCTCATCTACTTGGCCGCCCTCTCGTTGCGGATCTTGCCGCCGTGGGTGATGCAGGCGGCGGCGACGATGTCGTCGTCGAAGTCGACGCTCAGCGCGCCCTCCTCGCCGATCAGCAGCCCGAGCAGGTTCTCGAGGTTCTTGGCGTAGAGCTGCGACGCCGGAACCGGCATCTCGCTGGCCAGGTTGCGCGGCCCGACCACCTTGACGCCCGCCTCGACCACCGTCTCGCCCGCCCGCGTCAGCTCGCAGTTGCCGCCGCTCTCGGCGGCGAGGTCGACGATCACCGAGCCGGGCTGCATCCCGCGCACCGCCTCGGCGGTGATCAGTCGCGGTGCCGGGCGGCCCGGGATCGCCGCCGTGGTCACGATCACGTCCTGCTTGGCGGCGTTCTCGCCGATCGCCTCGACCACCTTGGCGTTCTCCTCGTCGGTCAGCGGCCGGGCATAGCCGCCCTCGCCTTCGGCGTCGGGGATGAAGTCGAGTTCGAGCGGCCGCCCGCCGAGCGAGGCGATCTGCTCCCAGGCGGCGCGGCGGATGTCGAAGCCGGTGACGATCGCCCCCAGCCGCTTCGCCGTGGCGACCGCCTGCAGCCCGGCGACGCCGGCGCCCAGCACCAGCACCTTGGCCGGCGGCACGGTGCCGGCGGCGGTGGTCATCATGCCGAAGAAGCGGCCCGACTCGCGGGCGGCGATCAGCATCGCCGCGTAGCCGCCGGCGGCGGCCTGCGAGGAGAGAGCGTCCATCGCCTGCGCCCGCGTCGTCCGCGGGATCGCCTCCATCGCGAAGCTGGTCACCCCGGCGGCGGCGAACGCCTTGTTGGTCTCGGCCGCGGTCCACGGCGCCAGGTGGCCGATCAGGATCTGGCCGGACCTGAGCTTGCCGATCTCCTCGGCGGTGGGGGTCGCGACGCGGAGGACGACGTCGGCCCCCCAGGCGACCGCGGGGTCGCCGATCTCGGCACCCGCCTCCTCGTACTGGGAGTCGGGATGGCCCGCCGCCTCGCCCGCGCCGGACTCGACGACCACGTCGACGTGCTCGTTCTTCTTCAGCGAGTTGACCACGTCGGGCACCAGCGCGACCCGGCGCTCCCCCTCGACGGTCTCTTTCGGCACTCCGATCTTCACGCGGCGGGGAAGGTTATGGGATTGGGGAAGGTTCCGGCGTCATCCGGTGAGCGCCGCCAGGCGCTCCAACGTGTGCAGCTGCTGGCCGCGATCCGCGTGGACGGGGGAGACGATCAGGCGGTCGATGCCGGCGCCGCGGAAGCGCTCGATCCGCTCCGCCACCTCGGCCTCGGTGCCGACCAGCGAGGTCGCCTCGACGATCTCGTCGGGCATCGCCTCGAAGGCGCCGGCGCGGTCGCCGTCCTGGAAGCGGCGCTGGACCTCGTCGGCGACCTCGCCGAAGCCGAAGCGGTGCGCCAGATCGACGTAGAAGTTGGTCTTGCGGCTGCCCATCCCGCCGAAGTAGAGGACGAGCCCCGCCTTGACCACGCTCTTGGCCGCCTCGAGGTCGCCGTCGATCGCGACCTGCAGCGAGGGGGAGACCTCGAGGTCGGCGCGCGCCCGCCCGCCCTTGGCGAAGCCGGCCTCGAGGTGCTCGCCCCAGGTCCGCGCGAAAGCATCGACCGAGAAGAAGATCGGGATCCAGCCGTCGGCGATCTCCGCCGCCAGCTCGACCGATTTGCGCCCGATCGCGCCGAGGAAGACGGGGATGCGGTTGCGCTCGGGGTGGAAGTTGAGCTTCAGCGCCTTGCCCTCGCCACCCGGCAGCGGCAGCTGGTAGTGCTCGCCCTCGTGCTGCACCGGCCCCTCGCGGGCGACGATCTCGCGGACGACTTCGACGTACTCGCGGGTGCGCCCCCAGGGCTTGGCGTAGGGGACCCCGTACCAGCCCTCGGAGACCTGCGGCCCCGACGGCCCGAAGCCGAAGAGGAAGCGGCCGCCGGAGAGCTTGTCGATCGTCGCCCCGGCCATCGCCGCCGCCGCGGGTGGGCGCGCCGGCACCTGCATGATCGCCGCGCCGAGGTTGATCGTCTTGGTCTGCGGGGCGAGCCAGGCGAGCACGCTGACCGCGTCGGAGCCGTAGGACTCGGCCACCCAGACCGACTCGAAGCCGGCGCCCTCGGCCGCGCGCACGACCTCGACCGCGTCCTCCCCCGCGGGGCCGATCCCCCAGTAGCCGAGATTCAGTCCGAGTTTGAGAGCCATCCGCCGGGAACCCTATTGAATGTCCCCATGGCTTCCAGGACCGCCACTGCACGCGAGCAGCAGGGGGCCGACGCGAGCGGCCTGACCAGCGCCGAGGCGGCGAAGCGGCTGCGCAAGCTCGGGCCGCCCGACGAACCCTCCTCGCGCTCGGTCTCGAGCATCGTCGCCGGCAACGTCTTCACGTTGTTCAACGCGATCATCGGCGTCTTCTTCGTCCTCATCCTCTCGCTCGGCCTGATCGCCGACGCGGTCTTCGGCCTGATCGCGATCGTCAACTCCTACATCGGCATCCGCCAGGAGCTGAAGGCGAAGCGGACGCTGGACGAGCTGGCGGTGCTGGTCGCCCCGCACGCGAAAGTGCTGCGCGACGGCGCCCTCGTCAGCCTGCTCGCCGACGAGGTCGTCCCCGGCGACGTGGTCGCGATCGAGCCCGGCGACCAGCTCGTCGCCGACGGCGCGGTGATCGCCAGCCGCGGGATGACCCTCGACGAGTCGATGCTGACCGGCGAGGCCGACGGGGTGCGCAAGGGCGCGGGGGAGAGGGCGCTCTCGGGCTCCTTCTGCGTCTCCGGCTCGGGCCGCTACGAAGTCGACGCGGTCCGCGAGCAGAGCTACGCCGGGCGGCTCGCCGGCGAGGCGCGCGCCTTCCGCCACCCGCCCTCGCCGCTGCAGGGGGAGGTCAACCGGGTGATCGTCGCCTGCACCTGGGCGATGGCGCCGCTGGCGGTGCTGCTGCTGATCACCTTCCAGCTGCGCGGCACCAGCGTGGTCGACGCCGCGCAGACGGCGACCGCCGGCCTGGTGACGCTGATCCCCGAGGGCCTCGTCCTCTTGATGAGCGTCACCTTCGCCGTCGCCGCCGTGCGGCTGGCGCGCAAGGACACGCTGGTGCAGCAGATGAGCGCCACCGAGAGCCTCGCCGCGGTCGACACGATCTGCGTCGACAAGACCGGCACGCTGACCGACGGCAAGCTGCGGCTGTTGGGCGTCGAGGTGGCCGACGGCGGCGACCCGGAGGAGGTGAAGGCCGCGCTGGGGCGCTTCGCGGCGAGCGCCGGCGAGCGCAACCGCACGCTGGAGACGGTCGCCGCGGCCTTCCCGGCGCAGCCGGCGCGGGTCTCCGGCGAGGTCCCCTTCTCCTCGAAGTGGAAGTGGAGCGGAATCACCATGGAGGGGCCTCCGCTCCGGTCGCGGGAATCAGATAGTGACGCGACCTCCGCGAAGTCCCCTCATATGACCTCATACGTCATGGGGGCCCCAGATGTCCTCGCCGCCTCGGGCGCGCTGGCGCTGCCGCCGGGGCTGGCGCGCAGGCTGGAGGAGGAGACCGCGGCGGGGCGCCGCGTCGTCGCCTTCGGCAGCTCGCCCGACCCGCTGCCCGAGGACGCCGCCCACGTGCCGCCGCCGCGGCTGGCGCCGCTGGCGCTGGTCTTCCTCGAAGAGACGTTGCGCCCCGACGCGGCCGAGACGATCGCCTTCATCCGCGACGCCGAAGTCGACCTGAAGCTGATCTCGGGCGACGCGCGGGCGACCGTGACCGCGGTCGCCTACGCGGTGGGGGTGCCGCGCGAGGCGGGCGTGATCGAGGGGCCGGACCTCCCGGACGACCCCGAGGGCCTCGCCGCGGCCGCCCTGCGCAACACGATCTTCTGCCGGATCGCGCCCGAGCAGAAGCGGGCGCTGGTCGAGGCGCTGCGCGACGCCGGCCGCTACACGGCGATGATCGGCGACGGGGTCAACGACGTGCCGGCGCTGAAGCAGGCGCGGCTGGCGGTGGCGATGGGCTCGGGGACCCAGGTGACCAAGGGCGTCGCCGACGTCGTCCTGCTCAAGGACGAGTTCGCCCGCCTGCCCGAAGCGGTCGCCGAGGGGCGCCGGATCGCCCGCAACATCCACCGCCTCGGCCGCCTCTACTTGACCAAGAGCGTCTACGCGGCGGCGCTGATCGTGCTCGTCGCCTTGCCTGGCTTCGCCTTCCCCTTCCTGCCGCGCCACCTCACCCTGGCCGCCTTCCTCACGATCGGCATCCCCTCCTTCGTGCTCGCCCTGGCGCCCTCGGACGGGCCGCTCTACCGCGGCCGCCTGCTGCGCGCCCTGGCGGCGTTCGCGGTGCCGGCCGGGCTGGCGACGGCGCTCGGCTCGATCCTCAGCTTCTTCCTCGTCGACACGGTCTTCGGCGGGACGCTCGAAGCCGGCCGCACCGCGGCGACGACGACGCTGATAATCCTCGGCCTCGCCTTCGTCCTCCTGCTCGAGCGCGGCCCCGGCCGCGAGCACATCGCGATCCAGAGCTACATGCTGGCGATGGTCGCCGGCCTCGGCGCTCTCTTCGCCCTGATCCTCGCCGCCGCCCCCGTCCGCGAATTCTTCGACATGGCCCTGCTCGACGCGACCCAGTGGTTCCTCGCCCTCCTCTGCGCCGCGGTCGGCCTGACGATCGCCAGCGCGATGTGGCGCCTGCCGGCAATAGAACGACTTGAATCTGCCTGAGGGCGTCTGACCAAGCAGATCAAGGACGCAGGGAGCGTGGCGTGCTCTGCACGCGAGCGAGCGAGGACGCCGATATGCGCCGGTCAGCCGCCCTCAGGCGGGAGGACGAACTGGGTGACGATGAGGTTGGCCGCCAGGCGGGGCTCGGAGCCCTCGCGGTGGCGCTCCATCCGCACCTCGATCACGACCGTGCTCTTGCCGGTGTGCAGTGGCTCGGCGATGCCGACGATCTCGTCGCCATCGACGCCGGCGGCGAACACGTTCAGCTTCAGCTCGATCGTGGTGAAGTTGTGGCCGGGCGGGATCACCCGGAAGGTCGCCCAGGCGGCGACGGTGTCGCCGAGCGCGGTCCAGACCCCGCCGTGGACGAAGCCGCCGGGATGCAGGTGGCGCCTGTCGACGACGATCCGGCCGCGCGAGTGCGAGTCCTCGATCTCCAGCGGCTCGATCCCGAGGTCGCCGGGAAAGCTCCCCGGCAGGAAGTCCCGCACCGATTGCGGCGTGATCAGCGAGCTCGGATGCGCCGCGTCGTCGCTCAGTTGAGGCGCTCCACGAGCATTGCCTTGCCCTGACCCCCGGCGACGCACATGGTCTCGAGGCCGACCTGGTGGTCGTCGGTCTCGAGCACGTTGAGCAGGGTGCCCATGATGCGGGCGCCGGTCATCCCGAAGGGGTGGCCGAGGGCGATCGCGCCGCCGTGGGTGTTGAGCTTCTCCAGCGGGATGTCGCACTCGTCCATGATCGGGATCACCTGGGCGGCGAAGGCCTCGTTCAGCTCGACCGCGCCGACGTCGTCGATCGTCATCCCGGCCCGGTCGAGCACCTTCTTGATCGCGCCGATCGGGGCGACGCCCATGTACTCGGGCTCGTTGCCGAAGGTCGCCGCGGTGACGATCCGGGCGCGCGGGGTCAGGCCCAGCTCCTTCGCCTTGGTGTCGCTCATGATCAGCACCGCGGCGGCACCGTCGTTGAGCGGGCAGGAATTGCCGGCGGTGACGCCGCCGCCGCCGAATGCCTCGGGCAGTTCGGAGAGCTTCTCCAGGGTCGAGGAGGCGCGCGGGCCGTCGTCCTTGGCGACCTCGGTGCCGTCGGGCAGGGTCACCGGGACGATCTCGCGGTCGAAGAAGCCGTCCTCCTGCGAGCGCACCGCCAGTTCCTGGGAGCGCTGCGCGAACTTGTCCATGTCGGCGCGGCTGACCTCGTAGCGGTTGGCGACGTTGACCGCGGTCAGGCCCATTTCGATGTAGGCGTTGGGCTGCCCGTCGTTGCCCTGCAGGTTCTCGTTCTGGTCGGCGGCGCCGGCCGGCTCGGTGCGCTCGTTGTAGCGGCTCACCCACTCGATCCCGGCGGCGATGTAGACGTCGCCCTCGCCGGCCTTGATCGCGTTGCCGGCGTGGCGGATCGCGTCGAGGCTGGAGGAGCAGTAGCGGGAGACGGTGACGCCGTTGACCTCTTTCGGCAGCTTCTCGGAGAGCAGCGAGACGATGCGGCCGATGTTGAAGGCCTGCAGGCCCTGCGGCATGCCGCACCCGCAGAAGAGGTCTTCGACCTCGGCCGGGTCGACCTCGGGGTTGCGCTCGAGCAGCTTGTCGACCACGTAGGCGCCCATCTCGTCGGGGCGGAGCTGTGCCAGCGAGCCCTTGAAGGCGCGGCCGATCGGCGTGCGGACGGTGTCGACGATTACTGCCTCTGGCATGCGGTGCTCTCCTTGCAAGCTCGTGGTTGGGGGCCGCAGGGTAGCGCGCCCGCTGACTTTGTCCTTCTTGCCGCTATACCGAACTAAACACAAAGTCACTGGGCTTGGTCTAGGTTTTAGGACGATGTCGCTGGACGGGCTACGGGCGTGGATCGGCGAGGTCGAGCGCAAGCTCGGCATGCGCACCCGCGTCTTTCTCGTGCTGGCGACGATCGCGATCGGCGGCGCCGGGGCGGCGGTCTACCTGGCGATCGACACCCGCGAAAACGCGGTCAGCGAAAGCGACGTGCAGGCGCTGCAGGAAAAGCTCGAAGCGCGGATCCGTGCCGTCGGCGCGGGCGCGGCGGCCACCGCTCCCGAACCTGAAGCCGAAGCCGGAGCAGAACCCGAACCCGAAGCGGCGGCGCCGGAAGGCAAGCAGCCGAAGCCCGAAGCAGAAGGCGCCCAGCCCGAAGCCGAACCCGAAGCGACGCAGCCCGAAGGGGGCGGCGCAGGAGGCGCCGGCGGCGGCTCCCCGAAGGGCGCCGACAACGGCGGCAGCGCGAACAAGGGCGGCAAGGCGAACCTGGGCGAACTGCTCAGGCGGACTCGCGAAGCGAACGAAAAAGCCGAACGGGAAGCCGAAGGGTAGAAGTAGTCACTAGTGGCAATACGCACTAGCGTGCGTGCGGCCCGTCCCCTCGCTCCGTTACATTCGCCGCAATCCATCTCGCGCCCAGCGCGAGCCTTTGCCGGTGACGGCAGCGAAAGGAGAGTCAAGATGGCTGAGGGTTACTGCGTCAAAGAGCGCAAGAAGGTCGAGATCAAAGACCCCCAACAGGTGACGATGAAGAACGGCCGCCCCGCGATTCAGGGCACTTGCCCCGACTGCGGCACCAAGATCTTCAAGATCGGCAAACTCTCCTAGGGCGGCGGCGCCGACACGGAGCGCTTCCGGAGCGAGATTGCCGGGGGGACACGTTCGCGAATCTCCGCCAACAGGCGCGACGCGATCTTCCCCGGCTCTTCGTCGGGCCGAGCCTGCCCGCCGGCGGGCTCGAAGAAGCTGGTGCGCAGGCGCGGCCGTCGCGGGAAGCCGGTGAGGTCGGCGGTCCCCTCGATCGTCACGCAGACGAGCTTCGCCTCGGGCACTTCGAGCGCCAGCCGGCCGACGCCGCTGCGCGCCCGCAGCACCTTGCCGCGGGAGCGCGTCCCTTCGGGGAAGACGCCGATGCAGGCGCCCCGGCGGAGCTCCTCGATCGCCCGCGAGAGCGCCCCCGCGTCGCCGGCGCCGCGCTCGATCGGGATCTGCCCCATGCCGTTCAGCACCGGGCCGAGGCCGCGCACGTCCCAGAGCGTCGATTTGGCCAGCGCCTTGATCTGGCGCCGGCGGATCGCCGCCACGCCGACGGCGATCGGGTCCCAGTGGCTGTCGTGGTTGGCGACGACGAGCACCGGGCCCTCGGCCGGCAGCACGTCGAGCCCGGTGACCTCGAGCCGCCCCCAGGCCCGCACCACCGGACGGCTGACGGCCATCGCGAAGCGGTAGGTGGCGCTCGGCTCCTTCAAGGGGCCGTGAGTTGTACTCGATCGATCGTGGCGGCGGACGAGAGTGACCAAAGTCACGTAGTCGAAGACCAAAGTGGCAAAGCCAACGAACTAGAGTGTCGGATGTGTCGTCCCAGAGGCCGCTCGAGCTGATCCTTGCCCGCAACCTGATGTCGGCGCTCTCGACGCCGGCCTTCCTCGTCGACGAGGGCGGCATCCTCGTCTTCTACAACGAGGCCGCCGGGATGCTGCTCGGCAAGCGCTTCGAGGAGCTGGGCACGGTCGGCGCGGCGGAGTGGGGCTCGCTCTTCGGCCCCTTCGACGAGGCCGGCGAGCCGATCCCCTACGACGAGCTGCCGCTCGTGGTCGCGGTCCGCAACGGCCGCCCCGCCCACGCCGAGTTCGCCATCCGCGCCGCCGACGGCGCCCTGCACCCGGTCGAGGTCTCGGCCTTCCCGATCCTCACCCCGCACGGCTCGCAGGGCGCGATCGCCGTCTTCTGGCCGGCCGAGGGCGGCGACAGCGGGCAGGCCGCCGACGGCCACGCCAGCGTCAACGGGGCGGGCGGTTGAGGTGAAGGTCAAGCTCTGGGGCACGCGCGGCTCGATCCCCTCGCCGGGGCCGGAAACGATCCGCTACGGCGGCAACACCTCCTGCGTCGGCCTCACCCTCTCCGACGGCTCGCTGCTGGCGCTCGACGCCGGCACCGGCATCCGCAACCTCGGCCTCTCCCTGCCCGAGGAGCCGACCCGCCTCCACATCCTCCTCACCCACCTCCACCTCGACCACATCCAGGGCCTCGTCTTCTTCGCCCCCGCCTTCCGCCCGCAGACCGAGATCGTCATCTGGGGACCCGCCTCGCCCGAGGCCTCGCTGCGCGACCGCATCGCCCGCTACATCTCGGCGCCGCTCTCGCCGGTCGAGGTGCGCGAGCTGCCCTGCGACGTCTCCTTTCGCCACACGCCCGAGACAGAGTGGGAGATCGGCCCGGCGCGGATCCGCGCCGCCTCGGTCGCCCACCGCGGGCCGACGCTCGGCTACCGGATCGACGACGGCGACAGCTCGCTCGCCTACATCCCCGACCACGAGCCCGCCCTCGGCGCCGACCTCGACGCGCTCGAGGAGGACTGGATCTCCGGCTTCGGCCTCGCCCGCGGCGCCTCGCTGCTGATCCACGACGGCCAGTACGCCGACGCCGAGTACCCCGACCACCTCGGCTGGGGACACTCCTCGCTGACCCACGCGCTCGCCTTTGCCCGCCGCACCGGCGCCGAGCGCACCGTCCTCTTCCACCACGACCCGCTGCACTCCGACGAGCGCCTCGACGCCCTCGGCGCCGAGGCGGCGCAGCGCTGGGAGGCGGGAGGCGGCGCGCCGGGCGCGGTCGAGCTTGGAGTCGAGGGCGGCGAGTACGAGATAGCCTCCACGCCCGCATGGGCGATACCCCGCTAGAGACCGCCGCCGGACCCGTCAAGCCCGACCGCAACCTCGCGCTCGAGCTGGTCCGGGTGACCGAGGCGGCGGCGCTCGCCGCCGCCCGCTGGGTCGGCCGCGGCGACAAGATCGCCGCCGACCGCGCCGCGGTCGACGCGATGCGCTTCGTCCTCGACTCGGTCGCGATGGACGGCGTCGTCGTGATCGGCGAGGGGGAGAAGGACGAGGCGCCGATGCTCTTCAACGGCGAGCAGATCGGCGACGGCACGCCGCCGGTCGTCGACATCGCCGTCGACCCGCTCGAGGGGACGCGGCTCTGCGCGCTCGGCATGCCCAGCGCGCTGGCGGTGATCGCCCTGGCCGAGCGCGGCACGATGTTCGACCCCGGCCCCTGCGTCTACATGGAGAAGATGGCCGGGGCGGAGGAGATCGCCGACCTGCTCGACCTCGACCGGCCATTGCCGGAGACGCTGAAGCTGATCGCCGAGCGCAAGGGGGGGAGCGTCGGCGACGTCACCGTGGTGATGCTCGACCGCCCCCGCCACGAGGAGGCGATGCGCGAGGTGCGCGAGGCCGGCGGCCGCATCCGCCTGATCGCCGACGGCGACGTCTCCGCCGCCCTGCTGGCGGTCAGCGACCGCTCGCCGGTCGACCTGCTGTGGGGGATCGGCGGCACCCCCGAGGGCGTCCTCTCCGCCGCCGCGCTGAAGTCGATGGGGGGGCAGATGATCGGTCGCCTCTGGCCCCGCGACGACGGCGAGCGCAGCGCCGCGATCGACGCCGGCTACGACCTCGAGGCGATCCTCACCGCCGACGACCTCTGCTCGGGCGAGGACGTCTTCTTCTCCGCCAGCGGCGTCACCGACGGCGACGTCCTCCAGGGCGTCCGCTACCGCGGCGCCGGCGCGACCACCGAATCGCTGGTGATGCGCTCGCGCAGCGGCACCGTGCGCCGCGTCCAGGCCCGCCACGACCGCACCAAGCTGCGCGCGATCACCGGCGAGCGCTACGGCTGAGCGGGGCGACGCCACAGCCCAGATTGCGCGATCTTTTCGTCGCGGAGGACTTTGCTCGTACCACTTCTGTGACAAAACGGATTATGATGCGCACCTATGACGCCGCGTGATCGTTTCGCGATCAACCTGGTGACGGCGAGAAGGAAGGCCGACATCTCCCAGGCGGAGCTGGGCCGCCGCTGCAACGTCCACCGGACCGAGATCTCCCTGCTGGAGCGGGCCGGCCGCGAGCCGCGGCTCGGCACCATCGTCAAGCTGGCGGGCGGCCTCGGGGTCACCCCGGAAAGCCTTTGCGCCGGGGTCGAGTGGGACGTCGACGGCCAGCGCTTCCAGGAAACGAAGTAGCTCCGTCCGGGACCCACGCGGTACTCGAACGCTGTATTGTCCTGCCGCGGTGAGGGGGTCCCTGCTTTCAAGCCTTGGAGCGCTTGCGGTCGCGGCAGCGGTCGTGCTGGGCGTGGCCGGCTGCGGCGGCGGCAGCAGCAGCAGCGACTCGACCAGCGCCGAATCGACCGGCTCCACCGCCACTGCCGCCAGCGGCGGCAAGCAGACGAAGACCCACTCGTCCTCCCTCAGCAAGGAAGAATTCGTCGAAAGGGCCGACGCGATCTGCGTTCGCGAAAAAACCAAGGGCCTGGAAGCGATGGGCGCCTACGCCAAAGAACACCAGGGCACCGCGGGCCAGAGCAAAGCCGAAGTCATCGGCGAGGCGGTCCAGAAGGTCTTCCTGCCCTCGGTGCAGAGCCAGGTCGACCAGATCCGCGCCCTCGGCGCCCCCGAAGGGGAAGAGCAGGAAGTCGAAGCGATCCTGGCCGCGCTCGAAGAAGCGGTCGAAGAAGCGAGCCAGGGAGCGCCGTCGAGCGCCCGGTTCGCCAAGAGCTTCGCCAACTCGGGCACGCTCGCCACCGAATACGGCCTCACCGCCTGCGTCTACGGCTGAGCGCCCGGCGCCGGTCTAGGGCTGTTCCCAGACCTGGCGCACCGAGAGCTGTTTGAAGCCGGCGCGGACCAGGTTGCAGGCCGCCAGGGAGGGCTCGGGGTCGCCGACCCGCCCCTCGCGGGTGTCGGCGAAGATCAGCTGGCAGCGGGCGGCGGCGGCGTCGAGGATGCGCTGACGAATCAGCGCCATGTGACCGCCTTTGCCCAGGTCCTCCTCGCGGACCGCGGCGAAGACGAGCTGGGCGATTTCGTGGTGGAGCAGCATCGCGCCGGCGCCGAGCGGCAGTTCGCCTTCGTCGGTCACCCAGTAGCAGCGCCAGTACCTGCGTTCGGGCAGGCAGTCGAAGAGGCTCTCGCTGCCGAGGTTCAGCTCGAACCCGTTGGCGAGGACGTGGGCGAAGCCTTCGGTGCACTCGCGCAGCGGCATGATCATCGTCCCCGGCGGCGCCTCGAAGGCCGGCCTGGAGGTGTCGCGGACGAACCTGACCAGCGAGCCGGCCCGGCGGTAGCCGTGGCGGTTGAGCACCTCTTCGGCTCCGACCGCCTCGGGGTGGCGCGAGCCGAACGGAACGCGGCACTTGATCCCGAGCGAATCGATCCAGGTGAGCGCCTCGTCGAGGTGGCTCTTGCTCGCCGCGCCGTGGTCGGCGGCGTTGAGCACCAGGTTCAGCATCGGCTCCTCCGGCAGGGCGGCGACGGCCGTCACCTGGACCGGCCCGTAGCGCCGCGTCTCGATCCCCATCTCGTCGATCGCGTCGATGATCGGCGCCCGCCAGATGTCGAGCCAGCACTGGCGCTCGAGCGTGTCGAGCCACGCCGGCGTGGCGAACGTCGTCCTCAGCGAGCCGAAGATGCGGTCTCCCAACCCCACACGGCGACTTTAGAGCACGTCGCGGGTTTGCACAAGGAAATCTCGAGCTCAGCTGCCGGCGAGCTGCTCGATGCCGCTCGCGCGCTGGCCGCCGGCGGCCAGCATCAGCTTGAAGTCGTGCGGGCTGGAGGCGTAGTCGAGGGCGACCTGCTCGGCGATCTTGCCTTCCATCACATACCCGAGCAGCGACTGGTCGAAGGTGCGCATGCCGTAGTACTCGCCCTCGGCGATCACCTCGGTGATCTTCGAGGTCTCGTCGGGGTTGAGGATCAGGTCCTGGACGCGGCCGGTGACGACCAGCACCTCCGAGGCGGGGACGCGGCCGCTGCCGGCGACGTCGGGGACGAGGCGCTGGGCGATCGCCCCGCGCAGCGTCGCCGCCAGCATCACCCGTGCCTGGTGCTGGAGGTGGGGCGGGAAGAAGTCGATGATCCGGTTGATCGTCTCGGTCGCGTCGAGCGTGTGCACGGTGGAGAGCACGAGGTGGCCGGTCTCCGCCGCGGAGAGCGCGGTGCGCACGGTCTCCTCGTCGCGCATCTCGCCGATCAGGATCACGTCGGGGTCCTGGCGCAGGACGCGCCGCATCGCCCGGGCGAAGCTCTCGGTGTCCGAGCCGACCTCGCGCTGGTTGACGATCGAGCCTTTGTCTTCGTGCAGGTACTCGATCGGGTCCTCGAGCGTGACGATGTGGTGGCGGCGGGTGCGGTTGATGTGGTCGATCATCGCCGCCAGCGTGGTGCTCTTGCCCGAGCCGGTGGTGCCGGTGACGAGGACGATGCCGCGCTGCTCTTCGGCCAGGTTGGTGACCACCGGCGGCAGCCCCAGCTCCTCGACCGAGCGGATCTCGAAGGGGATCGCGCGGCAGACGATCGAGATCGAGCCGCGCTGTTTGAAGGCGTTGACGCGGAAGCGCGAGAGGCCGGGGATCGCGTAGGAGAAGTCGGCCTCGCCGCCCTGCTCGAATTCGGTCAGCGAGCGCACCTCGGCGATGTCGTGGAAGGCCTTCTCGGTGTCCTCGCCGGCGAGCGGCGCGTGCCCCTCGAGCGGGGACAGCGTGCCGTGCAGGCGGATCGTCGGCGGCGCCGCGACCTTGACGTGGAGGTCGGAGCCGCCCCGCTCGACCAGTGTGCGCAGGGCTGAGTCGATCTCGAACATCGCTGCCTGTATCGGCCGCCCGGCCCGATCCCTTTATCGCCGGGCGGGCGAGGGGCTCAGCCGACGCGGAGGCCGAAGAGGCTCTCGTAGAGGCCGTCGATCAAAGCGCCGGCCAGGCGCTCGTCGCCGCCGACCTCGAGCAGCGCGGCGGCGGGGTCGACGACGGTGTCGAGCCACTCGATCGCGCTGCCGTGGGCCCAGGTCCCGGCGCCCTGGTCGAGGCGGCTCTCGCAGGAGACGACGCGGCCGCCCTCGATCCGCGCCGTCACCCCGGCCAGGGAGTCGTCCTCGAGCCGCACGCTCAGCCGGCAGGTTCCCTCGAGCTGCGGCGGCAGCGCGACCAGCGGCAGGGCGAGCTGGAAGGCCGCCTCGACGTCGAGCCGGTCGGGCGGCAGGACGTCGTCGGGAGGCGGCGGGAAGTGGATCTCCTGCCGCGCCGCGGTGGCGATCGGGGCGAGCCCTTCGCGCAGCCACCGGGTGACCGCGTAGCGAGTCGTCCCGTCCGGGCCGGTGCGAGCCTCGACCTGGTCGCTGCGCTCCATCGCCTTGACGTGTTCTTCGAGCGTGTCGAAGTCGAGCGGCTCGACGACTTCGCTCAGCTCGGCGAGGGAGCGCGGCCCCGCGGCGAGGCCGTGGATCACGGTCGCCGACCAGCAGCAGAGCAGCGCCCCGATCGCCTCCCCCGTGGCCGGCACGCCGATCCTCAGCTCGCCCTGAGGGGAGCTCAGCAGCCAGCGTTTCAGGTTGAAGCCGACGAAGAGAGCCTCCTCGCCGGCGGAGCTGGTCCGGTGCACGGTTTCGACCCCCAGCGCCTCGAGCTCGAGGTCGATCTCCTCGGCCTCGACGGCTTCGATGATCTCGAGCGCCTCGTCGACCTCTTCCTCGAGTTCCTCCTCGAGCTCCTCGTCGTACTCCTCGTCCTCTTCGGCCTCCCCGTATTCCTCAGGCGGGAGGAGCGCGCCGCCCGAGCGGGCCTTCTCGAGGATCTGCCGCAGCCCCCTCCGATCCAATTCGGAGGTGAGGAACATCAGCGTGAGCACTCCCGCACGCGCCTTGGCGAGCCCGTCGTCGGTGGTCCCCGGCGTTGCCAACCCAACCCAATGGTACGCGATGAGTCCGCTCCAGGTTCCGCGCCTCCTAAGCGGCTCCCTTGCGCCTAATCCCACGGGGTTCCTTGTGCAAATCGCGCAAGTACCGTAAATTCCCGGAATGAGCCGGGGGGACGAAGTCGACCTGAGGCTGCGCCTGCTCTTCGACAACATGGCCGGGCCGGGCCTCTACTACGAACTGGAGCGGCAGTTCTGGCTCGAGCTCTGGCGGGTGCCGGTGCCCGAGGCGGTCGACGAGCGCGGGATCGAGATGCGCCACTATGGACCGACCCGCGCGTTCGTCTACCCGTCCGAGCCGCGGCTGTCGCTCTTCAACCTGCTGCTCGGCGCGGAGCGCCCCGGCGCGGTCGAGCGGGGCTACCTGGCCGAGGCGCTCGAGTGGACCGAGTCGCTGGGGCTCGATCTGCGCGTGCCGGTGCGAAACGAGGGGGAGTTTGGCGAGCCGGAGGCCGCCGAGGATCACCTCAACCGTCGCGGCTACCGCCGCGCCGCGAAGCTGGCGGCGTTCGCCCGCGCCGACGCTCCGGCTGCCTTTCCCCCGCCGCCGGGGATCGAGGTCGAAGAGATCCTCGACGAATCCATGGCCGAAACGTTCAGCCACATGCTCGCGATCCCCTACGGCCTCGAGTGGAGCGGCGAGGGTTTCATCCTCGGCCTGGCGGGCCGGCGCGGCTGGCGCAACTACCTTGCGAGCGACAGCGAGGGACCGTGCGCGGCCGCGGCGATGAGGATGCACCACGAGGCGCCGCAGCTGGGCTTCGCCGGCACCCTCGAGGAGTGCCGCGGCAAGGGCGCCCACATGGCCCTGCTGCACCGCCAGATCGAAGACGCCTGCGCCACCCGCGGCGCCCGCGAGCTCTTCGCCGTCACCGAAGAGTCGCTCGAGTGCCCGGAGGCCTTCTCGCCCGCCGCCCGCAACCTGCTCCGCGCCGGCTTTCGCCTCGTCGACATCCGCTCCGTCTGGCAGCCACCGGAGGAGCTGATCGCGGGCTCGGAGGACGAGGAGGACGAGGACGAGTGGGGCGAGGACTACGGGGAGGACGAGGACGACGGTCCCGACGAGGACCACGACTTCGAGCTGAGTGGGTAGTCCTCCGAGCTCATGCGCCTGCTCGGCCAGCACGATCGCCATCTGGCCGCAGCAGCGCTGCTAGAGCAGATGGAGAAGGACGCCGGCAGCGACCGCCGTCAGCAGGGCGAAGGCCACATGGATCATGGTGCGATTCAGCGCGGCGAGTTGCGCGTTCAACGCGGTCAGATCGGTGCGCAGCGCGGCGCTGCTCTCCCTGATCTCGCCTCGTAGTTCCGCGCTGCTCCGTTGGATCTCGCCTCGCAGCTCGTCGCGCACCCCGTTGATTTCGTCCCGCAGCTCCTTGACTTCGCCCCGCAGTTCCTTGATCTCTCCATCGAGGCGCCGGAACCCCGCCTGCATTTCGCCTTCGACCCGTTTGAAGCGCTGGTCCATCTCCGCTTCGAGGTGGTCGAAGCGGTCGTCGAGGCGATCGTCTGTCCAGCTCTGTCGCGGCATTGCCTCCATGGCTCCCAACTGTAGGGATCGAAATGTGACACGTGGGACACGGAAGTGTAACTTATTGTCTTGGCAGACGAATGTCGTAGACGAGGCCCGCTTCGGCGGTGTCGTGGAGTTCCGGGGCCACGACAGCCTCGCCTGAGGTCGCGGTCCACTGCGACGAGAGTGCTCAGACGGCGATCGTTCGGACGGCCTCGCCGGGCTCGAGCAGCGCGCCGATGTCGTCGGGGTCCGAAGTGGCGACGACGGCTTCGCGCTCGGCGGCGCAGCAGGCAACGTGGGAATCGACGACGTCATCGCCGCCACGGTTCCCGAGCCGCACGCCGGCCTGCTTCGCCCGAGCCTCGTCGAGGGCGTCGACCTCCGAGCCGGCGAGCAACCTCGCTAGCCGAGCCGCCTTCGGCCCAGCGCGCCACACCTGCGCCAGCACGGAGGCCGGGATCACGGTGCTTCCGCCGAGCTCATGCGCCTGCTCGGCCAGCACGATCGCCATCTGGCCGCCCCGCTCGAGCCCTATCAGCGCGCCCGCGTCGAGGACGAGATTTCTCCCCACGCCTTCTGGAGCTCTCTCCGTGCCCACTCTCGCGCCTCCTCGCCTATCGGCCCGTACTCGTCTTCCCAGAGAGCGACTGCTTCGCGCATCGCCTGCCGCCGCGCGGTCGTCTTCAGCGATTTCTCGACCGCCACCGAGACGTTGGGCGCCCGACCCGACGCCACCTCGGCTCGAGCGGCCTCGAGCGCCTCCGGCTCGATCGAGATCGTCACCCGCTCCTTCATACGCAACATCATACGCCTCCCTGTCCCCGCCAGAACCCTCTCCTACGAACTTACGTTCGCATGCAACAAGCTTCGCATCCTCGCCGGACGGCAAGGAACGCTCAGGCGGGCGCGTCGGCGGGGGCCTTGCGGCCCTCGACGAAGATCTCGAACTGGGAGGGCTTGGGGACGCGCGGCTTGCCGCTGCCGGCGAAGGTGTTGGCGAGGCGCATGCCGACCGAGTCGTAGATCTCGGCCAGTTCCTCGACGGTGTAGAGGCGCTGGCGGAAGGGGATCTCCTCGTATTTCTCGAAGACCTCGCCAAAGCGGATCGGCACGGTCGAGCCTTCGATGTAGCGGTCCTCGGCGTTCCAGTGGTGGTCGCTCAGTTCGAGCGTCGACTCGCCGACGATCCACGATTTCGCCGGCAGGTTGCGCTCGGCGTGCAGGACGTTGGGCAGCTGCATCAGGTGGCCGCCGCCCGGGCGCAGCGCCCGCGCCACCACCTCGAAGGTGCGCCTGTTCTCCTCGTCGGTCTCGAAGTAGCCGACGGCGCCGTCGTTGAGGCTGAGCACGAGGTCGAACTCCTCCGCGAAGTCGAGCTGGCGCAGGTCGGCCTCGACGAAGGAGACCTCGAGCCCCTCCGCGGCCGCCTCGCGCTCGGCCATCGCGAGCAGGTCGGGGGAGATGTCGACCCCGACCACCTCGAAGCCGCGCCGCCGCAGCTCGCGCGAGTGCCGGCCGATCCCGCAGGCGAGGTCGAGCACCCGCTCGCCGCCCTCCGGCCGCAGCATCGCCAGCGCCCGCTCCACTTCGGCCACCGTGCGGTCCGCCCAGGGCATCTTCGCCGTCTCGGGCGGGAAGCCCGAGCGGTACCAGTCGAGCGGGACTGCAACCGCGTCTCCCATGCTCGGGAAGTCTATATCAATCAGAGGGCGACCGGAGGCGGCGGCGCCCGCACCGTGTCCGGTATTGCAGGCTCTGGGATGGGTTGCCGTGTCGCCGCGCGTTGTGCCACAATCGCTCCAGGTTGAGAGCGGTCTGGCCGTTCTTCGAGAGGCTCGCTTCGGCGGGCCTTTCTCGTGGATGGTCCCCGACGCCCACAGGGAGACGCCGGGTCGGTGGCTACCGCTTCATGCTCTGGACGATCATCCAGAGCAACAGCAGGTTGAGAACGGCCTGGGTGTCCATACGCCTCCTTTCTCTCTCGGGGACAAACCCCCGGGGAGTGCCAACCCGAGAGGGGAGACCCGGCCCACCGGCCATCCTGCCACCGACATGAACGCTATCGGCGCATGCGGCGTCACGGCGGTGCGACGCCGTCCCCTCCGATGGCGTCTTCTCCAGCGCCGTCTATGAATCCAACGAGGGCACGGTCGGGCCGACGGCGAACCGGCTCCGGTATTTTCAGGGTTCTGGGATGGCAGGGCCGGACTTCACCAAGCGCCGCATGGCGTTGCGCCTCGTCGTCTTCGGGGTGGCTGGGGTCGTCGCGCTCGTCGCTTGGTTGACGACGCGGGACAAGGGCGAACCGGCTGTGGCCGGGGAAACGACCCAGATGCGGATCGTCACCGCCGCCGAACTGCCGAGCATCGCCGCCCTCGTCGGCCACCCCGTCTACTGGGCCGGGCCGATTGCCGACACCGAGCTGGAGGCGGTCGAAGGGCCCGGCGGCGACGTCCAGGTGCGCTACCTGGAAGCGGGCGCCGGAGCGGGGGAGGGGGAAGGCGAAGCGCTGACTGTCGGCAGCTACCCGCTGCCCGACCCCGCCGCCGCCCTCGCCGCCTTCGCCAAGCGGCCGGGCTCGCGGACCCACCGCGCCCCCGGCGGCCGCGAGGTCGTTCTCAGCCGGCGCAAGCCGACCAGCGCCTACTTCGCCAGCCCCGGCAACGAGGTCCAGGTCGAGGTCTACGACCCCTCCCCGCGGCGGGCGCTGGTGCTCGCCCTCTCGCCCAAGGTGCGCCCGGCCGGTTGAGTTCAAAACTATGGTCATTACAGGTCATCGGGTTCAGCTCTCCGAACGAGGCAATGGCGGCGGCGATCGGGAAAGCCAAGGCGGAAGCTCCGGAGATCGTGAGACAATGGCGGGGTTCATGAACCCGGACGCCAACATCGATCCCGCAACCGAGAGGGTTCTCGCCAGCATCGAAGACGAGGAGCTCGCCGCCCGCTACCCAAATCGGGCGCACTTCATCTCGGCCGGCAATCCTCATCAGGGAGAGATGGCCACTCGCGCGCTGTTCGAAGGCGACCCCGTCGTGATCGTCTACTCCGATGGGCACGAGCTGCTCGTTCAGCCTGAGCCGACCCGCGGCTTCGCGCGCTGGTCTCGGGCCGTGGCCGCCCTTCTTCTCCGGTTCCGGCGTTTCGATCGAGGCACTGTGCAGTTGCCCCCTCGCGCTCACATCGAGGCTCGCGACTCCGGCGGCCACCCGATCGCGGCGTAGTCCCAGGTCGAAGCGGTAGACGGCGAAGACCTTTTCCGTATCGATTGGGATAATGCGCGTATTCCAGCGCAAGCGACGGGGAGACTGGCGGTATGGCTGCATGGGGAGCCGGTGGGTTCCCTGACTGCGGCGGAGGGCGGCTACGAATTCGCCTACCTGCCGGCGGCGGTCGAGCGGCTGGGGGAGGGCGCGATCGCGCTGAGCTACTCACTGCCGGTGCGCGTCGAGTCCTACGGGGCCGCCGCGGCGCGCCCCTACTTCGAGGGCCTCCTGCCCGATGGGGGGCGCCGCGCGCGCTTCGCGCTCGAGCTGGGGCTCGACCCCGACGACACGCTCGGCCTGCTCGCCGAGCTGGGCGGCGACTGCCCCGGCGCGGTCCTTGTCCTGCCCGAGGGCGAGCGACCGGGCGAGCCCGACCCTAGCGCGCTCTCCTGGGCCACCGACGCCGAGCTCGAAGAGCTGACCGCGACCCCGCCGGAGCGCCTCTTCGACCCCGACGACCCGCGGTGCATGCGCTTCGCCTGGCCGGGAGAGCGCCACGTGCTGGCGCTGGTCCGCGACGAGGAGCGCGACCGCTGGGCCTGGCCGCAGCCGGGGATGCCAAGCACGCACGTGGTCAGGCCCGAAACCGGCGAGTACCCGGACCTCGTGCTCAACGAGATCGCCTGCACGGCGGCGCTGCGCGCGATCGGGCTGCCGCTGTCGCCGCTCGAGCCGATGACGGTCGGCGGACAGCTCTGCGCCGTCGCCGCCCGGCGCGACCGCGTCGGCGAGCGCCTGCCGGTCGCGCCGCGCCACCTGGAGACCTTCTGGCAGGCGCTCGGCTTCCCGCCCGGGGCCGAGCGGGCCGTGGAGGATCGCGACCGGCCGGGCTTCGAGGACTCGGCCATCTTGCTGCGCGAGATCGGCGAGCCGGAGGCGGTGCAGACGCTGTTCCGCTTCGGCTTCGCCTGCTTCATGCTCGGCGACCACCCCGACGACATCATCGAGCGCCGCGACCTGCACGGGCGCAACTGCTCGCTGCTGCTGCACGACGGCGCTGCCACGCTCGGCCCCTTCGACGGCGTCTTCTCCAGCGTCATCTATGAATCCGACGAGGACACCGCGCGGACGCTCTTCGAATGGGCCCTGCACTCCTCCGGCTACGCCGGGCTGATGCGAGTCGGGGTCGAGTGCGGGCAGATGCCGCAACCGAGCATCGCCACCGGGCTCGAGATGACGATCGCGCTCGGCCAGGCCCTCGACAGGCTCGCCGACCGGGCCCAGCGCGAGGACTGGTACCGGCTGGTGCTCGACCACATCGTCTGTGCCCTCCTCGAGCGCGGCAGGCAGCTCCAGGAGGACATCAACCAGTTCGTCCGCGGCCCCGACGGCCGGACGCTGGGCGAAGCGGTGGAAGAGCTGCAAAAAAGGCGAAGAGACTGAGTCGCGCTCCTCGCCGCCCCTTGAATCCCGAAGAAGCAGTCATTACAAATTATCTTTAGGAACTACGTACATAACAGGTACGCTGTAATGACTGCAGCTTCGGGAAGGCGGCTGCCACGGAGCGCCAACTGCATGCGCGTAACCAGCCTCCGGGGGGTGGGGAAGACGGTCTTGCTGCTGGCGGCGAACCTGCAGAAGGCGCGCTCCTACGGCGAGCGGCTGTTCCGCGGCGAGGAAGTGGACTACGAACGGCTCGACCGCGACTTCTACGAGCCGCGAGTGGCGACGCTCACCACGGCCGAGCAGGAGTTCTACCGAATCCGCAAAGGCGAATACGGCTACACCGCGCCGCGATTTCGCGACTTCCTCTTGCGCCGGTCGGGGGGACCGGTCGCCGGCAGCGCAGGATGAGCCTCCTCGCGGCCTGGGTGCTCTACCCGCTGGTGCTGCTGGCGCTCTGCGCGGGGACGGGGCTGCTGGTCGACGCGCTCAGCGGGAGGCGGCTGCCGGGGGCGCTGGTCGCGCCGGTCGGCCTCGCCGCGATCGTCGTCCTCGCCCAGTTCACGACGCTCTCCGGCGCCACCGCCGGGCTGACCGTGCCGGCGGTCTGTTTCGCCGCCGCGCTCGGCGCCGGCCTCTCGCTTCCCTGGCGCTTCGGCCGCCCCGACCCCTGGCCGCTCGCCGCCGCACTCGCCGTCTTCGCCGTCTTCGCCGCCCCGATCGTCCTCTCCGGCGAGCCCACCTTCGCCGGCTACATCAAGCTCGACGACACCGCCACCTGGCTGGCCCTGACCGACCGGGTGATGGACCACGGCCGCGACCTCGCCGGGATGGCGCCCTCGAGCTACCGGGCGACGCTCGAAGCCAACCTGCCGAGCGGCTACCCGGTCGGCGTCTTCCTGCCCTTCGGCACGGCGCAGAAGATCGTCGGCGGCGACCTCGCCTGGGTCTTCCAGCCCTACCTCAGCTTCCTCGCGGCGATGCTCTCGCTCTGCCTCTGGCAGATAACCGGCGGGGTGCTGCGCCGCCCGCCGGCCCGCGCCCTCGTCGCCTTCCTCGCCGCCCAGCCGGCGCTGCTCTACGGCTACGCGATGTGGGGCGGGGTCAAGGAGCTGGGCGCCGCGGTCTTCGTCGCCCTCGCGGCGGCGCTGGCCCCCGCCGCCCTCCGCGCAACCGACTTTGACCCACCTGGGGTGGGGTCAAAGTCGGTTGCGCCTCGCCGCCGCCCGCCCGTCCGTGACGCGGTCGTGCTGGCGCTGCCCGTCGGCGCCCTCGTCGGCGTGCTCAGCCTCGGCGGCCTGGTCTGGCTCGGGCCGATGCTGGTGGCGCTGGCGCTGCTCGCCTGGCGCGCCCTCGGCCCCCGGCCCGCCGCCGCCCAGGCGCTCGCCCTCGTCCTCGCCACGGCGCTCTTCGCGATCCCGATCTTCCTCGCCGGCGGCTTCAGCCCCTTCCAGTCGGGACTGACCAGCGAAACCGAAATCGGCAACCTGATCGGGCCGCTCAACCCCTTCCAGGCGCTCGGCATCTGGCCCAGCGGCGACTTCCGCGTCGCCCCGCAGGAGAACGTCGCCACCGCGACGATGGTCGCCCTGGCGATCCTCGCCGCCCTCTTCGGCCTCTTCGCCGCCTGGCGCCGCCGCGCCCTCTCCCTGCTCCTCTACGCCAGCGCGCTGCTCGCCGCCGTGGCGATCGTCGCCGTCGCCTCGCCCTGGGTCGACGCCAAGGCGCTCGCCACCGCCGCCCCTGCGGCGCTAGCGCTGGCGCTCGCCGGCGCCGCCGCGACCCTGCGCCTCGACCGCCTCACCGGCGCCGTCCTCCTCGCCGTCCTCGCCGGCGGCGTGCTCTGGTCGAACGTGCTCGCCTACGGCGGCGTCGACCTCGCCCCCTACGGCCAGCTGCGCGAGCTGGAGGCGATCGGCCACCGCTTCGCCGGCCAGGGCCCGACCCTGATGACCGAATACAACCCCTACGGCGCCCGCCACTTCCTCCGCCTCGAGGAAGGCGAAGGCGCCTCGGAGCTGCGCGTGCGCGAGGTGCCGCTGCGCGACGGCGGCACGGCGGAAAAGGGCGAAGCGGTCGACACCGACCGGATCGACCCAGCCGCCCTGCTCGAATACCGCACCCTCGTCCTGCGCCGCTCGCCGGTGCGCAGCCGTCCGCCCTCGCCCTACCGCCTCGCCTACAGCGGCCGCTACTACGAGGTCTGGCAGCGCCCGGCGGCGGGCTTCGCGCTCCCTGAACACCAGCCATACGGCGACGAAAGCGACGCGGCGGCGGTGCCCCGGTGCAGCGAAATCCGCGGCCTCGGCCTGCTCGCGCTCCAGCACCGGATCCCGGGCGCCCGCCTGCTCGCGGCCCGCCACGCCCCGGTCTACGACGCCACCGATGGCAGCCTCGACGTCCCCCGCACGGCGACCTACGAAGCCTGGCTGAAGGGCTCGGCCCGCGGCGCCATCGCCCTCTACGTCGACGGAAGCAAGGTCGGCGAAGTCCGCCAGCAGCTCGAGAACGACGGCGGCTGGCTCGAGCTGGGGCGGACCCGCCTCGGCGCCGGCCACCACCGCGCCGCCCTGCGCTTCGGGGGCGCCGACCTGCACCCCGGCAGCGGCGGCTTCCCCCGCCCCGAAACCGGCCCGCTCCTCTTCACCCCCGCCGGCGAAGAGGCCGGCCGCCTCGTGTCCGTCCCGATCGCCGAATCGAGCCGCCTCTGCGGCAGGCCCTGGGACTGGATCGAGGCGATCGGCTCGGGTCCCTGAGGTCAGCCCAGGCGGGGTCTCGGCAAGGTATGGCATGGGTATTAGGGTTGCTTTGACTCAATGAAGACCTGGAACGCGCCACACGATTGGTATCGATCGAGCTTCGGCGAGGAGGTGATGCCGCTGTTGCAGCGAGCGGGGAGCCGAGGAGAGGCTGGACCTCGCCCTGAAAAAGATGCTCAGGGTGAGGGGCGACGAGCGGGTGCTCGACGTCGCCTGCGCGACCGGGCGCCGCACGCTCGAGCTGTGCCGCCGCGGCTTCTCCGTGATCGGCGTCGACGTCTCCCAGCCACTCCTGGAAGCCGCCGGCTACGACGCCGAGCGCGAGGATCTCTACCCGTACTTCGTCGAAGTGGACCCTCGCGAGATGCTCTTCGAGGGCGCGTTCGACCTTGCGTTGAGCATGGGGGGTGGCGCCTTCGGCCACTTCGAGTCCGACGAGGACGACCGGCGCGCCCTTGCCGCCGTCGCCCGCGCCCTGCGGCCCGGCGGCCGCCTGCTGATGCAGACGCCCAACGTCCTGCGCGTCGAAGAGGGGCTGCCGCCGAGGACCTGGCTCGCCGAAGGCAACGAGGACAGCCCGGTGGATCGCCTCCCGGGCAACGAGCCCTCGGAGAGGGATACGACCCTGATGGTGATCGAACAGCACTGGGACGCGGACGCCCGCTGCATCGACGCCGAGATCCTGGTGCTGTACTGCGAACCGTACTTCTGCGACAACATGGGCACGAGGCCGTTCCGGCGTCGGATCTACTCGGTCGAAGAGCTGGCGGAGATGTTCGGGGCCGTCGGGCTCCGCCTCGCCGACGTCTTCGACGAAAACGGCGCCCGCTGCGTCCCCACCAAGGCACAGCGAGAGCTCTTCGTCGTGGCGAAGCTGGGGTAGCGCAACCGGGCTCCCCGGCTAGCGCGGCCCGATCCGGTCGACGTTCGCCCTGGTCACCGCGAGCGGCCTCAGCAGGATCGCCGGCACCCGGAACCTGCCGTTCTCGAGCTCGCCGGTGGCTTCGCCCTTCGGGAGCTCGCCGCCTTCGGCCAGGGTCACGGCGACCTCGGCGGCGCGCCGGGCCTTCGGCTCGGGTGGCGCGTAGGTCGTCATGTACTGGCGGCCGGCGCGGACCTGCCGCAGACCCTTGGGCGTGGCGTCGCGGCCGGTGACCGGCCGCGACGCCGGGTCGATGCCGGCCGCCTGCATCGCTTCGATCGCGCCCCTGGCGATGCCGTCGGTTTCGGCGTAGACGCCGGCGAAGCCGTTCCTGCCGATCCCCCTGATCGACCTGCTCATCTCCCCCCGCGCCCTCCCCGGCCCCCAGAACGGGGTGTGGGCCTGCGAGGCGATCTTCACGCCGTGGGCGGCGAGCACCCGGCGGGCGCCTTCCTCGAAGAGGTGCTGGTCGCGGTTGCCGGGCTCCCCCCAGAGCGCCACGATCGGCCCCCTCGGATGACCGTCGGACTTCAGCTTGCGGGCGAGCGCCTCGGCCTGCACTTCCCCCGTCTCGACACCGCCGTAGGAGACGAAGGCGTCCGGTTTGGCGAAGGCGGCTAGCGTGTCGTAGCTCAGCACCGGCACGCCCGCCCCCCGAGCCTTCCTGACCATCCTGCCGGCGGTTTCGGAAACCACCGCATCGAGGACGAGCGCGCCCACCCCCTGCTTCAGCGCAGCGTCGGTCTGGTCTTCCTGCTTCGAGGCGTCTTCGTTCGCGTCGCTGTAGAGAACCTTGCACTCGGGGCAGATCCGACGGACCTCTCGTTCGAAGGCGGGTCGGTCGGCCGAGGCGTAACGGAGACCGTGCCCGCTCGGCAGCAACAGGGCGATCGTCGTCGGCCCGCTTTCGCCCCCGCCGCAGCCGCCCGCCACCACGGCGAGCGCCGCGATCGCGACAAGTCCACACCATCTCCCCATCGTTCAGGAATACATGACACTCAGGCAGAATGCAAGACATTTACTTTTTGATTAATATTCCTCCAATGAAAATGCTCGTTATGCCGCTGCTGGCTCTCGGCCTCGTCGCGATCGCCGGCTGCGGCAGCTCAAGCGACCCCCAGGCCTCGACCGGGTCGGCTTCCCACTTCGACAGAGAGCCGGGACCCGAACTGACCGTACCCGGCGGTCCGCCGACGAAGAAGCTCGTCGTCAGGGACCTGAAGGTGGGTCACGGTCCGCCGGCAAAGCGCGGCAGCGAAGTGACCATCCAGTACGTCGGGAAGCTCTGGTCCGGCGAATCGTATTCGGACTCCTGGCGATACCCGACCGCGCCCAGCTTCACCCTCGGCAAGGGTCAGCTGATAGTCGGCTTCGACCGGGGCCTCCGAGGCATGAAAGCTGGCGGGCGCCGCATGCTGCTGGTCCCCCGCAACCTCGACGTCTTCCCCGGCACCCCGGTCACCCCGGGGTCGAGCGCCCTGGTCTTCCTCGTCGACATGGTCAAGGTCCATCCCCAATGATCGCGCGACCGCCGATCCTCCTGATCGCAGCCGTGGCGATCGCCGCGATCGTCTACGGCTGCGGCAGCGGCGGCGACGCAACCACGGCCAAATTCGAAGGGCCCCCCAAGCCGCCGCTCGCCAAGCAGGTCAACGCGGTCTGCATTCACACCACCAACGAAGCGGCGGGAGGCATCGAAGCCTACGAGACGGAAAACGCGACGAAGAGCGAAAGCAACACCGGGGCGCTGCAGGCTCAGGCGATCGTCGTCGCGTACGTCCCTAGGCTTGCGCAGGAGATCGAAGAAATCCGCGCCCTCGCCGCCAAGCACGGCGAAGAAGGCTCGGTGGTGCCCTACCTCGAAGCCCTGGAAAGCGCCGTCGTCAAAGCGGAAGAAGGGGAACCGAACTCGTTCTCCGAACTCATCCGCAAGTTCAGGACCGCCGACAAGCTGGCCAAGAAATACGGCCTCGAATCTTGCGCTGTCTTCTAGCGTAAACGCCTTCGTCCATCTTTAGATCGGCTAAGATGACGGTCTGGGTACCTCATGGTCTCGGGTGGACCGAGAGGGCAAAATCAACAGGGAGGGGAACGCATGTTCTCATTTTTACGCAATCGATTCGGTGTGCCGGGGCTGATCGCGGTGCTGGCTCTTGTCTTCGCCATGGTCGGCGGGGCGTATGCGGCGACGAAGCTCAATGGCACGCAGAAGAAGGAAGTCGAAAAGATCTCCAAAAAATTCGCGGGCGCACCTGGGCCAGCCGGCCCGGCTGGCACGGCAGGAAAAGAAGGGCCTCAGGGCAAGGAAGGCCCTCAGGGCAAGGAGGGGGAAAAAGGCAAAGAAGGCGCCAAAGGCGCAACCGGCCCGACCGGGCCCACCGGTGCGACGGGTACGACCGGCGTGACGGGCACCACCGGTGCGACCGGCCAGTTCGAACTCACCACCCTGCCAAAAAACGCGACCGAGACCGGGGCCTGGGTCACCTTCGGCGGTGAATTGGGAGGACCCGAACAGGTCGATCTGGCGCTCTCCTTCAATGTCCCGCTCGCCGAAGAACTGACCTCTACGCATGTCCATCTCCTGAAAAAAGGATTCCCGACCGGAGCGACGGAAGAAGAAAAAACTCTCTGCCCCGGGAACGCCCTGGAAGCGAAAGCCAAAGCGGGTGAGCTCTGCGTATACACGGGCGAAGGCGCATTTTCCGGAGGTAGTATCAGCAGGCCAGGCAGTCCGTCGTTCGTACCGGGGGCGTCGAAAAGCGGCGCAGGCCTCGAATTGGAAGGTCTCACCGAACAGGTCACGGTGCGCGGTACGTGGGCGGTTACCGGCAAATAGCCTCGGCGAAGGTTTGCCTTCGTTGAAGTGCAGCAGCCCCGGGCGGTTCGAGGAAACCGCCCGGGGCTCGTGGGCCGACTTCGCAGGGTGCAAATATTAAGCACGCGTTAAACATGCATCAAACTTCTTGAGCAAAAGCGCGCTTCGCGCTTAACTCTTCCCTCCAGTCCTCAACTGAGGCGCAACCCAATCGGAAGGAAGAGATCATGACTCGGAAACAGAAGGCCCGCCTTGCCGTCATCGCCGTCTTCGCGTTCAGCGCGATCGCGGCAAGCGCGGCGCAGGCTGAATACAACCTGACACCGGCGAAAAGTCCGGCATGGATCACAGCCGAACAGATCGCCCACCAAGCTGGCAACAAGTTCGAACTCACATCGCGGGGAACCAGGTACGAATGCAGCAAAGTAACCTACAAAGGCACAGTCACGGGACTCAACGTCACCGACGCGACGCTAACCCCGAGCTTCGAAGGATGCACGGCCAACGGGGAACTCGCAATGACCGTTGACGTCAATGGCTGCACGATCACACTGACAGGCCACACAAACGCCGCCGGGGAAGGGGAATTGCACCTGCTCTGCCCGGAAGGCAAACAAGTGGAATTCACAATCCCCGCAATCAGCTGCACGTTGAAGGTGCACGAACAGACACCCACATCGGGCGGCTTCAAATACACCAACACAGAAGAAGTCCATCCGGACGATGTCGACGCGACAGCGAGCCTGGTAGGCATCACATACGAACGCGTCGGCACCAGCACCGGCTGCGTGGCGTCAGCGCCGAAAGAGGGCAACGACACAGACCTGCTGACCAACATCGACAATCCGCGCCTATGAAGACCCCGGCTCGAGGGCCACAGATCAACCTCACAGTGAGCTGACCCAGCCAGGTCACAGGCTAATTGGGCGCGCGCGCAACTTGGCGCGCGCGGCCGACCCTCGCACGGCGGGTGCAGGGAAAAAGAAGGAGCGACGGGCCGACAAGAGGCCGTCCCTCCGAACATGCGCATGAAATCTTGATTGCCCCGCCAAAGCATGCTAGGGATGCCACGTCCCTGAAGCAGGGGCGCGCGGTGCGCAAAGGGGCGCGGCGCGCAACCAAGACAGGAAGGAAGCAAGATGCGCAACCTCAAGGCGCTCGGCCTTGCAGTCATCGCCGTCTTCGCGTTCAGCGCGATCGCGGCAAGCGCGGCGCAGGCCGAATACAACCTGACACCGGCGAAAAGTCCGGCATGGATCACAGCCGAACAGATCGCCCACAAAGAAGGCAACAAACTCGAAATCACATCGCGCGGCACCAAAGTCGAATGTAAAACGGTGACCTACAAAGGCACAGTCGACAGGACTCAACGTCACCGACGTGACGGTCACCCCGGAATATAAAGACTGCACAGCCAACGGCGAACTCGCAGCCACCGTCGACGTCAATGGCTGCACGATCACACTGACAGGCCACACAAACGCCGCCGGGGAAGGGGAAGTACACCTGCTCTGCCCGGAAGGCAAACAAATCGAAGTCACAATCAAACTCACCCCGCAACCAGCTGCACGCTGAAGGTACATGAACAGACACCGACATCGGGCGGCGTCAAATACACCAACACAGAAGAAGTAAACCCGACGACGTCGACGCGACAGCGAATGTGGTAGGCATCACATACGAACGCATCGGCACCAGCACCGGCTGCGTGGCGGCGGCACCGAAAGAGGGCAACGACGCCGACCTGCTTACCAACATCACAATCAGCGCATATGAAGACACCGGATCAGGCAACGCGGAGGGCCCGCAGATCAACCTCACAGTGAGCTAATCGATTCAAAAGCCCATATGCCTTAGCGGCGCCGATCCAGCGCTTGCTTTCAAAGGCAACGGGCCAACGACAACGGGCCGGGGATCTCCCCGGCCCGTTGTCGTTCCTTGACAAGGCATAGAGCGTTCCGTATGGTTCCGCCAAGGCCTCCGTGGGGGAGGCCGCTTGGGACGCACGGGAGCAAGGGGAGCGAATGGGCGAGCAGGCGTTGACGGCACGGGCCGGTCTGGGCAGGGCCTCTGCCTGGCTTCTGGCGGCGCTGGTGGCGGCGATCGCCTTCCCGGGCGCAGCCTCCGCCGACCTTGCCTTCTGCCCGCCGGGCGCCGGCCCGAGCCAGTGCAGCGGCCAGTCCGGCGTCGCCACCGACTTCGAAAGCGGCCGCCTCTATGTCGCCGACACGGCGAACAACCGCATCGAGGCCTTCGATTCGGAAGGCAACTTCCTCTTCGCCTTCGGCGAAGGGCTGCTCAAAGCCCCGACCGCGATCGCGGTCGACAACGACCCGGCAAGCCCCTCCCATCACGACATATACGTCTATGACAGCGGCAACTTCAGGGTGGTGAAGTTCGACCCCGCCGGCACCCTGCTCGGCCAGGTCGGCTCCAAAGGCACCGGCCCCGGCCAGTTTGCGAAGGCCGAAGACCAGATCGCCATCGGCCCCGGCGGCGCCCTCTACGTCGGCGACACGCCCAAACCCGAAGAACCGCGGATCGAGGAGTTCGAACCCTCGCTGGCGCTGCTCAAAGAATGCGAACTGCCGCACAAAGACCTGCTCAGCCATGGCCTCGCGGTCGACTCCTCCGGCGACATCTACGCGATCTTCAACAGGACCGAAGAAGGCGTCTTCGAGTTCAAGCCCAACTGCGAAGGACTGGGCTCCCCCCACCCGCTCGACGGGCGCGAAGCGACGGCGCTGGCGATCGACGGCGAAGGCCACCTCTTCGTCGCCGAGGACGCAGCGAGGGCGGGCAAAGCAGGTAGCTTCCGGGTGATCACCGAGCTCGAACCGGGCGGCGCCTACCTGAAGCGCTTCGGCTACGGCATCGGCTACGCCGGCCTGATCGGGATCAAAGCGATCGCGGCGCTCCACAGCACCGACGGCGACGTCTTCGCCAGCCTCACGGCCGGCCCCGAGCGACTCGCCTACCTCGCCCTGCCCCCGCCGGGCCCGGTGATCGCCCCACTAGGCCTCGAAGCCACCCCCGGCAGCACCAAGGCGGCGCTGGCGGGCGAACTGAACCCCGAGGGCACCAAGCCGACCAAATACCGCTTCAAGTACGTCGATGCGCACAGCTTCGAAACCGAAGGCGGCTTCGCCAGCCCGAAAACCAAGGAAACCCCCGAAGAAGAAGTCGCGATCAAACCCAGCGAAGAAGAAGAGGAGCTCTTCCGCCTGCACGCCGCCGAAGCCCCCCAGATCGGCTGCGCCAACCCGCTGGTCGAATTCAGCGAAGGCAAATGCCTGTCTCCCGAAACCAAATACCGCTACGAGCTGGTGGCGAGCAACGCAAAAGGCAAAGCCGAACTCGAAGGGGAATTCGAGACCAAGCCCTCGCTTGAAATCGAGGAAACCTGGGCAAGCGAAGCGGGGACCGGCGGGGCGAGGCTGAACGCCAAGGTAAACCCGCTGGGCGTCCCGGCCACCGGCTACTTCGAGTACGTCGACGAAGAAAGCTTCGAAGCCAGCGGCTTCAAAGAAGCGACGCAGATCCCCGACGTCGCCCACGGGGCCGGGCCGCTTGACTTCGGCTCGGGCGAAGCGAGCGTGCGCAGCGCCTTGCTGGAAGGGCTGGTCCCGGGCCGCAGCTACCGCTACCGCCTGGTTGCCACCGACCCGCTGCTCGAAGGCGGCGTCGTCGATGGCCCGATCCGCACCCTGCGGCCCTTCCAAAGGCCCTCCCAGCCGCCCTGCCCCAACGACGAACTGCGCTCGGGCGCCGGGGCGCTCCTCCCCGATTGCCGGGCCTATGAGCTGGTCTCCCCGCTCGACAAAAACAACGGCGACATCGTGCCGCTGGGCGAGTTCACCACCGGCGTGCCGGCGGCGCTGAACGAGAGCGCCGTCTCGGGCCAAAGGGTCTCCTTCACCTCCTACCGGGCCTTCGGGGACACCGCCTCGGCCCCCTTCAGCGCCGAGTACCTCGCCGAACGCGGCCCGGGGGGCTGGCAGAGCCACTCGATCGACCCGCCGCGGGGCAAACCCGACGTGGCGCCCCCGCCGCAGGTCAACACCGAATTCAAGCTGTTCTCGCCCGACCTGTGCGACGTCTGGCAGCGCACGGTGGCAGAACCCGAACCGCCGCTCTCCCCCCAGGCGGTGGCGGCCTACCCCAACGTCTACCGGCGCACCGACCAAAGCTGCGGCGGGGCGCCGGGCTACGAAGCGATAACGACGGTCAAACCGCCCCACGTGGCGGCCGAACAGTATTACCCGCTGGAACTGCAGGGGACCTCGGCAAACGGCGACGTGGCGATCTACGCGGCCCCCGACAACCTCGCCCCCGGTGCCCCCGAAGAGCCGGCGAGCTGCACCGCCAAAGGCGAAGGCTGCCAGATGCGCCTCTATGAAAAGCGCCCGGGGCAGGAACCGAGGTTCGTCTGCATCGGGCCCAAAGGCGAAGCGATCGCGCCGTGCGGGCCGGCTGCGGGGGTGGTGCAGGACGGCAAAGACCTGGAAGGCGCCCTCCACAACGCGATCTCAGCCGACGGGGAGCGGATCTACTGGAGCGGCGGGGGCAAGCTCTACCTGCGGGTGGGGGGAACGGAAACGCTGGCGGTCTCGGAAGCCGGCGAAGCGCTCTCGGGGACGAAAGCGTCGAGATTCCTGGGGGCAAGCGCGGACGGCTCCCGAGCGGTCTACCTGAGCGGCGAAGACCTCTACGAATTCGACGCGGAGAGCAAAGCGACGAGGCTCGATCGCCCACAAAGCGCTGGGGACGGCGGGGATGAGCGAGGACGGCTCGCGGATCTACTTCGCCTCGACCGAAGCGCTAAGCGCCGAACCCAACAGCGTAGGCCAAAAAGCCCAGGCGGGAGAACCGAACCTCTACCTGGACGAAGGCGGGGGGAGCCCGCGGTTCATCGCCACGCTGGCGGCGGGTGACCCGAGCGCGACCTTCTCGGCGCTGGACACGAAGAGCGCCGATCTACCAGATGTCGCGGGTGAGCGGAAACGGCAGCCGCCTCGCCTTCGTGACCACCGCCTCCCCGACCGGCTATGACAACACCGACGCGGCCAGCCCCGAAGAATGCGGCCGCCCGAAAGGGGTCTGCGACGCCGAGCTCTTCCTCTATGAGGCCGAAGAAGACGAAGGAGCGGGGCGGCTGGTGTGCGTCTCTTGCAACCCGAGCGGAGCGCGGCCGCTGAGCAGCGACCTCGCGGTGCCGCTCAACAAGGCGCCCTACCCCGCCGCCGGCTGGATCCCGGCCTGGGAGAACAACCAGTACGCCTCGCGGGTGATCTCCACCAACGGGCGGCGGGTGTTCTTCGAAGCCGCCGACGCGCTCAGCCCGCTCGACACCAACGGCGTCGCCGACGTCTATGAGTGGGAGCAGGCGGGCGAAGGGAGCTGCGGGGAAGGGTCGGCCAGCTACGTGCCAGAGTCGGGCGGCTGCGTGGACCTGATCTCCTCGGGCAAGAGCCCGCGCCAGTCGGTCTTCCTCGACGCCGACCCGAGTGGCAAGAACGCCTTCTTCACCACGCTCTCCTCCCTGGTCCCCCAGGACTACGGCCTGGTCGACGTCTATGACGCCCGCAAAGAAGGCGGCCTGCCGCCGCCCCCGCCGGGCAAGGTCGAGTGCGAAGGCGAAGCCTGCCAGAGCCCGCCCCCCGCCCCGGCCGAAGCGACCCCGGCGAGCTCGCTCTTCGGCGGCGAAGAAGCGCCCGAAGGAGCGAAAGCGAAAGCTAAGAAGAAGAAAGGCCACAAGAAGAAGGGCAAGGCGAAGAAGAAGAGCCACGCCAAGCGGGGGGTGGGGAGGTGACCGGGCGATTGGAAGCGCGCAGGGCCGCACGGAGGCAGGAGAAGCGCGAGCGGGAGCTCGACATTGCCAGGGCCCTCTCTAACCCGTTGCGCTTCGAGGCGATCGCGATGGCCCGCAGCCGCGCGATTACCCAAGGCGAGTTCGCCCAGAGCGAATACGCCCGGGAGCACAAGTGCTCGAACAGAGCGATCGGCCGGCACTTCAACGAGGCGGTGAAGCGAAGGGCGCTCAAGCTGGCTGGCGTAAAGACGGTGGCCGGCCGGCCGGAGCTCTCCTACCTAGCCACCTACCAGGCGACGCGCGCGAGCCGCGCCATGGGGGCAAGGCCGTGGTCCCCCTTCGCCCTGGTCGAGGCGGTGCGCCGCCTGTTCGGGCCAATCGCCCGGAGGCCCTCCCGATGAAGCGCCTGTCCCTAGCCGCCCTCGCCGCTGCCCTCGCCCTCGCCCTGGCCGCCCCCGCGGCCGAGGCCGCCTTCGGCCTGGAAGGCTTCGACGTGCGCTTCTCGGGCGAACACGGCGAAGCCCAGATGCAGGCGGGCTCGCACCCCTTCGCCCTGGAAACCTCCTTCGGGGTAAACCTCGACGAAAAAGGGTTCCCCGAAGGCGCGGTCAAGGAACTCGACGTCGCCCAGGTGCCGGGCCTCGCCGGGATACCCAACGCGGTGCCCGCCTGCTCGACGCTCGACTTCCTCACCAGGATCCACGGAGTCACCCAGCCCGACACCGCCGATTGCGCCAACGGCTCGGCGGTCGGGCTGACCACGGTCGAAATCGGCGCCGAAATCGGCGGCGAACACACGACCGAAACCCGCACCGCCCCCGTCTACAGCCTCGAACCGCCCCCCGGCGTGGCCGCCAAACTGGGCTTCTACATCCTCAGCGTGCCGGTCACCGTCGACGTCGGGGTGAGCGAAGAACCGCCCTACCGGATCGTCGCCGCGGTCAAAAACGTCTCCCAGGTGCTCGAATTCTACGGCTCGAAGTTCACGATCTGGGGCGTGCCCGGCTCCCCCGCCCACGACGCGCTGCGGGGCCAGTGCGTGGAGAACAACGACAAATGCCCGGCCGGGATCGGCGAAGTCCCCTTCCTGATCGCCCCGCGCGCCTGCGAGGGGCCGCTGGAAAGCACCTGGGAAGTGGACTCCTGGAGCGCCCCGGGGATCTTCGCCGGCGGGCCGGGCAAAGGCGCCCTCACCCACGACGACGCCGAACCGCCCAACCCCGAGGGCTTCGGCGGCTGCGGCTCGCTCGGCTTCGCCCCGCGCCTGGAAGCGGTGCCCTCGACCGATCGCGCCTCCTCGCCCTCGGCGCTGACCCTCAGCCTGAAGCTCGCCGACGAAGGGATCAAGAACCCCAAAGGCAGGGCCGGCTCGGACCTAAAGCGCGCCGAAGTGATCCTGCCCAAGGGCGTGACCCTCAACCCCTCCCTGGCCGAAGGGCTCCTCTCCTGCTCTGAAGCGCAGCTTGCCCGCGAGAGGGCCGGCTCGGCGCCCGGCGAAGGCTGCCCGGAAGCCTCCAAGGTCGGCACCGTGCAGGTCGCCACGCCGCTGCTCGAACAGACCCTGCCCGGCTCCCTGTATCTGGCCGAGCCCTTCAAGAACCCCACCCACTCGCTGATCGCCCTCTACATGGTGATCCGCGAACCCAAGCTCGGGGTCTCGATCAAGCTCCCCGGCGAAGTGCGCCCGGACCCAAAGACGGGCCAGATCATCACCACCTTCGATGACACCCCCCAGCTGCCCTTCTCAGACGTCACCGTGCACCTGCGCGAAGGCGGCCGCAGCCCGCTGATCAGCCCCTCCCTCTGCGCCCCCTACACCACGGTGGCGAGGCTCACCCCCTGGTCAGACCCCTCCAACCCGATCGAAGTCTCCTCCTCCTTCAACATCTCCCACGGGGTCGGCGGCGGCCCCTGCCCGACCGGCGGCACCCCGCCCTTCGAACCGGGCCTCGAGGCCGGCACCCTCGACAACTCCGCCGGGCGCTACTCGCCCTTCTATCTGCGCCTCACCCGCCCCGACGGCAACCAGGACCTCATCCGCTTCTCGGCCACCCTGCCCCCCGGCGCCCTCGCCCGCCTCGCCGGCACCACCCAGTGCCCCGAGGCAGACATCGCCCAGGCCAAGTCAAAGAGCGGGCGCGAAGAGCTCGCCAACCCCTCCTGCCCGGCCTCCTCGCAGATCGGCAGCCTGCAGGCAGGCGCGGGGGTCGGCTCGGAGCTGACCTACGTCCCCGGCAAGCTCTACCTCGCCGGGCCCTTCAACGGCGCGCCGCTCTCGGTGGTGGCGATGACCCCGGCGGTCGCCGGGCCCTTCGACGTCGGCGACGTCGTCGTCCGCCAGGCCCTGCGGGTAAACCCGAGAACCGGCGTCGCCAGCGTCGACGGCACCGCCTCAGACCCGATCCCCCACATCCTCGCCGGCATCCCGCTGAGCGTGCGCGACGTCCGCGTCTCGGTCGACAAGCCGAACTTCACCCTCAACCCGACCGATTGCCAGCGCTTCGCCGTCGCCGCCTCCATCTGGGGCGGAGGGGCCGATCCCTTCTCCACCGCAGACGACTCCCCGGTCTCCCGCGAATCCCCCTTCCGCGCCGCGGGCTGCGGCGCCCTGCGCTTTGCCCCGACGATGGCCCTGAAGCTCCGGGGAGGGACCAAGCGCGGCTCCTTCCCCCAACTGAGCGCCACCTATGCCCCCAGGGCGGGGGATGCGAACCTGAAGAACCTCGTCTTGCGCCTGCCGCACTCCGAGTTCGTCGAACAGGCCCACTTCCGCACGATCTGCACCCGCGTGCAGTACGCGGCGGGCGCCGGCAACGGCTCGCAGTGCCCCCCTGGATCGGTCTACGGCACCGCCACCGCCTACACCCCCCTGCTCGAAGCCCCCCTGCAAGGCCCGGTCTACCTGCGCTCCTCCAACCACAACCTGCCCGACGTAGTCCTGGCCCTGCACGGCCTGATCGACGTCGAAGTGCCGATCCGAATCGACTCTGTCCACGGCCAACTGCGCGCCAGCCTCGAAGAAGCCCCCGACGCCCCGCTCACCAAAGCCGAAGTCAACATGCAGGGCGGCTCCAAGGGCCTGATCGTCAACAGCACCAACCTCTGCAAGGGCACCCACCGCGCCAAGGTCTCCCTACAGGCTCAGAACGGCAAGAGCGCGACGCTTCAGCCGAAGCTGCAGAGCAGCTGCAAGGGTAAGAAGCACAAGCGCCACAAGCGCAAGCATTGAGCTGGCGTTAAGAGTGCGCCGATCTTCTTGAGCAAAAGCTCGCTTCGCGCTTAACTCTTCCTTCGGCCCCGAAAACGGGGCGCAACCAAACGGAAGGAAGAGACCATGACTCGGAAGTTGAAGGTGGGCCTTGCCCTCGTCGCTGTCGTCGTGCTCAGCGCGGTGGCGGCAGGCGCGGCGCAGGCCGAATACAACCTGACACCGGGGGTGAACCGGGCAATTCTGACAGGAGAACAGATCGCCCATGAAAAAGGCAACAAGTTTGAAATCACCTCGCGGGGAACCAGGTACGAATGCAAAAGCATTACCGGCACCTCCACAGTTGAAGGTCTCAACGTCACCGACGCGACGGTGACCGGGACCTCGTCCGGATGCACGGCCAACGGGGAACTCGAAGTCAACGTCGACAGCAACGGCTGCACCGTCACACAGACAGGCGAAACAAACGCCGCCGGACAGGCAATAGGACACTTGCTCTGTCCGGCCGGCAAAGCGATAGAAGCCACAATCCCAGCGCTCAACTGCACCCTCAAAATCCACGAACAGACACCGACATCAGGCGGTGTGACTGCCACCAACGTCGAAGGTAGTCCCGACGACATTCAAGCGACAACGGAACTGTCAGGCGTCACATACGAACGCATCGGCACCAGCGTCGGCTGCGTCGCTGCGGCGCCGAAAGAGGGCAACGACGCGGTCATCATCGGCAAGGCGACAATCCGCGCCTATGAAGACAACAACGGAATCGAGGGAAAACAGGTGAACCTCACAGTGAGCTGAGGAGGGTCGGTCACTGCAAGTCACCCGCGCGCGCCATTTGGCGCGCGCGGGTGACGCTCGCATGGTAGGTGCAGGGAAAAACAAAGAGGCGTGCGACTAGAGTCCCCTTTCATGCGAGTATGCGCAGCAAATCTTGATTGCCATGCCAAAGCATGCTAGGGATGCCACGTCCCTGAAGCAGGGGCGCGCGGTGCGCAAAGGGGCGCGGCGCGCAACCAAGACAGGAAGGAAGCAAGATGCGCAACCTCAAGGCGCTCGGCCTTGCCCTCGTCGCCGTCTTCGCGCTCAGCGCGATCGCGGCAAGCGCGGCGCAGGCCGAATACAACCTGACACCAGGCGTAACCCCGTCGTTCATCACAGCCGAACAAATCGCCCACGCCAACGGCAACAAACTCGAAATACCTGCCCGTGGGACGAAGGTCGAATGCAAAGAAGTGCTATACAAAAGTGGCACATTGACGGGACTCAACCTGACCGATGTGAACGTGACGCCGGAATACAAAAATTGTACGGCGAACGGGGAACTGGCGGCTACGGTCGACGTCAATGGCTGCAGCATAACACTCACAGGTGAAACAAGCGGGGAACAGGGCGTGGTGCACCTGCTGTGCTCGGCAGGGAAAACGATCGAAATCACAATTCCCGCGATCAGCTGCACGCTGAAGATCCATGAACAGACACCGACAGCAGGTGGAGTCAAATACACGAACACAGAAGCCAGTAAACCAGACGATGTAGACGCGACAGCTGAAGTGTCAGGCGTCACATACGAACGAGTCGGCACCAGCACCGGCTGCGTCGCCGCGGCGCAGAAAGAGGGCAACGACGCCACGCTGCTGACTAACATCACAGTCAAGGCGTTCGAAGACACCGGGGGAGCTGAGGGCAAACAGGTAAACCTCACAGTAACCTGAGCCCAAGGCCAAATGGCTCAAGGGTTGTGCGGGCGCCGATCGAGCGCCTGTCCCAAGAGCCAGGGTCGAAGCGACGGACCGGAGGGTTCTCCGGTCCGTCGCTTCTACGACACCCATTCGTCGGCGCACGGAGCGTTCCTTGACAAATATGTAGGCATACCGTATGGTGTGGGAGCACGGCCTTCGTGGGGGAGGTCGGCTGGGACGTTGTTTAAGGGGCCAAGGGTGGCGATGGGCCGGTACGTGTTTGGGAGGAGGGCTAATATCGAGCGGCGGGTTCTTCCGCGTCTTCTCGCGGCCTGTCTTCTGGCGCTCAGCTTGGCGATCGCCTTCCCGGGCGCAGCGTCGGCCGACCTTGCCTTCTGCCCGCCGGGCGCCGGCCCGAGCCAGTGCAGCGGCCAGTCCGGCGTCGCCACCGACTTCGAAAGCGGCCGCCTCTATGTCGCCGACACGGCGAACAACCGCATCGAGGCCTTCGATTCGGAAGGCCACTTCCTCTTTTCCTTCGGCGAAGGGCTGCTCAAAGCTCCGACCGCGATCGCGGTGGACAACGACCCGGCAAGCCCCTCCCATCACGACATCTACGTCTATGACAGCGGCAACTTCCGGGTGGTGAAGTTCGACCCCGCCGGCACCCTGCTCGGCCAGGTCGGCTCGAAAGGAACCGGCCCCGGCCAGTTCGCGAAGGCCGAAGACCAGATCGCCCTCGGCCCCGGCGGCGTCCTCTACGTCGGCGACACGCCGAAACCCGAAAAGCCGCGGATCGAGGAGTTCGAACCCTCGCTGGCGCTGCTCAAAGAATGCGCACTGCCGCACGAAGACCTGCTGAGCCAAGGCCTCGCGGTCGATTCGTCCGGCGACATCTACGCGATCTTCAACAGGACCGAAGAAGGCGTCTTCGAGTTCAAGCCCAACTGCGAAGGACTGGGCTCTCCCCACCCGCTCGACGACCGCGAAGCGACGACGCTGGCGATCGACGGCGAAGGCCACCTCTTCGTCGCCGAGCGCGAAGCGCGGGCGGGCAAAGCCGGGGGCTCGGTGCGGATCCTCACCGAGCTCGAACCGACCGGCGCCTACCTGAAGCGCTTCGGCTACGGCATCGGCGAAGCCGGCCTGATCGGCGTCAAGGCGATCGCGGCGCTCCACAGCACCGACGGCGACGTCTTCGCGAGCCTCAGTGCCGGCCCCGAGC
>CAVPCU010000002.1:0-859550 GCA_963702575.1 uncultured Solirubrobacterales bacterium | reverse complement strand
CGCGTTCAAGCAGCTCGATCCCGACCTCGCGCTCGTCGCGCTTGGGAGAGGCGAGGGTGAAGGCGCGCGGCGTGCCGTCGGGGGCGAAGAGGCCGTGCAGGCGAAAGCCCCAAAAGAAGCGGGAGTGGGAGGCGCAGTAGCCGTAGTCGGCAGCGTCAGCCAGACCGAGCGCGCGTCGGTCTCGACCGAGCGGGCGCACTCCACCGGGGTGGAGTCGATCAGCAGCAGCTCGTCGTGGAAGCCGGGGGACTCGGCGGCAAAGACGCCGATCAGCCACTCGATCGTCTCGGCCAGGCGGGCCCTTCGCTTGTGGTAGCCAGGCTGCTGGGGCAACTCGGGGAAGAGATCGCGAGGCGCTTGCGGGCGACCGCGAGGAAGCGGCGATCGGAGGGGATGCCCATGATCGCCTGGGCGACGCAGAGTGTGGCTACCTCCGCGTCGGTGACCCGGCGACGGGCATTTCCGGACTTCTCGGGCAGGAGATCGTCCGCCGTGCAATAAACGACGGTGCAGAGAGTGTCGAGGTCGGCGTGCATCGTGGCCTTTCGGTCGACGGTTGCTTCAGCACCGTCGACTTCGGCCTCTCTGCTTCGAACCCCTTGGACACGGCATTCCCGTGGAATCAACCATCTAGTGACCTGAGTCGTTAGTTCGCAGGCAGCGCCCTCGCGCGTCGAAGTCGTCGCCATCGCAAGCGACGATGGGAGGCCTCATGCCCGGACGTGTCGATGTCGTGCTGAAAGGCGAGGAGCGGGAGGTGCTGGAGCGCTGGGCCAGGCGCCCGAAGAGCGCCCAGGCCCTGGCGCTGCGCTGCCGGATCGTGTTGGCGGCCGCCGACGGCGAGCAGAGCAAGGAGATCGCGGCCCGCCTGGGCTGCAGCACGCAGACGGTGGGCCGCTGGCGGGGCCGCTTCGCCAGGCGCGGCTTCGACGGCCTGCACGACGAGCCGCGCCCGGGCAAGCCGCGGCAGATCACCGACGAGGAGATCGAGCGGGTGATCGTCAAGACGCTGGAGGAGCAGCCCCCCGAACGCGACGCACTGGTCGACGCGCTCGATGGCGGCGGCGACCGGCATGAGCCAGACGGCGATCAGCCGGATCTGGCGGGCCTTCGGGCTGAAGCCCCACCGCACCGAGCACTTCAAGCTCTCGCCCGACCCGCAGTTCGTCGACAAGGTGCAGAGACATCGTCGGGCTCTACCTCAACCCGCCCGAGGCGGCGGTGGTGCTCTGCGTCGATGAGAAGTCCCAGATCCAGGCGCTGGAGCGCTCCGCGCCGATCCTGCCGCTGATGCCGGGCGTGCCCGAGCGCCACACCCACGACTACGTGCGCAACGGCACCACCAACCTCTACGCCGCGCTCGACGTCGCCTCCGGGCAGGTGATCGCCGAGATGACGCCCCGTCACCGCGCCGAGGAGTTCCGCAAGTTCCTCAACCTGATCGAGCGCTCGGTGCCCGAGGACCTCGACGTCCACGTCGTGCTCGACAACTCCTCGACCCACAAGACGCCCTCGATCCAGCGCTGGCTGAAGCGCCATCCGCGCTTCACCCTGCACTTCACGCCCACCTACAGCTCCTGGCTGAACCTGGTCGAGCGCTGGTTCGCCGAGCTGACCACGAAGTGGATCAAGCGCGGCTCCCATCGCTCGGTCCGCGACCTGGTCGCCTCGATCCGCACCTGGATCGCCAACTGGAACGACGAGCCCAAGCCCTACGTCTGGCACAAGAGCGCCGATGAGATCCTCGACAGCCTCGCCTCCTACTGCCAGCGGATCAATGACTCAGGTCACTAGCACTAGATTTCCGCGCAGTGAACACCCTGCCCACCGAGGTAGAGCGGCGTCGCCGTCTGGTCACCCGCGCGCTGCCGCTCACGGTCATCGCGATCGTCGCCTTCGTCGCTCGGTGCCTCGGCGGGCGCGCCGGGATCGCCCGAGAAGGACGCCGCCGAGCGCTTCGCCAGAGCCTGGGCACACAGACGACTTCGCCGCGATGTACCGAGGAGCTGAACGAAGCCTCGCGGGCTGAAGTCGGCGAGGACGAATTCGCCGGGGAAGTACCGCGAAGCGGCGGAGATCGCGACGCTGCGCACTCTCGACGCCGGCTCCGCCGGCGATCCCGCCAGCGGGGCGGCGCCGCCGGTCCCAGTCCGATCGCAGCCGGCACGGTCGCCTTCGGCACGGTCGACGCCGACCTCGACCTCCCCTACGCCGACGGCGGCATCGCCTGGGACCCGAGCCTCGTCTTCCCCGGCCTGAAGCGCGGCGAGCACCTCGAGAACCGGGTCGACCTGGCCCCGCGCGCGCCGATCCTCGCCCGCGACGGCACGTCGCTCGCCGAAGGGCCCGCCGACGCCCGCGAACACCCGCTCGGCAGCGCCGCGATCGACGTCACCGGCGAAGTCGGCATGGCCGACGAAGAAGAAGAGGCGGCTCCTCGCCCGGCACGGCTTCCCCGCCGAAACCCCGGTCGGGATCAGCGGCCTCGAGCAGGCCTTCAACGCGCGCCTCGCCGGCAAGCCCGGCGGCTCGCTGCTCGCGGTCGACGACGACGGCGGCTCGGCCCGGATCCTCGCCCAGGCCGAGCCCCAGCCCGGCGCGCCGGTGAAGACGACGATCGACCCCGACGCTGCAGGCGACAGCGGTCTCCGCCCTCGCCGGACGGGCCGGCGGCGTCGCCGTGCTCGACGCCCGCAGCGGCGACGTCCGCGCCCTCGCCGGCCAGGCCTTCTCGGCGCCGCAGCCGCCGGGCTCGACCTTCAAGACGATCACCACCACGGCCGCGCTGGAGAAGGGCGTCGTCTCGCTCGACGACGAATTCGAAATCGTCGACGGCGTCAACGTCGGCGGGCGCTTCATCAGCAACGCCAACGGCGAGTTCTGCGGCGGCACCTTCCGCGAAGCCTTCGCCGAGTCCTGCAACGCCGACTTCGCCCCGCTCGGGCCGAAGATCGGCAACGACGAACTCGTCGCGACCGCCGAAGCGCTTCGGCTTCAACTCGCCGCCGACCCTCTACGCGCCGGAAATCGTCGCCGAAGTCGAACCGCCCGAATCGACGATCCCGACGCGAGATCGGCGACGAACTCGACCTCGGCGTGAGCGCGATCGGCCAGGGCGAAGTGCTGGCGACGCCGCTGCAGATGGCGACCGTCGCGCAGACGATCGGCAACGGCGGCGTCCGCGAGCCGACCTCGCTCGTCGCCAACCCGAAGCTGCGGCCGGAAGCCAAGCCGGTGCGGGTGATGTCGAAGCAGATCGCCGAGCGAGCTGACCGAACTGATGGTCGGCGTCGTCACCGACGGCACCGGCTACCGCCGGTGCCATCCCCGAGGCCCAGGTCGCCGGCAAGACCGGCACCGCCGAGCTCGGCCCCAAGCCCGGCCAGGAAGGCGAAGAAGAACCCGGAACAGATCAAGGACGCCTGGTTCGCCGCCTTCGCCCCGGCCGAAAAGGCGCGGCTGGCGGTCGGCGTGCTGCTGATCGAAGCCGAAGCGGCGGGCGGCGAAGTCGCCGCGCCCGTCGCCGGCCAGGTCCTCTCCGCCGGCCTCTGAACCCCGCCGACGGGCCTAAAACAGGACGTAAAGCGACCGAAATCGGCCCGTCGGCGAGGTGTTAGAGGTCGAGCGTGACTTCGGCCGGGCCTTCGGGCCCGGGGATGGCGAGCGTCAGCGGGCGGTTCTCCGAGGCCGAGGCGGGCAGCTCGAAGAGGACCAGCGAGCCCTCGATCGGGCCCTGCTGGGGAGTCGAGTCGAGCACCGGGACCTGTTCCTGGGGTTCGACTTCGCCGCCGAAGGGCAGCGCGTAGAGGCTTTTGCTGGGGATCGCGTGGAAGGTCTGGTGTCCGGCGTCGGTGATCGTCGAGGTTCCGCGGGAGCGTCTGCGGCTTCTTCGCTTTCGTTCTGGACTTCGAGGAAGACGCCGAAGTAGCTGTAGCCGGGCGGCAGCTGCGGCTGGCCGACCAGGTAGGCGGAGTCCTCGTTGTCGTTGGGGTTGAGGAAGCGCGAGAAGACGACGGTGTACTGGAGCTCGCCGAGCTAGACCGACTCGCCCTCGACGACGTCCTTCGAGTCGCTCGAGTAGCCGCAGGCGGAGACGCCGAGGGCGAGCGCGGCGAAGGCGAGCGCGGCGAGCAGCGCGGGCAGGAGGTCTGCGGTGGCGGGTCATCGGCGGCGAGAGTCTATAAAGGCGCTCGGCAGCCCGCCTACGGGATGCCGGTCGCGTGGGGGTTGCCGCCGGCGACGCCAACGCGCTGGGGCGCCGGCTCGCCCGCACTCGAGCAGGTCGCGCAGCCGCCGCAGCGCCTGGCGCCAGCCCCGCTCCAGCCGCATCGAGGCGCCCGCAGAGCGCCTCCAGCGCCCGGTCGAGAGGGTTCGACGGCTCGGTCCAGTGCGAGACGCGGACCCTGGTCAGCGAGCCGGCGCCCTCGGTCAGCTCCCAGACCGTGGTCGCGGGGATCCGGTTGCCGCGGCCGCCGCGCCCCCGCTCGACGATCCTGTGCGGCGGCTCGCAGCTCGGCGATCGCCGTGTCCATCCAGACCGAGCGCGGCGCAGCCGAGGCGGAAGCGCGCCCCGGCGCCGACCCCGCTCGACTCGATCCGGGTCAGGTGGAAGCCGTCGAGGAAGTGGTCGGTGAAGGAGGGCCGCCGCGCCAGGTCGGCGATCGCCGCGAAGACGCGCTCGCGGGGAACGTCGATCTCGATCTCTGCGCTGACCGGGCCCATCGGCGGCGCGATTCTAGTGTCTGGGCGAGTTTGCCAAGCCGAAATCGGGTAGAGCTGCGGCAAATCCCGATGCGAAGCCGTCGCCCGGCGAGTTAGGATCGATTTGCGGAGGCGCCGAAAGGAGCCAGCCATCGCCATCAGTCTCACCCCCACCCCAGCTTCCGACAGCTACGCGACCGGGACCTTCCCCGGCCCGGGTACCTATTTCTGCGTCGAGTGCGGCTCGCAGCTGGCTCTGCACGAGAACGACCGCCTGCCCGAGTGCCCGCGCTGCGGCGCCTCGAGCTTCCGGCTCGACTCGATCTTCGAGTCGATGCAGGAGCACGGCGAGACCACGGCCGAGTTCGAGGTGCCGAGCGAGCCGATGTCGCCGAGCTGGCTGCGACGAGCTGCGGGCCGAGCTCGCCCCCGGCAGCCGCCACCTCGTCTGCCGCGACGAGGACGGCGAGATCCTCGTCTTCGAGATCGAGGCCCGGCTGGACGCGGATCGGCCGCAGCGTCGCCGCCGACGTCCGCCTCGACGACCCCAGCGTCTCCCGCCGCCACGCGCTGATCGTCTCCGAACCGACGAGTCGCTGCGCGTGCTCGACGACCGCAGCCTCAACGGCGTCTTCGTCAACGGCGAGCTGGTCGAGTGGGGCAAGCTCGGCGACGGCGACGAGCTGGCGATCGGCCGCTACCGCCTCTTCGTGCTCGAAGGCTGAGCCAGCCAAGAGCCGCAAATTCCGGCCACCGGCGCCCGTAGCATGCTGCCGGTGAGCTCTACCCACGACCCGTCCGTCGCCGCCGAGCAGGCCCGCGCCCGCCTGCACGAAGAGATCGAGCGCGTCCGCGTCGGCGTCGAGGAGATGCTCGCCGAGCAGGAGGGCGGCGACGCCGACCTGCAGCGCGAGCTCGACGCGATCCGCGAGGAGACCCGCAGCTACGTCAAGCAAGCGCGTGCGCAAGAGCGAGAAACGCGCCGACAAGCGGATCGCCAAGCTCGAACGCCGCATCGACCAGGTCGAGCAGGACCGCAAGTACGCCGAGTGGCGCATCCACACCAACACCGAGGCGATGCTCGACGGCCTGCTGCGCGAGGTCCGGGCGATCGCCGACCTCTTGACGCGCCCTACTCGGTAGAGATGCTGGGGTCGGCCTGCACCTTGTGCGGGACGACCATCAGGAAGCTCTCGGCCGCGCCGGACGCCAGCGAGAGCATCCGCTCGGCCTCCTCGTCCTGGCCGGTGGCGCGCAGCTCCTCGGCGTAGTGGGAGAGCAGGTCTTCGACGTCGAGGTGGCCCTCGGCGTCGAGCTCCTTCAGCTCGACTTTGGCCCCCTCGCCGAGCCGCCGCTCGATCGCCTCGCGGTCGATGCCGAAGGCGTTGTGGCGGACGTAGACGCGGCCGCCGGTCATCCCGGCGCAGGCCCAGGGCCCGAGGTCGCCGAGCACGACGGCGCGGCCCGAGGTCATGTACTCGAAGGCGAAGCCCTTGGCGTTGGCGCGGTCGACCAGGCAGCCGCGGCTGTCGTCGATCTCCTCCTCGGGCTCGCCGGCGAGGACGACGTCGGCGCCGGAGAGGCGGATGCAGAAGCGCGAGTCGGCCGAGCCCTGGACGAAGAGGCGGCCGCGCTGGGCGCCGTAGGCGAAGGACTTGCCGACCGAGCCGTTGAGCGCGCTTGCCCCTGGCGCCCTTGCCCTTGAGCACGGCGACGGTGCCGCCCAGCATCGTCTTGCCGACGCCGTCCTGGGCGCCGCCCTCGACCCGGATCGAGACGCCGTAGGAGTTGAAGGCGCCGAGGCCCTGGCCGGCGACCGAGCCGCCGTTGAACTCGAGGCTGGCGAGCACGTCCTCGTTGGACTCGGGCCCGCCGTCGAAGATGCGCGAGCGGGCGATCGCCCCGGACAGCTCGGTGCCGAGCACGCGGTCGTTGGCGTCGGTGGCGCGCGGGAACTCGTTGCGCACGGTGCGGCCGGGGCAGATGTCGCCGGCGAGGGCGCCGATCTGCGCCGAGGCGGCCTTGGCCTCCATCCGGATCGGGCGGGCGACGACCAGCCCCGCCTCGGCCCGCGCCTCGGCATCTCCGCCGCGACCGGCAGGTCGATCGGCTCGAGGTCGAGGAACTCCTCCAGCGGCGTGATCAGCGGCGCCAGGTCGACCTGGTCGTGGTGGGAGACCTGCTCGAGCAGGTCGTAGCGGCCGACCAGGTCCTGGGCGCGGTCGTAGCCGAGCGAGGCGACGACCTGCTTGACCTCCTCGCCCATCGCGGCGAAGAAGCGGGCGCAGCTCTCGGCCGCCGACGTCGACCTCCTGCGGGGTGAACTTCTTCAGGCCGTGCTGCTGGGCCTGCTCGACCGTCTCGATCTGGGTGGCGATGCCGACGTGGCAGGTGTCGAGCTGGCAGCCGCGGCAGATCGTGCAGCCGAGGCTGACCATCGCCAGCGTGCCGAAGCCGACCCGGTTGGCGCCGAGGCAGTGCAGCTTGACGACGTCGTGGCCGGTGCGGTAGCCGCCGTCGGCCCAGATCTCGACCCGGTTGCGCAGCCCGGCCTCCATCAGCGCCCGGTGCACGGCGCGGGTGCCGATGTCCGACGGCAGGCCGACGTGGCGCAGGGCGTGCTGGCGGGCGGCGCCGGTGCCTCCCTCGAAGCCCGAGAGGGTGATGATGTCGGCGCCCGCCTTGGCGATGCCGAGGCCGATCGTGCCGATGTTCGGCACCACCGGCACCTTGACCGAGACGCGCACGTCGGGGTTGACCGTCTTCAGCTCGTCGATCAGCTCGGCGAGATCCTCGATCGAGTAGAGGTCGTGGTTGTTCGAGGGCGAGATCAGGTCGGTGCCGGGGGCCGCGTTACGCGCCGCGGCGACCTTCTCGGAGACCTTCTTGCCGGGCAGGTGGCCGCCCTCGCCGGGCTTGGCCCCCTGGCCGATCTTGATCTCGGCCAGGTAGGAGGAGTTGAGCATCTCCGCCGAGACGCCGAAGCGCCCCGAGGCGACCTGCTGGCCGCGCCACTTGCGGTAGTGCCCGTACATGTCGCGGATCTCGCCGCCCTCGCCGTTGACGCAGAGGACGTTGATCGCCTTCGCCGCCTCGGCGTAGGCGCGGAAGGCGGGCTCGGACTGGGAGCCGAAGCTCATCGAGGAGATCACCACCGGGTAGTCGTGGTGGCCGACGCCGGCGTCGACGATGCCGGGATCCGTCAGAGGCTCCCGGTCGCCCTTCAGACCCATGATGTGGCGCATCGAGATCGGGCTCTGGCGCTCCAGCTCGCGCACCTTCTCCGAGTACTCCTCGTAGGAGCCCGAGCCGTTGGCGGTCGCGATCGCGGCCTTGTAGACCTTGGGGTAGAAGCGGAACGTCTTCGCCGGTTTGGCGTCTTCGTCGCCGGCCAGGACCCGCGCCCGCGCGTTGCGAGTCCTCGTCGAGGGCGGCGAAGCCGACACCGCCCGACTCCGAGGCGGCGAAGGCCTCGGTCTGGAAGATCTCGGCCAGCTCCGGCCGCACCCCGATCGAGGAGAACTGGCGGGCGTAGCCGCGCACCTCGTGGATGCCGATCGTCGAGATCACTTTCTCGATCCCCTTGCCGAGCGCCGCGCAGAGGTTGCGCGACGTCGGCCTCGTAGTCCTCGACGCAGATCACCTCGACCATCGTGTAGGGGCAGACGCCGTTGGCGCCGAGGCCGAGGGCAAGCATCGTGTCGTGGACGTTGCGGATCGCCGCCGAGCGCAGGACGATGCCGCAGCGTCGCCGCAGGTTCTCCTCGCCGGGCTCGACCCGGAACTGCTTCAGCGCCTGGTCGACCGCGGAGGTGGCCAGGTGGGGATCGAGGTAGCGCCGCTCGGCGTCGTAGACGGTGCGGTCGGTCAGCACCAGCAGCTCGGCGCCGTCGCGGACCTTCTTCACCGCCTCCTGCTTGATCCGCTCGATCGCCCCCTTCGTCGTCTCCGACTCGAGCAGCGAGATGTCGACCGCTCCGGCGCGGCCGCGGAACTCCTCCCAGAGGTCCTCGAGCAGGTAGGTGCCCTGGTCGCGGGCGATCTCGCGGTAGGCGCTTTCGGAGAGCGGCGCCAGCCCGTGGTGGCCGCCGAGGATCACCGGGAAGGAGGTCTCGACCGTCGCCGTGTCCTCGCCGGCGGCGCCGATCGAGGGTCGCCGGCCGAAGACCGCGCGGGTCGAGAAGTGCTCGACCTCGCGCTCGCGGTCGATCGCCGGGTTGGTGACGACGGCGACCGTCTCCTTGAAGTAGTCGGCCAGGTTCTGGCGCTCGGGCGAGAGCGCCGCCAGCGGCCCGTCGTAGCCGAGCGAGCCGATCGGCTCGGCCCCGTTGGAGGCCATCTGCTGGACCAGTTTGACGTCGTCGCGCTGCCAGCCGAAGCCGGCGAGGACGCGGTCGTCGACCTTGACCGGCTCCTCGGGGCCGGCGTCGGAGTAGCCGGGCACGTCGGCGCCCTCGAGCGGGCCGCCGGCCTGCAGGGCGCGGTCGTAGGCGGCGGGCTCGGCGGCGCCGTTGCGCGCCAGCCAGCGGTCGCGGACGATGCCGCAGCATCTCGTGGTGGGGGTGCAGGGTCGAGCGCTTGCGCTCGCGGTCGATCGCGACCATCGCCTTCTCGCCGGGGGCGAGCGGCTTCGGCTCGGCGACCATCTCGCCGACCGCGACGACGCCGGGCTCGGAGCTGAAGACGAAGTCGTCGCCTCGGTCTCGACCTGCCAGAGCGGGCGCAGGCCGAGCGCGTCGGCGGAGAAGACGCACTCGTCGGTGTGGCGGGCGATCAGCGCCACCGGGCCCTGGGCGAACGGGCCCATCGCCTGGCGCAGGTACATGTAGAAGCGGTGCAGGTCGGCGGGCAGCGAGCGGATCTCCTCGACGATCGGCGGCACGACCATCTCCATCGCCTCGGCGAGGCTGAGGCCGTCGCGGCTGACCAGGGTGTCGATCGTGCGGTTGAGGTCCTGCGAGTCCGAGGAGCCGGGCGGCGATCGGCACGCCGAGCATCCGCGCCTCCTGGCGCAGCTGCTCGATCGTGTTGATCTCGCCGTTGTGGCCGAGCACCGAGAACGGCTGGACGCGCTTGAACGAGGGCCAGGTGTTGGTCGAGTAGCGGTTGTGGCCGAAGCAGCCGATCGTCTCGAAGCGCTCGTCGCGCAGGTCGGGGTAGTACTCGCCGAGCACCTTGGGCGCGCCCATCACCTTGTAGACGCAGGTCGTCGCCGAGAGCGAGGGGACGTGGACGCCGAGCTCCTCCTCGAGCTCGATCAGGAGGTCGAAGAGGACGCGGTCGCGGCGCGAGGAGGTCGGCGACGAGGCCGGCGATCTGCCAGAAGTGCGGCTCCTCCTCGCGCGCGGTCGGGCCGAGCGCGGGCGAGTCGACGACGCCGAGCCGCTCGGCGAGGATGCGGAAGCCGCCGCGGCCGAGCAGCTCGCGGGCGTCGTGGCTGGACCCTCTCGAGATCCTGGGAGCGCTCGATGAAGACGTGGCCGACGGCGAAGGCGTCGTCGAGGGTCAGCGAGGGGTCGTGGCCGCCGGCGCGCACCTCCTCGGCCCAGATCCGGCGCGGCATGTCGACCAGCACGCCGCAGCCGTCGCCCTCGCCGTCGACGTTGCCGGCGCGGTGGAGCATCTTCCCCAGCGCCGGGATCGCCCGTTCGATCGGCTCGTGGCTGGGCGTCGCGTCCTTGCGCACGGAGGCGTAGATCGCGCACGCGTCCTTGTCCTCGACGCTCGGGGGCGAGACAAGCGGCCGGTAGGCGCGCTCCGGCGAGTAGCGGACAGGACCGCCCTTGCCGTGAAGCTCACGGGACTGGTTATCGGACAAGTTGACCTCCCGGTTTCCGCGCCTTCTCCGAGCGGGCGCGCGACGGGTTGACGAGTTGCCGGATTATAGGGCCGGCAGGCCCCGCTGCCTAGGCGAAGGAGGGCGGCTCGTATTCGCCGGCCGGGTGGACGCCGATCAGCATCGCCGTGACCGGGCCCTCGGAGCGGTTGAGGATCGTGCGGCTGGCCGGCGGCTCGATCGAGGCGAAGGTGCCGGCCGGCGCCGGGTGGTCCTCGCCGTCGATCCGCAACGTCGCCTCGCCCTCGAGGATCACGTAGAGCTCGACTGCTGGCCGCTCTGGGCCTCGTCGTGCTCGGGGATCTGCCCGCCGGGATCGATCTCGACCAGGTTGAAGCCGAAGGCCGAGGTGCCGAGCGCCTTGCGCGCCAGCCGCCAGGTCGAGTCCCCCGACCCCTCCATCGTCTCGAACTCGTCGCGGTGCTTGATCGCGTAGCCGGCCATCAATCGCTCCAGTCGGGTTCGGTGGCGTTCTTGGCGAGGATCTTTGGCTTGCCGCCGCCGTAGGGGATCGTCACGACCTTGTGTCCCTGGCCGGGTTCGAAGCCGCCGAGCCAGCCGAGCACGGTGCTGCCGTCGGCGGAGAGGGCGGTGCCGACGAAGCCCTGCTCGCGTTCCTTGGTCAGCGTGCGCTCGGAGCCGCTGCGGGGGTTGACGGTGACCGCGTAGCTGGTGTCCTGGCCCTCGTACTCGGTGAGCAGCTGGTTGCCGCTCGCCGACCAGTCGGTCGGGTAGAGGCCCTGGGTCAGCGGGTCGACCTTGGTCTGGGTCAGCCGCCGCACCGATTTGCCCTGCGGGTTCATCAGGAAGAGCTCGTTCTTGGGCCCGTAGCGACGCTGCTTGGCGCCGAGCAGCCGGACGAAGACGATCCTTTCGTTCGGGCCCCAGAGCGGATAGAGCGAGCGTTGGTCGGTGGTCAGCCGTTGCGGGTGCGTGGCGGCGACGTTGACGCCGCCCGGAACCGGGATGTCGAAACGGTAGACGTCGCTGCGCGGCGGGAACTTTTCGCTCGCCGCCCTGGCGTAGACGAGCTGCCCGCCCTCGGGCGCGAAGCTGACGCCGGAGAAGAAGCCGCGCGCGATCGTCTGCTGGGCGCCGGTGACGACGTCGATCAGGACCAGGCGCTTGGGCCCGAGTTCGGGGCCGAGCACGGCGGCGATCGAGGCTGAGTCCGGCGACCAGGCGAAGCTGTTCGGTTCGCGCCAGCCGGTGGCCAAACGGCTGATCGGCGCGCTGCCGTTGGCGGGCGCCAGCATCAGTTCCGGCTGCGCGGAGCGACCTTCGCCCTGGTGGAAGAAGGCGATGATCTGGCCGTTGGGCGAGACGCGCGGGTTGGACCCGGGGCCGATCTTTCGCTGGGCGGAGCCGTTGTCGGCCGCCGCCCAGATCGTCGGCGCCAGCGGGCTGCGGACGAAGGCGAGGGTCGCGTGGGCGGCCGCCGGGAGGACGAGGAGCGATGCCACGGCGAGGGCGAGGATCCATCTCGGGCGCGCTACCACGAGGCCGATCCTACAGCTCGGGTACGTCGGCGCCGTGGGGGGTGAACGGGAGCCTGCGCACCTCGGCCCAGCCCTCGCAGCGGCGCTCCAACTCCTCGCTGACCTTGCCGGCGTCCTGCCAGGTGGTCCAGACGAGCACGGTCGGGCCGGCGCCCGAGATCGTCGCGCCGAGGGCGCCGAGGGCGCGTGCCTCGTCGACGAGATCCATCGAGCGCGGGTAGAGGTCGCGGCGGCGCGGCTGGTGGATGCGGTCGACGAGCCCGCTGGCCAGGAGGTCGAGGTCGGCGCTCTGCAGGCCGAGCACCAGCCGCGAGGCGGCGGCGACGTTGGCGACGGCGTCGGCGAGCGGCACCTCGGCCGGGATCGCCTCGCGCGCCCGCTCGGTCGAGACCTCCTCGGCCGGGATGACGAGTAGCCCCTCCAACCCGTTCGGCGGATCGAATCGGGCCGCCACCGGAGCGCCGCCCGCGTCGCGCCCGCAGATCACGAAGCCGCCGTAGATCGCCGCCGCGACGTTGTCGGGATGGCCCTCCAGCTCGGTCGCCCGCGCCAGCATCTCCTCCTTCGAGAGGCCGAGCTCGAAGAGATGGTCGGCGGCGAAGAGGCCGGCGACGATCGCCGCCGCGCTCGAGCCAAGCCCCCGCGCCAAGCGGGATGCCCTCGCCGCGCAGGCGGAAGGCGATCCCGTCCGCCGAGTGCAGGCTCTCGAACGCGCGCACGATCAGGTTGCCGCGATCCCGCGGCACGTCGAGCCCGCCCGGGTCGAGCGAGAACTCGCCGGTCTCCTCGACCTCGAGCTCGAGGAACATCTCCAACGCCGCCGCCATCACGTCGTACCCCGGCCCGAGGTTGGCCGAGGAAGCGGGGACGCGGACGAGCCGGTGGCGCGCGGTCAATCGAACACCGCGCGCTCGACCGCGCCGAGGTCGTTCTCGCAGTTGATCACCGGCGGGGCTTTGGAGAGGGCGGTGTCGGGGTCCTTGAGGCCGTGGCCGGTGAGGACGCAGACGACCGACTCCGGCGGCGGCTCGCCCTCGGCGACCGGCAGACCGTGGGCGAGCAGGCCGGCGACCGAGGCCGCCGAGGCGGGCTCGCAGAAGACCCCCTCCCCCGCCGCCAGCCAGCGGTAGGCGTCGAGGATCTGCTCGTCGGAGACGGCGGCGACGCGGCCGCGCGAAGCGGTGAAGGCCGCCATCGCCTCCTCCCAGCGCGCCGGGTTGCCGATCCGGATCGCCGAGGCGACGGTCTCGGGGTTGGCGACCGGCTCGCCGCGAACCAGCGGCGCCGCGCCCTCCGCCTGGAAGCCGTAGACGACGGGCGTCTCCCCCAGCTCCTGGAAGCCGCGCCAGTAGGCGGTGACATTGCCGGCGTTGCCGACCGGGATCGCCAGCGCTCCGGGCGCCTCGCCGAGCTCCTCGACGACCTCGAAGGCGGCGGTCTTCTGTCCCTCGATCCGGTAGGGGTTGACCGAGTTGACCAGCTCGATCGGGTGCTTGTCGGCCAGCTCGCGGACCAGCTTCAGCGCATCGTCGAAGTTGCCGCGCAGGGCGATCACGCGGGCGCCGTGCATCAGCGCCTGGGCGAGCTTGCCGATCGCGATCTTGCCCTCCGGCACGATCACCGCCCCGCGCATCCCCGCCCGCGCCGCGTAGGCCGCGGCGCTCGCGGCGGTGTTGCCGGTCGAGGCGCAGATCACCGCCTCCGCCCCGCGCCCCTTCGCCCGCGAGACCGCCACCGTCATCCCCCGGTCCTTGAACGACCCGGTCGGGTTGGCGCCCTCGAACTTGAGGTAGGCCCGGACGCCGATCCGCTCGGAGAGCCGCGGCGATTCGATCAGCGGCGTCGATCCCTCGTTCAGGCTGACGACCGGATCGCCGTCCTCGAGCGGCAGCCGATCGCGGTAGCGCTCGATCAGCGGCCTCAAACGAACTCCTCCTCGATCACCCTGATCGAGCGCGGCGGCGAGCGCAGCTCCGCCAGCGCGCCGATCTCCTCCAGCGCAGCGGCGAAGCGCGACTCGAGGCACTCGTGGACGACCATCACCAGCCGCGCGTCGTCGCCGATCCCGCGCTGGACCACGCTCTTCACCGAGATCTCCTTCTCGCCGAGGACCTGGGCGATCTTGGCGAGCACGCCGGGCTCGTCGGCGACCTCGAGGTGCAGGTAGAAGGAGGAGCTGACGTCGGCGATCAGCGGCAGCCGCTCGCGCGCCTGGTGCACCGGCGCGTCGCCGGCGAGGATCGAGGCGACGTCGCCGAGCACGGCCGAGGCGGTCTCGACGCCGCCGGCGCCCGGCCCCGACATCGTCACCTCGGTGATCGCCGGCGCCTCGACCATGACAGCGTTGAACGGGCCGCCGACGGGGGCGAGCGGGTGACCGCCGTAGAGGAAGCAGGGGAAGACGCGCACGCTGATGCCGCCGTCGCGGCGCTCGGCGACTCCGAGCAGCTTCAGCGAGAGGTCGAGCTCCTTGGCGTAGGCGAGGTCGTCCGGCTTGACCCCCTCGATCCCCTCGTAGGCGACCTGGTCGAGCGTCACCGGCGTGTGGAAGGCGAGCCGGGCGAGGATCGCCATCTTCGCCGCGGCGTCGGCGCCGTTGACGTCGTCGCTCGGGTCGGCCTCGGCGTAGCCCAGCTCCTGGGCACGGGCGAGCACGTCGCTCGTAGGCGGCGCCGGTCGCCGCCATCTCGCTGAGGATGAAGTTGGTGGTGCCGTTGACGATGCCGAAGACCTTCTCGATCTCGGTTACGCCGAAGCTCTCCTGGATCGTGCGGACGATCGGGATCACGCCCGCAACCGCGGCCTCGAAGCGCAGCTGAACGCCCGCCTCGCGCGCCGCGTCGAACAGCTCGTCGCCGTGCTGGGCGAGCAGCTGCTTGTTGGCGGTGACCACCGGCTTGCCCGCGCGCAGCGCCGCGAGCACGTACTCGCGCGCCGGCTCGGTGCCGCCGATCAGCTCGACGATCACCTCGGAGCGCGGCGAGGATCTGCGCCGAACTCGCCTTCGCCGCGGGTCAGCGTCCCGGCCAGCTCGGGCCGGCGGCCGGTCGCCGCCTCGACCGCGGCGGCGCGCTCGCCGAGCAGCGCGGCGAAGGCGCCGCCGACGGTGCCGCGCCCGAGCAGCCCGATGCGAACCGGTTCAGACATCGCGCGCGGTGAGGTCCTCGTAGGTCTCGCGCCGGACGACGACGCGCGCCTCGCCGTCGCGGCAGAAGACCACCGGCGGACGCGGCACGCCGTTGTAGTTGCTCGCCATCGCGTAGCCGTAGGCGCCGGTCGCCGCGGTGACGAGGACGTCGCCGACCGCGGGCGCGGCGAGCATCGCGTCGCGCACGATCACGTCGCCGGACTCGCAGTGCATCCCGGCGACCGTGCCAAGGGTGTCGGGAACGGCGCCGACCCGGTCGGCGATCAGCGCCTCGTAGCGCGAGCCGTAGAGCATCGGCCGCATGTTGTCTGACATGCCGCCGTCGACGGCGACGTAGGTGCGAACGCCGGGGATCTCCTTGACCGTGCCGACGCGGTAGGCGGTGACACCGGCGTTGCCGACCAGCGAGCGGCCGGGCTCGACCAGGATCCGCACCCCCTCGCCGAAGACCTCGGCGACGGCGCGCGCCTTGACCTCGACGTAGGAGTCGATCGAGGGCGGCTCGTCCTCGGCGGTATAGGCGATGCCGAGCCCGCCGCCGACGTTGACCACCCGGCACCAATCGCCGGCGAGGCCGCCGATCGCCTCGATCGCCAGCCGGTAGGGCTCGAGCTCGAAGATCTGCGAGCCGATGTGGGCGTGGAGGCCGACCAGCTCGAGCGCGTCGGAGGCGAGCACCCGCTCGATCGCCCGCGCAGCCAGCCCGTCCTCGAGGCCGAAGCCGAACTTCGAGTCGAGCTGCCCGGTCTGCACGTAGTCGTGGGTCGAGGGCTTGATCCCCGGGGTGACCCGGACAAGCACCTTCTGCGGCGCGTCGAGCAGCCGCTCGCAGCGCTCGATCTCATCGAAGGAGTCGAGGATCAGGTGGCCGACGCCCGCCCGCGCGGCGAGCACGATCTCCTCGTCGCTCTTGTTGTTGCCGTGCATGTGGATGCGGGCGGGGTCGAAGCCGGCGCGCAGCGCCATGTGCAGCTCGCCGCCCGAGGCGACGTCGACCGAGAGCCCCTCCTCGGCGAAGAGGCGGTAGGCCGCGGTGCAGGGGAAGGCCTTGCTGGCGAAGAGCACCTCGTACTCGACGCCGCGCCGCTCGAACGCCTCGCGGTAGGCGCGGGCGCGGGCGCGCATGTCGTCCTCGGCATATATGTAGGCGGGGGTGCCGAGCTCAGCGGCGAGCTCGACCACGTCGCAGCCGCCGACCTCGAGCCGGCCGCGCTCGTTTACCCGGCTACCGGCCGGGAAGACCGGCGATCCGGCGATCGGGTCGGCGATCGCGCCTGCATGTGCGGGCTGCGTCATCGGTCGGCATTGTGACGGTAACGCCGCCGGTGCCGGTCAGCGGCCGCCGCCGAGCAAGCCGCCCACCGCTTCGACCGTGTGGTCGAGCGTCCCGCCGACGATCGATTCCGGGCCGGCGACTTTTTCCACCACTTCTTCGGTGGCCTTCGGCACGCCGGTTTCGCCCAGCACGCCGCCGGTGGCTTCGTCGGCATGGGAGACGGTTTCGTCGACCGTGCCGGTGGCCGTTTCGGAGAGCTTCGGCGCGCCACCGGTTTCGCCGCCGGGCGGGGGGGCGCCGGTCGAGCCGCCGGTGGAGCCGCCGCCGGCCGTTCCTCCTCCGCTGCCGCTGGCCGCGGCGCCGCCGGCCGAGGGTGAGCCACCCGCCGGGCCCGACGGCTGCGAGCCCGCCGCAGTCTGCGTCGAATCGCCGCCGCTGGCGCCTCGCACGCCCGCTGGCGAGCCGGAGACCGCCCGGCCGCGTTCGGTTGCGGCGGTCGAGCCACCCCGGCCACCGCCCGCGCCGTGAGGAGCGTTGCGCCCGCCCGCGCGGGTGGCCGCGGCGCCTGCGGCCGCGCCGAGCCGTTCGCCCCCGGGCACGGCTTCACCGCCCGCCGGCCGGGACGGCGCGACCGACCCGCTCCCGCCGTTCCCGCCGAGGCCGGCAAGCGGCCAGTCCCGCAAGGCCTGCAGCGAGACCAGGACGACGAAGGCCGCTATGGCCATGCCGATCAAGGCCGTTCCCGAAACGGCGCCGGCGAAGTAGATGCGAGTCTGGCGAACCATCTGCGCCTCCGAGTTCGCTTGCCGCTACCCAGCGTCCCAGGTGGCAATCCCTCGGGCATACCTAATAATCGAACTTCTGCACCAACCCCCTACGCTGACTTCGCCTTTTTGGTCGCATACGCATACCTAACGACAAAGTCAGCGACTTGGCTAGAGATAGCCCATCGGGTCGGTGGGCGTGCCGTCGATCCGGACCTCGAAGTGGACGTGCGGGCCGAAGCAGTGCCCGGTGCAGTCGCTGTAGCCGATGATCTCGCCCTGGGAGACCCGCTGTCCCGGGGAGACGGCGAAGCGTTCCTGATGGGCGTAGCAGGTGGACAGCCCGCCGCCGTGGTCGATGCAGGTGAAGTTGCCGTAGCCGCCGCTTTCGGCCTCCGACTCGGTGAAGATCACGGTGCCGTCGGCGGCGGCGCGGATCGGCGTGCCGCTCGGCACGGCGATGTCGATCCCCTCGTGGAACTCGGCGCCGCCGAAGCGGGGGCCGAAGCCGGAGACGACCGGGCCGTCGACCGGCCAGATCAGGCCGCTGCCGCTGCCGCCCTGGATCGGCCCGGCGGGCAGCGGCGCCGAAGCGGTGCCGGCCAGCGTCGCCGCGAGCCGCGACTGGATCGAGGCGACTTCCCCGTCCAGCTCTTCTTCTGAGCCTTCGATCGTCCCGAGCGCCGCTTCGCGGCTGTGCCGGGTGGCGACGAGGTCGGCCTGGCGACTCTGCACCGCGATGCGGGCGCTCGCCAGCGCCCGCTCTTCGGCGGCGATCGCGTCGCGTGCGGCTTCGATCCGATTCTTCGCCGAACGCAGCCGGGCGACGGTGCGCTTGACCTGATCGCGCAGTTCGCGCACCCGGCCGACGACCGCTTCGTCGAGGCCGTGAATGCGGTTGAGGTACTCGGTGCGGTCGACCAGCTCTTCGTAACCGCCGGAGTCGACGATCGCGGTGAGGATGCTCGGGCTGCCCATCTCGTACATCGCGACGAGCCGCCGCCGCAGCGCGACCAGCGCCCGCCCGAGCCGCGCCCTGACCACCGCCAGGTGCCGCTTGCCGACGTCGAGCTCGGCCTGCGCTCCGTCCAGCTCGGCCTGCTTCGCGTCGAGCCGCCGGAGAACCCCCGCCTCCTGCGTGCGCAGCGCCGCGACCTCCCCGGTGAGCCGTTCGATCCGCGCCTTGTAGCGCGAGATCGTCGTCGTCAGCACACCCCGGCGTTCGCGAACCTTCGAGAGCTTCGCTTCCTTCGAGTCGAGCTTCGACTGGAGATCCTGAGCCTGCGCTCCGGCGCTGCACAAGAGCAGCAAAGCGAGCGCCGCGGCAGCGGCAACCTTCAGCATCGCGCGCAAGCTAGCGAGGCAGCCGCCGAGGTCCCAGCCCCTTGGGACGAAGTGCAACCCCGCTTGCGGAAGGGAAGTCGGGGCACCTCTCGACGGGCGGATACTCAAAACGCCGGCCTCATTGGCCGGCGTTTGTCCGGCGGGAGGTGCCCCGACTTCCCTTCCCTACGCAGCCACCGGCTCGCGCTTCTCCTTCATCGCCTCCGCCGCCACCTCGGCGGCGTAGCCGAGCCGCTCGGCGTATTCCCGCGCCTGCATCCGCGAGATCACCATCCGCTGGATCTCCGCCGTCCCCTCGAACAGCTGGTAGATCTTCGCGTCGCGGAAGAACTTCTCCAGCGGGCACTCGGTGCTCCAGGCGTCGGGCCCGACCAGGTCCATCAGCGTGGTCGTCGCCCACATCGTCACGTCGCCGGCCTTGAGCTTCGACATCGAGCCCTGCCCGCCGCGCATCGGGATCCCGTTGCGGCCCATCCAGGCGGCGCGTTGGACCAACAGGCGCGCCGCTTCGATCTCGGTGGCGACGTCGGCCAGGGTTTGCTGGACGCGCTGAACCTGCAACAGCGGCGTGCCTCCCTCCGTCTGCCCTTCGAGGTACTCGAGCGTCCACTCGTAGGCGGCCTGGGCGATGCCGAGCGCCGAGGCGCCGACCAGCGGCCGGGTGATCTCGAAGGTCGCCAGCGCATCGGCGCCGCGCGATTTCTTCCCTTCGCGGCCGCGCTGCAGCTTGCGCTCGAGCTTCTCCTCGCCGCCGAGCAGGTTCTCGACCGGGATCCGACAGTCCTCGAGGACGATCTCGGCGGTGTGCGAAGCGCGGATGCCGAGCTTCGACTCCTTCTTGCCCTGGCTCAGCCCCGGGGTGTCCTTGCCGATCACGAAGGAGGCCTGGCCGCGGGTCCCGAGAGCCGGGTCGACGGTAGCGACGACGACGTGGACGTCGGCGATGCCGCCGTTGGTGATGAAGACCTTGGTCCCGTTGAGGACCCACTCGTCGCCGTCGCGCTTGGCGGTCGTCTTCAGGCTCTTGACGTCGGAGCCGGCCTGCGGCTCGGTCACCGCGTAGGCGCCGAGCTTGACCTCCTCGCCGGCGCCGAAGCACTCGGGAACCCACCGGGCGATCTGCTCCGGGGTGCCCGAGGAGGCGATGCCGGCGGCGGCGAGGCCCGAGCCGGAGATCGCCAGGGCGATGCCGGCGCAGCCCCAGTGGAACTCTTCGGCGGTGATCACCTGCATCTGGCCGTCGGCGTCGCTGGCCGAGCGCTGGATCGCCTCGAGGCCCTGGAAGCCCTGCTTGCGCGCCTCCTTGATCACCTCCCAGGGCGTGCTCTCCTCTTCGTCGTGCTTGCGCGCCGCCGGACGGATCACGTCGCGGGCGAAGGCCCGGGCGCTGTCCTTGAATTCCTGCTGTTCCTCGTTGAGAGCAAAGTCCATTCGATCCCCCTAGTCGCGGCGACGCGAATCGTGCCGGCGGTGCAGTTCGTTGATTGACTGGTCAGTCAACCAGTCCGAGGAAGTCTAGCTGACCAACCAGCCAGCCCTCCTCCCACGAATCTGCTCTTGTGCTCGCCAGGCGGACTCCAGAGCAGATTCGTCGTCGGAGCCCAGGCATTAGCGTTGCGGCCGATGACGCGGCCGATCAACGCCGACGTGCCACCGGGAGCTGTCGGCGACCGACCAACCGCGCAATCGAAGACCCGGCCCCCGCAGCCACGGACGCCGAAGCTTCGGCGCAAGCCCGTCCCGGCGGCGCTGAAGGCTGTCGGCGGGCTCTTCCTGCTCGCCCTCGTCTTCATCGTCGCCGCCATTCTCGGCGGTGGAGGCGGCGGCAACGCGGCGACGAGCACGCCCGCGCCGGTCAGCGTCCGTTCGCAGTCGCAGGCGTCCTCGAGCTCCCAGACGGCGAGCGAGCTCGGCTATCCCGAATTCGCCACCGCCAACACGACCCGGGTCGGCGGCGCCGATCCCGCCTCGACCGCGGCCGCCGTCGCCCTCGCCACCTATCCGTCCGCCACGCCGGCCCAGAGGCCGACCGCCGTCACGCTCGTCGACGCGGCCGACTGGCAGGGGGCGATCGCGGCCTCGGTGCTGATGGCTCAGCCACTGGCGGCACCGGTACTCGTCTCCGAAGCGGGCGGGCTGCCCGCTGCCACGGCGCAGGCGCTCGAGGCCCTCGACCCACGGGGCGGCAGCGAGACGAAGGGCGCCCAGGCGTTCGTCCTCGGCGCCGCGACCGCGACCGAAGGGATGAAAGCGACGCGGATCGGCGGCCGCGGCGCCGCCGCGGCCGCGAACGTCGCCAAGCTGCGCGACGAGCTGCTCGGCTCGCCCCCGCGGCACATCGTCGTCGCCCCCGAATCCGATCCCGCCTTCGCGATGCCGGCCGCCGCCTGGGCGGCCCGCTCCGGCGACCCGGTTCTCTTCAGCGGAACCGACCGCCTGCCCGCGGCGACCGCCGCGGCGCTGAAGCGGCACCCCCACGTGCCCGTCTACGTCCTCGGCCCCTCCTCGACGATCTCCTCGGACGTCTTCCGCGAAATCGCCAAGATCTCCACCACCGTCGGCCGCGTCTCCGGCGAGGACCCGGTCGCCAACGCGATCGAACTGGCGCGCTACTCGAAGGGCGGCTTCGGCTGGGACGTCAACGACCCGGGCCACGGCTTCGTCGTCGCCAACGCCGCCGAACCGCTCGACGCGCCGGCCGCCGCGGCGCTCTCGGCGTCGGGCACCTGGGGGCCGCTGCTGCTCACCGACAGCGCCGATACGCTTCCCGACGCGCTGCGCGGCTATCTGCTCGACGTCAAGCCGGGCTACACCACGGACCCGACGCGCGCCTTCTACAACCACGTGTGGGTGATCGGAGACGAGGAAGCGATCGGCGTGACCGAGCAGGCCGAAATCGACCAGGTGGCCGAACTGGCCAAGATCGGAGGCGAACAGTGAGCGAGGCCGAGAACCCCGAGCTGCTCGGCGGCGGCCACGAGCCGACCGCCGAGGACGTCCGCGCCCTCGCGGGCGCCTCCACCCCCCACTTCGCCCTGCAGGTACGGAACCGGATCCGCCGCCTGATCGACCCGCTGCCCCCGGACCACCCCGCCCGGGTCGAAGGCGAGCGCAAGATCGCCGAGCTGGAGGAGCTGGCCGAGCACAGCGGCGACCCGCGCGGCACGATGGGCATCGGCCACTGAGGTCGCCGGCTTCCTAAGCCCCGGCACGTCCGACTATGCTGCGGGCATGGCCGACGCGATCGAGCACGGGTTCAAGGAGGGCGACAAGGTCTGGGTCGAGGACGGCGACGGCAAGCACCACCCCGGGATCTTCGTCGGCAACAACGAAGCCTCCGGCTGGTTCGGCGGCGGCCCCAGCGCCTACGTCGCCCACCCCGAGGCGCACCAGGCCGAGGTCGTCTCGGTCTTCCGCATCACCCCGCGCGACGAGTAACACCGCTCAGCTCGCGACCCTGGCGGCGTCCAGGTCGACGCGGTCGCCGCGGAAGGGCACGCCCTCGGCGATGAGACGGCGGCGCTGCCGAGCGCCCTTGGCGAGCGAGCCGTCGGCGCGGACGACCCGCCACCAGGGCAGATCGGGCTCGGCGTGGCCGAAGAGGACCGCACCGGCGAAGCGCGGCGAGCCCGGCGACACGTCGCCGTAGGTCCGCACCCGACCCATCGGGATCGCCCGGACTCGCGCGAGAACCTCGCCTTCGCGGTCCACCGGGCCCTTCACGCTCACGGCGAAAGCAGGAACGTAGTGCGAAACACGCTACGATTCTACCGTGGCGTCGGCCCCTCATCCGATCTCGCTGCGACTCGGCCTCGACGGACTGCGAGCGTTGGACGACCTCGCTCGCCGGCGCGGCATCACCCGCGCAGAGGCCGCTCGCCGCGCCATTACGGAGACGGCCGATAGAGAGCGAAAGCGATCGGGCCTCGCGGCGGAGGCTCGCGAGCTGATGAAGAACCCGGCTTACGTCAGCGAAGCACGCGAGGTCGCGGCACTGATGGAGGAGCTGCGTGGTCCGTGGTGACGTCTGCGCGATAACGCTGCCGAAAGGCCGCGGGCGCGTCCAACACGGGCCCCGGTACGCGGTGGTCGTCCAAGCGGACGATCTCCTCTCGCTGTCCACGGTCGTCGTCTGCCCGACCTCTCAGTCGGCGCCCCCGGCGAGCTTCCACCCGGAGATCGGCATCGGCGAAGAGCCGACACGCGTCCTCTGCGAGATGGTCGGCGCGGTGGACGGCCGTGCCTTGGGAGACCAGGTGGCGCATCTGAGCCTCGACGAGCTGCGGGCCGTCGACGAGGGGCTGCAGTTGGTTCTCAGCCTCGTCTAGCGCCGAAACTCACGCCGCCGGGCCGAAGGAGTCGATCAGGCGGTTCTGGTACTCGCTCAGCTCCTCGGGGGAGATGAAGTAGGTCGGCGGGGTGAGGAAGAGGCCGTCGGCGCGCTCGGCGGTCTGCTCGACCCGGGCGCGGACCTTGTCGAGCGGGCCGGCGGCGCAGTAGGCGTCGACCATCTCATCGCTGATCGCCGCAGGGACCGCCGCCAGGTCGCCGCGGCGAAAGGCCTCGCCGGCGGCGACGGCGTTCTCGGCGAAGCCGTGCAGCTCCCAGAGTGGCATGTAGGTCTTGACCGTGGCGTAGAAGGAGATCGTGCGGCGGGCCATCTCGATCGCCTTCGCCTCGTCGTCGTCGATCGCGCAGCAGACGGTCGGCAGGTAGTCGAAGTCGCCGCGATCGCGACCGGAGCGCGCCAGACCCTCCTCGAATGAGGAGACGACGACCTCGTCGATCCAGCGCAGGCTCTGGATCGGGTGGCCGATCAACCCGTCGGCGACGTCGCCCGCCATCCGGCACATCCCCCCCTGGACGCCGGCGGTGTAGATCGGCACCGCGTCGCGCGGCGCCGGGTGCGGGCGCACCCAGCCCTTGATGTCGATGTCGTAGTAGGTGCCCTGGTAGCGGATCGGCTCGCCGGCGCCGGCCTGCTGCATGATCAGCCGCGTCGCCTCGATCGCCTCGCGCAGGTGGGGGGCCGGGCGGCCGTACTCGGCGTTGTGCCAGGTCTCGTTCAGCCGTTTGACCCCGGAGCCGAGGCCGAGCCGGAAGCGACCGCCCGACATCTCGTCGATGTCAAGGGCGGAGACGGCGAGGATGAAGGGGCTGCGGGTGAAGGCCCAGGCGATCCCGGTGGCGATCCCGATCCGCTCGGTGCGGCCGGCGAGGTAGGCAGCCTGGGTGACCGAGGAGCGGAACAGCTCGGGCGCCCAGACGCATTCCACACCCGCCGCCTCGGCGCGCTTCGCCTCGGCCTCGAGGTCGGCGACGGTGGTGCCGATCGCGGCGACCGAGATGCGCCTCAAAGCACTCATTTCGCCGCCCTCCGCTCGCGCATAGTCAGATTTCGACGCTCGCTCCGGTCGGCTCAGAGGCGCTCGCGGCGCTCAAACCGCGGCCGGCGCGGACGCCTCGGCGAGGACCAGGTCGGCGACGCGGTCGCGGTGCCAGCGGGCGTCGCCGAAGGTGACCGCGTTCGCCTTGCCGCGCTTGAGGAAGAAGTGGAGGTCGTGCTCCCAGGTGAAGCCGATCCCGCCGTGCGCCTGGATCGAGGCGTCGGGCACGCGCCAACCGGCGTCGGAGGCGTAGGCCTTGGCCATCGAGGCGGCGAGGGGCAGCGAGTCCGGCTCGGCATCGGCGGCCCAGGCGGCGCCGTAGACGGCCGAGCGCGAGTTCTCGGTCTCGAGCAGCATCTGGGCGCAGCGGTGGGAGACCGCCTGGTAGGCGCCGATCGGCCGGCCGAACTGCTGCCGGTCTTTGGCGTACTCGACGGCCATCTCCATCGTCCGCTGGGCGACCCCGGTCGACTCGGCGGCGATCGCCACGCAGGCGCGCCAGAGCACCGGCAGGTAGTCCTCCTGGCCGCCGCTCAGCGTCGCCTCGGCCCCCACGCGCACCCCGTCGAACCCGACCGAGTAGAGGCGCCGGGTCAAGTCGATCGACTTCTCCGGCACGACGCTGACGCCGTCGGCCCCGCGCTCGACCAGGTGCCGGCGCCCGTCTGAGGTGGCGACGAGGAGGAAGTCGGCGCTCGCCGCGTCCATGACCAGGACCTTCTCGCCGTCGAGGACGACGCCGTCGCCGTCGGCCTTCGCCTCCATCTCGAACCCGCCGATCGCGGCCGGGGTGCCGGCGTCGAAGAGCGCGACCGTCCCCCGCGCCTCGCCAGCGGCGAGCGGGCGCAGCCAGCGCTCGCGCTGCTCCTCGCTGCCGTTGGCCGCCAGCGCCAGGCCGGCGACCGTGCTCGATAGCAGCGGCGAGGGCGCGAGCGCGTAGCCCATCTCCTCGAACAGCACCGCCAGCTCGACGATCCCGAGCCCCTGTCCGCCCCACTCCTCCGGCAGCGCCAGGCCGGGCCATCCCAGCTCGGCCATCTCCTCCCAGTCGGACTGCTCGAAGCCGTTCTCGCTCTCGGACAGCTGGCGGATCCGCTCCGATTTGTAGCGGGCTGCCAGGAAATCGCGGGCGGTCGAGCGGATCGCCTGCTGCTCGTCGGTGAGGTCGAAGTACACGGTCGGCTCGGCCCCTAACGCAGCCTCGGCAGGCCGAGCACCCGCTCGGCGATGATGTTCTTGAGGATGTCGGTGGTGCCGCCCTCGATCGAGTTGGCGCGCGAGCGCAGGAACGAGTATTGCCAGGCGCCGTTGGCGACCGCGTGCTCGGCGCCGCGGTCGAGCGGCGCGTAGGCGCCCTCGATCTCGAGCGCCAGCTCGGCGATCCGCTGGTTGATGTCGGCCCACTGCCACTTGCCGAGCGAGCCCTCTGGACCGGGGATGCCGGACTGCATCGTCTTGGTCAGGCCGCGGTAGGCGTTCAGCCGCATCGTCTCGGCCTCGATGTTGAGCTGGGCGATCCGCTGGCGGACGACCGGGTCCTCGGCGGCGACACCGCCGTCGAAGCGGGTCTCCTGCGCCAGCTCGGTCAGCCGTTTGAGGCTGTTGGCGATCTGGGCGATCGCGCCGAAGGCGAGCCCGGCGCGCTCGTTCATCAGCGTCGTGATCGCCACCGTCCAGCCGTTGCCGACGCCGCCGACGACGTTGGCGTCGGGGATCCGCGCCTCCTCGATGAAGACCTCGTTGAACTCGCCCTCGCCGGTGATCTGCACCAGCGGCTTCGCCTCGACGCCCGGCTGGTCCATGTCCATCAGGAAGTAGGTGAGCCCCTTGTGCTTGGGCGCGTCGGGGTCGGTGCGGGCGACGAGCATGCACCACTTGGCGTACTGGGCGAAGGTCGTCCAGACCTTCTGCCCGGTGACGACCCATTCGTCGCCGTCCTTGACCGCCTTGGTCTTCAGCGAGGCCAGGTCGGAGCCCGACTCCGGCTCGGAGAAGCCCTGGCACCAGATCTCCTCGGCGGTGAGGATCGGCTCGAGGTAGCGCTGCTTCTGCTCGTCGGTGCCGTGGGCGATCACCACCGGGCCGCCCATCGCGAGGCCGAGCACGTTGGCCGGGCTGGGCGCCTCCTGGCGGGCCGCCTCGGCGACGAAGATCGCCTGCTCGATCATGGTCGCGCCGCGGCCGCCGTACTCCTTCGGCCAGGAGATCCCGGCCCAACCCGCCTCGTGCAGCTTGCCCTGCCACTCGGTGCGGAAGGCCATCACCTGCTCGAGGCCGGCCTCCGGCTCGGGCCCCGGGTGGTTCTCCTCCAGCCAAGTGCGAACCTCGTCGCGGAACTCCTGCTCGGAGGGTGAGAGGCTGAGGTCCATCGGCCGCTGAGCATAGCGGCCGACTGGCCACTCAGCCAGCCGCGGCTCGGTCGCGCGCCTGCCAGGGGCTCGTCTTCAGCGCCTGGCCGAAACCGGTAGCGAAGGCGGCGCCGGCGCGGCAGCCCGGGGCGCGGTGCGCGTTGGTCCGCAGCAGCCGCTCCGCCTTGACGTTGAAGCCGTGGCGGGGGTGGCCCTCGAAGAGGCGCTCGATCCCCGCCCGGTCGAGCTCCCAGGCACGCGTCCCGATCACGTCCAGGCCGATCCCGTCTTTGGCGAGGTGCTGGAGGGCACCCTGCTCGCGCGGGACGCTGGGGTTGAGGTGGAGGGTGATCGCGTCGAGCACCCCCCGGTGCAGCGAGGCATCGAGCGAGGAGGAGGCGAGGAAGCGCTCGGCCTCCTCCGCGCCGGCCAGGGTGAAGCACTTGCCGTCGATCTCGTCAACGCGGGGAAAGGCGGCGTCGTGGAACATCGTCGCCGCGAACAGCGCCTCCTCGTCGCACTCGAGGCCCTCGACCTCTCCCAGCGCTCTGGCGAAGACGTAGGAGCGGTAGCTGTGCTCGAAGGTCATCGGTCCCAGGCCGGCGCACGCCTCGACGACCTCGCGGGCGAAGGCCGTGTCCGGGGCGGTGAGCCGGGAGGGATCGGGCCCGCCGCCGGAGCGGCCGAGCAGCATCCGCGGCAGCACCCGCGCCGTCTCCAGCGCCACCGCCACCATGTAGCGCGCGCGCTCGCCGCGGCCGAGGATGCCGTTGGTGCGCCGGCTCCACTCGATCGTGCCGATCTCGCCCAGCAGGCGGCCCATTTCAGGCGACCGCCACGAGGGGGGCCGCCGCGCTGCTCGCGAAGCGGGCGCGGTACTCGCCCGGGCCGACGCCGATCACGCGCAGGAAGGCGCGGCGCATCGTCTCGGCGCTGCCGAAGCCGCAGCGCGCGGCGACCGCTTCGACCGGCAGCGGCCCGGCCTCGAGCAGATCGCGGGCGGCCTCGACCCGGACCCGCTCGACGAAGCGCGCCGGCGTGGTACCCGCCTCACGGGCGAAGACCCGCGAGAGCTGGCGCTCGGAGAGGCCCGCCCGCTCGGCGAGAACGCCGACCCGGTGGTCGCCGGCCGGCTCGGCGACGATCCCGTCGAGCAGCGCGCGCAACGGCGAGGAGGCCGGCAGCGGCGCCTCGATCCGCTCGGAGAACTGCGACTGGCCGCCGGGGCGCTGCAGGAAGACGACGAGCCAGCGGGCGACGGTGCGCGCCACCTCGGCGCCGTGGTCTTCCTCGACCAGCGCCAGGGCGAGGTCGATGCCGGCGGTGACGCCGGCCGAGGTGAACACCTCGCCGTCACGGAGGTAGATGCGGTCGGGTTCGACGGTGACGTTGGGATAGCGCCGAGCAAGGTCCTCGCAACCCGCCCAGTGGGTGGTGGCGCGCCGGCCCTCGAGCAGGCCGGCGGCGGCGAGCAGGAAGGCCCCGCCGCAGACCGAGCAGACGCGGCGCGCCCCCGCGGCGAGCCGTGACAGCGGCTCGAGCAGACGCGGATCGCCGTCGGCGACAGTGCGCCCGCGCCCGCCGGCTACCAGCAGGGTGTCGACGCCGGCCGGGTCGATCGCGGCCAGGTCGACGTCCGAGCCGATCTTCATCCCGCAGGACGCCCGCACGTCCTCCCCGCCCGGCGTGGCGGTGACGAGCGCGTAGCCGGGTCCGCCCCCGCCCGCCCCGAGCACCCGCGTCGCCGCGTCGAAGACGGCGCCCGGCCCCGAGAGATCGAGCAGCTGCATCTGCTCGAAGCCGACGAGGACGACTTTCTTCGCGGTGGCCATGACACCCATCCTTGCGGGCCGGATCGATGTCCGCAAGGACAAGTGCCCCTCGATTTAGGACATCTCAGATGCGCTCGATCAGCGTTCCGGTCCCCAAGCCACCGCCGCAGCACATCGTCACCAGGCCCATCTCCTTGTCGGAGCGCTCCATCTCGTGCAGCAGGGTGGTGATCAGGCGGGCGCCGGTGGAGCCGAGCGGGTGGCCAAGGGCGATCGCCCCGCCGTTGACGTTGACCCGGTCCATGTCGGGCTCCAGCTCGCGCCGCCAGGCGGCGACGACCGAGGCGAAGGCCTCGTTGATCTCGACCAGGTCGATGTCGTCCATCTCCATCCCGTTGCGCTCGAGCAGCTTGCGCGTCGCCGGGATCGGGCCGGTGAGCATGATCACCGGGTCGACGCCGACCGTCGTCTGGTCGTAGATCCGCGCCCGCGGCTTCAGCCCCAGCGCGTCGGCCTTCTCACGTGCCATCAGCAGCACGGCGGCGGCGCCGTCGGAGACCTGGGAGGAGTTGCCGGCGGTGATCTTGCCGTCCTCCTTGAAGGCGGGCTTCAGGTTGGCGAGCCCCTCCAGGGTCGTCTCGCGCAGGCCCTGGTCGGTGACGTAGGTGTCGCCGTTGACGCTGAAGGGGACGACCTCGCGCTCGAAGCGCCCCTCCTCGGTCGCCTGCGCGGCGAGCTGCTGGGAGCGCAGGCCGAGCTCGTCGAGCTCGGAGCGGGGGATCTCCCACTTGTCGGCGATCATCTCGGCCGAGAGGCCCTGCGGGATCAGGTTGTAGCGCTCGAGCAGCTCGGGCGAGAAGGGCGCGCCGTAGTCCTTCATCACCTGGTAGCCGTCGGCAAAGGAGATGTGCCCCATGTGCTCGACGCCCGAGCCGATCGCGACGTCGTGGACGCCGGTCGCGATCAGAGCGGCGGCGAAGTTGACCGCCTGCTGAGCGGAGCCACACTGACGGTCGATCGTCGTCGCCGGCGTCTCGACCGGCAGGCCGGCCTCCAGCCAGGCGTTGCGGCCGATGTTGACACCCTGCTCGCCGAACTGCTGCGCGCAGCCGGTGACGACGTCGCCGGTCTCGGCCGGGTCGACGCCGGAGCGCTCGAACAGCTCGCCGTAGACCTTGGCGAGCAGGTTTGAGGGGTGGACGTCCTTGTAGTAGCCCTTCTCCTCGTGGCCGCGCCCGATCGGCGTGCGAACCGCCTCGACGATGACGACCTCGCGGCCGCCGAACTTGCCGTTTCCGTTGCCTGACATCCGAGCCCTCCGTTGATCGACTAGTCAATCAATGGTACCCACGTGATAGGAACCCGTCTCCAGATGAGCGGGAGCACGGGATACCAAGCGCCGGGAATCGCCGGCAGCGGCGCCATCGCTACTGGCTTAGCTGCCGTGGCCACCACGACGGCCGACACGATCCTGCTCGCGCGGAGCGAGGCATCGGCGTGGCGCGCCGAGGAGAAAGTCGTTGCCGCCTGCGCCAAGATCGAGGGGGCCGAGCCCTCGCGGCTGCGGGTGACGACCGACCCCAAGGACCTCGCCGAGTGCGACGTGGTGGTCGAGGCGGTGATCGAGGAAGTCGAGCCCAAGGGCGAGGTGCTGAGCGCCGTCGCCGCGGCCTGCCCGAACGCCGATCTGGCGACGACGACCTCCTCGCTCAGCATCGCCGCGATCGCCGACGCGGCCAAGATCGAGGGGCGGCTCTTCGGGCTGCACGTCTTCAACCCGGTGCCGCGGATGAAGCTGGTCGAGGTCTGCTTCCCGGCCTCCGGCGAGGAGACCCGGGAGAAGGCCCTCGCCTGGTGCGCGGCGCTCGGCAAGACCGCGGTCGAGGTCCCCGACCAGGCCGGCTTCGTCGTCAACCGGCTGCTCTTCCCCTACCTCTTCGACGCGGTGCGGATGGTCGAGCGGACCGGCATGGAGGCGGGCGAGGTCGACGCCTGCATGAAGCTCGGTGCCGGCCACCCGATGGGCCCGCTGGCGCTGCTCGACTTCGTCGGCCTCGACGTCGCCGAGGCGATCGGCGACGCCCTCTTTGCCGACTCCGGCGACATGGCCCACAAACCGCCCGGCCTGATGGTCGAGATGGTGGGCGAAGAGAAGCTGGGCCGCAAGAGCGGCGCGGGTTTCTACTCCTACGACTGAGCTACTTTTTCCCGGAGATGTCCCAGATGACGTCGGCCGGGGAGATGCCCTGACGGCGGGCGGTCGCCTCGATCTCCTCCCAGGGGAGCTCGGCCTCGGGCAGCTCGTCCCAGCGGGCCAGATCGAGTGCCTCAACGGCGCCTTTCAGGGCGGGGCCCAGATGTTCCTCGGAGCGCAGCAGCGCCCTCAGGATCTCGAGCTGCTTGTCGCTCAAGCGCACAACCCACATGCGATACCTCCAGGGTTAGGCGTGACGCGGGTTGCTCGGGAAAACTAGGCCGAGGGGCGGACGGAACCGCTGATCCGCACCGCCTCGACCCGGTTCTCGCGCACCGACTCGACCCGGATCGTGTAGCCGTCGGCGGTGATCGTGTCGCCCCGCTTCGGCAGCCTGCCGAGCTCGCCGAATACGTAGCCGCCGATCGAGTTGTAGGTGTCGCTGTCGACCGGCAGCTCGATCCCGGCGTCGGCGAGATCGCCGAGCGAGACGTGGCCGCGGACGAACCACTCGCCCCCCGCCAGCCGACGCAGCGCCGCGGCGCGGGGGTCGGTCTCGTCCTCGATCTCCCCCACCACCTCCTCGAGGATGTCCTCGACGGTGACGATGCCGACCGTGCGGCCGTACTCGTCGACGACGACCGAGAGCGAGGTGCGCTGGACCTGGAGGTCGTGCAGGAGGTCGTCGAGCGGCCGCGTCTCGGGGACGATCACCGCGTCGCGCACGAGCGGGGCGATCTTCGCCTCGGGGCCGTCGCTCATGTAGAGGCGGGCGAGGCTGTTGTTGTGGACGATCCCCTTGACCCGGTCCGGGTTGTCGTCCTCGATCGCGACCAGCCGCGTGTGGCCCGAGGTGACGCAGCGCCGCAGCGCGGTCTCCACCGTCTCGGCGGCGTCGACCGTGACCACCGCGGGAATCGGGGTCATCACCTCGCGCGCCTCCTGCTCGTGCAGGTGAAAGACGCCGCCGAGCATGCCCGCCTCGCCCGGGTCGAGGGTGCCGCCGAGCCGCGAGCGGTCGATGATCATCTTCAGGTCCTCGGAGGTGTGGTGCTCCTCGATGTCGGTCGGATCGACCCCGAACAGCCGCACGATCGAGTTGGAGATCCCGCTCAGCGCCATCGTCACCGGCGCGGTCGCCACCCGGAACCAGTCGAGCGGGCGCGAGACCCGCCGGGCGATCCGCTCGGCGTCGTTGATCGCCAGCATCTTCGGCACCTGCTCGCCGATGCTGATGTGGACCGCGGTGACGATCGCGAAGGCGATCGTCACCGAGAGTCCGACCGCGGCCCCGGAGGAGAGGCCGCCGAAGAGCGGTTCCAGCAGCTTTGCCAGCGAGGGCTCGCCGAGAAAGCCGATCCCGATCGAGGCCATCGTGATCCCCACCTGGCAGGCGGAGAGCGATTCGTCGATCTCGTCGAGCTGGTTGACGACGGCCTCGGCGCCGGCCTCGCCTTCGTCGGCGAGCTGCTCGAGCTTGCCGCGCCGGCTGCGGACGAGGGCGAACTCGGCGGCGACGAAGAAGCCGTTGACGGCGACGAGGACGAGCAGGAGGACGAGGAGCAGGACGCTCATCGGCTATTTCGCCCGGTACTTCGGGGGAGGTCTTCTTCGGCCATCCGGCGTCACTGAATATAGCTGTCGCACTCGCGGCAAACCCGAGAGTGCCATATTGACGCGCCTATGCGCATCGCCAGCCTCGTTCCCTCGGCGACGGAGATGCTGTTCGCCCTCGGCCTCGGCGACGACGTCGTCGCGGTCACCCACGAGTGCGACCACCCCGCCGCCGCCCGCTCGCTACCCCATCTGACCCGCACCGTGCTGCCCGCCGGCCTCGACGCCGGGCAGATCGACGGCGCGGTGAAGGCGACCGTCGGCGAAGGGCGGGCACTGTACGAGCTCGACGAGGAGCGGCTCGCCGAGCTGGCGCCGGACCTGATCGTCACCCAGGCGGTTTGCGACGTCTGCGCCGTCTCCTACGAGGACGTGCTGGCGGTCGCCGCGCGGCTGCCCGGCCCGCCGCGGGTCCTCCAGCAGGACCCGAGCACGCTGGGCGAGATGCTCGAGGACGTGGTCCGGCTCGGCGAGGTGACCGGGCGCGAGCCGGAGGCGCGCGAGCTGCGCGGCGAGCTGGAGGGCCGGCTGGCAGCGGTCCGCGCCGCCGTCTCGGGGGCGCCGGCGCCGCGGGTGGTCGCGCTCGAGTGGCTCGACCCGCCCTTCGTCGGCGGCCACTGGGTGCCGGAGATGGTCTCGATCGCCGGCGGCGAGGACGTCGCCGGGCCGCCCGGCCTGAAGTCGCCCGAAGTCCAGTGGGGGGCGCTCTCGGGCCTCAGCCCCGACGTCGTCGTCGTGATGCCCTGCGGCTGGTACGTCGAGGACTCGCGCGCCCAGGCGCTCGAGCACTGGGACCGGATAGCCGGGCTCGGCGCCGGCCGGGTCTTCGCGGTCGACGCAGCCTCGACCTTCTCGCGGCCGGGGCCCCGGCTGGTCGACGGGGTCGAGCTGCTCGGCCACGTCCTCCACCCCGACCTGATCGACCCGCCCGGCAACATCGGCTTCGCCGAGGTGCGAGCTCCGGCCAAGCGCCGGTAGGCGCCTCTCAGGCGACGCCGATCGCGAGGACGACCGAGAGCACCCCGAGCGCGGTCATTGCGACCATCTCGGCCGGGAAGTGGCGCTCGCCCAGGTAGCCGCGCTCGCCAGCGAGGACCAGGAGGGCGCAGAGGACGCCGGCCACCAGCCCGCCGAGGTGCGCGCCGATGCTGATCCCGGGGACGCCCAGGCTGAAGGCGATGTTGAAGAGGATGAGCACTCCAACGGTGGATGCAAGCGCGTCGACGCCACGTCCGCGGGCAATTACGAAGGTCGCCCCAAGCACACCGAAGACCGCGCCCGAGGCACCGAAACTCAGACCGTTGGGCGTGAACAGGAGCGCTCCGAGCGAACCGGCGAAGAGCGACACGAAGTAGATCGCGAGAAACCGCACCGTTCCGACGCCGGGCTCCAGAATGCGGCCGAGGAAGTAGAGCAACAGCATGTTGCCGACGATGTGCAGGAACCCTTCGTGGATGAAAGCCGACGTGAGCAGCCGGTACCACTCGCCTTCGGCCACCGACGGCCCGAAGAGGCCGAATTCCGGGATCAGCGACGAGGTAATGGTCTTGAAGCCGCCCCCGCCGGTTGCGATCTCGGCGAAGAAGACGGCGACGTTGAGCGCGATCAGGACGAAGGTCGCGGGCGCACGCGAGGCAAGCGAGGCCTCGCCCACTCCGCGGGTCACCCGCGTCTTCTGGCTCGCGCACTCGGGGCAGCGCATGCCGACCGGCGTTGGCGTCATGCACTCCGGGCAGATCGGCCGCCCGCAGTTGGAGCAGGAGACCCCGGTCTCGCGCTTCGGATGTCGGTAGCAGGTCGTCACTGGCCGGCGGAGCCTACAATCGCGCCGGTGTCGACCCCGGCGGCAGCACGCACGGTGGATGCGCCGGGACCGGCGCGCCTCTTCGCGACGGTCGCCGGCGCGGCACTCCTCGTCTACGGGATCGTGGGCTTCTTCCACGACTCCTCCTTCGCGTCCCCGGGCGATATCCGCGAGGCGCTCGGCCTGCTCAGCGTCAACGGCTGGGCCAACGCCTTCCACATGCTCACCGGCGCCCTCGGCCTTCTCCTCGCCGGCTTCGCCCCCCGTGCCTACGTCGCCTGCACGGCGGCTATCTACCTCATCGTCGCCGTCATCTGACCACGCATCTGCAGTTGTACGTGTTTAACACGTACAACTGCAGATTCGTGGTCAGGGGCGGACGCGGGTTGCGACGGAGCGCAGGCGGCCCTTCGCCTGCTGGCGGCCGCGGCGGCGCATCTCGAGCAGCAGCAGGGCGCCGGTGGCGGCGCCGCCGGCGCCGAGGGCGACCACCGGGCGGACCCAGTTGCGCGGGTCGCGCAGCGCCCGCAGCTCGCTGGCCGAGAGCTCCTCGGCCCAGTCGGAGAGCTCCTCGGCCGCCGCCTGGGTGACCGCCGCGAGGGTGTCCTCGAGCCGGCCCGAGAGCCGCTCGGGCGGCTCGATCGGGCGCAGGGCGTCGCCGAGCAGCTGCTCGACGTCCCAGGTGCTGCCGGTCAGCTTCTGGCTCGCCTCACTCATCGCTCATCTCCTCCTCCAGCTGCTTGATCGCGCGATGGATCAGGACCTTGGTGGCGCCGTCGCTGCGCCCTAGCGCGCGGGCGATCTCGCGGTTGTCCATGCCGAGGGCGAAGCGCATGATCAGCGCGTCGCGGCGGTCGTCTGGCAAGCGCTCGACCTTCTCCATCACCTGCCGCAGCTCCTCGCGGCCCTCGGCGATCTCCTCGGTGCCGTGGCGGGCGGCGACCGGCTCGGCGCTCTCCAGCGAGGTCTGCGGCCGCCGCGAGCGGTCGCGGTAGTAGTTGAGTGCCAGGTTGTGGGCGATGCGGATCAGCCACGGGCGCAGCGGCCGCCCGGCGGACTCGCGCCGCGCCCGATCGAAGTGGCGGTAGGCCTGGAGGAAGGCCTGCTCGGTCAGGTCCTCGGCGTCGTGCTGGTTGCCGACCCGGTAGAAGGCGTAGGAGTAGACGTCGCGCAGGTGGTCGCGGTAGAGCTGCTCGAACGCCCGGTCGAGCTCCGCCTTGGCCACCGGGTCGAGGCTGGTCGGCTCGACGTTGCGCTGCTCGCTCACGCGGCAAGCCTAGTCCGCGCCCCCTCAAGCGGCCGCCCTCTTGCTGCGCTCGACCCGGTGCAGGCTCGCCACCCAGGCCTCGCTGTCGATCTCGCCGTGGATCAGCGCCGCCAGCCCGCTCAGCGCCTCGGCCGGGCTGCCGGCGGCCGCGAGCGCCTCGGCCAGCAGCGGCACCGCGTCGAGTCCCTCGGAGGCCTGGCCGATCAGCGCCGGGATCTCCTCCGCCGGAGTGCCGCGGCCGAGCAGCTCGCCGGCGCGCCGGTTGCGCCCCCCGGGCGCCAGCACCGTCGCGGTGAGGTCGCCGACGCCGGCCAGCCCGGAGAAGGTGTCGAGCTCGGCCCCGCGCGAGATCGCGTACTCGATGCACTCGCGCCAGACCTGGGCGGCGGCGATCCCGGCGGCGTTGAGTCCGTGGGGCTCGCTCGCCGCGGCGGCCAGCGCGGCCGCGTTCTTCGCCGCCCCGGCCATCTCTACGCCGGTCACGTCGGCGGTGCGCTCGCAGACCAGGCCGGCGCGGTCGAAGACCTCGCCGAGCTGGTCGCGCAGGTCGGGATCGGCCGAGCCGAGGACGAGCGCCGCCGAGCCGGAGACGGCCTCGCGGGCATGGGCCGGGCCGCCGAGGCAGGCGATCGCCCGCGCCCGCACCCGTTCGCTCACGTACTCGGCCGGCAGCTGGCCGCGCGGCCCGATCATGCCCTTGGTCAGCAGCAGGACAGAGGAGCGGTCGCTGACCCGGTCGCCGATCGCGCCGACGGCCTGCGGCAGCGAGCCGGAGGGGATCGCCAGGCAGACGAGGTCGAGGCCGGCCAGCTCGATCTGGGCGGCGGGCAGGACGCGGATCGAGGCGGGCAGCGCGACCCCGTCGAGGTAGCGCTCGTTGTTGCGCGTCTCCGCGAGCAGCTCCGCCTGCTCGCCGGTGCGCGCGCCGAGCTGGACCTCGAGGCCGCCGCGGGCGAGGAGTACGGCGACCGCGGTGCCCCAGCTGCCGGCGCCGATCACGGCGGCGCGGCGCATCGGCGGCAGGCCGCCCATCGCTTCCCACTGCAGCAGGACGTTGGGCCAGATCCGCGCCGTCACAGATTCTGCCAGCGGCGGCGAGGGCTGCTCGACCCGGGGGAAGGTCATCGCCCTGCCCAGGCGCACGCTGACCTTGCGCGGCCGGATGCGCCAGCCGCGCCGCACCCGCTCGCTGCCGAAGACCGCGGCGGGCACGACCGGCGCGCCGGTCTGCAGCGCCAGCCGCCCGACGCCGCGCTTCGGCGCCGCCAGCGTGCCGCGGCGGATCCGCGTGCCCTCCGGGAAGATGCAGACGGTGCCGCCGCGCTCGACCGCGCGCCGGGCGGTCTCCATCGCCAGCTCGTCGGACTCGCCGCGGCGGATCGGGAAGGCGCCGAGCCGCGAGAGCAGCCAACCCTGCCAGCGGCGCTCGAACAGCTCGACCTTGGCGACGTAGTTCATCGGCCGCCGCCACGAGAGCGTGCCGCCGATCACGAACGGGTCGAGGAAGCTGCGGTGGTTGGCGGCGACGATCAGGCCGCCTCTGACCCGGCCATGATCGCGACCCGCCCGTCCCAGCCTGAAGTAGACGAGGAAGAAGGGCAGCATGAAGAGGCGGGCGAGCAGGTAGAGCGGCCAGTTGACGCTGTGGCGGCGGGTGTAGGCGTGGTACGCGTTGAGGCGGTCGTCGGGCACGTGGTGGGCTACACGGGTTCGGGACGGGGGTTACCGGGGCGAGGGGTCGGGTGTCCCTCACGCTCAACTTTTTCCGAAGACACTTGCCGGCTGTCCGCGAGCCGGATTTCGGAAAAAGTACAAGCCGCTTAGAGGGACACCCGACCCCTCGCTACCAGGCCCTGTCGATTAGCTCCTCTAGCTCGTCACGCGTCGGCGGTTCAGGCGTAAATGCCAGCTCAGGCCGCAACAGCATCGCCTCCAGCGCTTGGTCGAGCTGGGAGCGGTCGGCGCCGAGAGCGCCCAAGCCGGGTTGGTTGCCGCCTAGCTGGAGAACGCGGGCTTCTATGTCGGCGGGGTCGGTGGCTAGGGACTCGGCGAGGGGATGGAGGCCGTCAGGGGCTCGCGGAGCGATGAAGGCTAGGGCTCGGGGGAGGATCGCGGCGTTGGTCTCGGCGTGAGGGGTGCCACAGACGCGGACGAGGGTCTGGCAGATCACGTGGTGCAGGCCGAAGGCGGCGGAGTCGATCGCGTAGGCGCAGAGCAGCGAGCCCTGGGCGAGGGCGGCGCGGTTGCGCTCGGCGCGGTCTTCGTCGAGGGAGCCCGAGATCAGCTCGGCCCCGCGCAGCGCGGTCATCGTCGAGACCGGGTTGGCGAGCGGCGTGTAGAGCGAGTCGGCGCCGTGGGCGAGGGCGTTCATCGCGCTGGCCCGGAGCGCCGACTCGGCCAGCCCGGTCATCGCGTCGGGGTCGGCGATCGCCAGCTCGGGGCGGACCATCCGGCGCACGCGACCCTCCGCGCCCGCCGGCAGCCGGTGGATCCCGGTCAGCTCGGCGCCCGAGAGCGTCGTCGGGATCGCCGCCACCGCGGCGCCGGTCACCGACGCGACCGCCTTCGCGGCGTCGATGATCCGGCCGCCGCCGAACGCGACCAGGCGCTCCGCGCCGACCCGGCCGAGCAGCGCGGCCGCCGCCTCGGGCACCTGCCCGGCGGGCACCGCGTGGACGGCGTTCGCGGCGGCCTCCAGCTCAGGGGCGCCCGGCAGCGCCCGCGGCGTGGTCAGCAGCTCGAACCCGGCGAAGCCGTGCTCGCCCAGGAGCTGCGGCGCTTGGGCGACGCCGCCCTCGCGGAGGACGACGGTCCGCCCGGCGTCCCTCCAGACGAAGTTGGCGCTCACCCGGCGGCGGCGACGCGCGGGTTGACGACCGGGCGCAACTGCGGCTCGACCTCCGCCCGCAGGTGCTCGTAGTCGGGGGGCAGCGAGAGCTTCTCCCCGAGGTGCTCGAGCGGCTCGTCGACGGTGAAGCCGGGACCCAGGGTCGCGATCTCGAACAGCACGCCGCTCGGCTCGCGGAAGTAGATCGAGCGGAAGTAGAAGCGATCGATCACCGGGGTCGGCTGGGCGCCGCCGGCGATCGCCCGCTCGCGCCACTGCCCGTGCTCGTCGACGGTCGAGGCCCAGGCGACGTGGTGGACGCTGCCCGCGCCCTGCAGCGAGCGCTCCTCCGGGGGCCGGTCGTAGAGGTAGAGGCCGCCGCGCCGCGCCCCCCGCGCCTCCCAGCCCTCGCCGGCGGAGGCGAACTCGAGCGCCTCCAGCAGACGGGCGCTGGCGTCGGGGGCGGCCGCGTAGGCCCGCACCGCGTGGAATCCCTGCAGCGCCACCTCCGCCGGCACCTCGGGGTGGTCGGCGAGCAGCGGCTCGTCGGAGACCGCGACGACCAGGAGCTCGTGCTCGAGCCCCTCGGGGTCGGCGAAGCGCAGGCTCTCGCCCTCGCGCTGGGTCTCGATCCCGTGGGCGCCGAGCCGCTCGGCCCAGAATGCGAGCGAATCGGCCGAGCCGACCCGCCAGACGATGCGGTGGACGTCGCCCGCCCCCGCCCGCCCGGACGGCACCCCGGGGAACTCGAAGAAGGTCAGGTCGGAGCCGGCGCTGCCCTTCTCGTCGGCGAAGAAGAGGTGGTAGACGCTCGGGTTGTCCTGGTTGACGGTCTTCTTCACCAGGCGCAGTCCCAGCACCCCGGCGTAGAAGTCGACGTTGTCCTGCGCGTCGGCCGTAATCGCCGTGATGTGGTGGATTCCCTCCAGCTTCACCGAACCACGTATAGCATCCCCTCCGATGAGCCGCGCCCGGCGACGCAGCGTCAAAGCCCTGGTGGTGCTCGGCTCGCTGCTCGCCTTCCTCAGCGTCTTCGCGATCTGGATCGAGCGCCAGGCGCTCAACACCAACGACTGGGTCGACACCAGCGGCAAGCTGATCCAGAACGAAAAGGTGCGCGCGGCCGTCTCCAACTACCTGATCGACCAGCTCTACGAAAACGTCGACGTCGAAAAGGAACTCGAAGACATCCTGCCCGGCGAAACCAAGCAGCTCGCGGGCCCCGTGTCCGGCGGCCTACGGCAGGTGGCCGGCAGCGGCGCCGAACAGGTGCTGCAGAGCACGACCGCGGAAGGCCTCTGGAAGGACGCCAACCGGGCCGCGCACGAACAGCTGCTGGCCGTCTTGGAAAACAAGAAGGAAGCGGTCTCGACCGCCGAAGGCAACGTCACCCTCAACCTCGGCAGCCTCGTCACCAACCTGGCGAATCAGGTGGGGATCGGCGCCAAGCTGGCCGAAAAGCTGCCGCCCGACGCCGGCCAGATCACGATCCTGCGCTCCAATCAGCTCAAGGCCGCGCAGGACATCGCGGTCGGGATCAAGGGCCTGGCGCTGGTGCTCTCGCTGCTGACCCTGTTGACGCTCGGCCTGGCGATCTACATCTCACGCGACGGGCGCTGGGTCACCGTGCTCTTCTGCGGCATCGGCCTGGTCGCCGCCGGATTCGCCGTGATCGTCTTCCGCTCGATCGCCGGCGGCATCGTCGTCGACCAGCTGGTCAAGGACCAAAGCGTCAAGGCGGCCGCCGAAGCGACCTGGTCGATCGGCACCTCGCTGATGGTCAGCATCGCGACGACGGTGATCGTCTTCGGCGTGCTGATGGGGATCGCCGGCTGGCTCGGCTCCCCGACCGGCTCGGCCCGCTCGACCCGCCGCTTCATGGCCCCGACCCTGCGCGAGTACGCGCCCTTCGTCTACACCGGCCTGGCGATCGTCGTCTGCATCTACTTCCTCTCCGCGCCGACGCAGAACCTGCGCTCCTTCCTGACGACGCTGATCCTCGCCGGCTTCGTCGCCTTCGGCATCCATGAGCTGCGCAAGCAGACGGCCGAGGAATTCCCCCAAGCGAGCTTCGCCGACTACTTCGGCGGCGCCAAGACCCGGATGGTCGACGCGGTCAGGAGCGCCAACCTGGGCGAGCGGGCCTCGAAACTGCGCCTGCCGGAGATGCGGCGGCCCGCGGGTGAGGCGGCGCCGGGCGAGGCCACGCCGGCCGCGCCAGCGAGCGCCGCCGAGGAGGAGGACAGCCGCCTGCAGCGACTGGAGCGCCTCGCCGAGCTGCGCGAGAAGGGCGTCCTCACCGAGGAGGAGTTCGCCGCCGAGAAGGCCCGCGTACTGGGAGAGGCCCGCCCCCGGACTTGAACCGGGAACCCCTTCCTTACAAGGGAAGCGCTCTGCCAATTGAGCTAGGCGGGCACGTGCCGAATATAGACAGGATGACCGATGTTTCCGGCACCGGCGAGGTTTCTTTCCGGTACCTACTACCCCGGGAAGGCCACCTGGTTAGCGAGGCGATCCGGGTCGCCTACGGCGACAGCTACGACGTGCGCTGGGTCTACGACGCCGAGGAGGTCTGCGCCCGGCTGGCGGCCGGCACCTATGTCTCCTTCGTCGCCGAGGCGGCCGGCGGCGAGCTGCTCTGTCACGAGGGGATGAGCCTCGCCGCGGCCGGCGACGCCGTCGGCCACTCCGGCCAGGCGGTGACGATGCCGGCGGCGCGCGGGCAGCACATCTTCACCCGCACCAAGCGACACCTGATGGATTGGGCGGCGGATCGCGGGCTCGCCGGCATGTACAGCGAGGCGACGGCCGCCCACCCCTACAGCCAGCGGGCCAACCTCGAGCTGGGCGCGCACGAGACCGGCTTCCTGCTCGGCTGGATCCCCGTCTCGGTCAGCAACGACGCGGCCGGCTCGTGGCGCCCGCGGCGCCAGTCGGCCGCGCTCTTCTACACCAAGCTGAACGACGGCCACGAGCGCCCGGTCTACCCGCCCGAGCGCCACCGCGAGATCGTCGCCCGGACGATCGAGCTGTGCGAGCTGCGCGGCACGCTCGCCAGCCCGCCCGCCGGCGCCGAGCCGCCGGCCCGCACCGAGCTGCACGTCGAGGTCGACGTCGACCACAACCTCGCCCTGCTGACCGCGGTCGCGCCGGGCGCCGACCTGGAGGCCGTCGTCGCCGCCGAGCGCCACCACCTCTTCCACCGCGAGTGCCTCGACGCCGTCTACCTCGACCTGCCGCTCGAGGACCCGGCGACCGCCCTCCTCGCCGAGGACCTCGAGCGCCTCGGCGTCTCCTATGCCGGCATCTTCCCCAACAGCCGCGCCGAGGGCGACGTCCTGCGGATGCAGTCCCTGCACCGGGCGCGGATCGCCCCGGACGACATCGCCGTCGCCTCCGACCACGGCCGCGAGCTGCTCGACTACGTCCTCAGCGATCTGCGATGAGATCGCGGCGAATCGCGCAGGTCGCGCTCTGGCTGCTCTTCCTCGCGGCGCTGACCACCGGGCTGACCGCGGCCTTCGCCCCGCACACCTTCTACGCCGACTTCCCCTTCGGCACCCACTGGGTCGAGATGCTGCCGCCCTACAACGAGCACCTGACCACCGACGTCGGCGGCCTCTATCTCGGCTTCGCCGTCGTCCTCGTCTGGGCCGCCCGCACCCTGCAGCCGGCGCTCGTCCGCGCCGCCTGCGCCGGCTGGATCCTGATGGCGACCCTCCATCTCGGCTTCCACGCGACCCACCTGGGCGGCTTCGGCACGGTCGACGCGATCGGGGAGCTGGTCTCGCTGGCGGCGCTGCTGGTGCCCGCCCTCGCCGCGATCTGGGCGGTGGGCGAGGCGGACGAGTAGCGCGCTACCGTCCCGGCATGACCGCCGAGGAGGAGTCGCCGGGAACGCCCGCCCAGGGCGGGCCGATCGCGATCTACGGGGCGAGCGGCTTCACCGGCGGGCTGATCGCCCGCGAGCTGCACACGCGCGGCGCCGACCTCGTCCTCGCCGGGCGCAACCGGGCGAAGCTCGCGCCGCTGTCCGCCGAGCTCGGCGGTGCGCCGGTCGCCATCGCACCGCTCGAGGACGGTCCGGCGCTGCGAGAGCTGCTCGCGCCCTGCGCCGCCCTCGTCGCCTGCGCCGGCCCCTTCACCCTGCACGGCGAGCCGCTGCTCGCCGCCGCCGCGGAGACCGGCACCCATTACCTCGACACGACCGGCGAGCAGCCCTTCATCAAGCTCGCCTTCGATCGCTACGGCGCCCGGGCGGAGCGGAGCGGAGCCGCGCTGGTCCCCGGCATGGGCTTCGACTACGCGCCGGGAGACATGATCGCGGCGCTCACCGCCGAGGGGATGGGCCCGCTGGAGGAGATCGCGATCGCCTACCACGTGGAGGGCTTCACGCCGACCCACGGCACTGCCCTCTCGGCGCTGGAGATCATGCGCGGCGGCGACGTCGTCTGGCGCGAGGGCGCGTGGCACCCGGCGCCGCGCGGCGGCGGCGGCGGTCGCTGGCGCTTTCGCGAGCCGGTCGGCGAGCAGCGGATGCTGCGCTACCCGGCCGGCGAGCAGATCACGGTGCCGCGGCACGTCGAGACCGCTCGGGTGCGGACGCTACTCAACGGCATGGCGGTGCCGCCGCGGCTGACCGGGCTCATCGCCGCTGCGACGCCCATGCTCGGCTTGGCGATGCGAACGCCGCTGCGCGCCGCGACCGCGGCGCTGATCCGCCGCCTGCCGGCGGCGCCCGGCGAACGCGCCCGCAAGGCCTCGAAGTTCGTGGTCGAGTGCGAGGCGCGGGGTAGCGGGCGCGTCCGCCGCGGCAGCGTGCGCGGCGTCGACGTCTACGGCCTCACCGCGGCCAGCCTCGCCCACGGGGCGCTGCTCTGCGCCGATCCCGGCTACGAGCGCGCCGGCGCGCTCGCTCCAGCCCAGGCGTTCGACCCGGCGCCGTTCCTCGACGCGCTCGAGGGCTTCGTCATCGGCTACGAGGTCGAGCGAACCTCCGAGGCCTCTCCTGCGTAGTCCCGGCAAAGAGGACGACCCGAACGAAGGAGCAAGAACATGCAGAGACCGACCATGATCCGCGTCGCCTTCGCGATTGCGCTGCTCGCGACCGCGATCGGCGCGGCTGGAGCGATCGCGGCGAGCAAGCGGGTGGTGAGCGAGGGGGAAAGCCCGAGTCTGGGAAAGACCGTCCTCACCGACGCCAAGCACCACACCCTCTACAGCCTCAGCGTCGAGAAGCACGGCAAGTTCATCTGCACCGGCTCCTGCCTCAAGGACTGGCACCCGCTGGCGATCCAGGCCGGCGTCAAGCCGACCGGCCCGGTCAGCCTCGGCACGGAGAAGCGCCCCGACGGCAGCACGCAGGTCACCTACAAGGGCCTGCCGCTCTACACCTTCGACAACGACAAGCGAGCCGGCGAAGCCAACGGCGAGGGGATCAAGGACGTCGGCACCTGGCACGCGGCGACGCCCGGCTAGAGCGGCACCTCGCGCGAATCGAGGTGGGCGGCGACCTTGCGCTTGACCCGCTGCAGGGCGTTGTCCACCGTCTTCGTGTCGCACTCGAGCCGCTCGGCGGTGGCCTCGTATGAGTGGCCGTCGAGGTAGAGCGAGAGGACGCGGCTCTCGAGGTCGGAGAGGACGCCCGAGCTGCCCGAGAGGCAGGAGACGAGGCTCGCCAGCTCCTCGGTCGCGATCACCTGGTTGACCGGGTCGGCGACGCTCGGGCCGGGCAGGATCTCGTCGAGGGTCGTGTCGGACTCGCCCGCCGCGGCCGGGGTCTGGCTGAACGAGACGTACTGGTTGAGCGGCGTGTGCTTGTTGCGGGTCGCGGTCTTCACCGCGGTGATGATCTGGCGGGTGATGCAGAGCTCGGCGAAGCTGCGGAAGCTCGACTCGCGGTCGCTGCGGTAGTCGCGGACGGCCTTGTAGAGGCCGAGCAGGCCTTCCTGGATCAGGTCGTCGCTCTCGCCGCCGAGGAGGAAGTAGGACGAGGCCTTGAGGCGGACGAAGCCGCGGTAGCGGCGGACGATCGCGTCGTAGGCGTCGGTCCGGCCATCCTTGGCGAGAGCGACCAGATAGTGATCATCAAGCTCAGGTTGAGAGTTAGGTTCGGCGCGCGTGGAGCCGTTGAGGCGTCCGGTCGGGAGCCGCAATTCCTGCGTAGGCGACGATAGAGCCACAGATCCTTCTCCTTTGAGATGAAGGGTCGTGGCGCCGTTTACCTCCCCTGAGGCGCCCCTTTTCGGTAGGTGATCTCAGACTCAAGCTGAGGTTCACCCTTTATAGGCGCGCTAGTCTTACTTCCCGGCGGAGTTCTGTCAACCCCGAACTGACGTTCGTACGGCTTCCGTCCCACTCGCCACCGGCGGCGCAGCCGACTTTCACCCACCCCTGGGGTGGTCAATCTCGGATGCGCTGGCGGAGCGCCTCGAAGAGCAGCGCCGTGGCGGCGGCGGAGACGTTGAGGGACTCGATCCTGCCGTGACGCGGCAGCGCGACGAGGCCGTCGCAGGCCGCGGCGACCCGCGGCCGGATCCCCTTGCCCTCGCCGCCGAGGACGAGCACGGTGGGTCCTGCGAGATCGACCTTCCAGGGCGGCTGCTCCGCGTCGGCGTCCGCCCCCCAGATCCAGAAGCCGGCGGCCTTTGCCGCCGCGAGCCAGTCGGCGAGGTTGCGCACGCGGGCGATCTCGAGGTGCTCGACCGCCCCGGCCGACGCCTTGCAGACGACCGCCGTCACCTCGGCCGAGCGCCGCTCGGGAATCACCACGCCGGCAGCGCCGGCGAACTCGGCCGAACGGCAGATCGCGCCGAGGTTGCGCGGGTCCTGAACCTGATCGAGCGCGAGGATCAGCGCTCCCTCCCTCCGCAGCAGCGCGTTCGAATCGCCGTACGGATACGGATCGACCTCGGCGACGACGCCTTGATGGTCCGGCGACCCACAGAGCCGCTCGAGCTCCTCGGCCCCCGTCTCCGGCGCCCGCCACACCCGCCGAACCCCCCGCCTCCCCCGCCCAGCCTCCTCCACCGGCCGTTTCCCATAGATGATCTGCGTGGCCATCAGGCCTTGCGGAAGATCTTGGCGCCAGCCGCCGAATCGCGCACCTCGAACCCCATCTCATCCAGCTGCTCGCGAATCTCATCTGCGCGCTCGAAGTCCTTCGCCGCCCGCGCCTCCTCCCGCTCTGCCAGCAGCCGCTGCTCAGGCGACATCCTCTGCCCCACAGCACTGAGTGAGGCCTTAACCCCCAGCGCCGCCTCTCCCTCTTTCTCTTCCTCAAGCGAGTCGAGCCCGACAAGCTCGAGCATCTCCACGATCGCCTCGGGCGCACCCGGCATAGCCGACCTGTTGGCTTCGGCCACCAACTCAAACGCTTCGCTCATCGCCTTGGGGGTGTTGAAGTCTTCGGCCAGCGCATCCTTGAAGCCGGTGAGGCGCTTCGCGGCCGAGGGGTCCGGGGAGGGTCCGGCGGAGCCTCCCCGCTGTTGCTCCGACGGACCCTCCCCGGACCCCTCTCCCACAGGATGCTCTCGGAAAAAGTTCCTGAAACGCTTGCAGCTGGCCACCGACTGCTCCATCTCCTCGGCGCCGAACGCAAGCGGCTGCCGGTAATGCCCGGAGATCAGGTACGCGACGACCGCCTCGCGCCCGTAGCGATCGAGTGCCTCCGAAAGCTGAAAGATGTTGCCCTCCGACTTCGACATCTTCTCCGCATCGGTCTCGATCATGCCGTTATGCATCCAAATGTGGGCAAACGGGCGCCCCGCTGCCTCTGATTGCGCAATCTCGTTCTCGTGATGCGGGAAGACAAGATCAGATCCCCCGCCGTGAATTGCGAAGGACGGCCCTAACTCAGCCTCGGCCATGGCGGAGCACTCGATGTGCCAGCCAGGCCTGCCGGGACCCCAAGGGGAATCCCAGGAAGTGTCCTCACCCTCCTTGCGTGCCTTCCAGAGGGCAAAGTCAAGGGGGTTCTCCTTGAGGGATGCAGAGCCAGCCTCCTCCCCTTGATCCATGTCCTCAGTGCGGCGATTAGAGAGCTTCCCGTAGGGCTGAAAGCTCCGCACGCGAAAATAGACGTCGCCACCAGACTCATAGGCGTGGCCTGCCTCAACGAGGTCGACAATCAAGGCGACTATCTCGTCGATGGTCTCACTAGCAAGCGGCTCAGCGTCCGGACGACCAAGTCCCAAGCGATCAGTGTCCTGGAAATAAGCTGCGGTCATTCGCTGTGCAAACTCTTCCGAAGGCTCGGAGGAGGCTCTTGCTGCGTCGTAGATCTTGTCGTTGATATCCGTGACGTTGATGACGAGCTTCGCTCGATATCCCTCCGACCCGAGGAACCGAGCAAGCAGCATGAAGATCACGAACGGCCGCGCGTTTCCGATGTGGATCCGGCTGTAGACCGTCGGCCCGCAGGCGTAGATCCCGACCTCGGCTCCCGGGTCGAGGGCGACGAGCTCGCCGCTCAGCGTGTCCTTGATCCGCACCTCCCGCATCGCGGGGATGCTACGGGCGTCGCTCAGAAAGTGCGGTAGCCGGCGCCCGAGGCCGACGCTTCGCGCCGCGCCCACTCCGGCGCGGTCTCGTCGGCCGCCGCCAGCACCTCGCGCCGCGCCCGCTTGGCGCTCGCCTTGATCTCCTCCTCGGCTGCGTGCCGGAGGCGCTCCTCGCGCTGCTCGGCCTGGCTGCGGATCCGCTCGGACTCCGCCCGGAGCTGGTCCTCGGCCCGCGCCCGCGCCTTCTCCTCGGCCTCGCCCTCGACCTTCTCGACCAGCCTGCGGACGCGCTCCTCGGCCTCGCGGCGGACGTCCTCGGTGCCCTGCATCACCCGCTCCTCGATCTCGGCCTCGAGCCGCACCGCGATCTCGTGCGCCTCGGCCGCCCGCGCCTCCGCCTCGGCGGCGCGCTGCTCGGCCGCGGCGACCCGCCTGTCGGCCTCGCCCTGGGCCTTTTCGAGCACCTCGCGGGTGCGCTGGGAGGCCTGCGCTTCGACCCGCTCGACCGCGCGCGCGAGCGCCTCGTCGGATTCGGCCCTGGCGGCGGCCATCTGCGTCGTCAACGCCTCGCGGTCGGCCTCGGCGCGCTTCTGCGCCCGTTCGAATGCCTGCTCGGAGCGCAGCTTGCCGTCCTCCGCGCGCGCCGTCCGAACCTCGGCCTCGCGCCGCTTCGCCCGTTCGGCGGCGATCCGCTCGCGGCCCTCCTCGCCGATCTTGCGCAGCGCCGCCGCGGCCCGCCGCCTGACCTCGGCCCGACCGGCCTCGGCCTCGGTCACGCGCGCCTCGCTCACCCTCACCCACTCCAGGGCCTGCTGGGCGACACCTCGCATCTCTTCGGTCGCCTCCGCTACTGCATTCAACTTGACAGCAGGCTCACCCATTCGTCGCAACCTACTACCCAGTTCGGAAGCAGCACCAGCTAAGAGTCCGCAATTAGCAGAAAAGGAATCTTGTGGGCCGAGGCCCTACGCCGGCTCCTGAGTCTCGCGCGCGTGCAGCTCGCGCTTGAGGATCTTGCCGCTGGCGTTGCGCGGCAGCTCGTCGATGAACTCGAACTCGCGCGGCGCCTTGTATGCAGCGAGGTTGGCCTTGACGTGGGCCTTCAGCTCATCCGCGGAGACCTCGGCCTCCCCGGCGAGCACGACGAACGCCTTCAGGCGCTGGCCGAACTCCTCGTCGACGACGCCGATCACCGCCACCTCGACCACCGCGTGGTGGTCGGCGAGCAGGTCCTCGACCTCGCGCGGGAAGACGTTCTCGCCGCCGGAGACGATCATCTCGTCGTCACGGCCGTCGACGAACAGCCGGCCGTCGGCGTCGAGATGGCCGACGTCGCCACTGCAGAGCAGGCCGCCGATCGCCTCCTTGCCGCCGCCGCCCGTGTAGCCCTCGAAGGACATCTCGTTGCCGACGAAGATCCGCCCGACCTCGCCGGTTCGCACCACCTCGCGCCCGGCTTCGTCGTAGAGCCGCACGACGGTGCCGCGTGGCGGCCGACCGGCGGTCCCCGGCGCCGCCCGCAGTTCGGCCGGCGTGGCGACCGTCGCGTAGGCGACCTCGGTCGAGCCGTAGAGGTTGTAGACGCTGTCTCCGAAGCGGTCCATCCAGGCGAGGGCCAGCTCCCCCGGCAGGGCCGAGCCCGAGAGCGAGGTGATCCGCAGCGAGGAGAGGTCGTAGGAGGCGAGCGTCTCCTCGGGCAGCTGCAGGATGCGCTGAAGCATCACCGGCACCACGGCGAGCACCTGGGCGCGGTGCTCCTGCGCCGCCGCCAGCGTCCCCTCCGGATCGAAGCGGCGCCGCAGCACGATCGTCGAGGCGGTCGGCAGGCTCATGATGAAGTGGAAGAAGCCCCAGGAGTGGAAGAGCGGCGCCGCGATCATCATCGTCTCGCGGCTGCGGAACGGGATCCGGTCGATCAGCGCCGCCATCGCGAAGAGCCCGTCGGGGCTCGAGCGTTGCGCCCCCTTCGGGGTCCCGGTCGTGCCCGAGGTGAGGATGACGAAGCGCGGCTTGTCGGGCGGCGGCTTCAGGTCGGAGTCGGCGGCGGAGGCGATCAGCGAGTCGATCGTCGGCTCCTCGACGCTCCCCTCGTGCCAGGCGACGATCCGCTTCACGCCGCCGTCGACGCCCTCCAGGAGCTCGCCGAACTCCTCGTCGTAGACGAGCGCCTTGGGCCCCTCGCGCCGCGCCACCTCGACCAGCTGCGGCCCGGCGAACATCGTGTTGAGGTAGAGCGCGCTGGCGCCGATCTTGGCGGCGGCGAGCGTCGCCTCGATGAAGCCGCGGTGGTTGCGGCACATGATCCCGACGCCGTCGCCGTAGCCGATCCCGATCGCCTCGAAAGCGTGGGCGAGCGCGTTGGAGCGGCGGTGGAGCTGCTCGAAGCTGAGCGAGCCGCGCTCGTCGATCAGCGCCGTCTCGTGCGGGTAGTGGATCGCCGCCGTGGTGATGCCGAGGGCCGGCGAGGCGCCCCAGCGGACGAAGGCGGAGATCACCTTCGCCGACTTGTCGGGGCGGTGTAGGCCGAGGATGCCCGCCTCGCGCAGCACCTTCGCCTCGAAGGCGGCGTCGGCGACCGATTGGCGGGCGCTGGATGCGATGGAGCGGAGAGTGGCCATGCGAGCGCGGAAGACTATTCGCTCTCCACCGAAGCCACCGCTATGCAGGCGATTCCCTCGCCGCGGCCGACCCAGCCCATGCCCTCGTTGCTGGTCGCCTTGACGCTGACCCGGGCCGAGGTCGCCTCGGCGATGATCCGCTCCATCTCGGCGCGGTAGGGCGCCAGCCGCGGCTCTTCGCAGATCACGGTGGCGTCGATGTTGACGATGCGGCCGCCGATCGTGCCGACCACGGTGCGCAGCAGGTCGATCGAGTCGGCGTCGCGCCAGAGCTCCTCGTCGTCGGGGAAGAGGGTGCCGATGTCGCCACCGCCGGCGGCGCCGAGCAGGGCGTCGATCGTCGCGTGGGCGACGACGTCGGCGTCGGAGTGCCCGGCGAGGCCGCGCTCGTGCTCGATCTCCACCCCGCCGAGGACCAGCCGCCGGCCCGCGGCGAAGCGGTGGCTGTCGTATCCGATCCCGACCGGCGTCATCGTCGACGACTCTCGCCTACGGGCTGGCCCAGGGGCTCGAGCCGCCGCTCGCGGCGCTCGAAGAGGCAGATCTCCTCAACCCCGAGGCCCTCGAGGAACTCGACCGCCCGCTCGTATCCGAAGCCGACCTGATCGGGCAGGTGAGCGTCGGAGGAGAGGGCGAAGCGGGCGCCGGCCTCGACGCACATCTCGGCGAAGGCGGCCGACGGGTAGAGCTCGCCGACGGGCTTGCGCAGGCCGGCGGTAGAGACCTCGACCGCGATCCCGCTGGCGGCGATCGCCTCGACCGCGGGCTCGTAGTAGACGCGCGGATCGCGCTCGGGCAGGGGTCGGCCGCGGCCCCAGACCTTGACCAGGTCGGGGTGGGCGAGGATGTCGAAGAGCCCGGCGCGGGCGCACTCGGCGAGCGCCTCGAAGTAGCGCCGCCAGACCTCGTCGGCGTCCGCCGCGCCCTCCCAGACGTCCCAGCCGTCGTGATCGACGGCCCTCTCGCCGAGGAAGTGGACCGAGCCGACGACGTAGTCGAGGTCGCGCGCCTCGAGCAGGTTCGCCGTGCGGTCCTCGGCGCCGGGGACGAAGTCGCACTCGATCCCGACCTTGAGCCCCGCCCCGCGGACGAACTCGCAGTAGGAGTCGAGGTCGTCGCGAGCCTGCTCGCGCCAGAAGGGGTGGTCCCAGAGCTCGAGCGCCTGGCGGAAGCGGTAGACGTGCTCGGAGACCCCCAGCTCCTCGACCCCGGCGGCCGCGGCCGCCTCGCGGTAGCGCTCGACGTTCGCCGCGGTGAAGTAGCGCTCAGCCGGCGTGTCCGGCTCGTCGGGGCGCAGGTGGAGGTGGTAGTCGGTCAGCATCGGGCCCACCACGTTACCCTCGCCGAGGCATGGTGCACCTGCGGATCGTCGTCCCCGGCTCGCGGTCGCCGCGCGTGGTCGACCTGCTCGAAGCGACGCCTTCGGTCTCCAACGTGGCGCTGCTCGAGGGGGCGGCGCGCAAGCCGCCCGGCGACGTCGTCCTCTGCGACGTCGCCCGCGAGGACGCCAGCGTGGTGATCGCCGATCTGCGCGAGCTGGGCGTCGCCAGGGAAGGCTCGATCTCGCTGCAGGAGATCGATTCGCAGATCTCGGCCGCGGCCGACCGGGCGGAGCGGGCGACGTCCGGGCTGGCCGGCGACTCGGTCGTCTGGGAGGAGGTCGAAGCGCGCACCTCCGAGACGACCGAGCTGAACGCCAACTTCCTCGCCTTCATGGTCCTCGCCTGCCTGATCGCCGCGGTCGGGGCGATGCTCGGCCAGCCGGTGCTGATCGTCGGCGCGATGGTGGTCGGGCCCGAGTTCGGCCCGCTGGCCGGGCTCTGCGTCGCACTCGTGCAGCGCCGGCGGGAGGTCGGGCTGCGGTCCCTGGTCGCGCTGGCGGTCGGCTTCCCGCTCGGCATCACCGCGGCCTTCCTGCTCGCCCTCGCCTCCAAGTGGACCGGCCTCGTCGACGCCGGCTTCCAGCTGGGCGAACACGCGCTCACCTCGTTCATCTCCGAACCGAGCGCCTTCTCCTTCATCGTCGCCCTCTTCGCCGGCGTCGCCGGGATGCTCTCGCTGACCGCCGCCAAGTCGGGCGCGCTGGTCGGCGTGCTGATCTCGGTGACGACGATCCCGGCCGCCGCGGCGATCGGCGTCGCCGCCGCCTTCGGCGACTGGTCGGGCTGGCGCGGGGCGATCGCCCAGCTGGCGATCAACCTCGGCGCGATCACGATCGCCGGTGTCGCCACCCTCCGGGTCCAGCGGCGCGTCTACCGGCGCCGCCGCGACCGCCACCTCAGCGACGGCTCGCGCGCCCTCGCAGGCCTGCCGACCGATCGGGGCCTCCGCTGACCGCCGGCCGGCAGCTGGCGGTCATGCTCGGCGCATTCGCCGCCGGCACGGCGATCGCCGCCCTGTTCGGGGCGATCAGCTTCGGCGTCGCCCTCGGAGTCGGCCAGCTCTTCTTCGCCGCGGCGCTCGTCTGGGTCCTACTGCGCTGAGCGCTCGGCGAGGAGGAGCTCGGCCAGCCGCAGGTCGAGCGGCGTCGTCACCTTGAGGTTCTCGGGCGGCGCCGGGTGGATCAGCATCCTCCCCCCCGCCGCCTCGACCAGCATCGCCTCGTCGGTCGCCTCCGCGACCGCCTGAGGATCGCCCATCAGCGCCGCCCGCAGCGCCTCGACCCGGAACACCTGCGGCGTCTGCGCCGCCCATAGCTGGCCCCGGTCGACCGTCTCCTCGACGATTGCTGCATTTTCCCCACTGCTGGGGGAAAATGCGGAGACGAACCTGCTGATGGAGGCGCCGCGGCACGCTTGATCGTGTCGGTGACCGGGGCGGCGGCGATGGCGCCCGCCGCGTTGGGATCGGCGGCGAGGGTCGCGATCACGCCGTCGACGAGCTCGGGTGTGACCAACGGGCGGGCGGCGTCGTGGATCGGCGACCAGCTCGGTGCCGACGGCCTCGAGCGCGTTGGCGACCGATTGCGAGCGGGTGGCGCCGCCCTCGACCACGCCGAGGTCGTGGCCGCCGAGCTCGTGGACGTGGCCCGGCGGGCAGGCGACGACGATCGAGCGCACGCCGGCGCACGCCCGCATCGCGGCGATCGACCACTCGACCATCGGCCGCCCGCCGAGCGGGACGAAGGCCTTCGGGCCGCCGGCTCCGAGCCTCTCCCCGGAGCCGGCGGCCGCGATGACCGCGGTGACTGACGCCGCGGCGCCGCTACGCCGTGGCGGCGAAGCGCTCCTCCAGCAGTCCGTCGAGGTACTCCTCCGCGCCTTCCTCGTCCTTGTCGAGCGCGTACATGAACTCCGAGGCGAGGATCTTCTTCGCCCGCGTGTACATCTGCTTCTCACCGGTGGAGAGGCCCTTCTCCATCTCGCGAATCGCCAGGTTGCGGACGACCTCGGCCAGCTCGAAGACGTCGCCGGTCTTGATCTTCTCGCGGTTGTACTTGAAGCGCCGGTTCCAGTTCTTCGGCATCTCCGAGACGTCGTCGGTGAGCACGTCTGTGACCTTCTTGATTTCCACCTCGTCGATCACGCGGCGCAGCCCTGCCTTGCCCGCGTTCTCGCAGGGAACCATCACCGTGAGTTCGTTGTGGAGGATCTTGATCGTGAGGTAGTCACGCTCCTCCCCCATCAGCTCACGGCTCTCTTTCTTCAGCACCAGGCCGGCCCCGTGGTGCGGATAGACGACCTTGTCGCCCTCCTCGAAGTCGCAGACGTAGGGAACGTCCGCCTCGGGGCTTACCTCGATGGCCTCCTCTAGCTGGGGAATCGCTTGCTCCTTTCGATTTGCGACGGCGCCATTCGCCGTCAACTCTGCAAGTACCGGTCGACCAGATCGACCTCCTGGAGCCTGCGCAGGCCCTCGCGCATGTCCTTCGCCCGGGTCTGGCCGACGTCGTCGACCGCCTCCAGCTCGGCGTCGGAGGCCGCCAGGACCTCCTCCAGACCGCCGAGCTCGTGGACGATCTTCTGGACGACGAGCTTGGGAATGCGGGGGATGCGGCCCATCACGCGGTAGCCGCGCGGCGCAACCGGGAAGTCGAGGGTGTTGAGCTTGCGGTCGTAGCCGAGCAGCTCGGCGAGGCGGCCGAAGTCGAGCACGTCCTCGTGCGGCATCCGCGCCAGCGAGTGCAGCACGGTGGCGAGGTTCTGCTCGGAGTCCTCCACGCTGTAGTCGCGGATCAGCGCCGTCTTGTCGGCGGCGACGCCGACCATCGTCTCCTCGAGCTGCATCTCGATCAGCCGGCCCTCGGTGCCGAGCTCGACGATGTAGCGCTCGACCTCGACCGCCATCCGGGTCACCAGCTCGGCCCGCTGCAGCACGGTGAGCGCGTCGTAGAGGACGCCGCCGCCCTCGAACTCGAGCACGGTCAGCCGGGTCGGAGACCTGTTCGAGCCGCTCGCGGTACTTCTCCAGCGTCGCCAGGCCCTGGTTGGCCTTGGCGAGGACCGCGGGGATCTCCTGCAGGATGTACTTGGTGCCCTCGACGTAGAGCGAGACGACGTCGCGGCGCTGGGAGATCGCGATCACCAGCGCCTCGGTCTGTTTGGAGACGCGCTCGGCGGTGCGGTGGCGGGTGCCGGTCTCGGACGAGAGGATCGTCGGGTCGGGCATCAGCTGGACGTTGGCCCAGACGATCTTGGTCGCCTCGGCGTTGAGCACGATCGCGCCGTCCATCTTCGCCACCTGGTAGAGCATCGCCGGCGTGTAGTCGATGCCGAGCTCGATCCCGCCCGAGAGCAGGTGGGAGATGTCGCCGGGATCGCCGACGACGATCAGCCCGCCGGTGCTGGCGTGGACGATGTTGTCGAGCCCCTCGCGCAGGGCGCCGCCGGGGGCGACGACGTCGAGGGCCCTCAGTAGCCGGGGATCTTGCCGTTCGCACTCGTGAAGCTCATCCCCAGGCGGCGCAGACATCCAGTCCAGGATGCCAAATTTCGCTCTGCAATGCGGTCTGCCTAAGACCTAGTGGAGAGGTCGGAATGGACGTTGTCAAGCGAATCGGTCACCTATGGGCCGCTCAGAGGTGGAAATGTCGGTGATGGGCGTGCGGTTCGGGCGGGGGGCGGCCGGTATCGCGGACGAAGGCCCAGGTGAGGACGGCACCCACCGCGCAGAGGGCGGCAAGCACCCAGGTCGAGCCGGCGACCGAGGCGGTGAACGAGCTGCCGCCCTCGAGCAGGGCGTGGAAGACGGCGCCGCAGACGGCGAGCGCGATCGTGCCGGCCATCACCCGGTCCATCGCCAACACGCCGGAGGCGATGCCGACCTTCTCCCCCGGCATCGCCGCCATCGCGGCGGTCGACATCGGCGCGTAGACGAGCCCCAGCGCGATCCCGAAGGGGAGGTAGCCGGCGAGCAGCAGCGCGTACGAGCTGCCGGAATCGATCTGCGTCAGCGCGAGCAGGCCGAGCGTGCCGAGCGCCATCCCGGCGGTCATCAGCGCGCGGGCGCCGAAGCGGGCGATCAGCCTGCCCGAGAACGGCGAGACGAAGACCATCGGCACGGTCACCGGCAGGATCATCAGGCCGCTGATGGTCGCGCTGAGTGGCCGCGCACGTCCTGCAGGTACTGCGGCTGGAAGAACATCACCGACCAGTAGGAGCCGACCAGGGCGAAGGCGGCGGCGCTGGCGCCGAAGTAGGGGCCGTTGCGAAACAGCGAGAAGTCGACGATCGGGTCCGGCGAGCGGTGCTCGATCCGCCAGAAGGCGTAGAGCGAGGCGAGCCCGAAGAGCGCCCAGCGCGGCGATCGCCGGCGGCGCCCCAGACGCGCGCCTGGACCAGCGCGAGGACGACCGCGGTAAGCCCCGCGGCGAGCGCCAGCAGGCCGGGGACGTCGATCCGCCGGCCCGAGCCCGGGTCGGTCGACTCGGGCGCGGCGAGCAGCGTGATCGCGATCCCGAGCGCCGAGATCGGCAGGTTGATCCAGAAGATCAGCCGCCAGTCGAGGTCGACCAGGGCGCCGCCGACGAGCGGGCCGATGCCCAGCGCCGATGGCCGAGACCGCCGGCCCAGATCCCGAGCGCCCGCGCCTGCTCCCCGGCCGGGAAGACGTTGCAGACGATCGCCAGCGAGAGCGGCAGCATCGGCGCCGCACCCATGCCCTGCAGGACGCGGCCGCCGATCAGGCCCACCTCGTCGCTCGGCCGCGCCGGAGACGACCGAGCCGAGGGCGAAGAGGCACATGCCGACGAGGAAGAGCCGCTTGCGGCCGAACTGTCGCCGAGCCGGCCGGCGGTGACGACCAGCGCCGCGATCACCAGCAGATAGCCGTTCATCACCCACTGCAGGCCGGCCGAGGTGGCGCCGACGTCGTGGCGGATGCTCGACAGCGCCAGCGCCACGACGGTCGAGTCGAGCATCAGCAGGAAGAGGCCGGCGCAGGTGCCGACCAGGGTCCACCAGGGACGCGTCACGCTCGTCGATCCGCCACAGTCGTCGACGCGCGACGGCTATCCGCGCTCGCGGATGACTCAGCTGCGGGGCGCCAGACCAGGTCGCGGCCGGGGTCGATGCCCCAGCGCTCGCCGACCGCGGCCAGCTCCGCGTCGAGCGGCCAGCGGTCGGGGCGCTCCTCGCCCTCGTGCTCGGGGCTCGCCCCCTTCAGCGCCATGCAGCCGGTGTTGTCGCCGACCGCGCGGATCGCGGCGACGTCCTCCTCGCTCGAGGCGCTGCTCGGCCGGCAGCGCGGCAAGTTCGACCCGCTTGGCCTCGATCGGACAGGCGTCCGCGCCCGCCTCCTGGATCAGCGTCGGCGCGACGCACTCGACCGCCGGGTGGGCGAGGTTCCACTGGCAGGCGAGCTGGATCGGCGTCAGCCTCGCCCGTTCGGCGATCGGCAGGACCCGCTCCAGCTTCTCCAGCCCGGCCTCGATCCAGCCCGCGGGCCGGAAGGCGCGGTGGTCGCCCGGGGCCAGCTCGGCCCCGGGACGCAGGTCGCCCCAGAAGACGCCGCCGTAGTCGACCACCCGGGTCAGCACCTTGACGTCGTTGCGGGCGGCCGCCTCGAGGCAGAGCTCGCCGGGCCAGGGCTCGAACGGGTTGAGGATGATCATCGCCCAGTCGATCCGCTCGCCGAAGCGCTCGATGCAGGAGATCAGGTCGAGGGTGAAGCCGTTGGCTGGCCCCGGCGCGACGCCGATCTGCGTCGCGAGGCCGGCCTCGCGCAGCGCCGCCATCCCGTCCCAGACCGCCTCGCTCGAGTAGCCGACGCGGTCGGGGTTGTGCAGCAGCAGCAGGTCGAAGCGCTCGGCGCCGAGCCGCTCGAGGCTGCGCTCGGCCGCCATCCGCAGGTAGCCCGCGTACTCGTCAGGGCCGCGCAGCCGCGGATCGGTGAAGCGCGGAAACCCCCGCGGCCCATCCCGCTCGCCCTCGTAGAAGTCATGTCCGACCGCCCCGATCAGGCAGTACTCCTCGCGCGCCACCCCCGACAACGCCCGCCCCAGCACCCGATCGGCCTCACCCTGCCCGTAGGTGTCGGCAGTAAGCACGGTGTCGATCCCCTTCCCCGGCCGCAACAGCCCTTCCAGCCGCTCCTCCGCGATCGCCTCGCCGAAGCGCAGGAACCGGCCGCCGCTCCAGCTGCCTATGGCGACGCGTCCGGGCTCGCATGTGCTGAACCATAGGCAGCTCGCGCGCCTACCTACGACTCGTCGCCGCGGAGTCTCCTCAGGCGATCGCCGTCCTCGCCGCCCTCGTCCTTCTTGGCGCCGACGCCGACCTTCTCCGGCTCGGGCTTCGCTTCTTCTTCAGCGGCTTCTTCGGCGCGACGATCGTCAGCTTCAGCGGCTTGTCCTCCTCGTCGCCGGAGGCGTCGCGGTCGACCACCACGGTCGAGCCCGGGACCATCTCGCCCTGGCGCAGCACCTCGTCGGCGAGCGGGTCCTCGATGTAGCGCTGGATCGCGCGGCGCAGCGGCCGGGCGCCCATCGAGGGGTCCCAGCCTTTCTCGACCAGGAGGTCCTTGGCCTCGTCCGACAGCTCGAGCTGCAGCTCGTGCTCGGCCACCTGGACGCGGACCCGGTTGATCATCAGGTCGACGATCTCCTTGACCTCGTCCTTGGCCAGCTTGTGGAAGACGATCACCTCGTCGATCCGGTTGAGGAACTCCGGCCGGAAGACTTTTTTCAGGTCGCTCATGATCCGGTTCTTCATGTCGCCGTAGGACATCCCGGTCTCGTCGGCGACGGTGAAGCCGATCGAGGTGTTCTTGGCGATCTCCGAGGCGCCGATGTTCGAGGTCATGATCACGATCGAGTTGCGGAAGTCGACCGTGCGCCCCTGGGCGTCGGTCAGCCGCCCGTCCTCGAGGATCTGCAGGAGGATGTTGAAGACGTCGGGGTGGGCCTTCTCGATCTCGTCGAGCAGCAGCACGCTGTACGGCTTGCGCCGCACGGCCTCGGTCAGCTGGCCGCCCTCGTCGTAGCCGATGTAGCCCGGCGGCGAGCCGACCAGGCGGCTGACCGCGTGCTTCTCCATGTACTCGGACATGTCGATCCGCACCAGCGCCTCCTCGTCGCCGAAGAGGAACTCGGCGAGGGTGCGCGCCAGCTCGGTCTTGCCGACCCCGGAGGGGCCGAGGAAGATGAACGAGCCGGCCGGGCGCTTCGGGTCCTTGATCCCGGCGCGCGAGCGGCGGATCGCCTTGGAGACGGCGGTGATCGCGACCTCCTGGCCGATCACCCGCTTGTGCAGCTCCTCCTCCATCCGGATCAGTTTCTTGGTCTCGGCCTCGGTCAGCTTGAAGACCGGGATCCCGGTCCACATCGAGACGATGTCGGCGATCTCCTCTTCGCCGACGTCGGGCCGGTCGGCCTCCTCGCCCTCGGACCACTCGTCTTCGAGCTGGCGCTTGCGGGTCGTCAGCTGGCGCTCGGTGTCGCGCAGGTTGGCGGCTTTCTCGAACTCCTGGGCCTCGATCGCGGACTCCTTTTCGCGCCGCGTCTTTTCCACTTCCTCCTCGAGGTCGCGGTAGACCGGCGGCGCGCTCATCGACTTGATCCGCATCCGCGAGGCGGCCTCGTCGATCAGGTCGATCGCCTTGTCGGGCAGGAAGCGGTCGGAGATGTAGCGGTCGGCCAGCTCGGCGGCGGCCGCGAGCGCGTCGTCGGTGATGTTCACCCGGTGGTGCTGCTCGTAGCGTTCGCGCAGCCCCTCGAGGATCTTGACCGTGTCCTCGACCGAGGGCTGGTCGACTTTGATCTGGGCGAAGCGGCGCTCCAGCGCCGAGTCGCGCTCGAGGTATTTGCGGTACTCGTCGAGCGTCGTCGCGCCGATCGTCTGGATCTCGCCGCGGGCCAGCGCCGGCTTGAGGATCGAGGCGGCGTCGATCGCGCCCTCGGCGGCGCCGGCGCCGACCAGGTTGTGGAGCTCGTCGATGAAGAGGATGATGTCGCCGCGCTGGGTGATCTCTTTCATCACCTTCTTGAGGCGCTCCTCGAACTCGCCGCGGTACTTCGAGCCGGCGACCAGCGCCGCCAGGTCGAGGGTGTAGATCTGCTTGTTGCGCAGCAGCTCGGGCACCTCGCCGTTGTTGATCCGCGCGGCGAGGCCCTCGACCACGGCGGTCTTGCCGACGCCGGGCTCGCCCAGCAGCACCGGGTTGTTCTTGGTCCGGCGGGAGAGGATCTGCATGATCCGCTCGATCTCGGTTTCGCGGCCGATCACCGGGTCGAGCTTGCCCTCCTCGGCGAGCTTGGTCAGGTTGCGGCCGAACTGGTCGAGCAGTTTCGAGGACTTCTTGCCGCTTCCGCCGCCCTCGACCGGCGCCGCCGCCGCCCTGGCGGCGGCCGCCGGGGCCGGAGAGCATCCGGATCACCTCGTTGCGGATCTTGTCCGAGTCGGCGTCGAAGTCGAGCAGGATGCGGGCGGCGACGCCCTCGTTCTCACGCACCAGGCCGAGCAGGATGTGCTCGGTGCCGATGTAGTTGTGGCCGAGCGAGAGCGCCTCGCGCAGCGCCAGCTCGAGCACCTTCTTCGCGCGCGGCGTGAACGGGATCTGGCCGGAGGTGACCTCCTCGCCGGAGCCGACGATGCGGACCACCTGCGAGCGCACGCGCTCGGTGGTGATGTCGAGCGACTCGAGCACCCGCGCGGCCAGGCCCTCCTCCTCGCGCAGCAGCCCGAGCAGGATGTGCTCGGTGCCGATGTAGTTGTGTTTCAGCGTGCGGGCCTCTTCCTGGGCCAGGACGACTACCTGTCGGGCTCGCTCTGTGAATCTCTCGAACAAAGGCTTCCTCTCAACCTCTCACTAGGTCAAACGCACTCGTTGGTCGGAAGTACCGCAGACGCCCTTCGGGTATCGGGAGGCGCCCATGTCTCCTTTAAGACGATACCGAGCGTGCAACTCCGGCCCCGGCCCCTCGATTGCCGCTGTTAGCGGCTTTTCGGACGCCTTTCGAGGGGCCCTGGCCCGAGATCGTCGGGCCTCCGCGGTCTTCAGGCCCGCATCGCCGGGAAGAGCACGACCTCTCGCAGGCTGCGGACCCCGGTGAACATCATGACAAGCCGGTCAACCCCGAGGCCGACGCCGCCGGTCGGCGGCATCCCGTGCTCGAGCGCCTCGACGAAGGCCTCGTCGTAGGGCTGCGCCTCCTCGTCGCCGCGGTCGAGCTCCGCCGCCTGCTGCTCGAAGCGGCGTCGCTGCTCGTCGGGGTCGTTCAGCTCGGTGAACGAGTTGGCGATCTCGATCCCGCCGACGAAGGCCTCCCAGCGCTCGACCAGACCCGGCTCGGTGCGGTGTGCCTTGGCGAAGGGCGAGAGCTCGACCGGGTAGTCGACGACGAAGGTCGGCTGGACCAGCTCCGGCTCGACCGACCTGGAGAGCAGGCCGTCGACCAGCTTGCCCCATCCCTCGGCGGGGTCGGGCTCGGAGCCCATCGCCGCCGCCAGCGCCTCGCGGGTCGGGTGCTCGGCGACGTCGATCCCGGTGCGCTCGCGGATCGCCTCGCGCAGGGTCAGCCGCCGCCAGGGCGGGGCGAGGTCGATCTCGACCCCGTCGCGCTCGATCTTCGTCGTGCCGAGGACCCGCTCCGCGACCTCGGCGACCAGCAGCTCGAGGTCGTGCGCGGTCTTCTCGTAGTCGGCGTAGGCCTCGTACCACTCGAGCATCGTGAACTCGGGGTTGTGCTTGTGCGAGACGCCCTCGTTGCGGAAGTCCTTGCCGAGCTCGTAGACGCGGTCGATGCCGCCGACGACGAGCCGCTTGAGATAGAGCTCGGTGGCGATCCGCAGGTAGAGGTCGCGGTCGAGGGCGTTGTGGTGGGTGACGAACGGCCGCGCCAGGGCGCCGCCGTAGAGCGGCTGAAGGACCGGCGTCTCAACCTCGACGAATCCGTGGTCGTCGAGCCAGCGCCGCACCTCGGCGATCGTGCGTCCGCGGGTCGCGAAGATCCGCCGGCTCTCCTCGTTGGCGAGCAGGTCGAGCTCGCGCTGGCGGTAGCGGGTCTCGACGTCCTCGAGGCCGTGGAACTCGCTCGGCGGCGGCCGCAGGCTCTTCGCCAGCAGGCGCCAGTGGTCGATCGCGAGCGAGAGCTCGCCGCCGCGGCGGGTCGCCATCGCCGTCCCCTCGACGCCGACGAAGTCGCCGATGTCGAGGTGGACCAGCAGCTCGAAGGCCTCGGCGCCGAGGGTGTCCGCGCGAGCGTGGATCTGGATCTGGCCACTGCCGTCGCGGAGGTCGAGGAAGGCGGCCTTGCCGTGGCCCCGACGGCCGACGATGCGACCGGCGACGCGGTGTCGCGAATCGGTCTCCATCCCCGCTTCCAGCCCCTCGTGAGCCGCCCGCACCTCGGCGATCTCCTCCCGTTCCTCGAAGGAGTGGGGGAACGGCTCGATCCCCGCCTCGCGGATGCGCTCCAACTTCTCCCGCCGGTCGCGGAGAACGTCGGACAGCTGCGGCTCCGGCTCGCTCATCGTCGGGCGAGCCTATTCGACGCTAAGCGCTCTCGATCTTCGTGATTTTGAGTTTCTTCTTGGGGCCCCTGGGAACGTCGACAGTGACCACGTCGTTGCGCTTGTGGCCGAGCAGCGCCTTGCCGATCGGCGACTCGTTGGAGAGCTTGTGCTCGAGCGGGTTGGCCTCGGTCGAGCCGACGATCTGGAATTTCTGCGAGTCGCCCGACTTCTGGTCTTTGACGTGGACCACCGAGCCGAAGCCGACGACGTCGGTGTCGACGTCCTTCTCGTCGATCACCGTCGCCCGGCGCAGGCGCTCTTCGAGCTGGGCGATCCGCGCCTCGAGCAGCGCCTGCTCGTTCTTGGCGTCGTCGTACTCGGCGTTCTCGGAGATGTCGCCGAACTCGCGCGCCTCCTTGATCCGTTCGGCCACCTCGCGTCGTTTGGCGGTCGAGAGGAACTCGATTTCCTCTTTGAGCTTCTCGAGCCCTTCGGGGGTGATTACGGCCTGCCGAGTCACGGTCACTGACCTCGCTTTGCTTGCTGGACGGCGGGAGACATCGCTCCCAGATCGAAAAAACGCCCGGGTGGGTAGGCTCGCGCCACACCGCACCTGGGCCAGAAGTCGCGGGATTATAGCGAGGCGACCGAACCGGCACTCAGGGGATTTTGGGCGGCCACCAGCTCCCTCGCGCGGGCGAGGTCGGCACTGCGCTGCAGCTCCGCGACAACCTCCGGCGGGGCGCCGATCGCCTCGACGTACCAGGGGTAGAACTTGCGCAGGTAACGCGCCGCGCGCTCGGCGCCGAGGTGCTCCTCGGCGCGGTCGATCGTCCAGAGCAGCTCGGCCACGACCTCCTCACGGGTGGGCGGCTCGGTGCGGCGCCCGGTCAGCTCCTCGAACAGCCAGGGGTTGCCGAGCGCGCCGCGGGCGATCATCACCGCGGCGGCGCCGGACTCCTCGTAGGCGCGGCGGGCCGCGACGGCGTCGCTGAGCCCGCCCGAGACGATCACCGGCGCCTCGATTCGCTCTGCGAGCTCGCGGGTGAGGGCGTAGTCGGGGACGCCCTTGTGCTTGGTCGTCGCCGGGCGGGGGTGGAACCCGATCGCCGCCGCTCCGCCCTCCTCGGCGAGGCGCACCGCGAGGTCGAAGCCCGAGCGGTCGCCGGGACGCAGGCCCGAGCGCAGCTTGACGCTGACCGGGAGGCCGCCGCCCTCGCGGGCGCCGCGCAGCAACGCCAGCGCCAGCTCGGGGTCGGCGAGCAGCTCGACCCCGGCGCCGGTCTTGCGCACCTTGCGCACCGGGCAGCCCATGTTGATGTCGATCAGGTCGGCGCCGGACTCGGCGGCGACGCGGGCGCCGGAGCGCATCACCTCGGGGTCGTGGCCGAAGAGCTGGACCGAGACCGGGTGCTCGTCGGGGTGGATCCGCATCAGCTCGCGCAGGGTGCGCTCGTTGCCGTGGTGCAGGCCGAAGCTGGAGATCATCTCGGTGACGGCGAGCCCCGCCCCGTGGCGCCTGGCCTGCAGGCGGACGAACCAGTTGCCGATCCCCGCCAGCGGCGCGAGCAGGACGCGGTTGGCGATCTCGACTCCTCCAATGTCGAAGGGATCGGTCAGCGGGGGCTGTTCAGGCGTTCCTCTCATGGATCAGGCGCAGCCCCTTCAGGGTAAGCAGGTCGTCGACCTCGTCGATCGTCTCGGTGTAGGGGACGACCGCCGCGGCGTAGCCGCCGGTGGCGAGCAGGCGCGGGTTGGGCAGTTCGTCTTCGATCCGGCGGACGATGCCGTCGATCAGGCCGGCGAAGCCGAAGATGAAGCCGGAGCTGATCGCGGCACGGGTCGAGCGACCGATTGCTTCTTTGGGCTCTTCGAGGTCCATCCGGGTGATCCGGGCAGCGCGTTCGATCAGGGCGCTGAGGGAGGGAGCGAGACCGGGTCCGATCGCGCCGCCGAGGTACTCGCCGTCGGCGGAGACGACGTCGATGTTGATCCCGGTGCCGAAATCGACGGAGATACAGGCCTCGCCGAAGCGGTTGTAGGCGGCGATGGCGTTGACCAGCCGGTCAGCGCCAACCTCGAGTGGGTTCTCGATGCGGATCGGCATCCCGGTCTTCACTCCCGGGCCGATGGTCAGGCACTCGGCGTCGAGGTAACGCCCGGTCAGCTGCTCGTACTGAGTGCCGAGGGGTGGCACAACCGAGGACACGCAGAGGGCGTCGACCTGGTCGAAGGACATCCCGCAGAGGGCGAAGAGCCCGGCGATTCGCTCCGCCAGCTCGTCGCCGGTCGCCCCGGAGCGGGTCTGGAAGCGCCAGTTCTCGACCAGGCGCTCGCCGTCGAAGGCGCCGAGGTGGGTCTGGGTGTTGCCGACGTCGACGGCGAGAAGCACGGGGCGAGTCTATGATGGCCGGGCCGGTGAAGGTCACGCTCTACACGACCCCAGGATCGCACCCGTGCGCGGCGGCGCTGGCGATGTTGCGGTACAAGGGCATCGAGTTCAAGCGCCGCGACCTCGTCTCGGTCGCCGCGAGGCCTCAGCTGCGGGTGATGGGCTTCCCGGGCACCACCGTGCCGGCGATGAAGATCGATGGCCGCCGGGTGCAGACCACGCGCGAGATCTCGCGCGAGCTCGACCGGGTGCAGCCCGAGCCGCCCCTCTTCCCGGCCGACCCCGAGCAACGGGCGGCGGTCGAGGAGGCCGAGCGCTGGGGCGACGAGGAGCTCCAGCACCCGGTCCGCCAGATCGCCCTCTGGGCGATCAGCAAGGACAAGAAGTCGAGCCGCAGCTTCCTCCAGGGAGTGAGGCTCGGCATGCCGGTCTGGATGGCGGCGCCGCTGGCGCCGACGATCGTCTCCATCTCGGCGCGCCTCAACGGCGCGACCGAGGAGGCGGTGCGGGCCGAGCTGGCCGGCTTCGGGCCGCTGCTTCAACACGTCGACGACCTGATCGAGTCCGGCACGATCGGCGGCGAGCAGCTCAACGCCGCCGATTTCCAGATCGCGTCCAGCATCCGCCTGGCGATGGCGCTGGAGGACCTGCGCCCACTGATCGAGTCGCGACCGGCGGGCCAGCTCGCGCTGCGAGTGGTCCCCGAGCATCCCGGCCGCGTCGGGCCGACCCTGCCGCCCGCCTGGCTGCAACCGCTGCGCTCAGCACCGGCCATCAGGTAGGCAGTATCGGGGCACACTCCCGCCCGGACAAACGCCGGCCTTCAGAGCGTGCCGCGACGCTCGACTCGCTGACCCCCGAGCCCTTCGAGGGCATGGTCGAGACGGGTTCCGTCGGGAAGCTTCAAGGCTGGATCTAGCTCCAGCAGGGGGGCGAGGACGAAGCGGCGGCTGGTTACCTCGGGGTGGGGCAGGGTGAGGCGCTCGGTCTTCAGCTCGAGGTCGCCGAGGAGGAGCAGGTCGACGTCGAGCGGGCGGGGGCTGTGACGCGGGGCGTCGAGGGCGCGGCCGCGCTCGGCCTCGATCTGCTTGCAGAGGTCGAGCAGCGCATCGGGCGCCAGCTCGGTGCGGATGCGGACCGCGGCGTTGAGGAAGTCGGGCTGGTCGAGCACCTCGCCGACCGGCTCGGTCTCATAGGCCGAGGAAACCGCCTCGACCTCCACCCCGCGCTCGCCAAGCAGCTCGATCGCCGCCCGCAGGTGGCCGGCGCGGTCGCCGACGTTCGACCCCAGCCCCAGGTACCCGGTCCTCACTCCCCGCCGTTCTCCTCTTCCCCTTCTTCGCCGCGTTCCTGGGTGACCTCGACGCCGATCTCCTCGACCGCCAGCGGCAGCGGCGGCTCGGGCTTGGCGGCGCGGACGCGGACCGACTCGCAGCCGTAGCGCTCGATCAGGCGCTCTCCGACGACCTGCGCCAGCCGCTCCAGCGTGCGGTAGCTGCGCTCGGTGGCGGCAAGGGCGACGACGTCGCAGACCTCGCTGTAGTCGACGGTGTCCTCGATCCTGTCGGTGAGAACGGCGTCGCAGTCGGGCACGTCGAAGGAGATCTCGAACTCGATCCGCTGACCCACCTCCTGCTCGGCATCGGTCACCCCGTGGTGGGTGTAGATCGAGAGGCCGCGCAGGTCGACCTCGACCCGGGACTCGATCCCGTTGCCGTTCGGTTCGTCCATCGGCCCCATCGCCGGAACCTACCCGAGGATCGCCTCGGCGACCGTCACCGCCTGCGCCGCCTCGGCGACGTCGTGGACGCGCAGCACCTCGGCGCCCTCGGCCATCGCCAGGACCGAGGAGGCGATCGTGCCGCCGATGCGATCGCCGACCTCGGAGCCGTCGACCTTGCCGATGAAGCTCTTGCGCGAGGTGCCGACGACCAGCGGCCGCCCCAGCTCGCGCAGCTCGCCGAGCCGGCGCAGCAGCTCGAGGTTGTGCTCCAGCGTCTTCCCGAACCCGATCCCCGGGTCGAGCCACACCCGCTCCTCGTCGACCCCGGCGCCGACCGCCGCCTCCAACCGCTCGGCGAGGAACGCCTTGACCTCGTCCACGACGTCGTCGTAGACAGGGCTCTCCTGCATCGTCCGCGGGTCCCCCCGCATGTGCATCAGCACCAACCCGGCCCCCCGCTCAGCACACAACCCCCCGATCTCCGGCGCCCCCCGCAGCGCGGTCACGTCGTTGACGATCGAAGCCCCAGCATCCACCGCCGCCTCGGCAACCTCGGCCTTCGAGGTATCGACCGAGACGGTCGCCACGCCAGCCAGCCCACGGACCACCGGAACAACCCGAGCAACCTCCTCCTCGACACCGACCTCCTCAGCCCCAGGCCGAGTCGATTCCCCTCCAACGTCAAGGATCTCCGCCCCCTGCTCAGCCAGCTCCCGGCCATGAGCAACCGCAGCTTCCGCGTCAAGAAACATCCCGCCGTCGGAGAACGAGTCGGGGGTGACGTTGACCACGCCCATCAGCGTCGGCTTCATAGGCGAAGTATCACCAGCTTCCAGAAGAGGGCGCGGGGCACCCCTCGAACGGGCGGATACTCAAAATGCCGGGCTAATTAGCCCGGCATTTGTCCGGGCGAGGGGTGCCCCGCGCCCTCCACCCGCTAGCTCGCGTCTCCGCCAGCAAACCCAGGCCGCGGCCGAGGGTTCGGCCGCGCCCCCTCGCGCGCCGCCCGTTCCGGCTCCGGCGCCGGCTCGACCGGCGCCGTCGGCTCCTCCTCGTCGACGAAGACCTCGTCTTCGGACTTACCGGCGAGCAGCGCGACGAACTGCTCGGCGTCGATCGTCTCGCGCGCGAGCAGGATTTTCGAGATCTGGTCGAGCTCGGTCCGCTTCTCGTTGAGCAGGTCCTTGGCCGTCTGGTGGGCCGACTCGACGATGCGGCGGATCTCGTCGTCGATCTCGCGTGCGATCTCGTCGGAGTAGTCGGGTTCGGCGCTGAATTCGCGGCCGAGGAAGGGCTGGCCGCGATCATGGCCGAAGACGCGCGGGCCGAGCCGCTCGGACATGCCGAAGCGCATCACCATCTGCTTCGCGGTCTCGGTCACCTTCTCGAGGTCGTTGGAGGCGCCCGTGGTGATCTCGCCGAAGACGATCTCCTCGGCGGCACGGCCGCCCAGCGTCATCGCCATCGTGTCGGTCAGCTCGGCGCGGCTGGTGAGGAACTTGTCCTCGGTCGGCAGGCTGATCGTGTAGCCGAGCGCCTGGCCGCGGCTGATGATCGAGATCTTGTGGACCGGGTCGCAGTTGGGCAGCAGGTGGCCGACGATCGCGTGGCCGAGCTCGTGGTAGGCGGTGATCAGGCGCTCCTTCTCGCTCATCACCCGGGTCTTCTTCTCCGGGCCGGCGATCACCCGCATGATCCCCTCCTCGAGCTCGCGCATCGAGATCTCGCGGTTGCCCGTGCGGGCGGTCAGCAGCGCCGCCTCGTTGATCAGGTTGGCGAGATCGGCTCCGGTGAAGCCCGGGGTCTGGCCGGCGAGCGCGTCGAGGTCGATCGCCTTGGCCAGCGGCTTGCCGCGGGTGTGGACTTCGAGGATCTTCTTGCGGCCCTTGCGGTCGGGTCGGTCGACGACGACCTGGCGGTCGAAGCGTCCCGGCCGCAGCAGCGCCGGGTCGAGGATGTCGGGGCGGTTGGTGGCGGCGATCAGGATGATGTTGTCTTTCATCTCGAAGCCGTCCATCTCGACCAGCAGCTGGTTGAGCGTCTGCTCGCGCTCGTCGTGCCCGCCGCCCATGCCGGCGCCGCGGTGGCGGCCGACGGCGTCGATCTCGTCCATGAAGATGATGCAGGGCGAGTTCTGTTTGGCCTGCTCGAAGAGGTCGCGGACGCGGCTGGCGCCGACCCCGACGAACATCTCGACGAAGTCCGAGCCGGAGATCGAGAAGAAGGGGACGCCGGCCTCGCCGGCGACGGCGCGGGCGAGCAGCGTCTTGCCGGTCCCGGGCGGGCCGTAGAGCAGGACGCCCTTCGGGATGCGGGCGCCGAGCGACTGGAATTTCTTCGGGTTCTCGAGGAATTCCTTGATCTCCTGCAGCTCCTGCACCGCCTCGTCGACCCCGGCGACGTCGCGGAAGGTGATTTTCGGCGCGTCGACCGACATTCGCTTCGCTTTCGATTTGCCGAAGTTCATGACGCGCGAGCCGCCGCCCTGCATCTGGTTCATCAGGAAGATCCAGAAGCCGAAGAAGAGGACGAAGGGCAGGATGTAGGTGAGCAGCGAGAGCAGGCTCGAGCCGCCGGTGCCGTGCACCGTCGTCTTGACGTTGTTTTCCTCGAGCTCGTTGAGCAGCGTCTGCTCGGTGTTCGGCGGGTAGCCGGTGGAGAAGCTTTCGCCGTCTTCGCCGTGCGCGCCCTTCGTCTTGACGTCGAGCGTGTTGTCCTTCGTGTTGATCGAGACTTCTTCGATTTCGCCGCGGGCGATCAGACCGCTCTTCGGCTTGACCAGTTCGTTGTAGTGGGGGGCTTCCGTGCTCGACTGGCCGCCGATGAACCGCTGCGCGGCGAAGGCGAGGATCACCACCAGGAGGATCGGGAAAGCTGCGCTTTTGAAAAACCGCCTCACGTCGAAATTCAGCGTACCAGGGCTATTTGGGCGTCAGGCCGCCTTGGATGCCTCACTGGTCCAACGCAGCGACGTAGTCGAGGTTGCGGAAATGCTGGGCGTGGTCGAGCCCGTAGCCGATCGCAAAGCGGTTGGGGATCGGGAATCCGACGTACCTCGGCTCCAGCTCGGCGCGGCGGCGCTCGGGCTTGGTCAGCAGCGTGCAGGCCTCCAGCGAGGCCGGCCCGCGCGCCCGCAGGTTGCGCATCAGGTACTGCAGGGTCAGGCCGGAGTCGATGATGTCCTCGACGATCAGCACATGACGACCCTCGATCGGCGCGTCGAGGTCCTTGAGGATCCGCACGACCCCCGAGGAGTCGGTCTGCGAGCCGTAGCTGGAGACCGCCATGAAGTCGATCTCGCATGGGATCGTCAGGTGGCGCATCAGGTCGGCGAGGAAGATCACCGCGCCCTTGAGCACGCCGACCATGACGAGGTCGCGGCCCTCGTAGTCGGTGCTGATCTGCCGCCCCAGCTCGGCGATACGCCGCTGCAGTTCCTCGCTGGAGACCAGGGTCTCGCCGACGCTTTTATGAATTTCGCGCTTCACTCACTCGCACAGAATCAGATATGGATGCTCGTTCGTTCCGCGCTCATGGGGCGAGACTAACGTTCCGCGTGGAGCACGCCGCGCTCGGCGATCGCGCGGACGCCGCCGCCGAGGTCGAGCATCGCGGTGCCGGTGCGGCGCAGGGCGGCGACCTCCTCGGCGCGGCGGGCGGCGCCGGCGACCGGGCGGCCGGCGGCGCGGTCGGCAAGCTGCTGGACGACGAGGCGGCGCAGGGCCGGCGGCAGCTCGGCGAGGCGGTCGAGCTCGATCGTGTTGCGCGGAGCGCCGTCGGAGCCGTCGAGCTCGGCTGCGACGAGCGCGTCGAGCACCTCGGCCTCGTCACGGAGCAGCTCGGCGGTGCGCAGGACGTTCCGCGCCGCCGCCGGGTGGACCTCGGCGAGCGCGCGCGCGAGGCCGTGGCGGACCCGGTTGCGCGCGTAGGAGGACTCGGCGTTGCTCGGGTCGTCGCGCCAGGGAAGCTCGCGCTGCTCGCAGTAGGCGGTCGTCTGCTCGCGGGTGAAGCCGAGCAGCGGCCGCACCAGCCTGCCGTCGCGCGGCCGCATGCCGAGCAGGGCGCGGCGGCTGGGCGAGGAGGCGAGCCGGTAGAGGATCGTCTCGACCTGGTCGTCGGCGGTGTGGCCGGTGGCGATCGGGCCGTCGCCGTCGAGGGCGAGGCGGGCGGCGGCTGCGTAGCGCGCGTCGCGCGCCCATGCCTGCAAGTTGCCGGCGCCCTCCGGCCGCTTGGGTAGCTCGACCTCGAGCCGCACCTCGAGCCGCTCGCAGAGCGCCACGCAGTGGGCCTCGTCGGCATCGGAGCCCTCGCGCAGGCCGTAGTTGACGTGCAGCGCGGTCACCGCCCCGGCGCCGAGCAGCCGCACCGCGAGGTCGAGCAGGCAGACCGAGTCGCGCCCGCCGGAGAGCATCGCGACCAGGGGCGACCCGCCGGAGAGCAGGCCGCCCTCGCGCACCTGCTCGAGCATGTCCTCACCCGGTCGCATCCCTCACAACGTAGAGCGGCGTCGGCACCGGGAACCCTTGGAGGCTGACCTCGCCGATCGCCTCGCAGGCGAGGCCGCGGCCGGGGAGCGCGTCGGCGACGCGGTCGGTGACCAGCACCTCGCCGGCCTGGGCGCGGCCGACGACCCGGTGGGTGAGGTTGACGTGGGTGCCGAAGTAGTCGCCGTCGCGGTAGACGGCGCTGGCGTAGTGGATGCCGACGCGCGGGCGGGGGCGCTCGGGGAAGCGGCCGAGCAGGCCGACGGCCCACTCGGTCAGCGAGCCGGGTTCGGGCGAGACGACCATCACCTCGTCGCCGATCGTCTTCACGATCGTCGCCTCGGCGGGCATCGTCGCTTCGACCGTCTCGACGAAGTTCTCGACCACGTCGAGCGCCTCGAGGTCGCCTTCCTCCTCGGTGTAGCGGGTGAACCCGGTGAGGTCGATGAAGCAGAGGGTGACCGGGACCTCGCCCAGCTCCGAGACGGTCGCGTCGAGGTCGGTCTCCATGTGCCCGACCACGTCCTGTTCCATGAAGTAACGCAGGTAGCGGGTGTGCAGGTACTCGGTCAGCGGCGCCGCCAGCGGCAGGATGTCGGCCGCCAGCTCGCCCATCTCCTCGGCGATCTCCAGCTCGGGCAGGGCGTCGCGGATCATCGGCTCGTGCACGTAGAGGTGGAAGAGGCGGACCTCGGTCTCGGCGATCCGCCGCAGCGACTGCACGTAGACGCGGACGATCTGCAGGAAGGCGACGAGGGGGAAGCCGGCGGCGAGCATGCGGGCGCAGTGGCGCAGCGCCCGCACGTCCTCGGGGCCGAGCAGGCGCTCGCGGCCGAGCGGGGTGCCGAGGATCACCAGGACGCGTTCGATCAGCTCCGGCTCGAGGCCGGTCTCGCGCGCCACCTCCTCGACCGTCACCTGCTCCTCGGCGCTGGGGAAGAGCTCCTCGACGAAGCCGAAGGCGAGCCGCCCCTCGCGCCCGGCCCGCTTCAGCTCCTCGAGCGAGTGGCCGCGCTCGCGCATCCGCGCGACCACCCGGGCCTGGGCCGCCGCGGCGGCCGTCCAGCGGCCGCGTCGCACCGGCACCACCTTCTCCGCCGCCCAGCGCCTCAGCGTGCTCGCCGAGACGCCCGAGCGTCGCGAGGCCTCGCTCAGCGATATGCGCTCGTCGGCGGGCATCGGCGCCCGAGGCTACGCGCCAACGGGGACAAACGCCGGGCGGGGCGTGGGAGTCGCCCCGCCCGGCCACTCGTCTCCTCCAGCGCCGCGATTAGGCGGGTATCTCCTCCTCGGAGTGCGCTTGGAGTACCTCCTCTCCGTCCTCGCCGGTGCGGATGCGGATCGCTTCCTCCACCGGCAGGACGAAGATCTTGCCGTCGCCCACCTCGCCCGTGCGGGCGTGCTTGAGGATGGCCTCGACGACCAGCGCCGTGTCCTTGTCCTCGACGACGACCTCGAGCTTCAGCTTGGGCCGGACGTTGACGGTCAGGCTCGAGCCCCGGTAGCGCTCGACCATCCCCTTCTGCCGCCCCGACCCCTTCGCCTCGACGACCGAGAGCGAGGGAAGCCCCCGGTCGAGCAGCTCGGCCCGGATCGGCTCGAACGCCTCGTGGCGAATGAAGGCCTCCACCTTTTTCATGCGCTCCAGTCTCCTGATCCGATCCGAGCTGACGGTGGGGCCAAGCTACGAGCTTTGGCCCGGCCGATCTTTGGACGGTTGGCGAAAATCCGCGCCGCCTCGCTCTCACGAGTGGAAAGATGGCGCCGCATGCCCGCCCGGCTCCGGCCAAAAGCAGCGGTCGCCGCCGACGCGATCCTGGTCGGCGATCCCGGCCGCTCGCTGCTGCTCGCCCAGGAGCTGCTGGTCGAGCCGCGGATGAGCAACCACGCGCGCGGCCTCTGGGGGTACTCGGGCCGGACCAAAGGCGGGCGCGAGCTGACCATCCAGGCGACCGGGATCGGCGGGCCGAGCGCCGCCGCGGTGCTCGCCGACCTGGCCGAGCTGGGCGTGCGGCGCGCGGTGCGGGTCGGCACCTGCGCCGGGATGGCCGCGGCGGCGTGCGGAGAGCTGCTGCTCGTCGACGCGGCGATCGGCTGCGGCGGCAGCGCCGCCTCCTTCGGGCTGGCGCCCGGCGGCGCGGTCGAGCCCGACCCCGAGCTGCGGCGGCGACTCGGCGGCGAGGCCGGCGCGGCCCGCGGGGCGAGGATCGCCAGCTTCGACTCGATGCCGACCGACCCGGAAGAGCTCCCCGACGGTGCCCTAGCGGCCGACATGCAGACGGCCGCCGTGCTCGCCCGGGCCCAAGAGCTGCAGATCGCCGCCGCGGCAGTGCTGATCGTCAGCGAGCAAATCGGCGGCGATGAGGTCCTCGACGACGCCGGGCTCGAGGCGGCGGCGAAGCTGGCCGGAGGCGCCGCCTTGGTCGTACTCTCAACCTAAAGCTGAGAGTTAGAGTTTAGCTGTCCTCCGCCTTTTCGCGTCGTTCAGCTGCGAGCTCGCGGCGCAGTCCGCTGGCCTCGCGCCCGACCCGGTCCAACTCGTCCTCGACCTCTTCCAGGCGCTGGGAGAGCGAGCGCAGGCGGCGCTCGAGCCGCTCGACGTCGCCGGCCGAGGGCAGGTTCAGCGCGGCCATCGCCGCCTGCTGGGCCTCGAGCGCCTTCTCGCGCGCGCCGAAGGCCGCGGCGACGGCGTTCTCCAGCACCTGGCTGTCGAGCAGCGCCTGCGCCAGCTCGCCTATCGCCTGCTCGCTGCGGGCCCGCAGGCCGTCCTGATCGTCTTCGTCGTGGCTCACGAAAGACACCTTAGCCTGGGGGCCGAGCTCCCGGATTGCAGCAGTCCGCCCGAGTCAGTAGCGTGGCCGAACTCGATCCGTGGGAAGAGTGGCGGCGCGGCTCGCAGGCGCTGCGCCGGGTAGCACCGAGGCGCCTTGGCATGAGACACAAGCTCGCACTGACGATCGCTCTGGCGGGATTCGCCGTCGTGACGGCGCTGGGCGTCGGCATGGCCGGAGCGGACCCGACCACCGGCCTCGGCGCGGGTCGGGCCACCGAACGGTTCCCCGGGACGCTGGCGGCGCCCGCGGCCAAGCAGTGCGAAAACGGAGTCGACGACGACGGCGATGGGCTGATCGACGCCGAAGACCCCGGCTGCTCCTACGGGCCCGAAGAGGACTCCAAGCCGCCGGCCGAAGCCGGGGCCGAAGCGGCTCCGGCGGAATCGCAGCCGCAGCAGCCCCAGGTGCAGGCCGGCAGCCCGCTGCGCGCCGCCGAAGCGCAGCCGACCGAAGGCGGCGGCGTCAAGCACAATGAAGGCATCGGCGCTCCCGGCGGCGCCAATGGCGGCGTGGCGGCCCCGAGCGCGACCGCGGGCGTGCAGCCGGCGCCGGCCGAAGGGAGCAGCGGCGGCTCCCAGTTCGGCACGGGCGGCGCTCCCACCGAAGCCAACCCCTCGACCACGGTCGCCAGCTTCGGGCCGGCGCCGGCCGGCGTGCCCAACTTCGTCATCGACTCGTTCGAGATCCCGCCCTTCCTGCTGCCGATCTACCAGGCCTGCGGGACCGAGTACGGGATCCCCTGGGAGGTGCTCGCCTCGATCAACAAGATCGAGTCCGACTTCGGCACCAACCTCGGCACCTCGACCGCCGGCGCGGTCGGGTGGATGCAGTTCCTGCCCTCGAGCTGGCAGGAATACGGGCTTGACGCCAACGGCGACGGCCGCAAGGACCCCTACAACCCGGTCGACGCGATCTGCGCCGCCGCCCATTACCTCAAGGTGGCCGGTGGGAGCAAGGACCTCTACCACGCGATCTTCGCCTACAACCACGCCGACTGGTACGTGCAGGAGGTGCTCAGCGACGCCCGCGCCTACGGCAAGCTGCCGCCCGCCCTGGTCGGCTCGCTGACCGGCCTGACCGAGGGGGCGCACTTCCCGGTCGCCGCCGACGCGCGCTACGCCGACGAACTCGCCGCGCGGGCGGCGGGCCAGGCCTCCCCCTCGCCAACGCGGCACGGGATCGACATCTTCGCCAAGGCCGGCGCCCCGGTGGTCGCCGTCAACGACGGGGTCGTGCGGAAGATGGGGAGCTCGAAGAAGCTCGGCCGCTACCTGGTCCTCGAAGACGCCTACGGCAACCGCTTCACCTATGCCGAGCTGGGCCGGTTCGTCCGCCACCAGCGCTCGTTGGTCCTCGCCGCGGGCGGCTCCCACCACGTGCCGACCGACAGCCAGGACCTGCGCCCGCGCCTCTACGCGCTGCCGGGACGGGCCGCAAGGCGCGGGCAGAAGGACGCCGGGGCCTCTGGCGAGGGCTCTGTCGGAACCCTAAAGGTCGGGTCGAGGGTTATAGCTGGAACGGCTCTGGCGCGGATAGCGCCCGGCGAGAGCGGGGTCTCCGCTCACCTCAACTTCTCGATCCGCCCCGCCGGCCGCGGCGCTCCGCAAATCGACCCGAAGCCGATCCTCGACGGCTGGAAGCTGCTCGAAGCGACCGCGCTCTACCGCACCACGGGGCGCAACCCGCTCGCCGCCGGTCTCGGCGGCGCCGGCATCCTGCTGCTCCCCAAGGACGCGCTCGAGCAGCGCGTCCTCGCCGACAAGCAGCTCTCGATCTACCCCTGCGGGCGCACCGACATCGCCACCGGCCAGATCGACCGCCGGGTGCTGGCGATGCTCGAGTACCTCTCGGCGAAGGGCTTCCAGCTGCAGATCAGCGCGCTCAAATGCGGCCACAGCGACCTGACCAGCTCGGGCAACGTCTCCGAGCACTCGACCGGGGACGCGGTCGACATCGCCGAAATCGACGGCGTGCCGGTCACCGGGCACCAGGGGCCGGGCACGCTGACCGACGAGCTGATCAAGACCGTGCTCCAGCTGCAGGGCACGATGCACCCCCACCAGGTGATCTCGCTCGAGGACCTCCCCGGCGAAACCAGCTTCGCCCTGCCCGATCACTTCGACCACGTCCACATCGGCTACTCGCCGGGCTTCGAAGCCGAATACGTGAGCCCGTTCGTCAGCGCCGCACAGGGCCGGATCGACCAGGGGGTCGACTTCACCGGCACCGGGCCGATCCTCGCCGTCGGCGACGCCGAGATCCTCGCCACCGGTGCGCCCGGCTGGCCCGAAGGCGGCGGCGTCCTGTACAGGCTGCTCGACGGCCCCGCGGCCGGCCAGGTGATCTTCGTCAACGAGGGCGTCGAAGCGAACGTCAAAGCCGGCGACCGCGTCTCCGCCGGCCAGCAGATCGCGACCTTCGTCCCCGGCGGCTCGATCGAGATCGGCTTTGCCGACGCCAACGGGACGCCGCTCAGCCACGCCGAATACCAGGAGGGCGACGAAACCGTCTGGGGCAAGAAGATGGCGGCCTTCCTCGCCGAACTCGGCAGCGCCTCCGCCCTCTTCCCCGAGTTCGGCGAACTGGCGCCGGGCAAGTGGGACCGCCTGATCAGGCGCCTCGGCACGATCGAAAACCCGACCGTGTCCGAACAGCCGTCGAAGTTCTCGCTACCCGACGGCGGCAAGGCTTCCGAAGCGGGCAAGTAGCGCTTCGGGGAGAATCGGGCGCCTGGCCCAGCTCTTCGGATTCACGCAGTTCGAGTTCGCCGGCGCGCTCGCGCTGCCGGACGGGCGCTACCTGGTCCGCGCCGAGGGCGGCGAGGAGCGTCAGCGGGTCCTCGTCGTCGCCACCCTCGGCGCGCCGCCGCCGGCCCCGAGGCGCCGGCGGCGACCGAAGGCCGAGCAGCCTGGCGGAGGCCCGGCGACGCTGCCGCTGACTCGGGCGACGGCCGTCCGCGCGCACGAGTCGTTCGAGACGGAGCCGGACGCGGCCCGTTGGCTCGCCGGGGCGGCGGCCTCCGAGGAGGCGGTCGAGGCGCTCCTCGACGAGGGGATCGGCCTGCTCAACCGGGCGTTGCACGCACAGGCCGCGGCCTCCGCCGACCCGCATGGCGCCGAAACCCGGCCTGAGCGCGCGGTTGCGGTGCGGATCGGCTACGGCAGCGGCGAGGCGCTCGCAGCCGGGCGCTTTGCCGAGGCGCAGCGGATCGACCCGCGCGGCGCCGCCGGCTCGCGGCGGCGCCAGCGCGAGGAAGAGATGCGCCCGCAGGAGCGGCTCGCCGCGGTCCTCGGAGGGCGCGAGCGAATCGACGCCTGCGAGACGCTCCTGCTCCGCGCCCGCGCCGACCTCGACGCCGGCCGCCGGCGCGAGGCCGCCCTCCAGCTCCGCGTCGCCCTCGAGGCGATGCTGGTCGAGCTCTCCGGCGCCCTCGCCGACCCCGGCCACGAGGAGGACATGGCGACGCTGGAAGCACGGCGCAACGAAGCTGGCGAAGCCGCAAACCTCGCCCTACGCGGCGATCTCGACGACGAGCAAGAACGCAGCGTGCGCGAGCTGATCGAAACCGCCGAGCGCGTCTTGCGCCGTCGCCGCGTCTTGCGCGGTTAGAGCGCCAGACGGCGGGTCACCACGTCGTCGAGCAGCGACTCGGCCAGGTGGTGGGCTTCTGTGAGGGCGATGCCCTCCAGCGAGGGGATGCCGATCACGGTGAGGCCGGCGGCGCGGGCCGCGGCAACGCCGGTCGGCGAGTCCTCGAGGGCGACCACGTTCGGGCCGGCGGCGACGCCGAGCCGGCGGCAGGCCTCGAGGTAGGGGTCCGGCGATGGCTTCGGCGCCGCCACCTCGTGGGCGCTGAGGACGACGTCGAAGCGGTCCTCGAAGCCGGCGATCTCGAGCGAGCGCCGGACGAAGCGCAGTGGCGAGTTGGAGACGAGGCCGATCGGCGTCCCCCGCCCCCTCAGCTCCCCGAGCAGCTCGCGCGCGCCGACCATCGCCTCCACCCCGTGCTCGAGCTCGGCGATCACCAGCTCGTTCAGCTCCTCGATCAGCGCCGCGCCGCGGCCCGACTCGTCCAGCCGCCGTTCGAGGACGCCCGCGGCGACCGCGGCCGAGGTGCCGACCAGCTCGTGCTTGTGCTGCGGGGTGAACTCGAGCCCGCGGCGCTCGAAGAGGTCGCGCTCGGCCCGCGTCCAGACCGACTCGGTGTCGAGCAGGAGGCCGTCGTTGTCGAAGACGACGGCGTCGGGCGGCGCGGGCCTCACGCCGGGATCATCGCCGGTAGGGTCGGCGGGTGCCCTTTCACGTCGAGATCAGCGGTGGGCTCAACCATGCGCGTGCCTTCAACCTGAGCCTGGACGAGACGCGGAAGCAGATCCTCGAGCCGTGGCTGACCGGTCGCCAGGTGGAGCTGGGCGAACGTGAGTGGGACCCGCGCGAGAGCGCCCTGCGGATTCTCGAAGGCCCCCACCTCGACCCGCCGGACCTCTCCTTCGGTCAGGGGTGGTCGAACGCCGAGCGCTCGGCCGAGGACGTCACCCGGCGCGTGCTCGAGAACACCGAGCCGCCGAAGCTGCCCGACGCCTTCGTGGTCGAGGCAGAGGTGCCGGAGGCGACGGTCGCCGAGATGCTCGGCGGCCAGCGGGCGCGGCCGGTCGCCCTGAACGACGCCGAGAAGGCGATCGACGGCCGCGACCCGGAGGTCGCGGCCGTGATCCTCGTCGTCAGGCGCTGACGGCCGGCGAGTCCGGCTGCTCGGGCTGCTGCGGCGCCGCCGGGGCGCCCTCGAAGGCGATCGGGACGCCGCGCGGCACCACTAGCACCGGGCAGGTGGCGGCCTCGACCGCGTAGTCGGTGGCGGCGCTGATCGTCACGCGACCGGCGTGGGCCTCCGGGCGCGAGCCGACGACGAGCAGGTCGATCGGGCCGTGGGAGCCGTCGCGGACGGCGGCGCCGAGGGCCGAGGCGAGGCCCTGGGCGGTCACCCGCGCGGCCTCGTCGCCCTCGTCGAGGACGCCGATCGTGTTGACGCTGACCGAGGGCCGCGAGCGCAGACCGGCCGGGGCGACGGCGATCGCCGCCGGCCCGTCGAGCAGCAGTTTGTGCGCCGAGATCCCCGGCTTGACCAGGCCGTCGGCGGTGCGGTACTCGGAGCCGAAGACGATGATTTCGGCGTTCTCCTGCTCGGCCAGCTCGCGCAGGCCGACGCTGGTGCCGGCGTTGACGACCACGTGGCGGGGCATGTCGGGGGCGCCGACCGAGGCGGCGCCCCGCTCGAGCAGCTCCTCGGCCTCCTTCTGCTCGAGCGCGCCGCCGGCGGAGTGGCGGACGTAGGCGAGCGAGAGGTCGCCGCCGGAGAAGGCGAGCAGCCGGCCGAGGGAGAGCGCGTCGCGGTCGTTGTCGGTGTCGTCGTAGGAAACGATGATGCGGGGCATTGGGAGTCTCCTTTTCGGTGGTGAAAGCTCGGGGTCAGGGTGGCACCCCCTCGGCATTAGTGCAACTGACGTTTCCTATAGTTTCGATAAGCTGTACTTATGTTGAACGTCGGCCGGCTCAGCGTCCTGCGCGAGGTCGTCGCGCAGGGCTCCTTCTCCGCCGCCGCCGACGCGCTCTCCTACTCGCAGTCGGCGGTCTCGCAGTCGATCGCCACGCTCGAGGCCGAGGTCGGGACGGCGCTGATCGAGCGCGACCGGCGCGGCGTGCGCCCGACGGCGGCCGGCGCGGCGCTGGTCGGCCACACCGAGGGGATCCTCGCCCGGATCGAGGCCGCCGAGGAGGAGGTGGCGGCGATCGTCGGCGGTCACGGCGGTCGCCTGCGCGTGGCCTCCTTCCCGACCGCCGGGGCGACGCTGATGCCGCTCGCGATCGCCCGCCTGAAGGCGTCGCACCCGGGCGTGGAGGTGAGCCTCGCCGAGGGGGAACCCGAGGAGATCGCGCCGCGCCTGCGCAGCGGCGAGTTCGACCTCGCGCTGCTGTTCGAATTCGAGGGGGTCGGCGAGCGCCTCGCCTCGGGCATGCGGCGCTTCGAGCTGCTCGAGGACCCGCTGCACCTCGTCCTGCCGAGCGACGATCGGCTGGCCGAGCGCAAGCGGCTGCGCCTCGCCGACCTCGACGGCGAGGCCTGGATCCAGACCTCGGCCACGAGCCTCTGCGCCCGGCACGTGCTGCGCTTCTGCCACGCGGCCGGCTTCGAGCCGCGCGTCTCCTTCGAGAGCGACGACTACCAGACGGTCCAGGGCCTGGTCGCGGCCGGCGTCGGCGTCGCCCTGATCCCCCAGCTCGCGCTCGCCACGGTCCGCGGCGACGTGGCCGTGCGCAGCCTGCACCCCGCCAGCCCGGTGCGCAAGGTCTTCGCCGCGACCCGGCGCGGCGCCGCCGTCACCCCCGCGGTGGCGACGATGCTCGACGTCCTCCGCGACGTCGCCCGCACCCACGCCGAGCCGGCCGCGGCCTGAAAGAGAGGAACCGCCCCCGGGAGAGTGCGGGGGCGGCTCCTCTTGGTCACGACGATCCGGGCCAGGGAGGGGGCCCGGGCCGCGCTAGGCGGAGGCGCTACTCGGGGCGGCCGAGCCGATGCCGTCCGGGTAGCCCAGCGACGGCACGTCGGACGGGTACACCTCGTGCCCGTGGACGGCGATGTCGCCCTCCTCCATTTCCTCCTCGGTCATCCGCAGCGGCACGAACAGCCCGACCAGCTTGAGCAGGATGTACGTGGCGATGCCCGAGAAGACGATCACCCACAGCGCCGTGATCGCCTGCCACTTGAGCAGGTGTCAAACCGCCCCCGGAGATCGCCCCGGAGAGGACGGTTTCGGCCATCGCGCTGTTGGCGAAGATGCCGACCATCAGGCCGCCGACGAGTCCGGCGAAGCCGTGCGTGTAGACGACGCCGAGGGTGTCGTCCACGTTGCGGAACGGCCGCACCCGGCTCAGGTAGTTGAGCGCGAAGTAGACGATGGTCGAGGCGACGACACCGATCACGATCGCGCCCCAGCCGTTGACGAAGCCGGCGGCGGGCGTAATGCCGACGAGGCCGACGATCATCCCGTTGACGCTGCCGATCAGGCTCGGCTTGCGGCCCGGTCAGGTAGTCCCAGCCGACCCAGACGAGGAAGGCGACGGCGGTGCAGAGGTTGGTGTTGAGCACGGCGGCCGAGGCGATGTTGCTGACTTCGTACCAGTCGCCGCCGTTGAACCCGTTCCAGCCCATCCACAGCAGGCCGGCCCCGACCGCGACCATCGCCAGGTTGTTGGGCGCGTCGACCTCGCGGTCGCGCTGCAGCCGCGGCCCGATCACCGCCGCGGCGACGAAGCCGGAGACCCCGGCGGCGAGATGGATGACGTAGCCGCCGGAGAAGTCGACGGCGCCCTTCTGGGCGAAGAAGCCGCCGCCCCAGATCAGGAATGCGTTGATCGTGTAGACGAAGACCGTCCACAACGCGACGAACGGGATCCAGGCTTTGAAGTTGATCCGCCCGAGGACCGAGCCGAGCATCAGGATCGGCGTGATCGCGGCGAAGACGATCTGGAAGTAGGCCAGGGTCGAGGTCGGGAAGCTGAATTCGAGTTCGCTGAACTCGGGGATGTGCGCTTCGCCGAGCAGGGCCGCGGCGCTCAAGACCGAGCCGGGCTGGCCCCACATGTTGCCGAAGAAGCCGCTGTCGGCGCCGAAGATGTGCATCGGCTTGCCGAAGCCCATTTTGAACGCGAACAGGCACCAGAGGATGACCACGATCGCGAAGGCGACGAAGGACATCATCATCGAGTTCACCGACCAGCGTTTCTGCATCACGCCCCCGTACAGCACGACCAGCCCCGGGACGCTCATCAGGCCGACCAGCGTCGCGGCGGTGAGCTGCCAGGCGTTATTGCCCGTATCCAACGTCGCCAACAAGTCCATTGATCCGGTGTTTCCTTTCTTGTGATCGGGACCGCCGGACCCGTCGAGCGCCAATCCAGATCGCTCTCCGATTGACACTCACAAGCCCGGCAGCGGTTGCATGGCACCCTGCCGCGATCTCCGGGCGACCACTACGTACAGGCGTCTAAAGATCGCCGGGGCGAGTTCTCCCAAATGTCGGGATCGCCGCGCCAGCGTCGGCTAACCTCAGCCGCGATGCCGCTCGAAGGCCACTGGCAGACCCAGAACACGCCCCTGCGCAAGCTCAGCGGGCGCGAGCGCCGGGTCGTGGTCGTGGCGATCGTGGCGGTCGCGCTCGCGCTCGCCGCGCTGCTGCTGGCAACGGCCGGCGATTCCCGGCCCGGCCCGGCCCCCGGCTGCATCGAAACCGTCGTCGCCGGCCGCGTCGGCGGCGAACCGGTCAACGGCTGCGGGGCGAAAGCGGAGGCGATCTGCGCCCGCGCGACGCACTTCGAGGGCGCAAGGCCGGAAACGATCCTCGACGCCTGTCGTGCGGCTGGCATCCCACCGCCTCGAGCGGCGGCCGCCGGCCAGCCCTAGTCGAGCGCGGCGAGCAGCGCCGCCAGCTCCTCGTCGACCTCGCCCTCGAGCTTCAGCTCGGCCTCGCCGTCGTAGGGCGTCGGGCCCTTGGTGACGATCGCCAGCCGCCCGCCGCCGTCCAGGGTCAGCCCGGGCAGCGCCGCGACCGGGTGGACGACCAGCGAGCTGCCGACGCAGAGCATCAAATCGGCGCGCTCGGCCAGCTCCTGCGCGGAGGCCATCGCCGCCTCGGGCAACAGCTCGCCGAAGAGGACGACGTCGGGCTTGACCGCGCCGCCGCAGGACGCGCAGACGGGGACCCCCGCAGCGTCGAAGAGCGCCTCGACCCGCTCGACCGGGTACTCCTCGCCACAGCCGGCGCAGGTCGAGGTCACGATCGAGCCGTGGACCTCGACCACGTTGCGAGAGCCGGCGGCGCGGTGGAGGCGGTCGATGTTCTGCGTGATCACGCCTTCGAGCAGGCCACGGCGCTCGAGCTCGGCGAGAGCCTCGTGGGCGCCGTTCGGCCTTTTGCCGCCGAGCTCGTTGAAGCGTGGCCGGTAGTAGGACCAGAAGCGCGCCGGGTCGCGCTCGAAGACGTCGATGTGCGCCACCTCCATCGGATCGACGTTCGCCCAAAGCCCGGTCTCGGGCGTGCGGAAGTCGGGAATCCCCGAAGGCACCGACACCCCCGCCCCCGTCAGCGCCACCGTGCACCCCGACTCGCCGATCAGCTCGGCGAGTCGGGACGCGGTGGCCGCGGCTGTGGCTACTTCCCGCTCCACTTCGGGGTGCGCTTGCCGAGGAAGGCGGCGATGCCCTCCTTGGCGTCCTCGCTGGCGAAGGCGGCGGCGAAGGCTCGCTTCTCGGCCTCGATGCCCTCGTCGAGGTCGCCCTTGTTAGAGGCCTGCTTGATCTGACCGCGGGCGACCGGCGCCTGGGCGGCGAGCTTGCGCGCCCACATCAGCGCCGTCTCGAACAGCTCGTGGTCGGGAACGACGCGGTTGGCGAGGCCGAACTCGAGCGCCTCGGAGGCGAGGATCGCGTCGCCGAGCAGGTTCATCTCCAGCGCTTTGCTCGGGCCGACGAGGCGCGGCAGGCGCTGGGTGCCGCCGAACCCGGGGACGATCCCCAGTTTGATCTCGGGCTGGCCGAAGACCGCGGCCTCGGCGGCGATCCGCACGTCGCAGGCCATCGCCAGCTCGCAGCCGCCGCCGAAGGCGATCGAGTTGACCGCGGCGACGGTGGCGACGCTGTCGCTACCCAGCTCGCGCAGCAATGCGTGGCCGGCGTGGAGCAGCTCCTCCCCCGCCCCCTCGTCCATCTGGGTGAAGGCCTTGATGTCGGCGCCGGCCGAGAAGACGACCGGGATCGAGGAGGCGACGACCATCGCCCCCACCTCGTCGTCCGCCTTGACCTTCTCCCAGACCGCGCCGAGGTCGCGAATCACATCGGGCGAGATCGCGTTCATCGGCGCGTTGGCGAGCCAGGCGATCGCGACGCCGCCGCGCGTCTCCAGCTTCACCGTGTCGGGCTGGTCGCCCTCGTCGGGCTGGGGATAGGGGTAGAAGCCCTGGCCGGACTTCAGGCCGAGCCGCCCTTGGGCGACCAGCCGCCTCAGCAGCGCCGGCGCGGCGAAGCGCTCGCCGTGGCGCTCCTCGAGGCCCTCGAGCGACTCCAGCGCCGTGTCGAGCCCCTCCAGGTCGGCTTTCCAGAAGGGCGGGAAGAGGCCTCGGCGCGGGTCGAGGCCGGCGCCGGCCATCATCCCCAGGTCGATGTCGCGGACCGAGCAGACGCCCTCCTCGACCAGCTGGCAGGCCTCGATCAGCGCCCGGCCGGTGAACATCGCGACCAGCTCGGAGGCGTCGGGCTCGGCCTCGCCGGGGATCGTCTGCTCGCCCTCCTTGAAGAACCCCTCGCCGCCGCTCTTGGCGCCGAGCTTGCCCTCGGCGACCAGGCCCTGCAGCCCCTTGTGGACGTAGAAGGTCTCGCCGTAGGAGTCGGCGAGGTGCTCGGCGACGTGCAGGACGGTGTCGAGGCCGAGCAGGTCGGTGAGGAAGAACGGCCCCATCGGGGCGACCTTGGCGGCGGCGATCGCCTCGTCGATCGCCTTCAGCGAGAGCCCCTGCTCCTCCTGGGCGCGCCAGATCTCGCCGATCGTCGCCATCAGCACCCGGTTGACGACGAAGCCGGGCACCTCGCCGCAGACGATCGGCTGCTTGCGGATCGCCTGGGCGAAGTTGTAGGCGGCGGTGGCGGTCTCCTGCGAGGTGTCCTCGCCGGCGATCACCTCGACCAGCGGCATCACCGAGGCCGGGTAGAAGAAGTGGAAGCCGACGACCTTGTCGGGCCGCAGCGTCGCCTCTCCGATCTCGGTGATCGAGAGCGAGGAGGTGTTGGAGGCGAGGATCGCGTGCCCCGGCGTGGCGGCGTCGAGCTCGCGGAAGACCGCCTGCTTGATCGCCATCTTCTCCGGCACCGCCTCGACCACGAAGTCGACGTCGCCGAACCCCTCGTAGCTCGTCGTGCCGACGATCAGCTCCATCGTCTCGGCCAGGCGGGCGTCGGCCTGCTCCTGGGTCAGCTTCTCCTTCTTGACCAGGCGGGCGAGCTGGCCCTCGGTGACGGCGCGCGCCTTCTCCAGGGCAGCGTCGACGAACTTCATCTCGACGTCCTTGACGACTACGGGTATGTCGGAGGCGGCGATCGCCTGCGCGATCTCGCCGCCCATGGTGCCGCCGCCGACGACGGCGGCCTTAGAGACGAACATGTTGTGGTCAGCCCTCCGAGATGGGTCGCGTCCTGGACCGGCCGTAGCCTAGTCCGATCCGATGAGCGAGATCGTCGAGGGGCTGGGCGGAAGCGAGAGGCAGCGGATCGCCACGCTGCGCGCCGGCGGCCACTTCTTCTGGGCCGATCTCTCGCTGGAGGAGACCTCCGCGGACGAGCTCGCCGAGACGCTCTCGATCCCGCCTCACGCGCTGGCGCCGCTGCTCGACTTCGGCCACACCGGGCCGCCGTCGCGCAAGTTCCACGCCGACGGCGAGCACGTCGTCTTCCCCTTCCACTGCTACGTCGAGACCGAGCGCGAAGCGGGCGAGGACATGCCCCGGCTCGGGGCGATCGAGGTCAACGTGCTCGTCCACGGCGACTACCTCTTGACCCTGCACCGCGAGCGGCTCGCGCTGCCGCAGGTCCTGCCCGCCTACAGCCCCGACGGCCGCAGCGAGCAGTACGTCGTCTACGCCGTCCTCGACACGATGGTCGGCACCGCCTTCGACGCCCTCAACGACACCGAGCTGGCGCTGGAGGGGCTGCAGGTCCTCGCCGGCGAATCGGCCAGCGCGCGGGTGCGGATGGGGACGCTGCGGGCGATCAACCTGCGGCTCTCGCGGATGCGCCGCGAGATCGGGCCGCAGCGCGGCATCTTCGAGCGGATCAGCCAGGAGATCGGCCAGGTGAAGGGGCTCGAAGCCGACAGCGAGCGCTACTTCGAGCGCATCTACGAGCAGCTCAACCGGGTGATCGACGGCATCGACGCGGCCGCGGACTCGATGGCCAAGCTGATGGACCTGCGGCTCAACGAGACGATGTACTGGCTGACGGTGGTGGCGACGATCTTCCTGCCGCTGACCGTGCTGACCGGCTTCTTCGGGATGAACTTCGCCTGGCTGGTCGGCCGGATAAACACGGCGCTCGCCTTCTTCGCCCTCGGGATCGGCGGCGCCGTCGTCGCAACCGCGATCACCTGGATGGCGGTGAAGCGCCGCGGCACCCCGGTCCAGCCCGACCAGGACGCGGTCGAGCGCCTGATCGCGACGATCCGCCGCCCGCTCGGCTGAGCGCCGGGCGCCAACGGCTGGACAAGCCCGCGCGACGATCCTTGTACCCCAGTACAAAGGCATCCGCGCCGCGCTCCCATTAGGCTCCTTTGGCTCTTCCAACCAAGCGAGGACTGACACAGCGATGACCCGTATCCGCCAACAGAACGTGACCGCCGCGCAGTGGAGCTCCAACGGCGAGGCCCTGGGCGCAATCGACCTGACCCTGCCCGAGAACGACCCCTTCGGGATCAACGTCTTCTCCCTCTCGGCGCAGCGCGAAAGGCTGCCCGGCGACGTCTTCGAGCGGCTGCAGTCGACCCTCGACGACGGCGAGGCGCTCGACCCGAGCCTGGCCGACGCGGTCGCCGAGGCGATGAAGGAGTGGGCGCTGGAGAACGGCGCCACCCACTACACCCACATGTTCCAGCCGCTGACCGGCTCCACGGCAGAGAAGCACGACTCCTTCTTCGAGCCCGGCGCCGAGGGCAAGGCGCTCGCCGGGTTCTCCGGCAAGGAGCTGATCCAGGGCGAGCCCGACGCCTCCTCCTTCCCCACCGGCGGCGTCCGCGCGACCTTCGAGGCGCGCGGCTACACCGCCTGGGACCCGACCTCTCCCGCGTTCATCCTCGAGAACCCCAACGGCGCCCTGCTCTGCATCCCGACCGCGTTCGCCTCCTGGACCGGCGAGGCGCTCGACGCGAAGATCCCGCTGCTGCGCTCGATGGACGCGCTCTCGCGCTCGGCGATCAAGGCATTGCGCCTGCTCGGCGACGAGGACAGCAAGCGTGTCTTCACCACGGTCGGCCCCGAGCAGGAGTACTTCCTGATCGACGAGCAGTACTTCTTCGAGCGCCCCGACCTGATCTCGACCGGCCGCACCCTGTTCGGCGCCAAGCCGCCGAAGGGCCACGAGCTCGACGACCACTACTTCGGCTCGATCCCCGAGCGGGTGCTGGCCTGCATGCTCGAGTCCGAACTGGAGATGCGCAAGCTCGGCATCCCGGTGAAGACCCGCCACAACGAGGTTGCGCCGGCGCAGTACGAGATCGCGCCGATCTTCGAGAACTCCAACGTCGGCTCCGACCACCAGCAGCTGCTGATGCGGACGTTGGAGACCGTCGCCCGCCGCTACGGGCTCGTCTGCCTGCTGCACGAGAAGCCGTTCGCCGGCGTCAACGGTTCGGGCAAGCACAACAACTGGTCGATGGGGACCGACTCCGGCGCCAACCTGCTCGACCCCGGCGACACCCCGGCCGACAACATCCACTTCCTCTTCTTCTGCGCCGCGGTGATCCAGGCGGTCAACAAGCACCAGGGGCTGCTGCGCGCCTCGGTCGCCAACATCGGCCAGGACCACCGCCTCGGCGCCAACGAGGCGCCGCCGGCGATCATCTCGATCTTCCTCGGCGGCGAGCTGGAGAAGGTCTTCGAGGCGATCGCCACCGGCGAGGGCGACCCCAACACCCCCGCCTCGTTCCTCGAGCTGGGCGCGACGGTGCTCCCCAAGCTGCCGATGCACGGCGGCGACCGCAACCGCACCTCGCCCTTCGCCTTCACCGGCAACAAATTCGAGTTCCGGGCGCTGGGGTCGAGCATGTCGCTCGCCTTCCCCAACACGGTGCTCAACACGATCGCCGCCGAGGCGATCGACGAGCTGGCCGGCAAGCTGGAGGAGAAGCTCTCCAGCGGCGCTCAGATGCCGGAGGCCGTGATCGAGATCGTCAAGGACTCCTACGCCGCCAACAAACAGGTCTGCTTCGGCGGCGACAACTACTCCGAGGAGTGGCACGCGGAGGCCGAGCAGCGCGGGCTGAAGAACCTGCGGACGACGCCCGACGCGCTGCCCGAGGTGCTGAGCGAGGCGACGGTCGCCGCCTTCGAGGACTACGACGTGCTCTCCAAGCGCGAGCTGGAGTCGCGCTACGAGGTCTGGATCGAGCAGTACGCGATCCGCGCCAACATCGAGGCCGAGACGACCTTCTCGATGGCGAAGACGATGCTCCTGCCGGCGGCGCTGCGCTACCTGGCGCTGATCGGCGAGTCGGGCGTCTCGGCGATCGAGGGCGAGGTTCGCAGCCTGGTCGACGAGCTGGTCGCAGCCCTGGGCGAGCTCGAGTCGGCCAACGCCAGCCCCGGCGAGCTGGAGGGGATGGAGCTGGCGATCCACGCGCGCGACAAACAGCTCGCCGCGATGGACGAAGTCCGCGAGGCCGCCGACAAGCTCGAGAAAGTCGTCGCCGACGACCTCTGGCCGCTGCCCAAGTACGAGGAGATGCTCTTCATCAAGTAGGGCGTCAGGGGCCGCCGTCCTCCTCGTCGGTGTCACGCACCGCGCGGACGATCAGCCACCCGATCGCGACCAGGCCGACGATCGGGATCAGGCCGCCGAAGACGGCGGCCCAGGCCTCGGCTGCGAGCGGGATCACGCCCTGGACAGTACCCGCATGCGGAGGCCCCCTCGGGGCGAGAGCGTCGGCATCTGGCGCACGGTCATCGTGCGGCCGGGGAGGGCATCCAGGCGCAGCCGCTGCAGCAGCATCGTTGCAACCAGCTTGACCTCGGTCTGGCCGAAGCGCTTGCCGATGCAGATCCTCCGGCCGCCGCCGAAGGGGACGTAGGCGCCGCGCGGCAGCGCCGCCTTGCGCTCGCGGGTGAAGCGCTCGGGGATGAACGCCTCGGGGTCGGGGAAGACCTCGGGGATGCGGTGGCTGGCCCAGGAGCAGTAGTTGACGTAGGCGCCCTTTGGAACGGTGCAGCCGCCGAAATCGAACTCGCGCACGGCTCGGCGCGGACCGATCCAGGCCGGCGGGTAGAGACGCAGGACCTCGTCGAGGACCATCTCGAGATAGGGCATCCCACCTTCGAGCTGCTCGACCGTAGGCGTGGCGTCGCCGAGCACCTCGTCCTGCTCGGCCCGCAGCCGCTCGGCGACCTCCGGGTGCCGCGCCAGCTCGTAGAGCATGAAGGTCAGGGTCGAGGTCGAGGTGTCGTGGCCGGCGAAGATCAGGGTCATCACCTGGTCGCGAACCTCGCGGTCGGTGAACGCCTCGCCGGCCTCGCCGCGGGCGGCGAGGAGGAGGCTGAGGACGTCGCGGCCCCCCTCCGGGTCGGCCCGGCGGCGGGCGATCTCGCCGAAGACGATCTGGTCGAGCACCTTGCGCGAGGCGAGCAGCTTGCGCCAGGGCGACCCCGGCCCGCGCAGGAGCCGCAGCGGGTAGTCGATCCCGTAGTAGCCGAGCGCGCGCTCGAAGTGCTCGGCCGCGGCGGCGCCCTTGCCGGCCTCGTCGGGATCGAGGCCGAGCAGCGCGCGCATCGCGATCCGCATCGCCAGGTTGCGCATCCACCCGTAGACGTCGACCACCGTGCCGGGGCGCAGCGTGGCGATCGCCGTCCCCGCCTCGGCGGTCATCGCCTCGACCATCGCGTCGAGCTGTTCGCGGTGGAAGGCCGGCAGCATGATCGCCCGGGCGCGGTCGTGGTACTCCTCGTCGATCGTCAGCAGGCCGTCGCCGAGCAGCGGGATCAGGTCGCCGAAGCTCGACTCGCGCCAGTGGAAGTTCTCTGGGTGGGCGACGGTTATGAAGTGGTTGGCCTGCGGCCCGAGCATGAAGACGACCCGGGTGTGGAGCAGGCGGAGGCTGAAGATCGGCCCGTGGCGTTCGTAGTTGGAGAGCAGCAGCGGCAGCGGATCGTGGGCGACCCGGTGGGTGCGGGCGAGGCTGAAGTTGCCCGGGCCGGGGGGGAACTTGCCGCGTCCGCGCCACTCGACGAGTAGGTCGGCGGCCACCCGGCGCGCCGGGTTGTCCGACATCTGCGCCGGTTTGACTGCTGGCACCGCGGTCTCGGTCGGCATCGCCCGGGATGATAGTTGGCTGCCTGGCCAGTTTTCGATTCCGCGGTTATGCGGAGGCGGCGAGCTGGCCGCAGGCGGCGTCGATGTCGCGGCCGCGGGTGAGGCGCACGGTGGCGGCGAGGCGGTGCTCGGCGAGGATCGCGCGGAAGCGCTCGATCCGCTCCGGCGAGGAGCCGTCGTAGGCGCCGGTCGGGTTGTACGGGATCAGGTTGACCTTGTAGACCCGAGGATCGAGCAGCTCGGCGAGCTCGCGGGCGTGCTCGGGCAGGTCGTTGACCTCGTCGAGCATCACGTACTCGACGAAGACCTTGCGCCGGCGGCGTGCCCGCCAGCGTTCGCAGGCGGCGAGCACGTCGGCCAGCGGGTAGCGCTCGTTGACCGGCATCAGCTGCGAGCGCAGGCCGTCGTTCGGCGCGTGCAACGAGAGCGCCAGCGCGAGCGGCAGCTCGCATTCGGCGAGGCGGTCGATGCCCGGCACCCAGCCGACCGTGGAGATCGCCGTGCGGCGGTGGGTGACGCCGAGGTCGGGCAGCCGCTCGCAGGCGGCGAGCACCGCGTCGACGTTCATCGTCGGCTCCCCCATGCCCATGAAGACGACGTGGTCGATCGGCTCGACGCGGCGGAAGTGCAGCGCCTGGTCGAGGATCTCGTCGGCGGTGAGGTTGCGGCCGAAGCGCATCTGGCCGGTGGCGCAGAAGGTGCAGGTCAGCGGGCAGCCCGACTGCGAGGAGACGCAGACCGAGCGGCGCCCGTCGCGGTAGCGCATCAGCACCGCCTCGAGCGGCCGGCCGTCGGCGGTGTGGAAGAGCGCCTTGACCGTGCCGTCGTCGGAGCGCGCCTCGGCCTCGAGCGAGAGGGTCGAGAGCGGCACCGCGGTGGCGAGCCGCTCACGCAGCGCCGCCGGCAGGTTGGTCATCTCCCCGTAGCCGCCCGCCCCGCGCGCCACCCACTCCCAGATCTGGGCGGCGCGGTAGGAGGGCTCGCCGGCCCCGGCGAGGGTCCGCTGGAGGAGCGCGCGATCCACGCGCCCGAGTTTAGGCGGAGGGCGGCGGCTGCTCCGGCGGCGGGGGCGCCTGCTCGGCTGCCTGCTGCGGCTCAGGCGGGAGCGGCGGCGGCATCGTCTCCGCCTGGGCCGGCGGCTCCTGCCCCGGCAGCGCTTCGGCTTCCTGCCGCCAGACGTCGTTGAGCGAGACCTGGACGTAGGCCCACAGCGCCGGCGCCAGCAGCAGGTAGAGGATGATCGCGATCCAGCCGTTGAGCGGCTCCTTGCCGGCCAGGCGGGAGGCGCCCATCACGCGCTTCACCCCGCGCCAGTAGGTGACCAGGGCCGGGACGATGATGATCCCGCCGGGGAAGAGCGCCAGCACCGAGTTGGTCGGGTTCTGGCCGAGGTCGTAGCCCTTCGCCTGGCCGTAGTCGCGCAGCTCGCGGTTGATCCGGTACCACCAGACGAGGTGGTAGATGCCGAGCGTGATCAGCGGCAGCAGCGCCGCCGCCCAGGGGCTGCGGATCTTGACCTCGTCCTCGGTGCCGCGGATCTTCATTTCGTAGGCCATGCAGAAACTCCGTTCTGTGGAAGGCGCAGGGGCCGTTCGACCCTAACCGACCGGACAGTCGGTTTCCCAGAAATGGCACATTTGACACACTTTTGTATTACAATCCCAAGATGGAGCGTGATACGCTTTGCCGATGAGGAGTCTTCGCCTGAGCAATGATCTGGACGCACAGGTCCGTAGGGCGGCCACCCGGGAAGGCGCGTCTGTTTCCGAGTTCCTGCGGCGAGCGGCAGGCGAGCGGGCCGGGCGGATGCTGGCCGCCGATCCGGCCGAGCGGCTCGCCTACGCGATCGGCGCAGTCGAGGGACGGGGCGATGACCTCGCGCGTGACAGCGGCGCGGCCTTCGCCGACGCGGTCGAAGAGAAGCAGCGCCGCCGACGCAGATGACGCTCGTCGACGCGGGCCCCCTGATCGCCGTGATCGTCTCGCGGGAGCCCGATCACGAGCGCTGCGTCGCCGCCCTCTCGTCGATCGACCTTCCCCTGGTCACGACCTGGTCGGCGTTCACCGAGGCGATGTACCTGGTCGGCCGACGCGGCGGCTGGACCGCGCAGAGGGCGCTCTGGCAGCTCGTCCTCGAGCAGGATCTCGAGGTCGCCGAACAACGCGCCGAGTCGAGCGAGCGCATCGCCAAGCTCATGGAGCGCTACGCCGACCGACCGATGGACCTCGCCGACGCCACACTGGTGTGCCTCGCCGAGGAACTCGGCGAGAAGCGCATCTTCACCCTCGACGCCGACTTTGGCATCTACCGGATCCACGGCCGCGCCCGCTTCGAGCTCGTGCCCAGCTGAGCGAAGGCCCCCTACCGCCGCGATCAGCCGTGGATCTTCTCGCCGCGCTCGAGCATGGCGACGAACTTGCGCAGGCGGCGCTCGCGCGTCTCGGGCCTCTTCGCGTCGTTCAGGCGGTAGACGATCGCGTAGCGGTTGGCGCTGTCGAGCCCGGCGAAGGCCTCCCGCGCGGCCCGGTTCGCGTCCAGCTCGCGCCGCAGGTCGGCCGGCACCTCGGCGGTCCGCTGCCCGGCGTAGGCGGCCTGCCAGCGCCCGTCGGCCTTCGCCGCCTCGACCTCGGCCAGGCCGGCCGGCCGCATCTTCCCGGCGGCGATCAGCGCCTCGGCCGCGTCGCGATTGTTCCGCGACCACTTCCCCCGCGGCCGGCGCGGCGTGAAGCGCTGCAGGAAGTGCTTCTCGTCGAAGCCGCGCTTCTGGCTGTCGATCCAGCCGAAGCAGAGCGCCACCTCCAGCGCCTCGGCGTAGCTGACGCTCTCGACCCCCGACCCCTTCTTGGCGATCTTCAGCCAGAGCCCGTCGGACTCGGCGTGGTTCCCCTCGAGCCAAGCCTCGAGCTCGGCCGGCGAGGCGAAGAGCACGATCGGCAGGTCGACGGCGGCCATCTCCCCCGATTCTCTCGCTACCCCTGCCCAAGCGCCGAGCGAAGGGTCGCGGGGCTCGCGCCCTCGACGCGGATGAGCTTGTCGCGCGACTTCTCGCCCCGCACGACGCTGACGCGAGACGGCGGCACGCCGACACGCTTGGCAACGAGCTTGCAGAGGGCCTCGTTGGCCCTGCCGTCCACGGGCGGAGCGGTCACCTTCGCCACCAGCACTCCATCACGTAGGCCGACCAGCTCGTCCCTGCTGCCGCGAGGACTGAGCCGAACCGCGATCGTCGCTTCAGCGGCCAAGGGCATCGGCGAGGAGGTCGACCTGGGCGGGGTCGCTGGAGGACGGGCAGAGGATCAGCTCGTCGCAGCCGGCTCCCTCGTAGGCCGCGACGGTCTGGGCTACGGCGGCGGGATCCTTAGCGGCGCCGGCGACGATCATCTCGGCGACGTCGTCGCCGAGCCAGGCGTAGTAGTCGGCGAGGTAACGGCGGGCGTCGCCTTCGGCGTCGTCGCCGAGGGCGAAGTAGGCGAGCGCCATCAGGTGCGGGGCGCCATCGCGGCCGGCCTCCGCCCAGGCCGCCTTCGCCGTCGCGGCGCCTTCGCGGTACACGTCGGGGCCGGTGCCGCTGGCGATCCAGCCCTGGCCGAATCGGGCCGCGCGGGCGTAGGAGGCGGCGGCGTGGCCGCCGAGGACGAGATCCGGGGGGCCGGCGATCCGGGGGCCGACCTCGCCCCCCTCCCAGACGTCGACCATCCGCTCGAGCATCTCGTCGAGGCGGCGGCCGCGGCCCTTCAGCGAGACGCCGCTGATCTCGTAGTCGTCCTCACGGGCGCCGAGGCCGAGCCCGAGGGTAAAGCGGCCGCCGGAGAGAGCGTTGACGCTGAGCGCCTGCTTGGCCAGCTCGACCTCGTTGGTGCGCAGCGGTGCGAGCAGGACGGTCGTCGCCAGGCCGATCGTCTCGGTGACGGCGGCGGCCGCGGCAAGCGCGGTCAGCGGCTCGTAGTTGTCGTAGCGGACCCGGTCGATCGTCCCGAGCGTCGAGAAGCCGCGGGCCTCGGCGCGGCGCGCCCACTCGGCCAGCTGGGCGCCGGTGGCGCCGGGAACGGAGTTGGGCAGGGCGATGCCGACTTTCATTTCAACGGTCTCCTCTGGTCGGGTTGAGGCTGCGGATCACCCTAGCCGCCTGCGCGCCTCGCCAAATCGGGCTAGATTGAGTCGATGAGCGAGGCCGACGGCGTCGAGTCCCTGACCGAGGCGATCGATCGCTACAACGAGGCCTGGAACGCCCAGGACCTCGACGCGATCCTCGCCATGCACGCGCCCGACATGGTCTTCGCCAACCACACCGCCGGAGAGACCGCCGCGGGCGGGGAGGTGCGCGGCCATATCGCCTCGATCTTCGCGGCCTGGCCCGACCTGAGCTTCGCCACGCGCCGCCTCTACGTGCGCGAGGGGCTGGTCGTGCAGGAGTGGACCGCGACCGCCACCCACACCCAGACGATGCGCCGCGGCGACATCGAGGTGCCGCCGAGCGGCCGCGAGATCAGCTGGGACGGGATCGACTCGATCCCCTTCGAGGACGGCCTGATCAAGCGCAAGGACGTCTACTCCGACTCGGTCTCGATCCTGCGCCAGGTCGGCCTGCTCGACTGAGCCGGCCGCGACGGCGCTCAGCTGCGGCGGGGCAGGCGGGTGCGGAGGAAGCCCGGCCAGGCGCGCGGGCGGCGGGCGATCTGCAGGGCCACCGGCGCCGAGTCGAAGTAGGTGACGCGTTCGGTCGCGAGGCCGTCCTTGCCGAGGACGAAGCGGTCGACGACGTCCCAGGAGATCGGCCTGCCGCCGGCGGTGCCGCTGAGGGTGAACTCGATCAGGACGCCGTCGGCAGTGGCGCCCCAGCGGTGCACGGTGGCGGTCATCCCGGGCATCGCCTCGAACAGCTCGGCGAACGCCTGCTTGCCCTCGGCGAGGCTCTCGACCGTCCGCGCCATCGGCGCGACCAGGTGGGTCCGCTCGGCGAGCACGGTGCCGAGGTCCCCCTCCAGCGGCGCCCGCCAGAACTCTTCGAAGCGCCGCACGAAGTCCGCTGCCCTCTCGGCTTCCATCGTCGAACCTTAACCGCGGACCCCGTCGGGGCCTATCATCGCCAGGCCAATTACCAGTCCAGGAGGAGAGATGAGCGGATACGCGGTGAAGAGGATCGACGAGATGGAGGCCGTCTTCGGCGGCGCCTTCAAGCGCGCCCGGGCCGAGCTCGGCGTCGAGGCGTTCGGCATGCAGATCATCGACATGCCGGCCAACTACGAGAACTACCCCGAGCACGACCATGCCGAGGACGGCCAGGAGGAGGTCTTCCTCGCCCTGCGCGGCGGCGGCGAGATCGAGATCGAGGGCGAGCGCTTCCCGCTCGACGGCGACCACGTCGCCCGGGTTTCGTCCGGCACCAAGCGCAAGGTCTGGCCCGGCCCCGACGGCATCCGCCTGCTGGTGCTCGGCGGCGTCCCCGGCGCCAGCTACGAAGCGCCCGACATCACCAAGCTCGGCGAGCCCGACCCGATGGCGGCCGCCTGACCCACTACCTGCGAGGCGCGGCGTCCGGCCGCGCCTCGTGGCCGGGGCAGGCGAGGACCGGCACCCGGGGGTAGCGCGGATAGCGTCGGTCATCGCGCGATCGCAGGCAGAGGGAGAAGACCGAGCCGCGCGTGTTCGGCACCAGCTTCTGGTGCCGGCAGGTCTCGCAAAGTCCGTGAGTCCCCGCTTCCACGCCGGCATTGTGGCTAGCTTTGCTCCATGAGCGAAGCCGCGACCCTCTTCGATGCCGACGCCGCGGCCTTCACCGGCACGGTCGAGGTGCTCGGCGTCATCTTCAGCGCCGAGGACGACGGCTACGCGGTGCTCGAGGTCCAGGATGCCGAGTCCGGCGAGGGCTTCGCGCTGGTCGGGCCGGTCGCCCACCTGAGCGCCGGCGAGCGGGCCGAAGTCAGCGGCGAGTGGCAGACCCACTCGCGCTACGGCCGCCAGCTGAAGGCCCTCGGCGCGCTGCCGCTCGACCCCGCCGACCGCGAGGGGCGGATCGCCTACCTGACTTCGCTGCGCCACATCGGCCCGGCGCGCGCCGAGCGGCTGGTCGAGGAGCACGGCGACGGGGTGCTGGGGGCGATCGCCGCCGACCCGGCCGGCGTCTTCGGCGCCCTCCGGGGCCTCAGCCCGGACAAGGCGGCGGCGGCCACGGAGTCCTGGCACGCCTCGCGGGCGATCCGGGACCTGCACGTACAGCTCGCGCCGCACGGGCTGGCGCACCTGGCGGCGCCGATCCATGCCCGCTTCGGCGAGCGCTCGATGACGGTCCTGCACGAGGACCCCTACCGCCTCACCGAGGTCGCCGGCGTCGGCTTCGCCCGCGCCGACAAGATCGCGCTGGCCGCCGACGTGCCGCCGGAGTCGCCGCGGCGGGCGCAGGCCGCCGCGGCCTTCGCCCTTGCCGAGGCCGAGCAGCAGGGCCACTCCTACCTGCCGCTGGAGGAGCTGGGCCGCCGCACCGCGCAGTTGATCGGCCTCGCCCCCGACCCCGACGTCATCGCCGCCGCCCGCGGCGTGCTGCTCGACGAAGGCCGCGCCTACCGCGAGCTGACCCACGCCAGCGAGGTCGCCGTCGCCGCGACCCTGGCCGCCCGCGCCGGCTCCCCTCCCCACCTCGACCACGACCCGGGCGAGTCGCCGCCGCAGGAGGCCGAGGAGGAGCGCCGCCTCACCGACGAGCAGTGGGCGGCCGTGCGGGCCGCCTTCGGCGCCCGGGTCTCGGTCCTCACCGGCGGCCCGGGGGTGGGCAAGACCGCCTGCACCCAGGCGATCGTCGCCGAGGCCGGCCGCGCCGGCGCCGCGGTCTCGCTCTGCGCCCCGACCGGGCGCGCCGCCCGCCGCCTCGCCGAGGCGACCGGCCACGAGGCCCACACGATCCACCGCCTGCTCGAGTGGACGCCGGGGCGCGAGCCGGCCTTCGACGCCGCCCGCCCGCTGCCCGCCGACCTGGTGGTCGTCGACGAGTCCTCGATGCTCAACCTCCGCCTGATCGAGGTGCTGCTAGGCGGCCTCGCCGAGACGACCCACGTCGTCTTCGTCGGCGACGCCGACCAGCTTCCCCCGATCGGCGCCGGCAAACCGTTCGAGGACCTGATCGCGTCCGGCGTCGCGCCGGTCGTGCGGCTGACGCAGATCTTCCGCCAGGCGGCGCGCTCGATGATCACCACCGCCGCCCACGAGATCAACCGCGGCCGCCCGCCCCAGCTCGAGCCGGGGGAGGACCAGGAGCACGACTTCTTCTTCGTCGACCGGCCGAACCCCGAGCGCGCGCTCGCCACCGTGGTCGAGGTGGTCGCCGAGCGCGCGCCGCAGAGCTTCGGCGTCGACCCGGTGCGCGAGGTGCAGGTGCTGGCGCCGATGTACCGCGGGGCGGTCGGGATCGACGCGCTCAACGAGCGCCTGCAGGCGCGGCTCAACCCCGACGGCCGGGCGGCGCTGGGCGGGCGCTTCCGCATCGGCGACCGGCTGATCCAGACCCGCAACGCGCACGAGCTGGGGCTGATGAACGGCTCGATCGTCTTCCTGCGGGGAGACGATCCGGAGGGGGAGACGATCCGGGTCGAGACCGACGAGGGGAGCCCGCTCCTCATTCCCTACGGCGAGACGGCGACGCTGAAGCTGGCCTACGCGATCTCGGTCCACAAGGCGCAGGGCTGCGAGGTGCCGGTCGTCGTCGGCGTCTGCCACCGCTCCCACGCCCGCATGCTGACCCGCCCGCTCCTCTACACCGCGATCACCCGCGCCCGCAACCGCTGCGTCCTGGTCGGCGACCCGGCCGCGCTGGCGATGGCCGTGCGCCGCGACGACAGCGGTGCCCGCCACTCGGCCCTGGCCGAGCGGCTGCGCGACGCAACAGGCTGAGGCGGCCGGCAAAGCGCCCCGCGAGCCCCCAATGAGGGCTCAGCTGCTGCATTTTCCCCACGGCAGGGAGGAAAATGCAGCAATGAACGTCGAGTCGCCGCGGCCTTCCTTCATCGCGGTCGCCATCTCGCTCGCCGGCCTCGCCGCGCTGGCGGCGCTGGTGCTGGCCGTGCCCGACCTGCGGGGCGCCTTCGAGGCCGCCGTGCGCGGCGACACGGCCGAGGTGCGCAGCCGGGTCGACAGCCTCGGCCTGGCCGGGCCGCTGCTGATCCTCGCCCTCACCCTGATCCACGCGATCGTCTTCTACCCGGCGGAGATCGTCGACGCCGCTGCCGGCTTCGCCTACGGCTTCTTCGGCGGCCTCGCGCTGATGATGGGCGGCTGGCTGCTCTCGGGCATGCTCTGCTGGGCCGTCGGCCGCTCGGTCGCCAGGCCGCTGCTCGACCGCTGGTTGGGGACCGAGCGCTTCGGGCGCACCGAGGCGGCGATCGAGCGCGGCGGCGTCACCCTGCTGCTCGCCGTGCGGCTGATCCCGATCCTCCCCTTCAGCCTCGTCTCCTACGCGGCCGGCGCCGCCCGCGTGCCCGCCTGGCGCTTCGCCTGGACGACCGTCGTCGGCTATTTGCCGATCACCGTGCTCGCGGTCTACTTCGGCACCCGGCTCGAGGGACTCGGCCTCACCGACCCGCTCGTGCTCGGCTCCGCGGCGGCGCTTCTGGCCCTCCTCGCCGCAGGCCACTGGGCGATGCGCTACCGTCCCGGGCGTTAGGCCGGGGAAGAGATCCGGCAAAAGTCGTGTCTAGCGCTCGCGTCGTTGCTTCACCGCATGTGCCGCGTTCGCAGCACATGGAGTGGAGGCAATCGAATGCCAACTGGAACTGTCAAGTGGTTCAGCGACGACAAGGGCTACGGGTTCATCACGCCCGACGACGGCTCTAAGGACGTCTTCGTCCACCACAGCGCGATCCTCGGAGAGGGCTTCAAGTCCCTGACCGAGGGCGCCAAGGTGAGCTTCGAGTCCGAGGAAGGCCCCAAGGGCCCGGCCGCGGCGAGCGTTCAGCAGACCGCCTAGTCGCGCTGCGCAACTAGCTTGCACGAGGCCCGCTTCGGCGGGCCTCTTCTTTGCCCCCTACCCTGCCCCGAGATGACCAGCCGAGACAACCTGCGCAATATCGCCATCATCGCCCACGTCGACCACGGCAAGACGACCCTGGTCGACGCGATGCTGTGGCAGAGCGGCGCCTTCCGCAAGGGCCAGGACGTCGCCGAGCGGGTGATGGACTCGATGGACCTCGAGCGCGAGAAGGGGATCACGATCCTCGCCAAGAACACGACCGTCGCCTACAGCGGGGTCAAGCTCAACATCATCGACACCCCCGGCCACGCCGACTTCGGCGGCGAGGTCGAGCGCGGGCTGACGATGGTCGACGGGGTGCTGCTCCTGGTCGACGCCTCCGAGGGCCCGCTGCCCCAGACCCGCTTCGTCCTGCGCAAGGCGCTCGAGGCGAAGCTGCCGGTGATCCTCGTCGTCAACAAGGTCGACCGCCCCGACGCCCGCATCGCCGAGGTCGTCGACGAGGTCTACGAGCTCTTCCTCGACCTCGACGCCGACGACGAGCAGGTCGACTTCCCGATCGTCTACACCAACGCCAAAGCCGGCTGGGCCGCGCTCGAGGAGGGGGTCGAGGGGACCGACCTGACGCCGCTGATGGACCTGATGCTGGAGCGCATCCCAGCCCCCGAGCACGACCCCGAGCACCCCTTCCAGGCTCTCGTGACCAACCTCGATGCCGATCCCTACGTCGGCCGCCTGGCGCTCTGTCGGGTCCACCACGGGACGGTTCGCAGCGGGCAGCAGATCGCCTGGTGCCGGGCCGACGGCAGCGTCGAGCGGGCGGCGATCACCGAGCTCTACGTGACCGAGTCGCTCGACCGGGTCGCCGCCAAGGAGGCCGGCCCGGGCGAAATCATCGCCGTCGCCGGCCTGCCCGAGGTGACGATCGGAGAGACCCTGGCCGACCCCGAGTATCCGCAGCCGCTGCCGGTGATCGCCGTCGACGAACCGTCGCTCTCGATGGTGGTCGGGATCAACACCTCGCCGCTGGCCGGCACCGAGGGCAAGAAGCTGACCGCGCGGCAGGTCCGCGACCGGCTCGACGCAGAGCTGGTCGGCAACGTCTCGATCCGGGTCACCGACACCGAGCGGCCCGACGCCTGGGAGGTGCAGGGGCGCGGCGAGCTACAGCTGGTCGTGCTGCTGGAGATGATGCGCCGCGAGGGCTTCGAGCTGACCGCCGGCCAGCCGCAGGTGATCACCCGCGAGATCGACGGCAAGGTCCACGAGCCGGTCGAACGGCTGGCGATCGACGTGCCCGAGGGCCACGTCGGCGCGATCACCCAGCTGCTGGCTGGGCGCAAGGGCCGCCTCGACCACATGGTCAACCACTCGACCGGCTGGGTGCGGATGGACTACCTGGTCCCGGCGCGGGGGCTGATCGGCCTGCGGACCGAGTTCCTCACCGAGACCCGCGGCTCGGGGATCATGCACCACGTCTTCGACCGCTGGGAGCCGTGGGCAGGGGAGCTGCGCACCCGCGCGACCGGCTCGCTGGTGGCCGATCGCCGCGGCTCCAGCGCCAGCCACGCGCTGATGAACCTGCAGGACCGCGGCACCCTCTTCATCGGCCCCGGCGAGGCGGTCTACGAGGGGATGGTCATCGGCGAGAACGCCCGCGCCGACGACCTCGACGTCAACGCGATCAAGGAGAAGCACCAGACCAACGTGCGCGCCGCGAGCGCCGACATCCTGGTCCGACTGGAGCCGCCGAAACGGCTCTCGCTGGAAGCGGCCCTCGAGTTCCTGCGCGACGACGAGTGCGTCGAAGTGACGCCCGATTCGGTCCGCCTGCGCAAGGTCGAGCTCGACAAGACCAGGCGCCAGAAGGCCGCCCGCCAGGGCGCCCGCGCATAAAAAGAGCCGCCGGAGGTGGAGGACCTCCAGCGGCTCGCTCCTAGGGCCCCTGCCCTAAGCCTTGGGCCGGCCGGTGCGGCCGGCGCCGACGCTCAGACGGTCGCCGCGGCCTGCTCGGCCTGGCTGTCTTCGGCGGCTTTGGCCTTCGCTTCGGCCTCCGGCGTCTTCTCGTCGATGTTGCGCGGCAGCAGCACCTCTTTGGCGATCACCAGGCGCTGGATCTGGCTGGTCCCCTCGTAGAGCTGCATGATCTTCGCGTCGCGCATCAGCTTCTCGACCGGGTACTCCTTGATGAAGCCGTAGCCGCCGTAGACCTGGACGGCGTCGACGGTGATCTCCATCGCCGAGTCGGCGGCGAAGCGCTTGGCCTCCGAGGAGACGAGCGTGTTGCGCTTGCCCTGGTCGAGCTGGACGGCCGAGTTCCAAACCAGCAGCCGGCCCGCGTCGACCTTGGTCGCCATGTCGGCGATCATGAACTGGATCGCCTGGTGCATCGCGATCGGCACGCCGAACTGAACCCTTTCCTTCGAGTACTCGGCCGCGTACTCGAACGCGGCGCGGCCGATCCCGACCGCCATCGCGGCGACGCCGGGACGGGTGCGGTCGAGGGTCATCATCGCCAGTTTGAAGCCGTGGTTTTCCTCGCCCAGCATGTTCTCCGCCGGGACCTCGACTTCGTCGAAGGAGATCGTCGCGGTGTTGGACGCCCGCTGGCCCATCTTGTCCTCCTTCTTGTCGACCGTGACCCCGGCGGAGTCGGCATCGACGACGAAGGCGCTGATCCCGCGGTGGCCCGCCTCGGGATCGGTCTTGGCGTAGACCGTGAACCAGTCGGCGTAGCTGCCGTTGGTGATGAAGCACTTGGAGCCGCTGAGGACGTACTTGTCGCCCTGCTTGACGGCGCGGGTCTTCATCCCGGAGACGTCGGAGCCGGCGTCGGGCTCGGTCAGGCAGAAGGAGGCGAGCTTCGGCCCTTCGGTCAGCATCCCGAGGTACTTCTTCTTCGTCTCCTCGGACGCACCGAGCATCAGCGGCGCGGAGGCGAGGCCGTTGGCGACCAGCGAGGTGCCGATGCCCGAGCAGCCCCACCCCATCTCCTCCTCGATCAGGCAGCCGGAGAGGTAGTCGAGGCCGGGACCGCCGTAGGCCTCGGGGATGTGGGTGTTCATCAACCCGACCTCCCAGGCCTGGTCGATGATGTCCTGCGGCCAGGTGCCCTCTTTGTCGTACTCCCAGGCGACCCTGCGGATCTCTTTCTCCGCGAAGTTGTGCGCCAGCTCGCGCAGATCTTTCTGCTCGTCGGTCAGGGTGAAGTCAACCACTGCTCGAAGCTCCTTTATCTCGGTGGGAGGAACCGATTGACTGGTCAGTCAACCAGCCCCAAGGGTAGCGGATGATCGCGATTCCGTGGGCGCCCTTGCCCTACCCCGTCGTCGCCTCGTACGCTGGCATGGATGACGCTGCCACTGGGAGCGATCGGGATCCAGGACGGCTACGTGCTGGTCGCGATCTCGCTCATCGCCCTGCCGATCGCCGCCGCGGCCTTCGCCCGCTCCGGCCCGGCCTGGCGGGGCATCGGCAAGGGCCCGTTCGCGATCGAGCAGGAGCTGCCGCCGACCCGGATGGCCCAGCCCCAGCCACCGGTCGACCGCGCCCTGCAGGAGATGGAGGCGCGGCAGATGATCGAGGCGAAGTCCTACCGCCGCCGCCAGCGCGGCGAGGCGCCGCTCGACGTCGAGGCCGAGGTGCGCCGGATGCTCGACTCCCCCGGCGCGGCCGGTCCGGGCGTCGACGAGAAGCTGCGCGAGGAGGTGCGCCAGCTCGTCCTCGCGAGCAACGAACGGCGGATGCGGCGCGGCGAGCAGCCGCTCGACGTCGAGAGGGAGACCGAGCGCCAGCTCGCGGATTTGTAGGATCGGAGGCGATGGCGGCCAAGAAAGAGAACCTCTACGAGGTCGAGGAGCTGCTGATGCAGCCCGGGACCTACTTCAACCCCCAGACCGAGGTCCTGGTCGTGGTCGACGACTCGACCTCGCTCGACCAGGAGGTCTTCAACATGGAGGACTACGAGGGGGCCGAGTGGGTGCGCATCTCCGACGAGGTCCCGCTCGACGAGGACCGCCGCGACCGCGCCCTGGAGGAGTTCCAGACCCACTACCACCCGGGCTCGAGCGGCTCGGTCTCCGAGACCGCGCTCGAGCAAGGCGACGAGGAGCTCGACGAGGACGAGGACGGCCAGGACCCCGGCCGCGAGGACTGAGCCCCCGTGCTCCATGAGGGCGCACAGGCACCCGCCTTCACCCTGCCCGACCAGAACGGCGACCCCGTCAGGCTCTCCGACTTCAAGGGCCAGACAGTCGTCCTCTACTTCTACCCGCGTGCAGATACCCCAGGGTGCACGACCCAGGCCTGCGGGGTGCGCGACCGCTCCGGCGAGTACGCCGCCGCGGGGGCGAAGGTGATCGGCGTCTCGCCGGACGAGCCGGAGGCGATCAAGGTGTTCGACGACAAGTACGGGCTCGGGTTCACGCTGCTCGGCGACGTCGACCACGCGGTGGCGGACGCCTACGGCGCCTGGGGCGAGAAGTCGATGTACGGCAAGAAGTACATGGGCATGCTGCGCTCGACCTTCATCGTCGGCCCCGACGGCAAGATCGCCAAGGTCTTCCCCAAGGTCCAGCCGAAGAAGCACGACGACCTCGTGCTCAAGGCGCTCGCCGAGCTGACCGCCGCCTGAGCGCGTTCCTCAGGCGAAGTAGAAGGCCAGGCCGAGGACTAGGTAGACGGCGAGGAGCTGGACGCCCTCGAACCAGGTCGACTCGCCGTCCTGGGTGACGAAGTTGGCGATCAGCACCGCGAGCAGCAGGCCGCCGAGCTCGAAGCCGTTGAAGACGAGCGCCAGCGGGTGCGGGCCGAGGAAGTAGGAGGCGAGCACCAGCACGGGCGCGACGAAGAGCGCGACCTGGGCGCCGGAGCCGATCGCGATGTTGACCGAGAGGTCCATCTTGTCCTTGCGCGCGACCAGCACCGCGACCCAGTGCTCGGCGGCGTTGCCGACGATCGCGACGACGATCGCGCCGATGAAGAACTGCGAGAGGCCCGCGGCTTCGGAGGCCTCCTTGATCGAGCCCACCAGGACCTCGGACATGACGGCGACGAGGACGCCGGCGATCGCGAGCACGATCACGGCGCTCCGCGCCGACCAGCCCCAGCTGTCGTCGTCGACGTACTCGGGGTTGAAGAGGTCGCGATGGGTGCGCAGCGAGAAGACCAGACCGAGTACATAGGTGGCGATCAGGACGACCGCCACGGCGAGCGAGAGCTGCTCGACGGTCGAGCCGTAGTCGACGATTTCGCTGCCGGGGCCGGGCAGCCCCTTGCCCTCGACCAGCTCGAAGATCGCCGGCATCAGCAGGGCGACCGCGGCGAGCAGCAGCATCGAGGTCTGCACGCTGGCGCCGGTGCGGCTGAACGTCTGTTTGACCCGGCCGATTCCGCCGGCCAGCATCGCCGCGCCGAGGACGAGCAGGAGGTTGCCGATGATCGAGCCGACGATCGAGGCCTTGACCACCTCCTGCAGCCCCCGGCCGAGGGCGAAGAGGGCGATGATCAGCTCGGGCGCGTTGCCGAAGGTGACGTTGAGCAGGCCGCCGATCCCCGGCCCCGAGCGCGCCGCCAGCTCCTCGGTCGCGCGGCCCATCAGCGCCGCAGTGGGGACGATGCCGAGCGCTGAGGCGGCGAACACCACAGTCGCCGGCGCGCCGGCCAGCGCGAGCGCGAGCGCCGCCGGGATCAACGGCGTCAGCAGGTACGGCCAGCCAGCCGCGCTGCGGAAGAAGGCGGCGTCGAGCCGCGGCCCGTTCATCGGTTAGGCAAGCGTATGCGCAAAGGCGGAGGCCGCTAGCCGGCGTGGCCGGACTGACCGAGTCCTTCCAGCAGGTTGCCGAAGCCTTCGCCGCCGCCTTCGCCCTGCAGCGCGCCGAGCAGTTCGATCGGGTTGACGCCGAGCTTGATGAAGAGATCGCTGATCGGCTTCGAGTTGGCGGGCGCCGAGATTTCCTGTTCTTCGTTCACTCCCGTCAGCTTCAGGTCGAAGTCTATTTCGACGCTCTGCGGGCCGCTGCCAGCGTTCTTCGGTTCGATCGCGAGCTGGGCGGCGATCTCGCGGATGATGTCGTCTTCGCCGACGTAGACGTCGACGTGCGCCGAGTTGAGCGATTCGGATACCTCGCCCTTCGCCTTCTCGATTTCGCCCTTCGAGGGCAGCGGGCCGGCGGCGGCGACCTGCGCCTTGCAGGCCGGGCTTTCGATCAGTTCGATCGCGCTGTCGATCGCGCTGGCGACGTTCAGGTCGCCGCTGATCTTGGTCGTGCTCGTGCCGCCGACTTCGGCGCTGCCTTCGTTCGTCAGCCCTTCGACGAAGTCGCCGACCTTGAGGTTCGCGGCCGCTTCCTGGCAACCGGATTCGCCGGCCGATTCCCCTTCCGCCGCTCCGCTCTGCTTCTGCGCTTCCTTGATCGCCGATTCGACGAAGCTGAAGGTCGTCGGGTCGACTTCGTACTCGGTGCCCTTGTATTCGACGTAGGCGGTGTTCGGCAGCAGCGTCAGGCCGCCGGCGAAGTCGACGCTTTCGCCCCCGATCGAGCCCTTAGCCGACGCCTTCATCTCGAGCTGGGGCAGCTTGCCCTTGGCGCCCTGCTGGAACGGCCCGCTCAGCGCCACGTCGACGTGGCCGCCTTCGTTGCCCTTGGCGGTGACGCCGACAGAGAGGTCGAGGTTGCCGCTCTCGACCCCCTTCAGCGTGGCGCCTTCGATCACCTTCTGCGGGTCTTCGCCGCTCTTGCTGCTACTGCTGCCGCATGCGGCGAAGGCGGCCGCGAGGACCAGGGCGGTGGCAAGGGCGAAGAGGAATCGAGCTCGGCGCAAGGCGTTGGCCTCCTGGAAGTAGAGCGTGAACGGCGGGACGCTAAGGCTAGACGGTGGCGCCGACCGTCATTCGGCTTCCCGCGCCCGCTGTTCGACCCGCGGCGGGGTGGTTTCGGTGAGATTGAGCGCCAGCGGGAAGAGGAAGGCGCCGAGGAAGATCAGGATCACCCCGATCGCGACCAGCCAGCGCGACGCCGAGAGGTGGCCGAGGATGCCGACGGCGAAGCCGATCAGCATCAGGGCGACGTAGGGCGTGGCGGTGTGCGGCAGCAGCGTCGCGAGCGAGAGGGCGAAGTCGGGCACGGGCGCGCATTATCATCGGCCCCCATGGCCGACGCCACGCAATCGGGAACCGTCGCCGAGACGAAGGAGGCATTGGCCGGCGCGGGCTACCTCGCCGACGAGCCGGCGGCGCTGGTCTCCTTCCTCGCCCAGCAGCTGGGCAAGCCGATCCTGGTCGAGGGCCCGGCGGGCGTCGGCAAGACCGAGCTGGCCAAGGCGCTGGCCCGCGCCGGCGATCGCGAGCTGATCCGCCTGCAGTGCTACGAGGGCCTCGACGAGGCGAAGGCGCTGTACGAGTGGAACTACCGCAAGCAGCTGCTGCGGATCCAGGCCGGCGGGGAGTCCGGCTGGAACGAGGTGCACGACGACATCTTCAGCGAAGAGTTCCTGCTCGAGCGGCCGCTGATGCAGGCGATCGCCTCCGCCGAGCCGGTCGTCCTCCTGATCGACGAGATCGACAAGACCGACCAGGAGTTCGAGGCGATGCTGCTCGAGCTGCTCTCCGACTTCCAGATCACGATCCCCGAGCTGGGCCGGGTCGAGGCGACGACGATGCCGACCGTCGTCCTCACCTCGAACAACTCGCGCGAGCTGACCGAGGCATTGAAGCGGCGCTGCCTCTACCTCTGGCTCGACTACCCCGAGCTCGAGCGCGAGATGGAGATCGTCCGCCTGCACGCCCCGGAGCTGCCCGAGGCGCTGGCCCGGCGACTGGTCGAGGTGGTGCGGATGGTGCGCTCGCTCGACCTGAAGAAGCCGCCCTCGATCGCCGAGTCGATCGACTGGGCGCGGACGCTGCTGCTGATGGGCGCCGAGGACATCGACCAGGAGGTCTTCCGTCAGTCGATGTCGATCATCGTCAAGCACCGGACCGACATCGACCTCGTCGCCGAGCGAGTCGGGGTGAAGCTTGCCGACCCCCTACGGACCCAGGCCTGAGGCGGGACCCCCCGGCCTCGCCCCGAAGCTGCTGGCCTTCTGCGAGGAGCTGCGCGGCGAGGGCGTCGCCGTCGGCACCTCGGAGATCCTCGACGCCTTCGCCGCGCTCGAGCAGGTGCCGTGGACCTCGCAGGACGACTTCCGCGAGGCCCTGGCGGCGACGATCGCCAAGTCGCAGGACGACCGCCGCGTCTTCGAGCTGCTCTTCGAGCGCTGGTTCTTCCGCGCCGCCGAGGCCGAGGCGATCGAGCGCGAGGTCGGCGAGGAGGGCCGGCGCTACGAGGGCGGCGAGCGGCTCGACATCGACGAGCTGCGCGAGCAGGTGCGCCAGGCGATCCTCGCCGGCGACGACGGCGAGATGCGCGACCTGGCGCGGCTGGCGATCGCGGCCTTCGGTCGCCAGGGCGAGGGCTCGGGCGTGGTCGGCGTCGACGTGCAGCGGATCCGCCGCACGCTGGAGCTCTCCGCCGGCGCCCAGTCGACGCCCGACGGATCCGGCGAGCTGCCGCCGATCGACCGCGACCAGCTCAACCGCTTCGAGCGCCACCTGCGGCGCGAGCTCGAACGCGACCTGATCGAGCGCACCGAGACCCTCCCCCCCTCGCGGCCGCTGGCCGAGCTCGACCGCGCCCTGCCGAGCAGCCCGACCCAGGACCTCGCCGCCGTCCACCGCGCCGTCTCGCAGATGAAGCGGCGCCTGGCGACGCTCGGCCACGAGCAGCGCGGCCGCCGCCGCGGACGGACGGTCGACGTGCGGCGGACGATGCGGGCCTCGCTGGAGACCGGCGGCGTGCCGATGCACCTGCGCTACCGGCCGAAGCGGCCGCGGCGGCCGGAGATCTACGTCCTCTGCGACGTCTCGACCAGCGTCACCTCGGCCAGCGTCTTCTTCCTCTCGGTGCTGCACGCGCTGCACGACTCGTTCCGCAAGCTGCGCAGCTTCGTCTTCATCGAGCGGATCTCTGAGGTGACCGAGATCTTCGAGCACGAGCGCGACTTCCGCGAGATCGCCAAGCGAATCTCGAGCGAGGGCGGCGTCGCCGACGTCTCCGGCTACACCGACTACGGCCGCGTCTGGCTCGAGTTCCTGACCGAGATCTCCGACGAACTCGACCCGCGCTCGACCGTGATCGTCCTCGGCGACGCCCGCACCAACGGCCGCGAGCCCCACGCCGAGGTCTTCGCCCAGGTGGCCGAGCGCGCCGGCCGCCTCTTCTGGCTCAACCCCGAGCCGCGCCTGTACTGGAACTACGGCGACTCGGTGATGGCCGCCTACGAGCGCCACTGCGACGGCGCCTTCGAGTGCTGGACGACCAGGCACCTGGAGAACTTCGTCAACGTCGTCGCCGGCGGCGTCCCCGCCGCCGACTAGAACTGTCCCCGTCACCCGATCAAGCAGAGGAGAAACGATGGATCCCTCGTCCTACCCAGTCACCTTCTCGGTCGACTACCCGGAGCGGCAGCTCAACCGCCTGACGACCTTCTTCCGCATCTTCACCGTGATCCCGATCGCGATCGTCCTCGCCCTGCTGCCCGGGTCGAGCGCAAGCGGGTACGGCTCGACCGCCTCGATCACCCTCGGCAGCATCGTCGTCCTGCCGACCGTGTTGATGATCCTCTTCCGCAAGAAATATCCGCGCTGGTGGTTCGACTGGAACCTCGAACTACTGCGCTTCTCCAACCGGGTCGGCGTCTACCTCTTCCTGATGGACGATGAGTACCCCTCGACCGACGAGATGCAGGCGGTCCATCTCGACTTCGCCTATCCCGAAGTCGAGCGGCTCGAGCGGGCGCTGCCGCTGGTCAAGTGGCTACTCGCCATCCCCCACTACGTCGTCCTCTTCTTCCTCTACATCGGCGTCTTCTTCGCCGTGATCGGCGCCTGGTTTGCGATCCTCTTCACCGGCCGATACCCGCGCGGGATCTTCACCTTTGTCGAGGGGACGTTCCGCTGGGGCAACCGCGTCACCGGCTACGCCTTCACCCTGGTCACCGACCAGTACCCCCCGTTCCGGCTGCGGCCCTGAGCTAAGCCGGGAGGGGGGCGCCGGCTAGGGCGACGGCGACGCCGATCAGGCCGGCGGCGAGGAGGGTCAGGACGACGCTGCGGCGCAGGGCCAGCAGGGCGATCGCGGCGGCGGCGAGGACCGCCGCCTGCCAGGTCTCGCTCAGCGCCAGGGCCAGGGGGATGGCGGAGCCGACGATCGCGCCGATCGCGGCCGGGCCGGCGCCGTCGAGGAAGGCACGGGCGCGGAGGTCGGCGCGGAGGCGGTCGAAGCGCTCGGCGCCGAGCAGGACGAAGGAGAACGAGGGGGCGAAGGCGACCGCCGAGGCGAGCAACGCGCCCCAGACCCCGGCGGCGGCGTAGCCGACGACGGCGACGGTGTGGACCACCGGACCCGGCGTGACCTGGCCGAGGGCGACGGCGTTGAGGAACTGGCCGTTGGTCATCCAGTGGTAATGGTTGACGGCATCCGCCTGCATCAGCGGCACGATCACGAAGCCGCCGCCGTAGGAGAGGGCGCCGACCTTGAAGGCGACCCAGGCGAGGGCGCCGATGCCGCCGCTCGCCGCGACACCAAGAGCCGCTATGGCGCTTTTCTTGTCATATAGACCAGAAAGGCGCCATGGCAGCGGCAGCGCCCAGCCGCCTGCCACTGCGCGGGCGGCACCCGGCCGGCGAATCGCCAGCTCGAGCAGGCCGCAGGTGATCAGGACGAGGACGAGCCAGGCGCCGACCAGAGCCGTCGCGACAAGGCCGGCGAGGCCGTAGAGCGCCCAGCGCAGCGGGTGGGTGTCGCGTGCCCGCTCCCAGCTCGCCGGCAGCAGGCCGAAGCCGGCCCGCAGCGCGACCGCGGCGACGGCGGCGCCCGCTCCGGCACCGGCGCCGATCACCCAGTCCGGCGGCGCCGAGGCGAGGAATAAGACCGCCAGGCCGATGATCGCCACCAGCCCCGGGAGGATGAAGCCGGCGCCACCGGCCAGCGCCCCCACCACCCCTCGCAGCCGCCAGGCGCAGAAGATCGAGAGCTGGGTCGAGCCCGGCCCCGGCAGCAGGTTGGTGGCCGCGATCGCGTCCTCGAACTGCTCGTCGCTGAGCCACTCGTTGCGATCGACGCAGAGCTCGCGAAACAACGCGATGTGAGCCGGCGGACCGCCGAAGCCGATGCACCCGATCCTCCCCCACTCCCGCAGGATCGTCGCGAGCGAGGGCCCGGAGGCCGTCCCGGAGCGTCCGGTCAGGACCAGCCCACGGTCAGTGCGGCTCCCACACGTCGGGCTGCTCGATCAGCCGGACCACTTCCACCGGAAGCGCGTCGTTGGCGACGTCCGCCAGGGTCACCGACTCGAGCACGGCCCGCATGTTGGCACGAAGCGCGACCCACACGTCGCGCAGCGGAGCCGCGGTCCCGAAGTAGGAGAGCTCGTCGGGCCGCTCCGAGCGGACGCTCGCGATCGGGCCCTCGACCGTGCGGATGACGTCCGCCAGCGTGATCGTCTCGGCCGGCCGCGCCAGCCGGTAGCCGCCCTCGGCGCCGCGCTGGCTGCGCACCAGCCTGGCGTGCCGCAGCTCCAGCAGGATGTTCTCCAGGAACCGCAGGGGGACGCGCTGGGCCAAGGCGATCGCTTCCCCCTTGACCGGCCCCTCGCCCGCCGCGGCAAGCTCGACCATCGCCCGGATCGCGTAATCGACCTTGGCCGTGAGCTGCATCGTCGGGCCGATCACCGAGGCTGCCTAATCCCCACCAGCTTCGCCGAGCAGGCCGGGCGCAAAGGACTTCACCTTCGCCGGCGCGGCCAGGCCCAGGTGTTCGAGCGCGAACAGGTCCTCGGTCGAGCGCAGCAGCGAGTAGGGATCGTAGGGGCCCGCGTCGGTGGCCCCGGCGGTCGCGAACTGCGAGATCACGAGCGCGCCGACGTGCAGCGGGTCCTGCGCCGGGGCCGGGGCGGGTTCGGCGGGCGGCGGGTCGGCCGAGCCGAAGGTCACGACCAGGACGCCGTCCTTCTCGAACGCCGGCGAGGCGAGGATCTGCGGGACCCACTGTTCGAGGAACGCGTTCGCGCTGGCCGGCCCTTCGACCGCTCCCGGCGGGCACTGCCCGGGCACGCCGGCGTCGCACGGGTCGGGCGCGACGTAGACCAGGTTCGGCGTCGAGTCGGCCTTGCGCAGAGCGGGCGCGAGCGCGCTGAGGGGCAGATCGCCGCTGCCGCAGGCGCCCAGGTCGAGCAACGAGTGGAAGTAGACGAAGGGGTTCTGGGTCGCCGCGTAGCCCCCTGGCACGGGCGATTCGGGCGTCGGCGGTTCGGGGTGGACGCAGTTCTGCGACTTCCCGGTCGCGTCCACCATCCCGTCGGCGTAGGCGCCCCAGCGCAGGCGGGCGCTGGTCAGCTGATCGGCCACGGTCAGGACTTCGACCGGGTACACGCAACCGGCGCCGGGGACGACCCCACGCCGGTCGAGCGCCGCGCCGGCGGGGAACTCGTCGTAGTTCGCGCAACCGGCCTTCGTCGCCGAGTTGGGCGGCTGTCCGGAGATCGCCGCGACCCCGTTCGGCAGGGCCGCCTGGTCGAGCAGCGAGTAGTTGGAGAGCAGCTCGCCCTGCGGCCGCAGGGTCGCCGCCAGATAGGGCATCTTCGATTCGCCGCCGAAGGCCGCTTCATAGCCCGGGCTGGAGAGCGAGATCACGAATAGGTGGCCGACGCGGCCCGGTTCGGGCGTCGGTTCCGCCGGCGGCGCGGCTTCGCTCGGCGACCCTTCCGAGTCCCCGCTGGGAGCGGCGGCAGGGGCCGGCGAGGGAGCGGGCGCCGGCTGCGGTTCGGGAGAGGGAGCGGCCGCGGCTGCCGGGCGCGGAGACGGCGCGCTTTCCCCCCGCCCGAGGGCACGGCGGGAGCCGCGCTCACCGGCGCGCGCGCGATCGGCAGCTTGCGCCCGACCAGTGCCGCGAGGGCGCCGGCGTCGCCGGTCCCCGTCATCGCCCCGGCGACGATCGCCGAGGTGGCGACCAGCGAGGATGCGACCAGCAGGCCGAAGCGCTTGCCGGTCAGGGACGCGGCCGCGGCGACCGCCTTGTCGACCCGCTTGGAGAGGGCCCCCTTCACTCGCCCGCCTCCTCCGGGGCCAGCATCGCCAGCATCCGCTCGGCCTCGTGCAGCTCGGCGTCGACGCGCTGCAGCTCAGCCGCCTTGCGGGTGAGGACGTCGAGGCGGACGTGATCGCGGATCGCCATCTCGTAGAAGGCGCCGCCGAGGTCGGCCTGCATGATCGTGAACTTCTCCAGCAGCCGGTCCCGCTGGGCGCGCACGTCGTCGGTCATGGTTCCCCCTTGCCGCCACCCGACGCGGCGGGGGCCGAGCCGGAGCTGCCCCCGACGACGATCACGTCGGGCAGGCCCTGCTGCGCCTTGACGTAGTTCGACCCGGTCTGTTCGGGGCTGCTTGCGACGATCTGCGTGTCTTCTTCGGTCTGCTGCTTGGACGGCTTGAAGCCGACGACCTGGTGGACGGTCCCGTTGGAGGTGTGGGCGATGACCTTGCCGCCGCTCTTAGCGGCCACCTTCTTCGCCCCCTTGGCGGCGCTCTTCGATTTAGGCCCGCTCGCAACCGCCGTCCCCGCCGGGGCGGAGCCGGAGTTGGCCAGGGCAGCGTTCTGTTCGCGCAGCGCCTGCACCACGGCGCTGTTGTCTTCGCCCGAGCCGGTGCGGCCGACGACGACCCCGATCGCGACCGCGATCGGCAGCAGGGCGAAGAAGCCGACCGCGGCCGCCCTGCTGCCGGAGGCCCTGGCCTGCACGCGGGCGGGCGGGCGCCGGGCGCGTTTGCTCATCGCGGCGAAGTAACGGGACGACGGGTTGGCGCCGTTGCCACGCCGCGCCGCGCAGTGGACGCAGTAGCGCTGCTGGGGGGTGAGCGGCGCGCCGCACTCCTCGCAGGGCTCGTACTGGCTTTGGGTCGTCATCGTCCGCTCCTCGATCGATTGGCATGGGGGTGCCGCTGGCTGTGGTCGCGCGCTTCGAGGATGCGTTTGGATTCCGCCTGCTTCCTCGCCGCGGTCTCCTGCGTGGTCGCGCAGCCGCCGGCTGCCCCGAGGAGGAGCAGCGCGCAAAGCGCGAGCGGCGCCAGGCGGACGACCTGAGGGCGCCTAGCCGAACGCACCGCTCACGTACTCCTGCGTCCGCTGCTCGCGAGGCGAGCCGAAGAGCGCCGTCGCGCTGTTGTACTCGACCAGCTCGCCCAGGTACATGAAGGCGACGTGGTCGGCGACCCGGTAGGCCTGCTGGAGGTTGTGGGTGACGATCACGACCGCGACGTCGTCGCGCAGCTTCACGATCAGGTCCTCGATCACCTGGGTCGACTGCGGGTCGAGCGCCGAACAGGGCTCGTCGAGCAGCAGCACCTCGGGCTCGGCCGCCAATGCCCGGGCGATGCAGAGCCGCTGCTGCTGGCCGCCGGAGAGCTTCAGCGCGGGATGGTCGAGGTTGTCCTTGACCTCCTCGAACAGGCCGGCGCGATCGAGCGCGCTGTGGACCTGGGGCTCGAGCGCCTTCTTGCGGCGACGCCGCGAACCCTGCTCGCGCAGGACGTAGGCGATGTTGTCGAAGACGCTCATCGGAAACGGGTTGGGCTGCTGGAAGACCATCGTCACCCGCCGCCGCAGCAGGGTCGGCTCGATCAGGGCGATGTCGACGTCGTCCAGCAGGACGCGGCCGCTCAGCCGCGCCGTGCGGGTCAGCTCGGTGAGCCGGTTGAGCGAGCGCAGCAGCGTCGTCTTGCCGCAGCCCGAGGGCCCGATCATCGCCAGCACCTCACCCTGGCGGACCGGCAGCGAGACCGATTTGACCGCTTCGCGAGTGGCGTAGGAGACCGAGAGGTCGTCCACCTCCATGCGGCGAATCGAGAACTGGGGCGCCCCGATCGAGCGCCTCGCGGCGGTGAAGCCGTTCTGGGGCGCCGCTTCGCGGGCGGCCGGCGGGTCCTCCAGCTCGAGCCGCCGGACCGGCGGCGGGGGCGGCTTTACGAACTCCACGTTCCCACCTTTCTCGCGCGGCGATGGACGACGTCGACGGCGGCGTTCAGCGCCAGCACCATCAGCAGCAGGACGAAGGCCGCCGCGTAGGCCTTCTGCGGCTGATTGAGGTTGCCGGTCGGCGAGGCCTCGTAGACGAAGTTGGTCAGGGTCGTGCCGGCGCCGCGCAGGTAGTTGAGCGGGAAGGGAGCGCCTTCGACCGGGGCGAAGTTCTGCGTCGCCCCGAGCAGGACGACGATGATCGCCGTGTCGCCGATGATCCGCCCGAGGCCGAGCATCGCCCCGGTCGCCACCTGGGGGCGGGCGGTCGGCAGCAGGATCCTCCGCGTCGTCGCGATCTTCGTCTTGCCGACCGCGTAGGAGGCCTCGCGGACGTGCTGCGGGATGGCGTTCAGGCCCTCGCGGGTGCTGGCGACCACCAGCGGCAGGGCGACCAGCGAGAGCATCGCCCCCGCGGCGAAGAAGGAACGGCCGAAGACGACGCCTTCGGAGGTGCGGCTGAGGAATCCGAGCGCGGTGCTGGAGAAGATCACGGTGCCGAACAGGGCGAGGACGATCGAGGGGATGCCGGCGATCGCCTCGATCGTCGATTCGGCGATCCGCGCGAGCGAGGTCGGGCGGCCGTACTCGACCAGCCAGACCGCGATCCCGATGCCCACCGGGAGGGCCAGCGCGATGCCCATCACGGCGACGATCAGGGTCCCGAACAGGGCGTCGGAGAAGCCGCCGCTTTCGCTCTGGGTGAAGCCCCCCGAGGCCGGCGTCACCAGCATCGACGGGCGCAGGTACTTGACCCCCTGCAGGAAGAGGTAGACGACGATCGCCACGGCGATCGCGCAGAAGAGGAGCCCGAGGGCCCAGCAGACCGCGAGGCCGATGCGGTCGGACAGGCGCCAGGTTGCCATCAGGCCGTCGCCCCGTATTTGCTCATCGCTCGCCTCGCGACCCAGCCGGTGAGCGAAAACAGCGCGGCCGAGAAGAGCAGCACCGCGGCGATCGCGAACAGGGTCGCGTTGGCGGGCGCAGATCCCAGCGAGTCGATGTTCTTGACGATCGTCGGCGCCAGCGGCCGCGAGGGCTCGTAGATGAAGATCAGGCCGTCGGCCGGGTTCGGGGGGAAGGCGACCGAGCCGGAGACCATCGCCAGCATCACCGCCTCGCCGAGCGCCCGGGCGACGGCCAGCACGGTGCCGGCGACGATCGCCGGGCGGGCGCTGCGCACGGCGATCTTCCAGGTCGTCCGCCAGCGGTTGACGCCGAGCGCCAGCGAGCCCTCGAGCCAGCCGGGCCGCACCGAGCGCAGCCCGTCGGAGAAGATCGAGACCATCAGCGGAGCGATCATCATGGTGAGGATCAGCACCGCCGCCAGCAGGCTGTAGCCACTGAGCGAGATCACCCCCGCCACCGAGGCCTTCTGCGACTCGGTGACGAGGTGGTTGCCGATGAAGGGGACGACCACCAGCACCCCGAGCAATCCGTAGATCACCGAGGGGACGCTGGCGAGGAAGCGGACGACCGGCTGGAGGACGTTGCGCATCCACTCCGGCGCGAACTCGACGATGAAGACGGAGACGAACAGCGCGCAGAAGAGGGCGATCGCCACCGCCCCGCCGACGATCAGGACCGTGCTCCAGATCAGCTGCCAGGCATGGAAGGTGTAGATGTAGTGGGCGCCGCTGAGGCCGGAGAGGTAGATCGCGTTGAGCTGGGATTCGACGCTCCCGCCGGCCCCGAACCAGGCCAGGCCGTTGTGGGCGAACGAGGGCCAGGCGCGAACGAAGACGGTGACGATCAGCGCCAGCAGCAGCCCGACGACGGCGCAGACCAGCGCGCCGAGCATCCGCTCGGCGCGCTGGTCCGACCACCGGGGGCCGTACTCGACGGGGAGGTAGTCCTCGTCCATCGTCCGGTCGCTACTTCTTGGCCTTCTTGTTGAAGGCGGGGACGCCGCCGGCCTTGAGGATCGTTTCCCCGGCCAGGGGGCTCCTCCGCGCCCAATCGATGAACTTCTGCAGCGCCGGCGGACTCGTGCTCCCGTCCCCCGGCAGCACCAGGAAGATGTAGCGCGAGAGCGGGTACTTGAGCGGTTCGACGCTGATCTTGCCGGCTTCGCAGGGGACGCCGTTGACCTTGAGCGTCTTCAGGCTCTTGCTCTGCCAGGCGAGCCCGGCGTAGCCGATCGCGTTGGGGTCCTGCTTGACCGCGTTGACGACGAGGCCGTCGGCGGTCAGCGCGTTGACGTTCGACGCCGGCAGTTCGTTGTTGAGCACCGCCTGCAGGAAGAAGTTGTAGGTCCCCCCGTTGGTGTCGCGGCCGACCGGGTCGATCGTCGTTTCCAGCCCCGAGCCGGGCACCTGGCTCCAGTTGGTGAGCAGGCCCCGGTAGATGTCGTGGAGCTGCTGGATGCTGACGTCGCCCAGCTTGTTCTGTTTGTTGACGTCCATGCAGAGGCCGTCGAGGTAGAACTTGACGTAGGTCGTGCCGGCATCGCTGGGAAGCGGCGTGCGAGCCTGCCCCGCGAACTGGCTGGTCCCGTTCTGCACGTCCTTGATCCCGGCGTTGCCGCCGTCCGCCGTGTAGACGAAGTGGACGCTGTGGTTGACCTGCTTGGTGTAGGTGCTGAAGAGAGCCTGGAGCACCGGCTGCGCGGCGACCGAGCCCGACCCGATCAGGGTCTGAGCGCCGGCTGACGCCGGCACCGCGAGCCCCAGGAGGGCAGCCGCCGCAATGGCAATAGATCTGTATCTCATCCGATTGGGGTCCTTTCCCGCCGGGTATTGGACTTTGTCGAGCAACTAACTCGACATCACCCTACCAGCTTCTGTACTTTATTGACCTTCTTAGTAAAGAAGGCTCCCCGGCGGCCCTGAGAGATGGAGGATCAATTGCTCAACAGAAGACTGTCCAGGCCACGCGCCGTGCTGGTGGTGACGGTCGCGGCGGCACTGGCCGCCGCGACCGCCGTGAGCCCATCGTTCGCAACCCAGCAGAAGGGAGGCCAGGTCTTCCTCACCAACAAGAGGGCCACCGGCCTCTTCCTGAGGAAGAAATCGGCCAACACCCTCTACCTGAGGAAGAAGGCCGCCGGGAACCTGTACGTGGCGAGGGCCGACGCGCCACTGGCCCCGGTGGTCGGCATCGCCGCCGGGACCGCGCCGTTCTCCGCCTCGGCGACGACCGCGGGCTACATCCCGACGGCGTTCACCTCGTTCGCGACGCCGGGAACTGCGCCCGCGGTGATCACCTTCTCGGGACAGGCGACCTGCACGGCGGAAAAACCGACGGCGGACCTCGCCTGCCCGATCCAGATCCTGGTCGACGGCCAGAGCACCGGCAAAGTCAACCTCGCCCCGGCGACGGCCGGCTCGCCGGCACCCGCTCCGCTCGTGCACACGGTGACGCAGACGACGGTGCTGCAGAAAGGCGGTCACACGGTCGCCGTCCAGTACGCCGGCGCCTCGAAAGTGACCTTCGCGCTGAAGAGCTGGAGCCTGGCAGTCCAGGCCTACCCGGAAAGGCCCGAAGCGCCGCCGGCCGAAACGACCGGCGGCAAGTAGCGGCAAGTCAACGCGCCGGCCGGCGCAGCGACTCCGGCCGGCGCAGCGACTCCCCCAGGATCAGGCGGGCGCGGTAGTAGATCGCCTCGTCGACCTGATCCCGATCGCCGGCCGCCTCGGCGAGGGCGCCGGAGCGACCGCCCAGCCTCTCCCCTCGCAGCACCCCGCTCAGCCGTCCCCTCGAGACGATGGTGGTTCCATCCGGTCGGCTCATCCTCGGCTCCTTTCTAGAGTTTGTTGAGTTTGAAAGTCAAGAATAGCAGCGACGAGTAGGGCGGGGCGCCACCCGGCAAAGCGCGCCCCGCCCAGTCGCCTCTTCAGGCGGCTGCAGATACCTCTGCGTCGCCCCCGTCCTGCGGGTCGCGGGGAGTCGAGGCCCCACGACCGTCGGACGGCGGGACATCACCGCTGAAGCTTTTCGTCTGGCCCGGCCGCAGGTGGACGATCTGGCCCTCCCGCAGCTCGAGCCGCTGAAGTTCGGCGCGGGTGAGCTGCGCCCAGACCTCGGTGCCGTCGCCGAGCACGAACTCGACCCGGATCTCGAAGCCGAGGGCGACGATCCGCTGCACCAGCGCCTCCTCGGTCCGCTCGTCGGGGTCGAGCACGACCTCCATGTCGTGCGGGCGGACGAAGTGCTCGCCGAGCCGGTTGACCTCGCCGACGAAGCTCATCACGAACTCGTTCGCGGGGTGGTCGTAGAGGTCGTCGGCGGTGCCGGACTGCTCGACCCGGCCTTCGTTCATCACGACCAGTTGCCCGGCGACGTCCATCGCCTCCTCCTGGTCGTGGGTGACGAAGATCGTCGTCACCCCCATCTCGTCGTGGAGGTTGCGCAGCCAGACGCGGAGGTCCTTGCGGACCTTCGCGTCCAGCGCCCCGAAGGGCTCGTCGAGCAGCAGCACCTGCGGTTCGACCGCCAGCGCCCTGGCGAGCGCCATCCGCTGGCGCTGCCCGCCGGAGAGCTGCGAGGGGTAGCGCTCCGCCAGCCCGTCGAGCTGGACGAGGCGCAGCAGCTCGTGGACGCGCCTGGAGATCTCCGGCTTGCGCCACTTGCGGATCGTCAGCCCGAAGCCGACGTTCTCGTAGACGGTCATGTGCTTGAACGCGGCGTAGTGCTGGAAGACGAACCCGACTTCGCGCTTCTGCGTCGGCTTCTTCGAGACGTCCTCGCCGTCGATCTCGATGCGGCCGCCGTCGAGCGTCTCGAGCCCGGCGATCGCCCGCAGCAGGGTCGACTTGCCGCTCCCGCTCGGGCCCAGCAGGGCGGTCAGCGAGCCGTTCGGCACATCGATCGATACGTCGTTGAGGGCCTGAAAGTCACCGAAGCGCTTGCTCGCTCCCTCGACTGAGATTCCCATCAGGCGTCCTCCTTTCTTTTCAGGACGTTCATTGCCAGGAGGGTGGTGAGGGCGAGCAGCGCCAGGACCATGGAGGCGCCGAAGGCGCCCGCCTCGTTGAAGTTCGCGAACTGCTTTTCGACGAAGAGCGGCAGGGTTTCGGTCTCGCCCGAGATCTGGCCGGAGACGATCGAGACGGCGCCGAACTCGCCCAGCACCCGGGCCGTGGTCAGGACGACGCCGTAGGCGACCCCCCAGCGGATCGCCGGCAGGGTCACACGCCGGAAGGTCTGCCAGGCGTTCGCGCCGAGGGTCGACGCTGCCTGCTCCTGCTCGGTGCCGATCTCCTGCAGCACCGGCACCGTCTCGCGGACGACGAACGGCAGCGAGACGAAGATGCTGGCGAGGACCATCCCCGGAACCGAGAAGAGAATCTTGATCCCGGCTTCGGCGAGCCCCGGTTCGAACCAGCCCTGGGCGCCGTAGAGGAGAAACAGGGAGAGTCCGATCACGACCGGCGAGATCGCGAACGGCAGGTTGATCGCGGCGTCGATCAGGGCGCTGCCCCGCGCCCGGTGGCGGACCAGGAGCAGCGCGCAGCCGACGCCGAAGACGGTGTTGAGCGGCACCGCGATCGCGACCATCAGCAGGCTCAGCTTCAACGCGTGGAGGCCGTCGGGCGAGGTGATCGCGTCGATCGGCGGCGCCAGGCCGTGTTCGAAGGTTTTGTAGAAGATCATCCCCAGGGGCAGCAGCAGCAGCACCGCGAGGTAGCCGAGCCCGAGGGCGCGCAGGCCCCAACGGCTACGCGGCTTCATGGCGAGCGCTCCAGCGCTGGATCAGGCCGATGAGGACGAGCATCGCCAGCGAGGCGGCGAGCAGGACGACGGAGACCGCCGCGGCGCCGACGTCGTTGCCGGACTCGATCTGCTGGCGGATGAAGACCGAGGAGACCATCGTGCCCGGCAGCCCCCCCGCGAAGAGGAGCACCGAGCCGTACTCGCCGAGGGCGCGGGCGAAGGCGAGCGCCACCCCGGCGGCGAGGCCTGGCAGCAGGTTGGGGAAGATGATGCGGCGGAAGACGGTGAAGCCGCCGGCGCCGAGCGAGGCGGCGGCCTCCTCCATCTCGCGGTCCATCTCGATCAGCAGCGGCTGCACGGCGCGGACGACGAACGGCAGGGTGACGAAGAGCAGGGCGACGATCACCGCCGGCCTGGTCGCGGCGAGGTGGATGCCGAGCGGGCTTTCGTTGCCGTAGAGGGCGATCAGGGTCAGGCTGGCGACGATCGTCGGCAATGCGAAGGGGAGGTCGATCACCGCGTTGACCGCCCCCTTGCCGGGGAACTCGTCGCGGACGAGGAGCCAGGCGATGATCGTGCCGAAGACCGCGTTGATCGCGACCACGATCAGCGAGGCGACCACGGTCAGCTCCAGCGAGCGCACCGCCTGCGGGGAGGTGACCTGTTCCCAGAAGGTGCCGAGGCCGCTTTCGAACGCCTGGCTCGTCAGCGCCGCCAGCGGCAGCAGGACGACCGCGCTCAGGTAGAGGACGACGAGGCCCCGGCCGAAGCCGGCGCCGACCCCGGGCAGGCGGATGCCGGCCCGGGGTGCTGCCGCTGCTGCCGCGTGCGCCTCCATCGGCTAGCCGGAGGTCGAGACTCCGAGTTCGCCCTCGATCTTGGCCACCGAGCCGGTTTCTTCGTCGAAGAATTCTTCGTTGACCTTGCCCCAGCCGCCGAACTGGCTGATCTCGAACAGATCCTTCGGGGTCGGGAACTGCTTCGGGTCGACCAACTTCGGGTTGACCGGGCGGTAGCCGTTTTCGGCCCAGATTTCCTGGCCCGCGTCGGACCAGAGGAACTTGAGGAATTCTTCGGCGGCGGGCTCGGGGGCCGCTTCGGTCACCGCGATCGGCGTTTCGATCTGGATCGTCGAGGGCGGCACGACGTATTCGACGTCTTCGCCTTCCTTCTCGGCCTTGATCGCCTCGTTCTCGTAGCTGAGCAGGACGTCGCCCTCGCCCTGGGTGAAGGCGGCGAGCGCGTCGCGGCCGCTGCCCGGCTGCGCCACCGTCTTTTCGAGCACGGTCTTGACCGCTTCGAGCGCCTGCGCGGGAGACTTGCCCTCGTTGATCTCGGTGCCGTAGACGGCCATGATGTTCCAGCGGGCCGATCCCGAGCTGAACGGGTTCGGGGTGACAACGGAGACGTCCTTGCTCAGCAGGTCGTCGAAGCTGTGGACCCCCTTCGGGTTCCCCTTGCGGACGACGAGGACGACGACCGAGTCGGCCGCGATGCCGCCGTAGGGCTGCTTTTCCCAGTCCTTGGAGACGAGTTCCCCTTCTTCGACCAGCCGTTCCATGTCGCCCGCCTGGGAGAAGTGGACGACCGAGGCGGGCTGGCCGGCGACGACCGCTCGGCTCTGATCGCCCGAGGCGCCGAAGGAGTTGCTGAAGCTGACCCCCTTGCCGGCGGCGGTCTTCTGGAAGGCCGGCTCGAGGTCTTCCTGGTAGACCGATTCGGGGGTCGAGTAGCCGACCACGTCGAGCTTGCCGCCGGAGCTAGAGCCGCTGCCGCCGCAACCGGCGATCGCAAGCGCGGCGATTGCGAGCAAGAGCACCGCGAGGGCCCCTCCCACTTTTCCTTTGCCGCTGCCAGGGTGCGTCTTCAAAGCCGTTCTCCTCTTTCTTGATGAAGTTAATTGGGAATGAGCGCGGCACCCTAGCACAATGTCAATCACCAAAGTCAAGAAAAGGCGCGACCGCGTTTATGCGCGGGCAGAGCCGGCACGGGCATGAGCTACAGGGCGGTTCCCCCTCTACCGCGGCACCGCCGTAAAACTTGTTGGCGAAGTCGGGGCTGGGCAAACGACCTGCTCGACCGAGATTTCGCAGCGAAGCTCGCCGCTGGCCTGAAGTCCGAAGACGCAGCCACCGCAAGCGCTTCGCGCGAGAGGGGAGCGGGGATAATGCTACCGTTTTGCTACCATTATGGGATGAGCAAGCAGATCGCCGTTCGACTTCCAGAGGAGCTTGTCGACTTCGTTGACGAGATCGTCGACTCCGGCACCGAGCGCAGCAGGGCGGCTGTCGTAACCCGGGCGCTCGAGCGCGAGCGTCGGCGTGACCTCGCAGAACGCGATGCCCGGATCCTCGCCCGCACCGGTCCGGACCCGGAGCTCGCAGGGCTCGCCGAGCACGCGGCGGGCCTGCCCCATGACCTGGCCTGATGCGGGCCATCCATGTCGCACACCTCGACAAGGCTCGGCCGGTGCTGATCCTGACGCGTGAGCTCGTGCGGCCGCATCTCAGGACGGTGACCGTCGCGCCGATCACCACAACCGTCCGCGGGCTCTCCAGCGAGGTAGGCGTCGATGCGACGAACGGCCTCACGGAGCCCTCGGTCGTCAGTTGCGACAACATCACCACCATTCCCTCCTATGCCGTGGGAGAGCAGATCGGCCTTCTGCTCGACAGCCAAGAGCCGGCTCTCAGAGAAGCGATCATGGCCGCGTTCGATCTCGACTGATTGCTCCCGCTATGACCCGGACGGCACCTCAAATTGAGGATTGCGCTCAGCGGGGAGCCCAGGCGTCGGGCTTGGCGGCGAGCTGCTCGACCACGGCCGGGAGGTCGCCGCTGACCAGGTCGGCGAGGGTGACGTGCTCGAGCACGGCGCGGAGGTTGGCGCGGACGGCGATCCAGACCTCCTGCAGGTGCTCGGCGTGGCCGCGGTACTCGATCGACTCCGGCGGCGAGGACTGGACGTGGGCGATCGGCCCCTCCACCGCGCGGACGACGTCGGCGATCGTCACCGCGTCGGCCGGCTTGGCCAGCCAGTAGCCGCCCTTCGCCCCGCGCCGGGCGCGAACGATGCCGTGGTGCTTCAGCTCGAGCAGGATGTGCTCGAGGAACTGCAGCGGGATGTCCTGCGCCTCGGCTAGGCGCTCCCCCTTGACGGGCTCGTCGTTGGCGGCCGCGAGCTCGGCTGCCGCGCGGACGGCGTAGTCAGCCTTGGCAGATACGCGCATGGACGGAGTAAATCAGGCCGCGCTCAGCCAGCCGTGTCGAGCGCGACCTCTGCCGCTTCTCTTTCGCGGCGGCGGTGAAGGATGCGAGGAGCGGCGAGGATCGCTCCTAGGCTCAGTGCTGCTACCGCAGCTGCTATTGGCCAGACGGTGGGGTCGCCCTTCTGGATGGTGACTATGCCGGAGCCGATCAGGACGATGCCGAGCGCGGTGCGGATGAAGCCCTGCGGCGCCCTGCTCGAAAGCGCGGCGCCGATCACGACGCCGGGAATCGAGCCGATCAGGATGTTGCCGGCGAGGGTGAAGTCGACGTTGCCGCCGACCCAGTGGGCGATGCCCGCCGCCCAGAGCAGGATCGCCGCGTGGAAGACGTCGGTGCCGACGACCTTCTTCGGCGCCAGGCGGTAGACCGCGATCAGCAGGATCGCGATCACCGTGCCCGACCCGGCCGAGGTGATCCCGATGACGAAGCCGGTGGTGGCGCCGATGACGACGGCGGCGATTTTGTGGCGCCGTTCGACGTCGAAGCGGTCGCGCTCGTCGACCAGGTCGCGCAGGATCAGCGCCCGGGTGAGGGTGACGACGCCGACCATCAGCAGGGTGCCGCCGAGCACGGCGTAGACGAGCGAGTCGAGCCGGGCTTCGCCGATGTGGCGCTCGAGCACCGAGACGAGGGCGACCCCGGCGATCGCCGCCGGCACGCTGCCCAGCGCCAGCCACTTGACCAGGTCCATGTTCACCGTCTTCATCCGGAAGTGGCGCCAGCCGCCGACGGTCTTGGTGATCGCCGAGTAGAAGATGTCGGTGCCGATCGCGGTCGTCGGCTGGATGCCGAAGATGAGGATCAGCAGCGGCGTCATCAGCGACCCCCCGCCCATGCCGGTCATGCCGACGAGGATGCCGATGCCGAGTCCGAAGACGACGATTGCCGGGTCCATGTTGAGTTGCCGCGCCGGGGAGGCTTATCGACTTTCCTGACCTTCTTGGTCAGAAGCGCGGAGTGCGCCAGGATACCAATGTGGCTGCCGAAATCCAGCAACTCGCCGGCGAGGCGGCGATGCCCGCCGGCGACGAGCCGGCGGGCGCCGTCTCGATCCGCGGGCTGTCCCATTCCTACGGCGATCTGCGGGCGGTCGAGCGGCTCGACCTCGAGGTCCCGGCGCACGGCGTGCTCGGCCTGGTCGGCCCCTCGGGCTGCGGCAAGTCGACCCTGCTCGAGCTGATCGCCGGGCTGCAGAGCCCGAGCGCGGGCGAGGTCGAGGTCGGCGGCTCCCTCGACCCCGCCGGCCGCCTCGCCCACACCGCCTTCATGCCGCAGCGCGACGTGCTGCTGCCGTGGCTGGCGGCGATCGACAACGCGGCGCTGGCGCTGCGCAACCGCGGGCTGGGGCGGCGGGCGGCGCGCGGGCGGGCGGGCGCCCTGTTCGAGCGCTTCGGCCTCGCCGGCTTCGAGCGCGCCCGGCCGGCCGAGCTATCTGGCGGCATGCGTCAGCGGGTCGCCTTCCTGCGCACGCTCGTCGCCGGCAAGCCGGTGCTGGCGCTCGACGAGCCCTTCGCCTCGCTCGACGCGATCACCCGTGCCGAGATGCAGGCCTGGCTTGCAACCGCGCTCGAGGCCGACCCCCGCACCGTCGTCCTCGTCAGCCATGACGTCGAGGAGGCGCTCTACCTCTGCGACCGCATCGCCGTGCTCTCTGCCAGGCCGGGCCGCGTGGTCGACGAGCTGAGCGCCCCCGCCCCCCGTGCCGCCGACCGCGACGCCGCGGTCACCGACCCCGCCTTCGTCGCCGTCCGCGAGCGCGCGATGCAGGCCCTCCGGGGGGAGCCGCGATGAAGCGGTGGGCCCCGCCGCTCCTCCTGCTGGCGGCGCTGATCGGCGCCTGGCAGGTCGCCGCCAGCAGCGGCGCGCTGGCGAGCGCGCTCAACCTCGACCCGATCCTCGTCCCCTCGCCCGCCGAAGTCGCCAGCTCCCTCTGGGAGAACCGCTCGCTGCTGGCGGAAAACACCTGGGTGACCCTGCAGGAGGTCCTGCTCGGCTTTCTCTGCGCGCTGGCCGCCGGGCTGGCCTTCGCCGTGCTCCTCCACCTGTCCGGGCTGCTCCAGCGCGCGACCTACCCGCTGCTGGTCGCCTCGCAGACGATCCCGATCCTCGTCCTCGCGCCGATCCTGGTCGTCTGGTTCGGCTACGGGATTGGGCCGAAGCTGGCGATCGTCGCCCTGATCTGCTTCTTCCCGATCACCGTCAACACCTTCGACGGCCTGCGCTCGGTCGACCCGGAGGCGATCAAGACGATGCGCACGCTCTACGCCTCGCGCCTGCAGATCCTCAGGCGGGTCGAGGGGCCCTCGGCGCTCCCCTTCGCCTTCAGCGGCGCGAAGATCGGCGCGACGATCGCGGTGATCGGCGCGGTCTTCGGCGAGTGGGTCGGGGCGGAACCCAGGATCGGCGGGCTCGGGGTCCTGATCCGCGAAGACAACGCCAACCTGCAGACCGCGCGGCTGTTCGCCGCGACGGCGATCCTCGCGGCCCTGGGGATGGCGTTCTTCGGCCTGCTCTCCATCGCCGAGCGTCGCATCGTCACTTGGCGATAGAAAGCAGGGGATGAAGCGCTCCCGATTGCCGGCGATCGCCGCCGCCCTGGCCGCGTTGGCGCTCGCCCTGGCGCTGGCCGCCTGCGGGGCGAAGAGCGAGGAAGGCGGCCACGAGCGAGCGCCGCTCAGCCTGACGCTCGACTTCTATCCCAACCCCGACCACGCCGGGGTCTACATGGCGCAGAAGCTCGGCTACTTCGAAGAAGCCGGCCTCGACGTCTCGATCCACACCCCGTCGGACCCCGCGGCGCCGATCAAGGAAGTGGCCGCCGGGCGCACCGACCTGGCGATCTCCTACGAGCCGGAGGTGCTGCTGGCACGCGAACAGGGGCTCGACGTCGTCGCCGTGAGCGCCCTCGTCGACCGCCCGCTGACCTCGATGATCTGGCTGAAGAAGTCCGGGATCAAGGGGATCGGCGGCCTGCGCGGCAAGACGATCGCCACCGCCGGCATCCCCTACCAGGACGCCTACCTGAAGACGATCCTCGCCCGCGCCCACCTCTCGCCCGCCGACGTGCACACCGTCAACGTCGGCTACGGCCTGCTGCCGGCGATCGTCGGCGGCCGCGCCCAGGCGATGCTCGGCGGCTTCCTCAACGTCGAGGGCGTCGACCTGCGCCTGCGCGGCAAGGACCCGGTGGTGACGCCGGTCGACAGGCTCGGCGTCCCGACCTACGACGAGCTCGTCCTCGTCGCCAGGGGCGACCGGCTCGAAGCAGAACCCGAAGCCGTGCGGCTCTTCCTCGCCGCCCTGGCGCGCGGCACCGCCGCGGCGAAGGCAAACCCGAAGGCCGCCGCGAAGGCGCTGCTGGAAGCGAACGGCGACCTCGAACCGAAGCTGACCGAAGCCGAGCTGGCGGCCACCCTGCCGCTGCTCTCGCCACAGGGTGAGATGGATGCCGCCGCCTGGAAGCGCTTCATCGCCTGGATGGGCGACAACGGGCTGATCTCCGGCCGGCCAGCGCCGGCTGAAGCGATGACCGACGCCTACCTACCTGGCCGCGTGGCCCATTAGCTCGAAGCTGCCCTCGCGCAGCAGCGCGGTCACCTTCTCCGGCGCCAGCGGCCGTGAGAAGAGGTGCCCCTGGGCGAAGTCGCAGTCGAGCCGGCGCAGCTCGGCGAGCTGCGCCTCGCTCTCGACCCCCTCGGCGATCGCGTCCAGCGAGAGCGCGTGGGCCATCCCGATCACCGCCTCGACGATCGCCGTGCGCTCCCGTTCGACGCCGAGGCCTTCGATGAAGGAGCGGTCGATCTTCAGCGCGTCGAAGGGGAAGCGGTTGAGGTAGGCGAGCGAGGAGTAGCCGGTGCCGAAGTCGTCGAGGACCAGCTGCACGCCGAGCTCGCTGAGCGCCGCGAGGGTCGCTGTGGCGCTCGCCGACTCCTCGACCAGGACGCTCTCGGTGATCTCCAGGCGCAGGTTGACCGGATCCAGGCCGGTGCGGACGAGCACCTCCTCGACTGAGCCGGCCAGGTCACGGTGGGCGACCTGGCGGGCGGAGAGGTTGACTGAGATGTCGAGCGGGCGGCGGTCGGGCTGGAGGGCGTGCCAGCCGAGCGCCTGGCGGCAGGCCGTCTCCTGCACCCAGCGGCCGATCGGCTCGATCAGGCCGCTGTCCTCGGCGATCGAGACGAAGGCGCCGGGATCGAGCACGCCGCGCTCGGGGTGCCGCCAGCGCACCAGCGCCTCGAGCCCGACGATCTCGCCGCTGCCGAGCGCGACGACCGGCTGGTAGTGCAGCTCGAACTCGTCGCGCTCGAGCGCGTGGCGCAGCTCGCGCTCGGTCTCCAGCCGGCGCACCGCGCCGGCCCGCATCTCGGCGTCGAAGACCTCGTAGCGCCCCCTGCCCCGCTCCTTGGCCCGGTACATCGCCGCGTCGGCGTCGCGGATCAGCAGCTCGGCGTCGACGGGGTCGCGCCCGGCGGGACGGGAGACGGCGATGCCGACGCTGGCGGTGATGAAGTGCTCGGCGCCGCCCATCGAGTAGGGCTCGGAGAAGGCGCCTGCGACGCGGTCGGCGATCGCGACCGCCTCCTCCTCGTCGGCGAGGCGGTCGAGGAGGATGCCGAACTCGTCGCCGCCGAAGCGGGCGACGACGTCCCCCGGCCGCAGGTGGGAGCGCAGCCGCGGCGCGACCGCGCGCAGCAGGTCGTCGCCGGCGTGGTGGCCGATGCTGTCGTTGATCAGCTTGAAGTGGTCGAGGTCGAGAAAGAGGATCCCCACCGGCGAGCCGGAGGCGGTGGCGCGGCGCAGCGCGTCCTGCAGCGACTCGATGAAGCTGAGCCGGTTGGGCAGGCCGGTGAGCGAGTCGTGGAGGACGCGGTGGCGCAGCGCCTCGTCAGCGGTGTGGCGCTCGAAGGCGTCGGCGAGCACGTTGGCGCAGGCCTGGACGAAGTGGACGTCCTGCGGGGTGAAGCGGCTCGGCTCGGTCGAGTGGATGTCGAAGACGCCGAAGGGCCGCTCCTTGCCTGCGATCGGAACCGCGAGGCTGCTGCGCGCGCCGAGCTGGTGCAGCGCCGAGGGCGTCTCGAAGCGGCGCTCGGTCGACCAGTCGTCGACGATCACGTGCAGCCCCGACTCGAGCGCGGCGCCGGCATGGGAGTCGCGCCCGGCCGAGGCGCGCCGGTCGGCGCCGACCGCCCGCCCCTCGAGCCCGGCCCGCAGGTGCAGCCGCCGGCCCTCGCGGCCGGCCTCCCAGATGCACGCCGCCTCGACCCCGTCGATCTCGGTCATCAGCTGCGCGGCGGCCTCGATCAGCCCGCCCGGCTCGCCGTCCTGCAGCGCCAGCCGACCGAGGCGGGCCACCGCCGCCTGCTGGGCGGCCGCGCGGCGCAGCTCCTGCTCGACCGCTTTGCGCTCGGTGATGTCGTAGAGGACGCCGTGCCAGACCGGGGTGCCGTCGACGTCGGGCTCGAGAACCGCCTCGTCGAGGATCCAGACGGTATTGCCCTCGCGGGTGATCATCCGGTAGTCGACCGGCGGGAACTCGCGCGCCCCCGCCGCCTTGCGGTCCTCCTGCTCGAGCGCGCGCTCGCGGTCCTCGGGGTGGAGCTGGCGCGCCCACAGCTCCGGGTCGGCCATCCATTCCTCGGGGCTGTAGCCGAGGATCTCCTCGATCTGGGGGCTGACGTAGCGCCAGCGCCCGCGCTCCCCCATCTCGCTGGAGTAGACGATCGCGGGCAGGCGCTCGACCAGACGGCGGTAGTCGTCTCCCGCTGCTGAGATCTCATCGAGGAAGTCGGTGACCCGATCCGGCCAGCCCTCCCCCCGTCCGGTGTGTTCCATCGCCGGAGTTATCGGCCAGACGGGACGTTCCCTTTATCCGCCGAAGCCGATCGCCCAGGTGCCGGCGAGGCCGCGAAAGGGGGCGTACGGCGCGAAGAACTCCTCGACCTCCTCGACCGTGGCGCGGCGGCCCAGCCCGGCGAGGCGGCCGACCAGCTTCAGGTACATCAGGTCGCCGGCCGGCAGCGAGTCGGGGTCGCCGCGGCCGAAGAGGCCCAGACACTGAACCGTCCAGGGCCCGATCTCGGGTATCGCAAGCAGCCGCGCGTCCCCGGCGGCTTCGCCCGGGGCGACGCGGCCGGCGGCGATCTGGCGGGCGACCGCGCGCAGGGCGATCGAGCGGGCCGGGGAGAGCCCGAGCTGCTCGATTTCCGCCGGCGCCCTGCCGGCGATCGTCGCCGCCGCGGGCACGTCCCGCAGGGCGCCGCGCTCGCGCCCCAGCCGCATCCCCCAGCGGCCGACGATGCGGCGCTGGACGGTCGCCGCGCGGCCGCTCTCGATCAACTGCTTGACCACCGCCCAGGCGAGCGCCTCCCAGGGCCAGGGCCGCCGCCGCGGCCGCACCCAGGGCCGGCGGCGGATCGCCGGCCCGAGCAGCGGGTCGCGGCGGAGGCGCCGGTAGAACTCGCCGAGGTCGTCGTCGACGCCGAGCGCGAAGCGCATCCGCTCGATCGCCAGCTCGAGCTCAGCCCGACCGGCCGGGCGCGCCGACGAGGCGGGCAGATCCCGCGGCGGCGCCAACGCGGCCGGGTCGACCGGCTCGGCGCGGAGCGCGACCCGATCGCGACCCGGCTGCCAGGCGCGAACCAGGACCGGGCTCGCGTCGACGTGAAGCAGCCGCGCGGCGACCCCGCCCCGCACCTGCATCACCCCGTCCCCGCCGCCGCGGGCGGGCAGGCGGTAGGGCGAAGGTGGGCGAACCTCGACTGTCAGCGCCGCCGGCCGGGTCACCGACCGAGCAGGTGAACGTCCACCAGGAAGGAGCGGCTGGCGACGACGTTCGGCTGGCGCTTGCGGCGTTGCAGCCGTCGACCCGGCGACTTCTTCGCCACGGCTCGGACGGTCGCCACCGTTGCCGCCCCGGCGAGGACCCCGCCGACCGCCGCGATCGCAGCGGTGCGCCCCTCGCGAAGAACGAGCGCGTTCGGCGCCTCCCGCTCCAGGACCCGCACGCGCACCGGCTCGAGCTCAAACTCACTCACCGGCTCGACTGTAGCGATGCGATCAGCTCCAACTCACGGGGAAACCGGAAACTGCGCACTTAACAGAGCAGCTTCTGGTAGACCCGGTAGCGCTTGACGATCTCCGCGCTCATCGCCTCCAGGCCGCGGTTCATCGCCTCGTTGGTCTCGAGGATCCAGCCGGCCTCGCCGCGTTTCTGCCGCGATCGTTCGGCGGTGTCGAAGTGCTCGACGTAGAGCGACGCCGCGACGCCGGTGTGCTGATGCTCCGGCTTGACCCCGAGGAAGCCGATCCGGACCCGGTCGCAGGTCCGGTTGCGGTTGAGGAAGTGCCACCAGCCGAGCGGCAGCAGGCGCCCCTTCATCTTCTTCAGCGCCTGATTGACGTCGGGCAGCGTGATCGCGATCGCGATCGTCTCACCATCCTTCTCGGCGACCATGAACCAGTCCCGCGAGAAGACCAGATGCATGTCGATCGTGTAGGCGTCGAGATCCTCCTTCGAGTAGGGGACGAACCCCCAGTTGTCGGCCCAGGCCGCGTTGTAGATCTCGGCGAAGCCGTCCATCTCGCGCCGCAGGTGGCGCCGCGACATCCGGCGGATCTTCACCCCGTGCTCGTCGCGGGCGCGCTGGTCGAGCTCGAACAGGATCGGCAGCATGTCCTTCCGATCGGAGATCTCCAACGCCCACGAATAGAGGTCCATCGCCTTCTCGAGGCCGGCCCCCTCGCAGAGACGCTGGTAGTAGGGCGGCTGCCACGGCTGCCTGATCAGCGGCTGGAGCTCGTGGCCCTCGATCAGCACACCGCTCTCCTCGTTCATCGAGAAGTCCATCGGCCCGACCATGCGGTCGCAGCCGCGCTCGCGCAGCCAGCCCTCGGCGGCGGCGAGCAGCGCCGACATCGCCTCCTCGTCGTCCTCGAGCTCGAGGAAGCCGAACATGCCCCAGCGGCTTTCGTGGAACTGGTTGAAGGCATGGTCGATCTGGGCGCTGACGCGGCCGACGACGCGATCGCCGCGCCAAGCCAGGAAGTACTCGGCCTCGCCGTGCTTGAAGTAGGGGTTGAGCTTGCGGTTGAGGAAGAGCCGCCGCTCGAGCCTCAGCGGCGGGACCCAGGGGGTGCCGGCGTGGAGGCGGTAGGGAAGGTCGACGAAGCGCTTCAGCTCGCGCCGCGTGCCCACCGGGCGGATCGTCACCTCTCCCATCGCCGGTGAACCTACACTTTCGGCCATGAGCGAAACCGCGAAAGCCCCCGTCGACGTATTCGAGAAGGCCCGCAGCCACGACCGCCTCGAGCAGCTCGAAGCGGCCAGGGAGCACGACCTCCTCCCCTACTTCCGCTTGATCGAGTCCGAAGCCGGACCGATCATGGAGATGGAGGGGCATGAGGTGGTCATGCTCGGTTCCAACAACTACCTCGGCCTGACCGGCGACGAGCGGGTCAAGCAGGGTGCGCGCGACGCGTTGGAGAACTACGGCACGGGCCTGACCGGCTCACGTTTCATGAACGGCACGACGCCGCTGCATGTGGAACTGGAGCGCGAGATAGCCGAGTGGATGCACACCGAGGATGCCCTGGTCTTCACGACCGGCTACCAGGCCAACGTTGGCTGCTTGGGAACGATTCTGGAGCCTGGAGATACGGTGATCTGCGACTCCGGCGACCACGCCTCGATCCTCGACGGCTGCCGCCTCGCCGGCGCCAAGCTGCGCCCCTACCGCCACAACCGCATGGAGAAGCTGGAGAAGATGCTCGAGCGGGCAGCGGAGGACGGGGGCGGCGTGCTCGTCGTCGTCGACGGCGTCTTCTCGATGGAGGGCGACGTCTGCGATCTGCCGCGGATCGTCGAGCTCTGCGACGCACACGGGGCGCGGCTGATGGTCGACGAGGCCCACGGCGCCGGCGTCCTCGGCGCCCGCGGCACCGGCGCCAGCGAGCTGTTCGGGCTCGAGGACCGGGTCGACCTGCGGATGGGGACCTTCTCCAAGAGCCTCGCCTCCTGCGGCGGCTTCATCGCCGGCCCCGCTGACGTGATCGAGTACCTGAAGATCTCGTCTCGTGCCTTCATGTTCAGCGCCTCGGCGGTGCCCGCCGCGGTCGGCGCGGCGCTGGCGGCGCTGCGGGTGATCCGCGCCGAGGGACCGCAGCTCTTCGAGGCGCTGCTCGCCAACGCGGACTACCTGCGCGAGGGATTGCGTTCCCTTGGCCTGAAGGTGGTCGAGCCGGGAACGCTGCCCGACGGCACCGTTGTCACCACCCCGGTCGTCCCGGTCGTGGTCGGCGACGACTGGCAGGCGGTGCTGCTGTGGAAGGCACTGTTCGACGCCGGCGTCTACACCAACGTCGCGATCCACCCGGCGGTGCCCCCGGGCGGGGCGCTGCTGCGGACCAGCCTGATGGCCAGCCACGAGCGCGAGCACCTCGACCGGGCCCTGGAGACGATCGGCCAAACCGTCGAAAAATTCCCTGACCTTCCGCGGGCCTGAGCGTTTCAGCATCCCCCTTGGGGGGTAGTTTTTGCCTTGTTCGAATCTGGACAAGCTTTCTCTCGCGAGAAAAAGATGCTCTTAGCGACCGGCCCGCGCGGGCTTTGGCCGCCGCGGCTTGACGCCCGCTGCCGCGAGCGCGTAGCTTGCCCCCTTCGCCGATCGCAGCCAGGACAGGTGGTAGCGAAGCGGTAGAGCAGTTGGCTCACCCGGTCGTTCAACGGCCGGCAGACGAGAGATAACCCAGTTGAACGACCCCCAAGGGAGGAGTCCCCGTGGATGCTGTTTCGATCGCCCCTTCCCCGACGACCGCTTCTGCTCGCCAGCTGCCGCAGCACATGCAGGCGCTGGCCCGCGCCAACCGGGTGCGGCTCGCACGCGCCGAACTGAAGCGCTCGGTCGGGCGGGGTGAGGTCGAGGTGGCGGAGGTGATCCGCGAGTGCCCGTGGGAGACCGAGAGCATGACCCTGGCCGAGCTGCTGACCAGCCAGCGCCGCTGGGGGCGCACCCGCGCGCGGAAGCTGCTGCAGGCCCTGGCGCTGAGCGAGAACAAGAAGCTCGGGACGCTGACGCCGCGCCAGCGGGCGCTGCTGGCGAGCGCTCTTGCCGGTCACGGCGGCGTGCTCGTCTGAGCCTCAGCCCCTGAGGCCGCCGACGCGGTAGGAGAGCCCGCCCGAGGCGCGCTGGAAGGCGCGGCGGAAGAGGACGAAGGCGACGAGGAAGACGACCGCGCCGGCGGCGATGCAGATGGCGAGGATCAGGTTGGCGAGGTAGAAGAGGCCGCCGGTTACGAGGACGAAGAGGGTGCCGGCGAGGAGGGTGGTGTGTGAGCGGTAGCCGGCGAAGTGCTCGCGGGCGGCGACCTCGAGGCCGCCGAGAGCGGCAAGGACGACGCCGAGCGCGAGCGCGAGCGGGCTCTTCGAGAAGACGCCGACGCCGAGCAGGACGATGCCGGCGAGGATCACCAGCTCGGCCAGGGGAAACGAGCCCCAGGGGGCCGGCGGGCGCTCGTCGGCCTTACGGCGCTCGGTCAACGGCCGCCAGCCGCCCGGCTAACGGACATCCCGAGGAGACCTTGACCCGCCACCAGCCCATCAGCATCCCGATCGGGCCGAGCACCGGGCGCGAGTGCCAGTGGCCGCAGCCGGGCTCGCCGACATCGGCGCGCGAGATCCGCAGCCACCTGAAGTCCTGCGGCCGCTCCAGCATCCGCTCGAGCAGCTCGCGGTTGCGGGTCTCGACCTCGTCGCGCTCGCGCAGGGCGCGGCTCGCGGTCGCGATCCGCTCGGCGAGCCCGTCGCGGACGGCCTCGAGGCCGCCGAGGCCCAGTGCGCGCGGCTCGCGGGCCGCCGCCGGCACCGAGACGTCGATCTCGATACGGGGGAAGGCCTCGGTCACCAGCGCCGCCAGCTGCCGCTCGAGGCGGCCGATCTGGCGCCTCAGCTCGGCACGCGCAAGGCGCTCGTCGCCGCCTACGCGAAGCTCAGCACGGGTGTCTCGGTCGAGCAGATCCGGCATAACCCGACTCCGAGTGTAGATCACCGCGCCGACTCCGACGAAACGGTTCAGGCCGTTTCCAACGTCGCGGCGACCATCCAGAGTGCCTCGTCGACGGCGATTTGCGGAACGCCGCCGACCTGCACCGCGGCGATCGCGATCCGGCGCGTACCGCGGCCGACCTCGCACCCGGTCGCGGTCGCGCCGAAGAGCAGGCCGACCGGGGTGCGCTCGTCGGCGATCGTCAGCGTGCCCTGCGAGAGCTCGCCGGGGCGGCCCGAGAGCGACTCGCCCGGCGCCGAGTCGCGGATGCAGAGGGTGCCGGCGAGTTGCTCGGCGTCGAAGGCGCGCAGGGCGATCCCGGTCTCGACCGTGGCGATCGTCAGCGCGTCGCGGGGGAGGCCGCGCGAAACGAAGGCGCCCTCGCGCAGGCGGTCGAGCGCGAGCTGCTCGACCGGGGTGCGACTGCGGTCTGGGTCGAGCCCGATCTGGCGGAAGAAGACGCGGTAGGCCCACGGGATCGGGCGCTCGCGCAGGTGGATCGCGTGGGCCCCGTAGAAGCGGTCGGAGAGGTCGCGCAGGCGCCGGCCGACCGAGTGCGGGCTGCGGCCGGGGCGGCCGTCGACCTCGATCCAGGAGATGCCGAGGCCGGGGAACTCGGCCGCCAGGTGCGGCGCGACCCAGCCCACGCTCGGCGCCGGCTCCCAGCCGACCCGGGCGGCAGGCTCGGCACCCATCTCAACCGGCCTCGGCCGCACCGGTGGCACGGATCAGCTCGTCGACCTTGGCCGAGAGACCGGAGACCGTGAGCTTGCCGATGCTGGCGCTCTGCAACGTGCCCCCGGGAAAGACGTAGGCGAACGTCGGGCAGCCGCCGACCCCGTAGAGGCCGGCGACGGCGCCGTCGCGGTCGTAGCCGACGGGCATCTTCCAACCGCGTTGGCGGACCAGCTTGCGCACGGTTTCGCGGCCGTCGCGGATGTCGAGCGAGAGAAAGCCCACCCGGCCACGGTAGCGCGCGTAGACGTGGCTGACCACGTCCTGCTGTTCGACGCAGTTCCCTCCCTTGCTGAACCAGAACGAGATCACCGAGGGCCGCCCGAAGAGGTCGCAGACGCGGATCGATCCCGGCACGTGAACGCGGCAGGCGGGCTTCCGCCGCTCGCCGGAGGGGCAGGGCAGGGCGCCGCTTTCGCAATCGTCCTGGGCGACGTTGGCGTCGCCTTCGAGCCGTCCGGCGGCGGCGGGCACCGCGAACCCGGGCAGCGGCCAGCGCGGCTCCTGGGCTTCGAGCCCCAGGGTGTGCTCGTTGCGCCCGACCCCGCTGACGAAGGCGACGACGACGACCGCCAGGAAGATCAGCCCGACCAGGATCGAGTAGCGGTCCCTCACCCCTCACCCTCCGTCCAGGCCAGCGCTGCCGGCAGCGCCACCATCACGCCGGCCAGCGCCACCGCGAGGTCGATCACGGTCACCAGCCCGAAGTCCCGCAGCATCCCCACTTCGCTGACGATCAGGACGGCGAAGCCGGCGATCGCGGTGATGCCCGAGGCGAGCACCGCCGCCCCCGTCCGCGCATAGGCCCCACGCAGCGCCTCGACGACGCCCAGCCCGCCCCCACGCTCCTCGTGGAAGCGCCCCGAGAGGATCACGCTGAACTCGGTCGCGATCGCAATCGTCAACGCCCCCAGCGCCGCCGACATCGGGTTGAGCGGGATCTGGGTGAGCCACAGAATCAGCGCGGCCCATCCAGAGGCGAGAACAGGCGGAGCAATGGCCACCAGAACACGTCGGGGCGAGCGATAGACGACGAACAGCACCAGAGCCACCGCAAGCAGCCCCACCAGCGTCAGCAGATACCGGCTGCTCGACAGATCGCTCGCCGCGGCCGCAGCGATGACGGGCACCCCCGCCGGCTGCACCTCGACCCCCGGCGGCGGCCCCCCAGGCTCGCCCGGCTTGCCGACCGCCCCCCGCACCCGATCTATCAATGCCTGCTGTTGATCCAGCGACTGCGCCCGGATGCCGAACGCCATCAGCGCCGACCCCGCGGGCAGCCCGGTCTTCGGATCCACAGTCGCCACCTGCCGCAGGTCATCGCGCGGAATCTGCTTCAGCGCCGAACGAATGCCGTTCTTGGTCAACCGCACGGCTTCTCCGCCGGGCAACGCTTCTCCCCCCGTGACGAAGTCCGACAGCGCCGGCCCCGGGCAGATTTCAGCTTCCCGGCAGCTCGCGCTGCCGCCGCTGAACCCTCCGGCTTCCAACGCCCGCCGCTTGAATCCCGCCATCCACCGAATGGTCGCCGGATCGGTCAGATCGGGCGCCGTCACACGCATCTCCAGCTCCCCGGACACGCCGGTCGCATCCTGCAGCTCGTTTAGATCCTTCACAGCTCCCAGGTTCTGCGGCGCCAGCTCGCGGATGTCGGACTGAGTGCTGATCTGAGTCCCCAGCCCCCACCCGATAGCCGCCAGCGCCAAACCAGCTCCCAGCACGCGCTTGGGGTGGGAGACGGCTAGGTCCACAGCACGCCGAGGGAGAGGGTAGGGGGGCCTCCCCCCTCCCCTAGCGCGAAGCGTCAAGGCCGCAAAACCTGCCGTCATGGCAAGGGAAAAGGCGATGGCGATGCCGGCGACCATCAGCAGGCCGAAGCCGCGGACCATCGGCGTCGGCGAGAGCTGGAGGGTGAGAAAACCTGCGGCCGTGGCGAGACACGCCGTGCCGATGGTGGGACCCGAGCGCGAAGCTGAGAGCCGCACCGCCTCGAGCGGTGACGAGGTGGTCTCAAGCGCCTCGTCGTAACGGGCCTGAAGCTGGATTGCATAGTCCACGGCCAAGCCGATCAAGACCGGTAGGACCGCAATGGACGCGAGCGTGAGGGAACCCCCCACGAGGCTGAGCAGGCAAAAGGTGAGAGCTGCCGCCGCCAGCGCGAGGGCGAGGGGAAGCAGGCGGAAGCGGGAGCGGAAGACGAGGAGCAGGGCCAGCGCCATGACGACGACGGCCGCGACCAAGAGGACGAGCAGGGCGTCCTTCAGCGCGGGGGTTACCGCGTCGACCACGACCGGGACGCCGGAGATCACGTAGCGGCCGCCGTGGAGGGCGAAGCAGGCCTCCGGCCTGCCCTTGAACCTGCAGGCGCTGTTCGGAGTGGTGTCTTCGACGACCGCCCGGATCAGGCCGATGGCGCGGTGGCGCTCCGCTTCGCTCAGGTCCGGCCGCAGGCGGACGATGACCTGGGCGCTGTGGCCGTTGGGGAAGAGGTAGGCAAGCCGGGCCTTCGGAGTGTCCCTGGCCCGGCTCAGGTCGAAGACGATCGCCGCGAGGAAGTTGGGGTTGGAGATGCTGGGGGCGCTGGTGATCCCGTAGCGGGACGCGAGCGAGAGCAGCAGTTCCCGCAGCTGGGCGGGCGGCGTCGTCGCCACCAGCCGCTTCAGTTGGCGGTCGATCTGGATCACGGCCTCGTTGAGGAAGGTCGCCGGGCCGACGACCGAGCGCACCGGGTGCATCGCGGCGAGCTCCGCGCACGGCCCGGGGATTGGCCGCACCCCCCTCGGCGGGTTGGCGGAGAGGCAGCCCTCGAGCCGCAGCAGTCGCCCCAGGTTGGGCGTCAGCACCAGCTTTTCCAGGTCTCCCTCGGCGAGGACGACGACCGGTTCTTCGCCGAAATCCCGCCTGACCTGCTGGGTCGCCCGGTAGCTGGCCGTGTTCGTGTCGACCAGCGTGCTCGTCCGCGCGTCGGTCGGCAGCCGCGTCGCCGCGACCGCGGAGCCGATCGCCAGCAACAGCGCGACGGCGAGCACCGCCCTCGCATGGCGGGCCGCCCAGGCGGCGACCGCGCTCAATCCATCGAGAGCGGGCCGGTTACGTCAGCGTTGAGGAACTGCGAGACGAACTGGTTTTCGGAGTCGAACAGTTCCTCTTTCGGGCCCGACTCGACGATTTTGCCGTTCCACAGCACGGCGATGAAGTCGGCGATCCGCCGCGCCGTGTTGAGGTCGTGGCTGATCACCAGATAGCAGCCGCCGTTCTCGGCGTGGACCTCGCGGATCAGCTCGCAGAGCAGCGCCGTCCGCACCGGGTCGAGGCCGGAGTCGGGCTCGTCGAACATCACGATCGCCGGTTCGAGCACCAGCGCGCGGGCGAAGCCGGCGCGCTTGCGCATCCCGCCGGAGAGCTCGTTCGGCATCTTGTAGATCGCCTCGATCAGGCCGACCTCCTTCAGCCGCCGGTTGACGATCTCGCCGATCTCCTCCTCGCTTTTGTCGGTGTGCTGGCGCAGCGGGAAGGCGGTGTTGTCGTAGATGTTCATCGAGCCGAAGAGGGCGCCGTCCTGGAACAGCAGGCCGAACTTTTTGCGCGTCTCGAACAGTTCGTCGTCGGTCATGCTCGGGATCGACTCGCCCTCCACCAGCACGTCTCCCGAATCCGGGTAGAGGAGGCCGACGATGTGCTTGATCAGCACGCTCTTGCCGGTGCCGGAGGGGCCGAGGACCATCGAGACCTGGTCCGCCGGCAGGCCGAGGTTGAGCCCGTTGAGGATCCGCGCCCGGCCAAACTGCTTGACCAGGTCGATGATCTCGATCACGTCGGTGCTGCCGTGGTCGCGCTTGCGCCCGGTGTGGAAGCGGTAGGGATCGGGCTCGGCCGGGTCGACGCCCGGGATGACGAAGTCGCGGCCCATCACCTTGTTGTCCTCGGCCACGTAGGGGCCGCTGGCGGGCCCGGCCTCCTCGATGCGGTTCTCGTCTTCCACGGACAAAGCTCAGCCTCCTATCGGCGCTCTCGGGTTGGCCCCCCAGAAGACCAGGGTTCCCAGCATCCCGATGATGTGAACCAAGACGATATTGAGCACCATCGACTTCGCCGTCGCGGTGCCCACCCCGACCGGGCCGCCGGAGGCGGTGTAGCCGTAGTAGCAGCCGACCAGCACGATCGCGGTCGCCATGAACATGCCCTTGACCAGGCTGAAGACCAGGTCCGGCGGGTTCTGGAACATCCAGAAGATCAGCAGGTAGCCGCCCGAGGAGACGTCGCCGATCTGTTCGACCACGGCCAGGTAGCTGGCGAAGTACATGATCCCGATCCCGACCAGGTACATGAAGGGGAAGGCGATCCAGGCGGCGAACAGTCGGGTCGCGGCGAGGAAGGTGACGGGTGGAACGCCCATCACCTCGAGCGCGTCGATCTCGTCGGAGATCCGCATCGCGCCGAGCTCGGCGACGATCCCGGTCCCGACCTTGGCCGAGAGCATGTAGCCGAAGGCGTAGGGCATGATCTCGCGCAGGTCGCACCAGGCCGAGAAGAGGCCGGCGAAGGCGGGCGCCCCCTGGGCGCGCAGCAGGTAGGCGCCCTCGATCCCGCACTGCAGGCCGAGGATGAAGACCAGGCCCCAGATGACGATCGCCGAGCCGAGGATCAGAATGCCGGCCTGGCGCAGGCTCTCGCCGAAGAAGCGCAGGACGCGGCCGCTGTAGACGAGGCCGGCGACGCGCGAGCCGAAGCGGGCGATCTCGCCGAAGGAGTCGAGCCAGCCCCGCGGGACTTCGAGCCAGGCGTTCACGCGCGCTCCGCCCTCACCGGATCGTCTGCAGTTCCGGGTTGGTGGCGAGCAGCGTCTGGGTGAAGACGTAGTTGAAGGCGAAGACCCCCATGAAGGAGATCACCACCGCCTGGTTGACCGCGCGGCCGACGCCGGCGGCGCCGCCCGAGGCGGTCATCCCCTTGTAGCAGCAGACGACCGCGATGATCGCGCCGAAGAGGGTGCACTTGATCACCGAGCCCCAGAGATCGGTGATCGAGGCGTTGGTGAAGAGGGTGGCGAAGAAACCGCCGAGCGGCTGGTTGTAGACGAGCTCGGTGAGGATCCCGCCGGTGATCCCGAAGACCAGCGCGTAGATGTCGAGCAGGCCGGTGATCAGCATCAGCGCGAGGAAGCGCGGCACCACCAGGTTCTTGATCGGGTCGACGCCCAGCACCTGGAGGGCGTCGAGCTCCTCGCGGATCTTGCGGGCGCCGAGGTCGGCGGTGATCGCGGTGCCGGCGACGCCGGCGACGACGACCGCGGTGACGAAGGGGGCGAACTCGCGGATCGAGGCGAGCACGAAGAAGCCGCCGAGGCGATCGAGGGCGCCGAAGAGGTTGAGGATGTTCGCCGCCTGCAGGCCGGGCGCGCCGAAGCCGAAGGCGACGGTCGAGACCAGCAGCGGGAACCAGCAGAGCTGCAGGGCGAAGAGGAACTGCCCGATGAACTCCTCCCCATAGGGGTAGGGCGGTTTCACCGCGGAGACCAGCGTCCTCCCGGTGAGGATCATCATGTCCCCCACCTGCTCGAAGAAGGACTTGGCGGGTAGGAACCTCCGGCCTATCGATGCGGCTGCTTCCATCTCCTCCTCGGGGCGAGCGGCACCGCCTCGGTGCGATCCCTGCTCGCTGACCTGAGTCTAGGGGATGGGCCAGCGTCGGCGGCTGGCCGCGGGGTGAGGTATGTTGCGGCGACTTTGGAGCGCTCCGGGGGGAACCGCAGAGAGCGACGGCGAATCCGGGCCGGCGCCGGCGCGGCGGCCCTCGCCTCGATCGTCCTCGCGCTCGTTCTCGCGGCCTGCGGCGAAAGCGCCTCCTCTGAGGCGGGCGAAGCCGGCGGCGTCTACCCGGTCAAGGTGGTCAAGGCCGAGTTCCCCGCCAAGCAGCGGCTCGGCGAGACCTCGCTGCTGCGGATCGGCGTCCGCAACACCGGCCACAAGGCGCTGCCGAGCCTGACGATCAACGTCTCGATCGGCGGCAGGCAGGGCGAAGACTCGGCCCTGCCCTTCGGCTACCGCGACCCCGAGCCCGGCCTCGCCCAACCCGACCGGCCGGTCTGGGTGCTCTCCTCCGGCTATCCGAAAGTCGCCGGCTCCTCGGCCCGCGGCCCGATCGAACCGGCGCTGAAGAAGACCTTCGACTTCGGCCCGCTGAAGCCCGGGGCGACGACGGAAGCGATCTGGAAGCTGAGCGCGGTCAAAGCCGGCAGGTACTCGGTCCTCTACGAGATCGGCGCGGGCCTCAGCGGCGCCGGCAAGGCGCAGACCGCCGCTGGCAGCGAAGCGGGCGGCTCCTTCACCGCGCGGATCGGGACCGTGCCGCCGAACACCGAAGTCACCGACTCGGGCGAAGTGGTCGAAATTGAAGCGGGCAAGGGCAAGTAGCCTCACCGCCGGCCTCGTCCTCCTCAGCCTCCTTCTACCTGCCTGCGGATCCGCCAAGCCCGGCTCGCCGGGCGTCGGGCTGAAGCGGATCGGGCGCTTCGACCACCCGGTCTACGTCACCGGGGCGCCGGGCTTCCCCAAGCTGCTGTTCGTCGTCGAGCAGCCGGGCAGGGTCGAGGTGCTGCGCGCCGGCCACCGCCTCCCCCACCCGTTCCTCGACATCTCGGGGCTGGTCTCCTACGACGGCGGCGAGCGCGGCCTGCTCTCGATCGCCTTCCCGCCGGACTACGCGCAGAGCCGGCGCTTCTACGTCTACTACACCGACAAAGCCGGCAACATCCGCGTCGACGAGTTCAAACGCAGGAGCGCGACGCGCGCGGCGCCGGGCTCCCGTCGCTCGGTGATCGAGATACCGCACCCGGTCAACGCCAACCACAACGGCGGCCAGCTGCAGTTCCTCGGCAACCTCCTCTACTTCGGCACCGGCGACGGCGGCTCGGGCGGCGACCCGCCCAACAACGCCCAGAACACCCACGTGCTGCTCGGCAAGCTGCTGCGGATCGACCCGCTGCCCTCCCACGGGCACCCGTATTCGATCCCGCCGACCAACCCCTTCGCCAGCGGGAATGGCGGCCGGCCGGAGATCTACAGCTACGGACTGCGCAACCCCTTCCGCTTCTCCTTCGACACGGTCAGCGCCCCGCAGCCGCGGCTCGTCATCGGCGACGTCGGCCAGAACCGCTTCGAGGAGGTCGACTACACGACCGTCGACGGCGCCGCCGGCGCCAACTTCGGCTGGGACGCGCTCGAGGGCTTCGCGCCCTACGAAGACGAAAACAGCGGCACGCCCGACCCCGGCGGCACGACCAAGCCGATCTTCGCCTACCCGCACAGCCGCGACGGGAGCTGCGCGATCATCGGCGGCTACATCGTCGGCGACCCCCGCCTTCCCTCGCTGCACGGCCGCTACGTCTACGCCGACCTCTGCGAGGGCGAGCTGCGCAGCCTCGTCCCCCACCTGCACGGCGCCAGCGGCGATCGTCGCCTCGGCCTGCACGTCGAAAGCCCGACCTCCTTCGGCGAGGACGACCGCGGGCGGATCTACGTCTGCTCGCTCGAAGGACCGGTCTACCGACTCGTTCCGCGTTAGTCTTGGCTAGCCAGCCAAACGAAGGGAGCGGTCAGGTGGAGAGCGGAACTGCAGCGAAGGTCGAGGAGGCGGTCAGCGCCACCGGCTCAGGCGAGGCGGGCGCGGAGCGGATCGAGGTTCGCAACCCGGCGACCGGCGGAACGGTCGGCAGCATCGCGGTCGACCCGCCGGAGACGGTCGCCGAGACCGTCGCCCGCGTGCGCGCCAACCAGCCCGCCTGGGAGGCGCTGGGGATCGAGGGTCGCTACCACTGGCTCGGCAAGCTCCGCGACTGGCTGCTGGACAACTCCGAGCAGGTCGCCGACACGATGCAGGCCGAGACCGGCAAGGTGCGCGGCGACACCGCCGCCGAGACGGTCTACCTCACCGACCTGATCAACTTCTACGGGACCAAGGCGGCCAAGTTCATCGCCGACGAAACCGTGCGCCCGCACTCGCCCCTGGCGGCGACGAAGAAGATGATGGTCCAGTACCGGCCCTACCCGGTGGTCGGCGTGATCAGCCCTTGGAACTTCCCGCTGGCGCTTGCCCTCGGCGACGCAATCCCGGCGCTGCAGGCCGGCGCCGCGGTGGTCGTCAAGCCGTCCGAGTTCACCCCCTTCGGGATCGAGGAGATCGTCCGCGCCTGGCGCGAGGAGATCGGCGCCCCCGATGTCCTCGCCCTCGTCAACGGCACCGGCGAGACCGGCGGAGCCCTCGTCGACGCGGCCGACTTCGTCCAGTTCACCGGCTCGGACCGCACCGGGCGCAAGGTGATGGCGCGCGCCGCCGAGACGCTGACCCCGGTCAGCCTCGAGCTCGGCGGCAAGGACCCGATGATCGTCCTCGACGACGCCGACGTCGACCGCGCCGCCAACGCCGCCACCTGGGGGGGGATGTTCAACTCCGGCCAGGTCTGCCTCTCGGTCGAGCGGATCTACGTCGAGGAGCCGGTCTACGACGAGTTCGTCGCCAAGCTGACCCGCGAGGTGGGCAAGCTGCGCCAGGGGGCCGACGGCCGCAAGCCGGAGAAGGACGTCGGGGCGATGACCTCGCCGAACCAGAGCGCGGTGGTCGAGGAGCAGGTCGAGGACGCGCTGGCCAATGGAGCGCGGGCGCTGACCGGCGGCAAGCGGGTCGAGGGCCCGGGCGACTACTTCGAGCCGACGGTGCTGGTCGACGTCGACCACTCGATGAAGGTGATGCGCGAGGAGACCTTCGGCCCGGTCGTCGGGGTGATGAAGGTGCGCGACGCCGAGGAGGCGCTGCGCTTCGCCAACGACACCCGCTACGGCCTGGCGGCCACGGTCTTCGGTGAGAAGAACCGGGCGGAGCGGCTCGCCCGCCGCATCGAAGCGGGGGCCGTCAACGTCAACGACGTGATCGTCAACTACATCCTGATGGACGTGCCGATGGGCGGTTGGAAGGAGTCGGGGATCGGCTTCCGCCACGGCGAGTACGGGATCAAGAAGTACTGCCGGCCCGAGTCGGTGATCGTCGCCCGCTTCGCCGGCAAGCGCGAGCCCACCTGGTATCCGTACACGAAGGCGCGCCGCGGCCTGGTCGGCCGCGTTGCCCGCGCCTTCTACGCGCGCGACTGGCGACGCCGCCTCGGCCTCCGCGCAAATTGAAGGATTTGGGGGGCCATAGACCCCCAAATCCTCCCGGATAGGCTGGCACTGCGATGGCCGACTTCGCCGACTACTACCGCGAGATCTATGCGCGTGGCCTCGGCGGCGAGACGCCCTCGATCCCGGTGGCGATCGAGGAGCAGGAGCTGCGCGCGCACGAGGCGATGGACCCGAAGGCGGCGAACTACGTCTTCGCCGGGGCCGGCGCCGAGCACACGATGCGGGCCAACCGCGACGCCTTCGAGCGCTACCGGATCGTGCCGCGGATGCTGCGCGATGTCGCCGAGCGCGACCTCTCGACGACCGTGCTCGGCACCGCGATGCCGGCGCCGCTGCTGCTGGCCCCGATCGGCGTGCAGAAGGTCGTCCACCCCGACGGCGAGCTGGCGAGCGCGCGCGCCGCGGCCGAGATCGGCGTGCCGATGGTGGTCAGCACCAACTCGCACTTCACCCTGGAGGAGATCGCCGAGGCCGGCGGCGAGGCGCCACGCTGGTTCCAGCTCTACTGGCCCAACGACCGCGAGCTGGCGAGGAGCATCGTCGGCCGCGCCGAGGCCGCCGGCTACGGCGCAATCGTGCTCACCGTCGACACCTTCATCCCCGGCTGGAAGCCGCGCGACCTGAGCCAGGCATGGCTGCCCTTCCTCAACGGGATGGGCGTCGCCAACTACTTCCAGGACCCGGTCTTCCGCGCCGCGCTCGAGAGGCCGCCCGAGGAGGACGAGGGCGCCGCCACCGGTCACTTCCTCGGCGTCCAGGCCAACCCCTCGCTGAGCTGGGACGACCTTGCCTGGCTGCGCGAGGCGACCTCGCTGCCGATCGTCCTCAAGGGCATCCAGCACGTCGACGACGCGCGCGAGGCGGTCCGCCGGGGGGTCGACGGCATCGTCGTCTCCAACCACGGCGGCCGCCAGGTCGACGGCGCGATCGCCTCCCTCGACGCTCTGCCGCCGGTCGCCGAGGCGGTCGGCGGCGAGATCGCGGTCCTCTTCGACAGCGGCATCCGCAGCGGCGCCGACGCGCTCAAGGCGCTCGCCCTCGGCGCCGACGCCGTCCTGCTCGGCCGCCCCTACGTCTGGGGCCTCGCCCTCGCCGGCCAGGCGGGAGTCGAGACCGTGCTCAAGATGGTCCTCGCCGAGCTCGACCTGACGATGGCCCTCTGCGGCTACACAAGCCCCGACCAGCTCGGCCCCGACGCCCTACAGCAGGCCTGACTCCGCCCGGATCGTTGAGCTTCACTTGACGCCGAGCTGGGCCAAGCGTTCGTTGAGGTCGCCGCCGCGCAGAGCATCGACGCACTCGGCGCCGCTTGCGCGTCGCCCCGGCCAGGAGCCGGCACTGACACTGAGGGCACGAAGCTTCTGTCCTTACCCCGCTCACCGAAGGTTGCGCGAACCGCGCAGTGGATCAGCTCCGAGCGAGATGCGCCCGTAGAGCGCAAGACACGCTTTAGGATCTCCAGCTCTTTCTCTCCTAGATAGATTTGCGTCCTGCGCACAGCGTTCACTGTACGCGCCACGCGCGACTCAGATTCGCCGCTGCATCCGATATACGGAGGTATGGCCAGCAGCTTCCAAGCCGTCTACTTCCGCGCCGCCGATGGCACCGAGCCAGTGCGGGCATTCATCGACGGCCTCGATCCCAAGCGTCGCGCCGCTTTGCTTCGCCAACTCGACCGCCTGAACGATCTCTCCGATGCGATGCCCCATCTCCCGTTCCCGCACAGCTCTCAGGTGGACGGAGAGCTGCGCGAGTTGCGCTGCCACATGGGATCTGCGCACTATCGCGTGCTGTATCGCCGATCCGGGCGTCTGATCATCCTTCTGCACGCATTCCCAAAGACAACGGGGAAGCTGCCGGCTTCCGAGATCAAGGTCGCGCAGAATCGCTGGGACGACTTCAAGGGGCGCATGGACGCCCGGCCCCGCAAGCCGCCACGAGCCGCCGGCCGAGATGCGCCCTAGGTTTCGTGTTAGCAGGATTGCTAACATTGGCCTTCACCCAATCTGCAGGTGCCAGCGATGAACAAGAAGGTCAGCCCGGTCGGGGGCGCTATTTCCGACCACATCAAGGAGTCCCTCAAAGATCCCGCGTTTCGGGCGGAGTACGAGCGGCTCGCGCCCTATGAGGCCCTGGCGCGAATCGTCATCATGCGACGCGGCTCCCTGGGATTGACCCAGGCCGAACTGGCAGCCCGGATGGGTACCACCCCCTCGGCGATCTCGCGGATCGAGAGCGGGCGGCACGCGACGAGCGCCGGCACTCTCAAGAAGCTTGGCGACGCCCTCGGGGCGCGCGCTGTGTTGGGCTTCGAGTTCGGGTCGGCTAAGCACCCCGAGCGCGAGCTCGTCATCCTCTGAAATCGGAGAGAATGGCGAGATGCGAAAGGCCCTTTGGCATCGCAGGAAGGTGAGCATCTTTGGATGCCTGATGCTGGCCATCGCCGTCACACTGGCGGTCGCCGCCTCCGCCACGCCCGCTCCTCTGCGTGCCAGTTTTCACAACTGCGGCGACATTGCAACCATCAACAGTTGGGGCATCACGGCGAAGCGAGTTGGATGCCACAAAGCCAGGCTAGTGGTCCGCGCCTATAACTCAGCAATCGGGAAGGGGAACGGCTTCACCCAAAATGTCCTCGGCTTCCATTGCACCGTCGTCGGCACTTACAGCGACGGGGGCATTCATCGCTGCACAGCTTCAGGGCATCGAATCGTCCGATTTCAGCGAGGTGGGTGAGCTGGCCTCACCGCGGGTGTCTGACCCGGTTCTTCAGCGTCGTCGACTGGACGCTCGGCCAACACTTCGCTAGGAACTTCACCCCCGAGCGGAATTGATGCCTTGTTGCGCGGCATCGTCGAGTCGCTGGTGAAGATCAGGACATAGTGCTCCTCGCCGGTGGTCAGCATCTGGTTGTGGATAGCATGGAAGTCGGGCACGTCGTTGGTCACGAGGGCCCGCTCCTCGGTGGCGATGCGGCGATCGATCTCGCGATCGGCGACCGCCTCCAGGTCGGGCCTGTCCCCCTTGATCGCCTGCACGTCGAAGTCCCCTTACCTCGTAGCTCGCGAGCGATCTTCGGCAAGATCATCTCGTCGAGCAGGAGCTTCACGCAAGGGCCTCGCGACCCCAGCGCCAGCGCTCGCGCTCGCGCTCACTGGCGGCCCGGGAGCGCTCGATCAGCCCGTCCACCTCGGCGGTGTACTCGCGGTAGTAGCGCACCGCGGCCTCTAGCTGCTCAACCGGAATCTCGAGGTAGGAGGCTGCCTCCTCGATCGAGCCGTCGTTCTGGCGAATCGTCTCGATCGCCTCGGCGACATCGAAACGGGAGCCAAGCAAAGCCGGCCGACGACCGGCCGCTCCATCTTGGGAGTAGATCAAGCGATGCGACATGGGCCTAGTCCACGGGGGTCTCGATCTTGGGGAAGAGGGGTGGGACGCGTTCGACCTTCTGGCCGCCAGGTCGAGCACCTAGCTCGCTGAGCTCGCGGGAATCCTCGGCGAGAGCAGCGAGCAGGCGCTCGCCCGTTTGCGGCAGGTAGGGGACGAGCAGAAGGGTCGTGACCCGCAGTCCCTCGCTGAGGTTGTAGAGGACTTCGTCGAGGCGCTCGGGGTCGGCCTCGTCCTTCGCCAGGTCCCAGGGGCGGGTCTCCTCGACGTAGCGGTTGAGGCGGCGCACCAGGCGCCAGGCCTCCTCCAGCGCCTGGCTCAGCTCGGCTCGGTCGAGCAGGCCGCAGAAGCGCCCGACCGCGCCTTCGAAGTCCTCTTCGAGCACCGCGTCGACCTGGGCCGGCGGCACGACGCCGTCGCGGTAGCGCTCGACCATCGCCAGCACGCGGCTCGCCAGGTTGCCGAAATCGTTGGCCAGCTCGGTCTCGTAGCGGGCCTCGAAGCCGGCGGTCGAGATCGAGCCGTCCTGGCCGAAGCTGACCTCGCGGAAGCAGTAGAAGCGCAATGCGTCGGCGCCGAAGCGCTCGATCGCCGCGAACGGGTCGAGCACGTTGCCGAGCGACTTCGACATCTTCTTCTCGCCCATCAGCAGGTAGCCGTGGATCGCCATCCGCCGCGGTGGCTCGAGGTCGGCCGCCCAGCAGAGCGCCGGCCAGATCACCGCGTGGAACTTGAGGATGTCCTTGCCGAGCACGTGCAGGTTGGCCGGCCAGTAGCGCTCGGTCAGGTCCTCGCCCTCGCGGGCGAAGCCGAGCGCGGTGACGTAGTTGAGCAGCGCGTCGAACCAGACGTACATCCGCTGGTCGGGGTCCCAGGGCAGCCGCATCCCCCACTTCAGCTTGGGCCGCGAGAGCGAGACGTCCTCGAGCCCCTGCTTGATGAACGAGACCGCCTCGTTGCGGCGGTGCTCGGGGACGACGAAGTCGGGCCGCTCCTCGTAGAGCCCTTCGAGCTGCGCCTGGAAGGCGGAGAGGCGGAAGAACCAGTTCTCCTCGCGTTCGCGCTCGAGCGGGATCTCGTGGATCGGGCAGGTCTGGCCGGGGCCGAGCTCGCGCTCGGTCTTGAAGTCGGCGCAGCGCGGGCAGTACCAGCCCTCGTACGTCCCCTTCGTCACCCAGCCGTTGTCGTAGACGCGCTGCATGATCACGGCGACGCGCTCGGCGTGGCGCGGGTCGGAGGTGCGGATGAAGAAGTCGTTGCTGGCGTCGATGATCGGCATCAGCGCTTCGAACTTGGCCGCGTTGCGGTCGGCCAGCTCCTGCGGCGTCACCCCCTCGCGCTCGGCCGCGGTCTCGATCGGCTCGCCGTGCTCGTCGGTGCCGGTGAGGAAGAAGACGTCCTCGCCGCGCTGGCGCATGTGCCGGGCGAGCACGTCGGCCGCCAGGGTCGAGTAGGCGTGGCCGAGATGCGGCTCGGCGTTGACGTAGTAGATCGGCGTGGTGACGTAGAAGCTCATCCGCCTCGCCAGGCTATCTGCGCGGCTCGCGGCCGGTGAGCGCCCGGTAGAGGTCGTTGGCGCGGGTGCCGGTGAGGGCGGCGACGACGCTGGCGGCGGCGCGGGGGCGGGCGCCCGACTGGACCAGGTGGCGGAGCGCGTCGACGGCGAAGCCGACGTCCTTGTCGTGCTCCTCGGAGGAGGCGGGGCCGATGACGAGGACGATCTCGCCCTTGACGTCGCCGCGGAAGCGGCGCGCCAGCTCGGCCAGCGAGCCGCGCGAGACCTCCTCGTGCATCTTCGAGAGCTCGCGGCAGACCGCGGCGGGCCGGTCGGGCGCGATCGAGGCCAGGGCCGCGAGCGAGTCGCCGACCCGGCGCGGGGACTCGAAGGCGACGACGGTCTCGGCCGAGCGCAGCACCCGCTCCATCTCGCCGGAGCGCTTCGGCAGGAAGCCCTCGAAGCGCCAACGGTCGGTCGGCAACCCGGAGACGACGAGGGCGACCGGGACGACCGAGGGGCCGGGAAGGACCGTCACCTCGAGGCTGCGCTCGATACAGCGGCGGATCAGGCGGAAGCCAGGGTCGGAGATCGCCGGCATGCCGGCGTCGGAGACGAGGACGACGGTGTCGCCGCGTTCGATCCGCTGCGCCAGCTCGGTGGCCCGCTGGGCTTCGTTGCCCTCGTGGATCGAGACGAAGGGCGGCGCCGGGCGGATCCCCAGCTTGTCGAGCAGGCCGCCGGTGCGGCGGGTGTCCTCGCAGGCGACGTAGTCGGCGGCGACGAGCGCGTCGCGCGCCCGGATCGTGATGTCGTCGAGGTTGCCGATCGGCGTCGGGCAGACGATCAGCGACCCCGGCATCAGCCCCCGGCCCTCTCCAGCTCGATCCGCGCCATCGTCGCGGCGCCGATCATGCCCGCGTCCTGGCCAAGCTTCGCGGCGAGGACCGGGATCCGCTTCATCGGCCTCAGCGCGCGGACGGCGAGCTCGCGGCGGGCGGGCTCGAGCAACAGCTCGCCGGCCGCCATCACGCCGCCGCCGACGACGAAGACCTCAGGCTCGAAGAGGTTGGCGAAGCTGGCGAGGGCGACGCCGAGCCGCTGACCGACCAGGTCGAAGACGCCGAGCGCGGTCTCGTCGCCGCCGAGCGCGGCCTCGGTCACGGCCTTGCCGTCGACCGGATGGCCGTCGGCGAGCATCGCGCCCAGCGCCGAGCCCGGCTCGCGTTCGGCCGCCGTCCTCCCTTCGCGACCCAGCGCCGTGCCCGAGGCGTAGGTCTCGACGCAGCCGCGGTTGGGGCAGTTGCCCTGGCAGGGCAGCCCGTCCATCTCGATCACGAGGTGGCCCAGCTCGGCGCCGGCGCCGGTCGCGCCGCGGAAGATCTCGCCGCCGAGGATCAGGCCGCCGCCGATGCCGGTGCCGATCGTCAGCATCACCATGTGGCGGGTGCCGAGCCCGGCGCCGAAGCGGTGCTCGGCGAGCGCGGCGACGTTGGCGTCGTTGTCGACGAAGACCGGCAGGCCGGTGCGCTCGGCGATCAGGTCGCGGATCGGCAGATCCTCGATCGGCAGGTTGACGGCGGCGAGCGCGACCCCCCTCTCGTGGTCGATCGTCGCCGGGATCCCGAGGCCGATCGCCCCGACCCCGGGGCGCGCCGCGCGCGCCTGCTCGATCTCACGGATCAGCAGGTCGACCAGCTCCTCCTCGCCCTGGCCGGTCGATGCCTCGCGGCTCTCCCAGGCGACGTCGGACTCGCCGCTCAGGACCCCGAGCAGCATCTTCGTCCCGCCCAAGTCGACCCCTATGGCTTCGGCCATGCTCACTTCTTTAGGCGGGCGACCGCGGACATCGGCATGATTCCGGAGTCTTTCATGGCAAACGACGACGAGCAGCGGCCGCAGGGACCGCCCGAGTACAAGGTCTACCGCGCCCGCCGGGGGATCTTCTCGCGCTTGCGCAAGCCGGACCTGTCCGGGTTGCCGGGTCGGGATTGGCGGGCGCCGAAGCTGCCGGAACGGCCGCGCGGGCCGAGCTGGCGGCGCGAGCCGGGAGCTCGGCGCCCGTGGCCGCGGCGAGCGCTGAAATGGGTCGGGATCGCGGCGCTCGGCTGGATCGTGCTCAGCTTCCTCGCCTTCGCCGTCTCCGCCCAGCTCCAGGCCTTCAAGCTCTCGGGCGAAGCGAAGTCGGCGCTGCACGGCAACCCGTTCCTGCTGCCCAGCGCGCAGACGATCCTCGTCCTCGGCACCGACGCGCGGCCGCCCGACACCAAGGAACCCGGCGCGGCGCCGTCGCAGAAGTGCTTCGAACAGCAGGAACGCGGCGACGCCCCCCACGACGGCTGCTCGCAGGGCCAGTTCCGCGCCGACACGCTGATGCTGATCCGCGCCGGCGGCGGCACCTTCCGCAAGCTCTCGATCCCGCGCGACAGCTACGCCGAAATCCCCGGCCAGAGCCCGCAGAAGATCAACGCCGCCTTCGCCTTCGGCGGCGCCAAGGCCGAGATCGAAGCGGTGGAAAACTTCCTCGGGATCGAAATCGACCACGTCGCGATCGTCGACTTCACCGGCTTCGAAAAGCTGATCGACGCGGTCGGCGGGGTCAAGGTGGACGTGCCGCACAAGCTCTGCGCCGACATCGCCGGCGGCGCGGGCGGCGGCCAGGGCGGCTACACCCTTCGGCTCGGCAAGGGCGAGAACACCCTCGACGGCGAAAAGGCGCTGATCTACTCGCGCATCCGCGAGCCGAGCGAATGCCCCGGTCCGGGCAAGAGCGCCTACACGCTCGGCTACAGCGACCTCGACCGAGAGAAGGCCCAGCAGGCGGTGATCTCGGGCATCAAGGACCGCCTCACCGACCCCCTGCGGCTCCCCTACAACTTCATCAAGGGGCCGATCATCGGCTGGGACGCGCCGAAGGCGTTCGTCAGCGACATGGGCTTCTTCACCATGCCGCAGCTGATCCTGGCCGCGGCGATCGGCGGCGAAAGCAAGGCCGACGTGCTCTGCGCGGGCGCCCACTCGGGCTGCACGACGGGGCCGGGGACGAGCATCGTCGTCCCCGAATCCGAGCGCCGCCGGGCCGTCAAGAAGCTGCTGGGCTAGCCGGCTTGGAGTCGGTCGGCTTCGAGTCCGACGCGCTCGAGTCCGAAGAGCTCGAGTCCGAGCTCTTGGAGTCGGAGGACTCCTTGGCGCCGTCCGAGCCGGCGGGGACGGTCTTCTTCTTCGCGTAGTCGGTGTTGTGGAAGCCCGAGCCCTTGAAGTGGATCGCCACCGGATGCAGGACGCGCTCGGCGGGAGCGCCGCACTCCTGGCACTCGGTCAGGGCCTCGTCGGTCATCCTCTGGATCACGTCGAAGACGTGGCCGTTGGCGCATTTGTACTCGTAGATCGGCATTGGGCTGGGCGATTATCGCAGTCGCGCGCGCCGGGAACGGGTTGCGGCGTCGCTCTCTATACGGTTCCCGCATGGCCACCGAGCCCGAGATCAGCGCCGAGCTGGCGACGATGGAGGAGATCGTCGCGCTCTGCAAGCGGCGCGGCTTCGTCTTCCCCTCCTCGGAGATCTACGGCGGGCTCGGCTCGACCTACGACTACGGCCACTACGGCGTGCTGCTGAAGAGCAACGTCAAAGCCGAGTGGTGGCGGGCGATGCTGCAGGAGCGCGACGACATCGTCGCCCTCGACTCGGCGATCCTCCAGCACCCCCGCGTCTGGGAGGCCTCGGGCCACCTCGAGGGCTTCACCGACCCGCTGGTCCAGTGCCTCGGCAAGTGCAAGCGGCGCTGGCGCGAGGACCACCTGCGCGAGGCGGTCGAGGTCGAAGGCGGCGACCCCGAGGCGGAGCTGCGCTGCCCCGAGTGCGGCGGAGAGCTGTCGGAGCCGCGCCAGTTCAACCTGATGTTCGAGACCCACGTCGGCCCGGTCGCCGGCGAGGGCTCGGAGGTCTACCTGCGGCCGGAGACCGCGCAGGGAATCTTCATCAACTTCAAGAACGTGCTCGGCTTCGCCCGCAAGAAGCCGCCCTTCGGGATCGCCCAGGTCGGCAAGTCGTTCCGCAACGAGATCACCCCCGGCAACTTCATCTTCCGCACGCGCGAGTTCGAGCAGATGGAGATGGAGTTCTTCGTCCCGCCGGCCGATGCCGAGAAGTGGCATCGGACCTGGATCGAGGAGCGCGAGCGCTGGTACACCGAGCTGGGGATCCGGCCCGAGCTGCTGCGCGTCCGCCCGCACGGCGCCGAGGAGCTCTCGCACTACTCCTCGGCGACGAGCGACGTCGAGTACCTCTTCCCGATCGGGTGGTCGGAGCTCGAGGGGATCGCCAACCGCGGCGACTTCGACCTCAAACAGCACACCGAGTTCAGCGGCGAGAAGCTCGAGTACTTCGACCAGCAGAGCAAAGAGCGCTACGTCCCCTACGTGATCGAGCCCGCCGCCGGCGCCGACCGGGCGACGCTTGCCTTCCTCGTCGACGCCTACGACGTCGAGGAGGTCGAGGGCCGCCAGCGGACGGTGCTCCGCCTCCACCCCCGCCTCGCCCCGGTCAAGGTCGCGGTCCTGCCGCTGGTCTCCAAGGAGGGCATGCCGGAGAAGGCGCGCGAGGTCTTCGAGGAGCTGCGCCGCCGCCTTCCGGCCGAGTTCGACGAGGGCGGCTCGATCGGCAAGCGCTACCGCCGCCAGGACGAGATCGGCACCCCCTGGGGGATAACCGTCGACCACCAGACGATGGACGACGACACCGTCACCCTGCGCGACCGCGACTCGCTCGAGCAGGTCCGGGTCCCGATCGAAGGCCTCGCCGACGACCTGGCGACCCGCCTCGCCCAGCCCTGGCGCAGCCCGAAGCTCGACTAGCGGCCGGTCAGCGCCCGCAGCGCCCGCAGCTTGTCCGGCTGCGGCACGACTTTCACCAGGTCGACCATGTAGGCGAGGGTGTTTTCGCGCGCTTCGGCTGGGGTCTCGTTCTTCACGCTCTGCCTGATGTGGGCACTCGGCGGCAGGAAGATCTCCCGGCGGCCCCCCACCCTCATCCCCTCGATGCTCGTCTCCAGGCCGCCGATCGTCAGCTCATGGGCGCCGAGCACGAAGCTGGGCGGCGCCTTGAAGGACCACGAGTTCGAGTACGTTTCGCCGTTCCAGCGGATGCCGACGTAGCGGATGAACGCTTCATCGCCGACCTTGGCTTCGGGACCGGTTCCCTTCTTGAGGTCCTTGAACGCGACCTTCTTCGGCAACGGCCCAGGCGGCAGCCTGAATTCCGGACCCGGGCCGCCGACGTTGACGGCCTTCCCCGCGACAGCGGACGACGCCGTGCTCGAGCCCGACGATGAGTCGCCGCCACCGCATCCGGCGAGGAGGAGGCCGGCACATATCGCCGCGATTGCCACCAGTTTCACGCAAGAAACCTTAACTACTCTTCTCTTTGTTCGCTTTTGCGTCCCCTGCGGCCGAGGAAGCGGGCGACATCGGCGGCGTCCGCCTTCAGGGCAGCCGCCTGGGCCTTGCCGAGGCGCTCGTAGGGATCGATCGTCACCTCGTCCTTCGCCCACCGCCAACCGGCGACGGCACGGCCTTCGGCAAGGGCGAAGGGGCGGAAGAGGCCGCCGCTGACGACGCGAGGCTCATGGGAGCCGAGGATCGGCTCCCGGGTGGTCCAGCCGAGCAGGACGGGATCGAAGGCCCCGAGCAGGCGGGGCGGCGGGATCGTTGCGGGCGGCGAGCGCTTGGCGAGGCGGAGGAGGCCGTCCTCGCCCTCGTCCAGCTCGCGGGCGATCGCCGCCAGGCCGGCGCGGGCGTCGCCCAACGGCAGGCCCGCCCACTTGGCGAGGTCGCGGTCGCTCGCCGGCTGGTGGCCGGCGAGGTAACGACGCGCGAGCTCGGCGAGCGCCCGCTCGCGGTCGACCGGCGGCGACTCGCCGAGCCAGTCGTGCACGAGGACGTAGGCGTGCTGCCTGTCGGCCATCGGCCCCCGCACGACCACCCCGCGCAGAGCGGCGAGGAAGAGCAGGTGAATCGTCGCCTGGCCCTGGGTGCGGACGCCGGCCGAGTCAAGCCGCTCGCGCAGCTCGATCCGAGTCAGCGGCCCCTCGTCGGCCAGCGCACGCTCGATCGTCGCCAGCGCCCGCTCAGCCGCCGCTTCGCTCACGCCCTCCTGGCGCAGGCGGCGTGCGCTCGAGGTGAACAGCGGCGGCGTGGTCAGCGCCTGCAGCCACGGGTAGTCCTCGCTGCGGACCAGGTGCAGCGTGCCGCGGTTGAGCCAGGTGACGAGAAGCGTGCGGTCCTCGCCCAGCGCCCGCTCGACGTCGCCGGCGGACAGTCCCTCGGTCCTCGCCCGGACCGCCAGCCGGAAGCCGCGCTGATCCTGGCCCTGGACCGCCAGCAGCCGCTCGGCGACGGCCGCTGGATCGGCCAGCGGCGGCCCCGAGAGGCCCTGCGCCGTCAGGCGCTCAGCGAGGATCGACCTGGAAGGCATGGGTGGATCATCGCGCGATGTCCAACGCCACTGCTACCTCTCAAGCTTACTGACATCAAACGTAACCGACGTGAGATGTCAGTTACATGGAAGGTTGGTAATCTTTGGGGGCATGTTCGTCAACCGTTTCGAAGAGCTGGACGCCTTGCACCGATGGTGGGGGCAACCGGGCGCCGCCCTTGGCCTCGTCTGGGGTCGCCGCCGGGTGGGCAAGACCTCCCTGCTAGAGGAGTTCGCGCGCGACAAGCGCGCGGTCTTCCACACCGGGGCCGGCAGACCGGCCGTCGACGAGCTGCGGCTGCTCAGCGAGGCTGCCGCGCCGGCGGCCCGCTTCGGCGCGCGCGACCTCGCCAAACGACCGTTCGCCGACTGGGACGACGCGCTCGACGCGCTCGCCGGGGCCGCGACCCGGGAACGCCTGCTGCTCGTCATCGACGAGTTCCCGGACCTGGTCGGCGTCAGCCCCGAGCTGCCGGGCGTGCTGCGCGCCTTCTGGGACCGCGCGCGCTCCCAGACGAAGCTGCGCATCCTTCTCTGCGGCTCGGCGGTGCGGACGATGGAGGCGCTCCAGGAGGAGCGTGCGCCGCTCTACGGGCGCTTCGACCTCAACCTCCTCCTGCACCCGTTCCGCCCCCACGAGGCAAGCAGGATGTTGAAAGGGCTCGACCCGGCCGACCGTGCGCTCGTCTGGGGGATCCTCGGCGGCGTGCCGCTCTACCTGGAATGGTGGGACACCGGGCAGAGCGTCAAGCGGAATCTCCTGCGGCTCGCCTGCACCCCGGGCGGCCAGCTGCTCAACGAGGGCCGGTTGATCCTCGCGACCGAGGGAGACCTCGACGGGCTGGGCGGCCTGGCACTGCGCGCGATCGCATCCGGCCGCACCCGCCACAACGAGATCGAGCAGGCGATCCGGGCCGACCCCAGCAGGGTCCTCGATCGCCTGGTCGAGCTCCGCCTGGTCGAAAGGCTCGTCCCCGTGACCGAGAACCCCGCCCGCACCCGTCGCCGCCTCTATCGCGTCGCCGACAACTTCCTCGCCTTCTGGCTGGGAGTGCTCGACCGTCACCGGTCGGCGATCAGCAGGGGGCTGGGCAGGCAGATCCTCCCTGTCCTGACAGAGCAGCTGGATGCCCACATGGGAGACCGCTGGGAGTCCGCATTCCGCCAGCACCTCGTGCGGCTTGCAGCCGACGGCGAGCTGGGCGAGCAGATCGTCGACGTGGGCCGCTGGTGGCGGGACGGTCCGCCGGTCGAGATCGACGCCGTGGCGCTCGCGGGCCGCCGCCGGGAGGCGGTGCTCCTCGGCGAGGCGAAATGGGCTCGCACGGCCAGCGGACGGGCGCTTCGGACGGCGCTGGAAGCCAAGGCCGAGGCCCTGCCCTCGCTCGCCCGCGACGTCTCCTACGCCGTCGCCGCGCGCGAGCGGGTCAGCGACGCCGAGGGCGTCCTCGCAATCACGGCGGCCGACGTCTTCGGCTAGCCGATTTCGAGCAGGTCGATGACGAAGACGAGGGTTTCGTTCGGGCCGATGGCCGGCGGCGAGCCGGCCTTGCCGTAGGCCATGCCGGGCGGGACGATCAGCTCGCGGCGACCGCCGACCTTCATCCCTTCGACGCCCTTTTCCCAGCCGGGGATCACCTGGCCGGCGCCGAGGGTGAAGGTGAACGGTTCGCTGCGGCTCCACGAGGAATCGAATTCCTTGCCGCTCTTGTAGTCGACGCCGACGTACTGGACGGTGACTTCGTCGCCCGACTTGGCTTCTTCGCCGCTGCCCTTCTCGATTTCCTTGACGGTCAGCTTCCTCGGCGGCGCGCCTTTGGGCACGGTCACCGTCGGCTTGGTCTTTGCCGCCGTGGCCGTCGATTCGCTCGAGCTGCTCGACGAGCCGCCGCCGCAGCCGGCGACTGCCAGGACGACGCAGAGCGAAGTGGAAGCGATCCCCATCCTCATCGAGGCGGCATCTTAAGCGAAACGCCCGGCTCAGCCCTTGCCCGAGATCAGGTCCCAGGCGCGGCGCAGCTTGTCGTGGCCGCCGGGCGCGACCAGATCGTCCGGTCCGACCTCGACGTCCGCTGGGTTGGCGGTCGGCTTCGGCAGGCGCTCGGCGGCAGCAGCGTCGAGATTGAGCACGACTCCCCGCTCGAAGATCTCCTCCACCTGCGAGGCGTCGACGAAGCGATGCCCGCCGGGCAGGGCCGTGGTGTCGAGGACGAAGCCGTCGAAGAGGTCGAGTCCGGGATCGCCGAGCACGTGCTGGACCTCGCCGAGGTCGCGCTCGTCGCTCGAGTACACGCGCGTGCCCTTCTCGAGCACGAGGTAGGAACTCGGCTGGCCCAGGTCCGCCATCGGCTCGAGCATACCGGCGCGGCAGCACTTGCCCGCCCGGCTGGCAGAGGGCTATGCTCGCCCGGCTTGGTCAACGGAGAAGGGAGAACACGATGGCAATCGGTTTGCGCTTGAAGTTCGAGGGCGGGAGCCAGGAGATGTACGACGCGGTGGACGCAGCGCTGGATGTCGACGGGAATCCGCCCGAGGGGCTGATCTTCCACTCGGCCGGCCCGATCGAGGGCGGCTGGGGGGTCATCGACTTCTGGGAGTCCCGCGGGCACTTCGACCGCTTCTCTGAGAGTCGCCTCGGCCCGGCGATCGCGAGCGTTGGCGACAAGGCGCCACAAGGTCCGCCGGACATCAAGGAATTCCCGGTCCACAAGTTCGTCAAGCCGTAGCCCGGGGACGTGCGCGCTCAACCTCGCCTCGCCTGCCGATCGCCAGCGCCGAGCGCGCGCCGGAGGCGCCAGCGATCCGGCTGGGCGAGGTCGAGCTGAGCTACGCCGAGCTCGACGAGCGCAGCGCCCGGCTCGCGGCGCTGCTCGCCGAGAAGGGTGTCGGGCGGGGCGACCGGGTCGGGGTGATGCTCCCCAACGTGCCCGAATTCCCGGTCGCCTACTACGGCGTGCTGAGGACGGGCGCGATCGTCGTGCCGATGAACGTGCTGCTGAAGCGGCGCGAGATCGCCTTCTATCTGGGGACTCGGGGGCGAAGCTGCTGCTCGCCTGGCACGGCTTCGCCGAGGAGGCGAGAGCGGGCGCCGCCGAGGCCGGCGCCGACCTGGTCGAGGTCGAGCCCGCCGACTTCGCAGCGCTCCTGGCGGAGCGCGAGCCGGCGACGGAGGTGGCAGAGACGGCCGAGGAGGACACCGCGGTGATCCTCTACACCTCGGGCACGACCGGCAAGCCGAAGGGCGCCGAGCTGACCCACGCCAACCTCGCCCGCAACGCCGAGGTCTCGTCGCGCACGACGTGTGAGATCGCAGGCGGGCGACGTCGTCCTCGGCGCCCTCCCGCTCTTCCACTCCTTCGGCCAGACCGTGGCGATGAACGCCTCGCTGCGGGTCGGCGCCTGCCTCACCCTGGTGCCGAAATTCGACCCCGGCGAGGCGCTGGCGACGATGCAGCGCGACGGCGTCACCCACTTCTACGGCGTGCCGACGATGTACGGCGCCCTGCTCCACCACCCCGGGCGCGAGGGCTACGACACCTCGGCGCTGCGGATCTGCATCACCGGCGGGGCCTCGATGCCGGTCGAGGTCCTGCGCGGCTTCGAAGAGGCCTTCGGCGCCAAGGTGATGGAGGGCTACGGCCTCTCGGAGACCTCGCCGGTCGCCTGCTCCAACCACCCCGACCGCGAGCGCAAGGCGGGCTCGATCGGCACCCCGATCGAGGGAGTCGAGATGAAGGTCGTCGACGAGAACGACCAGGAGGTCGCCGCAGGGCGAGGTCGGCGAGATCGTGATCCGCGGCCACAACATCATGAAGGGCTACTGGCAGCGGCCCGACGCGACCGCCGAGGCGATGCGCGGCGGCTGGTTCCACAGCGGCGACATGGCCCGCGTCGACGAGGACGGCTACTTCTACATCGTCGACCGCAAGAAGGACCTGATCATCCGCGGCGGCTACAACGTCTACCCGCGCGAGGTCGAGGAGGTGCTCTACGAGCACCCGAAGATCCGCGAAGCGGCGGTCGTCGGCGTCCCCCACGACGAGTGGGGCGAGGAGATCGGCGCCGCGGTCGTCCTCCACGAGGGCGAGGAGCTGAGCGCCGAGGAGGTCAGCGCCTACGTCAAGGAGCGGATCGCCGCCTACAAGTACCCGCGGGTCGTCTGGTTCCTCGACGAGCTGCCCAAGGGCCCAACCGGCAAGATCCTCAAGCGCGAGATCGAGACCCCCGCGGGCGCGCTCGACTGAGACTGGCCAGCTGGCCAGTCTCGCTGGTAACCTCCCTCGCCGCATCCCCAGCCGGGAGCTCCGGAGCCCGATTCCCAAGGAGAAGCCATGAGCGTCGCGTCGCAGAGCCTGATGGACAACGTCACCTACGAGGACCTCTACAAGCGCTGGGAGCAGGGCAACTGGAGCGCGTATGACCTCGACTTCTCCGGGGACCGCGCCGGCTGGGAGGCGCTGAGCGAGATCCAGCGGCGCTCGGCGATGTGGATCTACTCGATGTTCTACTACGGCGAGGACCGGGTGGCCGACACGCTCGCCCCCTACGTCACCGCCGCCCCGACCGAGGAGCAGTCCTACTTCCTCGCCACCCAGCAGGTCGACGAGGTCCGCCACTCGATCTTCTTCCACCGCTTCTTCAAGGAGGTGATCGGGGTCGGCGGCGAGACGATCGAGCAGACGCTCTCCTCGACGATGCCGCAGCTCAACTGGGGCTACCGCGGGATCTTCGACCGGCTCGACCGGATGGCCGAGGAACTGCGCAAGGACCGCTCGCTGCCGAAGTATGCGCAGGCGATCACCCTCTACCACCTGATCGTCGAGGGCTCCCTCGCCCAGCCCGGCCAGCACTTCATCGAGGACTTCTTCGCCTCCGAGGACTCGATGCCCGGCTTCAGCGCCGGGATGGCGAACGTCTCACGCGACGAGCAGCGCCACATCGGCTTCGGCGTCAAGGTGCTCTCCGAGCTGCTGGCCGACGATCACCCGGCCTCGGCGGAGTGCAAAGCGGCGGTTGTCGAGCTGCTGCGCGAAACCCTCCCCTACGGCCCGGCCGTCTTCTACCCGCCGAACATGGACCGCTCCTACACCGAGTGCTATGGCTTCAGCCTCGAGGACATCTTCGCCTTCGGCCTCAAACTGATCCGCCAGCGCTGGCGCACGATCGGCTACCCGACCGAGGAGATGCCGCCCGGCGTCTTCCCGTTCGACCCCGAGGCCTCGGCCGAGCAGGTCGCCGAGCGTCAGGTGAAGCTGATGGAAGCGGGCGTGCTCGGCCCGCCCGACGGGCCCGCGCCCGACGCCTCGCCGGAGACCCAGCGCCTCTACTTCGACATCGTCAAGCGGGCCGCCGACCCGGCGGCGGCGAACGGCTCCGCGCTCGTCTACCAGTACCGCTTCAGCGACGCCGACCCCTGGCACCTGGTCCTCGACAACGGCTCGACCAGGGCCGAGCCGGGCGAGGCCCCCAACCCGACCGTGACCATCGAGGCGAGCTGGGCGGACTTCATCTCGATGAGCAAACCGGAGGCGAAGCCGTTGCAGATGATGCTCCAACGCCGCCTTCGCCCGCGCGGCAAGCTGCGCGAGATCGCCCGGCTGCGCCAGGTGTTCCCTAGCTGATCGGGGGGCGGCGGTCCGCCCAGGGGCGCTCGACCTCGAGCTGGGCCGCCAGCGAGAGCAGCCTCGCCTCCTGGCCGGCCGGGGCGATGAACTGGACGGCCAGCGGCATGGCCTCGGCCGAGAGGCCGGCGGGCACCGACATCGCCGGGTTGCCGAGGTGGTTCCAGGGGATGCAGTAGGGGTAGAAGCGGCTCATCCCGAACAGCGTCCAGAGCGCTCCGCGGCCCTCCCAGCGACGGACCGGCAGCGCCGTGCCGCCCATCACCGGCGTCATCAGCAGGTCGAACTCCTCGAAGATCGCGTTGACGCGAGCCGCGTCGGCCAGCTCGGCCCGACGGGCGCTCTCGAAGAGGCCGGCGGGGATCAGCCGGCCGAGGCGGGCCATCGCCCGGGTCCGGCGTTCGAGCCGCTCCGGCAGCGGCACCCCATCGACGTCTTCGGCGATCCCGCGTAGGTAGCGCGGGACCTGATGATCGCCGATCCCGCCCCACTCGGGATCGCGTGGCGTCGCCTCGTGGCCGAGCGAGCGCAGCAGCTCCGCCGTGTCGGCGACAGCACGCTTGGCCTCCTCGGAAACCGTCGGCGGCGCCAGCGCCCGCGGCGCGCAGGTCGAGTGGGCGATCCGCAGCTTGCCGGGTGGAGTCCGCGCGGCTTCGACGAAGGGGCGCTCGGGCGGCGGCGGCGCGCCCGGCTCCGGCGAGCCGCCGCTGGCGACGTCGAGCCAGAGCGCCGTGTCGAGCACCGTGCGGCTGACGCAGCCGTTGGCCGACAGCCCGTTCCAGTGCTCGAGGCGCGGCTCGAGCGAGATCCGGCCGCGCTGCGGTTTGAGCCCGAAGATGCCGCAGCTCGCCGCGGGTATGCGGATCGAGCCGGCGCCGTCGGAGGCCGAGGCGATCGGGACGAGGCCGGCCGCCACCGCGGCGGCGCTGCCGCCGCTGGAGCCGCCCGGGGTGCGCTGCGGGTTCCACGGGTTGCGGGTGACACCCCAGGTGGCCGACTCGGTGAAGCCGCAGATCGCCAGCTCCGGCAGGAGCGTCTTGCCGACGACGATCGCGCCCGCCTCGCGCACTCGGCGGACCATCTCCGAGTCGGCCGCGGCGGGATCGGGGAATGCGTCGGTGCCGCGGGTCGTCTGCTCCCCCGCCAGGTCGACTTCGTCCTTGAGCGCGATCGGCACGCCGAGCAGCGGCCGCTCCTCGCCGGCCTTCAGCCGCGCCTCGGCCTGCTCGGCCTCGAGCAGCGCCCGCTCGGCGAGCACGACCCGGAACGAGTTCAGCTGCGGGTCGAGCCGCTCGATCCGCTCGAGACACAGGCGCACCAGCTCGCTCGGCGAGACCTCCCCCGCCCGCACCATCTCAGCCTGCCTGGCCGCCCCCGCGAAGGCGACATCGTCGCTCATGGCGGAGAGATTAGTCAGCCGAGCTCGGGCTCGGGCTCCGCGCTGCCGCGCTCGAAGGAGAAGTCGGGCAGGACGCGGTCGAGCCAGGACGGCATCCACCAGTTCCACTCGCCGAGCAGCTTCATCGCGGCCGGCACGAGGATCAGCCGCACCAGGGTCGCGTCGAGCGCGATCGCCACCGCCGCAGCCGAGGCCCAGCTCCTTGATCGAGGGCACGCCGGTGAGGACGAAGACGCCGAAGACGCAGGTCATGATCAGCGCCGCCGAGGAGATCGTCCGGGCGCTCGTCGCCAGGCCTTCGGCGACGGCGCGCTCGTTGTCGCCGTGGCGCATGTAGCGCTCGCGGATGCGCGACATGAGGAAGACCTCGTAGTCCATCGAGAGGCCGAAGACGATGGCGAAGATCAGCGGCACGTTGATCGTGTCGAGCGCGCCCTGGCTTTCGAACCCGAGCAGGCTGTCGAACCAGCCCCACTGGAAGACGGCGACGAGGATGCCGAAGGCGGCGCCGATCGAGAGCAGGTTCATCAACACCGCCTTCAGCGGCAGCAGCAGCGAGCGCAGCATCACCATCAGGACGAGGAAGCTGAGGGCGAGGACGAAGAGGACGATCTTCCACATCGAGCCGCTGATCAGCGCCCGCACGTCGTGGCTGCGCGCGGTCTCCCCGCCGACGTTCGACCGTGGCCACCCGGCCGAGCTGCGTCGTCGGCGCCAGCACGCGCAGGCGTTCGACCAGCGCCATCGCGGCGTCGGACTCGCTGCCGGCGCGCGGCGTCGCCTGCACCAGCACGTCGGCGCCGGAGAAGGTCGGCGGCGCGACCGAGCTGACGCCGGGCGTCGCGCCGACCCGGCGGACGAACCCGGCGACGGCCGCACGGTGCGCACCGGCGGCGCCGGCCGAGTCGAAGCCGGCGACGATCTGGACCGGGTCGGTCCCGCCGCCGAGCTGCTTGGAGGCGAGCTCGTTGCCGACCCGCACGTCGCTCCCCTTGGGGAACTGGGTCAGCGCCTGGGTGCCCGTCTCGATCGAGAGCAGCGGGATCGCGAGGAAGAGCAGGACCGAGCTGACACGCCGATCACGGCGACCCAGGGCCTGGCCATCACGTTCGCCGTCCAGCGCTCCCAAAAGGCGACGCGGCCCTCGGCGGGCGCGCTCGGGCCGGCGGAAGACCCGGCGCTTGAGGAAGGAGAGAACCGTCGCCACGACTCCACCCGGCAGGACGCGGTCGCCCAGCATCGCGATCAGCGCCGGCAGCAACGTGGTCGCGGCGACGATCGAGACGGCGACGACGGTCATCGCGCCGAGCGCCATCGAGCGCAGCGCCTGGTTGTCGACCATCCAGAGGCCGGCGAGCGAGACGATCACCGCCAGGCCGGAGAAGCTGACCGCCAGGCCGGAGGTCGAGAGCGCCTCGGCGCGGGCCTCGTCGGGGCCGCGCCCCGCCGCCCGCTCCTCGCGGTAGCGGGCGAGGATGAAGAGCGAGTAGTCGATCGCAACCCCGATCCCGATCATCGAGGCCATGTTGGTGACGAAGACCGAGGTCTCCATCTGCAGCGAGATGAAGTAGATCAGGGCGCCGGTGACGATCACGCTGACGAAGCCGAGCGTCAACGGCAGCGCCGCGGCGGCGAGCGAGCCGAAGACGACGAGCAGGATCAGGGCGACGATCGGGAAGCCGCCCGCCTCGGCCTTGGCCAGGTCTTCCTTGGAGAGTTCCTGCATCCCGGCCCAGATCGTCGGCTGGCCGGCGAGGTAGGTGGTCACCCCGCCCCGCGTCGTGCCGGGGTCGAGTTCGTCGCGCAGGGTCGCCGCGGGGTCGATCAGCTTGTCGGAGGGCAGGTCGCTGCGCAGCGGCAGCATCGCCGTGCCGGTGTGCCGCAGGGCCAGCTCGGCGCGGCGCGCCACGGCCGGCGGCAGGGTCACTTCATCGACTCCGGCGACGGCGCGGCGCACCCGCCCGACGGCCGCTCCGGCAGCCGTCGGGCCTGCGCTCCTATCGGCTTGCAGCAGAACGGCGATGCCGTTCGCCTCGCCACCGAAGTCCTTTTCGACCGCGTCGCTGACCGCCATCGACTGACTCCCCGGCACGTCGAACCCGCCGCCGGTCAGGTGTTCGGTCTGGCGCGAGGCGAGCGGCAGGGCGAGCGCCAGGACGACGACCCAGCCGGCCAGCACCCAGCGGCGCCTGCGCCCCAGGAACCCGGCAAGTCTCGTCATCGGCTCTCGCATTGGCTGGTCAGCCAGCCTCTCGCAGCGAACGCCTACGCGTCTGTGAGTCCGGTCACTCGGAGCCCAGCAGGTAGCGCGCCGCGGCGGCGCCGGCGGCAAGCGCCGCGCTGACGTCGCGATCCGGATCGGAGAGCGCCTGCAGGGCGAAGCCGTCGCCCACGGCGAAGAGGTAGGCGACGATCGCCTCGGCGTCGTAGCGCAGGCTGAGCACGCCCTCGCGCTCCTTCGCCTCGAGCACCTCGGCGACGTGGGAGCGGGTGCGGTCGAAGAGCTGGCCGACCTCGTGGCGGATCTCGGGGTTGCGCCGGCCGGCGCTGAACAGCTCGTAGAGCAGGAGGAAGAAGGCGGGTTCGTTCTCGATCAGGTCGGTGAGGCTGGCGACGAGGACGTCGATCACGTCGTCGACGGTCTCGGCCTTGGCGAGCGGCTCGTCGAGGCGGGCGACGCGGATCTCGGCGTCGCGGCGGACGACCTCGACCAGCAGCCGCTCCTTCGTCCCGAAGTAGTAGTGGAGGAGGCCGCGGCTGACGCCGGCCTCGCGGGCGACGTGCTCGAAGGTCGAGCCGGCGGCGCCCCGCTTGGCGACGCTGTCGCGCATCGCGTTGACGATGCGCTGGGCCTTTTCGCCGCTCAGCTCGCGCTCTTTGGTCGCCGCCTCCATCTGTTCAGTCTACGGCGCGAGCCGGGCGGCCCGTCCGGCTCAGCTGCCGTTGATACTCGTGGTGCTGGTGTACTCGAACTCCTCCTCGGCGCCGAAGAGGGCGTCGAGCACGGTCTTGCGCGCGTCCTCGCTGAGGATCAGCGCGACCACCGCACCGACCATGCCGAAGAGGATGAGGCGGCCGAGGCGGCTCTTCTTGCGCTTGCGCGGCGCGCGCAGCTGCTCGGACGCTTCGCGCAGGCTTTCCGCCGCGGAGCGCAGGTCCTTCTGCACCTTCTTGTCGCCGGTCACGGCCTTGACCGTCCCCTTGCCGTTGCCGGTCGCGCGGGAGTAGGCGCCGCGGGCGGCTTCAAAGGCATTGCGCAGGCTGTCGCGCAGTTCTTCGTCCTCGATCAGCCGCTGCACGTAGGGGTTCTCTCGGGCGCTGGAATAGATGTCCGCGGCCTGGTTCGTCTTGGTCTTGCTCATGCCATCTCCTCGCTGGACTCTCCGGGGGACGGTCAGGATAACTCCCTCCGAGATTCCCGGCTCAGCCCGGCCCGATCCCGTCGAGGAGCACCCCGTTGGAGCGGAAGCCGAGATCGGCTTCGCGCACGTCGCCCAGGCGCAGGCGGGCCAGGTCGCCGGCTGGGAGCGCGTAGCGCCTGATCCAGAGCCGGCCCGCGTCTTCGTAGCCGACCTGGCGAAAGCCCGGCCCGAGCAGGTGCGGCGACACCGGCGGCGCCGGCCCGTCGGAGACGAAGTCGAGCTCGTGCACGTACCAGGAGAAGCCATCTGAGGGCTGGGCCTGGAAGGAGCCGGTCGAGAGGTAGTAGCGCAGCGAGGCGGCGCCGAGCTTCCAGGTGACGATCGCCCGCGGCGCCAATCGGCTCGCCCAGCTTCCCCGCGACCGCGTCCCAGTCGGGGCGCTGCAGCGACGGCGAGGCGCTTGCCAGGATCGAGAAGCCGAGCGAGTAGGCGACCAGCACCGTGGCGATGGCGAAGCCGGCGCGGCGCGCCCGGCGCAGTGTGAGGCCGACGGCCACCGCCGCCAGCAGCGGCACCAATGCCGGCAGCAGGTTGCGCGCCAGGACGTAGTCCTTGCTGGCGGCGAGCAGGGCCAGGGCCACCGGCGCGGCGACCGTGACGGCGCCGATCGCGAGCATCCGCCCGGCGGCGCGGCGCTCGTCGCGCTCGCCGCGGAGGGCGAGCAGCGCGAGCGCGGCGACCATCGCCGCCAGCGGCACGACCGCCGGCAGCACGCTCTCGGGGCGGGCGATGACGTCGCCGGTCTCGCCGACGGCGAAGGTGACGCCGGCCTCCCAGAGGCGGTGGCCAAGACTGCGTTCGCCGATCCACTCGGCGTGCCCGAGCGACATCTGGTGGAGCGCCAGCGGCGCCAGCGCCAGGCCCGTCGCGACGACGACGCAGAGGCCCGCGACCGCGGCCCGGCCACGCCGGCGCAGCAGCCAGAGCGCCTCGAGGGCGATCGGGAAGACGGCGAAGTAGTGGGTCGCGAGCGCAAGCGCGGAGGCGATCCCCCAGCCTGTCGCGTCGCGTCGCCGGCCGTGCTCCAGCGCGCGGACGAAGTAGAGGGCGGCGAGGGCGGTGAAGAAGGAGAGCAGGGCGTAGTCGCGCGCCTCCTGCGAGTACCAGAGCAGCATCGGGTTGACGGCGACCAGCGCCGCCGCGGCGAGCCCGGCGCGGCGGCCGCGCAGCTCGACGCCCAGCAGGTAGGCGACCGGGATGGTGGCGACACCCGCCACGGCGGAGAGCGAGCGCAGGCCGAACTCGCCGGTCCCGGTGAACTGCGTCCAGACCCAGGCGAGGGCGTAGTAGAGCGGCGGCGCCGACTCGCTGAAGGAGACCGCGTTCATCGCGTGGCCGAAGCCGTCGCGCAGCACCCGGCTGGCGGTGACTATCTCGTCGTGATGGTAGGACTGGACGCCGAGCGTGGCGAAGCGAAGCGCGGCGCCGAGGGCGGTCAGCCCGGCGACGATCCAGAAGGCGCGCGAGCGCGCCCGGACGCCCTCGCGGATCGCTTCGAGGTAGGTCGAGAGGCTGCCCCTGCCGAGGGCTTCGGCCGCCTCCATGCCTACGCGAGCGCCGCGTCGATCGCCTTGGAGACCTCGTCGACGTAGACGAACTCGAGCTCGCTGCGCTCGTGCTCGGGGATCTCGGCGACGTCGCCCTCGTTGCGCTCCGGCACCAGCACGCGCTTGATCCCCGCCCGCTGCGCGGCGAGCGACTTCTCCTTGAGGCCGCCGATCGGCAGCACCTGGCCGGTCAGGGTCACCTCGCCGGTCATCGCGACATCGTTGCGAACCGGCCGGCCGGAGATCAGCGAGGCGAGCGCGACGGTCATCGCCACGCCGGCCGAGGGACCGTCCTTGGGCACGGCGCCGGCGGGGACGTGGATGTGGATGTCGTGCTCGGCGAACCAGTCCTCGCCGAGCTCGGGGGCCAGCTCGCGCAGGTGGCCGCGCACGTAGGAGAGCGCCGCCTGGGCCGACTCCTTCATCACGTCGCCGAGCTGGCCGGTGATCGTCAGCTTGCCGGAGCCGGGCATCGCCGTCGCCTCGATGAAGAGCACGTCGCCGCCGGTGGGCGTCCAGGCGAGGCCGGTCGAGACGCCCGCCACCTTGGTGCGGCGCCGCTGCTCGGCGAAGAAGCGGCGACGGCCGAGCAGCTCGCGGGCCCGCTTGGCCGAGATCTTCGCCTTGCCGTTGGCCGCCTTGCCCTCGGCGACTTCGCGCGCCACCTTGCGGCAGATCGTCCCGATCTGGCGCTCGAGGTTGCGCACCCCCGCCTCGCGCGTGTACTCCTCGACGATCGCGCCCAGCGCCGGGTCGGCGAACTCGATCTGCGAGGGCTTCAGCCCGTTGGCCTCGATCTGGCGCGGCACCAGGTAGCGGCGGGCGATGTGCTTCTTCTCCTCCAGCGTGTAGCCGGCCAGCTCGATCGTCTCCATCCGGTCCTGCAAGGGGCCGGGGACCGTGTCGAGGATGTTCGCGGTGGCGATGAACATCACATCCGAGAGGTCGAACTCGAGGTCGAGGTAGTGGTCGCGGAAGCTGTCGTTCTGGGCCGGGTCGAGCACCTCGAGCATCGCCGAGGAGGGATCGCCGCGGAAGTCGGCGCCCATCTTGTCGATCTCGTCGATCATGAAGACGGGGTTGCGCGAGCCGGCGTCGCGCAGGGCGCGGATGATCGTCCCCGGAAGGGCGCCGATGTAGGTGCGGCGGTGGCCGCGGATCTCGGCCTCGTCGCGGACGCCGCCGACCGAGATCCGCTCGAACTCGCGGCCCAGGGCCTTGGCGATCGAGCGGCCGAGGCTGGTCTTGCCGACGCCCGGCGGGCCGACGAAGCAGAGGATCGGCCCGGGCGAGTCGGGGTTGAGCTTGCGCACCGCGAGGTACTCGAGGATGCGGTCCTTGACCTTCTCCAGGTCGTAGTGGTCGGCGTCCAGCACCTCGCGGGCGTGGGCGATGTCGAGGTCGTCCTCGGTCACCTTGGACCAGGGCAGCTCGACCAACCACTCGAGGTAGGTGCGGATGACGCCGTGCTCGGCCGCCGCCGGAGGCAGTTTCTCCAGCCGCGAGAGCTCGCGGTCGGCCGCCTTGCGGGCGTGCTCGGGCAGCTCGGCCGCCTCGATCCGCTCGCGTAGTTCGTTGACTTCGGCCTGCTGCTCGTCGCTCTCCCCCAGCTCGTCCTGGATCGCTTTCAACTGCTGGCGGAGGAAGAACTCGCGCTGGCCCTTGTCGACTTCGGACTGGACCTGCGACTGGATCTGGCTGCCGAGCTGGACGACCTCGAGCTCGCGGGCGAGGATCTGCGAGAGGCGCCGCAGCCGCGCGGCGACGTTGACCTCCTCGAGCAGCTCCTGCTTTTCCTCGGTCGAGATCCGCAGCGCGCCGGCGATCAGGTGGCCGAGCGCGGCGGGGTCCTCGATGTTGGCAACCGCCATCTGCAGCTCTTCGGGCAGATAGGGGATGTGCTCGACGATCTCCGAGAAGGTGCGCTGGACGTTACGGGTCAGCGCCTCCAGCTCCGGCCCCTCCTCGACCACGTCGGGCATCTCGGCGATCCGCGCCACCAGGTAGGGCTCCTCGGCGACGTAGGGGCCGAGCCGCACCCGCTGGGTCCCCTGGACGAGGATGCGCAGGGTGCCGTCGGGGACTTTCAGCATGCGGGAGACGAAGCCGACCACGCCGACCTCGTAGAGGCCGTCGGGCTTGGGCTCGTCGTCCTCGGGGTCGCGGGCGGCGACCATCGCCAGCATCCGGTTGGCGCCGAGGACGTCGTCGACCAGCTTGATCGAGCGCTCCTGGCCGACGGCGAGCGGGGTCAGCGTCTCGGGAAAGGTGACGGTCTCGCGCAGCGGCAACACCGGCAGCGCGTCCGGCAGCGGCTGGCTGGCGCGGATCGCGTCCTCGGCGTCGAGTGGCGCCTCGACCACTTCGAGCGCCGGCGAGCCCTCCATCGTCACTCCCGTCCGATCGGCACGCGGCGGGTCGAGGAGGCGGGGTCGCGCAGCGGCAGCTCGATCCGCAGCACCCCGTCGTCGTAGGTGGCCTTCGCCCGATCGGCGTCGACGTCGACCTGCAGCTCGACGACCCGCCTGAACGGCCCGGACGGGATCTCGACCTGTTGGTAGACCCGGCCCTCGGTCTCCTGCACCGGCCGTTCGCCGACGATCGCCAGCTGACGCCCGCTGACCTCGATCCCGACCTGCCCGAGGTCGACCCCTGACAGGTCGACCTTGACCACGGCTCGCTGCGGTTCGCCGCAGTAGTAGACGTCGACATTCGGCGAAAACCCCGTGCTACGCCTGCTCACATACGTGGTGCGACCCCAGGCCCCACCCATCATCTGATCCATCTCCCTGCGCATCCGCGCGAAGTTCGCAAAGACATCACGTTCGGGCATAGGGCCAAAACATAGCCAGCCCGGCACTCAGCCAGTAGCTACGCAGCGCTGGATTGGGTCGCCCAGCGCGGTGGGCGCATGAGCAGAACCGGCTGCCGCGGGGGCACTAGCCCCTCGGGGCGGTTGGGGCGGAAGGTGGTACAGGGCTCCTCGAGCTCCAAGGCGCAGAGGAGGTTCCTGCGGAAGTAGCAGTCCTCGCAGGTCGGCGGCTTGGGCTTGCGCGGCATCGGCGACGATCTTGGCACTCTCGTTGCACTTTCGTGACGATTGAGTCCGCAAAGCGCACCGATCTCGTCACAGGTCATTCACAACTTCCCCGCGTCTTGCGGGCGCGAACCGCGGCAGGCGACGCTCGCCGACCCGGGCCGCCACCGCTACCATTGGGGCCGAATGGAGGCTCACAACCGCACCGACAAGCTGGCGGCCTCGCCCCAGCTGTTCGAGAGCGACTTCCTCAACTTCTTCTCCCGGGTCCACCCGGCGATCCCGGCCGTGGTATTCGTGCCGGTGATCGTGGCGATGGTCTGGCTGGGGGCAAGCAGGGGACAGGACGCGTGGCAGATCGCGCTGCTGGGCCTCGGCGGCGTCGGCATCTGGACGCTGACCGAGTACTGGCTGCACCGCCTGTTCTTCCACTGGGAGCCGGACAATGCCTTCGGCCGGCGGATGCACTTCATCATCCACGGCATCCACCACGACCATCCCAACGACCGCATGCGGCTGGTGATGCCCCCCGCCGTCTCGATCCCGCTGGCTGCGCTCTTCCTCTTCGGCTTCACGCTGCTGTTCGGCGTGCCGGCCGCCTATCCGCTGTTCGGCGGCTTCCTCGCCGGCTACCTCTTCTACGACTACACGCACTACTACGTGCACCACTTCGTTCCCCGCTCGAAGCTCGGCAAACGGCTGCGCGAGCAGCACATGCGCCATCACTTCCAGGACCACCGCTTCGGCTACGGCGTCTCCTCGCCGCTCTGGGACGTCGTCTTTCGCACCCTGCCTCGCCAGCGTCAACGCTCTGAGTAATAGCTAAGCGTGTCGCCCAAAAGGGTGATTGGTCAGTAGAGGTCCAGTTTTATTTAAGCCAGTGTGGGTATGCCTATTCGGCCACCTGGGTACTTCACAGTCACATTACCTGTGCAACACTGCCGTTGAACCGTGAGACACTGCGGTTCGTAAACAACTTGATACCAGTATCCGGTGCCGATGGAGCGCCCGGTCGAAAGGAAGAACATGCCAAGCACGACTCACGTACTCGACGAGGCCCGCGAGCTGGTCATGAAGCGCCTCGCCGAGCTGGACGACGAGCGCAAGCGCCTCGAGCGCGCGCTCGCCGAGCTGGGCGGCCGCGTAACCGGCCAGGTGACCCGCCGAACCGGCCGCCGTCCCGGCCGTCCCAAAGGGTCCGGCAAAAAAGCCGCAGCCGGCGCCCCCCGCCGCCGCGGCCGGCGCAAAGGCGGCACCCGCGCCGACCAGGCGGTGAAGCTCGTCCAGGGCAGCCCGGGCATCTCGGCCTCCGAGATCGCCAAATCGATGAAGATCAAGCCGAACTACCTCTACAGGGTGCTTGGGGACCTCGAGAAAGAGGGGCGGGTCTCTAAGAAAGGGCGCCAGTACTTCCCGGGCAAATAGGTTTGTCCTAAAGGCCGGTCCCGGGAGGGGTTCCGCTTAACTTTTTCTGAAGGCCGTTTCTCGCCATCCGAGGACGGAACTTCAGAAAAAGTACAAGACGCTCCACCCCTCCCGGGACCGGCCTTTAACGAAGCCGGCTCCTAGACGAGGCCGAGCTGGGAGACCGCGTCGCGCTCGGAGCGGAGCTCTGAGATGGAAGCTTCGATGCGGGGGCGCGAGAAGTCGGGGACCTCGAGGCCCTCGGCTACTTTCCACTCGCCGCCCGTGCAGACGCAGGGGTGGCCGGCTACTACGCCCTCCTCGATTTCGTAGGAGCCGTTCGAGGGGACGCCCATCGAGACCCAGTCGCCCTCCGGGGTGCCGAGCACCCAGTCGCGGACGTGGTCGATCGCGGCGTTGGCGGCCGAGGCGGCGCTGGAGGCGCCGCGGGCGTCGATCACCTCGGCGCCGCGCTTGGCGACGCGGGGGATGAACTCCTCGCCGATCCAGGCCTCGTCGTCGACCGCGTCCCAAGCGCTGCCCTCGTCCACCTTGGCGTTGACCAGGTCGGGGTACTGCGTGGTCGAGTGGTTGCCCCACACCGTCATGTTGGTGACGGCGGAGACCGGCTTGCCGAGCTTGTTGGCGAGCTGGGCGATCGCCCGGTTGTGGTCGAGCCGCATCATCGCGGTGAAGCGCTCGCGCGGCACCCCGTCGGCGTTGGACATCGCGATCAGGCAGTTGGTGTTGGCGGGGTTGCCGACGACGAGGATGCGGACGTCGCCGGCGGCACCGGCGGCGATCGCCTCACCCTGGGGCTTGAAGATGCCGCCGTTGGCCTCGAGCAGATCGGCGCGCTCCATGCCGGGGCCGCGCGGCCGGGCGCCGACCAGGAGGCCGACGTTGCAGCCGGCGAAGGCGGGCTTGGCGTCGTCGAAGATGTCGATCTTGCGCAGCAGCGGGAAGGCGCAGTCGTCCAGCTCCATCGCCGTGCCCTCGGCGGCCTTGACCGCATCGGGGATCTCCAGCAGGCTCAGCTCCACCGGCGTGTCGGGGCCCAGCATCTGGCCGCTGGCAATCCGGAACAGCAGCGCGTAGCCGATCTGCCCGGCGGCGCCGGTGACGGTGACTTTGACGGGGGACCCGCTCATCGGTGGCGCATCCTAATCAGGAAAGCGCTGAATTGGCCCCGCGGTGCCTCAGGCAGATCGGATGTCTCTCTTGAGCAACCGATCGAGGAACTCGCGCGTCGAGGCAACCTCCTTCTTGGTCAAGCCCCATAGCCTGCCGGCGGCGATATCGACGGCGGCTTGATCCGGCTCTTCGCCGGCTGCGACCGCGGTGTGCGCAGCGCGGGAGGCGGCTTCCAATGCTGCGTGCTTGGGGCGATCCGGATCGAACCGCGGCACATGGATATTCGAGAGCACGTGCGTGGAGATCGCGGTCTCAACCGTGTAGGCGGCTACAAACGCGCGGGCGGGGGTCGAGTTGAGCGCTGCGCAGATGTAGTGCGCCTCGGCTTCGTTTTGCGTCGCGACGAGCATCACCTTGTGATTAGGAAGCGGAATCGGCCTGCCTCCCGAAAGCACGGCTGCGGCGAAGTCGGCAGCCTGATCCTTCCAGACCACCTTGTGCTTCGAGAGGGTGTAGTCGCCGACACCGAACATCGACCAGAAAGGCGCCGAAGATCCATCGGCAAGCAACGAGCGAAGGCCGCGTCGAGCGCGGAGCTGCGTCTCAAATCGGCTGACGAACTCGAGGGCAGAGGGGAAGCGCGCCTTCATTTCGGGCCCGGAAATCCCTCGCTTCCTGGCGGGATCCTGCAAGAACAGGATGTGGGCGGAGGACCGTGCGCCCCATCGCCGAACATCGGCGCCTCGAACGAGTGGATGCACGAGCTCGGCCTCGACGCGTCCGTACTCCTTCGGGACGGCTGACTTGCCGACATCGTGAAGGTTATGGACGGGGATCGTCCCATTCTTGTCAGGGGTGCCGTCCACCTCAACCCAATAGACGCCATTCAGCCCGGCGTATACGCCGGCGTGCGCCCTATAGACCGGCTCGCCCGCCTCGGCAATCTTGCGCAGCGGATCGACCAGATCGGCGGGCGCCGTAAGCCAGGCCGAGGTCGGGTCCTCGCTGCGCACCGGGGTAGCCGCGAGTCGCAGGCGGCGGGTTTGGGAATCGACCTCGGTGGCCGTAGCGTGCTTCTCGATCCCCTGGCGCTCCGTGCGCTGCCAAACCGTGTACCGCACCGGATAGTGGGTCGGCCGATCCCGCTTCCAGACGAGAAGCGCGGTTCGATTCGCCGCGCCGGTGAAGGGGTTGAGGTCCACCATGTCGTCGACTCCGACGACGCCGAATCGCGGCCCGGAGTCGCCGAAGCGGAACCGGCGAAAGCCCTGGCCCGCCCCGGCAGTCTTGAACAGCGTCTCGGGAACGACGAAGCCCAGCGTGCCCTTCGCCTTCAGCAGGCGCTCGCTGACGACGTAGCTCATCAGCATCGAGACGTCCTTCTTCCCGGCGCCGAGCATCGCCGCCATGCCCTTGTGGACGAAGAGGCCGGCCTCCCGCCAAAACGGATCGGTCCGTTCTCGATAGCTCGCCGGAAGGTGCTCCCAATTGACCCAAGGGGGATTGCCGATGACGCGATCGAACGGCTCGAGGAAGGCCGGCATGAACGCGTTCCTAAGAACACGCGTCCAGATGCCATCGATCTCATCCGTATGAAGCTGCTCACAGGCATCGAAGAAGGAGCCGAGGATGTCCCTCTCATCCTCATTCGCATCACAGGCGGCGCCAGCCTCCTTCATGAACCGCTTGCGAGCCCAGCTTGCCTCTAGCCCGTTGGCCGCGAGGTCGCACACCTCTCGGAGCTCCTCGGCGGTGTCAACGCACGGCGGCAACTCGAAACGACCGGCGGCCGTGTCCAACACGAGGCGGTCCCCGACCGCAAGCTCCTTGAGTCTGGGACTGACAATCGAGTCCGCCAGGTAAACGGGCAGATCCAAGGCCGCCGACCCCGCTGCACCCAGGAGCGGGCCAAGGGCGAGCACATAATTCGCCCGAGCAGCGACCACGGCCAGCGGGTCGATGTCGAGGCCGGCAACCCCATCGAGGATCTGCCGCAGGGCCTGCTCGTCGGGAACGTCGTCTTCGCGCAAGCGCTCCTTGAGACGGCCTATCGCCATCACGAGGAAGGTTCCCGTGCCACAGGCTGGATCCAAGACCCGCTCTCCCGGCTCCCCGTCATAGCCGACGCGCGTGAGGAGCTGATCGGCAAGCCAGTCCGGCGTGAAGTACTGGCCGAGCGCATGCCGGACGGGGCGAGGCAGCAGGCCCTGGTACAGATCCTTGAGCAGATCGCGCGCCTCCTCTGGGCTGACACCCAGCGTGGCCGGGTCGTAGACCCTGAGTCGCTCGACCACCTCGCGAAGCCCGTCGGCGACGGCACCGCGAGAGCCCTCCAGGAACCAGCCGAAAACGTCTGGCTCGATCACGTTGGAGAGTCCGATCTGTCGGAATGGATCACCACGGTGCAGCCTCGCCATGTCGTTCAGCAGCGCAGTCTCATCGCCCGCGGCAAGATCCTCCAGGCTCCATTGCGCCTCCTCGACGAACAGCGACAGCGAGAGCGTCGCGATCAGCTTGGTGACCAGCGCAAAGTAGGTCTGGAGTGCGAAGAGTGCACGCGCGGGGTCGATCTCGGCCGGCTTCGCATCGAGCATCTCGGCCAGTGCCCTGCGAGCATTGGCATTCAGGTCGCGAGCCTCACCCGTCACTCCGGTTGCCACCGCAAAGAACTGCTCCCACTGGGCGAAAAGCCGTGCCGGGAGACCCTCGGGGTGTTGCCCCAACTCGGCCTCCAACTGGTCCAGGAGTGCACGGGTCAGCCGGTGCGCCAAGGCGCCGTCGCCAGCGAAATCAGAGAGGAGGTTGTCGGCGGTCAGCGCTCGGCCACTCCGCGCTGCCAGCAACGCCTCCAGCAACTGAGCCGCAGATCGCTCATTGACTCGAGTCGGCTCGTCGACAACCCAGCGCCCGCCCCGATAGCGCGCAAAGACGATGAAGAGGCCGTCGCAGGCAACGCCGGCGAGTCGGGCGATCTCGCGCAGCTCGCCGGCAGCGATCCCGTCAACGTAGCTACGCACCTGCTTGACGGCGTGGGTGTTTCCTGGATGCCGCGCCTTCGCCGACATCGCACCGGGGGGCTCCCACTCGATCACGAGGCGGTTGAAGACAGCGTCGGCGCGCCCCGTTACCAAGGTCTTCTCAAGCTTCTTCTCGAGCTTCGAGACGCCCAGCGACTCTGCGGCGCGATCAAGCGCCGTCTCTGCCTCGCTACGGAAACTCGCCTCGTCGCCCTTGTGCCGATTCGCAGCCTCCCGAAATGACTGGGCGAGCAACTTCGCCTGCTCGGCGAGCTTGGGCCCGCGAGCGCTCACCGCGCTACGCGGCCTTCGACCACTCTTCGCCCAGCAGCAAGCGCTGGACCACGGCTCGGCGCGCCGCTGCCTCCGAGCCGAAGCTCAGCACCATGTCCGTGGCGAGCTCGGCGTCGATCTGGAACTCGGCAGCCAGTCTCGCGCCAGCACGCTTCACCTCGTCGTAGGGGTCGTGGTCTCCAGACTGGAGATGCCCGTCGGCATCGAGATCCGTCCGATTGAAGAGCTGATCCTGCACGAGTTCGACGTTAGCCGGCAACCCGGACAACCCCGGCCAAAATACCCGCAGTTTCGGCTTCTTGTTGCGGAAAAGTTTGCGTTTCGTAGCCTTTCCGCCCTAGGCCATCGCCTGGCGCAGGCGCTCGTCGATCGCGGCGAGGAACTCCTGCGTCGTCAGGAAGGGCTGGTCGGGTCCGATCAGCAGCGCAAGGTCTTTGGTCATCTTGCCGCTTTCGACCGTCTCCACGCAGACCCGCTCCAGCGTCGTGGCGAAGCGCGACACATCGGGGGTCCCGTCGAGGCGGCCGCGGGCTGCGAGGCCGCGCGTCCAGGCGAAGATCGAGGCGATCGGGTTGGTCGACGTCGGCTTGCCCTCCTGGTGGCGGCGGTAGTGGCGGGTGACGGTGCCGTGGGCCGCCTCGGCCTCGACCGTGCTGCCGTCGGGGCTCATCAGCACGCTGGTCATCAGGCCGAGCGAGCCGAACCCCTGGGCGACCGTGTCGGACTGGACGTCGCCGTCGTAGTTCTTGCAGGCCCAGACGTAGCCGCCCTCCCACTTCATCGCCGCGGCGACCATGTCGTCGATCAGGCGGTGTTCGTAGGTCAGCCCGGCGGCCTCGAACGGGGCGCTGAACTCCTCCTCGTAGACCTCGGCGAAGATGTCCTTGAAGCGGCCGTCGTAGCGCTTCAGGATCGTGTTCTTGGTCGAGAGGTAGACCGGGTAGCCGCGCTCCAGCCCGTAGCGCATCGAGGCGCGGGCGAAGTCGCGGATCGAGTCGTCGAGGTTGTACATCGCCAATGCGACGCCGCCGCCCGGAAACTCGTAGACGTCGAGCTCGACCGGCTCGGAGCCGTCCTTGGGGGTGAAGGTGAGGGTCAGCGTCCCCTCGCCCGGAACGACCATGTCGGTCGCGCGGTACTGATCGCCGAAGGCGTGGCGGCCGATCACGATCGGCTTCGTCCAGCCCGGCACGAGGCGCGGGATGTTGGCGATGACGATCGGCTCGCGGAAGATCACCCCGCCGAGGATGTTGCGGATCGTGCCGTTGGGAGAGCGGTACATCTGCTTCAGGCCGAACTCCTCCACCCGCGCCTCGTCGGGGGTGATCGTCGCGCACTTCACCCCCACGCCGTGCCGCTTTATCGCTTCCGCGGCCTCGACCGTGATCCGGTCCCCGCTCGCGTCGCGGCTCTCGATCCCGAGGTCGAAGTAGTCGAGCTGGAGGTCGAGGTAGGGGACGATCAGCTGCTCTTTGATGAACGACCAGATGATCCGCGTCATCTCGTCGCCGTCGAGCTCGACGACCGGGTTCGCGACTTTGATCTTGCCCGCCATTCGGGCGGCGATGCTACCGGCCAGGCCCTCCTCGGTCGAGGTGGCAGACTGTCATTCCCGCAGCTACGGAGGAGGACGAGATGAATACGTACGTGATCCGCAGGGAGAAGGCGTGGCAGAGCCCGGAGGAGCTCGGACAGGCCGCCGAGCGGTCGAAACAGGTCGCCGAGACCGACTTTCCCGACGACATCCGCTGGATCCGCAGCTATGTGATCGCCGAGCCCGGCGGCAGCCTCGGAACCGTCTGCATCTACCAGGCGACCGACGACGAGGCGGTTCGCAGCCACGCCCAGCGGGTCGGGATGCCCGCCGACGAGGTGCTCGAGGTCGTCGACACGGTGATCGTGCGACCCGACCCCGAGGCGCAAGCCGCCTCGGCCTGACCCTCCAGCCGGTCTCCTGCGAGAATGGGCGGGTGGCAACCGTCGGCCGTCCACCATCGCGGGAGACCCACGAGGTCTTCAACCAGCCGCCGCCGCTCGAGGACTACAACCCCTTCGACGCCGACCGGCCGCTGGCCGAGGCGCTGCGCCGCGAGGGCGCCGGGTGGGCCGAGGCCGAGGCGCGCGAGCTGGGCGCGATCTGCGGCTCGCATCAGACGATCCGCTGGGGCTTCGAGGCGAACGAGCGCAAGCCCGAGCTGAAGACCCACGACCGCTACGGCCACCGCGTCGACGAGGTCGAGTTCGACAGCTCCTGGCACGAACTGATGCGGATCGGCGTCGGCCACGGCCTGCACGCCTCGCCCTGGCGCGAGCCGGGCCCCGGCGCCCACGTCGCCCGCGCGGCCAAGTTCAGCCTGCTGATGCAGGCCGAGAGCGGCGTCGGCTGTCCGATCTCGATGACCTACTCGGCGATCCCGGCCCTCCGCAAGCAGCCCGAGCTGGCAGCCGAGTGGGAGCCGCGCTTCCTCTCGCTCGACTACGACGAGCAGGCGGTCCCCGCCGAGCGCAAGAGCGGCGCCCTCTGCGGGATGGCGATGACCGAGAAGCAGGGCGGCTCCGACGTGCGCGCCAACACCACTGTCGGCACGCCGCTGAACGGCGGCGGGCCGGGAGCCGAGTACGAGATCGTCGGCCACAAGTGGTTCTGCTCGGCGCCGATGTGCGACGCCTTCCTCGTCCTCGCCCAGACCGATGCCGGCGTCTCCTGCTTCCTGATGCCGCGCTGGACCCCCGACGGGGAGCGCAACGCCTTCCACATCCAGCGGCTCAAGGACAAGCTCGGCAACCGCTCCAACGCCTCCAGCGAGGTCGAGTTCCGCGGCGCCTGGGCGCGCCTGATCGGCGAGGAGGGGCGCGGCGTGCCGACGATCATCGAGATGGTCAACCACACCCGCCTCGACTGCGTGATCGGCGCCGCGACCGGGTACCGCGCCGGCGTCGTGCAGGCCCTCCACCACACCGCACACCGCTCGGCCTTCGGCCGCGAGCTGATCGAGCAGCCGCTGATGCGCAACGTGCTCGCCGACCTCTGCGTCGAGTCCGAAGCGGCGACGATCTCGGCGATGCGCCTGGCGCGCGCTTACGACGAGGTGGCCGCCGGAGACGAGGCGGCCTTCGAGTTCCGCCGCCTCGCCAACGCCGTGCTGAAGTTCTGGCTCTGCAAGCGCGCCCCCTGGCACGCGGTCGAGTGCCTCGAGTGCCTCGGCGGCAACGGCTACGTCGAGGAGTCGGGCCTGCCCCGGCTCTTCCGCGAGAGCCCGCTCGCCTCGATCTGGGAGGGCTCGGGCAACGTCCAGTGCCTCGACGTCCTCCGCGCGATGGTCAAGAACCCGGCCTCGCTCGAGGCCTTCTTCGACGAGGTGCTCGAGGCCGCCGGCGCCGAACCGCAGCTCGACGCCTACGTGGCGTCCCTGCGCGAGGAGATCCCGGGCGACATCGAGACGATCGAGGCGCGCGCCCGCCGCGTGGTCGAACGGATGGCGCTCGCCCTACAGGCCTCGCTGCTCGTCCGCTACGGCGACGAGGCGGTCGCCGACGCCTTCTGCGCCAGCCGCCTCGCGGGCGAGTGGGGCAACGCCTTCGGCACCCTCCCGGCCGGCACCGACTTCGGCCGCATCGTCGAGCGCCACTCGCCGCAGCGCTGAACCCGTCTGTCGGCAAAACGGTACAAAATCGTCTAGACTCGCCCGCCTCTTGGGAGGAATTATCTCGATAGCTCGAATCAGGACTATTGCGATGATCGTGCCGATCGCCGGTGCGATCGCCATCGTCGCGGGCGGCATCGGCTCCGCCGAGAGCGTCGCCAGCCAGGCACCGGCGGCCGAATGCCCGGTCCTGCCCTTCACGAACGGGGCGAGGCTGACCGCCGGCTTCGCCGGCGGCGAAGCGCCGGCGCGCACGCTGCCCTTCGGCCGACGCAGTCTGATCGTCGGCCGGCTCGCCGACCGTCAGGGCTTCGCGATGCCCGGCGAACCCGTCTGCGTCGAAGAACGGGTCCGCACCCCCGGTGCGACCTTCGGCTTCGCCGGCATGGCGCGGACGCACGCCGACGGCAGCTGGTCCTTCAAGCTGCGGAGCGGTCCCTCGCGAGTCCTCCGAGTCCTCTACGGCGGCGACCCGGAAGTGATCGGCGTGCTGTTGAACGCCAACGTGCGCGCGCACGCGACGCTGCACGTGCGGACCGGCCGCGCGGCCGGGCATCGGCGACTCGGCTTCTACGGCCGGATCCCCGGACCCCTGCCGGCCAAGCGCGTCGTGATCCTGCAGGGCAGGGCGCCCGCCGGGCACGGCAGGCGGCTGATCCGCAGAGCCAAGACCGACGTCTTCGGTCGCTTCCGGATGAGCTACTCCTTCCGCGCGGCGGCGCGGGGGAGATCCACCTTCTGGGTTGTCGTGCCGGCCCAGGACGGCTACCCCTACGTGCTGGGCCGCTCGGCGAAGCGCGTCGTCCACATCCGCTGACGGCATTCGCCGACCTCCTGACGCCGCGCGGCGTCAGGACGCGGCGTCCCTGAGGGCGCGGCCCACCTGTTCCGCGGTGATCACGCCGGAGAGGCGGCCGTCGGCGTCGATCGCCATCAGCGCGCCGAAGCGGCGCAGGGCGCGGTTGGCGAGCAGCGAGTCCAGGGGCGCGTCCTCGCGGACCTGGAAGGTGCCGTCGTCGAGCTCGACCACGTCCGAGACGAGGGATGTCGTGCGGGAGGTCTCCGGGACCTCGTCCGCTTTGTCGCGGACGATCAGGCCGACGAAGCGGTGGGCGGCGTCGACGACCGGGAACCAGGCCCAGCGGTAGCGCAGGAAGTAGTCGTCGAGGGCTTCCTCGACGCTGAGCTGGTCGGAGATGCAGACGGGTTCGCGGTCCATGATGTCGGCCACGCGTATGCCCTCGATGCGGCCGGTGATCGCCGTCTGCGCCGCGGCGGCGCGGGCCGAGCCGTTGATCACGAAGCCGATCACCCCCAGCCAGACGCCGGCGAAGACTTCCCCGGTGAAGATCAGCAGCAGCCCGCAAGCGACGAACAGGTAGGAGAAGACGCGGCCGAGGCCGGCGGCGATCCTGGTCGCCGCGGTGCGATCGCCCGTCCGCCACCAGGCGATGGCCCGGACGATGCGGCCGCCGTCCATCGGGAAGGCGGGCAGCAGGTTGAAGATCAGCACGAGGAAGTTGATGAAGGCGAGCCAGCCGAGCATCGCCAGGACGCCGCTGGTTTCCGGGATCTGGCCGAGCGGGATCGAGTCTTCGAGCCCCTGCGAGCCGCCGGCGAGGAGCTCGACCGCGAGCAGGACGACGACGATCGCCAGGGTGACCACGGGCCCGCCGATCGCGACCTCGAATTCGGCCCGGGGGTCGTGGGTCTCGCGGTCCATCCGCGCCATCCCGCCGAAGATCCAGAGGCGGATGCTGGCGATGCCGATGCCGTTGCGCAGCGCGACCACCGCATGGCCGAGCTCGTGCAGGACGATCGAGCCGAAGAAGCCGAGCGCGGCGGCGACCGCCAAGCCGAAGGGCGCCGTCGAGGAGCCGGATTCCCCCAGCACGTCGCCGTAGTACTGCGACTGCCAGACGATGAAGAGGAAGAGGATGAAGAACCACGACCAGTCGACCTCGATCCGGATCGTGCCGACGCGGAACAGCGTTATCGGCTTGCCGCCGAGCATCGGCCAATGGTAGGGGCCAGGTAGGGTCGCCGCCGATGCCGGCCGAGCGAGACCGCCTGAGGATGCTGCTGGAGCAGCTCGAGCGGATCGAGCGGCCGTCGGCGTCGGAGGGCGAGCGGCGGGCGGCCGAGTGGTTGGTGGCGCGCTTCGCCGAGCTCGGAGCGGAGGCGCGGATCGAGGCTGAGCCCGCCCACGGCACCTACTGGTGGCCGCTCGGGCTCGGCGCCGCGCTGGGGGCGATCGGCGGGCTGCTCGCGCTGCGCGGCCGGCGCCTGCTCGGCGGCGCCCTGGCGGGCGCCGCGGCCGGCGGGATGGCGAGCGACTTCCCGCCCGGCAAGCGACTGCTGCGCCGCGCCCTGCCGCGGCGCACCACGTACAACGTCCTCTGCGAGCTGGGGCCGGCCGAGGCCGAGCGCACCGTCGTCCTCATCGCCCATCACGACGCCGCCCACTCGGGCCTCGTCTTCCACCCGCGCCTGCCCGAGATCGGCGATCGGCTGGGGCTGATCGAGCGCAGCGACACCAGCCCGCCGCTGATGGCTCCGGTCCTCGGCGGGCCCGTGCTGGCGGCGCTCGGGGCGCTCGCCGGGCGGCGGCGGCTCGCCAAGCTCGGCGTCCTGCTCGGCCTCGGCTCGGCGGCGGCGATGGCCGAGATCGGGCTGCGCGGCGTCGTCCCCGGCGCCAACGACAACGGCACCGCCGTGATCGCCCTGCTCGCCCTCGCCGAGCGGCTGCTGGAGCGGCCGCCGGAGAACCTGCGGGCGATCCTGCTCTCGGTCGGCGCCGAGGAGTCCTTCAGCGAGGGGATCAAGGCCTTCGGCGAGCGCCACTTCGGCGAGCTGCCGCGCGAGGGCACGGTCTTCGTCTGCCTCGAGTCGATCGGCTCGCCGCACCTGCTGGTGCTGCGCGGCGAGGGCTTCCTGCGGATGCGCGAGTACTCGCCGCGGGCGCTCGCCCTGCTCGACGGCCTCGCCGAGGAGCTCGGCATCCGGCTCTTCCCCAACCTGCGCCTGCGCAACGGCACCGACGGGCTCGAGCCGCTGGCGGCTGGCTACGAGACGGCGGTGATCGCGAGCTGCACCGATCTCAAGCAGCCGGCCAACTACCACTGGTGGCACGACCTCGCCGAGAACGTCGACTTCGACACGGTCGCCGCCGGAATCCGCCTCTCCGAGGCGGCGATCCGCCGCCTCGACGAGCAGTGGTTGGGTTGAAATCCGACTGCGGGGTCGGATTTCGCATCTATAGGATCGCCAGTCGTGCCAACCCATGATGTGCTCGTCATAGGCGCCGGCCTGGCAGGGCAGCGCGCCGCGCTCGCCGCCGCCGAGCAGGGCGTGTCGGTCGGGATCCTGAGCAAGGTCCACCCCGTGCGCTCGCACTCCAACGCGGCCCAGGGCGGGATCAACGCCGCGCTCAACCCAGGCGACTCCTGGGAGTCCCACGCCTTCGACACGGTCAAGGGCTCCGACTACCTCGGCGACCAGGACGCGATCGAGATCATGTGCCGCGAGGCGCCGGAGGAGATCCTCCACCTCGAGCACCTCGGCGTCACCTTCCACCGCAACGAGGAGGGCAAGCTCGGCACCCGCGCCTTCGGCGGCGCCTCGGCCGCCCGCACCTACTACGTCGCCGACATCACCGGCCAGGCGATCATGCACGTCCTCTACGAGCAGCTGATGAAGCACGACGAGCGGATCGCCCGCTACGAGGAGTGGTTCTGCACGGCGCTGGCGCTTGACGAGGCGGGCGAGTGCTGCGGGGTCGTCACCCGCAACATCGCCGACGGGCAGATGCAGCTCTTTACCGCCAAGGCGGTGATCCTCGCCAGCGGCGGCAACGGCCAGGCCTGGAAGCCGACGACCAACGCGCTGATCTGCACCGGCGACGGGATCGCGATGGCCTACCGCGCCGGGGCGAAGCTGATGGACATGGAGATGATCCAGTACCACCCGACGACGCTGGCCGGCAAGGGCTTCCTGATCACCGAGGGCGCCCGCGGCGAGGGCGCCCACCTGCTCAACGCCAAGGGCGAGCGCTTCATGGAGCGCTACGCGCCGAACAAGATGGAACTCGCCTCACGCGACGTCGTCTCGCGCGCCGAGCAGACCGAGATCAACGAGGGCCGCGGCTTCCCCGACGGCACCGTCGCGCTCGACATCACCGTAGTGCCGAAGAAGCGGATCCACGAGGCGCTGCGCGAGATCGTCCTCGTCGGCCGCGACTTCGCCGGCGTCGACATCACCAGGGAACCGATCCGCATCAAGCCCGGCAACCACTACACGATGGGCGGCGTCAAGACCAACGTCGACGGGCGCACCGAGATCCCCGGCCTCTACGCCGCCGGCGAGGTCGCCTGCGTCTCGGTCCACGGTGGCAACCGGCTCGGCGCCAACTCGCTGCTCGACACGCTGATCTTCGGCCGCCGCTCGGGCGTCGACGCCGCCGCCCGCGCCAAGCGGGTCGAGGGCGGCCGCGTGTCCGGCGCGATCCTCGACCAGGAGGAGGCCAACGTCGCCGCGATCGCCGCCCGCGAGAAGGGCTCGGGCCGGCGCGTCTCGGAGATCAAGCTCGAGCTCGGCGAGACGATGGACGCCAAGGTCGCCGTCTTCCGCGACGAGGCGGGCATCCAAGAGGCGCTGGAGACCGTGCGGCGGCTGAAGGGCGAGGCCGAGTCGGCCTACGTCGACGACAAGGGCAATGTCTTCAACCAGGACATCCTCGCGGCGATCGAGCTCGGCTACATGCTCGACAACGCCGAGTGCACCTGCATCGCCGCGCTCGAGCGCAAGGAGAGCCGCGGCGCCCAGTACAGGACCGACTTCCCCGAGCGCAACGACACCGACTGGCTCAAACACATCGACCTGCAGCAGGGCGACGAGGAGCCGGAGATCTCATACTCAGAGGTGACGATCACCCAGTGGGAACCCGAAGAGAGGAAGTACTGAGGCGATGGCCGAGTACACGCTGAAAGTCCGCAGGTACCTACCGGAGAGCGGCGAGGGGGCCTTCTGGGAGGAGTTCAAAGTCGACCTCGACCCCTCGCTCTCGGTCCTCGACGGAATCCTCCAGGCCAAGGACCGCGACGACGGCTCGCTCTCGGTGCGCTGCTCCTGCCGGGCGGCGATCTGCGGCTCCTGTGGGATGAAGGTCAACGGCCAATCGACGCTCGCCTGCAAGACGCAGATCGGCGAGGCTTTCGAGGCGGCGAATCGCCGCAACGGCGGCTCGGAGCCGATCGTCGTCGAACCGATGGGGAACATGCCGGTGATCAAGGACCTGATCACCGACATGGAGTCGACCCACTGGACGAAGATCCGCCGCGTCACCCCCTGGCTCCTGCCGCACGGCGAGCCGCCCGAGCGCGAGTACGTGGTCGAGCCGGAGTCGATGATCGACATCACCCAGTCGATGGCCTGCATCCAGTGCGGCGCCTGCGTCTCCTCCTGCCTCTCGATGGAGGCCGACCCCGAGTTCGTCGGCCCGGCGGCATTGGCCAAGGCCTACCGCTTCGTCGGCGACCCGCGCGACGCCGAGGGCAAGGAGCGCCTCCACGACCTCGCCCACGACCCACACGGGATCTACGATTGCACCCACTGCTTCAGCTGCGTCGACGCCTGCCCGAAGGGGGTCGCGCCGATGGACCAGATCATGCGCCTCCGACGCAAGGCCGGCGAAGAGGGGATCGAGGATCCGCACAACGGCCACAATCACGAGGTCGCCTTCGTCAAGATCATCGAGCAGAAGGGAACCCTCGACGAGGCGCTGCTCCAGCAGGAGTCCTACGCGCCGGGGGTCAAGGGCAAGCTGAAACCGACCAAGGGCGCGATCGAAGGCCTGGGAAAGTCGCTGCCCACCGTGCTGCGGGCGATCAAGAGCGGCAAGGCCCGCTCACTGTCCAAGCTGATCCCGGGCGTCCACCCGAAGCTCCCCGGCGGCGCGCAGGACGAGGTTCAAGCGATCTATCGCCACGCCGAGGAGCACCGCGAGGAATTCAACATCTACATCACGGGCGAGGAGGACGTCGAACCGGAGCCCGACGAGACCAAGATGGAGGAGACCGCATGAAGCTCGCCTACTGGCCCGGCTGCGTCTCGCGCGGCTTCACCAGCGAGCTGCACGGCTCGATGGCCTTCACCGCCGAGAAGCTCGGCATCGAGCTGGTCGAACTCGACCGCGCCAACTGCTGCGGCGCCGGCGTGATCGCCGAGCACAACCAGGAGCTGGCCGACACGCTCAACGCCCGCACCTTCGCCCTCGCCCAGCAGACCGGGCTGGCGATGATGAACATCTGCTCGACCTGCCAGGGGGCGCAGTCGGAGTGCCAGCAGCGGCTCGACGCCGACTCCGCCTACCGCGCCCACGTCAACGAGGCGCTCGCCGGCCAGGGCCTCGAGTACGTCAAGGGCAAGGACGGCTTCACCAACAAGAACTTCCTCTGGCTGCTGGTCGAGGACTACGGCCTGGACAAGCTCTCCGAAAAGGTAGTGCGGCCGCTCTCCGGCCTGCGCGTCGGCCCCTTCTACGGGTGCTACGTGGTGCGGCCGAAGGAGCGGCTCGGCTACGCGGAGCACCCCGAACGCGACCTCTACCTGGAGAAGACGATCGAGGCGCTCGGCGGCGAGGTGGTCGAGTACGACGGGGCACGCAAGTGCTGCGGCTTCCCGGTGATCACGATGAACAAAGAGACCTCGCTGCGCCAGGCCGGCACCCACGTCGGCGACGCGCTCGACGCCGGCGCCGACTGCCTGGTGACGCCCTGCCCCCTCTGTCACCTCAACCTCGACATGCAGCAGCCCGAGGCGGCCAAGATCGTCGACCGCGACCTCGGCCTCGCCGTGCTGCACCTGCCCCAGCTCGTCGGCCTCGCCCTCGGCGGCGAGCCGAAGCAGCTCGGGATGGGCAAGCACATCGCCTCGACCAAGTGGGTCGAGGAGCGCCTCGCCGCTGGCGCCACCGCCTGAATCAGACTTTCTCATTTCGCATCATAAATGATGCATTTTGGTCGATTTTCGGCTATAATGCTTCACCGGTGATGCAAAATGCATATTTCAAGTGATCTCGGCGACAGCGCGGTGCTCGAGGAGCTCGGGGCGCGCCTGCGCGAGGCGCGGTTGGCGCGCAATCTGAGCCAGGAGCGCCTGGCCGAGGAGGCGGGTGTCGGCCGGGTGACCCTGCAGCGGATCGAGACCGGGCAGCCGGCGTCGCTGGTCAACCTGATCCGCGTGCTCAGGGTTCTCGACCTCCTGGACGGGCTCGACGGCCTCCTCCCGGCTGCGGCGCCGAGCCCGATCGACGAGCTGAGGCGCCAGGGGCGGCGGCGGCGCGCCGGATCGCCGCGAACGCCGGATGAGGGGAACGAGGAGGCGCCGCGCTGGCGCTGGGGCGATGAAGAGAGCGGGGGCGATCGTTGAGCTCCGTTGCCGAGGTCAGCCTCTGGGGGAGCAGGATCGGGGCGGTCTCCCTCGCCGACGGGGGCGCGGTGGCGAGCTTCGAGTACGACTCCGCCTTCGCCGCTAGCGGGATCGAGCTCTCCCCGATCGAGATGCCGGTCGCGGCGGCGCACTCGTACCGCTTCCCCGCCCTCTCCGAGGAGAGCTTCAACGGCCTCCCCGGCCTGCTCGCCGACTCGCTGCCCGACCGCTACGGCCACGCCCTGATCGACGCCTGGCTGGCAACGCAGCGGCGCGACCCCGGCAGCTTCGACGCGGTCGAGCGCCTCTGCTACATCGGCCGGCGTGGCATGGGGGCGCTTGAGTTCAAGCCGGCGAAGGGGCCGCGCCAGGCGCGCAGCCACCCGGTCGACGTCGAGGCGCTGGTCGAGCTGGCGGCCGAAGTGCTGGCCGAACGCGCGGACCTGGCGGCCACCCTGCGCGGCTCGGCGAAGAAGGCGGCACTGCGCGAGATCCTGCGGGTTGGCACGTCGGCCGGCGGCGCCCGTCCCAAGGCGCTGATCGCGCTCAATCCCGAGACCGGCGAGGTGCGCTCCGGCCAGCTCAAGGCGGAGCCCGGATTCGAGCACTGGATCCTCAAGTTCGACGGGGTCGAGGACCAGACGCGGGATCTTGGCGCCGCGCGCGGCTACGGCGCGATCGAGTGGGTCTACTCGAAGCTGGCAAGGCTGGCGGGGATTGAGATCAGCGAGTGCCGGCTGCTGGAGGAGGGCGGGCGCCGGCACTTCATGACCCGCCGCTTCGACCGCACGGCCGACGGTGACAAGCTCCACATGCAGTCGCTCGCGGCGCTCACCCACCTCGACTACCGCCTGCCAGGCGGCAGCTCCTACGAGCAGGCGTTCCAGGTGATCCGGCGGCTCGGCCTGGGGCGCGGCGCGGTCGAGCAGCAGTTCCGCCGCATGGCCTTCAACGCCGTCGCCCGCAACCAGGACGACCACGTGAAGAACATCGCCTTCCTGATGGACCGCGGGGGCCGCTGGTCGCTCTCCCCCGCCTTCGACGTCGTCTACTCCTACAACCCCGCCGGCCGCTGGACCGCGCAGCACCAGATGTCGATCGCCGGCAAGCGCGACGAGCTCACGGTCGAGGACTTCCGCCGCGCCGGCGAGGCCGCGGGGCTGAAGCGCGGAGGGGCCGAGCGGATCCTGGCCGAGGTGACCGAGGCGGTGCGCGCCTGGCCCGAGCTCGCGGCGGAGGCCGGGATAGAGGACGAGCGCATTGCGCAGATAGAGCGGGCTCAGCGGCTAGAGCTGTCGCGAGTCTGAGCAGGCTCACCGAGGCCCACCCGGCGCGCCATCCAGCGGGCGCCGATCGTGTCGGTGAGGCCGTGGGCGACGATCGAGGCGAGGATGACGATTGCGGCGACGTCGAAGATCAGCTCGCCTTCGGCCAGGTTCGATTTGAGCACGAAGAGGGCGAACAGCATCGAGGCCACGCCCTTGGGGCCGAACCAGGCCATGAAGGCCTTCTGCGGGCGACCGATGCCGGTGCGGACGAAGGAGAGCTGCACCGCCAGCGGCCGCGCGACCAGCAGGGCGAAGACGACGAAGGCGACCAGCGGCGGGACGCTGCGGTCGAAGCCGGTGGCGACGATCAGCGCGCCGAAGACGAAGAAGGTCAGCACCTGGAGGATCGCGCTGGCGTTCTCGGCGAACTCGACGAAGCCCTGCGGCACCTCGCGCTCGGTCGCGGCCATCGCGATGCCGCAGACGAAGGCGGCGATGAAGCCGTTGCCGATCGTCACGTCGGCGAGGCCGAAGGCGACGAGGGCGAACCCGACCGAGTAGATCCCCTCGTAGCGCGGCGTCATGCCGCCGCCGGGAAGGTGGTGATGGAGGCGACCGCCGAGGGCGCCGAGGGCGACCCCGATCGCGGCACCGGCAAGCGCTTCGCCGAGCAGCTTCGCGGCTTCGCCCCCGGCGCTGCCGCCGGGCGTCGCGAGGACGAGGAAGAAGAGCACGAAGGGCAGCGCCAGGCCGTCGTTGAGGCCGGACTCGAGGTTGAGCGTGTGGCGCACCGAGCTGGGCACGAGGCGGGAGGTGACCACCGCCGAGGTGACCACCGGGTCGGTCGGCGCGAGCACGGCGCCGAGCAGGAACGCCTCGGCCCAGTCGAGACTGGGGAAGAGCGCCTTCGCCGCCAGTGCCAGCAGCGCCATCGTGATCGGCATCGCGATCACCAGCGCCCGCGCCACCGGGCTCCAGTGGCGCAGCAGAAGCTCACGCTCGACGAACATCCCGTCGCCGAACAGGGTGAGGATCAGCGCCAGCTCGATCAGGTCGACGATCGACTGGCTGGTCGCGTCGACGCTGACCACGCCCGTCGCGGCGAGCCCGATGCCCACTGCCACCGAGAGCACCGAGGCCGAGAGCACGGTTCCGCGAATCAGCCCGGAGAGCGCCGCGACGACCGCCAGCAGCCCGCCGAAGAGCAGCACCGCCTCGCCGAAGCCGATGTCCATTCAGAGCAGGCCGCGCTCGACCAGCAGCTCGGCGATTTGGACCGTGTTGGTCGCCGCGCCCTTGCGCAGGTTGTCGGAGACGATCCAGAGGTCGAGGGCGCGCTCGTTGCCGGGGTCGCGGCGGATGCGGCCGACGAAGACCTCGTCGCTGCCCGCCGCCTCGATCGCCATCGGGTAGCGGGCCGCCCCCGGGTCGTCGAGCACGGTCACGCCCGGCGCCGCGGCGAGCAGCTCGCGGGCGCGCTCGGGCGAGAGCGGCTCGCGCGTCTCGACGTTGACCGCCTCCGAGTGGCCGGTCACCACCGGCACCCGCACGCAGGTCGCGCTCACCCGGATCTGCTCGTCGCCGAGGATCTTGCGGGTCTCGTTGATCAGCTTGCGCTCCTCGTCGGTGTGGTCGTCGCCCGCGGCGAAGCCGCCCGCCTGGGGCAGCGCGTTGAAGGCGATCCGGTGCGGGTAGACCGACGCCTCGGCGCCGCCGCCGTCCAGCACCGCGCGCGACTGCGCGAGCAGCTCGTCGATCGCCGCCTTGCCGGTGCCGGAGACCGCCTGGTAGGTGGAGACCACCAGCCGCTCGATCCCGGCCTCGTCGTAGAGCGGCTTCAGCGCGACGACCATCTGCATGGTCGAGCAGTTCGGGTTGGCGACGATGCCGCTGTGGCCGGCGAGCGCGTCGGGGTTGACCTCGGCGACGACCAGCGGCACGTCGTCGTGCATGCGCCAGTGGCTGGTGTTGTCGACCACCACCGCGCCGGCCTCGACCAGCTTCGGCGTCCACTCGGCGCTGACCGCTCCCCCGGCCGAGGAGAGCACGAGGTCGAGGCCCTGGATCGTCTCCCCGCTCAGCGGGCGGATCTCCAGCTCCTCTTCCCCCCACTCGATCGCCCTGCCGGCCGAGCGCTCGGAGGCGAACGGCACGACCTCGGCGGCCGGGAACCCGCGCTGGGAGAGCAGGTCGAGGATCGTCGTCCCGACCAGCCCGGTCGCGCCAACCACCCCGACCCTGTATCCGTCGCCCGCCATCGCTCGATTATGCCGGCCGCTCAGCCGGTGACGGTGGGGCGGTGCGCGGCGCCCATCGGGTCCTCTTCGCGGACCGCGCCGGCACCCAGCTCGAAAGCCTGGTGCAGGGCGCGCACCGCGTCGGGAACGCGGTCGGCCGAGAGGACGCATGAGATCTTGATCGGCGAGGTCGAGATCATCTCGATGTTGATCCCCTCGCCGCCGAGCACCGAGAAGACCTTGGCGGCGACGCCCGGGTGCGAGCGCATCCCGGCGCCGACGATCGAGACCTTGCCGATCCGCTCGTCGGTGCGCACCCCCTTGCTGACGCCGAGCGCGCCGACCGTGTCGGTCGCCGCGGTCAGGTCGGCACGGTCGACGGTGAAGGAGAGGTCGGCCAGGGCGTCGTCGCCCACCGGCTCGTTCTGGATGATCACGTCGACGTTGATGCCGGCCTCGGCCAGGGCGGTGAAGATCCGCCCGGCGACGCCGGGCTCGTCGCTGACCCCGGTCAGCGTCACCCGCGCCTCTCCGGCGGAGTGGGTCACTGCGGTTACGAACGGCTGCTCCACGGTCTCCTGCCTCGCCTCCTCTTCGCTCACGACGAGGGTACCGGGGCCGTCCTCGAAGCTGCTGCGGCAGTGGATGCGGACGCCGTGGTTGCGCGCGTACTCGACCGAGCGCAGCTGCAGGACCTTGGCGCCGGAGGCCGACATCTCGAGCATCTCCTCATAGGAGGCGAGCGGCAGCTTGCGCGCGTCGGGCACGATCCGGGGATCGGCGCTGAAGACGCCGGCGACGTCGGTGTAGATCTCGCAGACGTCGGCGGCGAGCGCGGCGGCGAGCGCGACCGCGGTGGTGTCGGAGCCGCCGCGGCCGAGCGTGGTGACGTCGTGGCTGTCGGTCGAGACCCCCTGGAAGCCGGCGACGAGGACGATCCGGTCCTGCTCGAGCATCTCGCGGATGCGCTCGGCACGCACGTCGATGATCTTCGCCCGGGTGTGGGAGGAGTCGGTGACGATGCCGGCCTGCGAGCCGGTCAGCGAGATCGCCTCGTGGCCCATGTCGTGGATCGCCATCGCGCAGAGCGCGCAGGAGATCCGCTCGCCGGTGGAGAGCAGCATGTCCATCTCGCGGGCGACCGGGCGGGCGGAGATCTCCAGCGCCTGGGCGAGGAGCTCGTCGGTCGTCTTGCCCCGCGCCGAGAGCACCGCGACCACCCTGTTGCCGGCCTCGCGCGCGGCGACGATCCGCCGCGCGGCGCGCTTGATCTCCTCGGCCCCGGCGACGGAGGTGCCGCCGAACTTCATCACCACGATGTCTGATTTGGACTCGCCCATGACGACGCCCGAGGATAGCCGGGGCGGCCGAAACGGCCCTAGACCCGGGTCGCGATCAGCGCGATCAGGGCGACGATGACAGCGACGCTGGACTGGAGCATCAGGCGATGCATGGCTTCGAAGCCGTCTTTCATCTGCTTCTGCATCGAGTCGAAGCGCCGACTCATCTCCCGTTGCATCTCGGCGTGGTCTTCGCGCAGGGCACGAATTTCGCCTTCGACCCGATCGAAGCGTTGGTCGACGGCGTCGAAGCGTTGGTCGACGGCGTCGAAGCGTTGGTCGACATGGGCGGCGAAGTCGTCGAGTCTCGCGTCGGTCCAGCTCTCTCTCATCTGGTACATGGTTGCAGACTAAAGGCCTCGGTGAACGAGTGGTGCGCACACTGAAAATCATCTGTGCCATCTTCGTGACGAAATGCCCGCAACCGCTTGCTTTCGCGAGCTAAAGCGATTGCGGCCGGCAGCCGATGTGTTTCCCCTGTGGAGCCGAGCACGACCGAAATCCCCTCCGCGATCCGGCGGCTCGACCCCGATGGCTCGCTGCGGGTCGTCGCCGGCGCCGGCCCGCTCGCCGACGAGGTCGAGGACTTCCTCGCCTTCGTGCAGCCGGTCGAGATCGGCGTCAACGGGCGGGTGGCACGCAGCGGCGAGCCGGCGATGGTCAACGACACCCGCCTCGACTCCGACTACCTGTAGCGCAACCCGCGCACCGACCCCGGCTCCGAGCTCTCGCTGCCGATCCGCGTCGCCGGCTCGGTCTGGGGCGTGCTCAACCTCGAGCAGTCCGAGCGCGGCGCGCGGCGCCTTCGCCGACGAGGATCTTCTGCTCGCCCACATCGTCGCCGGCCAGGTCGGCCCGGCGATCTACCGCTGCCAGCTCGTCGGCGAGCTCGAGGGTGCCTTCCTCACGACCCTCGGCGTGATCGCCGACGCGGTCGAGCTGCAGGACCCCTACACCGCCGAGCACGCCAACGAGGTCGCCGAGCTGTCGGTGCGGGTCGCCCAGCGCCTCGGCCTCGCCGGCGCCGAGCTCGAGCGCCTGCGCTACGGGGCACTCCTGCACGACGTCGGCAAGATCGGCATCCCGGGCGAGCTGCTGCGCAAGCCGGGACCGCTGAGCGCTGCGGAGCGCGGGCGGATGGATGCCCACACGGCGATCGGCGCCCGCATGCTCGAGCGCATCCCCTTCCTCGCGCCGGTCGCTCCCCTGGTCCGCTCGGCCCACGAGCGCTTCGACGGCGGCGGCTACCCCGACGGCCTGCGCGGCGAGGAGATCCCCCGGGGAGCGATGGTCATCGCCACCTGCGACGCCTACCACGCGATGACCTCCGACCGCCCCTACCGCCGCGCGATGAACCGCGAGGCCGCGATCCTCGAGCTGCGCCTCGGCGCCGGCACGCAGTTCGATCCCGGGGTGGTGGACGCGCTGATCGCCGAGCTGGGCTAGCTCGTTATCCAAATCTTTTCCACTTCGACACAGAGAGTTCACCGGAAGCGTGTTGGCTTCGGCGAGGGTGCGCGAATGCTGGTCGAACCGCCGGCGCCGGAGGCGTCGAGGGAGTCCTTCCGGATCGCGAATCTCGAGATCCGGCCCGCCGAGCTGCAGGTGCTCGTCGCCGACCGCCGGGCGGGCTTCACCGTGCGCGAGTTCGAGCTCTTCTTCCTGCTCTCCAAGCGGATGGACAGCGTCGTCCAGCGGCCCGAGATCTACCGGTTGATGTGGGGCGGCGAGATGCCGCGCCGCAACCGCTCGGTCGACGTGCTCGTGCGCAAGGTCCGGGCCAAGCTGGAACTGGCGGCGCCGGAATGGCGCTACGTCCACACCCACTTCGGCATCGGCTACCGCTTCGCGCCAATGAAGATCGAGTAGCGGGGCGGGTCGGCGCCTGCGTGCGCCAGATCACACTTTGCGATATATCGGCACGATATATATAGCGAATGGAGCTGAGCGCCACCGCCTACGTCATCCTCGGCATGGTCAGCCGCGAGCCGCGCTCGGGCTATGAGATCAAGGCGCTGGTCGACGAGACGACGCGGTTCTTCTGGGCCGCAAGCTACGGGCAGATCTACCCGGAGCTGAAGCGGCTGGCGGAGGCGGGCCTGATCGAGGGGGTCGACGCGCCGCGCGGCGAGCGCAAGCGGACCGTCTACGCGATCACGGCCGAGGGCGAAGCGGCGCTGAAGGACTGGCTGCGCCAGGCCCCCGCCACCTACGAGATGCGCGAGGAAGGCCTCTTGAAGCTCTTCTTCGCCGGCGTGCTGCCACCCGAGGAAGCAGCCGACATCCTCCACTGGATGCGCGAGCACCGCGCCGGCCTGGCGGAGCGCCTGAGCGCGCTCGAGCCGCTGGCGCTCGATGAGGAGAAGCTGGAGGACCCCTACCCGCTGATGGTTCTGCGGGCGGGAATCGAGTTCAACGAGTGGTTTGCCAGGTGGTGCGAGCGGATGGAGGATTCGCTGCGCCAGCCGGCCCGAGAGAAGGAGGCCCGCTGATGTTCGACTCGCTCGCCCGCTTCGCCGATCTCCGAGCCCGCCGGATCGGCCTCTTCGCCGTCGTCTTCTTCGTCCTCGCCGGGGCGCTGGGCAGCGGCGTCGCCAACCGCCTCGACCCCTACGGCGCCGACGACCCCGCCACCGAGACGATCAAGGCGAGGGAAGAGCTGCAGAACGCGGGGCTGCGCTTCCCCTCGGTGCTGGTCGTGCTCCAACACGCTGCGGTCACCGCCCCCTCGACTCGGGCGCGGGTCGGCTCGATCGGACGCGAGCTGCTGCGGCGCGGCGACGTCGCCTCGGTCAGCGACTGGTACGACACCCGCTCGCCCGCCTTCGTCTCCCGCGATGGCGACTCGACCTACCTCGCCGTCGCGCTGAAGTCGACCGACAACAAAGCCGAGCAGGAAGTCGGCGGCCAGATCGACGACCAGCTCGCCGGCCGGCCGGGGGTTATCGTCGGCGGCTACGCGGTCGCCCAGAAACAGGTCAACAACCAGGTCGAGAGCGACCTGCAGAAGGCCGAGATGCTCGCCTTCCCCCTGCTGTTCCTGCTCTCGCTGCTGTTCTTCCGCAGCCTCGTCGCCGCGCTGCTGCCGCCGATGATCGGCGTGCTGGCGATCGTCGGCACCTTCCTCATCCTGCGCATCGCCAGCGAGTTGGGCACGATCTCGATCTTCGCGCTCAACCTGACGACGGCGCTCGGCCTCGGCCTGGCGATCGACTACAGCCTCTTCATCGTCTCCCGCTACCGCGAGGAGATCGCCAAGGACGGGCCCGGGCCGGCGGCGATGCGCCGGGTCCTCGCCACCGCCGGACGGACGGTCTTCTTCTCCTCGCTCACCGTCGCCGCGGCGCTCGCCTCGCTGCTCGTCTTCCCGCAGTCGTTCCTCTACTCGATGGGGCTCGGCGGCTCGCTGGTTGCGCTGTTCGCCGCGGCGATCTCGCTCACCGTCCTGCCCGCCGTGCTGACGCTGCTCGGCACCCGCGTCAACGCGCTCGCCCCGCGCTTCCTGCAGCGCCGCGCCGAAGCCGACGCCCGTCCGGACGAGAGCGGCTTCTGGTACCGCCTTTCCCGCTTCGTGATGCGCCGCCCGGTGCCGGTGGCGACGCTCTCGGCGCTGCTGCTGATCGTCCTCGGCCTGCCCTTCCTCGGGATCAAGTTCAACACCGTCGACCCCAGCGTGCTGCCGAAGTCGGCGGGGGCGCGGCAGGCCTACGAGGTCGTCAACCACCGCTTCCCGCCCTACCGCGAAGCGCCGATCTGGATCGCGGTCGAGGGCGGCGGCCCGGGGGCCGCGGCGACGATGGCGGCCGAGGCGCGGAAGGTGCCCGGAGTCGCCGGGGTGCTGCCGCCGCAGCCGCTGGGGCGCGGCGTCACCGCCGTCCAGGCGATCAGCGACAGCCCGTTCAACTCGAGCGCCAGCGAGGAAGCCGTGCGCCGCATCCGTGCGATCGAACCGCCGCGGGGGGCGACCGCACTGGTCACCGGCGGCACCGCCGACTTCGTCGACCTGCAGGGCAGCCTCGCCCGCCACCTGCCGATCGCGCTGGCGATCGTCATCCTCGCCACCTTGGTCATCCTCTTCCTGATGACCGGCTCGGTGATCCTGCCGATCAAGTCGCTGCTGATGAACTTCCTCAACCTCAGCGCCGTCTTCGGCCTGCTGGTGCTGATCTTCCAGGACGGCCGCCTGGAAGGCCTGCTCTCCTACGGCAGCCCGGGGGCGATCGAGCAGACGATGCCGATCCTGCTCTTCGCCGTCGCCTTCGGCCTCTCCACCGACTACGCGGTCTTCCTGCTCTCGCGGATCAAAGAGGCGCGCGACAACGGCGCCGGCGAGTCGGAGTGCGTCGCGATCGGCCTCGAGCGGACCGGGCGGATCGTCACCGCGGCGGCGCTGCTGTTCGCCGTCGCGATGTTCGCCTTCGCGACCTCGCAGATCATCTTCATCAAGGAGAACGGGGTCGGCACCGCGCTCGCCGTGCTGCTCGACGCCAGCATCGTCCGCGCCCTGCTCGTCCCCTCGCTGATGGCGCTGCTCGGCAAGTGGAACTGGTGGGCGCCGGCGCCGCTGCGTCGCCTGCACGACCGCTTCGGCATCGCCGAGGCGCCGTTGCCGGAGACGGTGCGCTAGCTTCGAGCACGGTGGAGGCCGCACCCGAACCGCACGCCGCCGAACTCGCCGACGCGACCCGCCGCACCCGGCTGGCCAACGAACGCACCGAGCTGGCCTGGTGGCGTACCGGGCTGACCGCGCTGGCGGTGGCGCTGGCGATCGGGCGTGTCGTCCCCGAGCTGAACGGCAGCGCCGTGCGCTGACCCTACGTCGCGGTCGGCGTCGGCTTCGCCCTCTGGGGCGTGCTGGCGATCGCCCAGGGCCGGTACCGCAGCGCCGCGGTCGAGCGGGCGCTCGCCGTCGGGCGCTTCCCCGAGCCGCCCGGCTGGGCGTTCGCCGCGCTCAGCGGCGGCGGCATCGTGCTCGGCCTGCTGACGGCCGTGCTCATTCTTCTGGACTGACCGTCGATTCTTCCGGCGACGCATCGAAGAGCGAGGGTTCGAAGCCGGTCAGGGCCGGTTCGGCGGCGTAGCCGATCGGCTGCTGGCCGAGCAGTTCATCGATGCTGCGCAGCAGCGAGAAGTGGTTGAAGTAGGCGCTTTCTTCGACCGTGCCCGGGGCGAGGTAGGGCGAGATCAGCAATAGGCCGACCCGGCCGCCGCCGCCGCTCGGTTTGACCGGCCCGGTGGCTGGCGGTTCGGCACTTGCCGGCGCTGGCATGTTGGGGTATGCCGGCGTGCCGCAGCAGGAGCTGGAGTCGACGGTAGCGCCGGTCTGCGGCGCCTGGTCGAAGGTGATCGCGATCAGGCCGCCTTCTTCCTTGTACGCGGGCGAGGCGACGATCTCGGGGATGACCGCTTCGAGGAAGGGCTGCGTCGCCGCCAGGCCCGCTGGCTGCCCTTCGGCGCAGGGCGTTTCGCCGCCGTCGTGGCAGGCGCTGGGGACGATGTAGGAGAGGGTCGGCGTCTTGTCGGCCGTCTTCAGGTCGGTCGCCAGCCCTTCGAGCGGGGCCTGCTGCCCGGCGGTCCCCCCCGCTGCCGTGCCGAGCGCGGTGAGATAGGCGAACGGATTGCGCCAGGGCTCGAGCGGGCCGGGTTCGACGTAGGCCTTCCAGGTCAGTTTGGCTTTGGCGAGCTGGGCGGGCAGCGTTTCGGTGGCCGCCGGATAGACGCAGCCCTGGCCTTCGACCTGGCCTTCGGCGTTGACGGTCCCCGGAGCGATTGGCGTCGATTCGGGGCAGTTCGCCGCCGTCTGCGGCGTCGGCCCCTGGCCGCTCAGCAGCGCGACCTCGTTGGCGAGGCCGCCCTGGGCGATTGCGTAGTAGTTGGAGAGCAGCTTGCCCTCGCCGGCCATGGTCTTCGCCAGGTAAGGCGCCGTCGAGGTCGGCCCGAAGGCTTCTTCGTAGCCGTGGCCGTCGAGCACGATGAGGAAGACGTGCTTGATTTCGGGCAGCGTTTCTTCTTCCGGCAGTTCCAGCGGCTTGGGAGCCGGGCCGGCGGGTTCTTCGGGCACTTCGGCGACTTCTTCCGGCGCCGCCGCCGGGGCTGCGGGAACCGCCGGCGGCGCGACCGGCGCCGGTTCGACCGGAGCGCTGGCCACCGCTTCGGGTTCAGGTTCGGGTTCGGGAGCCTTGGATTCGCCCATCTCGAGGACGATCGGCGTCGTCGCGGCGCTGAGGGCGAGCGGGCTGGTGACCGAGCCGAGGACCACCCCGGCGGCGAGCAATGCCATCACCGCGACCGCTGCCACCTGCGGCGAGGGCATGAACCACCACCTGTCGTCCTTCGCCTCCGCCGCCTCGGTGGCGACCCCCTCGGCCAGCCCGGCGTCGGAGGCCGGCGGGGCGACCGCGTGAGCGCTCTCCTTCAGCGCGGCGATGCGAGTGGCGACGATCGCCGGGAGCGCCGCCTGCCGCGCCCCGCACTCGATGCAGTAGCGCTGAGTGGGACGCACGGCATGACCGCATTCGGCGCACTTGCCCGCCCCGGCAGGGCCGGCGCCTCCGTCCTCGATCCGCTTCGCCACGCTGACCGCAGTGTGGCACGGCCGGGGACTCCGTCCGTTCACAATTCGGCAACATCTTGCGGCTGGATGGCGCAACAATCGAATTGAGTGACTGACGTCTCAACTCCATCCGCGTCCCAGCCCGGGAGCGCGCCCATGCCGCGCGAGCCCGAGCCGCACACCACGCAGATCCACTCCTCCGCGGTGCAGAGCGGCGAGCGCTGCCCGTCGTGCGGCGCCCCGCTGGCGGCCGACCAGCGCTACTGCCTCGAGTGCGGCCAGCGGCGCGGCGACCCGCGACTGCCGTTCATGGACGCGGTGGTGCTGATGGAAGCGGTGAAGCGGCCCGCGCAGGCGCCCCCGCCCCCGCCGAAGAAGAAGCGATCCGGCATCTCCCCGAACGCTGCCCTAATCGCCGGGGTGGGCACGCTGCTGCTGGCCCTCGGGGTCGGCGTCCTGATCGGTCGCTCCGGCAACCACAGCACGGCGAGCACTGCCCCCGCGGCGCCGATTGTGATCCACGGCGGCGGCGAAGAAAGCTCGACCGCGTCGACCAAGGACGCCGCCGCGACTGGCGGCGGCAAAGCCACCAGCGCCAAGACCAAGAAGCAGAAAGCCGCCGCGGAAAAGGAAGCCGAAGCGCATCCCGCCGCCGAAGAAGTGCTCAAGCCGGCAGGCAACGTCCAGCTGGCGGAACCGAAAGTGAAGGTCGGCGGCAAATGCGAAGAAGGCACCGCCGGCTGCGAAAACGGCAAATTCGAAGGTAACTTCTTCGGCGAATGAGCCCCCTACCGAAAATGCTGCAGAACCCGCGCCGCGCGTACAAGACCGCGCAGGCGCAGGCCGCCGCTCCGGGAGCCGCGCCGGTTCAGAGCCCGCCAGCCCAGAACGGCGCCGCCCAGCGAGCCGTCCCCCAGAACGGCGCCGCGCCCGCCGCGCAGAGCAACGGCCACCAGGCGGCGAAGGCGGCAGCCCCCGCCGGCCCCCCGATCGGCCACGACCTGCTCGTCGACCTCGAACGCCGCCGCGACCAGCTGATCGCCCGGGTGGCCGAGCTGCAGTGGGACCTCGGCGGCCTCGCCTACGAGATGGTGATCCGCAACAGCGTCAAGGTCGAGGTCCTGGTCAAGCGGGCAGTGGCCCTGCAGGACGCCGACGCCGAGCTGAGCGAGGTCGAAAGGATCGTCCGCAGCGAGGAGACCGGGACCGCCGGCCTCTGCTCGAGCTGCAGCGCGCCGCACAGCAGCGGCGCCACCTTCTGCTGGCAGTGCGGCAAGCCGTTGATGGAGCAGGTCTCCAGCGACGCGATCCTGCGCCGCTGAGGCTCAGCCGAAGCGGCCCGTGACGTAGTCGCGCGTCCGCGGGTCGGCGGGGTGGGAGAAGATCGTCCCGGTCTCGGCGTACTCGACCAGCGTCCCCGACGGTTCGGCCCCGCCGGACTCGAGGCTGAAGAAGGCGGTGCGGTCGGCCACCCGCGCCGCCTGCTGCATGTTGTGGGTGACGATCACGATCGTGAAGCGGCCTTTGAGGCTGTGCATCAGGTCCTCGATCGAGGCGGTGGCGATCGGGTCAAGTGCCGAGGCCGGCTCGTCGAGCAGGAGGACGTCCGGCTCGATCGCGATCGCGCGGGCGATGCAGAGGCGCTGCTGCTGTCCGCCGGAGAGGCCGAGGGCGCTGTCCTTCAGCCGGTCCTTGACCTCGTCCCAGAGCGCGGCGCCGCGCAGCGCTTTCTCCACCCGCTCGTCGAGGTCGCGCCTGAGGCCGAGGTTGCGCGGCGCCCAGGCGATGTTGTCGTAGATCGACTTGGGGAAGGGGTTCGGTTTCTGGAAGACCATGCCGATCCGCCGGCGCACCTCGACCTGGTCGACGTTGCCGGCGTACATGTCGTGGCCGTGGTAGAGGATCTGCCCCTCGATCCTGAACCCGGCGACCGAGTCGTTCATCCGGTTGAGGCTGCGCAGGAAGGTCGTCTTGCCGCAGCCCGAGGGACCGATCAGGGCGGTGATCTCGCCGTGCTGGATGCGCAGCGAAACGCCGGTGAGCGCCTTTTTCGCGCCGTAGAAGACCGAGACCGCGTTCGCCTCGAAGACGGCCTCGGCGATGCCCCTGCGGTGGCCGTTGGTGCCCGGGGCGCCCTCGGCGCCGGGCTCGGTGCGGATGCGCACCCGACTCGGCAGGCCGGCGGGCGCGGGTCCCTGGGTCGGGTCGAAGCCGCTCACGCGCCCATTCTCCTACGACTGCGCACCAGCAGCGCCCGCGCGCCGAGACTGGCGAAGAGGATCAGCGAGACGAGGATGAAGGCGAGGCCCCAGGCTTCGGTGAAGCCTTCGGGGTTCGCTTCTTCGGAGAGGGTGAAGATGCGCACGGGCACATTAGGCAGCGCTTCGAATGGGTTGAACGAGAAGGTGCGCGGGTCGAAGACCGAGCTTACGAGGATCAGCGGCGCCGTCTCGCCGGCGGCGCGGGCGGCGGAGAGCACGGTCGAGGTGACGATGCCCCCCAGGGCGCTCGGCAGGACCACGCCGAGCACCGTCCGCCAGCGGCTGACGCCGAGTGCGTCGGCGGCTTCGCGGCGGCTGTGCGGCAGCAGCAGGAGGATCTCCTGAGTTCCGCGCGCGATCAGCGGCAGCTCGATGATCACCAGCGCGACCGAGGCGGCGAGGCCGGATTGCTTCTGGTGATCGACCAGCAGCTCGAAGATGAAGAGCCCGATCACGATCGACGGCAGCCCGTTCATCAGGTCGAGCGTCATCCGAACCCCGCCGGCGATCCGGCCGCCGGCGAACTCGGTGACGAAGAGGGCGATCAGCACGCCCAGCGGCATCGCGATGACGGTCGCGATCGCGACGATGATCGCCGTGCCGACGAGCTCGGGGCCGATGCCGGCAGGCGCCCCCTTGATCAAGAAGTCGAGGTTGAGCGCCGCCGCGCCGCGAACGAAGACCGTGTAGACGACGATCGCCAGCACGGCGACGGCAAGCACGGCGGCGGCGGTTGCCCCCGACTCGGCGACGCGACTGAAGAGCTGGCGCCGCCGCAGGTTGCCGCTCGGGGTAAGCGGCCCGGCCGGATCGAAAGCGGTCTGGTCACTCATCGCGCGGTCGCCCCCCGGTAACTGAACCGCCGTCCGATCCACTGAGCAAGCAGATTCGCGACCAAGCCGATCACGAGCAGGATCACACCGCAGTAGAAGAGTGCGGCTTTGTCCATGTCGTTGAGGTAACCAGGAAACTGACTGGCGATTCGGGCGGCAAGCGTGTCACCCGGTTTGAAGAGCGAGCGTTCGATCACCGAGCCGGCGCCGATCACCTGGGTCACAGCGATCGCCTCGCCCAACGCTCGGCCCAGGCCGAGGATCGAAGCCGCGACCACGCCCGACGCGGTCGACGGCAGGACCACCCCGCGAACGACCTCCCAACGGGTCGCACCGAGCGCGCTGGCGCCGTCCTGGAGGTCCTTTGGCACGGCCGAGAAGAGGTCACGTGAGACCGAGGCGATGATCGGGATGACCATGATCGTCAGGATCAGGCTGGCGGTGAAGACGCTCAGGCCGGTCGATTCAGGCGATCCGAAGATCGGCAGGAACCCGAACGTTTCGTGTAGGAAGGGCTCGATGTGTTCGTGCACGAACGGCGCCAAGATGAGGAGACCCCAGAAGCCGAGGATGACGCTGGGGATCGCCGCCAGCATTTCGACCAGCGGGGCGACGATCGCGCGCACTCCCGAGGGCGCCATCAGGCTGAGGTAGAGGCCGATCGAGATCGCGATCGGCGCTCCGAGGACGAGCGCAACCGCCGAGGTAACGGCGGTGCCGAAGATCAGCGAGCCGGCGCCGAAGACATTGAAGTTCGGCTGCCAGGTCGTGTGGACGAGGAAGCCGAGGCCGAACTTCGAAATCGCCGGGCTGGCGCCGACGACGACCTGGTAGGCGATCAGCACCATCGTCACCGCCGCGAGCAGCGCGGCGAGGGCGCAGAGCCCGTAGAGCAGCGCGTTGCCGACCCGGTCGATGCGGCGCAGCCTGTTTGCGGACCGAGCGCTCGGCCCCCGGCCAGCGCCGGAGACGTACGCCGGATCGAGCGTGGTCCCGTTCATTCGGCGGGCAGCTTAGGTGAGATCGCCGGCGTGCACTACGGGGGGTCACGTTTTTTTACATCTTGGTAACAACTCCCCTTTGCGTCGTTACCGGCTCGATACAAGTTCTTTCACAAGATTGAAACATGTCCGTGGGGCTCGACCCTCGATGCTATGCGCCGCCCGGGCTGCACCCTGCGCCCGCCAGAATCGAAACGAGTCGAAAGGAATTCTCTTGAATCGCATCAGGTTGCTAGGGGTAGCCATAACGGCTGTCTTGGTCATGGCGACGGGAGCCGCAAGCGCCTCCGCCGCAGGACTCACCGGGGCCGGCTCGACGCTGGTCGCGCCGCTGATGGCCAACTGGATCAACGGCTTCGAAATCAAGGAAGGCATCCCGGTCAAATACGCGTCGGTCGGCTCCGGCGCGGGGATCTCGCAGATCACCGCCCGCACCGTCGACTTCGGCGCCTCCGACGCCCCGTTGACCGCCGAACAGGCGGCCAAATGCAACGGCTGCGTGCAGATCCCGTGGGCCCTATCGGCCACCGGCGTCGGCTTCCACATCCAGGGCGTCAAGAAACTGAACCTGACGGGCAAGATCCTCGCCGGCATCTACTTCGGCAAGATCACCAAGTGGAATGACCCGAAGATCCAGAAGGTCAACCCGAAAGTCAAACTGCCGGCCCTGACCATCACCCCGGTCTTCCGCAGCGATGGCTCGGGTGACACCTACGCCTTCACCAACTACCTCTCGAAGATCAGCCCGGCGTGGAAAAACGAAGTCGGTTACGCCACCACGGTGCAGTTCCGCGCGGGTGTCGGCGCCAAAGGCAACTCCGGCGTCACCTCGACGGTCACCTCGACCAACGGGGCGATCGGCTACATCTCGGCCTCCTACCTGATCGCCGCCGGCATCGGCGCCGCCGCGGTCGAAAACAAGGCCGGGAACTTCGAGTTCCCCAACCTGAAGAACATCTCGGCGGCGGCCGAAGCGGTCAAGAGCGTTCCGCCGAGCAACGAACTCAACATCACCAACTCGCCGAAGAGTGCGACGCTCGCGTACCCGATCTCGACGTTCACCTACGCGATCGTGCCCCACACTGCCCCGCAGAAGGGCTTCCTGCAGCAGTTCATCAACTACGCCCTGACCAAGGGTCAGGCGTATGGAGCGGCGCTCGACTTCGCGCCGCTGCCGAAGGTCGTGCTGAAAGCGGCACAGGCCTCCACCGCTTCCCTCTAGCCCGGCGGGAGCGCCACAGGCAATCCGGCCGGCCCGGGCTCTACGGAGACCGGGCCGGCCTTCTTTGCTCTCGGGCCAGCTTCCTTCGCTCAGGCGAAGGCCCGCGTGGCGCGGCGACGCAGGTCCGCGTTGAGCATCCCCGTCACCTCGCTGGGGCGCTCGCCGGCGCTGGGGATCGCGTCCCCGATCAGGCCGCTGGCGCGGAAGCCGAAGAGCGGAGCGTCGAAGCCCGCCTCACGGATCTTGCGTACGAGTTGAACTGCGGAAGGCGTGTCGACGCCCGGGCCGCAGAGGACGATCGCGGTCGGGTCGAGAGCGCGCAGGGCGCGCTCCATCCGCTCCTCGCCGAGCTCGTCGGAGAGCATCAGCACGCGGAAGCCTGCGCGGCGAAGCGCGAGGTCGAGCGCCTGGGCGTGGACCTCCTCGGCCGCCGCGCCGCGGCTCGCGTCGAGCAGCAGGATGCCGGCGGGGCGGGAAGCGGTGGAGGCGAGGCGGCGGGCGCCGTGCAGCCAGCCGGTCGCCCAGCGGGCGGCGAACTCGAGCTCGGCCTCGCGCTCGGGGTCGGCGGCGAGCTCGTCGATCGCCGGCAGCAGCATCTCCTCGACCGTGCGCTCGAGGGGTCGCAACGCGAGGCTCTCCTCGACGGCGCGGTCGGCGGTTTCCTCGTCGAAGGCCTCGAAGGCGGCAAGCAGGCCGCCGCCGCTGGCCGGCGCCGCCTGGCGCTGGCGCGACAGCTCGATCGCCGAGGAGATGTTCCCAGTCTCGGCGAGGGCGTCGCGCAGCGTCTGCAGCTCGACCAGCTCGTAGTTGCGGTGGTTGCCGGGCGTGCGCTTCGGCACCGGGAAGCCGTAGCGGCGCTCCCAGCTTCGCAAGGTGTTGGGGCTGACGCCGAGAACTTCGGCGGCGGCGTTGGTGCGGATACCTGGCATGCACAGCATTCTGCCAGCCGTATTCGAGGTTTACACCGGTTATGGACGGATTTACCGAAACTGTCAGCGATCTTGCAAGGCGCCGACAGGGCGCCAGAGGCGATCCACCGGCAGCGCATAGAGGCGATCGTCAGCCACATAGGAGCGGCTGCCCGTATGCAGTACCGCCCCGGCGACGAAGGCATCGCCGAGCGCATCGCGGATCACCCGAAGGCCGGCGAGATCCCTGCCGGCTACACGCGAAGCGGCTTTAACCTCGAATGCGATGACCGATCCATCGTGCCGTTCCACGACCAGGTCGACCTCGGCGCCATCGTGCGTGCGCCAATGACCGACGGCGCTGACGCCATCCATCCAGGAAATCTGCTTGCGCAGCTCGCCGACGACGAACGTCTCGAGCAGGTGGCCGAATTGCTGCAGCGCCGTCGCGTTCAACCGATCGAGCTTCGCCTCCGTGAGGCGCAGCAAGCGTGCGGCAAGGCCGGAATCGACAACGTGCAGCTTCGGCAGCGCCGCAGCGCGAGCCCTCAGCGTCTTCCCCCAGGCAGGGAGTCGATAGACGAGGAACAGGTCTTCGAGGATCTTGGTGTAGTTGTCTGCCGTGCGCTTCTTCAGCCCCGCGGCCTCGCCCGCCGCGGCTATGTTCAGGATCTGGCCGGTCTGGGACGCGAGCCGGACAAGCAGCCTCGGCAGAGCCGCCTTCCGCTGGATCTGGGCCAACTCGGAGACATCGCGCTCGAGGCAGAGCCGGATGTAGTCGTCGAACCAGCGCGCGCGCTGAGACTCGGTCGAACGACGCAGCGCCGGTGGAAAGCCGCCAGCCGCCAGCCGCGCCACGTAGTCGGCACGCGAGGTGGATGAGGGCTCTCTGGCTACGGTGGCGGCAGGGTCGGCAAACAGGGTCTCGACGAAGTCCTCCTCCACCCCGGCGATCTCGCCCTGCGTGAGCGGATAGACGGACATGAGATGGAGACGTCCGGTCAGAGACTGCGCTGCGCGAGGCAGCGCATCGTGGCGCGTCGAGCCGGTGATGACATATCGCCCGGGGGAACCGTCGCGGTTCAGTTCCGCCTTGATCGCGTCGAGCACCACCGGCACGTGCTGATACTCGTCGATGAAGACCGGCGGCGGGCCGGCGACGAACGTCACCGGATCGACCGCGACCGCATCGCGAATCTCGAGATCGTCCAGATCGATCATCTCGGCCCCGTAGGCGTCCGCGAGGGCCTTCAACAGGGTGGTCTTGCCCACCGCTCTAGGCCCTTGCAATGCGATGACCGGCTCATCCGCAAGGCGCGCTCGGGCAACTCGCTCGATCCGCCTCGAAATCAAGCCGTTGGCAGTGGTACTGCTCGGATACCGAGATTCTTCTTGCACGATTGGAGGATATCAACTTGCACGATTGGAGGCCATTATCTTGCATAACTGGAGCCTTATTACTTGCACAATTCGAGGGCTCTGAATTCCACCAGTAGCCGAAGGAATTTCCGCTAGCTGACGAGTGGGCCGACGCCGACCGGCTGGCCGACTGCGCGGGCGCGCCACATCGCCTCGTCGGCCTTGCGCAGGAGGGCGTCGGCATCGCTGCCGTGCTCGGGGCAGGCGACAACGCCGGCGGTGATCCCGATCCGCAACCCGCCGGCCGCCTCGAGATCGTCGAGCGCCTGCAGCAGCCGCTCGGCCATCTGCATGCCGCCGACGGTGGTCTGGTTGGGGGCGAGGACGCAGAGCGCGTCCTCCTCGAGGCGGAAGGTCTCGTCGAGCACGCGGACGCTTTCGGCGAGCGCCGCGCCGACCACCGCCAGCGCGGTGCCGCGTTCGCCCACCCCATTGCCGTCGCGCGCCCCCGGGCCGTCGACGTCGAAGACGACGAGTGCGAACGGATGCTCATAGCGACGGCTGGCCTCGACCAGCTGATCGAGGCGGCGACGCATCTGCCCCGGCCGGTAGAGGCTCGGGTGCAGCTCGCCGGCATCGGCCTCCGCCGTCCCGGCGCCGGCCCGCTCCCACAGCGGGGCGATCGTCGTCGCGGTGACCGAGCCGAACTCCTCGGCGAGCTTCTGCGCCGCCGCGGCGAAGGCGCCGGCGTCACCGCCAGAGAGCTCCTCGTGCAGCCTTCCCAGCAGGGTTGCCTGCAGCGAGGAGACCTCGCGCGCCAGCTCGCCGGCGGCTGCTCCATCCCCGGATCCACCGCCTGTGTGAATGTCGCTCGCCACGCACGGACCTTGGCGGAGCGAGCGGACGCCAGCTGGGCGAAAATCCGCAAATTGCGGGTCCACAGGCGTCCAGACGAAGCGCCCCGAAAATCGCTGATTGCGGGTTCGAACCGCTCAGTCCAGAGCCCGGCGACCGGTCAGGGCCTTGCCGAGGGTGACCTCGTCGGCGTGCTCGAGGTCGGCGCCGATCGGCAGGCCGCTGGCGAGGCGCGTGACCGCGACCTGGCCGCGCAGCAGCTCGGCGATCTGCAGGGCGGTGGCCTCGCCGGTCGTGGTCGGGTTGGTGGCGAGGACGACCTCGCGCACGCCGCCCTCGCCGACCCGGCGCACCAACTCGGCGATCTTGAGGTCGCTCGCGTCGATCCCGTCGATCGGCGAGAGGGCGCCGCCGAGCACGTGGTAGAGGCCGCGGTACTCATGGGTGCGCTCGATCGGGATCACGTCGGCCGGTTCCTCGACCACGCAGATCGTCGTCCGATCGCGGTTTGGGTCCGAGCAGATCCGGCAGAGCGGGCCCTCGGAGAGGTTGAAGCACTGCTCGCAGAGGCCGACCTTCTCCTTCACCTCGCGGATCGCCGTGGCGAGCGCCGCCGCCTCCTCGTCCGGCGCGCGCAGGATATGGAAGGCGAGGCGCTGGGCGGTGCGCTGGCCGATCCCCGGCAGCCGCGAGAGCTCGGCGACCAGGCGGGCGAGCGGCGCCGGGCCCTCGGTGCTCACATTCCCGGGAGGCCGAGGCCGCCGGTGATGCCGCCCATCTTCGAGCCGGCCAGCTCCTGCGCGGCCCGCAATGCCTCGTTGACGGCCGCCTGGACCATCTCGGCGAGCATCTCGGCCTCCTCGGGGTCGACCGCCTCCGGGTCGATGACGATCTCGCGCAGCGTCAGGTCGCCGCCCATCTTCACCTTGACCATGCCGCCGCCGGCGCTGGCCTCGACGAGTTCGTCCTTGAGCTGCTCCTGCGCCTGCTCCATCTGCTGCTGCATCTGCTGCGCCTGTTTCATCAGGGCGTTCACGTCGAAGCCCCCGGGCCCGCCTCTTGCCACCTAACCGACCTCCTCGGCGTCGAACTCGCTCTTGATCTTCGCAACCAGCGCCTCGTGGTCGACGCTGCCCTCGGCTTCGGGACCCGGCCCGGGCTCCTCGCCGTCCAGCACCGAGTACACCGGTCGCAGCTTCTCCCCGAGCACCGTCTCCAGCGCCCCGGCCAGCTGCTCCCGCTTGTCCGGCGCTTCCGCCTTGCGCTTGTTGAAGGTGTGGTCGGCCGGAAAGCCGACGGTCACGGTCCGCTCCCCAGCATCAACCGCCACCGGCCGCGCCCCATCGAACGCCGCCGCCAAGGCCGGGGCCGTCTGCATCAGCTGCTCCAACACCGCCGGCCATATACGCACCACCTGCTCAAGATCCAATGATCCCGCTGGTGCCGCTTGTTCCGCGGGTTCCGCTGCCTCCTCCACCGCAGGACTCTGAGCATCCGCGGTTGGCGCTCCCGGCGCAGAACCCCCCACCCCTACGGCGTCACCGCCGGCCGAGGCTCCCCGCTCAAGTCGCTCGATTCGGCGAAGCAGGCCCTCGGTTGAAGGATCGAGGTCCGGGCGGGCGGCTTTGAGGAGAGCGATCTCTACGGCCATGCGGGCGTCGTCACCCTCGCGAACCGCCGTAAGAGCTGCCGAGAGCTCGTCGATGGTCCTTACGAGGGTGGCCGGACCGATGGCGTTGGCTTGCGCCGTCATGCGGCCGGCGTCGGTTGCCGTTACTACAAAGCTGGCGGGAGCTTCGCCGATCGTCTGGGTGACGAGGAGGTGGCGCAGGTGGGCGAGTAGGTCGCGGGCGAACTGGGAGGGGTCGCGGCCCGAGCGCGAGAGCTCCTCGACCTGCAGCAGAACGCCTTTCGGGTCTTCGGCGATCACGGCGTCGACGGCGCCGAAGAGGAGCTCGGCGTCCGCGGCGCCCAGCAGTTCGAGGACGGCGTCGAGATGGACCTGGGGGCCGTTGAAGGAGACGAGCTGGTCGAGGGTGCCGAGGGCGTCGCGGAAGCTGCCCTGGGCGGAGCGGGCGATCGTCGCCGTCGCGCCGTCGTCGATCTCGATGTCCTCGGCGGCGGCGACGCGCTGGAGGACCTCGGAGATCTGCTCGAGCGAGGGGCGCTGGAAGTCGAAGCGCTGGCAGCGGTCGGCGATCGTCGCCATCACCTTGTGCGCCTCGGTGGTCGCGAGGACGAAGACGGTGTTCGGCGGCGGCTCCTCGAGCGTCTTGAGGAAGGCGTTCCAGGCCTCTTTGGTCAGCATGTGCGCCTCGTCGAGGATGTACACCTTCCAGCGGCCGCCGGCGGGGGCGTAGGCGACGCGCTCGCGCAGGTCGCGGACGTCGTCGACCGAGCGGTTGGAGGCGGCGTCCATCTCGATCACGTCGATCGAGGTGCCGGCGGCGATCGTCACGCACGACTCGCACTCGCCGCAAGGCGTCGCGGTCGGCCCGCCGCGCTCGCAGTTGAGCGAGCGGGCGAGGATCTTCGCCATCGAGGTCTTGCCGGTGCCGCGCGAGCCGACGAACAGGTAGGCGTGGTGGACCTTGCCCTGCTCGACCGCGTTGCGCAGGGTGCGGACGACGTGCTGCTGGCCGACCACCTCGTCGAAGGAGCCGGGGCGGTGGCGGCGGTAGAGGGAGGTCGAGTCGCTGGACGGCGGCACTGCGGCCAGTGTATCTGCGCCTATACCTTGCCCCGGTGCCGCGCCGCTGGCTGACGCCGCTTGCCTGGATCGCCGCCGTCGCGGCGGCGCTGCTGGTCGTCTTCCCGCTCGGCTTCCCCAACTACGACACGATCTACGCGCTCGTCTGGGGACGCGAACTGGCGCACGGCATGAGCCCCGACTACGGCGCCGCCCTGCCCCCCACGCCGCATCCGCTCGCCGACCTGCTGGGCCTGGTGACGACCCCGCTCGGCGACGGCGCGATCACGGTGACGATGGTCGTCGCCTACCTCTCGCTCGGCCTCGTCGCCTACCTCGTCTACCGGCTCGGCAGCCGCTGGTTCGACCGCCCGATCGGCGCCGTCGCCGCGCTGATCGTCCTCACCCGCGCCCCCTACCTCTCCAACGGCCTGCGCGCCTACGTCGACCTCCCCTACATCGCCCTCGTCCTCGGCGCCCTCCTGATAGAGACCAAGCGCCCCCGAGCCGGCTGGCCCGTCCTATCCCTCCTCGCTCTAGCTGGCCTCCTGAGGCCGGAGGCCTGGCTCTTCGCCGGCGCCTACTGGCTCTATCTCGCTGTTGGAGGACATCGCAATCGACGTGAGCTCGTCTGGCTTGCTGCTCTAGCTGCGGCAGCCCCGCTCCTCTGGGCGCTGTTCGACTGGATAACCGCCGGCAGCCCCACCTACTCGTTCACCGGCACCCAGGAAACGGTCGAAGCGCTGGCCCGCAAGACCGGCCCGGTCGACCTCGTCCTCTACGGCCCGCGCGCGCTCGGCGAAGTGCTGCAGTGGCCGGGGATGGTCGGCGCCCTCGGCGGCGTCGTCCTCGGCTTCGCCTTCCTGCGGCGCCGCTCGGCGCTCGGCATCGCCGCCTCGGTGCTGGCGCTCGGCGCCTTCGCCCTGCTGGCCTGCGCCGGCCTGGCGATCATCGCCCGCTACACGATGCTCGCCGCGGCGGTGCTGGCGATCTTCGTCGCCCTCGCCCTGCTCGGCTGGCGCCTGCTCGAGCCGGAGCACCCCTGGCGGCGCCGCTGGCAGATCTTCGCCGGCGTGGTCGCGCTGATGTTCGTGCTCTGGCTGCCGAACCAGTGGGACCTCGACTCGACCGTCCACCGCGACCTCTCCAACCAGGGGACGATCGAGCGCGACCTCAGCGACCTCGCCGACTCCGGCGCCTTCGAGCCGCTCTGCGGGCCGATCTCGGTCCCCAACCACCGCGCCATCCCCCGCCTCGCCTTCGACCTCCACCTCCGCCCGAGCACGATCGTCAGCTCCTCCGAGCAGCGCTCCCCGCGCCGCGGCTACTTCCTCAAACCGGCGAGCCCCTTCGTCATCCACAACTTCATCCTCGACCCCAACGACCCGACCCGCTTCTCGCTCAGCGTCCCCCCCGGCTTCCACCGCGTCGCCGGCAACGACTCCTGGGTCCTCTACCGCCGCTGCTAACCGGCGAATGAAGCAATTGGGGGTCGGCCTCGCCATGAAGCGAGTCTCGGCCGCGATTGGGGACAACCGCTGCTCTGACGCAACCGCCGCGCTCGACCATTGCGAAGCACTCAGAAGAGATCTACGTCGAAGGCGACGTGCACACGCAGGCCGTTGAGGGCTTCTTCGGCAACTTGGAAGCGAGGCCTTGACAAGGCCTAATCACGCTGTCTCAGCCAAGTGGCGTCAGGGCTACCTCAACGCATTCACCTGGCGCTACAACCGCCACGAAGACGGGCGGTCGATGTTCTTGAAGCCGCGCAGGACGGCGGAGCGCTTCCGAACGGGGATCTTGAACCCTTTCGGCGTTTCGTCTCTCCGCTTCTCAGGCTGGGCGCTCATCGAGCTTGAGGCCTTTGTGAAGCTGCTCCGCAGCATCGTCTAGCCGGTCTACGTCCACGACCGGGGCGAATCCTTCAAGCATCTTCAATAGCCCTGAGCTGTGATCGGAGAGATCAGATCCGTCATAAAGGATCAAGCTGTCCTCTCGGTCCCATTCGGCATGCTCAAACAAGAACGCACAGTGGGACGCCTCTTTCCGGCTGACGCGTGGCTTGCCGGGGTCAAACGGCATCTCTTGCAAGTAGTGCCAGTCGCCGTTCATTACCGCGTAACTGACTTCGTGCTCGACTTTGACGCCATCGACGTCCAAGTCCACGATGAACTGCTTGCGAAACCGGGAGTCGTCTTCGAGGGGGGCACCAGCCGCCGCGAGGGCTTGGCGACTCTTCTCTTGCAGACTCAAGGGCGAAGGCGGATCGGGCTCCCGAACAAGGCGCTCGTAGAGCTCTCGAGCCGTCTCCTCAAGGCTTCGTTCGTCTGCATCGAGCACGATCGTGCCGCCGTGCTCCAAATAGAAATCCCGCGACTCAAGCTCGACCAACTGCTCAAGTAGCGCAACGGGGGGGCACTCCTTAACCCCAACCGACGCGGGGCTGACAATTGCCTCCCGCCAGTAATGCACCCATGCGCGATAGGCATGGCTGCCAGTGATTCGATGGCGAACCTTGCGGAGATCAATGGCTCCGGCATCATTCTCACCATCGAATCGAGCCACGATTCGCTCGCCGTCACTGACGAGGATGCCGACATTGTCCGGCTCGTTTCGAGTCAGATCGTCTACATACTTGGCTATGAAGTAGGTGATCATTCAGCTGGTCCTCCAGGCCCCCAAAGCGACCATTGGACGTTGGGGAGCAATCCCTGATTGTCCCATATGAGCTGGTCGAGTCGATCACGTCGCTCAAGCAGCCAGACGACAATCCGGTCAGCAGTCTCGTTCCAGACGTTTAGATTCGGCATCGCGGCAACTTCCCTGCAAATGTCCTCGAAAATGTAGTCCGGGAGCGCCTTCACCCGGCCTACCCATTGCTCCAGCATTGAAGCATCTAGCGGCTGATCCAGAAGGACGCTGTTGTTAACCGCGACACGCGTTTCATCGATTGCGCAGCCCAACACGTCCCGAGCTGCCTCCAGACGATCTAAACCCTTTGGATCAGCCGTTCCGAGCAGCGCGTGTCCGTGGTCAAAGACAGCCGGGCGAGGGTTCGTGAACGCCGGGTCACGGCTGAGGTTGCCGCCGTTGCGGTCGCCGTTGGCGATGAGAACGTCGAAGACAACGACGCCTGCGGCCAGCCACGGCTCCTCCGCTGCAAACTCTGCCGGAATGGCGGGTGGTAGCTGTTTGCCCTCGAAGCTCACATCCAACGAGAGGTAATAGAGACGCCTCGCGGCATCCTCAGCAACAACGCCCGAGGGCACCGGCAAACCGATCGTTTGGCCGATGCGGGCACAGATCAACTCGTTGGCAATCGTGAACTCGGACTCACCGTTCGTCTTTGCGATGCCCCGGAGATCGGCGTCAACCGCAGCATTCATCCCGCCCCTGTGGGCAGTGCCCAGTTTGGTGATCCGGTAGATCGACGCCATAAAGTCCCTGTTCCCTGACCGCTACGAGCCCTGCGAGGGCCTATTAAACCTCTTCTCGTCGGCCGCGTCCTGGCTAGGTATTTTGAAGTACCCGCTCTGGGTGTCAGCAGGCTCCCACGTGATCCCGTCCAGCGGCTTGGTTGGATCGATGTCGAGTGCAGCCGCGAGCTTTAGGAGCATGTCGATACGCGAGACTCTCGACCCCGCTCCAGAAGGGTGATGGCGGTCCGTTGGAGGCCCGCTCGCTCGCCAAGGGTTTCCCGAGAGAGCCCGCTCTGCCTTCGGGATGGACTTTATTGCCACTTTTCAGCGGAACTTCCCTGAGAAAGATACTTGCCTAGGGGTCTATTCCCCCACAGTGGGGGATCCATTTAACCGGAGTAGAATCGGTGAATCGTCAATCCACAAGCCGGAAAGCACTACCCGCGCTCCCTCGGCGAGTGCCAGGCGTGGTTTCGGACCGACGCCGACTGCCTCGACTACCTGGAGTGGCTGCGCTGGCCAGAGGGGTTCTTCTGCCCGCGCTGTGGGAACGGCGACGGCTGGCGGCTCGCCGACGGTCGCTTTGAGTGCGCGGCCTGCTCGGCCCGGACCTCGGTCACGGCGGGGACGATCTTCGACCGCACCCGCACCCCGCTCAGCGTCTGGTTCGCCGCCTGCTGGCTGTTCGCCTCCGAAAAGGACGGGATCTCGGCGCTGTCGCTGAAGCGCCAGCTGGAGATCGGCTCCTACCAGACGGCGTGGGCGATGCTGCACCGGGTCCGCTCGGCGCTTATCCGCCCGGGCCGCGAGCACCTCGACGGCGCGGTCGAGGTCGACGAGACCACCTTTGGCGGCGAGGAGGCGGGGCTCGCCGGGAGGGCGCGGGGCGAGAAGAAGATGCTGGTCGGAGTCGCGATCGAACGCACCGAGCCCAAGGGCTTCGGCCGCTGTCGCCTGACGCCGCTGCGCGACGCCTCGGCCGCCTCGCTTCGCGCGTTCCTCACCGACAACGTCGAGCCCGGCGCGACGGTCATCACCGACGGCTGGCAGCCCTACCGCCCGGCGACCGAGGGGCTCTACGTCCACGAGCGCCTGCCCGGCGCCCAGCGAGAGCGGGCCCACGAGCTGCTGCCCGGCGTGCACAAGATCGCCTCGCTCGCCAAGCGCTGGCTGCTCGGCACCCACCAGGGCTCGGTCGAGGAGGCGCACCTGCCCGCCTACTTGAACGAGTTCGCGTTCCGCTTCAACCGGCGGCGCTCGCGCAGCCGCGGGCTCGTCTTCTACCGCGTGCTCGAGCTCGCCGTCGCACACGGGCCGGTGCGCTACGGCGAGCTGATCGCCAACCCGCGGCCGAGCGCTGTGCCGCGCCGGCCGCCGAGCAGCCGCGGTCGCCCTCCGAGCCTGGAGCGCCCGCCCGCCGGTCGGCCGTGGCGAGCTGCGGATTAGCTCCGGTTAAATGGATACCCCACTTCCCCCACAATGATTCATTCGCCACGCTCGACTCGCTCGACCGCGGCGTGGGTGGCGGCGGCGAGGCTGGGGTCGGTGAGGTCGACGCCCGGCGGCAGCTCTACGTGCAGCTCGCTCGAGGGGTCGAGGCGGGCGCGCAGGCCGCTCGAGCGGGAACCGAGGACGTGGCCGCCGCGGCTGCGATCGTCGCTGATGAAGTGGAGGTGGTAGCCGCTCACCTCGATCCCCTCGGCGTACCCCGGGAAGCGGAAGCCGAGCATCGTTCCCTCGACGTCGCGCAGCTCGAAGACGTGCTGCTCGGCGACGACCTCGGTCAGCGGCCGGTAGGGAGGCGCCTGACGGGGGACCGAGCGAGCCTCGACGAGTTCGAAGCCGCCGTCGAGGCGGATCGCGCAGGAGGCGGCGCCGGCGGGAACCAGCTCATCGAGGCGGGCGAGCAGCTGTTCGTGGCCGAGGGGGCCGCCGAGGGTGGTGTCGATCGCCGGCTCGAACCTCGTCACCACCGCGAACGGGGTCTGCTCGTCGGCGTGGATCTCGCCGATCGCGCCGTCGACGTCGGCGCGGTAGAAGCGGCCGTCGAGCGCGACCATCTCGCCGTCGAGGCCGTTCAGGGTGCCGAGTCCGAGGTCGCCGTGCTCGGCCAGCTCGAGGAAGGTCAGGTCGCCGTCGTAAGCGCCCTCCAGCAGCGCACCGATCGTCGAGGCCTGGAAGAGGACGTGCGGGTCGCGCTCGGCGTGCAGGTCCTCCTCCCGCATCGTCTCGACGTGAAGCGACCTGATCCAGCGTTCGTCCAGCACGGCGAGCAGTCTGCCATGCAAGCATCGGGACATGGCGGCGATCGAACTGCGCGGGGTGGTGAAGCGATTCGGCCCGATCACGGCGGTCGACGGCCTCGACCTCGAAGTGCCCGAGGGCATCTGCCTCGGCCTGCTCGGGCCAAACGGCGCCGGCAAGTCGACGACGATGCGGCTGCTCACCGGGCAGGCGCTGCCTGACGCAGGCGAGCTGCGCGTGCTCGGCCACGAGCTGCCGGCGGACGCCAAGGCGGCGCGGGCCGAGATGGGGGTCGTGCCGCAGCTCGACAACCTCGACGTCGACGTCACCGTCGAAGACAACCTCGCCGTCTTCGCCCGCCTCTACCGGGTGCCCGACGTCGCCGCCGCGGTCGAGGGGGCGCTCGACCTGGCGCGCCTGCGGGAGCGCCGGCGCGACGCCGTCGACGAGCTCTCCGGCGGGATGCGGCGGCGGCTGCTCCTGGCCCGCGGCCTCGTCCACGAACCGCGGCTGATCCTGCTCGACGAGCCGACCGTCGGCCTCGACCCCCAGATCCGCACCCAGCTCTGGACGCTGATCGACGACCTGCGCTCGCGCGGAACGACGATCCTGATGTCGACCCACTACATAGAGGAGGCCGAGCGCCTCGCCGACGAAGTCGCGTTGATGGCCAACGGCAGGATCATCAGCCGCGGCCGCCCGGCGGAGCTGATCGCCGAGCACGCCGGCCGCGAGACTGCCGAGGTCTACGCGCCGCCCGAACGGCTGGCCGAGGTCAGGCTGCAAGCCGAGGCGGTCGGGCTGCGGGTGCGCCCGGCCGGCCCCGCGGTCGCGATCGTCGGCTCGGAGCGAGCCAACGGCAACGCCGTGCCGACCGATGCCGTGATCCGCGCCGCCTCGCTCGAGGACGTCTTCGTCCTGCTCACCGGCGAGGAGGCCGAATGAACGCTTCCAAGCCCCGTCTGGGACGGCTCGAACCGGCGGCGATCGGCGGCGTGATGAGCCGCGAGCTCGCCAACTTCCGCACCTACTGGAAGGGAACGACCTTCTCCAGCGTGCTCGAACCGATCGTCTACCTGCTCGCCTTCGGCCTCGGCCTCTCGGCGACGCTGGTGAGCGAAGTCAACGGCGTCCCCTACGTCCAGTTCGTCGGCACCGGCATGGTCGCCACCGCGGTGATCTTCTCCAGCGCCCTGCCGGCGATGTTCGGCACCTTCGTCAAGCACCGCTTCCAGAACACCTACGACGCGATCCTCGCCGCACCGGTCGACGTCGAGGAGCTGGTCACCGCCGAGATGCTCTGGATCGGGCTCCGCGCCAGCGTCTACGGCTGCGTACCGCTGCTGGTCACGATCGGGTTCGGCCTCGACCCGGCACCGGGAATGCTGCTGGTGCCGTTCTTCTGCCTCGCCACCGCGCTCGGCTTCGCCGGCTTCGGCATCACGATGGCGGCGATCGTCGCCAAGATCGACCAGTTCAACTACGTGACGGCGCTCTGCGTGACGCCGCTCTTCCTCGTCTCCGGGGCCTTCTTCCCGATCTCCGGCCTGCCCGAGGGAGCCCAGGTGGTCGCCCAGTTCAACCCGCTCCACCAGCTGGTCGAACTGGTGCGCGGCGGCGCCTTCGGCTACGACGCCGTCGACCTGCTGCGCTTCGCCGGCCTGGTCGGCTTCTCGCTGGCGATGTGGCGGATCGCGATCAACCGCATGCAGGCCCGCTTGATCGACTGACCGCCGACGGGCTGCTAGATAGGCTGCCGGCGTGTCGGGCCCCTTCAAGCGATCGGGACGCTTCGGCCTGATCGGCGTCTTCGTCGTCGCCGCGATCGTCATCGTCATCGCCCAGAGCGCGGGCAGCGGCGAAGCCAACCCAAAGGCGACGCTGGCGCTGATCTTCGGCGTGCTCGCGATCTTCGTCGTCGTCCTCCTGGTGCTGCAGCGCGGCGACCTCGAGCGGGCCGCTGCGGCAGACGCGGGCGGCAGCGCCCGCGGCGCGGCCGAAGGCGGGCGCTCGATCGAGAACCCGACGACGATGAGCGAGCCCGAGCTCTGGGCCGCGATGGCGGTGAAGCCGATCGACGCCGAGGCGATCAAGGCGCGCAGCCGCGCCTGGGACGCGAGCCGCCGCAGCCAGCGCCTGGGAGTGGTCGTGATGGCCCTGATCTTCGTCACCGTGCCTGCGATGTACCTGCTCGAAAGCTTGGTGCCGCTGCTGATCGGCGGGCCGCTGATCGTGCTGGCCGCCGTCTACGGCAGCGTCCGGGCGCTGATGCCCGGCGGCGAGCTGGACCGAGGCTACGAGGACGTCGGCAAGGCGATGGCGCCGCTCGGCCTGGAGGTGACCGAGCGGCCGCAGGTGAACATCGAGGTGCGCCAGGCGACGAGCGACCGGGTCGGCCCGAAGGTCCATGGCGCGCTGGTGCTGAGCGGCGAGCGCCACGGGCGCCCGGTGAAGGTGCGCCTGGGAGCGACCGAGACGAAGAGCACCGGCGAGGTGAAGGTCGGCGGGGTCGCCGCGCCGCCCTTCGAGGCGAGGTCGCGCGACGGCCGCGTGCGCCCGGCCGACGGCACGCCCGACGCATTCGCGGCCGCCCTCGCCGAGGCGCCCAACTCGACCCGCTGGAAGAGCGTGAGCGTCGAGGGCGGCCCCGAGGGGATCGTCGTCAAGCGCAAGGGCGGCGCGCAGGCCGACTGGCTCTGCGACCTCTGGCTCGCCGAGCGCCTCGCCGCCGCGTGCCGAGCCGCCGACGCCGACGGCGCCGAGCGGAGTTAAAAACGGACCGTGCGCCCGCCTTCGAAGCGAGGTCCCCGGGCGTATCCGTCGCGTTTGGCTCGAGCCGGGCTCGCCTGCGGCACCCGCGGCATCCGCTTAAGGCTGCTTCCTTCCGGACCTGACCTGGTTCGCGTGCCCACGTCGCGCAGGACCCGGCCGTCAACGCCTCCTGCGGCGTACCGACCCCGAAGGCCAGCCCCTCAGAACGGAGTTCGGCCCCGCTAGAGCGGATTGCGGGTTACAGGGCACCGCTGATTCCCCGCCTAGCACGGTCCGCCCGCGATCCTACCCGTTCGCGGCCTGCGCGCACCGTAGGATCGCCTCGCCGTGATCCACGTCGATTCCGAGTCCTTCTTCGTCATCGTGCTCTCGGCCGCGGTGGCGGCGGCGACCGTCGCCTATGTGCCGGGCCGCTTCGTACCGCCGGTCGTCGTCGTCGAGTTGGGGCTGGGGATCCTGATCGGACCGCAGGTCTTCGACATCGCCTCCCAGGACAGCTTCATCGAATTCTTCTCCAACCTCGGCCTGGGGATGCTCTTCTTCTTCGCCGGCTATGAGATCGACTTCGAGCGAATCCGGGGCGAGCCGCTGAAGCTCGGCGCCTGGGGCTGGGGACTGTCGATCGTCATCGCCCACGTCTTCGGCTTCGTGCTGGAGGCAACCGGCCTGGTCCTCTCCGCGCTCTACACCAGCACGGCGATGGCGACGACGGCGATCGGCACGCTGATCCCGATCCTCCGCGACAGCGGCGAGCTTAAGACCCGATTCGGCACCTACCTGCTGGCGGCGGGCGGGATCGGCGAGTTCGGGCCGATCCTGCTGATCACCCTCTTCCTCTCGACCGAGAAACCGCTGCACGAGGCGGGCATCCTGCTCGCCTTCGTGGCGCTGGCCGTGGCCCTGGCACTAGTCTCGACCCGGCTGGCGTGGCGTGGCTGGGAGGCGCTCGAGCGGACCTTCGAGGCGAGCAACCAGCTGGCGGTGCGGGTGACGGTGGTGCTGATCTTCGGCCTCGTCCTGCTGGCCGGCAAGCTCGGGTTGGACGTTCTGCTGGGCGGGTTCGTCGCCGGAATGATCGTCCGCCTGGCGCTGAAGGGCCACGAGCTGCACGTCTTCGAGTCGAAGTTGACGGCGGTCGGCTTCGGCTTCTTCGTGCCGTTCTTCTTCGTCGTCAGCGGCATGGCCTTCGACCTCAGCGCGCTCGGCTCGGTCGAAGCGCTGCTGAAGCTGGCGTTGTTCGTGGTGCTGTTCCTGATCATCCGCGGAGCCCCGGCGCTGCTGCTCTACCGCCACGTCCTCAAGCCGCGCCAGCGAGCCGCGCTCGCCTTCTACTCGGCGACCGAGCTGCCCCTGGTCGTGGCGATCACGACGATCGCCGTAGACGCCGGCCACATGACCACCGCGACCTCCGCCGGCCTGGTGGGCGCCGCGATGCTCTCCACCCTGATCTTCCCCTTCGTCGGCCTGGCCCTCCAGCAACGAGCCATCGAGGAAGGCGAAACCGGCCCGCCGGGCGACGGGCCAGCCGCGGCGGCCCAGACTGCCCCCGCCTGACCCTCGTATGATCGAGACCCTCCCGGGCGCGTAGCTCAGTGGGAGAGCGCTCGCCTCACACGCGAGAGGTCGCTGGTTCGAACCCAGCCGCGCCCATCGGTTTACTCCCATCCGGAGTTTCGCCTACAAGCAACCGAGGAGGTGGATCGTGCGGACAAGCAAAGCTCAAGCACAGACAATCCGCCGTAGCGAAATGCTGAATGCGTTGGGGTGGCCGAGTCTCGCGGCCGATATGCGGGATGGACTGCCGCCCGAGGATGCGTTGCGACGTCTGTCCGAGATTGGCGAGGGTAAGAGCGACGCCGCCCAGTTGATCCGAGGGTGGAAAACACAGGCTGCCGCGCCCAGCTCATCAGGCGCCGACAAGCCCCCCGCCCGTAGAGTCGTCAAAGCCAGTCTCGGTTCGATAGATCAAGTCGATGCCTTGGCTGAAAAGCAGGTCACACAAATCTTTCCGAGGCTCTGATGGTAGAAGCACCGCAACGTGCTCCGGGTGCCCATCGTCGATGAAGCGCCTGTAGTCGGCAAGCTGGCCGATCGCCATGCGAATTGCATTGCGCTCAACCGTTCCCTTTGCCTCGACCAGAAGCCCGGTCGTTGCGTCATAGAGATCGGTCAGGAGCGGCCGAGACTCACCTGGCGGTAAGAGTCGTTGGCGAAAGACCTCATGGCCGAGTCGCAGTAAATGCTCCTCCAGTTCGAGCACTAGCTGTTGCTCGCGCCGTTCTGCCTCATAGGGCTCACTGCTAGGCGCCACATAGGCCTTCTCGGTCTGCTGTTGCTCAATGGGAACATTGGTCTTCATTGGGCCAGTTAAAACAGGTGCCAATTTCGAGATTGGCTCAAGCGGCGCAATACGTTTAGGGTGCAGGCGAAAGACAATCACCTCTCGGAGAGGACCATCGTCAGTCTCCGGTGCATCGGTGCGGTAGAACGGTTCTACATCGTCGATTTCAAACTCGTCGACGTATTTCACCGTCCCGCGCGCCCCTTCGAAAAGACGTAAAGCTCGTCCCTCTTGTTTGTGGTTCAGAATTGCTGCATTTCCAGACTTCATCTGCTGATCACCACGTTGGCCTTCTCCGGTGTAGTGAAAACAGCCATCGCCCAGCCAGCCGTCGTAGTAGCCATGTCGCTCGCCTGCCTCGGGATCCGAGAAGACGAAAACGTTCGGCGTCCTCCGAGAGGGCCCAATGCCACCTTGCTTGCGGCCGCCGAACTCCTGTTGTAGAGCAGTTCGCCGAACGCTTTCGCCGGGATTTAGCTCCCACTGAGTAGTCATAAAGACGCCTTGATGAGTTAGTGCATCGAACTTGAGTAGTAACCCTAAAGGCTATCGTGCACTCGACGCGGCCACTTTCGTGAGATATGCCGTAAGCCTTCGGTCGTAGAGCCGCGGAGCGACGTTCCAGGACTCGGTGTGGTCGGCCTTGGGGACTTCGTGGTAGGTAACCCAGCGGGGGAGCTCTGCGGCGAATTCTTCGCTGGTCGAGATCGGGACGACCTTGTCGTCGCCGCCGTGAAAGAGGAGGATCGGGAGGTGGAAGTTCTCTGGGTGCTGGAGGGCGTCGAGGCTGTCCCAGTCGGCGTCGATGCGGGCGCCGATCGCCCACTCGACCGGCAGCACCGAGAACGAGGGAAGGCCCATCTCGTCGGCGTGGAAGGAGAGGGCCGCTTTCCAGTCGAGCACCGGAGCGTCGAGGACGAGGCCAGCCACCCGAGGCGCCAGCGGCGATCGCTCCATGAACTGGGCGACGATCGCGCCGCCCATCGAGTAGCCGACGAGGACGAGGCGGCGGGCGCCGTGGGCGAGGGCGTAGCGGGCCGCGGCTTCGAGGTCGCGCCACTCGGTCAGCCCCATGTGGTGGAAGCCGTCCGGGCTTGGCGGCGCGCCGAGGTCCTCGCGGTATGCGATCAGCAGAGCCGGCAGACCCAGCCGGTGCAGAGTCGGCGCGATCCGCAGGCCCTCCTGGGGATCGCCGTTGACCCCGTGGACGACGATCGCCCAGGTGCGGGAGCGTCCCGAGATCGCCCAGGCTGGCATCGGGCCGAGTTCGTCGGGGATGCGGATGTTTGCGAAAGGCAGGCGGAGCGCCTGTCGAGGATCGCCGGCGTAAACGTAGGCATCGACCCCCACCTTCGTACCCGGCACCAGGTAGCCGGTCGCGTCCCGCAGTCTGCGGGTGACCGTGCCGTCCTCGAGCTTCGTCACCGCGCCGACGATCGCGTGGCCGGCCTTCCAATCGAGCCCGAAGACACCCGGCCGTTCGGTTTCTTCGTCGCGCGAGAGGACGATTCGCCCCGGCGCGAGCCCTTCCACCCTCACGTCTTCTTCCGGCCAGCCCAATTGGTCGGGCACGAGCACCGCGTCGGAGAAGTGCCAGGCGACCGCGGCGCCGGCGCCAGCCAGCACGACGAGCGCGAGGGCGGCCGCGGCGAGCCAGCGCCATCGCCGGCGCACGAAGTCCGCGAGCGCGCTCACTGCGACAGCTCGGGGATGTGCTGCTCGACGTGCCTGGCGATCGTTTCGCGGACCCATTGCTGGGTGGCGGCGTCGGCCATCCGGTAGCGGCCGAGGAGCATCTTCTGGTCGCTCAGGGGTAGGCCGGCTATCTCCCACTCCACCGCGAGGCGCTCGAAGAGGAGCTCGCTGCGGCGGTGCCAGGCGTCCTCCCGGGTGGTCGCAGCGGTGACGGGGCCGGCTTCGATCTTGGCGATTGTCCCAGCGCTGAGCGACTGGCGCAGGGCGAGGACGTTGCCCTCGGCGTCCCTGTACTCGACCGACTCGACCTTCTGCCGCGCCCGGCGCGGCTTCTTGCGCTTCGCCATCGGCAGGAGTCTCTCAATCCTCGGCCGCAGGACGGCGGCGGGCGCGCTTGCGCTCGCCCGTGCGGCGCTTCTGCTCGAGGCGGCGGGCGCGGGCGGCGCGGGACGGCTTGGTCGCTCGCCGACGGCGCGGCACTCGCAGGCCGGCGGCGATCTTCTCGGCCAGGCGCTGCAGCGCCAGCTCGCGGTTGCGGCTCTGCCCGCGCGCGTCCTGGGACACGGCGGCAATCACCCCTCCCGCACGCTCGCTCAGCCGCGTCCGCTGGGCCTCGTCGAGCGTCGCCGAGGCGCCGACGTCGAAGACCGCTTCGACCCGCGACGCGGTCACGTTCGCGTGCTGCCCGCCCGGCCCGGAGGACCGGCTCGCCCGCAGCTCGACCTCCGCCAACGGAATCGACAGCCGCTCGTCGATCTTCAGCTCCTCGGCCACGCGACCACGCTAGCCGCGCCGGCGGTCAGGCGAGGGCGTCGATCTTCGCCGCGAGCTCGAAGTCGGCGGGGGTGACGCCGCCGTCGGAATGGGTGGAGAGCGAGACCGTCACCTCATCCCAGGAGATCGCCAGGTCGGGGTGGTGGTTCATCGCCTCGGCCGGCTTGGCGATGGCGTTGACGAAGTTGACCGAGCCGACGAAGTCGCCCCGCTTGAAGCTCTTCGCGATAGCGTGACCGGCACGCGCCCAGCCCGGGTGCTCTTCGAGCCGCGCGTCGACCTCGGAGTCGCTCAGGGGGGCCATCGCTCCTATCCTCCCACAATGAGGACGAATGAATCATGAGTGACCGACTACCCACTCTCTGGCAGATTGATGTATCTCATTACAGCGAGAAGGCGCGCTGGGCGTTGGCCTGGAAGGGCGTCGAGCACAAGCGCCACTCGCCGATCCCGGGCGCGCACATGGCGGTCGCCCTCTGGCTGACCGGCGGCGCCCAGACGACCTTCCCTGTGCTGACGCTCGAGGGGCGCCACATAGGCGATTCGAGCGCGATCATCGCCGCCCTGGAGGAGCGCTATCCCGAGCCGCCCCTCTACCCGGCCGAGCGCGAGCAGCGCTGGCGCGCGCTCGACCTCGAGTCCTTCTTCGACGAGGAGCTGGGCCCGCACATCCGCCAGCTCGCCTGGCATGAGCTGAGCAACGACGTCGACCGCTTCGCCGGCGTGATGGCGAGCGTCGCCCCGGCGCCGCTGGCGAAGATCAGCGGCGCCACCGCCCGCTACGCCCGCACCTACACCGGCCTGCGCTTCGGCGCCGGCAGCGCCGAGACGGCGGAGCGATCGCGACGCAAGGTCCTCGCCGCCCTCGACCGCCTCGACGCCGAGCTCGAGCGCAGCGGCGGCGAGTACCTGGTCGGCGGGAGCTTCAGCGTCGCCGATCTCACCGCCGCCTCGCTGTTCTACCCGCTGGTGGGCCCGCCCGAGGCGCCGCTGCCACCCGAGCAGGAGATGCCGGAGCGCTTCGAGGAGTTCCGCGAGCCGCTGAAGGAGCGCCCCGGCTTCAAGTGGGTCGCGGAGATGTTCCGCCGCCACCGCAAACCGGCGAAGGCCGCGGTCGCCGCCCCCGCCTAGCCCCCGATCGGCGCCCGCGGGTTCGGCCCCCAGAAGACCAGGGTTCCGAGCATGCCGATGATGTGGACGAGGATGATGTTGACGACCATCGATTGCGCGGTCGCCGTGCCAACCCCCACCGGTCCGCCAGACGCGGTGTAGCCGTAGTAGCAGCCGACCAGCACGATCGCCGTCGCCATCACCATCGCCTTGATCAGGCTGAAGGTCACGTCGACGGGGTCCTGGAACATCCAGAAGATCAGCAGGTAGCCGCCGGAGGAGACGTCGCCGACCTGTTCGACCACCGCCAGGTAGCTGGCCAGGTAGGCGACGCCGATCGCCACCAGATAGACGAACGGCAGCGCGACCCAGGCGGCGAGCAGGCGGGTCGCGGCGAGGAAGGTGACCGGCTGGATGCCCATCACCTCGAGCGCGTCGATCTCGTCGGAGATCCGCATCGCGCCGATCTCGGCGACGATCCCGGTCCCGACCTTGGCCGCGAGGATGTAGCCGAACGCGTAGGGCACGCCCTCGCGCAGGTCGCAGTAGGAGGAGAAGAGGCCGGCCAGCGAGGGGGCGCCGATCGAGCGGTTGAAGTAGGCGCCGATCACGCCGCAGTTGAGGCCGAGGATGAAGACGAAGGCCCAGATGATCAGCGCCGAGCCGAGGATCAGGATGCCTGCCTGGCGCATGCTCTCGCCGAAGAACTTGAGGACGCGACCCGAGTAGACGATCCCGGCGACCCGCGAGCCGAAACGGGCGATCTCGCCGAAGGCGTCGAGCCAACCACGCGGCACGTCGAGCCACGCCGGTCACCGGACCGCCTGAAGTTCGGGGTTGGTCGCGAGCAGCACGGTCGAAAACACGTAGAGAAAGGCGAAGACCCCCATGAAGGAGATCACGACGGCCTGATTGACGGCGCGGCCGACGCCCTCCGCCCCGCCCGACGCGGTCATCCCCTTGAAGCAGCAGACGACAGCGACGATCCCGCCGAAGGCCGAGCACATCAGCACCGAGCCCCAGATGTCGGTGATCGACGCGTTGTTGAAGAGCGTCGCGAAGAAGCCGCCCAGCGACTGGTGGTAGAGCAGCTCGGCCGCGATCCCCGCGGTCAGCCCGAAGACGATCGCGAAGACGTCGAGCAGGCCGGTGATCACGATCAGCGCGAGGAAGCGCGGCACGACCAGGTTCTTGATCGGGTCGACTCCCAGCACCTGCAGGGCATCGAGCTCCTCGCGGATCTTGCGCGCGCCGAGGTCGGCGGTGATCGCCGTTCCGGCGACGCCGCCGACGACCACCGCGGTCACCACCGGCCCGATGAAGCGGACCGCGGTGACGACGAAGAATCCGCCGAGCCGGTCGAGGCCGCCGACCAGGTTGAGGATGCCGGCCGCCTGCAGTCCCGGCGCACCCAGGTCAGAGTGCAAAGGTCGAGACCGCCAGCGGAAACCAGGAGAGCTTGAGGACGAAGAGGAACTGGTCGACCAGCTCCTCGCCGTAGGGATACGGCGGCCGGATCGCGGAGACGATCGTCCGCGCGGTGAGGATCACCATCTCGCCGGTCTGCTCGAAGATCGAGCGCAGCGGGAATGCGATCCGCGCTAGGAGCTGCGCCGCCACCAGCTCATCGCCTGCTCGAGGGGGCTGGCTTCCTCGACGCGCTCGCGGCCCTTCTCGCGGGCGCGCTGCTCGGCGGCCCTCTGCGCCTCGGAGAGCTGGGCGATCAGCGTGTCGCGCGTCTGCTCCAGCTCCTCGACTCCGGCGACGTGGGCGACCGCGCGGCGCGGCGCGGTCGGCATGCCGCCCGGCAGGTCGCGGGTGTAGGAGGCCAGCTCGGCCTCGAGCCTGCCGATCTGGCGGCGCAGCTCGTGGCGGACCTCGATCGCCTCGCCCTCCTCGAGCGGGACCGGCAACGGCGACGCCGGAACCGGCGCCTGCTGCGCCTCGGGCGCCGGCATGCTCGCGCAGGCCTGGCGCGACGATCGCCAGGTCGCGCGGGCTGAGCCCCGCCTCGCTCGCCCGCCGCAGCGCCTCGGTCGCGATCTGCTCGAGCTGCGGCGCCGCCTCGATCCCCTCGGCGACGAAGGTGCCCTGGCCCTGGCGGCTGACGATCAGGCCCTCCCGCTCGAGCCCGGCGTAGACGGCGCGGACCGTGTTGACGTTGACCCCGGCCCACTCGGAGAGGCGGCGGAAGCTCGGCAATCGCTCGCCGGAGGCGAGGCGGCCGCTGGCGATCAGCGCCCGCAGCCGCCAGGTGAGCTGCAGGCCGACCGGCAGCTCGTCGGCCGGGTCGGTCGAGAAGGGGTTTGGACCGGGCGCCGTTTTCTGTGCCATCAAAGAGGCACAGTAACGGGGCATATTGCGTTAGTCAACTAGCACAGTTTGCGCTGGGGCCGCCGTGCCGCCGAAGCGAGCTGCTTCGGCGCGACGACGCCGCATGCGCTCGCCGCCGCATGCTCCGGCCTCGCCGAACCAGAAACAAGCCATACCGCCTCTGAAGCCGCCGCGGTGGCGCACAGGCCGCCGCACTGCGGGCACTGCGGACCGAGATGAGCGCGCCCGTGCGGATCTCGCCGCGGTAGACGCGCTCGACCCGGTACCGGTAGCTGGCGTGCTCGGGGTCGCGGGGAACGACATCGACCAGCCGGGCGACGATCGCGGCGTCGGAGCGGTGGAGCGCCTCCTCGCCAGTGACCGGAGCGCACGAACAGGCCTGGGCGGCTCCCGGCAAATGCCAGGGCGCCCAGGCCGACGATCGCCGCAACGAACAGGCGCCGCGCTCCCATCGTTCAACTGTAGAGATAAACGCCGCGATTCACAAATCCCCTGCACGCGCTCCGGGGGCGGAGGCGGACCGGCCCTCAGGGAGTGAGGACGACCTTCAGCGCTTCGCGATTGTCGTAGAGCTCGTAGGCCTCGGCGGCGCGGTCGAGGCTCATGTGATGGCTGACGAGAGGCGCCGGGTCGAGCCTGCCGGCCTCGATCAGGACGAGCACGCGGTCGACGTGGGCGATCACGTTGGCGAGGCCGAGTCGCAGCGTGAGGCCCTTCAGCCAGGCGAGGCCCAGCGGCACCTCCCCCTTCCCGGCATAGGCGCCGATCCCCGAGACGGTGCCGGCGTCGCGTGCCAGGCTGACCGCCATCGCCAGCGGCCCCGGGTCGCCGACCGCGTCGACGACGACGTCCACCCCGCGTCCCTCGGTGGCGGCGCGCACGCCGCGCTTCGGATCGTCCTCGCTCAGGTGCAGCGGCGTCGCGCCGAAGCGCTCGGCCATCGCCAGCCGCTCCGCGACCGAGTCGACCGCGAAGACCCGGCTCGCCCCCGCGGCCAGCGCCGCCTGCACCGCGCAGAGCCCGACCGGCCCCAGCCCGAGTACGGCGACCGTGTCGCCCGCCCGGGTGCCGGCGTGGGCGACCGCGTGGTAGCCGGTGCCCATCACGTCGCCGGCGAACAGCGCGACCTCGTCGGCCATCCCCTCGGGCACCCGCCGCAGCGTCAGGTTGGCGCGCGGCACCAGCAGCAGCTCGGCCTGGGCGCCCTGCAGGTCGCCCAGCTTCGAGCCGTGGCCGAAGGTCTGGCCGCGCTCGCAGCGGTGGTAGTCGCCGCGCAGGCAGGAGATGCAGGTCGCGCAGGCGGTGTGAAAGCAGCCGAGCACGCGGTCGCCGGTCGCGACCCGCTCGACGCCCGGACCGGCGTCGAGCACGGTGCCGACGAACTCGTGGCCGATGGTGAAGCCGGGCTCGACCGGCACCCGGCCGTGGAAGATGTGCAGGTCCGAGCCGCAGATGCCGCTCGCCTCGACCCGGACCAGCGCGTCGTCGGCGGCGATGACCTCAGGATCGGGCTTCTCCTCGATCCGGATCTCGCCGGGAGCCTGAAAGGTGACCGCGCGCATCGGCGCGAACCGTACCGGCTGTCTAGCCGACGCTGACGCCGGGCACCTGGAAGCGGCCGGCGCTGGACGCCCGGGCTCGCCGTCTCGGCGATCCGCGCTTCCAGCGCCAGCTCGCGCTCGAAGTCGGCCTCCTCGCCGTGGCGGAAGGAGACGTCCTTGCCCTCGAGCAGCTCGATGAAGACCTCGACGAAGCGCGCGTCGAGCTGCTTGCCGGCGACCCGCCGCAGCTCCTGGATCGCCTCGTAGCTGGAGACCGGCGAGCGGTAGGAGTCCCGCGCGGTCATCACGTCGTAGGTGTCGGCGACCGAGATGATCCGCGCCAGCTCCGGGATCTGCTCGCCTTCGAGCCCGCGCGGATAGCCTTTGCCGTCGACCCGCTCGTGGTGGGCGAGGATGATCTCGGCGACCGGTCCGTAGCCGTCGAGCGAGGAGACGACGCGGGCGCCCTGCTGCGGGTGGCGTCGGATCAGCATCCAGTCTTCGTCGGTCAGCGGCACGTTGGCCTTGAGGATGCGGTCGGGGAGGATGAACTTGCCGATGTCGTGCAGCAGGGCGGCGATGTGGACCAGCTCCTCCTCGCGACGCGAGTAGCCGGCCCGCTGGGCGATCGCCCGCGAGTAGCGCGCCACGGCGGCGCTGTGGCGGGCGGTCATCTGATCTCGCAGGTCGAGCGTGCGCAGCAGCGCGCTCAACATCCCCACCTGGAAGCTGGCGAGCTGCTTGCTCCGGGTCTCGAGATCCTCGGCCCGCTGCTGGGAGAGCAGCAGGGCGCCGAGCAGGTACTGGAAGGTGATCAGGACGATGCCGAAGAGGGCGACCCCGGCGACGCCGATCTGGTGATAGAGGAAGGCGACGCCGACCGCCATCAGGGCGGCCGCCAGCTCGGAGGGCAGCACCGGCACGAGCACGTAGCGGACCTTGGGGAAGAAGGCGCTGCGCTCGAGGTAGCACCGGTACAGCGCGGTCATCGTGAAGTTGATCGCGAGGGCGAGCAGGAAGGTGGCGAAGACCAGCGTGTAGTAAGCCGGATCCGAGGCGGTGATCCCGTAGCCGCGGATCGTTTCCTGGAACGCGATGCCGCCGATCAACGGGAACGTGGCGTAGGTGAGGACGTTGTTGAGCAGGTAGTGCGGCTCGTCGCGCCAGCGCACCCAGCCGGCGAGGATCGTCAACACCCCGATCAGCGCGGCCGGCGGGCCGCCGAGGAAGACCATCGCCAGGAGGAGCGCGAGGAAGCTGCCGGAGGTCTTCAGCCGCGAGGAGGTTTCGATCGCGGTCAGGTCGCTGAACACCGAGAAGCCGAGCAGGATGCCGAACAGGGGCAGGTTCCAATCGGCCGTATCGGCCCGAAGCACGGCAGCCACGGCGACGACGACGAGCAGCGCAACCTGCATGAAGACGATCCGCGGTGTCGGTCTCTTGGCTGGCATGGGGTCGGTCGGCGGGGCCTGCGCCCGCGCCGGACGGCCTGGGAGACTTCCTTATTGGAAGCCGGTTCCCTGCGCCTGCAGACGACCCGGGCACTCGCGCATTTTGCCGTGCAGAATCACCGTAGACGGTTGGCGCATCCGCAACAAGGCGTCTAATCCGATTGACCAAGGGATTGCAAATTGCGGAAAAGCAAGCGGAATCGGCCAAAAAAAGCAAAAAGCACCCGCAAGCGGGCGCCTTTCGCGCAGAACAGAACTCAAATTTCAGGTTCTGTTTTCGGAAGTCTTAGTTGCGCCAACCCATGTTTCTTCCTTTCCGTTGAAGCCCAAGAAAGCTATGCACTGCTGTTTGGAACTCGGCTATGTTGTAGCACAGCTTGGCGGAAAGTTGTGCATCTGCAGGAAATCTTGTGCAGAAGTACCCAGAACTCCTGGTGGGAAGCTACGTAGAAGTCGCGATTGAGGATGCGCCGCCTTGCCCTGACCCACCCGCTGCGCGAGCCCGTCTTCAGGCGGCTGGCCGTGTCCTACGTGGTCAACGAGCTGGGCGACTGGATGGGAATCGTCGCCCTCTCGGTGCTGGTCTTCGACCAGACCGGGAGCGCCATGGCGACGACGGTGCTCTTCCTCGGCACCGGCTTCCTGCCCGCGCTCCTCGCCCCGCTCCTGGTCGCGCGGGTCGAGGAGTCCTCCCCCCGCTTCGTGCTGCCCGCCATCTACGCCGGCGAGGCGGCCGCCTTCGCCGCACTGGCCCTCGTCGCCGCCCACTTCTCGCTGGCCGCGGTCTTCGCCCTCGCCGCATTCGACCGGACGCTGGCCCTCACCGGCCGCAGCCTGACCCGCGCGGTCACCGCGGCGATCCTCGGCCCGGAGGGCGAGCTGCGGGCCGGCAACGCCCTGCTCAACGTCGCCTTCACCGGCGGCGCGGCGATCGGGCCGGCCGTCGCCGGCCTGGTCGTCGCCGGGTTCGGCGTGCAGACCGCGCTCCTGCTCGACGCAGCCTCCTTCTACGCGATCGCTTGGATCCTGCTGACGGCTGGCCCGATTCCCGTCCCCGCGCCCGACCCGGGCCGGATGCGCGAGCGCCTGCGGGCGGGCATCGCCTACATCAGAGAGACGGTCCGCCTGCGCCGCCTCCTGATCGCCGAGGGAACGGCCTTCGTCTTCTTCGCCGCGGTTCTGCCGGTGGAGGTGATCTACGCCAAGGAGACCCTTGGCGCCGGCGACGCCGGTTACGGATTGCTGCTGGCGAGCTGGGGCGCCGGCATGGTGCTCGGCAGCCTCGTCTTCGCCGCCGGCAGGCGAGCGCCGCTGCCCCACCTGCTCTTCTTCAGCACGCTGGCCCTCGGCACCGGCTACCTCGGCATGGCCGCGGCGCCGAGCCTCGCGGTCGCCTGCGCGGCGGCGGCGGTCGGGGGAACCGGCAACGGGGTGCAGTGGGTGGCGCTGGTGAGCGCGGTGCAGGAGCTGACCGCGGGCAACATGCAGGCGCGGGTGATGAGCGTGCTCGAGTCGCTGGGGGCGGCGATGCCCGGCGTCGGCTTCCTCATCGGCGGCGCGATCGCCACCGGGCCGGGCCCCCGGGCGACCTTCCTCTTCGCCGGCCTCGGGGTGTTCGCGATCGTCGCCGTCGCCGCCCCCCTCCTGGGCAGGAATTGGCCCGAGGACGGGGAAAAGCCCGGCCGGGGAGAGGCAAGCGCCGACGACGAGGTTATGGTGGAGCTAATTCCCGCCCAGGTTCTATCCAGTCCAGAACGGAGGCCCTGACGTGAAGAAGCTCGGCGCAGTCGCAGCGGTGGTCGGTTTGTCCCTGCTTGCCTTGGGCCTCTGTTCCTGCGGCAGCTCGAGCGGCAAGGAAGGCGGCACGCTGAAGGGCACCTACGCCTCCTTCCCCGACTACCTCGACCCGGCGCTCTCCTACACCCAGGAAGGCCTGACGGCGATGTACGACACCTACATCCCGCTGCTGACCTACGCCCGCGCCGAAGGCGAGGAAGGCGGCAAGGTCGTCCCCGGGCTGGCCAAGAGCATGCCGAAGATCAGCAACGGCGGCAAGACCTACACGCTGACGCTGCGCAAGGGGCTGAGGTACTCCAACGGCAGTTCGGTCAAGGCGTCCGACTTCAAGCACGCGATCGAACGCGTGCTCGCGCTCAACTCCCAGGCCTCGGCCTCCTACCTCTCGATCGTCGGCGCCGAAAAGTTCCAGAAGACCAAGAAGGGCGGCATCTCCGGGATCAAGACCGACGACAAGACCGGCGAGATCACGATCGAGCTGACCGCGCCGCGCGGCACCTTCACCAACGAGCTCGGCCTGCTCTACGGCGCCCCGGTGCCCGGGAACACGCCGATCAAGAACATGACGGCGAGCCCGCCGCCGGCCACCGGCCCCTACGTGATCTCCAAGGTCGAGCCGGGGCGCAGCTGGTCCTACGAACGCAACCCGCAGTGGGCGAAGAACAACGAAAAGCTCGTTTCCGAAGTGCCCGGCGGCCACGTCGACAAGATCGAAATCAAGGTCGTCAGCAACCCATCGACCCAGGTCAACGAAGTCGAACGCGGGAGCTCGGACTGGATGCAGACGACGGTCCCGCCGGACCTCTACAACAAGGTCAAGGAAAAGTACGAAGGCACCCAGTTCCGGGTCGAGCCGACGATCAGCAACTACTTCTTCTGGATGAACACGACGAAGCCGCCGTTCAACGACGTCAAGGTGCGCAAGGCGGTCAACTACGCGCTCAACGGCGAAGCCCTCGAACGGATCTACGCCGGCTCGCTGAAGGCGATCCAGCAGATCCTGCCGCCGGGGATGCCAGGCTACAAGCAGCTCAAGCTGTATCCCCACGACATGCGCCAAGGCGAAGAAGCTGATCGCCGCAGCCAACCCCAGCGACCGCAACGTGACCGTCTGGGTCGACGACGAACCGCCGAACAACGAAGCCGCCCAGTACTACGCAGGCGTGCTCGACAAACTCGGCTTCAACGCGAAGCTGAAGGAAGTGAACGCGGAAGACTATTTCACCCTGATCACCAACCAGTCGACGCCCGATCTCGACACCGGCTGGCTCGACTGGTTCGAGGAATACCCCCATCCGAACAACTTCTTCGAACCGCTGCTCTCCGGCGAAAGCATCCTCCCGGTCGGCAACACCAACCTCTCCCTGATCGACGAACCGAAGCTGAACGCGAAGATCCGCAAGCTCAGCGAAGAACCGCTCGGTGCCAAGCAGGAAGCCGAATACGCGCAGCTCGACCGCGAATACATGGAGCTGGCCCCCTGGGCGCCCTACGGGACGCGCACCGTCTCGACCTTCGTCTCCAGCGCGATCGACCTCGAAAGCGTGATCTTCAACCCGACCTTCGGCCAGGTCGCTGGCCAGCTTCCAGTTCAAGTAGCCGGCGACCGCCTCACAATAGGGCGGTGGCAAACGAGTCCCCCCACCCGCCGGCCCCGGCGGGTCGCGGCCCCTGGCGGCTGGCCTGGGGGCGACTGCGGCGCAACCGCGTCGCGCTCGCCTTCCTCGGGCTATTCGCCCTGATCGTCCTCTTCGTCCTCGCCGCGCCGCTGTGGGCGGAGAACGTCGCCCATACCGGGCCGAACACGACGCACACGCTGGAAAAGGTCAGCGTCGGCGGTCAGAAAGCGCGACGTGGTCGAGCCCGCAGGGGCTACCCGTCGGGCCGCTCTGGCTCGGCGCCGGCGGCCGCTTCCTCCTCGGCGCCGACAGCCGCCTCGGCCGCGACGAGATGGTCCGCCTGATGTACGGCGGGCGAACCTCGCTCTTCATCGGCTTGACCTCGGCCGCTGATCACCACGCGTCCTCGCGATCGTCCTCGCCCTGCTGGCCGGCTACTACCGCGGCTGGGTCGACACCGTGATCTCGCGCGTCCTCGACGTGATCTGGTCGTTCCCGGTGCTGCTGCTGGCCATCTCCCTCGGCGTCGCGCTTGCGGTCGGCGGCCTGCAGATCGGCCCGCTGACGATCTCCGGCGGCTCGATCTGGATCCCGATCCTGATCATCGGCGTCGTCCTCGTGCCGTACACGGCCCGACCGCTGCGGGCCCAGGTGCTCTCCCTGCGCGAGAAGGACTTCGTCGAGGCGGCGATCGCCCAGGGCGCCGGCCCGGCGCGGATCATGCTCGCCGAGCTGCTGCCGAACCTGACCTCGACGATCATCGTCTTCTTCACGATCGGGATCGCCAACAACATGCTGCTCGAGTCGGCGCTCTCCTTCCTCGGCGTCGGCGTGCAGCCGCCCAACGCCTCCTGGGGGACGATGATCGCCGCCGGCCAGGACCTGATCACGAGCGCGCCGCTGCTGACGATCCTGCCGGGGACGATGATCCTGCTCACCGTCCTCTCGCTCAACGTCTTCGGCGACGGCCTGCGCGACGCGCTCGACCCGAAGTCGAAGCTGCGGCTCGAGGCGCGCACCGGCCTCGCCGAGCCGGAGGGAACCGCGGTCTGATGGCGCGCTTCGCGCTGCGCCGCCTGGCGGGAATGGTCGCCGTGCTGTTCGCGGTCTCGCGTGATCGTCTTCGCGATCTTCAACGTGATCCCGAACTCCGATCCGGCCCAGAGGCTGGCGGGCCGCAACCCCGAACCGCAGCTCGTCGCCAGCATCCGGCACGAATGGGGCTTCGACGAATCGCTGCCCAAGCAGTACACGACGATGATGGGCAAGATCCTCGGCGGCGACGCGATCTCCTACAAGACGCGCGAAAGCGTCGACGAACGGATCGTCGAAGGGATTCCGACGACCGCGTCGCTCTGCCTCGGGGCGGCCGCGATCTGGATGTTCTTCGGCATCCTCTTCGGCTACCTCTCGGCGGTCCGCGCGGGCAGCTGGCTGGACCGCGCGCTCACGGTCGTGGCGGTGGCCGGGATCTCGATCCCGGTCTTCTGGCTGGCCGCGATCCTGATCGAGTACCTCGCCTACGAAACCGGGATCTTTCCCTCTGGCGGGTACGTGCCGCTGACCGAAGAACCGCTCGAATGGGCCTACCACCTCGTCCTGCCCTGGATCACCCTGGCAGCGATCCAGATCGGCTTCTACAGCCGCGTGCTGCGCGCCAACATGCTCGACGCGATGGGCGAGGACTACGTGCGCACCGCACGCGCCAAGGGGCTGAGCGAGCGACAGGTGATGACCCGCCACGTGCTGCGCAACTCGCTGACCCCGATCGTCACCCTGTTCGCGCTCGACGTCGGCGTGCTGCTCGGCGGCGCGATCCTGGTCGAATCGATCTTCGACCTGGGCGGCGTCGGCCAGTACGCCTACGAATCGCTGAAGGGGCTCGACCTGCCGCCGATCATGGCGATCACCCTCTTCGGCGCCTTCTTCGTCGTCCTCTTCAACGCCCTCGCCGACATCGCCTACGCCCGGCTCGATCCCCGCGTGCGCCTCGGAAGCTCGGCCCAGTGAGCGGGCAGCCTTTGCTCAGCGTCGAGGACCTGCGGGTGGCGTTCGCCACCGAGGAGGGTCCGTTCCAGGCCGTCGGCGGGGTCTCCTTCGAGCTCTCGCCGGGCGAGGTGCTGGCGATCGTCGGCGAGTCGGGATCGGGCAAGAGCGTCACCGCGCAGACCCTGATCGGCCTGACCCGCTCCTCCGACGCCACGATCGAGGGCTCGGTGAGATTGGGAGGCGAGGAGCTGCTGGGCGCCGGCGAGGAGACGCTGCGGCGGGTTCGCGGGGAGCGGATCGCGATGGTCTTCCAGGACGCGATGACCTCGCTCAACCCGGTTTACCGGGTCGGCGCCCAGATCGCCGAGGCGATTCGCGCCCACCGGCCCGAGGTCGGCCGGCGGGAAGCGCGCGAGCGCGCCGTCGAGCTGCTCGACGCGGTCGGCATCCCCGACGCGGAGCAGCGCGTCGACGACTACCCGCACGAGTTCTCCGGCGGCATGCGGCAGCGGGCGATGATCGCGATGGCGCTCTCGCTCGAGCCCGAGGTGCTGATCGCCGACGAGCCGACGACCGCGCTCGACGTCACCGTCCAGGCGCAGATCCTCGACCTGCTGGCACAGCTCAACCGCGAGCGCGGCCTGGCGACGATCCTGATCACCCACGACTTCGGCGTGGTCGCCGAGGTCGCCGACCGGGTGCTGGTCATGCACGAGGGGCGGATCGTCGAGCGCGGCGACCTGGACCAGGTCTTCTACTCCGCCCGCGACCCCTACACGCGGAAGCTGCTCGGCGCGGTGCTGCGGCTGGAGGAGGCGCCGCCGGTCCGGCCGCCGAGAGAGGACCGGCCGCTGCTCGAGGTCGTCGACCTGGTCATGCACCACCCCCGCCGGCGGAAGGCGACGGCCGAGGGGGAGGCCGACCGGGTCCGCGGGGTCGACGGGGTCAGCCTCACGGTCGAGCGGGGCGAAACGCTCGGCCTGGTGGGCGAGTCGGGCAGCGGCAAGTCGACCCTGTGCAGGGCGATCCTGCAGCTGGTGCGGCCGAGCTCCGGCTCGGTGCGCTTCGAGGGCACCGAGATCGCCGGCCTCTCGCGACGGCGGATGCGGCCGCTGCGGCCGCGGATGCAGATGATCTTCCAGGACGCCAACGCCTCCCTCAACCCGCGCAAGCGGGTCGGCCAGATCGTCGGCGAGCCGCTTCGCCTGCAGGGGCTCGCCTCCGGCGCCGAGCTGCGGCGCCGGGTCGAGGAGCTGCTCGACCGGGTCGGCCTGCTGCCCGAGCACCACGACCGCTTCCCGCACGAGTTCTCCGGTGGCCAGCGCCAGCGGATCGGGATCGCCCGCGCGCTCGCCCCGCAGCCGCAGCTGGTCTTCGCCGACGAGCCGGTCTCGGCGCTCGACGTCTCGATCCGCGCCCAGATCGTCGCCCTGCTCGACGAGCTCCAGGACGAGTTCGGCCTGACCTACGTCTTCGTCGCCCACGACATCGGCCTCGTCCGCCATGTCTCCGACCGGATCGCGGTCATGCACGAGGGCAGGATCGTCGAGCAGGGCCCGGCGGACCGCGTCTGCGAGCGTCCCTCCGATCCCTACACCAAGGCCCTGCTGGCGGCGGTGCCGGTGCCCGACCCGCGCGAGGCGCGGGCGCGACGGCGATGACCCTGCCGCTGGAGCCGCCGATCGAGCCGCAGCTCGCGCTGACCCGCAAGCAGCTGCCGCGAGGGGCGGAGTGGGCATACGAGGAGAAGCTCGACGGCTTCCGCGCGATCGTCTTCGTCGACGGCGAGGACGCCTACGTCCAGTCGCGCGGCGGCAAGGCGCTGGCCCGCTACTTCCCCGAGCTGCGCTTTCCGCCGGGGCGCTACGTGCTCGACGGGGAGCTGGTGATTCGCGACGCCGAGGGCAACCTCGAGTTCGACGCCCTGCAGAGCCGCATCCACCCGGCCGAGTCGCGGATCGAGCTGCTCTCGCGGGAGATCCCGGCCGAGTACGTCGCCTTCGACCTGCTCGCCGACGGCGACGAGTCGCTGCTCGAGACGCCGTTCGCCGAGCGCCGAGCGCGGCTCGAGGCGCTGGCGGAGGGGACCGGGCTGACGCTGTCCACGCTGACGCCCGAGGAGTCGCAGGCGGAGGCCTGGCTGCGGAGGACCGAGGGGACGATGGCGAAGCAGCTCGACGCTCCCTACCAGCCGGGCAAACGGCGGGGCATGGCCAAGGTCAAGCGCGAGCGCGAGATCGACTGCGTCGTCCTCGGCTGGCGGCCGGGCAAGGAGGAGGGCACCGTCGGTTCGCTGATCCTCGGCCTCTACGACGGCGACGATCTGCGCCCGGTAGGCCACATCTCCGGCTTCAGCGCCGCGGCCAAACGGGCGATGCCCGAGATGCTCGCCCCGCTGGAGACCGGCGAGAGCGGCTCCGGGGAGCCGAGCCGGTGGACGGGCGGGCGCGACCTGGAGTGGGTGGCGCTGCGACCCGAGCTGGTGATCGAAGTGGGCTACGACCACGCGGCCTCCGGCCGAATCCGCCACGGCGCCCGCTTTCGGCGGTTTCGGGACGACAAAGATCCGCGGGAGTGCACGTTTGAGCTGCTTGACGAAGGGTGAGCTAGAACAGCGGGCGTTGGGGCGAGACGGCAGCCCCCTCCTCCGACAAGTCGCCGCCCGAGGGGCGGCGACTTTGAGTATCCGTCGGCTGAGGGGGCTGCCGTCTCGCCTTCATCGCACGGGTTCGGCCCCAGCCGCGGACGACGCTGCTGATGCGAGAGCGCTGCTCGGGACGCAGATAGGCCTTGCCTCCTGAGTAGAGCTGCTCGTAGCGGGGGAGCAGGTCGGGGCGTTTGGATTCGAGCCAGGCGAAGAAGACGTCGCGGACCTCGTCTCGTAGGTGGAGGGCTACGCCCCCCAGGAAGGTGGCGTCAGCTTCGCGGGCGCGGTCTACTATCGGCTGGACCTGGGCGGGGTCGTCGTTTATGCCGGGCATCAGCGGGGCGATGAGGACGCCCGAGTCGATGCCGCGGCGGCGCAGCTCTTCGACCGCGTCGAGGCGGGCGGCCGGGCTGGGGGTGTGGGGCTCGGTCGCGCGCCAGGCCTTCTCGTCGAGGGTGGGGACCGAGAGGTTGACCGAGACCGGCAGATGCCTTGCCATCCGCTCGAACTGGTCGATGTCGCGTAGCGCCAGCGGCGACTTGGTCAAGACCGAGACGGGAGTATCGGCCTGCTCGAGGGCGATGAGGATCTCGGGCATCATCCGGTAACGGCTCTCGACCCACTGGTAGGGATCGGTGTTGGTGCCGAGGGCGACCAGCTCGCGCTTCCAGCTCGGCCGCGCCAGCTCGGCCCGCAAGAGCTCGGGGACGTTGACCTTGACCACGATCTCCCGCTCGAAGTCCCGGCCGGCATCCATCTCGAGATAGGTATGCGTCCTGCGGGCGAAGCAGAACACGCAGGCATGGGTGCAGCCCCTGTAGGGGTTGATCGTGTGGCTGAAGCCGTAGCGGCCGCCGGCGACGTGGTTCAGCGCCGAGCGGGCGCGGACCTCGTGGAAGTTGATCCCCATCGCCTCCGGCGCGTCGAACGTCCGCACCACAGTGCCGTCGCCAACCCCCGGCAACCGCAGATCGTTCTCGACTCGCTGCTCGTCCCACCGCATACGAACATACGTGCGGGGTGTCCGCTTCAGTCCACCACGTGCCTGACGTAGGCCTCGCGGCCGGTTCCGCGTCGCCCGGTCGTGCCGCCGAGGATCGCTTTGAGCGGAATCGGCTCGGTGGCGGCCGTCTCCTGCACCAGCCGGTAGAAGAGAAGGCCGGGGTAGCGCGAGCGCCTTCGGTTGAAGCGGAAGGTGAACTCGTCGAGGTAGTAGTCGAGCTGCTGGGGCTGAACCGAGCCCTGGTGGGTGCCGAGCAGCCAGCGCTTGAGCAGGGCAAAGACCCGGTGCACGTGGGGCATCGAGGTCGAGGCGGGAGCGCCGCTCCTGGAGATGTTGATCGGCAGGTGACGGTAGCCGAGCGCGGGCAGTCCCGAGTAGGCGTTCCAGCCGTCGGTGCGGACATCGGAGCCGGGGCGGATCGCTCCCTTCGCAAAGTCCTCCAGGGTGTCTTTGGTGGCCCGCTCCACGCGGGAGAGCCGCGCTCTTCCAGCGATCTCTCCCTTGGCTCCCCGGCGCACCTCCACGGCGACCACGACAATCGACTTCTCCTCGGTTTGACGGCCATCCATGCCGATCTCACGCCCGCCGACGAAGCCCTCGTCGACCTCGACCAGGCCGCCGAGCAGGTCGCGCCCGGGGCGGACCATCGCCCGGCGCAGCTTGTGCAGGTGGGCCCAGGCGGTCTCATAGGAGCCCAGGCCCATCGCCCGCTTGAAGCCAAGCGCCGACATCCCTTGTTTTTGGGAGACCAGCTGCCAGATCGCTGCGAACCAGTTCAAAAGCGGCGTTCTCGTCCCGGCGAACAGGGTTCCCGCCGTGACCGAGGTCTGGCGCCGGCAGTTGCCGCAGAGCCAGTGGCCCCGCTTGGTCTTCCAGGCCTCCTCGCCACCGCAGGCGGGACAGCGGAAGCCATCTGGCCAGCGCAGGCGCTCCAGGTAGGCGAGGCAGGCAGCCTCGTCGGGGAAGAACCTGTGGAACTCAGGCCAGTCGCGCGGGTAATCGCGCCCAGCTACCGGCCGGTCCTCGCGGGGGCCTCCCTGTGACAGATCCACTGCCCACGGAGTCTAGTGGAGCGAAGCAGATAGCCAGCACATACGTTCGCATGCCTGCCGGACGCAGCTGGGGTCAGATGCTCGAGCCGGTCTCGTCTCGCTTGAAGGCTTCGAGCTGGCCCAGCGCTTTGGCGCGGGCTTTCGCTCGCAGCGGCGGCAACAGGGCGACGAGAGTGCCGGTCGGCCCAAGGGCCTGCTTGGCCCAGCGGCGGAAGTCGAACTCGTCGACGTGGTCGGCGATCAGGCCGTCGGCGAAGCGGAACCTCGCCTGGATGTCGTTGACCACGGGGCGACCGGTCGAGAACGTGTAGCGGGCGATCCAGTGGGCCGAGCCCGACGTCTCGTCGGCCTCGTGCTCGTGCAGCTCGATCTTCAGATCGGTGGCGCGGGCCGTCAGCATCCGCCACATCGCCCCCACGTCGGCGCCCTGGAGATTGCCGAAGGCCGGATCGCGAAAATGGGCGTCGGCCGCGTAGCAGGCCGTCATCGCGCTGCCGTTGCACTGTCCGAACGCACCGTAGAAGCGCTCGATCGTCGCGCGGTTCGCCTCCTCTCCCATCAGGGCAACCTACCGGCGATCGCGTAGCGGAGGACGGCGACGACCTGCTCGGCCGTGCGCGCGGTCGCCTGGGCGGCGCGGTCGACCTCCTTCAGGGCGTGGTCGAGCTCGGGGTCGTGCAGGGTGACGTAGGGCTTGCCCAGCGCCGCGGCGTAGCCGGCGTCGAAGGCGGCGTTCCACTGGCGGTACTTGTCGCCGAAGCGGACCACGACGACGTCGGCGGCGCGGATCAGCGTCTGGGTGCGGATCGCGTTGACGCCGGCGCCCATCTGGTCGCGCCAGAACGGCTCGCTCTCCTCGCCCAGGGTGCCGGTGCCGGCGTCGTCGGAAGCCGCATGGTCGGTGACCGGCGCCGAGAACTCGACCGGCAGCCCTGCCTCGCGGACCCCCGTTTCGATCCTCTCGCGCCAGTCCGAGTGGATCTCACCCGAGAGATACACCCGCCACGTCTTCTCAGCCACCGGTCTCCTCGAAGTGCTTGCTCAGCATCGTCACCTGGCCCTGGTAGTTGGAGCCGAGCTGCTCGCCGTACAGCCGCTCGGCGGGGGCGGCGGTGCGCTCGAGCGCCAGCTTGCAGACCGGCTGGCGGTGCTCGACCATGAAGGAGACGTCGCGGGCGCGCACCTCGAGCGCGGCGCGGCTGCCGTGGCGGCCGGCGACCGGGTCGTAGCCGAAGCCGGGGTCGAAGAAGCCGGCGTAGTGGGTGCGGAGCTCGCCCGCGGTCGGGTCGTAGGCCATCATCTCGGCGGCGATCTGCGGCGGGATGCAGACGCCCTCGGCCGAGAGCAGCAGGTAGAAGATCTCGGGCTCGAGCACGATCCGCCCGCCCGGCTCGGGATAGACCGGGTCCCAGTAGTCGGTCCAGCGGTAGGCGCGGATGCGCGAGAGGTCGATCGGCAGGCTGTTCTTCTTCGCCCGGTAGCCGACGATCCGGTCGCCCGGGCCGGAGAGGTCGACGCTGAGGAAGAGCCCGTCGGCGAGCGCCAGCTCCGACTCGCGCAGCGCGTGCGAGTCGAGGTAGAGCAGGGGAAACTCGGCCTGCAGCTCGCGGATCTCGGCGTCGCCGAGGCGCACCTCGCCGCGGGCCAGCCGCAGCTGGTTGAGCGAAAGCCCGGTCTTCACCTGGATCGCGAAGGAGCGGGGCACGACCTCGAGGTAGAGGCGGCCGCGGTAGCCGGGGCGGATCTCGTCGAAGCGATGGTGGCGATCGGTGAGGACGCGGGTGAAGACGTCGAGGCGCCCGGTCGAGCTCTTCGGGTTCGCCTTCGCCCGCACGTCCTCGGGCAGGGCCAGCTCCTCGATCAGCGGCACTAGATAGGGCCGGTCGCGCTCGAGCACGGCGCCGTCGCGCAGGTCCACCCGCTGGAAGGCGAGCCCCTCGATCTTCTCCTCGACCGTCGATTCGACGTCGGGCAGGAAGCTGCAGCGCAGCGCCCAGGCAAAGTCGCCCAGTCGCAGGTCGATGCTGGCCGGCTGGATCGCCTCCGGGCGGATCCGGTACTCGCCCGAGCTCACCCATTCCGCCTCGATCGCCCGGCTCAGATCCTGCGAGGGCAGCACCCCGTCGGCAATCGAGCCCTCGGGGCCGGCCGCCGCGTGCTCGGCCACTCTTGCCGGGTCACTCATCTGGTCGAGATTATGCGGCGCGCCTCGGCGGCTCCGAGGTACGGCGCGAGCGCAAATTGCGCAACGTCCGGGAAGAACTCCTCCAGCCGTTCGGCCTCTCCGGCAACAACGTGGCGGGCGATCAGCGATGCCATCCCGCCGAGGACCGCCTCGTCGGTGGCCGCGGGTGGCCGCGAGAGCGCCGCATCCTCGGGCGCGCCCTCGCGGAACAGCGGGACGAAGCTCTGCAGCGCCGCCTGGTAGCGCTCGTAGACGTCGCGGCCGGCGCGCAGCCCTTCGACCAGGAGCAGGTTGGCGCGGGCGGGCTCGCGCGACAGCCAGGCAAGCGCGGCGGCTATCCCGGCGCAGACCCCGTCCGCCCACTCCTCGCGGCCGACGCAGGCGGAGACGACCTCCTCGCGCAGCCTCCCGACCGCGTCGTCGTAGGCGCCGACGAAGCACTCGTCCTTGCTGCCGAAGTGACGGTAGAAGTCGCTCTTGGAGACGTGGGCGTGGGCGCCGATCGAGGAGACGGTGGTCTTCTCGTAGCCCAGCTCGTCGAGGGTCTCGGCGGTCGCCACCAGCAAGCGCTCGCGCTGGTTCTGGGCGACGAACTCACGTGAGAGGCCATGGCGACCGCGCGGAAGTCGTCTCATCAAACACTGGAGTCTGACAGCGCTCGGGCTTACTCGTCCGCTCGTCCCGCCGCCGCATCGGCGAGACCGGCCTCGACGTAGGGCCGGCGCAGGAACTCGGCGAGCTCCGGCAGCAGCTCCTCGGCCTTGCTCCCCTCGCCGCTGCGCAGCTTGCGGTAGACGATCCAGGCGACGCCGCCAACCAGCGTCTCGTCGATCGTCTCGGGCATCCGCCCGTCGCGCGGTAGGGCCTCCCGGGCGAGGTCGACGAAGGCCTGGAGGGCCTCCTCGTAGCGCTGGGTCGTCGCCGGAGTCGCCGAGAGCGCCTCGATCATGCACATCCTGGCGACCGCTGGCTGTTCGGCGACGTACCCGAGGAAGGCACCGAGGCCGGCCTCGACCCTGTCGCGCCAATCCGCTTCGGCCTCCGAGCAGCTCGCCTGCACCCGCTCTAGCGCCTCGTCCCGGGCGGCGTCGAAAGCGGTGAGGAAGACCTCCTCCTTGCCGGTGAAGTTGTCGTAGAGAGTTTTGCGGGCGACCTTGGCCTGGCGCACGATGTCGGAGATCTTTGTCGCCTCGTAGCCCTGCTCGGATGTCAGCTCGGCGACCGCGTCCATGATCCGCCTGCGCTTGTGCTCGGCGATGAACTCGCGTGAGATCGCGGGCCGCGACGAGACGGCGGCCCTGGCCGCGGCCGGCTGCGCCCCTCCTTTTCCCCGTGTCGACACCGGGCAAGGATACCCCGGCGAGCGCCCCCAGGGGTACGACTTCGTGGACCTTCTGGTACCCTTCGCTGACTTTTCTGGTTTCCAGAAGAAACAGAAGGGTTTTCCATGTCGAGGGAGAGGGTCGTCTTGAGTCGTGAGGATCTGGCCAATGCCGTCGGGGATCGCTGGTCGGAGGCGGAGTTGAGCGAGGCGATCGCCCTGCTGAGCAAGGCCGGCGGGCGCTTCCCCGCCGGGGTGCGGACGCTGCCGCCCGACCTCGTCCGGGCGGTCCAGCGCGAGCGGCTGCTCGCCTCGATGCTGTGCGCGGTGAGCGAGGTCGGCTACCGCGACCTCACCGTCCAGGACGTACTCACCCGCGCCGGCATCTCGCGGCCGACGTTCTACGAGCAGTTCGAGGACAAGGAGGACTGCTTCCTCGCCGCCTTCGACGCCGCGGTGGCGCAACTGCGCCGCAGGGTCGACGGCGCCGCCCTCGACGCCGGCCCCGGCTGGCGCGACCGCCTGCGCGCCGGCCTCGAGGAGCTGCTGCGCTTCATCGACGAGGAGCCCGATGCGGCCCGAACGGTGCTGGTCGAGGCGCGCGCCTCCTGCCCCGCGGGACTGCGGCGTCGCGACGAGCTGCTCGACGGCTTCGCCACCTGCATCGACGGGATGGTCAGGGCGGAGCTCGCCGAGTCCCCGTCGGGGATCGCCGCCGCCGGCGTCGTCGGCGGCATCGAATCGGTCCTCTACACCCGCCTGCACAGAGGGGAAGAGAGCGACCTCGAGTCGCTGATGCCCTCGCTGATGTACTTCGCGGTGCTGACCTACGCCGGTCACGAGGCGGCCGGCGAAGAGCTCGACGGCGCCGCACTCCCCGATCCGACCCGCTAGCGCCGCCGCCGCCTGCCGGACGCCTTGCCCCGCCGCGCGGCTGCCCGCAGGGTGCGCTCGCTCTCCTTCTCGATCGCCTCGCCCATCGCGATCTGGAAGGTCGCCATCAGGGCGCCGGCGGCGAGCGGCCGCATCCGTTCGAGCGCCTCGCTCATCCGCGGCCAGTCGCGCTCGGGCCGGCCAGCCTCGTCGAAGGGCTCCCAGATCTCCTTGACGAAGAGCTCGACGAAGGCGCGGGCGACGCCGTCGGCGTGGCGACGCAGCCGCTCGGCGGTGGCGGTCGCGCCCTCCGCGCCGATTCCCAGCGCGGCCAGCTCCGCCGCGGCGCGCAGGAGGCGCGGGCTGATCACCTCGACCCGGCCGTCGGGAAGGGTACGGAAGATCCCCAGCTTTTCCGCCCGCCGCACCAGCTCCGGACCGGGATTCCCGCCCCAGACCGCGGCCAGCTCCTCCGCCTCGATGATCTCCGGCGCCTCGTCCTCGAACGGCACCCGCAGGGCGCGGGTGAAATCGAAGATCGCCGCGGCCGAGCCATCGCCGCTGTCGAGCACGCGGCGGATCGCCTCGAGGTTGAGGCCGTCGGCCTGCATCTCGCGGGTCAGCTCGATGCGAGCGACGTGCTCGTCGTTGTAGTAGCCGGTGCGGCCGCGGACGATCGGCGGCGGCAGCAGCCCGCGGGTCTGGTGCGCGCGGATGTTGCGAACCGTCATCCCGGTGCGCTCGGCCAGCTCCCGGATCGTCATCTCGCCCTCGCCGGGCTTGCCGCTCATCTCTCAACGCATGGTAAGCGCCAGGCGCTGCCCGTTCATCTCCTCCGCCGCATCGGAGCAGAGGAAGGCGATCGCCTCGGCGATGTGCTCGGCCCGAGTGAAGGTGGAGAAGTCCCCGTCCGGCGACTCCTCGCGCATCCGTGCGGTGAGGATCGCGTCGACGACGACGATGTTTGCGGTCGCACCGGAGCCGGCGAAGCCATCCGCCAGGGCGAGCGTCCAGGCCTCGGCCGCCGCCTTCGCGGCGGCGTAGGCGGCGTTCGAGTTGGACGGCGCCTGCGCCTGCTTGGCCGAGACGAGCACGAAGCGGCCGCGGCCGGAGGCCAGCAGGACGTCGTGGAAGGCGCGCGTGGTGTGCTGCACGGTGCGGATCAGCAGGTCGTGCAGGAGCTCCCAGTCGGCCAGCGGCGCCTCGTGTAGCGGCTGTCCGCCGCGCCAGCCGCCAACCAGGTGCAGAAGCCCGTCAACGCGGCCGAAGCGCTCGACCAGCGCCTCGCGCCAGGCCCGCGTCGCACCCTCGTCGAGCAGGTCGACCGCACGGCCGTCCCAGCGCTCGGCCGGCAGGCCGAGCCCGCCGCCGATCTCCTCGAGCCGCGCCTGGCTGCGATCGGCGCCGGCGATCGCCGCCCCCTCGCCCGCCAGCCGCTCGGCGACGACCGGACCCAGCCCGCCGCCGATCCCGGCGATGGCGAAGACGCGACCATCGAGGCTACCCATATGGGGGAGACAGGATTCGAACCTGTGTAGGCAGAGCCAATGCGTTTACAGCGCATCTCCTTTAACCACTCGGACACTCCCCCGGAGTGAAGCGGTGCGGAGTCTAGGATATGGCCTGTGCGGGGCGATCGGTTCTACTCGAAGATGTCGCAGGCGATGGGGGCGACCGGGCTGCGTTGGACGGGCAAGCTCAACGTACCCCTCTACCGGATGAGCGCCGGCCGGATCGGCGGCAGGGTCAACCGGGCGCCGGTCCTGCTGCTGACGACGACGGGTCGCAAATCGGGCGAGCCGCGAACCGTGCCGGTCGTCTTCCTCGCCGCCGACGACAACTACGTCGTGATCGGCTCCAACGCCGGTCACAGCCGCACCCCCGCCTGGTCGCTCAACCTCAAAGCGCATCCCGAGGCGGAAATCGAGGTCGGCCGCCGCGCCCACTCGGTGCGCGCCCGCATCGCCGTCGGCGACGAGCGCGCCGAGCTGTGGCGCCGTCACAACGAGCAGTACTCGGGCTTCGACGAATACGAGGCCCGCACCGGCCGCGACATCGCCGTCTTCGTCCTAGAACCGCACTGACGAGGAGGCGATCCACGCCGCCCTCGCGGTTCACCGCCCGAGCCCCGAGGAGATGCTCAGCTGTCGAGATCGACGATCTCGAGCAGATCATCGAGCTGGCGGAAGTCGGCAGCGTTGCGCGTGTATAGGGGCAAGGCATTGGCCACCGCGGTGGCGGCGATCTGCAGGTCGAGGACACGGGCGCCGCGCGCCTGCGGCCAAGGCCTACCACGCTCACTACACTCGCGCAGATGCTCGATTTGGACGCCTATTTGGAGCGGATCGGCCTGGCCGGGCGCCCGAGTATCGCGCAGGTGCACAGGGCGCACATGACCTCGATCCCTTTCGAGAACCTCGACCCGCACCGAGGTTTGCCGGTTTCGCTCGAGGTGAAGGACCTCGAGCGCAAGCTCGTGACCGAACGCCGCGGCGGTTACTGCTTCGAGCAGAACCTGCTACTGAAAGCCGCCCTCGAGGCACTCGGCGCCGAGGTTGACATGTTCCTGGCACGCGTGCGCGTGGGCGCGGCGGCGGGCGTTGTGCGCCCCCGCAGCCACCTCGTCCTGCGCTTCAGCGACAACGGCGCGAGTTGGCACGCCGACGTGGGATTGGGCGCCCGCGGCATCCTCGAGCCGATCCCCTTCGGCCCGGGTCCCGTGCACGACCAGTCGGGGTGGAGCTTTCGCGTCGTCGAGGACGGCTCCGAGCTCGTGCTCCAGCAAGTCGTGGGGGATGAATGGACCGATCTCTACGGCTTTCTTCCGCAGCCGGTACCGCTCGTCGACGTCGAGACCAGCAACTGGTGGACGTCCACCCATCCGCAATCGCGGTTCGTCACTGGCCTGATCGTCGGGATTCGCAACAATGACGGCACGGGCACATTGCTCTGCGACTGGAGCGAGCTGTCCCTCAGCGAGCAAACGCCGGGGGGCACGAACGTGACGCCGGTTGCACGAGAGGCCGTGCCGGAGCTGCTTGCCGGGCGCTTCTCGCTCCCGGGCCTTGCGCTCAGCGCGGACGAGCGCCTTGTCGGAAACCCGCTGGCGCCATAGATCGCGACAGGCGTGAACGGCGACCGGCCGTCAGGTCGCTTGCGCCAGCCGGCGGCAGAGATTCTCGCGGACCTCGGGCCACTCGTCGTCGATCACGCTGAAGAAGGCCGAGTCCCTGACGCCGACTCCAGGGACGTTGATCTGCTTGCGGAGGATGCCCTCGAACTGAGCGGGGATGGCGGCGAGGGCGACGCGTGAGCGCTCGTTGCGGGCGTCGGTCTTGAACTCGACGCGCACACAGCCGAGCTCGGTGAAAGCGTGCTCCAGCATCAGGAGCTTCGCCTCGACGTTTGCGCCTTTTCCCCAGAGGCTCGGGTTGAGCCAGGTCGAGCCGACCTCCACCACGCCGTCCTGCGGGCGATAGCGGTGGAAGCTCGTGCTTCCCACGGCTGAGCCCGAGGCGCGCAGAACGGTTGCAAACGTCGTCTTCTCGGCCGGGTCCTGCGCCAGCGAGGCGTCGAGCCAGGCGTCGAAGTCCTCCCTGCGGTCGGCGATGTGGGTGGTCCATCGCCAGATTCTTCGGTCCTGCGCGGCCTCCCACAGCGCCGGGCCATGCTCCGCCGCAAGCGGCTCCAGCCGGATCAGCGAACCTTCGAGCTGCGTTCTCAACGTCGCCATCGGCCGGCGCATTCTGCCAGCGGAGCCCGGTCCCCACGCCGCCCGGCGGTCATCCCCCCCACAGGCGATCGGCCTCCAGGTCCTCCAGGAAGGCCTCGACCGGCCAGGCGTCGATCCCCTCCTCGCTCCTCGTCGGGCGATCGCCGCGATGGACCAGGATCCGCCGTCGCACTCCGGACAGCTCCCCGATCGCCCGCAGGCCGGCCATGTCCCCGGGATGAACGCGGCGGGCGGCCTTTACCTCCAGGGCGCAGAGCTCCGCGCCGCGGCGCAGCACGAAGTCGACCTCGAGCCCCTTCGAGGCCGTCGGCGCCCAGTAGGCGACCTCCTCGGCGAGCTCGCGCTCCGCCATGTAGGTGCGGAGCAGCGTGTGCACCCATCCCTCGAGCAGGGGCCCGCTCTCCTCCGGCGCGACCGGGCCGTGCGCTCCCTTCGCCGCCCGGGCGACCCCGGGATCGATCCAGTAGAGCTTGGGGTGCTTGCGCTCGCGCACGCGCAGGCGCGCCTCGTAGGCCGGCAGCCGCCGGGCGAGGAGCGTGTCCTCGAGAACGCCCAGGTAGCCCTCGACGGTGGTTCGCGCGACGCCGGCGTCGCGGGCGATCCCGGCGACGTTGAGGAGCTGGCCGTGAAACAGGCCGGCGACGGGGAGGAACCGCGCGAACCCGGGCAGGTTGCGCACCAGCGCCTCGCCCTTGATCTCCTCGCGCAGGTAGAGCTGGACGTAGGCGCGCAGGGTCTGCGCCGGCTGCTCGGAGGCGAGCACCAGGGGAAGGGCGCCGATCTCCAGGGCGCGATCGAGATCGAAGTCCTCGCCCAGCTCCTCGGGGGTCAGCGGGAACATCTCCCGCCACAGGGCGCGGCCCCCGAGCAGGTTGACCCCGGCGGCGCGGAGCTTGCGGGCGCTCGATCCGAGCAGCGCGAAGCGCAGCCCGCGCTCCTCGATGAAGCGGTGGACCTCGTTCAGCAGGCCGGGCAGGCGCTGGACCTCGTCGACCACGACCCAGCTTCCCGGGTCGAGGCGGCGGAGCTCGCCCGCGAACGGAGCGGGATCGGCGAGCAGGCCCTGGTAGAGCCCCTCGTCGAGCAGATCGAAGCGATGCGCGTCCGGGAGCTGCTCCCGGACCCAGGTGCTCTTGCCGACCCCGCGCAATCCGAAGAGGAAGAAGCTGCCCTGGGGAGGCGGTAGATGCGAGGCAGCGTGCGCAATGACATGTTGCCGTCATTTTACATGGAAAAACGACTGCTACCAAGAACAGCGTCAGCTCGCCTCTCGCAACATTTGGGCCTCTGGCAGGCGCTGCAGTTTCTTCAGCGTGTTGTTCTCGATCTGGCGGATGCGCTCGCGGGTGACGCCGAAGGTGTTGCCGACCTCCTCCAGGGTCAGCGGTTCCATCCCGGTGAGGCCGTAGCGCAGCTCGATCACCTGCCGCTCGCGCTCGGGCAGCGCCGCCAGCGCCTTTTGCACGCCCTCCTTCTGCAGGTGTTCGCTCGCCTCTTCGAAGGGCTCGGCGACGGTGTCGTCGGCGACGAAGTCGCCCAGCTCGGAGTCGTCCTCGTCGCCGACCGGTTTCTCCAGCGAGACCGGCAGCTGTGCCACGCGTAGGATCTCGCGCACTTCGCCCAACGGCCAGCGCAGCTCGTCGGCGATCTCGGTCGGCTCGGGCTCGCGCCCCAGCCGCTGCACGAGCTGACGCTCGACGTGCGCGACGCGGTTCAGCTTCTCGACCATATGAACCGGGATGCGAATCGTCCGCGCCTTGTCGGCGATCGCCCGCGTGACCGCCTGGCGGATCCACCAGGTCGCGTAGGTGGAGAACTTGTAGCCGCGGCGGTAGTCGAACTTCTCGACCGCGCGGATCAGCCCCAGCGATCCCTCCTGGATCAGGTCGAGGAAGCTCAGCCCGCGCCCCAGATAGCCTTTCGCGATCGAGACGACGAGGCGGAGGTTGGCCTCGACCATCTGCCGCTTGGCGACCATGTCGCCGCGCTCGATCCGCTTCGCCAGGTCGACCTCCTGCGAGGCGGTCAGCAGGTCGACGCGGCCGATCGAGCGCAGGTAGAGACGCAGCGAGTCGAGGCTCGGTTCGACCGTCAGGTCAAGCTCGGGCTTGCGCGCCTGGCCGTTGCTCGCCTCGGTGCGCTGCTCCTTGTAAGCGCTGACGCCGTCCTCGGCGATCACTTCGACGCCGTTCTCGACCAGCTGAGCGTGGAGGACGGCGACCTGCTCCTTGGTCACCTCGACCTCCTCCAGTGTCGAGGCGATGTGCTCGAAGGTGAGATAGCCGCGCTCGCGCCCCAGCGCGATCAGCCCCTGGAGCTCCTGCACCTCCAGCAACGGTTGAGCGTCCGAATCCTGGTTCAGTCCCTGCGGGACCGTCTCCAACGGCTCGATCTCACTGCCTCCGTAACCCTGGTTCCCATCCGGGGTGGCCGGCCCCATCGCTCCGGCCAGCGGAAGTATAGGAGAACCGATCGCCTACCCTTAACCAGAATGGAGAGTCGTGCCTACACGCCCCCCTCCCACGCCGCGCCCGACGTGCAGTCCTCCACGCCAGCGACGCAGGTGAGCCTTTCGCGGGTGGGCGTCACCGGGGTCGAGAAGGTGATCCGGGTGCAGACGGACGGGGCGGAGAACCTCTACCACGCCGATTTCGAGTGCTTCGTCGACCTCGAGCCGCGCCAGGCGGGCGTGCACATGTCGCGCTTCGAGGAAGTCGTCGGCGAGGCGATCGACGAGGTCGTCCTCGGCGAGGCCTTCCGCGCCGAGGTGCTGGCCGCGCACATCGCCGCGCGGGTGCGCGAGCGCCAGGGCGGGCTGCGGGCCGAGGTCTCGGTCACCGCGCGCTACCCCGAGACCGTTCACACCCCCGTCAGCGGACAGCCCACGCAGGAGATCTACGTGCTCTTCGGCACCGCGGTCGACTCGGTGCGGGGCACGCGCACGCTGACCGGCGTGCAGGCGCAGGGCATGACCGCCTGCCCCTGCGCGCAGGAGATGGTCGGCGGGCTGGCCCGCGAACGGCTCGCCGAGCGCGGCTTCGACGCCGAGCAGATCGAGCTGGCGATCGAGGCGGTGCCGATCGCCACCCACAACCAGCGCGGGATCGGCACCCTGCACATCGGCTGCCCCGAGGGAGGCCCGGCCTGGGTCGATGCGCCCGAGCTGGTGCGGATCGTCGAGCAGTCGATGAGCTCGGAGATCTACGAGCTGATGAAGCGCCCCGACGAGCTCGCCGTGGTCGCCAAGGCGCACGCCCAGCCGCGCTTCGTCGAGGACTGCGTGCGCGAGATGGTGCGCCGCGTCGTCGCCGACTACCCCGAGCTGCCGGGCGAGGCCTTCGTCATGGCCCGCCAGGAGAACCTCGAGACGATCCACCGCCACAACGTCGTCGCCGAGCGCTACGGCACGCTCGACGACCTCCGCGCCGAGCTCGAGGACGGCGGCCAGCGCCGCCGCCACACGACTATGCGCGAGTGGCTAGAGGCTCCGGCGAGCTTAGCGCCCGCGCCTCTCGCTGCTGCTCGAGCCGGCGGCGCAGGCCGAGGAAGTAGTCGGCCCCGCTGAGCACGGTCGCGGCGACGGCAAGGTAGACGAGCACGTCGACCCAGGCGGGGGCCGGGTTGGCGGCGATCAGAGCGAAGACCGCGGCGATCTGCAGCACGGTCTTCACCTTGCCCATCCAGCTGGCGGCGATGACGACGCCGCGCTCGGCGGCGATCGCCCGCAGCCCGGTGACGGCGATCTCGCGGGCGATGATCACCATCGCCACCCACGCCTGCAGGCGGTGCAGCGAGACGAGCGAGACGAGCGCGGCGGTGATCAGCAGCTTGTCGGCCAGCGGGTCCATCAGCTTGCCGAAGGTCGTGACCGCGTCGCGCGAGCGGGCGAAGTAGCCGTCGAGGCCGTCGGTCAGCGCCGCCAGGGCGAAGACCGCGGCCGCCAGCTCGTCGCCGTTCGGCGTCTCGCCGAGCAGGGCGACGACGACGACGGGCACGGCGAGGATCCTCAGCAGCGTGAGGAAGTTCGGCAGGTTGAGCGGGAACACCGCTCAGTCCGCCTTGGCGGCCCGGAGGCGTCGCCGGCGGGCGAAGTACTCCTCGCCCTCGATGCTGATGTGGGGGACGATGCGGCCGAGCCAGCTCGGCAGCCACCAGGCGCGGCGCCCGAGCAGGACCATCACCGCCGGCACCAACAGGCAGCGGACCAGGGTCGAGTCGATCGCGATCGCCACCGCCAGGCCGACGCCGAACTCCTTCACCACGGGGTCGCCGTTGAGGACGAAGCTGCTGAAGACGCAGACCATGATCGCCGCGGCTGAGGTGATCACCCGCCCGGTGTTGGCGAGCCCTTCGACGACCGCCCGGCGCTCGTCGCCGGTCTGCTTGTAATGCTCGCTCATCTGGGTCAGCAGGAAGACCTCGTAGTCCATCGAGAGCCCGAAGAGGATCGCGAACATCAGCAGCGGCACGAAGCTGACGATCGGGATCGATTCGTCGAGGCCGATCAGCGAGGCCCCCCAGCCGAGCTGGAAGACGGCGGTGACGACGCCGTAGGCGGCGGCGACCGAGATCAGGTTCATCGCCGCCGCCTTGAGCGGCACCAGCAGCGAGCGGAAGGCGAGCAGGAGGACGAGGAAGCTGAGGCCGACGACGATCGCGATCATCAGCGGAAGCTTGTCGCCGATCTGGGTGGCGAGATCGATGTAGCCGGCGGTCTGGCCGCCGACGTAGGCCGTCCCCGGCGACGCCCGCCATCGCCTTGGGGATGACGGTGTCGCGCAGGTTTTCCACCAGGTCGACGGTCGAGCCGTCCCACGGCGCCGACTTCGAGACCACGGTGAAGACGGCGACGGTCCCCTGCTCGTCGAGGGTCGGCGGGCCGACCTCGGCGACGTCGCCGGTGGCGCCGATCGCCTTCTGCAGGCCCGGCAGCGCCGCCTTCGCTTCCTTCGGGCTGTCGAATTCGGAGGCGATCAGGAGCGGCCCGATCAGGCCCGGGCCGAAGCCCTCGGCGAGCGCGTCGTAGTTCTGGCGCGAGGTGGTGTCCTTGGGCAGGGCGCCGATGTCGTTCTGGCCGAGTTCGAGCTGGGTCACCGGCAGGGCGAGGACGATCAGCACCGCCAGCGCGGCGATCGTGGAGCGCCAGGGCCGCTGCGAGACCCACTCGGCCCAGCGCCGCCAGCCGTGCGGCTGCTTGTCGTCGGGATGGGTCTTGCCGAGCTGGACCCGCAGCGAGTTGATCCGCGGCCCCAGCGCCCCCAGCATCGCCGGCAGCAGCGTGGTCGCGGCGCAGACGGCGACGACGACGGCGATCGCCGCCGTGTAGCCGAGCGTGCTGACCAGCGGGATGCCGGCGAAGGCGAGCGAGCAGAGCGCGATCACCACGGTGAAGCCGGCGAAGACGACGGCGCCGCCGGCCGTCGCGGTGGCGCGGGCGACCGACTCGCGCACCTCCATCCCTTCGCCCAGCTGCAGTTTGTGGCGGGTGACGATGAAGAGCGCGTAGTCGATGCCGACGCCGAGGCCGATCATCGTCGCCAGGGTCAGCGATACGCCCGGGACTTCGACCACGTGCTCGAGCAGGCGGATGATCGAGAGCGAGCAGGCGAGGCCGAGGACCGCCGAGAGGATCGGCATCGCCATCGCCGTCGCCGTGCCGAAGGCGAAGAGGAGGATCACGATCGCGGCGGCGATCCCGATCGCCTCGCTCTGCTCGGTCGCCGGCTTGGAGAGCTGCTGGCCGACGTAGCCGCCGATCGAGACTTCGAGCCCGGCCGCTTCGGCCGGCTTGCCCGCGTCGAGGATCTGCTGGGCCTTGCTCTGGGTCAGGTCGCCGGGGCTGATCCCGAGGACGACCGGCGTGTAGGCGATCGTCCCGTCGGCGCTGAGCAGGCCCTTGGCCTGCGGGCTGAGCGGGTCGAGGGCCGAGTTGACGCCGCCGAGCCCGTTCAGCCGCTTCGCCGTTTCGGCGATCGCGGCGCTGTACTTCGGCTGGGTGAGCTTGCCGCTCGGCGCCTCGAAGGCCATCGGGTTGGACCCGTAGGCCTGTTCGGGCAGGTTCTCTTCGAGCAGTTCGGTCGCCTTGGTCGAGCCGGTCCCGGGCAGGGTCAGGTTTTCGCTGGTCTGGCTGCCGGCGGCGGAGCTGAAGCCGACCAGCGCGACGGCCGCGACCAGCCAGAGGGCGATCACGGGCCAGTGGTGGCGGGAGCAGAAGCGGCCGATCGCGTAGAGAGGCGCGGTCACGGCGCCATCATCGCCCACCGGCCGGCGGCGTGCCGGCCGGCGGCGGCTCTTCGCCGCCGTCGAACGCCCGCGGAACCGAGGCGGCGAGCCCGGCGCCGAGAGCCTGGCGCAGGACGACGAGATGCTGGGCGTGGGCGGCGGCGAGCGAGGCCGCGAGGCCGCGGGGCGCGGAGGTGTTGAGGCGCGGCGCGGCGTCGAGGTAGGAGGCGAGCGCGGCGCTCTTCCATTTCGTAGGCGAGCGCCAGGAACTCGGCCTGATCGTTCACCCCGGCGAGCTCGGGCTGCCCGTGCTCGGCGTCGACCTCGCCCCCGACGCCGCGTATCGCCTTGGTCAGGGCGTCGACGTATTCCTGCTCCTGGGCGCGGAACTCACGCCCGACCGCGCGTACTCGACCGTGCAGCAGCGGCAGGCCGCGCGGCATAGGCTTCGACCGCGGCCATCTCCTGCGAGAGCGCGTCGTTGAGGACCGCAGCATCCGAGGCCTTTTCGGGGTCGGTCTCGGCACCGTGGCCGCTCTTGCCGCAGCCGGCGAGCGAGCGCGGCCGCGGCGATGCCGACACACAGCAGAGCGGCGGCGCGGCCGAAGCCGCGCCGCCCACCCCAGCCACGCAAGAAATGGTTCGAGCCCACCTGCCCCAAAGCCTATGGGCCCGCCCACCGGCGCAGAGCGTCGAGGCTATTTCCGCTTGGCTTTGCCTTTCGAGCTCGCTTTCGCTTTGGCTTTGCTCTTACCTTTGGCTTTGCCCTTCGTCGTCTTCCCCCGCTGGCTGGGCTGCTCGGGCAGCTCGAAGCCGATCACGGCGATCGATGACCGGGATGCCCTCCTCGCCCGATTTCTGCAGGCGGACGGCGCTCTCGCGTCTGGACCTTGGAGATCAGGCTCTGGGTCGCCCCGAGGCCTTTCATCAGGTCGCGCCAGCCCTTCTCGTCGAGGAGGGCGAGGTTCCTGGTCAGATGCCCATCCGCACGGGCGTCGAAGGTGCCCTCGACCAGCGCGTGGATGGCGTCTTCCTGGATCAGTTCGATCAGCTCGGCGCTCAACGAGGAGCGGACCGAGGCGGGCAGCTGCTGCCAGTCCCGATCGCTGATGAACGGACGCGAGGTCGCCCGGTAGTAGTGCTCGACCGCACCGCGTCGAGGCTCGGTTTTGACGAGCGTGATCGTTTCGTAGTCTTTGAGGACTTTGACGTGGTAGCTCACCTGGCTGAGGCCTTCGCCCAGCTCCTTGGCGAGTTCGTTCGGGCTCGCCATCCGTTCGTTGAGGATGGTGAGGATTTCGACGCGCAGTTCGTGCGCCAGGGCCTTGACCAGCCTCAGGTCGACCCCTTTCGTTCCTCTCGTCTTCTTCGCCCCGCCTTTCGACTTGGCTTTCTTGGTCTTGGCTTTGCTGCCAAAGCGACTCCTCCGATTCGTTGCGTGGCCATCTAACTACTCCATCGTATTAGGCCCAACGGCTGCTTGCAAACAGCACAGCGCGGGTAAAGCCCGGCGTTTGCGGCCTATTTATCGAATAGTGGAACTTTCTCCACTATTCCGCGGTCTCGAAACAGAGCTGCCAAACAAGCAGCACAGGGAGATCGTCTCGCAACCGAATTGGGGGTGAACGCAATGAAGATCAGCGCTTCTGAGACCGTCGTCCCGCTTCTCTCGATCTACAAGACCAACTAGTCGCCGGGGACAGGGCGGGGCTCCACCGCTCCCGCTGGTGGGGCTCCGCGTACCCTGGAGCCGCTTCGGATTGCCACTCTCGAGCGCTCGCAGCCGAGATCCACGCCTGCCGCAGCTGCCCTCGCCTGGTCGAGTGGCGTGAGGCGCAGGCCGCCGATCCCCCCCGCCGCTACCGCGGAGAGGAGTACTGGGCCCGGCCCGTAGCCGGCTTCGGCGACCCGCAGGCCCGACTGGCCATCGTCGGCCTAGCCCCGGCCGCCCATGGCGCCAACCGCACCGGCCGGATGTTCACCGGCGACCGCTCCGGCGACTGGCTCTACGCCGCCCTGCACCGCGCCGGCTACGCCAACCGGCCGTCCTCGACGAGCCGCGACGACGGCCTGCGCCTGAAGGGCGCCTACGTGACGGCGGTGGTGCGCTGCGCCCCGCCCGCCAACCGGCCGGCCCCGACCGAGCGCGACAGCTGCCTGCCCTACCTCTCGCGGGAGCTGAGCCTGCTGGAGCGCTGCCAGACGATCGTCGCGCTCGGCGCCTTCGCCTGGGACGGCGCGCTGCGGGCCCTGCGCGATCTCGGCCTCCAGGCCCCCCGGCCGCGCCCCCGCTTCGCCCACGGCGCCGAGTGCGAGATCTCCGATTGGACGCTGCTCGGCAGCTACCACCCCAGCCAGCAGAACACCTTCACCGGCAGGCTGACCGAGCCGATGCTCGACGCGGTCTTCGCCCGCGCCCGCGAATCGGGCGACTAGCCGATCGCTCGACCGCGGCTCGCGCCGCGTTCGGCCCCAGCCGCGGTTTCGAACGCCGCCATGTACACGGCGAACGGAATCGCCTCGTCGCTGGGCAGGGTCATTCGCGCCGCGCAGCTGTCCTGGATCTCGACCAGGCGGTCGAGGGCGATTCTCAGCACCTCGGTCGCTTCGCGGCGTCCCTGCTCGTCGACCGGCATGGTCATGCGGCTGTGATGGCAGTCGGCGGTATCGAAGGTCCCGACTTGCAGCGCATCGACGGCGTCGGCGACGGCCGTCTTCAGCAGGCTGAAGCTGAACCGGCCTTTGATCTGCCGCGGCAGCCCCTCCCATTCGCTGTCGTCGAAATAGACGAGCGGCTCGGTCAGCTCGTAGTAGTGCTCCCTCGACGCCGCGCCTTTGCTCGGTGCGAACGAGCCTGATCAGCCTTCGGGTCTTCAGTCTACGCACGTGGTAACTGACTTCCTTCAAGTCGATGTTCGAGGGCACGGCCGAGTTCCTTCGGGACTGGCGACCCCCCGTTCGCCGATCACCAGCAGGATGTGGCCGCGCATCGGGTGTGTCAGGGCCTTCGCCAGCACCGGGTCGATGATCTGCTTGAGCTTTGGCGTCTCGCTGGCCACGAATACCTCCCTATTTTGCTGGGCGCCTTTCAACCGCTCACCTTAGTACCAAGGCAGGACTCTTCTGGCGCTGTCGGGAACGCGTAGGATCTCCCCAATCCCAAGGCCCCGGCGGCATACGGTGCGCCTTGCACTCCGAAACTAGTTGAGCAATATACCGGTCTCAAGCATCGGCTCCGGATTTCTTCCAACAGGGACATGCGACCGAGGATCAAAAGAACCACCGAGCGGATGGAAGCGCCCGACGGCGACCTCTTCCTGCTGCGGCCCAGCGCGGGCGCCGACGTGCACATCGAGCAGCCCGACGAGGAGGGGCGGGCGCTGCTCGACGCCCTCGACGGCTCGCACGAGCGCGGCGAGCTGGAGGAGCGCTTCGGCGAGGCGGCGGTTGGCGACCTGCTGGCACAGCTCGAGGAGCTCGGCCTGATCGAGGACGCAGCCGACGACGACCTGATCTCCGAGCGCGTGATGGAGCGCTTCGATCGCCAGATCCGATACTTCAGCGACATCTCCACCGGGCCGACGCCCTCGCAGTGCCAGGCCCGCCTGGAAAGCGCGCGCATCGTCGTCCTCGGCGTCGGCGGCCTCGGCGGCTGGTCGGCCTGGTCGCTCGCCTGCTGCGGGGTCGGCGAGATGCTGCTTGATCGACGGCGATCGGGTGGAGCTCAGCAACCTCAACCGCCAGACCCTCTACACCGAGGCCGACATCGGTCGTCCCAAGGCCGAGACCGCGGCCGAGCGGCTGGGTGCCTTCAACTCGGCGATCCGGCTCGAGACGGTCCAGCGACGGGTCGAGAGCGAGGAGGAGGTCGCCGAGCTGATCGAGGGCTACGACGTCGTCATCGACGCGGCCGACTGGCCTGCGCACGAGATCGAGCAGTGGGTGAACAACGCCTGCTTCGCCGCCGAGATCCCCTACATCACGATGAGCCACTTCCCGCCGATCGCCAGGGTGGGCCCGCTCTACGTGCCCGGCAAGACGGGCTGCTTCGCCTGCCAGGTCGCCGGCTACCGGCGCGAATACCCGATGTTCGACACGGCGATCGAGCAGCGGCGCGCCAAAGCCTCGCCGGCCGCCACCCTGGGCCCGGCCTGCGCCCTGATCGGCGGCCAGGTCGGCCTCGACATCATGCACCTGCTCACCGGCCTCGCCGAGCCCTCGACCCAGGGCACCGGCCACATCTACGACCTGCGCTCGATGAAGGTCGAGCGAGAGTCCGTGGTGCCCGAGCCCGACTGCCCCGTCTGCGGCCACCTGCCCCCCACCGAGCGCGTCGCCAAAGCATCGGAGAAACCGGTCCAGAGCTAGGGACGCGCCGCGGGCGCGCCTCCTAGAATGGATCGCGCGCCGGCGTAGCTCAGTTGGTAGAGCACTTCATTCGTAATGAAGGGGTCCCCGGTTCAAGTCCGGGCGTCGGCTTGGTCGAGGCTTGCCGAGACCGCACTCGATCCATTAGGTTGGTTCTGAGCATGTCGGCTGGGTCGCCAGCAGAGGAGGAATCGGCGCGGGAAACCTACGACGCGTTTGCGTCGGTCTACGACGAGTTCACCGCGAGCTACAACCTCGAGCTGTGGCTGGGGAACATCCTCGCGACGCTGGAAGGGGTCGGGCTGCAGGGGAAGCGCCTGCTCGACGTCGGCTGCGGCACCGGGGGGAGCCTGCTGCCGATGGTCGCGCGCGGGTGGCAGGTGACCGGCTGCGATCTCTCGCCGGAGATGATCGAGCACGCACGGGCCAAGGTCGACGACTCGGTGCGCCTCGAGGTGGCGGACATGAGGACGCTGCCGACCTTCGGCGAGTTCGACCTCGTCTGGGCGCTGGGCGACCCCGTCAACTACCTGATGACCGTCGGAGAGCTGGAGCAGGCGCTGCGGGGAATGGGGGCGAACCTCGCACCCGGAGGGCTGCTGGCGATCGACGCGAACACGATCTTCGCCTACCGCCACTTCTTCGCCGAAAGAAGGGTGGTCGAGGGAGAGGGCCGGCGCCTGGTCTGGAACGGGCAGGCTTCCCTCGATTCAGCCCCCGGCGGCGTCTACGAGGCCCGCGTGAAGGGTGAGGGCGAGGATGCCGAAGTCGAGGTCGTCCACCGGCAGCACCACTTCCCCGAACGGGAGGTGCTCGAAGCGCTGTCGGGCGCGGGGCTCGAGTGCCGCGAGGTCTTCGGCTACGGCGACGACGTCGTCCTGACGCAGCCGCTGAACGAAGACGAGCACACGCGGGGGTTCTACGTGGCGTCGGCGGTGGGCTGAGCCACAGCGGGGCCGCCGCGGGTGTCGTCGAAAGCCACCGTGGCGAGGACGGCGCTGGCGCCGATCAGCGCGGCGAGCAGGCTCAGCGGGGCGGTCGCGAGCGCCAGGACCGCGAGCGCGCCGCAGGCGCCGAGCCGGGTGCGGGGCGTGCGGCCGGTCGCCCTGCGGATGAAGCCGAGCTGGGAGAGCAGGAAGATCGCCGGGCCGCCGAAGACGAGCACCGCGCTGGCGAGCGTGGTCGGACCGCCCGGGTCGACGATCGCCAGCTCGTCGCCGACCGCGATCGCGACGATGCCGATCACCATCAGGATCAGGGTGTAGTTGCCGAGCCCGACGATCCGCGAGAGCTGTGACGGCTCGCGAGCGCGCTCCACCGCCTCCACCCCGATCTCCTCGGCGCGGTGGAAGTAGCACCACCAGAGCGCGACGGTGCCGAGGAAGGCGACCGCGAGGACGAGCAGCCGGTCGGCCCGCAGCGGCTGGTCGGTGAAGGCGTTGCCGAGGGTGAGGACCGTCTCGCCGAGGGCGATCAGGAAGAAGAGGCGGAAGCGCTCGAGCAGGTGCTCGGCGTAGATCTGGCTGTCGGAGCTGAACGGGCTGCGGCGGCCGGGCAGCGGGTGGCCGGCGATCACGCCCCCGTAGGCGATCAGCGTGGCGGCGCCCCAGAGGGCGAGGCGGGCGCCACCCTCGGCGAGGGCCCCGGCGACCCAGATCGGCGCGGTGCCTACCTCCCAGGCCAGCGCGTTGACGAAGTGCGCGTGCAGGCGGTGGCCGCGAAAAGCGCGGACGGCGAAGGCGGTGCGGCCGATCTGGATGGTCAGGTAGCCGGCGACGAAGAGGCCGGCGCGGTCGCCGAACGCCGCCGAGATCGACGTCGACATGACCAGGCTGGCGAACATCAGGCCAAGCAGCAGCAACCTCACCGGTTGGCGGTCGGCGTCGAGCCAGTTCGACGTCCACACGGTCATGAACCAGGCGTACATCACAGCCAGCGTCAGCACCAGCGTCTCGACCATGCCGCGGGCGTCGACCTGCTCGAAGAGGTGATGCGCGAGCTGGCTGACGGTGAAGACGTAGACGAGGTCGAAGAACAGCTCCAGCGGCGTCACCGCGCGCGCCACTTCGCGCGGGCGCACCAGCGGGGAAGCATGCGGCTGGGCGCGCGCGGAGGACACGCCTCAGGAGAGCGGCACGCCGGCCAGGGCACCGACCTTCCAGGCCCCGCCTTCCTTCGCCATCGAGATCGCGTAGTCGGTGCCGCGCGCGCCGTGGTAGAGGAGGAAGGCCCGGCTGCCTTCGGTGCGGAGGGCGCCGACGTCGGCCTGCGCGGCTTCCTCCAGCGAGCTCTTCGGCACGCCCCCCGAGAGCGCTTTCATGACCGCCCCGCAACCCGCGGGCCCCTGCTTGGAGCGGGCCGAAAGCTGTTCGAAGCCGGCGATCGCGGCCTTGGTCAGGTACGAGCAGGCCTTCGACCATTCGCCGGCGGCGCGCGCATCGAGGAAGCCGTGCAGCGTGGCGCCGGCCCGTTCGAGTTCCGAGCGTCCCGCTTCGGCGCCGAATTCCTGCACGCTGTTGTCGCCGCCGGGCACGCGGAATCCGGCCGCCCCGCCGCCGCCAGGGTGGCCATGGCCGGGCTGCTTCCGGGCGGACCGCTCCGCCGAGTGGCCGGCCGGATGGGGGGCCTGCGCCGTCGACGTGCCCGTCGCCGTCGACGCACCCGTGTTCGAGCTCGAGCCGCCGCAACCGCCCGCGGCGAGCGCGAGCAGGAGGGCGGCGGCCGCAACCGTCTTCCGGGATCCCCGCACGGATCGATTCTATAGAGACGCCGAGTGCTCGAGCCGCGGGTCGCGGCGGCGGGATTGCGGGCTTCTACGGACTAGCCGGTCTCCGGTCCGGCTAGCATCGAGCCGATGGCAGAGGGGATCTCGATCGTCCTCGCGGACGACCACACCGTGGTTCGGCGGGCGCTGCGCCTGCTGCTCGACGAAGAGCCAGGCTTCGAGGTCGTCGCCGAGGCCGAGGACGCCGACGGAGCCGTCCGCTACGTGCGCGGGCACAAGCCGGCGGTCCTCATCCTCGACCTCAACATGCCCGGCACGCCGAGCCTCGAGGCGATTCCCGAGATCCGCGAGGCCTCGCCGGAGACGAAGATCGTCGTGCTGACGATGCAGAAAGAGCCCGCCTTCGCCCGGCAGGCATTGCAGCTCGGGGTGCTCGGATACGTGCTCAAGGAGGCGGCCGACGACGAGCTGGTGGAGGCAGTGCGGCGGGCCGCGGCGGGCGAGACCTACCTCCAGCCGGCGCTGGGCGCCCGCCTCGCCGCCGAACCGGACGGCGCGGCGAGCGACCTGAGCGAGCGCGAGACCGACGTCCTGCGGTTGATCGCGCTCGGCCACACCAACGCCGAGATCGCCGAGAAGCTCTACATCAGCGTCCGCACGGTCGAGACCCACCGCGCCCACATCCAGCAGAAGCTCGGCGTCAGCAGCCGCGCCGAGCTAGTCCAGAGCGCGCTCTCCCGCGGCCTGGTCGAGACCTGAGCCCGGGCCCGAATCGGCGGCGAGCGGGACGGTGGCCCCCACCCGCGTGCCCGAGCCGGGCTTCGATTCGATCTGCAGCTGACCGCCGACCAGCTCGACCCGCTCGCGCATCCCGGTCAGGCCGAAGCCGGTGCGTTCGACGTCGGGGTCGAAGCCAGTTCCGTCGTCGGAGACGAGCACGTCGAGGCGCCCCTCCGCCTGGGTGACCTGAAGGGTGACGCCGGCCGCATCGGCGTGCTTGGCGATGTTGGTCAGCGCCTCCTGCACAAGCCGGTAGACGACGGTCTCCAGCTCGGGGTCGAGGCGCTCGGAAGCGATCGAGAGGTCGGTCGTGAGCTCGATCCCTGCGCCGCTGGAGACGCGTTCGGCGAGGTCTTCCAGGGCGGCACGCAGGCCGAGCTGGTCGAGCGTCGCCGGGCGCAGCTCGGTGATCAGCGCGCGCAGATCGTCGATGTCGCGGCCGGTGTCCTCGACCGCGTCGGCCACGGCCTTCTCCAGCCCCGCCCGGTCACCGCGCTTCAGCGCCGAGGAGAGCGAGACGCGGCGCGAACCCAGACCCTGCAGGACCGAGTCGTGCAGCTCGCGCGCCCAGCGCGCCCGCTCGCGCTCGGACGCGCGCAGGCTGTCGCGCAGGCGCTCCTCGGTCACCGACTCGATCGTGGCGACCGCGGTGGCGGCGCTGGCCGCCGCGGCGATCAGCATGCGCTCGTCTTCGGGGTAGAAGGCCGGACCTTCCTCGAAGCGGTCGAGGGCGACGATCGTGCCCAGTGTCCTGCCGCGGAAGCTGAGCGGGGCGAGCAGCGCGGCACGAGCCTCGATCGCCAGCGAGGCGATCGCGTCGAGCGCGCCCTGCGGCGTCTCGGACTCGAGCCTGACGTAGCGACCGATCGGGTCGCGCCCGCACTCCCCCGCCGCGGCGACCACCTCCTGCCGCCCGCTGCCGTCGCGCAGCAGGACGAGCAACGAGCGGGCGGCGACCAGCGCCCGCGCCCGCTTGGCGATCGTCTCCAGCACGCGCGCTCGGTCGGTCTCGCCGCCGACCGCGCGGGCGATCTCGGTCGTCGCCTCGAGCCCGTGCACGGCGCGCTCCAGCGCCGCGCGCTCCTGCTCGGACTGGCCGTAGAGGCGGACGTTGAAGATCGTCACCGCCGCCCATTCGGCGAGGATCGTCGCCGCTTCCTCGTCGGCCTCGTCGAACTCCCCGTCCTCCTTCTCGGTCAGGTAGAGGTTGCCGTAGGCCTGGCCGCGAACGACGATCGGCACGCCGAGGAAGCTGTGCATCGGCGGGTGACCGGGGGGAAAGCCGTAGGAGCGCGGGTGGGCGCCGACCTCGCGCAGGCGCAGCGGCGCCGGGTTGCGGATCAGCTCGCCGAGCACCCCGCGGCCGCGGGGAAGGTCGCCGATCACTGCACGCGTCTCCTCGTCGATGCCGACGTAGATGAAGCGCTCCAGCTCGCGCCGGTCCTCGTCGAGGATGCCGAGCGCCGCGTAGCGGGCGCCGGTCAGCTCGCGCGCCACCTCGACGACTTCGCTGAGCACGGCCTCGAGGTCGAGCTGGGCGACGAGGCCCCTGCCGACGTCGATCAGCCTCCGCAGGCGATGCTCATCCAAAACATCGCGAGGCACCAACCGAATGTACCGGATGCGTATCCGCCGGATGTCGCGATTAGATGAATCCCGTGACATTTTCCGGCCCCATGGGTTTAGGGTGCCCACTCGGTCGAGCCGCCCGCCGCCCGGTCGAGGCATTCAGGGTCGGGGGCTTTTCGTCGATGGAGGCCTATGCGAGCAGGGCGAGACAGACTCGGTAGCGGACGATCGCGGCTTTGCCGCGGTGGGCTCGCGCTCGCCGCGGCCCTGACCCTGCTGCTCTGCCTCGGCCAGGGAACTGCTTCCACCGAGGGGGCAATCGTCCTCTTCGGCACCAGCTCGGGCTCGACCCTGCACCTCACGGTGCGGGGGTCGAGCCTCGTCGCCGAAGGCCTGATGAGCTCCACCCACCCGCAGGGATGCCGCCTCTCGCGCGGTCGCACGCGGGCGAGCTGCCCACTCCGCGAAGCGGGGGAGATCGAACTGGACATGGGCCCGTCGGGCGACATGGTCGAAGTCCTCGACCGCCTGCCGCTGCCGCTGACCGTCCACCTCGGCGCCGGCTCGGACAAGTTCATCGGCAACGGCGAGAACGACACCTGCTACTCCGAACAGAGTCGCCGCAACCGCTGCATCGGCGGGAACGGAAACGACATCTGCATCACCGGCAACCAGAACAGCGACTGCGTCGGAGGGGCGGGCAACGACTACTGCCAGACCGGCGCCGGCAGCGACGGCTGCTGGGGCGGGCCGGGCGACGACGTCTGCCGCATGGGCCCCGGCGAGGACGGCTGCCACGGCGAAGGCGGCAACGACGAACTCTTCGGCGGGCCAAGCCCCGACCGCCTCTACGGCGGCGAAGGCGATGACACCTGCGACGGCTTGCCCGGCCTCGGCCGCTCCGAAGAATGCGAGACCGGCCCGCGCCACTGAGAAGGCGGCGCCGATTCTCCCGCGCTGTCGATTTCGCGCCTCGTCGTTCGTCGTCTTGGTAGGAGTAGCCAACGACCAAGGAGGACCACGATGCGCTTCATGATGCTGATGCACCCCGGAATCGACACCACGGCGGAGGGCTGGGAGCCGAGCGCCGAGGACGTCGCCGCGATGACCGCTTACAACGAGGAGCTGACCAAGGCCGGCATCCTGCTCTCGCTGGACGGGCTGCGCGCGCCGAACGAGGGCGCCCGCGTGCGCTTCTCGGGCGGCAAGCCGACCGTCACCGACGGGCCCTTCGCCGAGGCGAAGGAGGTCGTCGGCGGGTACTGGCTGATCCAGGCCTCGTCGAAGGAGGAGGCGGTCGAGTGGGCATCGCGCTGCCCGGCGGCGGAGGGCGACATGATCGAGGTGCGCCGCGTCTTCGAGATGGAGGACTTCCCGGAGGACGTGCAGGCCGCCGGGCAGCTCTCGGAGAGGCCGCCCGAGCAGACGTGAGCGAGGCCGCGGCGAAGGGGGCGATCGAGGCCGTCTGGCGGATCGAGTCGGCGCGCCTGATCGCCTCCCTGGCGCGGATGAGCGGCGACCTCGGCCTCGCCGAGGACCTGGCGCAGGACGCGCTGCTGGCGGCGCTGGAGAGCTGGCCCGAGGCGGGCGTCCCGGACAACCCGGGCGCCTGGCTGACGGCCACGGCGAAGAACCGCGCGATCGACCTGGCGCGGCGGGGCAAGCGCTTCGAGGACCGCCGCGAAGCGCTCGTCCACGAGGCGGGGCTGCGACTGGCGATGGACTCGGCCGAGCAGGAGGCGCTCGCCGGCGGTCTCGGCGACGAGCTGCTCGGCCTGATCTTCGCCTGCTGTCACCCGCTGCTCTCCGAGGAGGCGCGGGTGGCGCTGACGCTGAAGCTGCTGGGCGGCCTCGGCACCGAGGAGATCGCGCGGGCCTTCCTCGTCTCGGAGGCAACCGTCGCGCAGCGGATCGTGCGGGCCAAGCGCACGCTGAAGGAGGCGCGCGCCCCGCTCGATACGCCGCGCGGCGAGGAGCTCGACGAGCGCCTGCCGGCGGTGCTCGGCGTGATCTACCTGATCTTCAACGAGGGCTACGCGGCGAGCGCCGGCGAGCGCTGGATGCGGCAGGAGCTCTGCGAGGAGGCGCTGCGGCTGGGCCGCGTCCTCGCCGGCTTGGCGCCGAAGCAGGCCGAGGTGCACGGCCTGGTCGCGCTGATGGAGATCCAGGCCTCGCGGGCGGCGGCGCGCAGCGGGCCGGGCGGCGAGCCGATCCTGCTCCTCGACCAGGACCGCGCCCGCTGGGACCCGCTGCTGGTCCGCCGCGGCCTGGCGGCGCTGAAGCGCGCCGAGGCGCTGGGTCGGGGTGCCTTCGGTCCCTACACGGTGCAGGCGGCGATCGCCGCCTGCCACGCGCGGGCGCGCAGCGCCGAGGAGACCGATTGGACGAGGATCGCCGCCCTCTACGACGCCCTCGCCCAACTGACGCCCTCGCCGGTGGTCGAGCTGAACCGCGCCGTCGCCGTCGGGATGGCCTTCGGCCCCGGCGCCGGCCTGGAGCTGGTCGACCGGCTGGCCGCCGAGGGCGCTCTCCGCGACTACCACCTGCTGCAGAGCGTGCGCGGCGACCTGCTCGAGCGGCTCGGCCGCGGCGAGGAGGCCCGGGCCGAGTTCGAGCGCGCCGCGGCGATGACCGCCAACGCCCGCGAGCGCGAGCTGCTGCTGGCGCGCGCCGCGGCCTGCGCGGACGCGGACTAGGCGGGGGCTGCGCCCGGCGGGGGCGGAGGAGGCGGCGGCGCGGCAGCATCGACGGGGGCCGTTCCGGCGCTGCTCTCCTTGATCGCCAGAAGGCGGAAGTAGATGACGGCCGCGACCAGCGCCGTGATCGGCGCCGTCACGGTCGAGGCGAGCACGTTGGCGATGATCCGCAGCAGGGTGCTGTCTTCGACCCCGACGGCGATAGCACCGAGGATCGTCTGCACGACGATCGCGATGAGGAAGGCGACGAAGATCACGCCGAAGACCTGCCAGCCGTTGCCGCGGACAAGCTCGCGCGAGCGGCCGAAGGCCTCGATCACGCCGCGCCGCTCGACCACGATCGCGGGCGCGATCACGGCCCAGATCGTGAGCAGGATGAGGCCGGGGACGATCAGCAGGATGAAGCCGATGCCGATGCCGATGCCGGCCAGCAGGCCGGCGCCAATCAGCGGCAGGATCACGGGACCGGTCGCCCGCACGAGATCGCCGACGGTCGAGTCGCGGCGCCCGTCCTGCACGTCGGCGACGAGCCCTACGACCATCCCCTGGTAGAGCGTGGCCGCGATCACGCTGATCGCCATCACGATCGGGAAGAGGGCGAAGCCACCGGACCCGGCGAGGATCCCGTTGACCACCGCGACGATCAGGAAGAGGCAGAAGGCCACCGGCAGGAGAACCCCCGCCTGCGACCCGTAGGTGGAGAAGACCTGGCTGAGCGTGCCGCCGACATCGAGCTTTCGTTCCATGGCCGTGTGCTTCTACCTCCCCGCCCCCGCCCCTGCAAGGGCTCGTGGATTGACCTGAAGGCGCTACGCTGATTGAAATGAAGCGTCATGCAGACATGAAGATGCTCACCATGAGGCACTTTCTGTTCTACATGGGCCTTGCCTGCACCGCGGGAGCGATCATCGGCGCCGCAGCTGGGAGGGGGGGCCGAAAAGCAGCACTTCAAGATCGCTTTCGTCGAGAGGCTGGTGTCCGAGCTCCTTCCGAGCTTGCTGGATTGCAGCGATCAACCGACGCCGACCCTCCGGGGTGATCGTCGTTGCCTCCTCCTGATGGTGGCGAAACGCTTGCACAACCTCGGGTGAGCCTTAGAGCGCGACTCTGGCTAGAGCCGATGCGTACTGAGCCTGGGCGTTCGGGACACCCTGCGCCACGCCGGCGACTGCGTCAACCAGATCGTTGACGGCCTCGACCAGCAGTAGGGGGAGCCTGCGGTTACCATTCAGAAGCGCGGCGCTCTGTCCCTGAATAACGCCGCCTTTGAGGCCCTCGGCTCGCCCTCGTTCGTGGAGTTGCTTTACGACCGAGACGAGCGACTTATCGGCATACGCAGGTCGGACGAAGATACGTCCCACGCGTATGCCGTTCGCGGCACCGGCATAAACCAGGCTACGCGTGTCGTATCAGGTAAAGCCTTTTTGGCTTACTACGAGATTCCCCGCGACGTTGCCCGCCGATGGATTGCCGAGGAGCGTGACGGCATGCTGGTCATCGACCTTAAACAGCCGGGCACCGAAGTCTCCGGCCATAGCAGCCGCGCCCATTCAGGGGGCGGCTAGAAAGCTTCCTGGGGACGCACCCCTCGTATGTATTCGAGGGTTCGATCCACTCGTTCCCGGAAGGGTTGAGGGGCGGAGTAGTGGCTCCGTCCCTCTTCCTCATGCAAATTTACCCCAGCGAGGCTCGATTCCCTGCATCAGCCAGCGAGTTGCACCAATAGCGTCATTGAAGAGAACGGAGGGGTGGGATTCGAACCCGCGAGCGCCTTGCGACGCCAACACCGCTGACCAATCCGACGTCCGCCGATTCTGTCAGTGACCTCCTGCATCGCTGTCACTCTCGCGAGGTGCCCACGCCATCGCCGCGGGATTCCAGCAACCATCCGCTGTGCCGGCCAGCACCGGGTCGACAAGTCTCCCGGCGCTGCTCACGGCGGATACCAGATCCCGCTCCTCGAGTGCCGGGGTGTCGCCGGCTATGCGGGCGTAGCCCGCCACCCAACCGGAAGAGGAGGGAACCTCAAGGCGACCTGGCAGAGTCAGATGGCGACGCTTCGCCTCCGAGTCAATCGCCCGATGCAGCTCCGACGCACCGACCGTCGCGGTGTGGGCGAAGGTGACGAGATCGACCAGATCCCTGTAGCGGGTGCTTTGCTCGGTGCGCCCGTCGGCCCGCGGGTGGCGCTCGAACATCGCGCAAACCTTGTCCGCGATGTGATCTGCGATCGGGTACACGCGGTAAGCGACATGGCGAATACCAGGGAGCTCGATGGGAATGAGCGGCGCAAGCTCCTCGGCAACGCCGGTCATCGAAAGGTCGGCAACGAGGTCGACGTGAAAGCGGGTGAACTCCGTCGCACCGAGGAAGGCAACGACGGGGATCCGCAGAGCGTCCGCGCCCTGCGCCATCCGTTTCGCGCCCCCGAGCGTGAAGCGAAAGTAGTCACCGAGGTCAACCGAGGCCGCCTCGCGCAGCGCCCGCTCGGCATCGGCCAGGCTGCCGTCGCGCCGGTAGAGATCCACGTCGAGGGTATGACGGGCTCGCCCCTCCAACCGAGCCAGCATCGCCGTCGCCCCCTTCAGCACCCAGCGCTCGGAGTCTGTACTGAACACCCGGCAAAGGAGCCGATCGTAGGCGAACTGCCGCAGCAAGACGGAGAGTTCCACGCCACTCGCCTCGGCGAGCGGACGCAACCTATCGGCGAGAGCCTGACGAAGCGCTTGCGGATTGTCGTAGCGGGAGGCACTCATCTCGCCGAAGCCGCCGTGCCCGCTGGTCCCCCAGAGCCGGCGAACGCCAGCAGATGATCGAGCGTGGCCTGCCCATCGCCACGAGGCAGGTCGAATCTCGTTGCGTAGGGCGCGATGCGCTCCGCGACCTCGGCAGAGTCCTCGAGTCCGCCGTCGAGCACCTCGGCGGCAATCCCCCCCACCACGCCCGGCTCGACATGGTCAGCGAGAAGGTCGGCGATCGTGCGAGCGGGGCGGGTCACCGGCAGACCGGAAAGAACGATTCGATCGGTATCCGGAACCTTGCCGCGGTGCAGGCGAACATCGCGGCGTCGCGTCTGGCGCCGTCGCGGAAGCGTGAACTCATGCACGTCTGCCCGAAGATCGCCGACTCGGTGGAGACTCGCGGCCGAGGTATGCGAGACGACCGCGTCGTCGAGGTCGTCGAGGCGAACCCAAGCGGGCCTCTCGGGAGCGAGCTGAAGCCAGGCGGCCCGCAGCTCGAGATGATCGGGCTCCCCGGCACCGCGAACGCGAAAGACGCCGTGCGCTACTCGCTCCAGCCGACCGTCCGTCGTCAGCCGGGCCAGCGACGTATGGCCAACTCCCGCCTCCTGCGCCTGACGTCGCGTGATCAGTCCCCACTGACCCTCCGCAATCTCGGATAGTCGCTGCATCGGCCGCATGATGCTGCGAACTATACCGAAAACAGGTTATTTTGCAGTAGCTAAGCTTACGAACTCGCGGCGTGACGTAATAGATCGCGTCCACCTGCTCGGCACCGCGGCAAAGCGGAGGGGGTGGGATTCGAACCCACGAGCGCCTTGCGACGCCAACAGTTTTCGAGACTGCCCCGTTCAACCACTCCGGCACCCCTCCGGGGACTTCGCTTCGGGGGCGGATTCTAGGGATGCGGCGCTCAAGCCTCGGCCGGGCGCGGCCGATGCTGCCGGGTGCACGGCAGCGAGCAGACTTCGCTTGGGCGCTTCGTCGACCGCCATCCGCGGCTGCTGCGCGCCTTTGCCCTGCTGGCGCTGGTCTGGGGCGTCGCCTACCTGACCTGGCGGATCGGCTGGAGCGCCGAAGGCGCGAGCCCCGTCGCCTTCTCGATGCTGCTGATCACCGAGATCTATGGCCTCTGGGCGCTGGGCACGCTCGCCTGGTACTCGTGGACGCGCACGCGCTGCGAGCGGCCGGCGGCGACGCCGGGGCGCGTCGTCGACGTCTACGTCTGCACCTACGACGAGCCGATCGAGGTGGTCGCCGCCACCCTGGCCGGCTGCCGCGCGCTCACCTATCCGCACACGACCTACCTGCTCGACGACGGCCGCCGTCCTGAGATGGCGGAGCTGGCGGAGGTCGCCGGCGCCAGCTACATGGTCCGCCCCGACAACTCCCACGCCAAGGCGGGCAACATCAACGCCGCCCTGCCGCGCACCGGGGGTGAGCTGGTGCTGATGCTCGACGCCGACCACGTGCCGATGCCCGACGCGCTCGAGGCGATGGTCGGCTACTTCGACGACGAGCGCGTCGCCCTGGTGCAGAGCCCGCACGACTTCTTCAACCACGACTCGGTCCAGCACTACGTCGTCGGCCGCCACGAGCAGTCGCTCTTCTACCGCGTCGTCTGCCCCGGGAAGGACCGCCAGGGCGCCGCCTACTGGTGCGGCTCGGCGGCGATCCTGCGCCGCGAAGCCCTGCTCGAGATCGGCGGCGTCGCCACCGAGACGATCGCCGAGGACTTCCACACGACGATCCGCCTGCAGCGCCACGGCTGGACCAGCCGCTACCACGACGAGGTGCTGGTCCAGGGCCTAGCCCCGCACGACCTCGACAGCTACCTGCTGCAACGCGACCGCTGGGCGCGCGGCAACCTCTCCGTCTTCACCCTGCCCGAGTCTCCGCTGCGCGCGAGCGAGCTGCGCCCGCTGCAGCGCCTCTCCTACTTCGCCAGCCTCGCCGCCTACCTGGCGCCGCCGATGCGGCTGCTGCTGCTGGCGACGCTCGGGCTGGTGATGTGGAGCGGCGAGCTGCCGATGAAGATCAGCGTCCTCGCCCTCGCCGCCCTCTGGCTGCCCTCGGTCTCGTTCAACCTGCTGGCCGGCTCCGCCCTCGCCCGCGGCTACATGCGGATCGGCGAGACCGCCCACTACGAGCTGCTGACGATGGAGATCTACACGCGGGCGCTGCGCTGCATCTTCCGCCCCGGGCACACCGCCTTCAAGGTGACGCCGAAGCAGGGACGCGACGGAGGAGGTCTGGATGCGGTGCGCAAGCTGCACCTGGTCGTCCTCGCGGCGATCGTGCTCGCCGGCGGCACGGTGCTGCGCCTGCTCGACCTCGCCGGCGTCGGGCCGCTGCCCGACCTGCCGGGGATCGCCGCGATCGTCGTGCCGCTGCTCGGCCTGATCGAGCTGCGCCGCGTGCTGCGCACCCTGCTCGCCGTCGGCCGCCGCCGCCAACGACGCCAGGTCTACCGCTTCGAGGGCGACGCCCCCGCCCATTGCTTCGCCGAGGGCGGCCACGTCTCCGGCCACCTGATCGACGCCAGCGCGGTCGGCGTCGGCCTGGTCCTGGACGCGCCGCTGGAGACCGGCGCCCGCCCCGCCGTCCTGCTCGAGCTGGAGGACGCGACCGGCGAGAGCCACGAGGTCGCGGCTCAGGTCGAGGTCCGCTCCTGCCGCGAGGCCGCTGGCCGCTGGCTGGTCGGCGCGACGATCGAGGAGATCGACTCCGCCTCGCGGATGCGGCTGATGGAGTGGTGCTACGTGGTCTGCAACCACGAGCAGCTCCGCGGCCGCCGCCCGGCGGTCCCGGCGCTGGCCGAGGAGACGATCGTGATGCCGCTCCTCCCAGCGCCCGCTCCAACCCTGAGAGCGGTCTCAGAAGCGGCTTAGCGACGGTTAACCGACCGCGGCGAGACTGCGGCCGATGAGCGCGTTGAGACCGGGCGCCGCCCTGCTGCCGCTGCGGCTCTTCCTCGGCGTCACCTTCGTCTACGCCGGCATCCAGAAGCTGGCCGACCCGGGCTTCCTGCACGCCGGCTCGACCACCTACATCGGCACCCAGCTCGAAGGCTTCGCCAACGGCACGCCGGGCGGCTTCCTGCTGCGGACCTTCGCCGTCCCCCACCCCGAGCTGGCCGGGGTCGGCGTCGCGGTCTTCGAGATCGTGATCGGGCTGCTGACCGCGACCGGCCTGCTCACCCGTCTCGCCGCCGCGGCCGGCCTCGGGCTGAACCTGGTCTTCTTCCTCACCGCGAGCTGGCACACCAGCCCCTACTTCCTCGGCTCCGACATCGTCTTCGTCTTCGCCTGGCTGCCCTTCGTCCTCGCCGGCGCGGAGGGACAGCCCGCGCTCGACAACATGCTCGAGCGCCCCTCGGCCTCGCTCAGCCGGCGCACCCGGCTGCACCCGCCGGCCCCGGGCGAGGCGATGACGCAGTCCGACGCGCGGATGACGCGGCGCGTGCTGGTCGCCGAGATCGCCGGTGCCGGCCTGGTCATCGCCGGCATCTCGGCGCTGCTCAAGGGCCCCTACACCGGCCCGACCGCGACGGCGCGGGCACTGTCCCGCGGCGGCGGGTCGGCTGGCAGCGGAGGCGGAAATGCCTCCCAGGCCGGGTCCGGCTCAACCGGTGGAGGCGGCAAGCTTCCGCCCGGCGCGGTGAAGCTCGGCCCGAGCAGCCGGCTGCCCAGCGGCCAGGCCGCCACCTACACCGATCCTGGGGACGGCTCGCCCGACATCCTGATCCGCGACGAAGCCGGCAACCTGAAGGCCTTCAGCGCGGTCTGCACCCACGCCGGCTGCACCGTCGGCTACGACGGCAGCCAGATCTACTGCCCCTGCCACGGCGGCACCTACAGCGCCGAAACCGGCGAAGTGACCGGCGGCCCCCCGCCAGCTCCGCTGACGCCGAAAGAAGTCCTCGAACAGGGCGGCCAGATCTACGCCGTGCCGAGCTGAGCCTCTAGGCTTGGGAGTCCCGGAGAGGTGTCCGAGTGGCTTAAGGAGCGCGACTGGAAATCGCGTGGGCGGGGTTAACCCGTCTCGTGGGTTCGAATCCCACCCTCTCCGCCAATCTTCAAATAGTGAGCCCATAGGGCGGGCTGCCTTACCGGGCCGGCCCGCCCCTAGCTCGCTTAGCGTCAGCCGTTCTTGGCAATTCGAAGCATCGACAAGACGGCTTGCTCGCTCTTGAGCACCATGCGATCACCCCCTCTCCCGTGCCTGGGACGAAAGGGCGACTGTCCTTTCGCGACGGGTAGTCATGCGCTAAATCACCTTGAGTGTTAGAGGCGAAATGGCGCGGCGCGTTGTGTCTAGATGGATCTCAAAAGTGACTTAAGGTGTTTCGTAAAGGACTAGCCGGCCGGGACCAGTCGCCGCGCCCCATCTCCCTGCCGGAGACCTCGGATGTTCCCATTCATGCTAACCGACTTGCGGGAATAGCGCAGACCATCCTTTGCATCGTTCGCCCCAAGCGCCACGCCCCAGAAGCCCGCGCCCGCCTGGCTGCCTTTGCCGAGGAGTACAGCCGCCGGGATGCCGACCTTGCGCGCCTGGCCGAGCGACTGCGGGCCGACCGCGACCAGGCAATCCGCCAAGCATATAAAGACGGTCTGCCGATGGCTGACATTGCCCGCGTGCTCGGCATGAGCCACCAGCGCATCTCCCAGATCGTCCGCAGCTAGGTCTGACTCGGCGAACGTAAACCGGTCAGCGCTGACAGTGCATATCTCTTGAGTAATAGCTTGAGCGCACATATGGTCGCGCGCCATGAGCGACGAACCGGCGAGGGTGGATTGGGAAGAGGTGGCCCGGCAGGAAGTCCATCCGCGCCGCTTCGGTCTGCTGCAAGTGCTCTCGCTCGATGGCGGACGAACGCTCTCGCCGACAGAGTGCGCCTGGGAGCTTGGCATCGGCGTGTCCGACGCCGACTACCACATTACCAAGCTCAAGAGCTCCGGCATCGTGCGATTGGCGCACACCATGCCGGTCCGCGGTACGGCCGAGCACTTCTACTGCCTGGTCGACCATTCGGCGGCTGATCTGTTCGAGCGGCTGGGACTGCCGAAGCGGGGGCGGTAGGCGGGGGAGGGAAACCACCGGGGCCGGAGCGTAGCTACCTCCCTAGGCTGCCTCCTGGCCCCGGTGGTTTCTGCTGTCGGACTAGCCCGACTTGACGACGGACAGCATCGGCAGCGTCTGCGTAGCGTGGACGGCCTTCATCACCTCACCCCCTCTCGCACTCGTGGCCGGAGCGCGATCGCGCCCAGCTTCAATCGGCTCCGCGTCGGGCATCCGGCGCGGATGCGGCACGCTCGGCCGTGCCGCCGAGCGAGGCTACTTCGCAACTCAGTGCAATTCGAGCGGTTGACGCTGATCGTCTAACGCGCTGGCAAGAACTGGCGGCCTCGTCTAGTCTCCGCTAGGTACTAGACAAGACTCTGAGTAAAGGGGAGGTCTGTAATGGCGCGCAAGGCAGGAGCAAAGGCACCAAAGGGGAAGCGGAAGCCCGCCAAGCCGAAAGGGACTACCGCCACCAAGCGTGCGCCGAAGCCAGCGCCGCACGGAACGGAATACCTCGATCCCCGTTTGACGAAAGCACTGGCCCATTGGATACGCGTCAACATCATGGCGGTGGCCAGTTGGCGGATGATCGCCCCATCCGACTTCGCGCGAGAAACCGGCCTGAAAGTCGGCCGAGTCTCTTACCACTTCAAGCGGCTGGTCGAGTACGAGGTGATCGAGCAGGTGAAAACGGAACCGGTTCGTGGCAGCACCAAAGCACTACTACCGGGGCACGCGGCGGGCGATCTTCGGGGGTGCGGGCTGGAACGACCTGCCCAAATCAGTGCAGGACGGCGTTGCCGGAGGGGCGCTTCAGGACCTCACTAAAGTGGCTACCCACTCGATCGAGAGCGGTGCCTTCAGCGCCCGTGACGACAGCTACTTGGTCTGGGAGCCGCTGCGGTACGACGAGCTGGCGTACAAGGCGAGCATCAAGATCCTCGAATCGACCTGGCAGCGGCTCCTCGCCTTGCAGGACGAATCGACGCCCCGGCTCGCCAAGACCGGCAAGAACGGCATCCTGGTCGCTGTCGCCTTGGCCGACTTTGAGATGGGGCCGGCGTAAGCACCTGGCGCAGCGGTTTGGATCGCTGCTGACTTTTGTTAGGGGAGTTGGCGGTGCAGGTTCTCAATCCGCCACCGAACCTCCAGGTTCAAAAGCCGTCTCATCACCCCGACTACGGCGGGCGGCGAAGAAGTCACGCAGAAGCGCCGCGCACTCGTCCTCGAGGACGCCGCCGGTGACCGCGGGGCGGTGGTTGAGGGCGGGCTCGCCTAGGACGTCGAGGACGCTGCCGGCGGCGCCGGCCTTGGGGTCGGGGGCGCCGAAGACAACCTCGGGGATGCGGGCGAGGACGATCGCGCCCGCGCACATCGCGCAGGGCTCGAGCGTCACGTAGAGGGTCGTGCCGGGCAGGCGCCAACCGCCGAGGGCCTCGGCGGCGGCGCGGATGGCGAGGATCTCGGCGTGGGCGGTGGGATCGCGGCGCAGCTCGCGCTCGTTGCCGGCCGCAGCGAGGACCTTGCCGTCGCGGGCGAGCACGGCGCCGATCGGCACGTCTCCGTGCGCCTCGGCCTCGCGGGCCCGCTCGAGCGCCAGCGCCATCAGGCGCTCGCGCTCGTCGCTCGGCGTCTCGTCCGGCATCGGCTGGAGAGTACGGGCCGGCAACTTCGCGGGCGCACCGGTGTTAGCTGGATGCTCGCCTCTCTGCAGGGACTCCGCGAGCCACACCGACCATGAGCCGACCTCTCACGATCCTCGCCGCGCTGGCGCTGGCGGCAGCGCCGATCGCCCTCGCCGCCGCCCTCTCCCCCGCGCCGGCCGGGGCGCACGTCGGCCTCGCCCCGGCGCGCGGATTCGCGCCCCGGCGCCTCGTCTACAAGCTCGCCGGAGAGCGCCGCGGGCGCACTGCGGTCCTGCCGGCGGGGGTCGGCGTGCGCCAGGCGGCGAGGGTGCTGAGGCGCAGCCCGCGGGTCGCCTACGCCGCGCCCGACTACCTCGCCACCGCGTCGCGCGCCTCGACGCCGCTCGACGCGGCCCTGCCCAACGACCCTGGGCCGATCGACGGCACCCCGGGGAGCCCGGGCGGCTGGGTCTCCCTTCAGTGGAACTTCCTGCCCTGGGAAGGTGCCGAGACGCCGCTGCTGCCCACCTCGCCGGGCGGGATCGACGCCGTCGGCGCCTGGGAACACCTGGCGGCCGCGAAGCATCCCGGCGCCACGGGCGTCACCGTCGCGGTGCTCGACACCGGAATCGCCTACCGCAACCTGGGCAGCCGCTTCCGCCGCAGCCCCGACTTCGCCGCCGGCCAGTTCGTCCCGGGGTACGACTTCGTCGGCGACGATGCGGTGCCGCTCGACGAAAACGGCCACGGCACCCACGTCGCCGGCACGATCGCCGAGAAGACCGGCAACGGCATCGGCCTGACCGGGCTCGCCTACGGCGCCAAGCTGATGCCGGTCCGCGTCCTCGACCGCAACGGCAGCGGCCGCGCCGACGAGATCGCCCGCGGAATCCGCTACGCCGTCGGGCACGGCGCCGACGTGATCAACATGAGCTTCAACTTCGGCTGCGGCAAGAAGGTGCCCGGGATCGAAGAAGAACTGCGCCGCGCCTACCGCGCCGGGGTGGTCGCGGTCTCCTCGATCGGCAACCTCGGGTCGGAGACCTGCGTCGCCCCGCCCGCGACCGGCCCGCGCGTGATCGGCGTCGGCGGCACGACCGAGGGCGGCTGCCTCGGCAGCTACTCGCTGAGCGGCGAAGGCATCGACGTGGTCGCGCCGGGCGGCGGCCCGCCCATCCCCGGCTGCCCGTCGGTGTCCGACCGGCCGATCTACCAGGTGACGCTCAAAGACGGCAACCCCCACCGCTTCGGCGAGCCCGGCAACTACGTCGGCACCTCGATGGCGGCGGCACACGTTTCCGGCGTCGCGGCGATGGTCCTGGCCAGCGGCGCGATCGACCCCAAGGCGACCGGCGAGGGCCTGGTCAACCGCGTTACAAGGCGCTTGCGCAACACCGCCCGGGACCTGGGCCAGCCATCGACCCGCCAGGGCGCCGGCCTAGTCGACGCCGCCCTAGCCACGGCCCCGTCACCCTAGATCTTAGGTCGTTCGGACGATCAGCACGCTGCAGGGCGCGTGATGGGAGACGTTGTTGGGGACGCTGCCGAGGAGGAAGCGGCGCGCTCCGGTCATTCCCTTGTTGCCGACGACGATCAGGTCGGCGCCGGTCTCCTCGGCGACGTTGAGGATCGCCTCGGCGGGGTTGGCCTCGACCGGGTGGGTCTGAACCTCGATCCCCTCCTTGCGGGCGGCCGCGGCGGCCGCGTCGAGCACCAGGTTGACGTCCTCGCGCGGGCCGATCTCATGCTGGACGTCGGTCGGCGCGTCCTGCTGCTCGCCCTCGAGGCGGCGTTTCGGCACCGGCTCGTAGGCGCTGACGATGCTCAGCGCCGCGCCCGCCAGCTTGGCCAGGTCGACGGCCTGCCGCACCGCCTCGGCAGCGGTCTCCGATCCGTCCGTCCCCACCACGATACGAGTGAACAACGCCGCCTCCTCAGTCCGATCGCCGAACGCGGCCGATACTAACGCCGGGCGGCGCCGTGATGGGGAACCGGCAGCCCGCGGAAGCCGGCGCCGAGGATTTCGGTCGGCGTCGTCGCAAGGCGATAGATCCCGATGGCCATCGCGGCAACGAGGCAGACAACGAGGACGACCATCCCGGCTTTCCACAGCAGCGGCATTGGCGGGGGAGCCTAGCCGCGGCTACGCTGACAGGCATGGAGAGGGTCGCCGAGGGGGTCTGGCTGCTGCGGGGAGACCTGCGCAACTCGATGAACGTCTACTTCATCGAGGACGGCGGCGGCGTGGTCCAGTTCGACGCCGGCAGCAAGGCGATGGTCAAGGCGGCGCGACAGGCGGCGGACCGGCTGGGCGGCGTCAAGCGGGTCGTCCTCGGCCACGCCCACCCCGACCACCGCGGCACCGCACCGTCGATGGGGGCGCCGGTCTACTGCCATCCCGACGAAGTCCCCGGCGCCGAAAGCGACGCCTCGATCGCCCCATACATGGACCTCTCGCAGCTGCCGCTGGCGCGGGCGCGCTGGATCTACCCCTTCCTGCTGCGGCGCTGGGACGGCGGCGCGGTGAAGATCGAAGGCACCGTCTCCGAGGGCGACCAGGTCGCCGGCTTCCGCGCGATCCACTTCCCCGGCCACGCGCCGGGCCTGATCGGCCTCTGGCGCGAGAGCGATCGCGTCGCGCTCGTCAGCGACGTCGTCTACCTGATCGACTCGGCGCGGCTGGGGCGCCCCCTGCCGCCTGGCGAGGCGAGCGTCCCCCACCCGGCCTGGGCCTGGGACCACGCCAAGGCGAAGGAGTCGGTGCGCAAGCTGGCGGCGCTGGAACCGGCGGTCGTCGGCGCCGGCCACGCCGAGCCGCTGCGCGGCGCGAACCTGCGCGAGACGCTCGAGCGGGCGGCCGAGAAGCTCTGAAGCTCTCCGCGCGGCGGCAGGCGACTGTCATAGGTTGCCCTCCCTGATGATCGGGACCTACGCCTCGGCGGCGCTGATCTGCGGCGCCTCGCTGCTGGTCGGGCGGGCGCTGCTCACGCTCGCCGGCAGGGACGCCTGGTCGTGGATCGCCCCCGCGGCCGGCTTCGGCGCAGTGCTGACCGTGACGGGCGTGCTCGCCCGGGCGCCCGGCCACGGCACGACGGCGACGGTCGGGGTGGTCGTCCTCGTCCTCGCCGCCGCCGCGATCCTCTGGGCTGGCCGGACGCGGCCCCGGAACGGCGAAGACGGCTCCCGCAGCGGAGCAAAGGGCGCGCTGCGCGAGGGGCTGCCGGTGGCGCTCCTCGTCGCACTCGTCCTCTCGATCCCGTTCGCGATCAGCGGTCGCTGGGGGCTACTCGGGGTCGGCTTCAACAACGACCTCGGCCTCCACCTGGCCTGGGCCGAGTGGCTGCGAAGCGGCTTCGGGCCCGCTCCCGACCCCGGCTACCCGCTCGGGCCGCACGGCCTCGCGGTCGCCGTCGCGGCGGTGCCCGGGATCGGCCTCGGGCAAGCCTTCGTCGGCGAGATCTTCGCGATCGGCATCCTCACCGGCCTCACCGCGCTGGCGGCGCTGCCCGGCTTCGGCCCAGCCGCCGCCTGCTCGCAGCGACCCTGGTCGCCGTCCCCTACCTGGCCGCCTCCTACTTCGCCCAGGGCGCCTTCAAGGAGACCGCCGAGGCGCTCTTCGTCCTCGCCTTCGCCGTCGCCCTGCGCGAGCTCGAATCGCGCGAGCCAGGGACGTGCCGTCGCTTAGGGCCATATATGGGCACTCGAGCGACGGCAGGTCCCGCTGCGAGTGCTGCTGTGGACGCTGCCGTGGCTGGCGCTGGCGGGCGGGGTCTTCTTCTCCTACAGCTTCGCCGGGCTGGCCTGGCCGGTGCTGATCGTCGTCCTCTGGAGCCTGACGCTGCCCGGCGTGCGCGCGGCGCTCGCGCCCCGGCGGCTGCTGCGCCTGCTCGTGCGGCCGGCGACGCTTGCCGTCATCGCCATCCTGGCGGCGATCGTCGTCGCCGGCACCCTGGTCGGGCCGTTCGGCTTCGTCCACAGCTTCAACAAAGTCGCCGGCACCAACACCTACGGCCCGGTCTCGCCGGTCGAGGCGCTGGGGATCTGGCCCGCCACCGACTACCGCCTCGAAGCGCCCGGGGGCGCCCACCTGACCGGTCTCGCCGCCGCGATCGCGGCGATCGCCCTGCTCGCCGGCGCCGGGTGGTGGCTGCGGCGGCGCGACCTGGCGGTGCCGATCGGCTTCGCCGCCTGCGCGCTCCTCTACCTGGCCTCGCTGCCGACCAGCGGCGATTACTCCCACGCGAAGGCGCTGATGATCGGCGCGCCGCTGGCGATGCTGCTGATCGTGCGGCCGCTGCTGGCGGAGCTCTGGCCGGACAGCGGTCGACTTTCTAACCGCATAGCGACTCGAAAGTCGACCGCACCCGAGCTTGCCCGGCTGGGGTGGAGCGCTCTCGCCGTGGTCTTCATCGCCGGCGCGGCGTACTCCAGCTTCCTGGCGCTGCGCGACGCGCCGGTCGGACCGGCCGGCCACGGCGGTGAGCTGCGCGCCTTCCTGCCGATCGTGCACGGCAAGCCGGTCCTCTACGCCGGCCAGGATCGCTACGCCGCCTACGAGCTGCTCGGCGCCGACACGCATGTGCCGCTGGTCGAGTTCCCCGACCCCGAAGTCGCCGAGAACCCCGAGAAGCCGTTCGACACCGGCGACGCCTACAGCCCGATCGACTTCGACTCCTTCTCGCGGGGCACGCTCGACCACTTCCCCTACGTGATCACCGGCCGGGCCGCCTGGAACAGCCAGGCGCCGCCGAACTTCAGGCGGATCGCCGCGACGCCCTCCTACGTCCTCTGGAAGCGGACCGGGCCGACCCCCGAAGACCGCCACGTCCTGCTCGAGGGGACCAACGCCGGCGCCCTCGCCGGCTGCTCCTCGCCGGAGATCCGCATCCTCACCTCCAACCCCGGCCGCGCCTCGCTCTTCCCGGCGGTCGCGGTCGCGCCGAAGGCCCGCTGGGACGCCGGCAGCGAGCTGAAGACCGGCGAGCGGACCTCACAGTCCATCTCGCTGCCGGCCGGGCGCTGGCTGCTCTCGCTGCAGTACTTCTCGCCCTTCGGGCTGACCCTCTCGGCGCCGGGCTTCAGTGATGAGCTGAAGGCGGCGCTCGACGGCCAGCGGCCGAACACGATCAGCCTCGCCAACGACGGCCAGTTCTGGCCCGCTGGCGCCTACCTCAGCCGAGGAGGCCCGGTCAAATTCACCGTCGCGGCGGCCGAGCCGAGCACCCTGCAGCGCCTCAGCGACTACGACGCGACCGCCTACGTCGGCAACCTCGTCGCCGTCCGCGCCGGCAAGCGGCGCATCGTCCCCCTCAGCTCAGCCTGCAACTCGTGGATTGACTGGTACGAATCGGAAGCGTCGCCCTAGTGACCTGAGTCATTGATCCGCTGGCAGTAGGAGGCGAGGCTGTCGAGGATCTCATCGGCGCTCTTGTGCCAGACGTAGGGCTTGGGCTCGTCGTTCCAGTTGGCGATCCAGGTGCGGATCGAGGCGACCAGGTCGCGAACCGAGCGGTGAGAGCCGCGCTTGATCCACTTCGTGGTCAGCTCGGCGAACCAGCGCTCGACCAGATTCAGCCAGGAGCTGTAGGTGGGCGTGAAGTGCAGGGTGAAGCGCGGATGCCGCTTGAGCCAGCGCTGGATCGAGGGGGTCTTGTGGGTTGAGGAGTTGTCGAGCACGACGTGGACGTCGAGGTGCTCGGGCACCGCGCTCTCGATCAGATTGAGGAACTTGCGGAACTCCTCGGCGCGGTGACGGGGCGTCATGTCGGCGATCACCTGCCCGGAGGCGACATCGAGCGCGGCATAGAGGTTGGTGGTGCCGTTGCGCAGGTAGTCGTGGGTCTGGCGCTCGGGCACGCCCGGCATCAGCGGCAGGATCGGCGCGGAGCGCTCCAGCGCCTGGATCTGGGACTTCTCATCGACGCAGAGCACCACCGCCGCTTCGGGCGGATTGAGGTAGAGGCCAACGATGTCTCTCACCTTGTCGACGAACTGCGGGTCGGGCGAGAGCTTGAAGTGCTCGGTGCGGTGGGGCTTCAGCCCGAAGGCCCGCCAGATCCGGCTGATCGCCGTCTGGCTCATCCCGGTCGCCGCAGCCATCGATCTGGTCGACCAGTGGGTCGCATTCGGGGGCTGCTCCTCCAGGGTCTTGACGATCACCCGCTCGATCTCCTCGTCGCCGATTTGCCGGGGCTTGCCCGGCCGCGGCTCGTCGTGCAGGCCGTCGAAGCCCTGACGGGCGAAGCGGCCCCTCCAGCGGCCCACCGTCTGCGTGCTGCAGCCCAAGCGGGCCGCGATGTCCTTGCTCTTCTCCCCGTCGGCTGACGCCAAGACGATCCGGCAGCGCAGCGCCAAGGCCTGGGCGCTCTTCGGGCGCCTGGCCCAGCGCTCGAGCACCTCGCGCTCCTCGCCTTTCAACACGACCTCTACCGCATGTCCAGCCATGACCGCCTCCAATCGTCGCTTGCGCTGGCGACGACTTCGACGGGGGCGGGGATGGACCTGCGAACTAACGACTCAGGTCACTAGACGGCCTTGGCGGAAAGTCGGTCGGGGCCAACCCGAACAACGTCCCAAACGAGGCCGGCCTTCTCGAGGCCGTCGATGACGATCGCTGAGACGTCGACCTGCCAGCGGCCGAGGCCGTGGACGGCGGAGGTCGGGAAGGCGTGGTGGTTGTTGTGCCATGCCTCGCCCAGGGTTGGGATCGCGATCAGCGCCAGGTTGCGCGACTCGTCGGTCGTCTCGTAGTCGCGGTTGCCGAAGACGTGGCAGAGCGAGTTGATGCTGTAGGTGAAGTGGTGCAGGACGAAGACCCTGACCAGGCCGCCCCAGAGCAGGCCGGTCAGCGCGGCGAAGAGGGTGCCGCCGATCACCCAGCCGAGGGCGAAGGGGACGAGGAGGCCGAGGATCGCCCAGTAGATGAAGGTCCGGTCGATCCAGGAGATCGTCGGGTCGTTGAGCAGGTCGGGCGCGAAGCGCTCGCGGTTGCCGCGCTGGGTGTGGATGAAGAGCCAGCCCATGTGGGCGTGGAAGAGGCCGCGCATCGCCCCGCTCCAGCCGTGGCCGTGGTCGACGTGGGGGCTGTGCGGGTCGCCCTTTTCGTCGGAGAAGGCGTGGTGCTTGCGGTGGTCGGCGACCCAGGAGATCACCGGGCCCTCGATCGCCGCGGAGCCGAGGATCGCCAGGAGGCCGTGCAGCCACGGCTTCGCTTTGAAGGACCGATGCGTGAGGTGGCGGTGGAAGCCGACCGTGATCCCGAGCCCGGTCAAGAAGTAGATGCCGACGAAGAGGAAGACGTCGCTCCAGTGCAGCGCCTCGCCCCACACCTGCCAGCCGGCGAGGCCGATCGCCAGGAACGGGACCACGGTGACCAGGCCGGTGATGATCCGGTCGCGCGTCTCGTTGGCGACCGGCTGGATGTCTGAAGGAAGAGGGCCCGCGCCTGCCATGAAGAGGGCCGATCATACGCTCCGGCGCACGAGGAAAAGGTAAAGGCCCGCGCGCCGGTCCCAAACCCGCGTCTGCACCCCGGGCCTTTTGTAGGGTGCGGAGGATGCCATTCGCCAGCACCGCTCCCCTGCGCCGCGAGATCGAGGCCCGCATCCCCGAGCGCCCCTTCACGGTCGAGTTCTGGGACGGCACGAGACTGCCGGCGAGCGACGGCGGCGGCCCGACCTTCTTCGTCCGCTCGCCCCGCGCCGCAGCCCACGTGCTGCGCGCCCCCGGACAGCTCGGCCTCGGCCGCGCCTACGTCAGCGGCGAGATCGAGGTCGACGACATGGACGCGGTGATCGAGCTGCTCGACAGCTGGCAGCCGCCGTCGCTGGAGCGCGGCGACACGGCGAGGCTGATGCTCGGCGCGGTGCGGGCCGCCGGCCTCACCCGCCCGCCGAAGCGCCCCGCCGCCGAGCTGGTCCTCAGCGGCCGCCGCCACAGCAAGGAGCGCGACGCGCGCGCGGTGCGCCACCACTACGACGTCTCCAACGAGTTCTTCGCCCTCTTCCTCGACGACTCGATGACCTACAGCTGCGCCTTCTTCGCCGAGGGAGCTCAGATCGCTGGAGGAGGCGCAGGAAGAGAAGCTCGAGACGGTCGCCCGCAAGCTGGCGCTGAAGGAGGGCGAGCGGGTGCTCGACGTCGGCTGCGGCTGGGGCAGCTTCCCGCTCTGGGCGGCGACCAAGCACGGCGCCAGCGTCGTCGGCATCACCCTCTCGCCGCCGCAGGCCGAGAAGGCGCGGCGCCGGGCCGAGGAGGCCGGCGTCGCCGACCGGGTCGAGATCCGGGTCATGGACTACCGCGACCTGGCCGGCGAGCGCTTCGACGCGATCGCCTCGATCGGCATGGTCGAGCACGTCGGCGAGGAGCAGATCGACGTCTACGCGCGCACCCTCGCCGGGCTGCTGGAGCCGGGCGGGCGGCTGCTCAACCACGGCATCGCCCGCCTCCGCCACACCGACCCCGATGCCGGCGCCTTCTCCGAGCGCTACGTCTTCCCCGACGGCGAACCGATCCACCTCTCGCGGGTCCTGCTGGCGCTGGAACGGGCCGGCTTCGTCACCCGCCACGTCTCCGAGCACGGCGCCGACTACGCCGAGACCCTGCGCCACTGGGCGCGGCGGCTCGACGACAACCTCGACGAGGCGATCCGGCTCGCCGGCCCCGAACGGGTCCGCGTCTGGCGCCTCTACCTGCGGGCGGCGCGGAACGGCTTCGAGAGCGGGTTCTTGTCGATCTACCAGGCCCGCTGCTAGCGCTCGCCTAAAGCCGGGAAGCCGCGCCTCGACCGCTGCTCCAGCGCCCAGTCGGCGCCTGGCTTCGCCTGAGCTGGTCGACCGAGTAGCTGCCCGTCGCTACGCCGACGACGCGGATGCCGGCGCCGTGGCCGGCGGCTGACGTCGCGGGGGGTGTCGCCGACCGCGATGCAGGCGCCGTCGGCGAGGGTGCCGCCGGAGACCAGCTCGGCGCGGCGCAGGGCGGCTTTGGTGACCTCGACGCGGTCGGCGGAGTCCGAGCCGTAGCCGCCGAAGGAGAAGAAGCGGTTGAGGTGGCCGCGGGCGAGCTTGATGTGGGCGGCGGCCTCGACGTTGCCGGTGACCAGGCCGAGCAGGACGCCGCGCTCGATCAGCCGGGCAGCAGCTCCTCGACCCCCGGCATCACCCGGTAGCCCGCCGACTCGGCGACGGCGTCGGGCAGGTGCTTGAGGTAGCAGCCGATCGCCTGCGCCCGCTCCTGCCGGCGTGCCCTCCCGGCCGAGCACCTCGCGGAAGACGATCGCGGCGATTTCGGGGTCGGTCATGCCGGCGTCGGTGTGCTCGTCGATGTCGGCCTCGACCCCGTGCAGCTCCTCGAAGGCGCGCTGCCAGGCGACGGCGCCGGCGCCGCCGGTGACCAGCAGCGTCCCGTCGATGTCGAACAGCACGGCGTCGATCGCGCGCTCAGCCAAGTTTCCGCCCCTTCCCCGGCAAGAGGAAGCACTGCCGCGACGAGCTTCGTGCACCAGCCGTCAAGAGCCTCGGCGAGGCTGACGGTGAGCAGGACGCTCGAGACATCTCCGACGTCCGAGATCCGAGAGATCATGAGCTGCCCAAACCGGCCGTGAACAGGCGCGGTCGCACCAGGTAGTCGGTGAGCGCCAAGTCGTATCCCTGGCCGTTCAATTCGAACTGGATCCGAGGCCGGAGCTTATCCGTGCCTTCGCAGGGGGGATCGAGGCGGCATTCGATGCTCCCCGGCGCGATCAAGGCAAGGGAAGCCTCAACACCCCGTAGTGCCTCTGTTTCCGGCACGGCCGACCCGCGATTCCCGAGGAGCCGGGGCCCTTTGACCAAATGGGGAGAGAGAACGCCGAAGGCATCGCTCGGGCTCAACCCGATCCGTCAACTCCCAGCGCGAATCCGCGACTTCGACGTTCTCGGGCTGCGTAGGATCGCCCAAGGCACCCCGGTGCTCGAAGCGAACCACGTCGAGAGGGCTTGATCTCCCGTCCGTCGATACGCCAGTAGTAAGGAGGAAGCTCCGTCTCGAGGCTGCGCCGAGACCGGCCGCAGCCAACGATCGCTTTCCTTCGAGATCCCCGCGACGCACTGTCCGCCCCATTTCTTCGAGCAAGCGAGCACGATGATTTCGTCGACCGGCATCCGACCCTCCTAGAGATGCACAGCGACCAGGTCGGGCCAATGCCGAGCGAGATACTCGACCACGAGCCGGCGATGACAGTGCTCCGGCGTGGCCTCGCTGCAGAGCAGCACGGTGCGTTGCTCGAATTCCCGGAGGCTCAGCTCGTCCTCGACGCTGCGATCGCGCATCAGCCCCAGGAAGCGGCTCTTCGTACTCGGGCCAGGACATCTCCTTGCTCTTCTTGTAGGAGTCGAGGATCTCGCGGCTGGGCGCCAGCAAGGGAGCGTGCTCGTACCTCGCCCCCACCAGCTCGCGCAAGAAGTAGGCGAGGTCGTCGCGCTTTGCGAAGCCGGCAAGCTGCGAGCTGTTGAAGAGCCGGACATCGAGAAGCCGCTCGATTCGATGCGACTTCAGGCGGCCGAAGAAATCCTCGGCGGTGGTCTGCGTGAAACCGATAGTGAAGATCTCCATAGGCTCTCCTCGTCATCGAAAAGCGACCCCTCCGAAGGAGTATCGGCTCCGACTCCACTTCGCAGCGACCGTCGCCCCGAATATGGTTGACCGTCAGCCCCTCCTCCAGCAGCACCTTGGCGACGAGCAGGCGGCGGTGGCAGGAGGCGGGGTCCTCCTCGCTGCACATGATCGCCACCCGGTAGCTGGTAGCACCCCGCAGCAGCCTCTCTACTCCTCTCTGAAACTCGCTGCTCTGTGCCAACTTCCCATATAGGACATGCCCGGCCTCGTCATAGAACTCATCCGAATCGGGCCTTCCGCCCAGCTCCTTGCCGAGGAAGAGGTACTTGACGCCCACCTCGCTCGCCACGTCGCCGATGCGGGAGCCGTCCGCCCACTGCACGAAGCGCGAATGAGGCCATGATCGAACGTCGGCGAGAACCTCTACCCCGTGCTCGGACAGCAGCTCCTGGAAGTGCCGTGCCGAGTGATTCGAATGACCGATCGTGAGCAGCGCCACGTTCCAGAGCTCAGGCGCTGACGGCGCGTTCGCCGGCAGCCATGCGGATCGTATCCGCGAAATCGGGATCAGAAAAGGTGGAGCGCAACTCGACCGCGCACTCCTCGGCACTCTCGCAGGCGATTACCCGGGCACGCTCGTAAGTTGCGAGCATACCTTGAACAGCGGAAGCGGGAGCATCGGCGCTGCCCAAGCGCAGGCCGACGACCGGACGACGATGGCTGTAGGCCAGAGCTAGCTCTGCATCAGCTGTCTCGGTCTCCTCCCCAGCCAGCGCGACGACGCAAGCCGCGTGCTCCACCGCGTGACTAACGCTTTCGAACAGACGCCCGGGGTCGGTTTCCCCGGCACCGGCCAGAGCCGGCCGGCTGACGGCCTGCCAACCCCCGGTCTCACAGACCTCAACCACGCGTTCGTGAAGCGAGCTAGCACGTCGATCGGCCGCGGCCGAGATGAGGTAGACCCAGGATCCCTCGTCGAGGATCGCGGGTTTCTCGTCGGTCTGCAGCACGTCGCTCATCACTTTCGCAGTCTAGGCAGGCAGCCGGGCGCTAAACCGTCACTCACCGAGCAGTTCCCGCTGGCTCAGCCAGTAGAGGAGGCCGAGGGCGGGCAGGACGAGGACCGCGGCGGCGATGAAGACGGCGATCACCGATGCCGAGCGTCTCGCTGGGCGCCGCCGACTGGCTGATCTTCAGCGAGGTCGGCAGCAAGTAGGGGAACTGGGCGACGCCCCAGCCCCAAATCACGGCGACGACGGCGCCGATCGCCAGCGGCCGCAGGCCGCGGCGGCCGCGCTGCAGCAGCAGCGCCAGCACGCCGGCGCCGCAGAGGATGGAGACGATCACCAGCGGCAGGCCCTCGACGAGTCAGCCGGTCGTAGGCGTAGCGGGCTTCGCGCGTGGAGGGCGACGATCCCGGCCAGGGCGAATACCCCTGCGACCAGGCCGGCGGCGAGGGCGCGGCTGGCGAAGTAGCCCTCCATCTCGGCGTCGCCGGCGCGGTGCGAGTCGGCGACGAGGAAGACCGCCGCGAGGTAGGCGCCGGTGGCGACGAAGAGAGCGCCGGTGAGGAGTGGCAGCGGCGCGATCCAGCTCGAGAAGGCGTCGCCGTTGCCGCCCGGCGGGACGTTGCCGGCGGCGATCGCGCCGACCACCGTGCCCATGAAGAAGGGCGTCAGCACCGAGGAGATGGCGAAAGCCGCGCCCATCGCCCGCCGGTACTCCAGCCGGCGCACCGATTTGCGGAAGGCGAAGCCGGCGCCGCGCAGGACGATCCCCAGCGCGGCCAGCGCCAGCGGCACGTAGAGGGTCGACATGATCGCGCCGAAGGCTTCCGAGAAGGCGGTCCAGAGGACTACCAGGATGAAGATCAGCCAGACGTGGTTGGCCTCCCAGACGGGGGTCAGCGAGCGCTGGATCCGCGCCCGAGGCCGCTCGCCGGTCTCGGCGCCGCCGGCGATCAGGTCCCAGAGCCCGCCGCCGAAGTCGGCGCCGCCGAACACGGCGTAGAGGGTCGCGCCGACCCAGAGGATCACGGCGACGACGTCGGCACGGGTCATCGGACCGCCTCCGCCGGGGGCGCGTAGGGCGTCTCCACATCGTCGTCTTCGCCCTCGGCACGCCAGCGGCGCGACATCGCCCGCAGGACCAGGACGGCACCGGTCCCGAGGCCGGCGTAGAGCAGCAGCACCAGGCCGAAGGCGAACCAGATCCCCTTCGCTTGGGTGACCGCTTCGGAGGTGCGCATGTAGCCCTGGACGATCCACGGCTGACGGCCGACCTCGGTGACGATCCAGCCGAACCAGAGCGCCAGGATCGCGCCGATCCCCGAGACGGCGACGGCGCGCAGGAACCAGGGCGTGCGCGGGATGTCGCGCCGCCGCCACCAGGCGAAGGCGAGCCAGAGGCCGAGCAGCAGCAGCGCGCTGCCGATCCCGACCATCGCGTCGAAGGCGAGGTGGAGCAGGGTGTCGGCGGGCGGGCGATCATCGGGCGGGATGCTTTCCAGGCCGGTGACCTTGGTGTCGGTGTTGAAGCCGACAAGGAAGGAGTCGAGGCCGGGAATGCCGACCGCCCCCTTCACCCCGCTGCTCGTGCAGATGCCGCCCAGGTACTCGGTCTGGTCGGTGCCGGTCTGCTGGATGCACTCCATCCCGGCGAACTTGGCCGGCTGGTGGTCGGCGACTTCGCGCGCCGCGGTATCGCCGACGAAGAGCTGGATCGGGGTCGCGATGCAGGCGATCGTCAGCGGGATCAGGAGGCCGAGCCGGTGCAGGCGGTCGCGCCGCCCGCGCAGCATCCCGACCGCGTAGACCGAGGCGACGAGGAAGCCGACGACCATATAGGCGGCGAGGATCATGTGCGGCACCTCGTAGACCCAGGCGGGGTTGAAGAGCACCTTGAGCGGGTCGGTTTCGACCACCTTCCCGGCGGGGTCGAGAGTGAAGCCCTGCGGCGTGTTCATCCACGAGTTGGCGGTGACGACCGAGAAGGCGCCGCCGATCCCGGTGATCGCCATCGGCACCCCCGACCAGAAGTGCGCCCAGCCGCTCAGCCGCTTCCAGCCGTAGATGTAGATCGCGAGGAAGATCGCCTCGGTGAAGAAGAAAAGCCCCTCGACCGCGAAGGCGATGCCGAAGGCGTCGCCGAAGCGCGCCATGAAGTTGGGCCAGAGCAGGCCGAACTCGAAGCTCAGCACGGTGCCGGTGACGGCGCCGACGGCGAAGGTCACCGCCATCGCCTTCGACCAGCGCTTCGCCAGCCGCATCGCGTCCTCGTCGTCGCGCTTCAGCCCCAGCCAGTTGGCGGTGAGGATCATCGCCGGGAAGGCGACGCCGAGGCAGGCGAGGACGATGTGGAAGGCGAGCGTGAACGCCATCGTCTCGCGCGCGGCGAGCAGGTTGGAGCTCGACGCCGCCAGGGGGAGGGCGTCGAGCGGCACGGACTACCCCGCTTCCCTCGCCTCGCGGTAGCGGCGGATCAGCGCGTTGGTCGAGCTGTCGTGGCGGAGCTTGGGCTCCTCGGCGGCCTGCAGCTCGGGCACGATCCGCTTCGCCAGCGCCTTGCCCAGCTCGACCCCCCATTGGTCGAAGGAGTCGATCCCCCACACGGTCCCCTGGGTGAAGACGCTGTGCTCGTAGAGGGCGACGAGCGTGCCCAGCGTGTGCGGGTCGAGCCGCTCGGCCAGGATCGTGTTCGAGGGACGGTTGCCCTCCATCGTCCGGTGCGGCACGACCGCCTCCGGGGTCCCCTCCTCACGCACCTGCTCGGGCGTTTTGCCGAAGGCGAGCGCCTCGGCCTGGGCGAAGACGTTGGACATCAAGAGGTCGTGGTGCTCGCCGAGCGGGTTGTTGGAGCGCATGAAGCCGATGAAGTCGCAGGGGATCAGCCGCGTCCCCTGGTGGATCAGCTGGTAGAAGGAGTGCTGGCCGTTGGTCCCCGGCTCGCCCCAGAAGATCGCCCCGGTGTCGTAGTCGACATGGGCGCCGTCGAGGGTGACGTGCTTGCCGTTGGACTCCATCGTCAGCTGCTGCAGGTAGGCGGGGAAGCGGTGCAGGTACTGGTCATAGGGAAAGACGCCGCAGGTCTGGGCGCCGAAGAAGTCGCCGTACCAGACGCTCAGCAGGCCCATCAGCATCGGCAGGTTCTCGGCCGGCGGCGCCTCGCGGAAGTGCTCGTCCATCGCGTGGAAGCCGGCCAGCATCTCCTCGAAGCGGGCCGGCCCGATCGCCAGCATGGTCGAGAGGCCTACGCCTGAGTCCATCGAGTAGCGACCCCCCACCCAATTCCAAAAGCCGAACACGTTCTCGGTGTCGATGCCGAACTTCGAGACCTCCTCGGCGTTGGTCGAGACCGCGACGAAGTGCTTGGCGACCGCCGCCTCGTCGCCGCCGAGGCCGGCCAGCGACCACTCGCGGGCGGTGCGGGCGTTGGTCATCGTCTCCAGCGTGGTGAAGGTCTTGGAGGAGATGACGAAGAGCGTCTCCTCCGGGTCGAGGTCGCGGGTGGACTCGGCGAAGTCGGTGCCGTCGACGTTCGAGACAAAGCGGAAGGTCATCTCGCGGCGGCTGAAATGGCGCAACGCCTCGTAAGCCATCGTCGGACCGAGATCGGAGCCGCCGATGCCGACGTTGACGACGTTGCGGATCGGCTTCCCCGTGTGGCCGGTCCACTCGCCCGAGCGGACCCGCTCGCAGAAGGCGGCCATCCGGTCGAGCGTCTCGTGCACCTCCTTGACGACGTCGACGCCGTCGACGAGGAGCGAGCGCTCGCGCGGCATCCGCAGGGCGACGTGCAGCACGGCGCGGTCCTCGGAGACGTTGATGTGCTCGCCGGCGAACATCGCTTCGCGGCGCTCCTCGACGCCGCGGGCGCGAGCCAACTCGCCGAGCAGGATCACCGTCTCGTCCGTAATCCGGTTCTTCGAGAAGTCGAGGTGCAGGCCGGCGCCGTCGGCGACGAGGCGCTCGCCGCGGTGCGGGTCGGCGGCGAAGAGGTCACGCAGGTGCGTCTCGCGAAGCCCGCCGAAGTGGCGCTCCAGCTCCTTCCAAGCGGGCTGGTCGCGCAACGAGCCCTCGCTCACCCGGTCACCACCCCGCGCTTGGACTCGATCGAGTCCAGCATTTCGTTCCAGGACTTGACGAACGCCTCCTTGCCCTCCTCCTGCAGCCGCTCCGCCAGCGCCTCGACGTCGATCCCGGCCTCGCCGAACCGCGCCAGCAGCTCCTCGGCCTCGCCACCGTCCGCGGGCATCAGGTCCCCGACCTCGCCGTGGTCGGCGAAGGCGTGCAGGGTCGGCTCGGGCATCGTGTTGACGGTGAAGGGCGAGGCGAAGCCCTCGATGTAGAGGACGTCGGAGGCTTCGGGGTCCTTGGTCCCGGTGCTGGCCCAGAGCAGCCGCTGCGGCCGGGCGCCCTCGTTCATCAGGCGCTGCATCCGCTGCGAGTCGAGCAGCTCGCGGTAGGCCGCGTAGGCGCGGAAGCCGACCGCGAGGCCGAGGCGGTTGTGCAGCTCGTCCGACACTTCCCCGCTGACCGCAACGTCCCAGCGACTCATGAAGACCGAGGCGACGGAGGCGACGGCGGGGTCGAGCCCCGCCTCGATCCGCCGTTCGATCCCGCGCAGGTAGGCGTCCGCCGCGGCGAGGTAGTGCTCGCGCGAGAAGAGCAGGGTGATGTTGATCGGGATGCCGGCGAAGATCGACTCCTCGATCGCCGGCAGGCCGGCGGGGGTGCCGGGGATCTTGATGAAGAGGTTCTCGCACCCGGCTTCGCCGTGCAGCTTGGCGGCCTGCTCGATCGTCGCCGCGGTGTCGTCGGCGAGCTTCGGGGAGACCTCGAGCGAGCAGAAGCCGTCGACCCCGGCGGTGCGCTCGTGCACCGGCGCGAACATCTTGGTCGCGTCGCGCAGGTCGGCGAGCGCCAGCTCGAAGAAGATCGCCTCGACGGACTCGGTGCCGGCGCTGAGCTCGGCGATGTGTCGGTCGTAGGCGTCGCTGCCGGAGATCGCCTTGTCGAAGATCGTCGGGTTGGAGGTCAGGCCGGTGACCGAGAGCTCCTCGATGTAGCCGGCAAGGGTGCCGTCGGCCAGCATCGTGCGGGTGATGTTGTCGAGCCAGAGGCTCTGGCCAATGTCGTGCAGCTTTGCGGTGGGCTTCATGCGAGCAGCTCCTTCGCGACCTCGGCCACCCGGTCGGGGGTGAAGCCGAACTTGGTTTGGACGTCCTTCAGCGGCGCCGAGGTACCGAAGGTGTGCATCCCGACCTTGGCGCCCGCAAACCCAACGTAGCGATCCCAGCCGAGCGTCGACGCCTCCTCGACCGAGACCCGCGCGGTGACGCTCGGCGGCAGCACCTGGTCGCGGTAGGCCTCGTCCTGGCGATCGAACAGCTCCCAGCAGGGGAGGCTGACCACCCGCGAGCGGATCCCCTCGCCACTCAGCTCCTCGTGCGCGGCGAGCGCCAGCGCGACCTCGCTGCCGGTCCCGATCAGGATCACCTCCGGCTCGCCGCCCTCGGCGTCGGCGAGGACGTAGCCGCCGCGGCGCAGGCCCTCAGCCGAGGCGTAGCGCGAGCGGTCGAAGACCGGCACGTTCTGGCGGGTCAGGACCAGCGCCACGGGCTGGTGGGTGCGGTCGAGCGCGACCCGCCAGGCCTCGGCGACCTCGTTGGCGTCGGCGGGGCGGATCACGTCGAGGCCGGGGATCGCCCGCAGCGAGGCGAGCTGCTCGACCGGCTGATGGGTCGGCCCGTCCTCGCCGAGGCCGATCGAGTCGTGGGTGAAGAGGTGGATCGCCGGCAGCTCCATCAGCGCCGAGAGGCGGATCGCCGGGCGGGCGTAGTCGGAGAAGGTGAGGTAGGTCGACCAGAGCGGGCGCAGCTTCGAGAGCGAAAGGCCGTTGGAGATCGCCGCCGCCTCGTGCTCGCGGATCCCGTAGTGCAGCTGGCGGCCGTCGTAGGCGCCGGGCTCGAAGTCGGCGGCGCCGTCGAAGGTGAGGCGGACCGAGGTCGAGTCGGTGAGGTCGGCTGAGCCGGCGAGCAGCCACGGCAGCCGCGCGCCGATCGCGTTCTCGACCTGCTGGGAGGCCTTGCGGGTCGCGATCCCCTTCTCGTCGGGCTCGAAGCTGGGGATCTCGGCGTCCCAGCCGTCGGGCAGGCCGCGCTTCTGCATCGCCTCGATCTCGGCGGCCAACTCGGGGCTGGCCTCGGCGTACGCGGCGAGCCTCGCCTCCCACTGCCGGCTCAGCTCGGCGCCGCGCTTGCCGATGCCGGCGGCGAAGTGCTCCTTGACCCCGTCGGGGACGAGGAACTGGGCGTCCTCGGGCCAGCCGTAGGCGCGCTTGGTCTCGCGCACCTCCTCCTCGCCCAGCGGCTCGCCGTGCGCGGCGGCGGTGTCCTGCTTGTGCGGCGAGCCCCAGCCGATGTGGCTGTCGACGACGATCAGCGTCGGCCGCCCCTCCTCGCCCTTGAACTCCTCGAAGGCGCGGGCGAGCAGCTCGGTGTCGTTGGCGTCGCCGACCCGGGTGACGTTCCAGCCGTAGCCGATGAAGCGCGCGGCGGCGTCGTCCTCGTAGGCGAGCCGGGTCTTGCCGTCGATCGTGATCTGGTTGTTGTCGTAGATCCAGCAGAGGTTGTCGAGCTTCAGGTGGCCGGCGATCGAGGCGGCTTCGTTGGAGACGCCCTCCATCAGGCAGCCGTCGCCGGCGATCGCGTAGACGTCGAAGTCGAAGAGGTCGGCGCCGTAGCGGGCGGCCTGCCACTTCGAGGCGATCGCCATCCCGACGCTGGTCGCGATCCCCTGGCCGAGCGGGCCGGTCGTGGTCTCGACCCCCGAGGTCCAGCGGTACTCGGGATGGCCGGGGGTGCGCGAGTCGAGCTGGCGGAAGCTCTCGATGTCGGCGAGCGAGACCGAGGGGCGGCCGACGACCTCGTAGTCGGCTTCGACCGCCTGCACCTCGGTGAGGAAGAGCAGCGAGTAGAGCAGCATCGAGGCGTGGCCGGCGGAGAGGACGAAGCGGTCGCGGCCGGGCCAGATCGGGTCGGCGGGATCGAAGCGGAGGAAGCGCTGCCAGAGCGTGTAGGCGACGGGCGCCATCGCCATCGGCGTCCCCGGATGGCCCGAGTTGGCCTTCTGGATCGCGTCGATCGAGAGCGTGCGGATCGTGTTGATGCAGAGCTGGTCGATGTCCTGCGTCATGCCCGGTGGCGCGATCCTATTGATTGCCGATCACGGTTCGATCCGGGTGACCGTTCCGTTGCCGTTGTTCGCCACCCAGACCGCTTCGGAGCCCACCGCGACGGCGCCGGGATCGGGGCCGACGGAGATCGGATCCCCTTCGACATCTCCGCTTTCGATGCCGATTCGGCTGACGGTGTCGTCGCCTGAGTTGGCCACCCAGACGCTTTCGGTGCCCGCGTCTATGCCGCCTGGGCGTTCGCCCACGGCGATCGGCAGCCCGACCAGGGTGTGGGTTGCGGGATCGACCCTGGTGACGCGGTCGGCGCGGCTGTTGGCGACCCAGACGAGGCCCCCGCCGACGGTCACCCCGGCGGGGCCGCGACCGGCGGGGATCGGCGCGCCGGCGGTTGCGGTGGACAGGTCGATGCGGCGGACCGCGCCGGTGGTCGCGCTGCTGACCCAGACCGCGCCGGCGCCGACGGCGAGGCGCAGCGGCGCCACGTGCGGGGCGATGCCGCGCTTGACGATCCGCCCGCCGGCCACGTCGATCGCGGTCACCCCGCCGCCCGCGTCGTCGGCCACCCAGATCCGGCCGCCGCCGGCGACGATCGCGCCGGGGCGGCCGCCGACGTCGATCCTCGCCGTGACCTTGCCGCTGTCGGTGTCGACGCGGAGCACCTCGCCCCGGCGCGGGCTGGTGACCCAGACGGAGCCGCCGCCGATCGTCACCCCGGCGATGCCTCTTTCGAGCCGAAGGCGCCGACCGGTGACGGCGGCGGTCTTGGGGTCGATCCCAGAGAGGGTGCCGTCGGGCGCGCTCGTCACCCAGACCGTCCGCGGGCCGACCGCGAGGCGAAGCGGCGGGCGGCCGACTTCGATCGGGGCCGAGACGGAGACTCCCCCAGCGGAGAAAAAGAGGAAAAGGCCGACGGCAATCGCGGCGAGCGGCACGATGAACCAGACGGCGAAGAGGCCGCCGTGCCAGCGCCGGCCCCGGTGCCAGCCACCGAGCTTGCCGGCGTCCGACTCCGCGGCACCGAGTTGGAGCGTCTCCAAGTCGTAACCCTCGGAGAGCACGGCGGTCGCGGCGGGAGTCGCGTTCTGGCATTCGCGCGCGGCCTCGATCAGCTCGCCGGCGGAGGCGAAGCGGTCCGACGGGTCGGGGGCGACGGCGCGTTCGATCACCGCGTCGAGGCCTCGGGGCATCACCGGCTCGGCCTCGCCGTCGCGGCGGGCGAAGGGGGCGATCCCGGTCACGGCCTCGTAGAGGACGCAGCCGAGCGAGTAGATGTCGGCGGGCGGGCCGACGCGATCTGCGCGCCACTGCTCGGGCGACATGTAGTGGGCCGTGCCGACGACCGAGGCGCCGCTGAGCGGCACCGCTCTCGCCGAGCGCCTTGGCGAGGCCGAAGTCGGTCAGGTAGGCACGATCGCCTTCGAGCAGGATGTTCTGCGGCTTGACGTCGCGGTGGACGATGCCGGCGGCGTGGGCGGCGTCGAGCGCCGCGGCGACCTGGCCGAGCAGCTCGACGGCCTCGGCGGCAGGCAGGGGGTCGTCCTGCCGCAGCCGTTTCTTCAGGTCGCCGCCCTCGACCAGGCGCATCGCGACCATCAAGCTCGCCGTCCTCCTCACGGGCGTCGTAGACCGGGACGACGGCGGGATGGTCGAGGCGGGCGGCGAGCTGAGACTCGCTGAGGAAGCGCCGGCGGAAGCTCTCGTCGTCGGAGAGGTGACGCGCGATCACCTTCAGCGCCACCGGGCGCTCGAGCGCAAGCTGGGTCGCCCGGTAGACGACCCCCATCCCGCCGCGGGCGATCAGCGCGTCGAGGCGGTAGCCGGCAACGGTGGAGCCGATGGCGGGTTCTGCCACGCGGCGGTTATATCGCCATGGGCAGGCGTCGAGGGCCCGCCGCCGAAGCGAGGGGCCCTCGACCGTCCCGGCTGGCGATCGGCTACCCCCTGGGGGGCACCGGCTGCCATGCGATGACCGGACCGATCACCGTGCCGTCTTTTTCGGAGGCCTCGAAGCCTTCCGCGAGCTGGGTCTGGCGACGGCTGCCGAGGTCGATCGCGACCAGCGATTGCTGGTCTTCGACCGCGACGAAGGCCGCGACCTGGCGCCCATCCGAGGAGAAGACGCCGTTGGTCTCCGAGCCGTCGGGGAGCTGGGCCAGCTTGTGCGCCCCGCCGGGGCCGATCCGCTTCGACCAGAGGCCCTGGTCGCGGCGGAAGAGCACCGTGTGGCCGTCGGGCGAGACGTCTTCGACGTAGGCCGAGCCGACGCCGCGGATCAGCGGCCGCACCCTGCTGCCGTTGCTGCGCATCGTGTAGACGTCGGCGTAGGCGGCCGGGCCTTCGCTGCTCTCGCCGCGGCTGAAGACGATGCCCTCGTCGCCGGCGAAGTAGCCGGGCGCGAACTCGTCGACCCCGGCGGTGTGGGTCAGGCGCCGCAGCCCGACGCCGGCCGGTTTCACCGAGAACAGGTCGTCGGCGCCGCCGGCGCTGCGCACGAAGGCGATCATGCAGCCGTCGGGCGAGAACGTCGCTTCGTGCTCGTCGGCCGCCGGGGAGGAGACGAGCGGGTGCGCTTCGCCCCCGTCGATCCCGACCGTGTAGAGGTCGCGCGGGGCACCCGCCGTGGCACGCCGCTCGAAGACGACGTAGCGACCGTTGGGCGCGACGAGCGGCCGCCCGTCGATCTCCGGGCCGCTGGTCAGCTGCCGCTGGCCGGAGCCGTCGGGGCGGATCGAGTAGAGATCGCCACCGCGGGCGAAGGCGATCGTGCGGCCGTCGGCGGAGAAGGCCGGTTCGGTGTCGGTCGGGTCTTCGGTGATCTGGTTGAGGTGGCCGGACTTGACCGCGAACAGCCCGCCTTTCGCTTCGCCGCCGACGGTCGTCGATTTGGAATAGACGACGGCGCGCGGCGATGCCGCCAGGGCAGCGGACGCCGAGACGGCGAGCGCGATCAGGGCGAGGACTGAGATGAGAAGCGATCGGTTACGCATGGCATTTCCTTTCGATCGGTTGGACTCGGACTGCGCAACCGATCCTGCGCCAGCGAAGCGGGCGCGCCAACGACACCCGCGACGCCTACCGAGCCACGTTTGGCCCGGTCCGAGCCACGCATCCGACTTTCACCCACCTCCAGGTGGGTCAAAGTCGGATGCGCCGGGTCAGCGGTCGAGGCCGAGCTCGATCACCCGGGCGGCGATCAGGCGGGGGCGCTCGCGGCCGGCGTCGCCCGGCACGTCGAGCTTCGCCGCGAGGGCGTCGAGGCGGCGCTGGGCGGTGCGCTCGCTGACGTGCAGCGCCTCGGCGATCTCGGCGCGGGTCGCGGGACGGCCGGCGAAGGCGCCCTCGCTGCGGTAGGGGGCGACCAGCGCCGCCGCCGTGGCCCGCTCCTCCTCGTTCAGCGGCACGGCCGGCTCCGAGGCGGCCACGGTCATGCCGCCTCTCCCCGGCTCGGGATCGGAGACTTCGAGCCGGTGGCCGCCGACGATCAGGGTGTCGCCGTCGCGCAGCCGCCGCGGCCGGTCGAGCGGCTCGCCGTTGAGCGCAGTCCCGTTGCGGCTGTCGAGGTCGGTCGCCATCAACACGCCGCCGCGGCTCTCGATCTCGAGGTGATCCCAGGAGACCGCCTCGTCCTCGATGCAGACGTCGGCCTCGGGATCGCGGCCGATCACGGTCCGCCCCGGGGGCAGCGGAAACGACCGCGGCTCCCCCTCCTTCCCAGTCAGCCAGATGCGCGCGTCCATCGTCGCGCGAGCATAGAGTCAGCGGCCGTGGGATCCGACGACGAGAAGCGCCTCGCCGCCGAGGCTGCGGCCGAGCTGGTCGGGGACGGGATGACCGTGGGACTGGGCACCGGCTCGACCGTCGCCCTCCTGCTGCCCGCGCTGGCGGCGCGTGGCCTCAGCGGGATCCGCTGCGTCGCCACCTCGGTCGCAACCGAGGAACAGGCGCGCGGGCTCGGCATCCCGGTCGAGGAGTTCAGCGAGCTGGAGCGGCTCGACGTCGCGATCGACGGGACCGATCAGGTGACGCCTGAGGGCTGGCTGATCAAGGGGGGCGGCGCCGCCCACCAGCGCGAGAAGATCGTCGCCGCTGCGGCCGAGCGCTTCGTCGTGATCGCCGACTCGAGCAAGCCGGTGGACTCGCTGGCCCCGCCTGTGCCGCTGGAGCTCTTCGCCTTCGGCCTGCGCTCGACCCTCTCCCGGCTCGGTCCCGACGCGACCCTGCGCGACGTCCCCCCCAGCCCCGACGGCGGCGTGATCGCCGACTACCGCGGCGAGATCGGCGACCCGGCGGCGCTCGCCGCGCGGCTCGAGGCCGATCCCGGCGTTTCCTCGCACGGCCTCTTCCCGCCTGATATGGTCAGCGAGGTTCTGGTGGGGGTAGATGGCGCCGTGAACCGCATGACGCCGAACCGATCCAAGGAGACCCCCGCATGACCGACTTCACCGAGCTGAGCATCTCCGGCCGCGTCGCCGCCCCGAGCGACCCCGACTGGGACGAGGCGCGCGCCGCCTGGAACCTCGCCGCCGACCAGCGCCCCGCCGCGGTCGCCTTCGTCGAGAGCGCCGAGGACATCGCCGCGGCCGTCCGCTTCGCCGTCGAGCACGGCCTGCGCGTAGCCGGCCAGGGCACCGGACACGGCGCGGCGCCGCTCGGCCCGCTCGACGAGGCGATCCTGGTCAAGACCGAGCGCATGCGGGGGATCGAGATCGACCCCGACGCGCAGACCGCGCGGGTCGAGGCGGGCGTGCTCTCGCTCGAGCTCGGCGAGGCGGCCGGCGCGCACGGGCTCTGCTCGATGCCGGGCTCCTCGCCCGACGTCGGCGTGGTCGGCTACACGCTCGGCGGCGGCCTCAGCTGGCTCGCCCGCCGCCACGGCTTCGCCTGCAACCGCGTGCGCGCGATCGAGCTCGTCGACGCCGAGGGCGAGCCGCGCACCGTCGACGCCGACAACGACCCCGATCTCTTCTGGGCGCTGCGCGGCGGCGGGGGCGGCTACGGCATCGTCGTCGCGCTGCACGTCGCCCTGCTGCCGATCGCCGAGGTCTACGCCGGCGCGCTCGTCTTCCCGGCCGAGGTCGGCGCCGAGGCGGTCCGCAGGTACCGCGACTGGGCCATCGGCCTCGGGGACGAGGTCACCTCGATCGTCCGCTTCATCACCCCGCCGCCGATCCCCGACGTGCCCGAGCCGATCCGCGGCAAGCGGCTGCTGACGATCGACGCCGCCTGCATCGGCGCCCGGGAGCAGGGCGAAGCAATCGTCGCTCCGCTGCGCGAGATCGGCGAGACGATCATGGACACCTTCGCCTGGATGCCGGCCGCCGGGCTCAGCCGCATCCACATGGACCCGGAGAACCCGGTGCCGGGGATCGGCGACGGCGGCCTGGTGAGCGAGCTGCCCGACGAGGCGATCGACGCCTTCGCCGGCGTCGCCGGCCCGGACTCGGGCTCGCCGCTGCTGCTCAGCGAGCTGCGCCACCTCGGCGGCGCGATCGGCCAGCCCGACCCCGACGGCGGCGCCCTCACCCACCTCGACGCCGGCTTCGCCATGTACAGCGTCGGCATGCCGATGACGCCCGAGCTGGCCGAGGCGATCCCCGCCCACCTCAGGCGCACGGCCGAGGCGATGGCGCCCTGGGCCCCCGGCGGCTCCTACTTCAACTTCACCGAAGCCCCCTGCGACGTCGACGCGATCCTCCCCGCCGACGTCTGCGCCCGCCTCGCCGAGGTCAAGCGCACCTGGGACCCCGAGAGCCGCATAATCGCCAACCACGCCGTCTCCCTCGGCGAGGTCTGACGTAGTGGTACGATTTACCCACTATGGCATTTGTCGTGCCGACCAGGGGCGGACGCTTCGAGATCCGCGAGTCCCAAAGCACCCCTAAGGGACCTCGCAGCCAGACGCTCGCATCATTCACCGAACTGAGCGACCAGGTCATCGAGAAGGCGCGAGAACGTGCGAGCGCCCCGCTGGATCCGGTGGAGCTGCGGCGCTCCGCCCGCCGGGCCGGCGCGCCCGTGCGTCTGCCTGCTGCCCAGCGGGCGGCACGCGAGCTGATCGCCGAGCTGGCCAAGGGCAAGGAGCTCGACCCAGCGTTACGCCAGATGCTGATCGAGCTGCTCGAAAACGGCTATCGCGAGGGTGCGGAACCCTCTCCGTCGGGTGAGGCAGCACGATCAATCGCGGGCTGGATGGCGTCGACCCCTGAGGAGCGGGGAGAAGTCCTCGTCGACCTGCTGCTCCTCGCTGACGCGCTGCCATCCGGCGGTCGTCTGGGCAAGCCGCTGCGCTTCCCGCGCCTCGACTCGAGTCACGGATGACGGGGCAAGGACGCGCCGGCAACAGACCCAGCGCGCCCCCGCTGCCGGACAAGATCCTCGCGATTCACGAAGCGCTCGCCGAGGCGAAGATCCCCCACGCGATCGGCGGCGCGATCGCCCTCGCCTACTACGCCGAGCCAAGGTCGACGATCGACATCGACGTGAACGTCTTCGTCACTACCGAGCGCTGGCGAGAGGTCATCGATGCCCTTGCCCCCCTCGGCATCGATGTGGCGCAGGTTGATCCGGCGGCGCTGGAGCGGAATCGCCAGTGCAGGCTCTGGTGGGAGCACAATGCAGTCGATCTTTTCTTCGCCCACGACCCGATCCATCAGGCGATGCGGAAGGAGGCGCGGCGCGTTCCGTTCGCAGACACGACAATCCCGATCCTCTCCCCCGAGCACCTTGCCGTCTGCAAGGCGATCTTCGATCGCCGTAAGGACTGGCTCGACATCGAGCAGATGCTGATCGCCACGGATGAACTCGACGTCAAGGAGATCGAAGGCTGGCTAGAGCGAATGGTCGGCCACAGCGACCCCCGCATCCAGCGCCTCTCCGAACTCGCCGCGACCCTGTCGTCGGGCGCGTGACAAGCCGAGCGACACCGCCGAATCTCCCTTAGACTTTGTCTCGTGGCAACGCGCGATCGGATAATCCACGTCACCCCTGATGCCTACGAGCGCCTCGAGAGAGAGGCGGGGCGTCGCGGCGTGCAGCCGGACGCGCTCGCCGACGAGCTACTTGCCGCAGAGCTTGCGCCTGCGCATTCCGACCTGGACAGTGTCCTGGTCGACCTAGCCGAGATTCGCGGTCGCGTTCGCGGACCCGTTGATGCGGTCGCTGTCGTCCGCGAGGGCCGCGAAGAACTTGAGCAGCGCGGCCTTTGACGGTCGTCCTCGATTCGAATGTGGTCGTGGCGCTGGCGCTTGACGCCGAGCGTGCGCCAGCAATCGAACGGTGGCTTCGCGAGTGGGAAGACGCCGGCGAGTCCTTGCACGCTCCATCGCTGTTTCGCTACGAGGTCGCAAACGCCCTGACTCGCAGCATCGCGGCAGGCGCGATTGACTCATCCGACGCGAAATCGGCCTGGGAGCGGATCGTCGCGATAGAGGTCAGCCTGCATGGCTTGAGAGATGGGCCCGCCGTGGTGGCAGTCGCGAGAAAGCTACAGCGCGCGAATGCCTACGACGCCGCCTACGTCGTCCTGGCCCAAGAGCTAAAGGCGGACCTGTGGACCCTCGACGGTCCCCTTGCCCGCAACGCGGCAAACGCCGATTTGCCAGTCCGGCTCATTGAGACGAACTGACATCTACGCCGCGAGTCTTCACTTCCACTCAAGCGTATCTCCGAGTTTCGGCAGGTCGATGATCGAGGTGGTTGGACGGGCGGCGGAGGCCAGAGGATAGTTGCCTACCTGAACCTTGAGCGAGACCGGTACGGCTGGCTCATCGTCATGCTTGGGCATCGGCACGATCCACTCGCTTGCCACCGGCGCGAGCGTGACATGGGGCAACAGCTCGAAATCATGGGCAAAGCCACCACCCAGGAACACTGCGGTTAGTCCTGCCGTGGCCAAGGCAGCCCGCGTGGGGAGCGGTTTCGTTCGCGGTCCTTGGTTCTGTGCGCTGTCGCTCACTCTTCTCATGATGCCGACGGGGGCGGGCGGAACCGAGGTCGCATCCATCACACTCGATGCACGCAGGGGTACGGACTCACGCGAGCCTATGCTCCGCACATGAACTCTGGCCGACAGCCCATTGCGTCCGAGGTTCTCGACCTTATGGATCGCCTGCAACGAGATGGCTCAAGACGAGCGATCCTCGCATCGAGCTGGAATCTCTATGAGGCGGCGGTTGACGAGGGGATCATCGCCAGGGACGGGATCGATCTCCTAGCCCGCTGCATGCAGGAGCTACACGGCGAAGATCTCATTGCGTGTGGCCCTCGCAATCTCGGAACGAGTCCGAGCCCGATTTGGGACGGATCGGATATTCAGCAGATGCACAATTGGCGAGTGACCGCGGACGGGCGCAGGGACGCCAGTCTGTTTCGTGTCGAGAACACCAGGACGAGCAGGGGCGGATCTGAGGCCGTGTCTCAGTCGGATGCAGAGCCGGTCGAGCTACACGACGCCTTCATTGCTCACGCGAGCGAGGACAAGGAGGACGTGGCCAGGCCGTTGGCGCAGGAATTGCTTTCGCTCGGCTGGGCCGTCTGGCTCGATGAGCTTAAGCTCACAGTCGGCGACAGCCTCAGCCGTCGAATTGACACAGCGCTGGCATGTAGTCGTTTCGGGATCGTTGTCCTAAGTCCAGCCTTCTTCGCGAAGGAGTGGCCGCAGCGCGAGCTAGCCGGCTTGGCCGCGCGCGAGATTGATACGGGATCGAAGGTGATCCTTCCGGTCTGGCACAACGTTGATTACCACTTCATCGTGCAGCATTCACCGGTTCTCGCAGACCGACTTGGAGCCTTGACTAGCACGGGCATCGAGAGGGTGGCCCGAGAGATTTCTCTGGTGCTAGGCCAATCGTCTGTTGGTCTGTCTGAAGCTTCCGCCGCGGGATCGGCGGCAGAGGCCCCCGAGCCCAGCGACGAGCGAGGCCCGCTGCTCTTGCGGATTCCAACTACTGATGAGGAACAGGCCGAGATTGTCAGAGAGCAATCTGACTGGTGGGAGTATCGACTCTATGCCGGGGTGCTTATGCAAGGGCGAATCGGACTGGAAGACAAATGGCTTGACCACGAGCTGCGGCTTCCCAGTGGCTCCGTGCGCGAGCCGTCGGAATCCGTCCCCGATTTTCTGAGTCGCCAGACGGGGTTGATAAGTCGCCACATGGAGATTCTGAATCGCCTGTTCGACCCCGATGTGCTCGAACAAGCTTTTGGCTCCTCAGGAGTGGCTGGCGATTCCAAGCGGATCGTCCACATCGCGCGCGGTGTTACCCAGACGTATGAGTCAATGATGGATTGGGCGGCTGGGCTAAGGAGCACCAGTGTGTCCAGTGAATACAACGAGCTTCTTGAGCTCACGGCCCGCATGGTAGATGACCCGATCCGGCAAATCCGCGAGTTCATACAACTCGCGGCCGACCAGATCGCCCGAATCCCATTATTTGTCGAGGAGGCAAGGGCCAAGGGAGCCACCAAGGAGTCTCCGATGGCTGTAGACCTTACGCTACACGTCGAGCTTGATAAGGAAAATCAGGAGAAGCTTCAGGTGGCTCTTAGTCGTCTACGCAGCCACCTTTGATATTGATAATAGAGCTATTATCATTGGTAGGGATGGCAGCTTCTAGGAAGAACTTGGATGCTCTCCTGGCGAAGGAGCAGCTTGCCGATCCCAGCTTCAGAGCGGAGTGGCAGAGACTTGTCCCTGCGCGGGAGTTTGCGGCCACCTTGCTGCGCTATCGCGCTGAGCACAAGCTGAGCCAGCGAGCTTTGGCAAAAGAGCTCGGCGTCTCTCAGCCGCGTGTAGTCAAGCTGGAGTCTGGGGAGCACAACCCGGAGGTCGACACGATCATCAACGCCGTCAGGCGACTCGGGATCGAGTTCGTGCTCGATGTTGCGCCGGCCGGCCGAAAGCCATCGCTCGTGACCGCCCGCGCCCAGGAGCGCGGGGCAATCGCTCACGAAGACGTCTCGGTCGTGGCGGCTTCCTCGGTGTAGCCGAGCGCCGATCGGCCCATGAGGGCCGGCTAACCAGGCAGCGCGGTCCCGTCGGCGACTAGGACCATGTGGTCGTTCTCGACCCGGCCGGCGGGGATCGTGCGGGCGCCGGCCAGGAGCTTGGCGAGCGGATCGCGGGCCTTCTCGCCCATCGTCAGCCAGAGGATCTGGCGGGCCGCGGCTAGCTCTGGGTAGGTGAGGGTCATGCGGCGGTGGCCCTGGTACTCGCCGCCGGTCAGGGCGACGCGGCGGTCGCTCACCTCCAGCACGGGGTCGCCGGGGACGAGCGAGGCGGTGTGGCCGTCGGGGCCTAGGCCCAGATGGACGAGGTCGAGGCGCTCGGGGAGGCCGGCTTCGTACTCGGCCGCCGCCGCTTCGAGGTCGCGGCTGGTGACCGGCATCGGCCGCAGCGTCCCCTGGTGGGAGAGCGAGAGCACCTGCACCATGTGGGTCAGGTTGCGCGCGTCGTCGCCGGGCGGGGCGATCCGCTCGTCGACCTGGAAGACCCGCGTCTGCTCCCAGGGCATCTCCTCCATGTCGCCGAGGTGGCCGAGCATCCCCCAGGGGGTCTTGCCGCCGCTCAGCGCCAGCGAGAACTCGCCCCGCTCCGCCACCGCCTCGCGCCCCGCCTCGGCGACGATCTCGGCGGCGCGCCGCGAGGCGTCGCGGTCGTCGGCGAAGACCTCGGTCTCGATCGCCATCGGCCGCCGCCCGCGCCGCGGGCTAGGAAGCCTTCTCGTCGTGCCCGCCGAACTGCTTGCGCATGGCGGAGAGGACCTTGTCGGCGAAGTCGTCGAGCCCGCGCGAGGAGAAGCGCTCGTACAGCGCCGTCGTCAGCACCGGCGCCGGCACGCCCTCGTCGATCGCGGCGATCGAGGTCCAGCGGCCCTCGCCCGAGTCCGAGACGCGGCCGGCGAAGTCCGAGAGGTCGGGGGATTCCTGCAGCGAGGCCGCGGTCAGGTCGAGCAGCCAGGAGCCGATCACGCTCCCCCGCCGCCAAACCTCGGCCACCTCGGGGATGTCGACGTCGTACTGGTAGTACTCGGGCTGCTCCATCGGCGCCGTCTCGGCGTCGGCCTCGCGCTCGACCTTGCCGGCGTTGGCGTTGCGGAGGATGTTGAGGCCCTCGGCGTAGGCGGCCATCACCCCGTACTCGATCCCGTTGTGGACCATCTTGACGAAGTGCCCGGCCCCGTTCGGCCCGCAGTGCAGGTAGCCGTTCTCCGACGGTGAGGGGTCGCCCGAGCGCCCCGGCGTGCGCTCCGCCGAGCCGACCCCCGGCGCCAGCGAGGCGAAGATCGGGTCGAGCCGCTCGACCGCTCCGTCGGGGCCGCCGATCATCAGGCAGTAGCCGCGCTCGAGGCCGAAGACGCCGCCGCTGGTGCCGCAGTCGACGAAGTCGATTCCCGCCTCGCGAAGCTTCTCGGCGCGGCGGATGTCGTCGCGGTAGTAGGAGTTGCCGCCGTCGACGATCGCGTCGCCCGCCTCGAGCACGGCGGCGACGTCCTCGATCGTCTGCTCGGTGATCTCGCCGGCCGGCACCATCACCCAGACCGAGCGCGGGTGGGTCAGCGCCGCGGCCAGGTCCTTCAGCGAGGAGACGCCCTCGGCGCCTTCGCCGGCGAGCTGGGAGACCGCGTCGGGGTTGACGTCGTAGGCGACGATCCGGTGCCCGTCGGCCATCAGCCGACGCGCCATGTTGGCCCCCATCCGTCCGAGGCCTACTATTCCGAGCTCCATGGCCCCCACCCTACCTGCAGACGTCCTGACGATCTTCGGGATCAGCGGCGACCTGGCGAAGAAAATGACCTTCCGCGCGCTCTACCGGCTGGAGTCGCGCGGCAAGCTCGATTGCCCGATCGTCGGCGTCGCGATCGACGACTGGGACGACGAGCGGCTGCGCCAGCACGCCCGCGAAGCGATCTCGACCACCGTCTCCAGCCCCGACGAGGACGTCTTCTCCCGCCTCGCCGCCCGCCTCTCCTACGTCCAGGGCGACTACGCCGACGCCGACACCTTCAAGCGCGTCGGCGAGGCGCTGGGGGGTGCGCGCCACCCGGTCTTCTACCTCGAGGTCCCGCCCTCGCTGTTCTCAACCGTCGTCCGCGGGCTCGGCGGCGCCGGGCTGACCGACGACGCGCGAGTGGTGATCGAGAAGCCCTTCGGCCACGACTTCGAATCGGCGCTGGTGCTCAACGCCGAGCTGCACGAGATCCTCGACGAGTCCCAGATCCTGCGCATCGACCACTTCCTCGGCAAGGAGCCGGTGATGGACATCACCTACCTGCGCTTCGCCAACTCGCTGCTGGAGCCGGTCTGGAACCGCGACCACGTGGCCTTCGTCCAGCTGACGATGGCCGAGGACTTCGGCGTCGAGGACCGTGGCCGCTTCTACGACCCGGTCGGGACGCTGCGCGACGTCGTCCAGAACCACATCCTGCAGGTGCTGGCGCTGGTCGCGATGGAGCCGCCGGCGGGCAATCAGCCCGACTCGGTGCGCGACAAGAAGCTCGAGCTGTTCAAGGCGATCCGCAGCGCCGACCCCGAGCACTACGTGCGCGGCCAGTACGACGGCTACCTCGAGGTCGACGGCGTCGCGGCGAAATCGAAGACCGAGACCTTCGTCGCGCTCGAACTGGCGATCGACAACTGGCGCTGGAGCGGGGTGCCGTTCTTCGTCCGGGCCGGCAAGGAGATGCCGCTGAAGGCGACCGAGGTGCTCGTCGCCTTCAAGCGCCCGCCGCCGCTCGGGGTCGGCTCGGGCAAGCGGCCCGGCCAGAACCAGATGACGATCCGGATCGATCCCGAGCCGGGCGCGCAGCTCCGCTTCCTGGCGAAGAAGGCCGGCGTGGAGGCCTTCGAGCCGGCCGACCTCGAAGTGCTCTTCGAAAAGGCGCCCGGCGAGGAGCCCGAGCCCTACGAGCGCCTGCTCGACGACGCCCTGCACGGCCGCACCGAACTCTTCACCCGCGAGGACTCGATCGAGCAGACCTGGCGAATCGTGCAGCCGCTTCTCGACCAACCGGGACCGGTCCACCGCTACGAGCGGCGGAGCTGGGGACCGAAGCAGGCGGAGCAGCTGACCCGGGGGATCTGCACCTGGCAGGCGCCCTGGATGCCCTCTTCCTGAAGGCCTGCTAGGTTTTGAGTCTCGTTAGGGTTCCCTAATTAGGCATCCCTCCCAAGCGACCGAGGACACAGGCTACTCAGATGATCCCCACCCTGGTCATAGCCCTGCGCGAGGGCGTCGAGGCATCGCTGATCATCGGCATCATCGCCGCCTTCCTCGCCAAGGAGGGACGCCGCGACGCGATGCGCCAGGTCTGGATCGGCGTCGGCATCGCCGTCGTCCTCTGCATGGGCGTGGCGGTGGCCCTGCGGGTGATCGGCCAGGACCTGCCGGAGAGCGGCCAGGCCAGCCTCGAGACCACGGTCGGGCTGGTCGCGGTGGCGGCCGTCAGCTACATGATCGTCTGGATGCGGCGCCACGCGCGCGGGATCAAGTCGGCGCTCGAGGGGAGCGCCGCCAGCGCGCTGGCCACCGGGTCGACCTCGGCGCTGGTCGCGATGGCCTTCCTCGCGGTCCTGCGCGAGGGCTTCGAGACCTCGGCCTTCCTGCTCGCCGCCTTCCAGGACACCGCCGACACCACCGCCGCCGGGGCGGGCGCGGTGATCGGCCTGGTCGCCGCGGTCGCGATCGGGCTCGGCATCTACCGCGGCGGCGTACGGATCAACCTGACGCGCTTCTTCCGCATCACCGGCCTGGTCCTCGTCTTCGTCGCCGCCGGGCTGCTGGCGACTGCGATGCACACCGCCCACGAGGCCGGCTGGCTCGGCGGCCTTCAGGCCCAGGCGGTCGACCTCTCCTGGCTGGTCAAGCCGGGGACGGTCTCCGGCTCGCTGCTGACCGGCATGCTCGGCCTGCAGCCGCAGCCGACGGTGGGCGAGGCGCTGGTCTACGTGCTCTACGCGGTGCCGATGGCGCTCTACGTCCTCTGGCCGGATCGCCTGCGGCCGCGCCGCAGCCGCGTCCCACGGCCCAAGGCCGTGCCCGCCGAGAGCCCCGCCTGAGCGCTCGCCGCCGGAGAAGCGCCTAGGGTGAGCTGATGGGCGTTCAGACCGCGAGCCGAGCAGACGAGCTGTTTCGAGAGCTTGGATTCGAGAGCTGGCGGGCGGGGCAGAGGGAGGCGGTGGAGGCGGCGCTCGCGGGGCGGGACTCGCTGATCGTGATGCCGACCGGCGGCGGCAAGAGCCTCTGCTACCAGCTGCCGGGACTAGCCACCGAGGACCTGACGATCGTCGTCAGCCCGCTGATCGCGCTGATCGTCGACCAGTGGACGCGGCTGACGGCGGGCGGGCACCCGGTCGCGATGGTGACCTCGGCGATGGCCGACGACGCCGTCCGCCGCGCGCTCGACGCGGTGCGCGGCGGCGAGGCGCGGATCGTCTACTGCTCGCCCGAGCGCTTCGCCTCGAACGTCTTCCTCGAGGCGATCGGGCGGCGGCGGATCGACCTGCTCGCCGTCGACGAGGCGCACTGCGTCTCCGAGTGGGGCCACGACTTCCGCCCCGACTACCTGCGCCTGCCGCAGATCGCCGAGCGGCTCGGCCGGCCGACGGTGATGGCCTGCACGGCGACCGCGACCGAGGCGGTCGCCCGCGAGATCGCCGCCCGCTTCGGGATGCGCGACCCGCTCCAGATCCGCTCCGGCTTCGACCGGCCCAACCTCTCCTTCGACGTCGTCCGACTCGAGGGCAAGGGCTCCAAGGCGCGGCGGCTGGCGCTGCTCGAGGCGGGTCTGGCCGACCCGGCGAACCGCCCGGCGATCGTCTACTGCGGCACCCGCCGCGACAGCGACGAGATCGCCGAGGCGCTGCGCGGCGCCGGCCTGCGCGCGCTCGCCTACCACGCCGGGATGGATGCCGCCGACCGTGACGCCGCCCAGCGCCGCTTCATGGCCGGCGAGGCCGAGGTCATCGTCGCCACCAACGCCTTCGGCATGGGCGTCGACAAGGCCGACGTGCGCTCGGTCTGGCACGTCGCGATCCCGACCAGCCTCGAGGCCTACTACCAGGAGGCCGGACGCGCCGGGCGCGACGGCCTGCCGGCGCGGGCGGTGCTGCTGGCGATGAAGACCGACCTCGGCCGGCTGGTCCGCTTCAACCAGCAACGCGCCGGCGACCCCGAGCTGGCGATCGCCCACGAGCGCGGCTGGCGCGACTTCCGCACGATCAAAGCCTTCGTCTACTCCGAGCGCTGCCGGCGCGGCAGCGTCCTCGCCCATTTCGGCGACGCCCGGGCGGGCCAGCCGCTGGGCCGCTGCTGCGACGTCTGCGACCCCGACGGCTGGCTGCCCGATCCCGAGACGATCGTCATCCGGGCGGCCCCGCGGGCGCGCAAGGCCTCGCCATCTCCCCCGCCCGGGCTCGCCCCCGCCGACACGGCGCTGTTCGAGCGCCTCAAGGAGTGGCGGCTGCGCGCCGCCGACGGCAAGCCCGCCTTCACCGTCGCCCACAACTCGACGCTCGAGGCGATCGCCGCCACCCGGCCGGCCGACGCCGACGCCCTGCTGGCGATCCGCGGCGTCGGCCCCAGCTTCGTCGCCAAGCACGGGGCCGAGGTGCTGGCGCTGCTCGGCGAGCACGTCGCCGCCTGAAGGACGTCTTTCAGGTCCGAGGGGCTCGCCTGCCACCATCTCCCACTTCGCATGCTGGGAGCCAGGTACAAGCCGGCCGTCCTCGGCGCGCTTTGCGCCGCCGCGGTCCTCTGCCTGCTCGCGGTCGCGCCGCTCGCGACGGCCTCGCTGGTGCCGCGCGGCAAGCACGTCTTCTTCGGCGTCAGCGACACCGGCGACAGCGCCGACTTCGGCCATTTCTCCAGCGCGGTCCACAAGCACCCGGCGCTGATCGAGAGCTTCCGCACCTGGGGCTCGGACTTCCCCGACTCGATCGAACGATGGCAGGCGGCGCGGGCGCGGCCGATCCTCCACATCACCACCGCCGACACCGCCGACGGCCACGAGATCATCACCCCGGCGGCGATCGCCAGCGGCGCCGGCGACGAATACCTGATCCGGCTCAACAAGCTCTTCTGGGCGAAGGGGATGCGCGCCTACATCCGCCCGCTGGGCGAGCCCAACCGCTGCCTCAACGTCTACGCCGCCTACGACTGCGAAGGCAACCCGCGCGACGCGGCCCACAGCCCCGCCGCCTACATCCGCGCCTTCCGCCGCATCTACATCGTCGTCCACGGCGGCGGCAAGCGGGCGGCGATCGACGCCCGCCTGCGCGAAGCCGGCCTGCCGCCGCTGCGCAGCGAAGTCCCCGGACTGCCGAAGGCCCCGGTCGAAGTGATCTGGAGCCCGCTGCCGGCGGGCTCCCCGACCATCCCCCAGAACCGGCCGCGCCACTTCTACCCTGGGAACCGCTGGGTCGACTGGGCCGGCACCGACTTCTACTCCGACGACCAGGACTGGAAGTCGCTGAACGGCCTCTACCGCCGCTTCTCGAGCAAGCCCTTCGCGATCACCGAGTGGGGCGTCTCCAACGGCGACGACCCCGAATACGTGCGCAAGCTGATGGACTGGGTCGACGGCCACCGCCGCTGCAAGATGCTCGTCTACTACCAGGACTTCGGCTCGACCAGCACCTACCGCCTGCAGAACTGGCCCGAAAGCCTCGGCGTGCTGCGCAGCCTGATCCACAACGGCCGCTTCCCCTCTTTCGCGCCCGACCCGCCGAAGGCGCCCCCGCCGCCCCCAGGGGGAGTGGCGCCGTAGCAACGCGGCTGCGGCAGGCGCGGCGCTGGGCCGCCGGCTCGCCGGACCTGCTCGTCATCGCCGCGATCGTCGTCCTCGGCGCGGCGCTGCGCTTCTCCACCCTCGACCTGCAGAGCTACCGCTACGACGAGGCGGTCACCGTCGGGCGGGTGATCCATCCAAGCCTCTTCGACACCTTCTCCGCGGTCTCTCGCAGCGAGTCGACCCCACCGCTCTACTACCTCCTCGCCTGGCTCTGGTCGCGCATCTTCGGCCTCGGCGAGGTGGGGATGCGCTCGCTCTCGGCGCTCGCCGGCACGGCATCGATCGCCGTCGTCTACCTCGCCGCCCTCGCCCTGCCGCTGCGGCGCCGCGCCGCGGCGATCGCGGCGGCGATCGTCGCGGTCAACCCGGTGCTGATCTGGTTCTCGCAGGACGCCCGCGCCTACGCCCTCGTCTTCTTCCTGACCGCGCTGTCCTTCCTCTTCTTCGCCCGCGCGCGGCGCACGCATCGCCGCCGCGACCTCGCCTGCTGGGCGGCCTCCTCCGCCCTCGCCCTAGCCACCCACTACTTCGTTGGCTTCGTCGTCGCGCCCGAGGCTCTCCTCCTTCTGCTGAGTTCGCACTTATGGACGCATAGCGACAACAAAGACAAAGTCAGCGGTGTGGGCCGGGGATGGCCGGTCGTGCTGGCGGTCGCGGCTGTCGGCGCGATGGCGCTGGCGCTGCTGCCGATCGGGTTGCGGCAGGCCGGCAACGCCCACGCCGACTGGATCGCCGCGCAACCGCTCTCCCAGCGCCTCGAACGCGCGGGCGCCAAGCTCGTCGGGGCGGACAACGGCGACGAGCACGGCAGCCGGCCCGCCGGCCCGGTGCCGCTCGCCATCCCCGCAGCGCTGGCGCTCGCCGCGTTGGCGTTGCTCCTCTGGCTGGGCGCCCCCGAGGAGCGGCGCGGCGCCGGGGTCGCCGCGATCGTCGCCGGCGCCGCAGTCGGGCTGCCACTGCTGCTCGGCGTCTTCGGCGCCGACTACCTCGACGGGCGCAACCTGATCCCCGCCTTCGTGCCGCTCGTCGTCCTGCTCGGCGCCGGATTCGGGGTCGGGCGCGCCGGCTGGGCCGGGCTCGGCCTGGCAGCGGCCTTCTGCCTCTGCGGGCTCGCCTTCGCGATCGAGATCGACCGCCTGCCCCGGCTGCAGCGCGAGGACCTGCGCAACGCCGCCGCCCAGGTCGGCCCGCTGCGCCCCGGCAAGGCCGTCGTCTCGCCGCGCTACTCAGCCAACCAGCCGCTTCGCTGGTACCTCGGCGGCCGCTTCGCGACGGGGTCGCTGCCGCCGCTGCGCGAGATCGACCTCGTCGGCTCGGCGGCCGCGGCGCGAAGGAGCGCCCGCCTGCTGCCGGCGGCCTTCCATCGGGTCGAGTCGAAGCCGGTCTCCTACGACTTCACCCTGACCCGCTACCGCGCCGCCCACCCCGTTCGGGTGCCTTTGGCGAGGCTGGAACGGGGTGCGCTGGTGGGTGGCGGTGGGCGCGCCTCGGTGCTGGTGGGCTCTTCGCCTTGACGTTGCCGGCCAGCCCCGCCTTGTACCGGTAGGGCTGCAGGGCGTTGATGCTCGAGTAACCGACGAGGAAGATGCGGCGGCCGTCGGAGATCACGGGCGTGTAGGCACCGGTCTTGTAGTGGAAGACCGGGCGACCGGTCTTCATCGCGAAGCCGGTGGTCGAGGTGTCTTCGAACTCGGCCGCGTAGACGATGTCGCCGACCGCGCTGAGCGAGCCGATCACCGGCCCCCCGGCGGAGTGGATCCAGCGCGGTTCGCCGCTGCGCGCGTTGAGCGCGTAGACGTTGCCGTCGAAGGAGCCGATGTAGACGGTCGGCCCGGTGTGGGCCGTTTGAGCCACGACCGGCCCGGAGTAGACGTAGCCGCCGGTCGAGTAGGACCAGGCGAGCGTGCCGTCCTTCGCGTCGAAGCTGTAGACGCGGTCGTCGTTGTTGCCGGCGTAGACGCGGCCGAAAGCGACCGCCGGGGTCGAGTAGAACTCGCCCGAGGTGCCGAAGCCCTGGCCGAGCGAGGCCGTCTGCCAGAGCAGCTTGCCGTCGCTCGCCTGCACCGCGTTCATGTAACCGCCGTAGTCGCCGACGTAGAGGACGCCGTCGTGGTAGGCGGGCGCGGACTTGACCGGGCCGCCGAGCGTGGTCGCCCAGCGAATGTGGCCGTTGCGGGTGCTGAGCGCGAACAGCTGGTCGTTTTCGCAGCCGAAGTAGACCGTGCCGTCGATCACCAGCGGCGAGGACTCGGCCCGGCCGGGGAGCAGCCGTTTCCAGATCACCTTTCCGGTCCTCGCATCGAGCTTGACGATGTGGCCGGGGACGAGGTTGACGATGTAGAGGCGGTGCTTGTAGTAGGTCGGCGAGGAGGCGTTGAGGCGGCCGATCCTCCGTTCCCACAGCACCTTGCCGGTCTTCGCGTCGAGCGCGAAGGCGACGCCGTTGTTGTCGACGAAGTAGAGCCTGCCGGCCGCGAAGACCGGCGGGAACTCGAGCAGCGGCCGGCCGCTGAAGTGCCAGAGCAGGCGGTAGGGAGGCTTGACGCCGTGCGCCGGCAGGTAGCGGGTGCGGGCTCGGTCGTAGCCGAAGAGCGGCCAGTTGACCGTCGTGCGCCTTGGCCTTCTTCGGCTTCTCCGGCTTGAAGGCGACGTTCGGGTTGTGCACGTCGGGGGGGCGCTTGAGCAGCTCGTAGCCGACGAGGATCCCGGCGAGGATCGCGACGGCGCCGGCGAGGATCGCGATCGCCACCGCGCGGTGCTCGCGCCAGATCGCCTTCGGCTCGCGCAGCCAGCGCCTGCGGTCCTTCCAGAACCGCCCCAGCGCCCGCCAGGCCTTCGCCGCGCGCGCCCTCAGCCGCTCAACCTCCCGCCGCGCGCCGCTCGGCCTCGGCGGTCGACCCCGTCCAGCAACTGCGTGATCCCCCGCTTTACGCCGAAGACGACGAGGCCGCCGACGAGCGGCACGATCGGGGTCGTCCGCACCGCGTAGGTCATCCTCGTCGCCGAGCCGTCGGCCTCGAGCAGGACCGTTCCGAAGTGGTCGCGCACCGGCAGCCCGGAGAGAACCTTGTAGGAGAACCGCCCCGGCCGCTCGTAGGCGACGACCTCCTCCCGGATCGGCGGCCCGACCGCGCTCAGCTTCCGGATCGCGCCGACCCCGTTGGGCGCCGGCTCCCCCTCCCGCTCCAGCTCGGAGCGGCGCAGCGGGGTCATCTCGGCGTACCGCCGATGGTCGGTAAGAACGTCGAAGACCACCTCCGGAGGCGCCGCAATCTCGCGCAAAAGAGTGAAGCTAGCCACGGCCAGGAGCCTAGCGGGAGGGCCGGGTACCCCTCCCGGCGGCTTGTACTTTTTGCGGGCTTCCGCCCGCGGAGCCCAGTGACTGTCTTCGCAAAAAGTTGAGCCGGGAGGGGTATCCGGTCATCCCGCCAACCGCCACAGCCTGGGGTCGCTTCCCTCCACCACCGCGGCCTCGCCCCCGATCGCCAGGTGGTCGAGGCAGGAGAGGACGATCTGCAGCACCCAGACGCTGGCGATCCCGTCGGCGTTCTCGGGCCCGACGATGTCGCCGACGATCTCGATAGGCGGTCTTCTCGCCGCCGCCCAGCGAGTCGCGCACCTTGCCGAGCAGCTCGGCGACCTGGCGCCGCGCCTCGGCGATCTTCGCCTCGGGGTCGCGGAAGGTGCGGCCGTGGCCGGGCAGGACGAGGTCGACCTCGAGCGGCTCGACCTCGTCGAGGCTGCGGAGGAATTCGCCCACCGGGTCGGGGCTGTGGCCGTGGTCGAAGAAGAGCACGGTGCGGCCGAGCAGGTGGTCGCCGGAGATCATCAGCTTGCGCTCGGGCTGGTGCAGGATCACGTGGGAGGGCGCGTGGCCCGGCGTCTCGTGGACCTGCCAGGCGCCGAGGTCGGTCTCGACCTCCACCCCGGGGACGAGATCGCGGTCGGGCTCGGCGATCGCGTCGATCCCGGTGTCGTCTTCGCCCTTGCGCCGCTCGCGGAAACGCTCCAGCGAGGCGATCGGGACGCCGCTCTGGCGGCCGACCTCGATCCGCTGGTCGAGCGCCGCCGCCGGGTCTTCGGCCATCAGCCGCACGTGCCCCCAGGCGGGGTGCATCCAGAGCTCGCAGCCGGCGCCCTCGACGATCGGCGCGGCGAGGCCGTAGTGGTCGGTGTGCGAGTGGGTGCAGACCAGCAGGCGCACGTCCTCGAGGCCGAAGCCGGCCTGCGCCAGCGCCAGGTCCAAGCGTCGCAGCCCGCCCTTGCCGCCGATCCCGGTGTCGAAGAGGACGATGCCGCCGTCGGCGGCGACCGCCCAGACGTTGCCGTGGGGGACCCCGGGCCAGGGCAGCGGCAGACGCAGCCGCCACACGCCCGGCAGGACCTTCTCGCTGCGCGGCACCTCGGGCGGCTTCAGGTCCGGCGTCATCGGGAGCGCTCCACGGCTTGCGATCCTATGCCCCCGATGGCAGCGAGCGAACCGCGACACGGCCGGCTCAGCGCGACCCTCCGCGACGGCGAGCGGGTGACGCCGCTGGAGCTCTTCTTCGACCTCGTCTTCGTCCTCGCGATCACCCAGTGCACGGCGCTGATGTCCCACCACCCGACCTGGTCCGGCCTGGTTCAGGGCCTGCTCGTGCTGGGCATGCTCTGGTGGGCGTGGACGGGATACGCCTGGCTGACCAGCGTGCTCGACCCCGAGGAGGGCGCGGTGCGGCTGTTCATGTTCGGCGCGATGGCCGCGCTGCTGCTGGTCTCGATCTGCGTGCCCGACGCCTTCGGCAGCCTGGCACTCGCCTTCGCGCTGATCTACGGCGTCGTCCGCGCCGCCCACATCGGCCTCTTCATGCTCGCCAGCCCCGAGGACGACGGCCTGCGCCACTCGGTCCTCGGCCTCGCTGTCAGCAGCGCGGTGGCGGTCGTCCTGCTCGCCTCGGCCTCGCACTTCGACGGCCTCGCCCAGGGCGCGCTCTGGGCGCTCGCCCTCTTCCTCGACATGGCCGGGCCCTATTTCTTCGGCGCCGAAGGCTGGAAGCTGGTCCCCGGGCACTTCGCCGAGCGCCACGGACTGATCGTGATCATCGCCCTCGGCGAGTCGGTCGTCGCGATCGGGGTCGGCGCCGCCCACGAGCTCGACCTCGGCATCGCCACCGCGGCGGTGCTCGGCGTCGGCCTCACCGCGGCGATGTGGTGGGTCTACTTCGACATCGTCGCGATCGTCTCCGCCCGCCGGCTGGCCGAGGCCGAGGTCGGCAAGGCGCAGAACGAGCTGGCTCGCGACTCCTACTCCTACCTCCACCTGGTGATGGTGGCGGGGATCGTGCTCGCCGCGCTCGGGCTGAAGACGACGATCGGCCACTTCGGCGGCCACCTGCACGCGGTCGCTGCCTTCGCCCTGCTCGGCGGCGCCGCCGTCTACCTGCTCGGCCTGGTCGCCTTCCGCTACCGCCACATCCGCTCCGTCAGCCGCCGCAAACTGCTGATGGCGATCGTCCTGCTGGCACTCGTCCCGGTTGCGACGGAGCTGCCGGCGCTGGCGACGCTCGCCCTCGCCAACGTTCTGCTCTGGGCGCTGATCGCCTACGAGACCCGCGGCTACGGCGAGGGTCGCCGCCGCGTCCGCCGCCCGGCGGCCGAGCCCGCCTGACTCAGGAGCGGCGGCGGCGGGGACCCGCCGGGTGCTCGAACTCCTGCATCGCGCCGGCGATCGCGAAGCAGAGGGCGCCGGTGAGCGTGCCCCAGTTGGCGATCCCGGTCGCCAACAGGTCGCCGCTGGAGGGACGGACGAAGGAGGCGATCGCGGAGGCCATGAAGAGGATCGAGCCGACCTGGTTGACGGCGACGATCCACCAGCCGAGGTCGCGGCGGCGCCAGAAGCGCCAGCCGCCGATCCCGACCAGCGCCAGGTGGCCGGAGATCAGGAAGAGGCAGCAGCCGATCACGTCGGGTGACCAGACGAGGCGATCCGCGGCCGCCGGGCTCAGTTCCTCGATGAACGAGTCGACCAGGTCGATCGCGAAGACGAGGGTGCCGACGAAGAGGACGAGCGCGCTGAGCCAGCCGAGCCGCGCCGGTTCGTGCGCCCACCAGCGCCAGCGGCGCGCCGCCGTGCCCACTCCAGGCTCGTTGATCACCTGGACGAGAGCGGTGTAGCCGCCGGTGCAGAAGAAGACGCCGCCGGCGAGGTAGACGGAGGCGCAGGCGGTGGCGTCGACGCCGGACTGGGCGAGCGCCGCGCCGAGGGCGAAGAGCGAGCCGCCGATGACGAAGGCCGTCGCCGAGACGGCGTTGATCCGGCGCAGGCGCCGCGCGAGCACCCCGACCGTTGCTAGCTGGTCGCCAGGCCGATCGCCAGCAGCGGGAAGCCGGCCATCACGCCGAGGTAGGTGCCAATCGCAAGGCCCGTGAGGGCGCTGGTGCTGCGCGAGCGGGCTCCCGAGACGAGCCCGACGAAGGCGCAGAAGGCGGCGATTCCAAATCCGATCCAGAACACGGGCGGCATGGGCGCGGCGAGATTACCGGAGAGGGAGGATTCGAGGCCAGCGCATCAAACGCCACGGCCATGGAGAAGACCGGCGGCGGCAACAGGAACCTGATCCTCGCGGGCATGATCCTCGCCGTCTCGATGACCTTCATCGACCAGACGATCGTCGCGATCGCCGTCCCCCAGCTGCAGGGGGACCTCTCGCTCTCGGCCACCGGCGTGCAGTGGATCATCAACGGCTACCTGCTCTCGCTGGCCGCGCTGTTCGCCTTCGGCGGGCGGCTCGCCGACGTCGCCGGCCACCGCCGGATGGTGACGATCGGCGTGATCGTCTTCGCCACCGCCTCGGGCCTCTGCGGGGCGACGCCGACCGGCAGCGGCGCCGAGCCGTGGATCATCTTCTTCCGGATCGTCCAGGGCGCCGGCGCGGCGCTGATGTTCCCCGCCGCCCTGGCGATCGTCCTCGACGTCTTCCCGGTGCGCGAGCGCGGCCGCGCGCTGGCGATCTTCTTCGGCCTCGCCGGCGCCTTCACCTCGATCGGGCCGATCGCCGGCGGCTACCTGACCGAGTGGACCTGGCGGGCGATCTTCTGGATCAACATCCCGGTGGCGATCGGTGCCCTGATCCTGATCGCGATCGCCAAGCCCGACGACGAGAAGCACCCGGCGCCGATCGACTACCGCGGCGCGGTGATGGTCTCGGCCGGGATGGGCCTGGCGGTCCTCGGCCTGCAGGAGTCGAGCGTCTGGGGCTGGGGCAACCCGGCCACCTGGCTCTGCATCGCCGCCGGGGTCGCCCTGCTCGTCGCCTTCGTCGTGCTCGAGCTGCGCCTCGCCAACCCGCTGCTGCGGCTGCGGATCTTCGAGAACCGCGCCTTCGCGGTCGACAACGCGATTCTCTTCCTGCTGATGATCCCGTTCATCCCGCTGTTCTTCTTCGCCAGCATGTACGCGCAGATCTCGCTCGGCGAAAGCGCCTCGGAAACGGGGCTCTACCTGCTGATCTTCTTCGCCGGCTTCTTCGTCGCCACCCAGCGGGGCGGCAGGGTGCTCGACCAGCGCGGGGCCCGGCCGACGGTCGTCGCCGGCTGCGCGGTCGCCGCGGGGGGCTTCGCCCTCTGGGGCCACGAGCTGCCAAACCTCTCGGTCAGCGCGCAGTGGCCATACATCGTCCTCGCCGGCATCGGCGTCGGCCTGGTCCTCAGCCCGGCCAACACCGACGCGCTCAACCGGGTGGCGCGCGAGCGCTACGGCGAGGCGACCGGGATCACCCAGACCGTGCGCAACTTCGGCTCCAGCCTCGGCCTGGCCGTGCTCGGCACGATCCTGATCCTCGAGAACAAGGCGAACCTGGAGTCGACGCTGGGCGCCCACGGGGTGCCGAAGGCGAAGGCCGACGAAATCGCCGACACGATCAGCCAGGGCAGCGCCGCCAGCAACGAATCGCTCGCCGAACACGCGGGCGCCCACGCCAAGCAGCTCTTCGCCGCCGTCCAGCACGACTTCGCCCTCGCCTCGCGCACGGTCTTCTACGTGATGGCCGGGGTGATGGCGCTCGCCTTCGTCGTCGCCGCGATCTGGATGCCGTCGGGCAAAGTCGAGGAGCTTCCCGAGTAGCGTTAGCGCCGTGACGCGCCCTCGTCGCCTGGCCCTCGTCCTCGCCGCGCTCGCGATCCTCGGCCAGGCGGCGGCAGCGGAGGCGGCCCCGGCGAAGACGCCCGCGCAGCGGCTGATCGACGCCTACTCGCCGCGGGTGGTGATCCGCGAACAGGAAGAACCGCCCTGCGAAACCAGCGCCGAGCAGTACGAGGCGACCACCGTCGGGACCGTCCTCGGCAACCCCGACGTGAACCTGACCAGGATCGACGCGAAGGGCGACGAAGTGCCGGTCAAGCGGGCGCCGAGGGCCGCCGACATCGCCGGCCTCGGCGGCGAATACCACCTCAACCTTCCCGGCGACCCGCTCGGCGACACCTGCGTCTACGCCCGCGACTTCGCCCGGCTGAAGCGCGAAGGCAAGGCGCCGGCCGTCACCTACGCCCACATCGCCCGCGAACGCGGCCACCCCGGGTTCGCCCTCCAGTACTGGTTCTTCTGGTACTTCAACCAGTTCAACGACCTGCACGAGGGCGACTGGGAGGGGATGCAGCTCACCTTCGACGCCTCCCGCCCGGCGCGGGCGCTGGCGGAAGGACCGCGCGAAATCGCCCTCTACCAGCACGCCGGCGGCGAGAAGGCGGACTGGACCGACGGCAAGGTCGAGAAGGAAGGGACGCACCCGGTCGTCTACCCGGCCGCGGGCTCGCACGCGACCTTCTACGACTCCGCCGTGTACATCCAGAACGGCCGCAAGGGGTCGGGGGTCGGCTGCGACAACACGACCTCGCCCCACCACCGGATCGCGCTGCGGCCGATCCAGGTGCCGACCCATGCCAGCCGCCGCGGCCGCTTCGCCTGGCTCACCTACGAAGGGCGCTGGGGCCAGCAGGAGGAGGAATTCAACAACGGCCCGACCGGCCCGCAGACCAAGGGCCGCTGGCTCGAACCGTTCGAGTGGATGGAAGGCATCCGCACCACCAGCCCGACCCTGCCGGTCGGCTCGGTGCTGGGACCGACGGTGACCAAGGCCTTCTGCGGCACCGTCGCCAGCGTCACCGCGTTCCTCAACGTCTCCCAGCGGGCGCCCTGGCTGCTCTGGGCGGTGCCGGCCGCCTTCCTCTTGCTCGTCGCGCTGATCGCCTGGCGGACCCGCTGGCGGCCGCTCGACCTCGGGCGGCTGCGGGCGCCGCGCGCCTTCGGCCAGATCGTCGTCGCCGCCGGGCGCCTCTACGGACGCCACTGGCGCACCTTCGTGCCGATCGGCCTGAGCGCGATCCCAATCGTCGGCGGGATGACGGCGCTGAGCTGGCTGCTGACCGGCGGCGAGCACGGCCGCCGGCTCGACGACAAAGCCGGGCTCTCGGGGCTGCACGTCGCCGTCGGCGAAGTTCTCGCCGCGATCGGGCTGCCGGTCGCCTCGGCGGTCATCTCGGCCGTCGTCATCGTCGCCGTGCGCCAGGTCGCGGCCGGCGAGCGACCCGGCTTCGGCGGCGCCTATCGCGGCATGTGGCAGCGCTTCCGCCGCGTGATCGGCGCCCAGCTGCTGGCTACCCTGGGAATCTTCCTGATGGCGATCACCGTCGTCGGCCTCCCCTTCGCCGCCTGGAAGTACATCGGCTGGCTCTTCGTCCAACAGCGGATCATGTTCGAGGACGCGCGCCTGAGGGAGGCCTTCCGCGGCAGCTCGAGCCTGGTCCGCGGCCGCTGGTGGTACACGCTCCGCGTCGCCGCCTTCTTCTGGCTCGTCAGCACCGTCGCCGGGCCGGTGCTCGGCTTCGCCCTGATCTTTACCTACCTGCCGCTGCTGCTGATCAACGCGATCGGCTCGCTCGTCTTCGCCCTGCTGATCCCCTACGTGGCGATCGGCCAGACGCTCCTCTACTTCGACCTCGAGGCGCTGGGTGAGGTCAGAGATGCGTGAGGATCAGCCCGGCAAAGCCGATGGCCACGGTGACGATCATCCCGCCGCAGAACTGGAAGAGCACGCGCTGGAACGACCCGATCTGGGTGCGGAGTTCGCGCAGGTCGGTGTCAACCCGCAGAAGAAGGCGGTCGATCTCGCTGAGACGCTGTTCGACCGCGTCGAAGCGGTGATCGACAATGTCGAAGCGCCGCTCGGTGCTCTCGCGGAACTCGTCCAGCCGACGATCGGTCCAGCTCTCTCTCATGGCCTCCATCCGGTCATTGTCTCAGACAGAATGTTACACGTGTGTGCCAAGACTGTAAATTCTCGGCCGTGAGACTGCTTGCCTTCAGCGACCTTCACCGCGACCTCGGCCAGGCGGCCGAGCTGGTCGCGATGTCGGCCGCGGCCGACGTGGTGATCGGCGCCGGCGACTTCGCCTCCGTGCACGAGGGGCTGGAGGAGACGATCGGCGCCCTGGCGGCGATCGAGACGCCGACCGTGCTGGTGCCGGGCAACAACGAGACCGAGCACGAGCTGCGCGCGGCTGCGGCGAGCTGGAAGGCCGCGACCGTCCTGCACGGCGGCGGCGCGACCGTCGCCGGGGCCGAGTTCTACGGCCTCGGGGCGGGGGTCCCAGTCACCCCTTGGGACTGGAGCTTCGACCTCGACGAGGAGTCGGCCGGCGAGATGCTCGCCGGGTGCCCCGAGGGCGCGATCCTCGTCCTCCACTCGCCTCCCCAGGGGCACTGCGACTCCAACGGCGGCGGCGATCATTTCGGCAGCGAGGCGCTGCTTCAGGCGATCGAGCAGAAGCGCCCGCGGCTCGCGGTCTGCGGCCACATCCACGAGTCCTGGGGCTGTGAGAGCCGGATCGGCGAGACGCCGGTGCGCAACCTCGGCCCCAAGGGCACCTGGATCGAGCTCTAGCCGGACGTGACCTCGCCGACCGCCTGGCGCCGGCCTGGCGCCGCGCCCGTGCGAAAGGTCGCCTTGTATGCGTCGAAGCGCCAGCTGGCGAGGAACGCTTCGGCCGCCTGCCGCCCCGACTCGTAGAGCGCTTCCGCGCGCTCGCGCGTCAGGTCGAACTCGGTCGTCCGTACCCCCAGGGTCGGAATCGGGATCGTGCGCACAAAGGTGTCGTTCTCCAGGTACATGCGATCGTGCGCCTCGAGCATCGTGTTGACCAGGTCCTTCAGGTAGGTGACGATGCTCGCGTCGGGGGCGGGCGGCTGGTTGGCTCCCGGAGCGGCCCGCGGCTCAGGCTCGACCAGCATCAGGCCGAAGGTCGGCCAGCGCGGCTCGCCGGCGCTATCGAAGATCCACACCGGGAAGTTCGAGAGGACGCCGCCGTCGACGATCAGGTGCTCGCGGCCGTCAGTCCGCGAGCGCCAGCGCCAGGGCCCGAAGAAGATCGGGATGCTCATGCTCATCCGCACCGCCTCGGCGACGCCGAGCTCGTCGGGATCGACGCCGAAGCGCTCGGCGTCGCGCGGCAGCCGCAGCAGCTCGTGGTCGGTGATGTCGGTGGCGATCACCTGTAGCCGGTGGCGGTCTTCGGCTTCGTCGGTCGCGTCGGGGTCGACCAGATCGCCGAAGGTGTGCTTGCCCTTGACCGCCAGTAGACCTCGCATCCACTTGAGGAAGTGCTCGCCCTTGAACACCCCCTTCTCGAGCAGGCCGCTGAAGACCTCGCCGACGAGCGGTATGTGGTCCTCCCAAGTCGGGTCCTTGAACGAGTTGAAGTTCAGGCCGAGGAGCACTTCATGCAGCTCGGCCGCCGAGTAGCCGGCGGCGACGAGCGCCGCGGTGATCGCGCCAGCTGAGGTCCCGGCGACCCGCTGCACCTCGAAGCCGCGCTCCTCGAGCACCGCCAGGGCGCCGACCAGGCCGATGCCCTTGACGCCGCCCCCTTCCATCACAAGGTCGACGGACCCTCCATCGTTCTGCCTTTCTTGCGCCATCGGCGCAGTCTCCAGGGTGGCCGGGGCTTGAGTCAAGTCCCAGCCGGGTAGCGGGCAGGAACCGCAACCGAGGAGGGAATTGATGGAGAGAGTCACGCTGGGCCTGACCGGCCTGCAGGTCACGCCGATCGCCTACGGCACCTGGCAGTTCGGCGGCGATTGGGGCACGGTGGACGAGGAGTCGGCGATCGCCACGATCCGCCGCGCGCACGAGCTCGGCGTCAACTTCTTCGACACCGCCCAGGCATATGGCTTCGGCGTCGCCGAGCGGATCCTCGGCTCGGCGCTGGCCGAGCCGCTGCGGCGCGAACGCGACTCGATCGTGATCGCCACCAAGGGCGGCCTGCGGCTCGACGCCGAGGAGGGCTTGGTCAGGGACTCGAGCCCCGAGTGGCTGCGCAGCGGCGTCGAGGAGAGCCTCGCCAACCTGGGCATCGACCAGATCGACCTCTACCAGGTCCACTGGCCCGACCCCGGGACCCCGTTCACCGAGACCGGACGGGCGCTCCGCCAGCTGGTGAACGAGGGCAAGATACGCCGCGTCGGCGTATCCAACTTCAGCACCGAGCAGACCGCCGAGCTATCCCGCAGCTGCGCGGTGGAGGCGATGCAGCCCCCCTACCACCTCTTCCGCCCCGAGATCGAGGACGAGCTGCTCCCCTATGCGCTCGAGCACGGCCTCGGCGTGCTCGCCTACGGGCCGCTTGCCCACGGTCTGCTCGGCGGCCAGATGGGCGAGCGCACGACCTTCCCAGACGATGACTGGCGCAGCGTCAGCGACCTCTTCGAGGGCGAGGCCTACCGCCGCAACCTCGAGACCGTGGGACGCCTCGCCGAGCTCGCCGCGGAGCTCGACATCACCGTCAGCCAGCTCGCCATTGCCTGGACGCTCGCCCACCCGGCGGTACAGGTGGCGATCGTCGGCGCCCGCAGCGCCGAGCACCTGGCGGAGAGCGTTGCGGCGGCGGAGGTCGAGCTCGGCGAGGAGGAGATGGGGCGAATCGAGGAGATCATGGCCGACGCCGTCACCGTAGCCGGCCCCTCCCCGGAGACCGTCTAGATCGAGCTCAGTGGTGTTTGTGGTGTCGGTGGTGTTTCCTGATCTTCACGCAGACGGCTTTGCCGTTTTTCGTGGCTTTCCTGAAGCCTTTGCGGCACGGGGAAGGTTGCGGCGGAGCGGGCGGTGGCGGGGCGGGCGGCGTAGAGCCGCCTCCTCCGCTCGAGGAACCGCCGCCGCTCGACCCTCCACCGCCCCCGCCGGACGACACAGCGAAGGTCGCGGTCACGCTCTTGTCGGCGCTCATCGGCACTTCGCAGGTCCCGGTGCCGCTGCAGCCGCTGCCCGACCATCCGCTGAAGGTCGAGCCGGCGCTGGGGGAGGCCGTCAACGTCACCGTTTCTCCTTCGAGGTATTCGTGCGAGCAGGTCCCCGGGCAGGAGATCCCGGTGCCGGTGACGGTGCCCGAGCCGCTGCCCGCAGGCGAGACGGTGAGGGTTCGCCGCGCGGTGAACGTGGCGGTGACCGTGTGGTCGGCGCTCATCGTGACTTCGCAGGTCCCGGTGCCGCTACAGCCGCTGCCCGACCATCCGCTGAAGGTCGAGCCTGACGATGCGACCGCGGTGAGGATCACGGATTCGCCGTCTTCGTATTTGTGCGTGCAGGTTGCGCCGCAGGAGATTCCGCTACCGGTCACGGTTCCCGAGCCCGTGCCAGACCGAGCGACGGTGAGTTTGCGCAGCGGGATTTCCGTGAAGGTGGCGGTGACCCCGTGGTCGGCGCTCATCGTCACTTCGCAGGTTCCGGTGCCGCTACAGCCGCTGCCCGACCATCCGCTGAAGGTCGAGCCACTACTGGGCGTCGCCGTCAACGTCACCGATTCCCCTTCGAGGTATTCGTGCGAGCAGGTTCCCGGGCAAGACACCCCGCTGCCGGTGACGGTACCCGCTCCCGATCCCGCGATGGACACAGAGAGCGTGCGGTGCACTGCGTTGGTGACCACGACTTTGTGGCTGGTGGAGTAGGTGAATTCACCGTCGTCTTCGACCGTCAGCGTCACCGTGTATTCGCCCGTGCTGACAAACGTGTGTGACGGTTCTGCGCCGGTTTCCGTGCCGCCGTCGCCGAAGTCCCATTTGTAGGATTCGATGCCACCGGAGCCCGGCACCGAGCCGCTGCCGTCGAAGCCAACGGATTCGCCCGGTTTGACCGTGCCCGGGTTGGCGATTTCCGGCAACGCCGGTTCGACCCGCTGGGCGCAGTCTTCGATGTCGTTGCTCCACTCCTGCTGGAGGTAGTAGTGGCCGGTGCCGATTTCCTCGTTGAAGAGGCTGCCCGACGAACCGCCCAGTGGCGTGCCGTAGTCGTCGCTCGAGTTGCGGCACTCGTCGCCGTTCTCGAAGCCTTTTTCGTCAAACCAGGCGCTCAGGAGCGGGTCGGTGATCGACTCGTTTGCCTCGTGGCTGAGGCTGCTCAGCGTGTCGTCGACGTTGCCGTTCGAATGCCCGTTGGGGTACTCACCGACCCCGCAGGCAAGCGGATCTCCCGGGGAGTAGCTGATGTTGGCGTAGATCTCATGTTCGGGCAGCGATCGGCTGTGATAGGCGCAGAATTCCTTGTCGAAGCATTCGTTGCCAGTGGTGTTGAAGCAGCTGCCAGCGTGGGGTGGCAGGACGACGTAGTACTCGGCGGCCAAGGTCTTGGGCCAGCCTTTGGCGGCCACGACCGATTCAACCTCGTCTTCGAGCTCCTGATTGCTGATGCAAGCAGAGTACGTTTCGCCGAGAAGCCCGGTGTATGGCGCGCAGGTGCCGGAGGTCGGGTAGGTGGTGGTATCGGTCATCGACCCGCCGAAGGTGTCGCTGTAGGACGCGTGGTGGGGCGTGCTGTCCGTGTACTGCGCGCTGACCGAGTAGACGTTGCTCGGCTTGCCGCTGTCGGTTGCGGCATTCTGAAAGTACGTTTCGATCGCCGCCTGATAGCCAGTTGGCAGCGAGTAGCCGGACGGCACCCAGAAGATCGCGTATGCCGCCTGCGAGTGCATGACCGGGCCGCCGTGATAGAGGAGTGGGGGCTTGCCGGTGGGTTTGGTGGCTCCTTTCGGCGTCGCCAACCCGGTAACGCCGCCGCCCTGCCCGTTCAACGGCAGGTAGCTGACCGGGCCGCTGGGCGTTTCCGCCACGACGGCGCCAGCAGGCGTGGCAACCGTCGCGGCAACTGCGCAGGCAACAAGCAGTGCTCCGATGAACTTCGCTCGCATCGCTCCCTCTCACTCGCTATCGGCACGGGCCGCAAGGCCGCGCCGAATGCGCGGCGGAATGGACGTTTTAACGAAGCTAGCAGCGGTTGACAACCCCGGAGGGGGGCTGGGGCTGCCCCAGGCCGAACTTTAGCGACGATTTTGCCCGACTGGCCAATCAGCCAGTAAGATGCGGCGAGCGTGGCGGACCAGACCGAGATCGCAGCCGGCGTGGGTCGCGTCGAGGACGCGCTCCTCCTCGAGCGCGAGCACTGGGTGGACGGACCGCCGCTGGAGCTGTTCAAGCGGATGCGCAGCGGGTGCCCCGTCCACTGGACCTCGGAGGTCACCGAGCTTCCAGAGGCCAAGGGCTTCTGGTCGGTGACGAGGGCCGACGACGTCCACGCGGTCAGCCGCGACTGGCAGACCTACTCCTCCGAACTCGGCGGGGTCGTCGCGATCGACGAGGTCTTCCCGATCGAGCTGGCGCGGGCGATGTTCATCGGCATGGACCCGCCCAAGCACGACCGGCTGAAGGCGCTCTTCCAGGCCGGCTTCACGCCGAAGCGGATCGCTGCCCACGAGGGGGAGATCCGCGAGATCGTCGTCCGCGTGCTCGACCGCCTCGACGGTCGCGAGAGCTGCGACCTCGTCACCGACGTCGCCCAGCCCGCCGTCTCCCGGGTGATCGGCAGCTTCATGGGCATCCCCGAGGAGGACGACGTGGCGTGGGCGGAGCTGATGAACATGGCGCTCGCCGCCAGCGATCCCGACTACACCCCCGAGATCGACAACGTCGAAGAGACGATTCAGGAGGCGATCCAGCAGATCTTCGCCCGCTGCGGAGCGATGATCGCCGAGCGGCGCGAGAACCCGACAGATGACCTGACCAGCGTCCTCGTCCACGCCGAGGTCGAAGGCGAGAGGCTCGAGGAGCACGAGATCGTGATGGGCTTCTTCCTGCTCGTCGCCGCCGGCAACGACAGCACCAAGGCGACCTACTGCAGCGCGATGCGGGCGCTGATGGAGAACCCGGAGCAACGCCAGCTGCTGGTCGAGGACCCCTTGCTGATCCCCGGCGCGGTCGAGGAGTCCCTGCGGATGTTCCCCGCCTTCGCCCACTTCCGCCGCACGGCGACCGAGGACACGGTGCTGGCCGGGCAGGAGATTAAGGAGGGCGAGAAGGTGGTCATGTGGTACGCCTCATCCAACCGCGACGAGACGCGCTACGAGGACCCCGACCGCTTCGACGTCCTGCGCAACCCCGACCACCAGGCCTTCGGCGCCGGCGGCCGCCACTTCTGCCTCGGCGCCGCCCTCGCCCGCCTGGAGTTGAAGATCCTGCTCGAGGAGACGTTGAAGCGCTACCCGAGCATGCGGATGACCGGCAGGCCCGTCTTCGTCGAGTCAGCCTTCCTCAACCAGCTGAAATCGCTGCCCGTTCGGCTCACGCCGTAGCGCTCACCCGACCGCCGAGGGCAGCAGGCTACGGCAGCGATCCGTCCGCGACCATCCATTTGTGCTGTAGGTCGGTGACGGCAGCGACACGTTCGTAGTCGCGGTCGTAGTGAACGAGCGGAACGCCTGCCGCCTCCGCTGCAGAGGCGAGCAGCAGGTCGGCGGGCGGGACGCGGCGATGGTCGCCGTCGGGAGCCAGAAGGAGCTGGACCTCGCGGGCGCGACTCCAAAGCTCGCTCGGCATCGGCACCGATTCGAAGACGTCCAGGCGCTCAGCGACTCCTCGCGCCCGGCCCTCATTGGGAGCAAGGCGCGTCAGCTCCAGCACCACCAGGTCGCAAACCAGCACCCGCCCTGCTTCGACTTTAGCGTTGAACCACTCTGCAAGGTGCGGAAAGCGACGGTCCCGCGCCCACGTCCAAACGCCGGTGTCGAAGAGCGCCGGGCCGTCGAGCTCGATCGGCCTCGTCTCGACGGCGCTCAGAGTCGCTCCCGCCCCTCCCGAACCTCCTCGGGAGTCCCGTCTATGTCGCGACGCACATCGAAGCCCCGGAGCACCCGCCGTCGCGTCGCGTCGCGCAGGGCGGCGTTGACCGTCTCGCTCAGGCCCTTCGTCCCCAGCTCTCGACGCGCAGCATCAAGCGCTCGATCGTCAACATCAATCGTGGTGCGGGTCATGCGCATCATGGTAACGCATCAAGGCTTGCTCTTCGGCGGCGACCCGGCGCAAGGCCTGGGCTCCCCAAGCGGGATTCAGCGAACGCGCCTGACAGGATTCGAACCTGTGACCTTCGGTTTCGTAGCCCGAGCCCGTGGATCGGCTGGACTACGTGGAGCCCGGCTTCAAGCGGTTTTTGGCGAATCGAGTCCCGCTGGGATCGGCTGGAATCTGTGGGGCATGTTGCCCCATTTGTTGCCCCAGGGACGGAGACTCAAGCAACGAGGGCAATTACTATGCCGGCGATTCCAACGAGGCCACCAATTGCTCCGATGATGATGCCCAGGCGGTTGCGTCGGTAGTCCTCGGCGGCGCCAACTGCCTCGCGAAGCTTGCGACTCAGCTCGTCGGCTTTGTCGGAGGCGGTCCGCAGACATTCGGCGCCATAGATCCAATCGCTCCACTTATGAGCCGTCTTTCGCGTCCGACCTTCCTCCATCCAGAAGCGCACCTCACGCTCAAGTTCCTCTATCTCCTCGGCGCTGGCAACGGAGGGCAACTTGCCGTGGTCAACGAGGCGGGCGGCGTTTGCGTAGTAGCGATCCCAGATGCCGTCCTTCTTCAGCTTGCCGAGGCGTGCCTTGGCAACCACCTCGAAGGACTCCATCATCGTTCGACGCAGATGATCCTCGAAATTGGTGAGCTGGTCGCGCTGCTCCTCGTTAGAGAGATCCGGAGCGCTCTCGGCAAGGCGCGCGAGATGCGAGAGAGCCTCGGTGAGGTTGTTGCGGCCGATCCGGTTGTAGATGCGGGCATGCTCCTCGGCATAGCGGTGTGCCTCCATCACCGTGAGGATGCGCGTGGAGAGCACCTCGAGCATGCGCTCGACCTGCTCGCGGTAGACACCGGCGATCCGCTCATCGGCGCTCGTCGGGGTGGAAGGGCTCTGCACCGTAACCGCCTAGCCTGCCGAGAACTGGCTAGCAGCGAGTTGGGATCGGCGGTTTGGCGGGCGGACGGTAGCCCTCGGGCAGAGACGGCAGCTCCTTGAGCAGTTCGTCCCCAAGTGCCGCGAGCTCAAGCAGCTCGCTCTCCGTGTAGGAGTCGAGCACCGAACCCACCTCGCCGCCCATCTCAGAGCCGGGACCCTCGGGCAGATCGATCAACTCGGGAAGATCCTCCAGTGCAGCAAGCGAGACTTCCTCAGCCGAGATCCCCAGGCGAGTCGATGCCCAGGAATGAAAGAACGTGTCGTCGCGCGAAGAAGTCATCGAAGGAGAGCCCTCCCGCTCCTCATGGGAAGAAGCGAAGCCCGGCATGGTAGCGAGGAAGCGACACGAGGACGAACAATGACGGCGTCCGTAGGTCCCATAGCGGAAGCGTACCCACTTCGCATCGCATACATGCTCTTCAACCCATCGGACGGAAATCCTTCGGCACGCATAGTCTCACCCCCCAAGCCTTCGATTGCTCGGCAAACTTATATCGCCCTGGCGGCGAATGGAGTCGCCTCCTACACCGGGGAACGTCGCTGCCGCCGTTACGACCCCTGGCTGGAGTGCGCTCACGCATCGCCCACGGTTGGCTCGGGAAGCATCTTTGAGAGCAAGTCCTCAGCGGGCTTGCGAATGCGTAGATCTCCAGCCCTGAGGCAGTCGAGGACTGCCAGGATTTCACCGAGTTGCGGCCATCTCTCGACCGCCTCAGGCGCCGCGGGATGCAGCGGCTCAATCGCCTGTCCTCGAACTCGGCCGTGGGCATAAGGCCAGACCGGAGGCGGCTCGTCACCCGAGGAGCGGATCGCGCCCACCATCGGCTCCGCCGCCCAGGCCGCTGGCACGCCTACCGTCAGCGGACCCAGCCGACCCGGAGCGACAAAGCGGAGGGCGTGAAGCGCGAACTCCTCGAAGTGAGGGAGATGGACTTCGCGACGGTCCACCGAATACAGATCCGCGCCCTTCGCTCGCTCAAGCGCCCGCTGGACGACCGGATGCGGAACACGAAGCCGCTCCGCAAGCGACCTGTAGCTCCAAGCCTCATCGTGGGCGAGCAGCCCACTGAGGACGTAGACATCGGAATCCTTGACCATGACGAAAACTGTATCAGGTATCAATACATGATACGGCGGGTACCGTCCGCAGGCGTCTATTTGGACCGCGGATCGTCCACCGCGTACCGGGGAGCGCATTCGGCATCCGGGCCATGCAGCTGCCCAATCTGGATCGACCCGTCGTCCCAACCCCAGACCGAGAAACCAGCCGCCGCAAGTTCGTCAAGGACCTTTTCGAGCCTTACTTTCGCCTCTGCAATGTCCATCGGTTCCGTCGACTCCTCAATCTCGTATCCCGCCTCCGCCTTACTGGCAAGAACGTCGATCAGCTCATCGGTGATTTGCTTGCCGCTGGCTGTCTTGCCATCGGTCTTCCTCGCCGTCGATCTCACAGACAACAAGTATCGCAGAAGCGCGCTTCTCATGTTGCCCCAGGCGTTGCCCCAGCGGCGTTTTCGCGCTCCGGCGAAATCCCGAAAGCCCCGCAATCCCGCTCCCCAAGCGGGATCGAGTAAACGCGCCTGACAGGATTCGAACCTGTGACCTTCGGTTTCGTAGACCGACGCTCTATCCAACTGAGCTACAGGCGCAGGAAGAGGCCTGGGAGGGCCTCGCAGGGGATTCTATGGGGTCAGCGGCCTTGGAACTCGGCGTGGCCGGGCCCCTGGGCGAGGAACGTCTCGACGGCGCGCTTGAGGTCCTCGGTGGCGAAGAGCTCGCCGGCGTCCTTGCGGACGGCCTCGTCGGCTGCGGGGATGCCGCCTTCGCGGTAGCGGCGGAGGATGTGCTTGGTCATCGCGTGGGCGCGGGTCGGGCCGGCGGCCAGCTCGGCGGCGAAAGCGCGGGCGCGCGGCGTCGAAGCCCTCGTCGTCGTAGACGAGGTTGACGACGCCCCAGCGCTCCATCTCCTCGGCGCCGAAGAGCCCACCGCTCATCACGAAGTGGCGGGCGCGGCCGCTGCCGGCGCGCTCGGCGAGGCGCTGGGTGCCGCCCATCGAGGGGGTCAGGCCGACGACCTTCTCGACCAGGCCGAACTGGGCCGAGCGGGCGGCGAGGATCAGGTCGCAGCCCAGCGCCAGCTCGAAGGCCGCCGTCAGGGTCAGCGCGTGGGCGGCGAAGACGACCGGCGCCGGCAGCGCTTCGACCCGCTCGACCAGGCCGATCAGCTCGTCCCACAGCTCGCCCGCCCGCCCCGGCGTCAGGCCGGCGAACTCGTGCACGTCGACGCCGCCGGAGACGGCGCGGCCCTCGGCGCGGAAGAGCAGCGCCCGCGGCGGCTCGGCCTCGACCGCCGCGACCGCGGCCTGCAGGCCCTCGAACATCGCCTGGTCGAAGAGGTTGAGCGGCGGGCTGTCGAAGGTCGCGACCGCCAGGCCCGCCTCGTCGCGCTCGAGGCGGACGGCGCTCATGCGCCGGCGGCGGCCGGCTTGTTCAGTCGCACGTGCCAGTGGACGGTCGCCGTGGCGACCCGCTTGCCCGCGGCGTCGGCCAGCTCGATCTCGCAGGGGAACACGACCTTGCCCTCGGCGTCGAGCGTCGCCAGCGCCTCCTCAGCCGGCACCCCGAGCCGGGCGCTCGCGTCGATCGGCCCCCTGGCGATCTTCTCGTAGGAGATCTCGGCGCTGCGAGCCAGCGGCGTGATCTCGCCCAGCCGCTCGACGAAGGCGCCGACGAAGGCCGCGCCGGACGCGGCCTCGGCGGCGGTGAAGAGCGCGCCGGCGTGCTGGGAGCCGACGTGGTTGGTCAGCTCCGTGCGCTCCGGCAGGCGCACGACCGCCTCGCCGGCGGCGACGCTCGTTATCTCCACGCCGACGTAGGCGGCAAAGGGCACCGCCTGCGTCATCCCCTTGGCTATCGCGTCGAAATCGGTCACTGCGCCGGAACCCTACCGACACTCAGGGCACCCGGTGCACCTCGAACAGGTTGGTCCCCAGCTCCTGGTCCGGCATGCCGGCGACGATCGCGATCAGGTCGCCCGACTTGGCGACGCCGTGGCGGGCGGCGAGCGCAGCGCAATCGTCGAGCAGGAGCGCGCACCTCGGTCTCGTGCTCGCTGTGGACCGCGGTGACGCCGAACAGCAAGCTGAGCCGGCGCACCGTCTCGATCCGCGGCGAGACCGCCAGCACCGGCACGTTCGGCCGGTGGGCGGAGACCAGCCGCGCGCTGCGGCCGCTGGTCGTCGGCACCACCATCGCCGCCAGGTTGAGCCGGTAGACAGCGCCGACCGCGCCCTGGGCGACCGAGTCGGCGACGTCCTGGGTCGCCTGGTCGGTGCGGGTGAAGAGCCACTCGCCGTAGGGCAGGTCGGGCTCGGTCGCGCGGGCGATCTGGTCCATCGCCCGCACCGCCTCGACCGGGTGGCGGCCGACCGCGGTCTCCTCGGAGAGCATCACCGCGTCGGTGCCGTCGAAGATCGCGTTGGCGACGTCGGTCACCTCGGCCCGGGTCGGGCGCCGCTCGGTGACCATCGAGGCGAGCATCTGCGTCGCCGTGATCGCCGGCTTGGAGCGCACGCCGGCGGCGCGGATCAGCCGTTTCTGCACGACCGGCACCTGGGCCAGCGGCAGCTCGATCCCGAGATCGCCGCGGGCGACCATGATCCCGCCGCTCGCCGCGCGGACGATCTCCTCGGCGTTCTCCGCCGCCTGCGGCTTCTCGATCTTGGCGATCAGCGGGATGTCGGAGCCGAGCTGGCCGCAGCCGCTCGGCGACCGGCTCGAGGTCGGCGGCGCTCGGAGACGAAGGAGACCGCGAGCAGGTCGATGCCGTGCTCGACCGCGAACTCGACCCAGCCGAGGTCGCCGTCGGTCGCCGAGCTGCGCGGTGACGCCGGGGATGTTCATCCCCTTGTGCGAGGAGAGCGTCCCGCCGACCTCGACCTCGGCAGTCGACGCCGCCGTCTTCGGGCTCGCGCACCCGCAGCCGGATCGAGCCGTCGGCGAGGTAGACCAGCTCGTCCTCGCGCAGCGAGGAGACGCCGGGCCAGTCGACCGGGATCGTCTCGCGGTCGCCCTCGACGTCCTGCGGCGGTCAGCTTCACGTGCATGCCGGTCTCGAGCTCGGCGACGTCGTCGCGCAGCTCGCCGATCCGCAGCTTCGGCCCCGGCAGGTCGCCGAGGATCGCGACCTCGCGCCCGACCCGCTCGGCGGCAGCGCGGATCGACTCGATCGTGCGCGCGTGGCGCTCGCGGTCGGCGTGGGAGAAGTTGAGCCGGAAGACGTCGGCGCCGGCCTCGATCAGGCGCACGAGGACGTCCTCGTCCCAGCTCGCGGGGCCGACCGTCGCGATGATCTTGGTCCGCCTGCCGTGCATGCGGCTCACATGACTGTAGAGCTGTAGAGGTCTGCTGTGATATGACATCGATCTGTGTAACACTGATCGCGTGAGCGCCCCCACCGAGACCGCCGCTCCGCCCGCTCCGCCCGAGACCGCGCCCGTGAACGGCCTGGTCGGCGAGGCGCCGGCCTCCCCCGCCGGGCCGATCGAGGCGGTCGAGGCGGCTGGCCTGCCCCAGCCGCCGGCGATCGAGCTGCCGCGGCTGCTGCAGATCGCTGCGCTTCAACCAGCGCCAGATCGAGTTCGTCTTCCGCGCCCGCCGCGAGCTCGGCGAAGTCTTCCGCATGCACGGCATCGTCGATCCGGCGGGCCGGTGATCACCAGCCACCCCGACCACGTCCGCTCGCTCTTCACCGCCAAGCCCGAGCAGGCGCCCTCGCTGACCGGCGAGTCGCCGCTGCGGCCGATCGTCGGGCCCAACTCGGTCCTGACCGCGGTCGGCGCCGCGCCACATGCGCCAGCGCAAGCTGCTGCTGCCGCCCTTCCACGGCGAGGCGATCGAGCAGCTACACGCAGATGATCGCCGACGCCGCCGAGCGCGAGATCGACCGCTGGCCGCTCGGCACGCCCTTCGCCCTGGCGCCGCGGATGCAGGCGATCACCCTCGACGTGATCATGGCCGGGATCTTCGGCATCGAGGGCAAGCCCGCAGCCGCGGCACGCCGCGAGCACTGGCTGCGCCAGGCGATCAAGCGCCTGGTCGCCGCCTCGACCTGGCCGCTGGCCCAGCTCGGCGAGCTGATGAACCTCAACCGCGACGAGCCGGTCGGCCTGATGAAGGTCGGCCTCGACATGCTCGACCGCGCCACCTACGCGGTGATCGCGCAGCGCCGCGCCGCCGCCGACCTCGGAGGAGCGCCGCGACATCCTCTCGCTGCTGCTGCAGGCGCGGACCGAGGAGCGGCGAGGCGATGAGCGACAAAGAACTGCGCGACGAGCTGCTGACCCTCGTCCTCGCCGGCCACGAGACGACCGCCAACTCGCTCGCCTGGACCTGGGAGCGGCTGGTCCGCACGCCCGACGCCCACGACGCGCCTGCGCGACGCGGTCCGCTCCGGCGAGGGCGCCGAGGAGAGGATCGAGGCGACGATCGTCGAGGGCGATGCGCTCGCGGCCGGTGATCCCGATCGATCGGCCGGCGGGTGAAGGTGCCCTGGCGGCTCGGCGCCTACGCCGTCCCGGCCGACACGCCGGTCGGCGATGAGCATCCTGCTCGTCCACCACCGCGAGGACGTCTACCCGGAGCCGTTCGAGTTCCGCCCCGAGCGCTGGCTCGACGGCGCAAGCCCGGCACCTACGAGTGGATCCCCTTCGGCGGCGGCATCCGCCGCTGCCTCGGCGCCGCCCTGGCGATGGCCGAGCAGCGCGTCGTGCTCGAGGCGATGGCCCGCCGCCTCGACCTCGAGGCCGACGACCCGGCCCCCGAGCGGGCCGTGCACCGCAACGTGACGATGATCCCGCCCGCGGCGCCGTCGCGATCGTCCGCTCGCGGACCTGAGCTCCAGGTCCGAAAACGGAGAGGGAGGGATTCGAACCCTCGAGAGAGCTTGCGCCCCCTACTCGCTTAGCAGGCGAGTGCCTTCAGCCACTCGGCCACCTCTCCGGGGCGAGAAACATTAGCGCCGGTTCCGGGCTGCGGCCGGGTTAGGCTCGGATCACCGATGAGTCCCGGCCTCGACCAATCGCACGCCCGCTACGAGGCGATCTTCGCCGAGGTCGAGGCGCCGTTCGCCTTCGTCGACCTCGACGCGATGGGGTCGAACGCGGCGGCGATGCTCGAGCGCGCCGGCCGGCAAGCCGATCCGCGTGGCGAGCAAGTCGCTGCGCTGCCGAGCGCTGCTGGAACGCGTCCTGGCCAGCGACGAGCGCTTCGCAGGGGCTGCTGACCTTCACCCTGCCGGAGACGCTGTGGCTGGCCGAGCAGGGCTTCGAGGACCTGCTGCTCGCCTACCCGACCGCCGACGTCGAGGCGCTCGGCGAGCTGGCGCTGCGCTCGGTCGCCAACCCGGAGGGCGCGCCGATCGTGATGGTCGACTGCGCCGAGCACCTCGACGCGATCGAGTCCGTGCTCGGCGCCGGCGCGGCTCCGATGCGGGTCTGCATCGACGTCGACGCGAGCTGGTGGGCGCTTGGGCGGGCGGCTCAAGGTCGGCCCCAAGCGCTCGCCCGTGCACACGGTCGAGCAGGCGGTTGCCCTGGCGCAGGAGATCGAGCGCCGCCCGCAGATCGATCTGGTCGCGCTGATGGCCTACGAGGGCCAGATCGCCGGGGTCGGCGATCGCCCGCCGGGACGGCGGCTGCGCGGCGCCGCGATCCGCTTGATGCAGCGCCGCTCCGCCGCCGAGCTGGCCGAGCGGCGGGCCGCGATCGTCGCCGCGATCCGCGAGTTCTGCCGACCTCCCGATCGTCAACGGCGGCGGCACCGGCAGCCTCGAGCTGACCGCGGCGGAGGACGCGGTGACCGAGGTGAGCGCGGGATCGGGCTTCTACGCCCCCGCCCTCTTCGACCACTACAGCCGCTTCTCGCTGATCCCCGGCCGCCGGCTTCGCCCTGCCGATCGTGCGCAAGCCATCGCCCGGCGTCGCCACGGCGCTGGGCGGCGGCTACCTCGCCTCCGGCAGCGGCGACGCCAGCCGGCTGCCGTCGCCCTGGCTGCCGCCGGGCCTGACGCTCGACCCCGAGGAGGGCGCCGGCGAGGTGCAGACGCCGCTGCTCGGCCCGCCGGCGACCCAGCTGCGGATCGGCGACCGCGTCTACTTCCGCCACGCCAAGGCGGGCGAGCTGTGCGAGCGCTTCGACCTCCTCCACCTGATCGAGGGCGGCGAGATCGTCGACATCGTGCCCACCTACCGCGGCGAGGGACAAGGCCTTCCTCTAGGCGACTCAGGGACCGAGGACGCGGGCGGCGTACTCGTTGGTGAAGACGCGGTCCGGGTCGAGCTCGTCGCGGGCCGCCTGGAACTCCGCCCAGGCCGGGTAGCGGGGAGCGAGCGTCGCCGCGGTCTGGAAGTGGCGCTTGCCCCAGTGGGGGCGGCCGCCGTACTCGTCCATGATCGCCTCGACCGCCTCGAAGTAGGGGCGCCACTCCATCCCGCGGTACTGGTGGACGGCGATGTAGGCGGTGTCGCGCTCGTGCGAGGGGCTGAGCAGCGCGTCGTCGCCCGCCGCGACCCGCATCTCGATCGGGAAGAAGACCGGGTAGCGGTTGGCCCGCACCCACTCGATCACCCGCCGCGCCGCCTCGGGGCCGTGCTCGGCGCGGCACCCCGTACTCCATCTCGGTGAAGCGGACGCGGCGCTCGCTGGCGAAGACACGGTCGGAGCGGTCGATCGTCCTGCCGCCCGAGGCGAGCGCGGCGGCGAGCCGCGAGAGCCGCGGGATCGCGCCGGGGATGGCCCGGCCGGCGGCGGAGAACGCCTCCAGCGCCCAGTTCTCGAGCACGATGTCGTTGAGGTAGGAGGCGAGGCGGCCGCGCGGGCGCGGCGGACCCTCGACCCGGTTGCGCTCGAGCACCAGCGCCGAGTCGGCGTAGGGGAAGGTGAAGAGCTCGAAGTGGTCGTTTGCCGCAGCCCGCTCGTCGAAGCTGTCGAGGACCTCCTCGCGCGGCGCCGGCGCGTCGACCCGCTCGAGGACGAAGGCCGGGACGCAGCGCAGCGTCACCGCGGAGATCGCACCGAGCGCCCCGACGCCGACCCGCGCGGCGCGCAGCAGGTCCCCGCTCGCCGCGTCGAGCTCGCGCACGCCGCCGTCGGCCAGCACCAGCTCAACCGCCTCGACCTGGGCCGAGATGTTGCGCAGCTTCTCGCCGGTGCCGTGGGTGCCGGTCGAGATCGCGCCGGCGACCGTCTGGCGGTCGATGTCGCCGAGGTTCTCCATCGCCAGGCCGAGCCGATCCAGCTCGCGGTTGAGGTCGGCGAGGACGGTGCCGCCGCCGACCCTGACCAGGCCGGAGCCGCGGTCGGCGTCGAACACGCCGCCGAGCGCGCCGACGTCGATCATCGCGCCGTCGGTCAACGCCGCCTCGGTGAAGGAGTGCCCCGAGCCCGCGACGCTGACCTCGAGGCCTGCCTCGGCCGCACCCGCCACCGCCGCCGCCAGCTCCTCGCGGTCGCGGGGGCGGAGGAGCTGTGCCGGAGCGCAGCTCTGGTCCCCGGTCCAGTTGCGCCACTCGCCCGCCATGGGCGAAAACTACCCCTCGGCGGGACGGACCAGCGGCGGCAGCAGCGAGCGATAGGCGTAAGCCGAGGTGAAGAGCAGGAGGAGCGATACCGCGACCGCTCGGCGCCGCGTAGCCGGCGACGGCGGCGGCGGCGCCGCCGGCCAGGGCGCCGCCCATCTGACCCGCCGCCCAGGCCATGTTGGAGAGCCCGGCGGCGAATCCCTGCTGCGAGGCCGCTGCCCTCGGCTGTCTCGGAGAGCGTCGTCAGCGCCGGGGTGAAGCAGATCCCGGTCCCGAGCGAGCCGAGGATCAGAGCGCCGAAGACCGGCCCCAGCGCCTGCGCGGCGGCGAAGGCGAGCATCGCGCAGGCGCAGATCGCGGTGCCGATCACGAAGGGAAGGCGGCGGCCAACCCGGTCGGAGAGGCGGCCGGCAACCGGCGCCAGGCCCGCCTCGAGCGCGGCGCCGGCGATGAACCCGCCGGCGATCAGCACGTGCCCGCCGCCGAGGTCGGCGACGCGCAGCGGCACCAGAACCTCGACCGCGCCGAACATCAGCGAGGGGACGGCGACGAAGGCGGTCGCGGTCAGCACGGGGGCGCTGACGATCCGCGTCGCGACCTCGCGCAGCGGCTGGCGCTCGGCCGGCGGCCCTTCGGGCAGGCGGGCAGCGAGGACGGCGAGGACGATCGAGATCCCGAGGACCGCGCCGAAGACGGTCCCGGTGCCGACTTCGGCCGCGAGGGCGCCGAAGACTGGGCCGATGAGGGCGCCGGCGACGGCCGTCCCGAGGGCGGTGCCGATCACCGAGCCCCTTCGCTCTGCCGGAGCCGTCGTAATCAGCCAGGTCAGGGCCCCGGACCAGATCAGCGCCCCGGAGACCCCTTGAGCGAAGCGAGCGGCGTCGAGCAGCGTTATCTCCTGAGCGAAGCCGAAGACGACGCTGGAGACGCCGAGCAGGAGCAGGCCGGCGACGACGGTGCGGCGCGGACCAATCCTGGTCGCGACGAAGCCGGCCGGCAGCGAGGCGATCAGCGTGCCGGCGGCGTAGGCCGCGGCGAGGATGCCGGCTTCGGCCTTGCTCAGGCCGAGGTTCGCCACATAGTCGGGCAGAAGCGGCGCGATCGCGGCGTAGAACGCCACGTCGAAGAAGACCATGGTCGAGACGAGAATCAGCAACCGGCGCATGTTGCCCCTAATCCAATCACTATTGGGCCTTTTACTCCGTGCCTTTCCGTCCATAGACTTGCAGCTAGCATCGACATCGAGTCGCAGACACCCTGGAGGGGTGGCAGAGCGGTTGAATGCGGCGGCCTTGAAAGCCGCTAGGCGTCGTCAGGCGTCTCGTGGGTTCGAATCCCACCCCCTCCGCTAACCGCCCGGGCGTGTGAAAGGGCCGTCGGGCGGGCTACTCGGAGAGCTCGACGCGCTCGATCGTCTGCGGCTCGGTCGGCCGATCCGAGGCGTCGGTCTCGCTCGACTCGATCGCGTCGACCACCTCCATCCCCTCGGTCACCCGGCCGAAGACGGTGTGCTTGCCGTCGAGCCAGGGCGCCGCCTGGGTGGTGACGATGAAGAACTGCGAGCCGTTGGTATTGGGCCCTGCATTAGCCATCGCCAGCGCGCCGCGGACGATCTTGTGCTCGTTGATCTCGTCCTCGAAGGTGTAGCCAGGGCCGCCGCGGCCGGTCCCCTCGGGACAGCCTCCCTGGACCATGAAGTCGGCGATCACGCGGTGGAAGACGAGGCCGTCGTAGAAGCCCTCGCCGGCCAGCTTGCGGAAGTTCTCGACCGTCTTCGGCGCGTCGGCGTCGTGCAGCTCGATCGCGATCGCCCCGGCATTGGTGTGGAAGGTCGCCTGTGACATCGCCGCCACCCTACCCGGTTACCCGCACGGTCACAGGTCGCGAGGCGCCGGGCGCGTAGGGCCAGCGCTCCTCGGCGAGGGCGACGGCGCGCAGGCGGATCTTCGCCACCCCGGTCACGTAGCGGAAGCGGTAGCGGGCGAGGAAGCGCCCGCTGTGGTCGCTGCGGACGACCAGCACCGGACGCCAGCGGTTCGCCCCGCTCTCGTAGTACTGGATCGCGACGAGCTTGCCGCGGCGGGGCAGCGGCGCGCCGCGGGCGCGGACGCGCCCCCAGAGCCGCACCGATTCGCCGTTGCGCAGCGCCTGCGGGGAGGCGTGCAGCGAGGCGCCTCCGCGCACCCGCAGGTCGAGCGCCGGGCGCCGCGACCCCGCGAGGCCCGGCTCGCCCGCGTAGACGACGGTGATCCGCCGCGACGGCCCCGCGGGGAGCGCCAGGCGGAAGCCGCCGTGGGGGCCGCTCTGCGCCGTCGCGACGCTGCGCCGCGCGAGGGCGCCGCGCGAGGGTCGCGAGACGACCTGCAGACGGCGGCCGGCCAGCCCGGCGCCGTCGGCGTCGAGGAGGCGACCGGAGAGCATCGCCGCGCCGCGGAAGGGCACGGTGATCCGGGGGCCGCGCCGCCGGCGCCAGCGCAGGTGGGCGAAGAGGCGGGTCTTCGCCTTCGCGCTGGGCTCGGGCTCGGTTGCGGCCGGATCGCCCGGCGGAGGGTTGGCGACCGAGCGAGGCGGCTCGGCCTTGCGCACGGCCATCTCTTTGCCGTCGGCCCGCAGGGTGGTCGACGAGGCGTTCCCGGCCGCGTCGACCGCGTCGGCGCGAAACACGTAGCTGCCGGGGTCGAGCTGATCGGGCATGGTCGCGACGAGGCGAGCGCTGCCCGGCGCCGATCCCGCCTGCAGCTTGGTCGGCAGGTCGACCCAGCGGTCGGCGCCGAGCCGGCGGATGTGGACTTCGCCAGAGGCCGGGCCGGAGTCGGCGTCGGCGACCTCGGCGGTGACCGTGGCCGGGACCCCGTCGCCTTCGGGGGCGTCGAAGGCGACCTTCGGCGGCAGGTCGTCGAGCCGCAGGACGATGTCGCTCGCCGTCCCCGGCGACTCGTTGCCGGCTTCGTCGCGGAGGAAGACCTGGGCGTGGAAGACGCCGGGGGCCGGCAGCCGGACGTCCTGAAAGCGGGCGAGGTCGCGGCCCGGCGTGTAGCGGCCGCCGGTGTCGTAGCCGTTCGGCCCGTAGATCCGCAGCGAGGCGCCGCCGATCGGGCTCGCCGGCCCCTGGTCGGGATTCGTCCAGTGCAGGTCGAAGTCGTTGCTGCGGCGCCAGCCGGCATCGCCGTCGGCAGCGAGGTCGCGCGGGCTGGACGGTGCGTGGTTGTCGATCAGCACCTGGTGTTCCGGCGTGCAGCCGCGGTTGCCGGCGAAGTCGACGACGCAGTGGACGAGGCTGTGGGCGCGGTCGCTGAAGTTGGTGGTGTCGAAGGACTGCGTGCCCGAGACCCCGGTCAGGCAGGGCTGCAGGCGGGTGCCGCGCAGCTCGCCCTCGATCGAGGCGATCGCGCAGGGATATTCGGTCAGCCCGATCCGGTTGCCGTCGAGCAGCGTTTCGCCGTAGCGATTCCCCGATCCGGTGTCGGCGCCCCAGATCGTCGCCCCCTGACCGCCGCGGCGCCAACCCCCGGCGACGATGTCGCCGCCGATCCCGGCCCCCGGCACGGTGTTGTCTTCGAGCGTGAAGGTCATCGCCCGAGCCGAGGACCAGGAGCCCAGTTCGAGGCTGCACCAGCTGCTTTCCGGCTTGGCGCAGAGCAGCCGGTCCTCGATCGCCGGCACGCCGGGGTTGAACCCGGCGGCGAAGTTGCTCGGGTTGACGTCGGTCGCGGTGGCCGTGGCAAAGGGTTCGAACCCCCCGCTCCAGGTCCCAGCCCCGACGCGCTGCTGGAAGCCGTCGTGCAGCGTGTGCCACCAGGTTCCGGTGACACGGGTGATCGAGGCGTCCGGCGGCGCCACCCAGCGCCAGCGGGCGAAGCGCGTGCCGGAGACGGTCTCCGCGCCGTCGCGGGTGAAGCTCTTCATGTGGACCCCGTCGAAGGGGCCCGCTTCCGGCGGCGAGACGCAGTAGGCGTCGGGGCGGAACTTGGCGCCGCCGGTCGAGTCGGCCCACTGGGCGTCGCTGTCGGCGTGCCAGCCGCACTCCGAGACCACGTATCTGCCCGCCTGCGCCTCCCTCGCCGCCAGCAGCAGCAACGCCAGCGCCAGGCAGACCCCCAGCGCGACGCTCCGGCCCAGACTCACCCGCGTCCTCGACATCATCGTCCCCTCCCTCGCTCGACTGCATTCGCGGGTACAAGGGCACAGCGCCGCGATCTCTCCCCCCTCCCGGCGAAACGTCCACGCGGTGGCCGCCCCGCCGCCTTTGCCAGAATGGGTCCGATGGCGCTTCCCACCAACGATCAGGTCACCGAGAAGCTGCGCGCGGTGATCGACCCCGAGCTGCGCCGGTCGATCGTCGAGTTGGGCATGGTCCGCTCGATCGAGATCTCGCCCGAGGGGCGGGTCGAGGTCGTCGTCTCGCTGACCACCGCCGGCTGTCCGATCCGATCCCACTTCGAACAGGCCGTTGCCCAGCAGGTCTCCGAGCTGGAGGGCGTGACCTCGGTCGGCGTCGGCTTCGACGTCCTCTCCGACGAGGAGAAAGGCACGCTGCAGCAGACGCTCGGTCGCGGCAAGCTGCCGGAGGGGGCCCTCGCCCAGGTCAAGAACGTGATCTGCATCGCCTCCGGCAAGGGCGGCGTCGGCAAGTCGACGATGACCGCCAACCTGGCCGCCGCGCTCGCCGCCGAAGGCCACTCGGCCGGGGCGCTCGACTGCGACGTCTACGGCTACTCGATCCCGCGCATGCTCGGCGTCAACCGCAAACCCGAGGTCAACGCCGAGCGCAAGATCCTGCCGCTGGAGGCGGCCGGCGGGGTCAAGGTGATGTCGATCGGTTTCTTCGTCGAGGAGAACGCCGCGGTCGTCTGGCGCGGGCCGATGCTGCACAAGGCGATCCAGCAGTTCCTCGAGGACGTCGCCTGGGGCGAGCTGGAGTACCTCCTGCTCGACCTGCCGCCGGGCACCGGCGACGTCTCGATGACGCTCTCCCAGCTCCTGCCCCAGGCCAAGTTCGTGCTGGTGACGACGCCCCAGCCGGCGGCCCAGACGGTCGCCAAGCGGGCCGCCGACATGGCGCGGAAATTCGACCTCGAGCTGCTCGGCGCGATCGAGAACATGTCCGGCTTCACCACCCCGGGCGGCGAGCGCTTCACGATCTTCGGCGAGGGCGGCGGGCAGCTGCTCGCCGATGAGCTCGACATCCCCCTGCTCGCCAAGGTGCCGCTGTCGGAGCCGCTGCGCGAGCACGCCGACAGCGGCATCCCGCTGGCCACCGCCGACCCCGACGCCCCGGCCTCACAGGCGATCCGCCAGGCCGCCCGCGGCATCGTCGCCGCCACCCCACAGGAGCTGCCCGTCCTCCAGGCGGTCCCCGCGGCGGCCGAGCCGCCCCCGGTCAGCGGCACGCCGCTGCCGGTCGTCCAGGGCTGAACTTCGGTCTCACTTACCGTCGGATCTCGAACGCTGCGACGCCGCTCGGTTCCGCTTTGATGCATCGCGAAGGCGTTTGGCGGGCGTCATCGCCGCTGCCGCAGCGGGCTCGGCATCCGACATCTGGCTGCGGAGCGGCTCGACGCTGAGGACAAGGCGATACCCCATCACCAGCATCAATCGAGCGAGGCGCTCCAGAGTTGGGGCTTCGACCCCACGCTCGATCCGGCTGATCGCGTCCTGGCTGGTGCCGGCCCGCAGCGCAAGCCGCCGCTGGCTCAAGCCCTGCTGCGCCCGTGCCTCACGCAGCGCCCGGGCGACATCCACTCCTGCTTGACACCCCATCAGGTGTCAAGCATATCTAAGCAGCGCTCTTGCTCTTGTAGTACTGGGCGTTGATCTCGGCGTATTTGGCCCACTCGGCGGGGAGCTGGTCCTCGGCGAAGCAGGCGTCGACCGGGCAGGCCTCGACGCAGGCGTCGCAGTCGATGCACTCGTCGGGGTCGATGTAGAGCATCTCGACCGAGTCGTAGTCGGGCTCGTCCGGCGTCGGGTGGATGCAGTCGACGGGACAGACCTCGACGCACGAGTTGTCCTTCTGGCCAATGCACGGCTCGGCGATGACGTAGGTCATTCGATGCTTTCTCCTGGGTCGTCTTTCCGGTGCTGGGCTGGAATCGACACCCCTGCCCAACGCGAGCCGACATTTTAGGGATTCGCGTCCGTGGGGGATGGCGCGGCGGCCGTTCGCGATGATGTGGCGATGCTGCTGCTGACGGGGGCCACGGGAAGCGTTGGATCGAGACTGCTGCCGCTGCTGCTCGGGCGCGGCGAGGAGGTGCGCTGCCTGGTGCGCGAGCCGCGCCGCCTGGGCGAGCGCCGGGTCGACGTGCAGATCGCCCTCGGCGACCTCGGCGAGATGTCGGACCCCTACCTGGTGCGCCAGGCTCTGCGCGGCGTCGACACGGTCGTCCACCTGGCGGCGACGATCCGCGACCAGCCGCCGCACCGGATCGAGGAGCTGAACGGGCTCGCCACCGTGCGGCTGCTGCGCGCCGCCGAGCGCAGCGGCGTGCGCCGCTTCGTCTTCTTCAGCGCCCTCGAGGCGGCGAGCGCACAGCGGACCCGCTTCTTCCGCGCCAAGTGGCTGGCCGAGCGCGCGGTCGCTTCCTCGCCGCTGGAGACGATCGTCTTCGCCCCCTCGATCGTCTACGACCGCAGCGACCCCTGGGTGACGCTGCTGCGGCGCTTCTCCTTCCTGCCGGTGGTGCCGGTGTCGGGCAGCGGCCGTGCGCGCTTCCAGCCGATCTGGGCCGAGGACGCCGCCCGCTGCACGCTCGCGGCGCTGGCGGGAGAGGGAGCCGGCCGCCGCTACGAGCTGGCCGGGCCGCAGACGCTCAGCTACGACGAGATGGCCGCCCTGGTCAGCCGCGTCGCCGGGCGGCCGCGCCCGCTCCTCCACGTCCCGCTGCCCGCCGTCCGCGCCGGATTGATCGCCCTGCGCTCCGTCTTCGGCGAGGCCGTGTTCGCTACCTGGGAGGAGGCCGAGCTGATGGAGGTCGGGATGACAAGCGAGCGCGGCAGCGCCGACGTGGAGGAGCTGGGAGTGGAGCCGAGAAGGATGGGCGATGTCTTGGCGGAGGCTTAGGGCCCTCGGGGCGCGGATCGCTTCCGTGGCGGCGGTCGTTCTCTGCCTCGGCGCCACCTCGGCCTCGGCGCTCACCCTCGTGCCGCCGAAGCCCGATGTCCTCTTCGGCGTCAGCGACCGCGGCTCGACGATCGAATTCAACGATTTCGCCGCCCTGCTGGACAAGCACCCGGCGCTGCTGGAGACCTTCCACCCGTGGGGCAACAGCCTCAACGAAGCCTACGAACGGTGGCGCGAAACGGGCACCCGGCCGATCCTCCACATCTCGACCACCGACGACCAGACCCTGGCGGAGCTGATCACCCCCGAGCAGATCGCGCTCGGCTACGGCGACGACTATCTGCTGCAGCTCAACGACTTCTTCGCCAAGCACGGCCTGCCCGCCTACATCCGCCCTCTCGGCGAGCCAAACCGCTGCCTCAACGCCTGGGCCGCGATCGACTGCGAAGGCAACCAGAAAGGCGGCGAACACACCGCCGGCTGGTACAAGCAGGCCTTCCGCCGCATCGCCCTGATCGTCCGCGGCGGCAACAGCCTGGAAGGGATCGACGCGACCCTGGCCGAACTCGGCCTGCCGCCGGTGCGGCGCACCAAGGGCCTGCCCCCGCCAACCCTGCCGGCGGCGCCGGTGAGCATGGTCTGGAGCCCGCTGCCGGGCGGCTCGCCGCGGGTGAAGGGCAACTTCCCCGGCAACTTCTGGCCCGGCGCCCGCTGGGTCGACTGGGTCGGCACCGACTTCTACTCCGAATACCCCGTCTGGAAAGACCTCAACCGCTTCTACGCCGGCGCGCAGTGGAGGGGCAAGCCGGTCTCGATCACCGAGTGGGCGGTCTCGGGCAAGGACGAACCGCGCTTCGTCAAGCAGTTCGTCGCCTGGGCGACCAAGCGCCCGCGGGTGCGGATGCTCGTCTACTACGACGGCTTCAACGGCGAAGCGAACCCCTACGCCCTGACCCTCTACCCGCGCACGACCAACACCCTGCGCCTCAAGATCCGCCGCCCCACCTTCCTCCAGTACGCCGAATACAACGCCGGCACCCTGCCGCCGCTGCCGCCCAAGCCACCGAAGACGCCAACCCCAGCGCCGGCTCCGGCGACCCAGTAAATGCGAGGAGCCCGGTCTCCCGGGCCCCTCGAAAGCAACTCGCCTGTTGGGGCGAGGGCACGCCTGAGCGGCGTGGCTACATCATCCCGCCCATGTCGGGCATGCCGCCGCCGGGCATGCCGCCGGCGCCTTCCTTCTCGGGCGGCTCGGCGACGATCGCCTCGGTGACGAGGATGTTCTTCGCGATCGAGGCGGCGTTCTGCAGCGCCGAGCGCGTCACCATCGTCGGGTCGATCACGCCGGCCTTGATCAGGTCGCCGTACTCGCCCGTCGGCCGCGTTGAGGCCTTCGCCCGGCTTTCAGCGCGCGGACCTTGTTGACGACGACCGAGCCCTCCAGGCCGGAGTTCTCGGCGATCTGGCGCACCGGCTCCTCCAGCGCGCGGTGCACGATGCGGGCGCCGGTCGCCTCGTCGGGGTCGCTCGAGCTTGTCGGCGTCGAGGTCGCTCTGCGCGTTCAGCAGCGCGACGCCGCCGCCCGGCACGACTCCCTCCTCGAGCGCCGCCCGGGTCGCCTGCAGGGCGTCCTCGACGCGGTGCTTTTTCTCCTTCATCTCGGTCTCGGTGGCGGCGCCGACCTTGACCACGGCGACCCCGCCGGCCAGCTTGGCGAGCCGCTCCTGGAGCTTCTCGCGATCGAAGTCGGAGTCGGTGTTCTCGATCTCCTGCTTGATCTGGTTGATCCGGCCTTTGATGTCCTCGGCGTCGCCGGCGCCGTCGATGATCGTCGTCGTGTCCTTGGAGACGACGACGCGGCGGGCCTTGCCGAGCTGGGAGACCTGGGTGTTCTCCAGTTTGAGCCCCATCTCCTCGGTGATCACCTCACCGCCGGTGAGGATGCCGATGTCCTCCAGCATCCGCTTGCGGCGGTCGCCGAAGCCCGGCGCTTTGACCGCGACGCCGGTGAAGGTGCCGCGCAGCTTGTTGACGACCAGGGTCGCGAGGCACTCGCCCTCGACGTCCTCGGCGACGATCAGCAGCGGCTTGCCGCCCTGCATCACCTGCTCGAGCACCGGCAGGATGTCCCGCACGGAGCCGATTTTCTGGTTGGCGATGAGGATGTAGGGGTCCTCCAGCACCGCCTCCATGCGGTCCTGGTCGGTGACCATGTACGGGGAGATGTAGCCCTTGTCGAACTGCATCCCCTCGGTGAACTCCAGCTCCATGCCGAAGGTCTGGCCCTCCTCGACGTTGACGACGCCGTCCTTGCCGACTTTCTCGATCGCGTCGGCGATCACGTTGCCGATCTCGTCGTCGGCGGCGGAGATGGCCGCGACGCGGGCGATCTGCTCCTTGCCGGCGACCTCTTTCGACTGCTTCTCGCGCAGGTTCTCGACCACCTCGTCGACCGCCTTCTCGATCCCGCGCCGCAGCGCGAGCGGGTTGGCGCCGGCGGCGACGTTCTTGAGGCCCTGGCGGACGATGATCTGTGCCAGCAGCGTCGCCGTCGTGGTGCCGTCGCCGGCGACGTCGTTGGTCGCCGTGGCGACCTCGCGGACGAGCTGGGCGCCCTGGTTCTCGAAGACGTCCTCGACCTCGATCTCACGGGCGATGGTGACGCCGTCGTTGGTGATCGTCGGCGCGCCGAACTTTTTGTCGAGCACGACGTAGCGGCCCTTCGGCCCGAGCGTCACCTTGACCGCGTCGGCGACGGCGTCGACGCCGGCCTGCAGCGCCCCCCGTGCCTCCTCCTTGTACTTCAGCTCCTTGTGAGCCATCTGGTTTCAGTCCTCCTTGTTCTCTAAGTCCTGGGGCGGGTCAGCCGAGCTTGGCGAGGACGTCCGACTCGCGCAACACGAGCACGTCGTCCCCCTCGACGGTGACCTCGGTGCCGCCGTATTTGGAGTAGAGGACCTCGTCGCCGGCGCTCACGTCGAGCGGGCGGCGAGTGCCGTCCTCCTGAATCGCGCCGTCGCCGACGGCGACGACCTTGCCCTTCTGCGGCTTCTCCTTGGCCGTGTCGGGAAGGACGATGCCGCTCGCGGTCGTCTCCTCCTCCTCGATCGGCTTGACGATCAGCCGGTCCCCGAGGGGCTTCAGCTTCATCCGTATACCTCCGTTGTGGGTTCAGAAGTTCAGAACTGGGTTTGGCACTCGCAGGTGGAGAGTGCCAACGAGGGAAAGATAGCGGACGGCGCTCAGCCGTTGGCCAGGAGGCGGCAACCGAGCAACTTGGCGATGCCCTCGCCGCCGCGGGCCATCACCCAGTCGTGGTTCCACTCGAAGGCCGGGCGGGCGATCGGCGCCACCAGGTTCATCCAGGACTTGCTCGTCGCCACGTTCCACTCGTAGAGCACCGCGGTGGCGCCGCCGTGCTCGTAGAGGCGCCAGCGACCGACGCCGGTCAGCTCGCCGACCGCGTCGGCCTCGAGCAGGTGGGGATGCTCGACCCGGGTGGTCGTCACCTCGAACTCGACCCGGTAGGGCAGGAGGCTCTTCCAGACCAGGCGCGAGACCGAGCCGACGCCGCCGTCCTCCCCCGGGCGGATCTCCTCCGCCTCCTCCACCCCGCGCCACCACCGCGGCCAGCTGGCCTGGTCGTAGATCGCCTCCCAGACGGGCTCGCGGGGCGATTCGAGCAGCCAGGTCGTGAGGAAGGAGTAGTCAGCCACGGAAGGGGATACGGACTGGAGGGGCGATCAGTTCTGTCGCGGGGTCTCACCATTGCCGAAGTGACCGCCGGGCGACTCGGTGATCTGCGAGAAGCGGATCACGGTGACGACGTCGTCGGGGCCGATCGTGCGGCCGTAGATCTGCTCGAGGAACTTGACCTCGTCCTCGAGCCGGCGGAACTCGGGGTTGTCGTGCTGGATGTCGCGCGGCGAGAGCTCGCCGACCTGCTTCACCTCGACGTCGTCGATCACCGCGGCGAAGATCTTCTCCCGCGGGCTGTGGCGGAAGCCGACCGTGATCCAGACGACCTGGCCGCGCTCGTACTTGGGCGTCTTGTCGCCGAGACGGATCGTCGCGGTCTTGCGACCGCGCTTGAGCTGGTCGACGAAGACGGTCGAGTAGAAGTTGAGCACGTAGGTTCCGCCGCGCATGGCGGCGCCAGGGTATCCGACCGGACCGCCCCGGTGGGGGGCTTGCGGCCTTTCCACGGCCTGGACAAGTGTTGGACCGGGATTGAAGGTCCACCGGCTGGCGCCGATGCATAGGGCGAGCCATGCATTCGCCCCGCCGCAACACGCGCCTCGCCGGCCTCCTGGCCGGCTGCCTGCTGCTCCTGCTCATGCCGGCCTGGAGCCAGGCGTCCGCCGCGACCTGTGCCGGCAAGCACGCGACGATCGTCGGCACGCCCGGCAACGACACGATCGTCGGCAAAGCCGCCAGCGACGTGATCTACGGCGGCGGGGGCGACGACACGATCGTCGGCGGGCCGAACGGCAACGACACGATCTGCGGCGGGCCGGGCAACGACACGATCCGCGGCGGGCATGGAAACGACTCCCTCTACGGCGAAGAAGGCAACGACAAGCTGTTCGGCGAAACCGGCGGCGACACCCTTGTCGGGGGTGGCGGCGAAGACGAACTCCAGGGCGAAAAAGGGCCGGACACCGAGCAGGGCGGCGACGAAGCCGACGTCCTCGACGGCGGCCGCGGCCCCGACGCCCTCTTCGGCGGCGAAGGCAACGACGTCCTCTACGCGGGCAAGGCGAGCGACCAGGAAGTGAACGGCGAAGGCGGCGACGACCGCATCTACGGCGACCGCGGCAACGACACGCTGGACGGAGGCGAAGGCAACGATATGGTCGACGGCGGGCTCGGCGACGACACGCTGAACGGCGAAGGCGGCACCGACACCCTGCTCGGCAGCCACGGCCGCGACGACCTCAACGGCGGCGCTGGGAACGAAGACGTGATGCGCGGCGACATCGGCTTCGACACGCTCGAAGGCGGTCCCGGAGAACGCGACATCGCCTCCTTCTCCACCGCCTCGACCGCGGTCACGGTCGACCTCGCCGCCGGCACCGCCCACGGCGACGGCCGCGACACGATCGGCCCCGAAACCGAGGACGTCGTCGGCTCCGCCTACAACGACACGATCGTCGGCGACGGCGGTCCCAACCGGCTCGACGGCGGGCCCGGCTTCGACACGCTGCAGGGCGGCGGCGGGGACGACCAGCTGCTCGGCGGCCTCGACGGCGCGAGCTGCAGCGGCGGCCCCATGGACGAAGGCTGCGAAGCGCCCAAACCGTTGGGCCCGGGACCGCAGGTCTCCCGCGTCCACAGCCTCGACCGCAGCGGCTCGCTGAGCGTGCGCGGGACGGCCGACGACGACTCGATCTCGATCTCCCTCCAGGGCGGCAGCTATGTCGTCACCGACGCCGGCAACCCGTTCCCCGCCGCCAACGTCGAGGGCTGCGAAGCGAGCGGCGGCAACGCCGTCTGCGCGGCAGACGTGCAGACGATCCTGATCGACGCCGGCGCCGGCAACGACTCGGTCACCGTCGACGAAAGCGTGCCGCAGGAGGTCGAAGTGCGGATCGAAGGCGGCACCGGAGCCGACCAGCTGCACGGCGGGCCCGGCGGCGACGTGATCGAGGCCGGCGACGACTCCGAACCCGACATCCTCGAAGGAGGCCCCGGCGACGACGCGCTGATCGGCGCCCGAACCGACCAGCCGGTCCCCTACAACAGCGGCAAAAGTACGCTGATCGGCGGCCCGGGAGACGACGTGCTGGTCGGCGGCGACCCCTGCGACGGCGACCTCTTCGACGGCGGCCCCGGCGAAGACGACGCCAACTTCTTCCGCTTCACCCCCGGCGTCAACGCCGAAATCGGCGGCGAGGTCACCCGCGCCGGCAGCCCCTGCACGCCCGGCCACATCCTGCCCAACGTCGAGTCGATCGAGGGAACGCCCGGGCCCGACGTGCTGACCGGCGGCAACGGCGACTCGCTGCTCGGCAAGGGCGGCGGCGACGTGCTCCGCAAGCGCGGCCGGCACTAACCCGGCCCGTAGCCCTCCTCGCCGATCAGCGGGACGAAGCGGCAGGGGCCGATCGCGACCTCGTCCAGCTCGCCTCCCCGGCGGCGGAAGGCCGTCAGCACGTCGACGCCGTCGGCGGCGATCGGCACGACCAGGCGACCGCCCTCGGCGAGCTGGCCGAGCAGGGTCTGCGGCGCGGCCGGCGCGGTGGCGTGGACGGCGATCGCCTCGAACGGCGCCTGGTCGGGGAGCCCGAGGCTGCCGTCGCCGACGAGGAGCTCGACGTTGCCGACGCCGAGCCGCTCGAGCACGGTGCGCGCCTCCGCGACCAGCGAGGCGTGTCGCTCGATCCCGATCACCTCGGCCGCCAAGCGCGAGAGGACCGCGGAGGAGTAGCCGGACCCGCTGCCCACGTCGAGCACCCGCTCGTCCCCCCCGAGCTCGAGCGCTTGGCAGATCGCGGCGACGATCCAGGGCTGGGAGATGGTCTGCTGCTCGCCGATCGGCAGCGCCGAGTCGGCGTAGGCCCGATCGCGAACGCGCTCGGGCACGAAGGCCTCCCGCGGCACCTCTCCCATCGCGGCCAGGACGCGCTCGTCGGCGATGCCGCGGCGGCGCAGCTGGCGCTCGACCATGCGGGTGCGCATGGCGGCGAAATCGGTCACGTCAGCGACGCGCGCCCGGGGGACATCTAGAAGATGTAGTTGCGGAGCTTCGCGGGAGCGAGCACGGTCACCCTGCCGCGGCCGGGGCGGACGACGCCGGCCCGCTCGAGGTCGGCGAGGAAGCGGCTGACGCTCTCGCGCGAGGTGCCGGCGAGCTGGGCGAGATCCGCCTGGTTCATGCGAATCGTCACCTCGCCCGCCTCGCCGTCGTGCGAGCCCTCTTCGGCGACGAGCTGGGAGAGGACGCCGGCGACCCGGCTGGGGACGGTCTGGAAGGACTGGCGCGAGATCCGCTCGTTGGCGGCGCGCAGTCGCCGCACCAGGGCGGCGATGAGCTTGACCGTGATCTCGGGATGTCGGGCCAACAGCCCCCGCACCTCTCCCGCCGGCAGGGCGAGAAGCTCGCCGTCGCTGAGCGCCTCGACGCTGGCCGAGCGCACCTCGCCGTCGAGCATCGCCAGCTCGCCGAAGATGTCGCCGGGCCCGAGCGTGGCGAGCGTGATCGCGCGTCCGTCGGAGTGCTCGCGGGTGACCCGGAAGTTGCCTGTGCGGACGATGTAGCAGGCGTCGGAGTGGTCGCCCTCGTGGAAGACCCTGGTCACGGCGGGGAAGGAACGTGGCACGGCGACGCGCGAGAAGCGCTCCAGCTCTCCCTGCTCGAGGTCGGCGAAGAGCGGCACGCTGCGCAGCAGCTCGACCGGGCTGAGGCTCTCCTCCGGATCCGCCATACCGGGATTATCGTCCCTTGGCCCACCGGGCCGGGCGAGGGGCCGCCGACCGCCCTGCGGAGGGGACGATCGGCAGCTCGGCGCTAGTGGGGGCGGTCGACGAGGCGGCTCTCGTGGACCGCGGCGCGGCGGTGGCGGCGGCGGACCCGCTGCCCCGGAGGGCGCGACTTATGGCGATGGCGCGCGGTGGATGAGGCCACGACGTCGGCGGCCGCCGCGGGGGTCGAGACCGTCGACGCCGGCGCGGGCTCCGGCGTCGTGCCGACACCGGTGAGGATCACCTGGGTGCCGCCTTCCTGTTCGCCGAAGAGCCCGAGCGTCGCCGTCTTGACCCCTTCGCTGAGCGGCCGGAAGCGCACCTGCAGGGTGCAGGTCGCCCTCGGGGTCAGCGGATGGCCCGTGCAGTTCTCGTCGAGCAGCTGGAAGCTGCCGACCGCGCCGCCGGCGATCACGGCGATGAAGACGCCGCCCGGCAGGTTGCCGGTGTTGGAGAGCGTGATCTCGCGGGTCGTGCCCGCGGATCCGACCGCGGCGACGCCGAAGTCGGTCGGGTTGAAGGCGGGTTCGAAGATCGCCCGTCCGCCTTCGCCGGTCAGGTTGGCGGTGAACGAGTACGAGCCCGAGTCAGCCCGCAGCTGGGCTGCGTATTCCCTCATCTCGTGCGGGCTGAAGTTCATCTGCACCGAGCAGGTTTCGTTCGGCTGGAGGTTCGCCCCGAAGCAGCTGCTGTTGAACCAGAAGGCTTCGGTGCCGGGGCCGGTGAGTTCGAGCGAGTTGACCTGGGCGGGTTCGGAGCCGACGTTGCGCAGCTGGAGATTCGCCTGATCGGAGCCGGAATTGACCTGCTGCAGGCCGAAGTCGTAGCTGCCCGGTTCGAAGACGAGCTGGGGCGGCGCGGGTTCCGCCGGCGGTTCTTCCGGGGCCGCGAGGGCGGCGGCCGGAGACAGAGCGGCAACCGTCGCGAAGCCGGCCAGAGCGAAGATCGAGGTGAGCTGCTTCCTGGAGAACGCGGATGTGTATCGGCTTTTGAGCATGGCCGCGCATCGACCGGGCATGCGTAGTCCTTGAGCTTTAGGTCGGTAGTTTCACCCAATTCATCCGTATGGCACCTCGGTGGGCACCGGCTTGTACATAGGGGCCAGCGCTAGCCGGCGGCGGTCAATTTGCGCGGGCCGCGGCTGAAGCCGGCGCTGAGCAGGGCCTCCTCGTGGCCGGAGCCGAGAACCGGCTCGCCGTCGACCTTCTCGACTCCGAGCTTCGCCAGGCGCCGGGCGGTGACGGCCTCCGCCAGCGCCCCCGCGGCCTCGGCCAGGCTCGCCTCGTCGAGGTCGGTCAGGCGGAGGATGCTGCGGCCGCCGCGCTCGACATAGAGCAGCGGCTCGCCATCGCGCAGGAGGACGTGGGCGCCGGGGGCGCGCGCGGGGCGGCGCCCCGACGGCGGCTTCGGCCAGGGCAGGGCGGCGCCGTAGGGATTCGCCGGGTCGGTCGCGGCGAGGATCTGGAACTCGCCCTTCGGCTCGGGCAGCGAGCGCAGCCGCTCGACCGCGCCGGGCAGGGCGAACTGGGCTCCCCCGAGCCCCTCGACGAAGTAGCCGCGGCGGGCGGTGCCGAGCAGCTCGAGGTTGCCGAGCTCGGCGTAGAGGGTGGAGAAGCCGCCGGGAACCCCCTCGGCGAGGGCGGTCTCGCGGGTGACGATGCCGGAGCGCTCGAGCATCAGCTCGGCCTGGGCGCGGAGGCGGGCGCCGGGCCCGGGGGCGTCGGCGAAGAGAGGCGCGGTCAGCGACCAGCGGCCCTGCACCGCGGCGCCGGCCCCGGAGCGGCGGCGGGCGAAGCGCCGCCCCTGGCGCTCGTGCGCGGGCACGGCGCGCAGCCGGGGTGCCCGCAGCGGCGCGAAGGCGTCGTTGGTCACCGCCCCCGACCAGGCCAGGTCCCAGAGGGCGTTGTGCAGCTCCTCGGCCGGGAGGTCGAGATCCGCGAGCAGGTCGAGCCAGAAGGAGGGCCCGGCGGCAAGGCGCTCGCGAATCGCCTCCTGGGCCTCCCCGCCCGGCACCTCGAGCTTGGCGTTGGCCGGCGGCGGGCCGGCGAGGCGGACGTCGTCGCGGAAGTAGAGGGCGACGCGGCCGTCGCTGCGCCCGCGCGAGCCGGCACCGACCCAGACCAGCTCGCCGCTGGTGCAGAGCTCGTCGAGCCAGGCCGGCGAGTAGGCGCCGAGGCGGCGCGGCAGCACGTCCCCCTCCCAAACCTTGGGCGTCAGGGCGACTCCCTGCAGCGGCACCAGCGCGTCGCGCAGCCGGTCGGGGCCGGCACCGGCGGCGCGGTGGGAATCGACGTTCTGCCAGCTCGGCAGGAAGCGGGCGAAGCGGTCGCGCGCCGCCGGCTCGACTTCGCGACGCAGGTGGGCGAGGCTGGCGCGCCGGACGCGGCGCAGCACGTCGGAGTCGCACCACTCGCGCTCGCTCCCTCCGGGCAGCAGCTCGCCGCGGATCATCGCCCCTTCGCGCTCGAGCTCGCGCAGCGCCGGCGCCGGATCGACGCCGTAGCGGTCGGCGAGCTGGACGGTCGGGAAGGGCCCGTGGGTGCGGGAGTAGCGGCGCACCAGGGCGCGCATCGCGTCCGGATGGTCTTCGAGAAAGGTCTCGGGCAACCCGGGGGGCGGTGGCACGCCGAGCGCGTCGCGGTAGAGGCCGGCGTCCTCACCGGCGATGTAGCGCTCCTCGCCGCCGACGCGGATGAGTGCAACGCGACGCTCGGCGAGGAGCTTCTCCAGCATCGAGGCGGCCGAGTAGCCCTCCGTAACGCGCTCCGCACACTCCTCCGCGGTCAGGTCGCCGAGGTTGCGCAGCAGCTGCTGCAGCGCGTCGCGGTCGCCGGCGCGACCCGCCTCGGTGCGGTGCTGCAGCTGCGCCTCGACCTCGACCAGCGCCTCGGGGTCGATCAGCTCGCGCAGCTCCTCCTGGCCGAGCAGCTCGCGCAACAGATCGCGGTCGAGGGAGAGGGCGGCGGCGCGACGCTCGGCATTCGGCGTGTCCCCCTCGTACATGTAGGTGGCGACGTAGTCGAAGAGCAGCGAGGAGGCGAAGGGCGAGGCGGTCGGCGTCTCGACCTCGACCAGGCCGAGCTTGCGCGAGTGCAGGTCGGTGAGGATCTGGCGCAGCGAGGGGATGTCGAGCACGTCGCGCAGGCACTCGCGGTAGGTCTCGAGGATCACCGGAAAGCGGGGGAAGTCGCGGGCGACCTCGAGCAGGCTCTGCGACTTGAGGCGCTGCTGCCAGAGGGGCGTGCGCTTGCCCGGGTAGGCACGCGGGATCAGCAGCGAGCGCGAGGCGTTCTCGCGGAAGCGGGCGCCGAAGAGCGCCGAGCCGGAGAGCTCGCGCACGACCAGATCCTCGAGCTCGTCGGGCTCGACCATGATCAGGTCGGCGGATGGCGGCTCGTCGGCGTCGGGCAGGTGGATGACGATGCCGTCGTCGGACCAGATCGCATCGGCCTCGAGCTGGTGCTCCTCGCGGATCTTCTGGCCCAGGGCCAGGCCCCAGGCCGAGTGGACGCGGCCGCCGAAGGGCGAGAGGACGCAGAGCCGCCAGTCGCCGATCTCGTCGCGGAAGCGCTCGACCACGATCGTCTCGTCGGAGGGGACGACGCGGGTGGCGGCCTGCTGCTCGCGCAGGTAGGCGACCAGGTTCTCGGCCGCGCGGCGGTCGAGGTCGTATTCGCCCGCCAGCTCCTTGGGGTCGCGCGAGACCGCCTCGCGCGAGAAGGCGCCGATCGCACGGCCCAGCTCGGCCGGGCGGCCGATCCCGTCGCCCTTCCAGAACGGGACCGCGCCGGGCAGGCCGGGAGCCGGCGTGACGATCACCCGGTCGCGGGTGATCTCCTCGATCCGCCAGGTGGTCGCGCCGAGCAGGAAGGTCTGCCCGGGGCGCGCCTCGTAGACCATCTCCTCGTCGAGCTCGCCGACCCGGCGCCCGTCGGGCATGTGGACGCCGTAGAGGCCGCGGTCGGGAATCGTGCCGGCGTTGGTGACGACCAGCTGGCGGGCGCCTTTGCGGCCGTGCATCGTCCCCCGCGTACGGTCCCAGACGATCCGCGGCCGCAGCTCGGCGAAGCGGTCGGAGGGATAGCGGCCGTCGAGCATGTCGAGCACGTTCTCGAGCTGCTCGCGCGAGAGCTCGGCGAAGGGCGCGGCGGCGGTAACGAGGCGCTCGACCTCGTCGATCTCCCACTCGTCCAGCGCCGCCATCGAGACGAGGTGCTGGGCGAGGACGTCGAGTGGGTTCTGCGGCACGACCGTCTCCTCGATCGCCCCTTCGCGCATCCGCCGGGCGACGACGGCGCACTCGAGCAGGTCGGCGCGGAACTTGGGGAAGATGCGCCCGCGCGAGACCTCGCCCAGCGAGTGGCCGGCGCGGCCGACCCGCTGCAGGCCGCGGCTCACCGACTTCGGCGACTCGACCTGGATGACGAGGTCGACGGCGCCCATGTCGATTCCGAGCTCCAGCGAGGAGGTCGCCACCAGACACGGCAGCTGCCCCGACTTGAGCATCTCCTCGACCACCGTCCGCTCCTCGTGGGACAGCGATCCGTGGTGCGCCCTCGCGATCTCCGGCGGAGTCTCGGTGGGAGCATCGTGCCCAGCATGCTCCGTAGCGGGCAGCTCCTCCATGGGCTGCTCTGCTGCGAGCTCGTTTAGGCGCTTCGCCAGCCGCTCCGCCGCTCTGCGGGCGTTGACGAAGATGATGGTCGAGTTGTGTTCTTTTACGAGCTTCAAGAGCTCGGGGTAAATCGCGGGCCAGATCGAGCGGACGTGGGCCAGGGGCTCGCCGTCGGTCGGGTTTCCGTCGGCGTTCGGGTAGGCGGCAGCTCCCGGCTCGGTCATGTCCTCAACCGGCACGACAATCTCCAGGTCGAGCTCCTTCGCAACCCCCGCATCCACGATCTCGCAAGCTCTCCCAGGACCGACGAGGAACTGAGCTATCCGCTCCAACGGCCGCTGCGTAGCGCTGAGCCCTATTCGTTGGATTGAGGAAGCGCCGACCAAATGATCGAGCCGCTCCAGGGTCAGCGCTAGGTGCGAGCCCCGCTTGGACTGGGCCACCGCGTGTATCTCGTCCACGATCACCGCCTCGACCCCGGTGAGGATCTCGCGCGCCTGTGAGGAGAGCATCAGGTAGAGCGACTCCGGGGTGGTGATGAGGATGTCGGGCGGCGTGCGGCGCATCGCCTGGCGCTCTTTCTGACTCGTGTCCCCGGTCCGCAGGCCGACCGATATGTCCGCGCCGATCCCGCGCAGCGGCGCCCGCAGGTTGCGCTCGATGTCGTAGGAGAGCGCCTTCAGCGGCGAGATGTAGACGATCTTCACGCCCTGACCCAGCTCTGACATCCGCGCCAGGCGGTCGATCCCCCAGAGGAAGGCGGCGAGGGTCTTGCCCGACCCGGTGGGGGCGCAGATCAGGGCGTTGTCGCCGCCGGAGATCGCGCTCCAACCGCCAGCCTGGGCCGGCGTCGGCGCCTCGAAGGAGCGCTCGAACCACTCGCGCACGGGCGCGCTGAACGGCGTCAGCGGGTCGGATCCCGCCCTCTTCTTCGCGGTGGAGGCCAACCCACCGATCTTACGCGTCGGGCTAGGGCTTGCCGCCGGTGAAGTGCGTGTAGGCGTACCAGGCCGGCTTCGGCACAAAGCCCTGGCCGAAGAGGCCCGAGCCGTCGCAGAAGTTGCAGACGCCCTTCTCGTCGTCGACCGAGAACCAGTAGACGCCGCCGAGATGCCACTTGCTCTGCTTGGCGCGCAGCAGGTTGAAGGCGCCCTTCAGCTGCTGGGCCTGGCCGCCAGGCCCTTTGGCGAACGAGTTGCCGGCCGTCGGGTGCTGCGAGCTCCAGCCGAGCTCGGTGATCCAGAGGCCCTTGGCGGCATCGTGGTTGGCCGTCAGCACGGCGCGGAATTCTTCGATGTCGGGGGTGAGGCGGGCGTAGGTGCTCGTGTAGGGGTGCAGCGCCACTCCCTGAAAGGCCGACTTGACCCCGGGCGTGTCGGCATACATCTGATCGAGGAAGTCGGTGGCGAAGTAGGCGAGCGGCGGGCGGCGCTTGAACTGGGCCTCGCGCGGCTGCGCGAACATGCCGCCGAGGATGACCTTCGCGCCGGGGTCGACAGCCCTGATCGCGCTCGAGGAGAGCTTCACCAGCTTGCCGTACTGGGCCGGGTTCGGCCTGGCGACGAAGTACTCGAAGTTCTCCTCGTTCCAGATCTGCCAGGTCCGGATCGGGTGCGGCGGAACGGTCGGGTTTTCCGCCCAGAAGGTCCCGGTAGGCCCGTAGCGCTGGACGGCCTGGGTGACGAAGCTCTTCCAGCCTGCGACCTGGCTCGCGGTGGTGACCGGGAGCGTCTTCGGGCTCTTGTAGCGGGGGTCGACCGGCACCGCCCAGCTGGGCGCGCCGTTGAGGAAGGGGAGGACGTTGAGCCCGGCGGCCGAAGCGCCCCTCACCTCGGCGTCGACGCCGGACCAGATGGGTGCGGCTCCCCGGACCGGCTGCACGGCGTTCCAGGCGATCGGGATGCGGATGCTTTCGACCCCGCCGCGCTTCAGCCGCTGGAACTGTTCGGGCGTCGGCGTAGCCTGCGGCACCACGCCCCAGAAGCCGGTTGGCAGAGCCGCCGCGGTGGAGGCGAAGGCGGCCGAGCCGAGGACGGCGAGCGCAAGCGCAGATATCAGGGCACGGAGCTTCAAGTTCATCGACATCCCTCCTTGTCGGTACGGGCTAGCTGGCCTCGGGCGACATCTGCCCGGCCGAGCCGGCCCGACGGCGGCGCATCACCACGACGCCGACCGAGATCGCGGCGAGGACCGCGATCGCGATCAGGATCGGAACCAACGGCGAGGAACCGCCGCCTTCGCTTTCCTTGCTCGCGACCTGCTTGGGGGGGGGCTGCTTTGCACTCGCCTGCTGCTTGTGGCCCTGCCCCTTGTCTGGGCTACCCTGCGGCGTGCCGCTGTTGCCGTTCTTGGCGCCGCCGCCGGGCGTCGCCTTAGATTCGCCTCCCTGCGAAGGACCCGGATTGGATGAACCCGAATTCCCAGAACCCCCAGACGTGGTGTTGCCGCCGCCCGCATTGGACTTGTGCGCGGCCGAACCGCCGCTCGGCGAGCCGCCGCTTCCGTGCGTGGCGGTAGGCACGGCAGGGTTGTACTGGACTTCACTCGAGTCGGCCTGAGCGAGAACCGGAAGACAAGCCAGTGAGAGCAGAGCCAGCACTGACGCAACGAGCATATGGCGGCCCCGAAGGCGGGCCGAGAGGCGGCGCATCCCGATCATCGGCCGCAAGGTTAGAGCAATGGGCGGCGCTACTCGCGCCGGTCGCGCTGATCGTCGGATTGGCGCTCGGCGGCGGGGGCTTCGAAGTGACGGCACGCCACGTCGCCGGCCTCGCGGTCTGGCTGGTGGTGGTCGTCCTGCTGGTCCTCGGCGCCGGCGGGCGGGCCACGCTCGGGCGGCCCTTCTACTGGGCGGTGGGCACGATCGGGGGTCTGGCGCTGTGGTCCGCACTCTCGTCCTTCTGGTCGGGGTCCGTCGAGCTGAGCGTGATCGAGGCCGACCGCAACCTCGTCTACCTCGGCTTCTTCCTTGCCGCATTCCTGATCGTGCAAACCGACGAACGGAGGCAACGTTTCGCCGAAGGGCTGGCAATTTCTATCGCGTTCGTCGCCCTGCTCGGGCTCGCCAGCCGCCTCCTCCCCCACGTCCTCCACGTCGCCGAGTCGCTCGGCAGCGGCCCGCGGCTGCGCTACCCGCTCGGCTACTGGAACGCCAACGGGGCGATGTTCGGGATCGGCGTCGCGCTGCTGCTCTGGACCAGCCGGCGGGCGGCCTGGAACGGTCTGCGCTGGCTCTCGGTGGCGGTCATGCCGGCGGTGCTGCTCGCCCTCTACGTCACCTACTCGCGCGGCGGGCTGCTGGCGCTGGTGATCGCGGCCGGCTGCGCGATCGCGCTCTCGCGCGACCGCCTCTGGATGCTGGCGACGCTGGGCATCGGCGTGGTCGGCGCGCTGCCGGCGGTGCTGGCGCTGCAGGCGAGGCGCAGCCTCGCCGACAACATCGACACGCAGACGTCCGTCCACCAGGGCGTCACCGTCCTGCTGATCCTGCTCGCCGGGATCGCCCTCGCCGTCGCCCTCTTCGCCGCCCTGCGCTGGGCCGAGCGCCGCGGCGGCCGGGTCACCGGGCGCGCGGTCGAGCTCTCGCGCAACCGCCGCGTGCTGACGGGCATCGCCGCGACTCTCGGGATACTCGCGATCGGCGCGGCGATCGCCGTCGGCGGCCGCGCCTGGCACCAGTTCAACAGCCCCGACGTCCAGTTCCCGTTCAAGCCCGAACAGCACTTCTCCGAGCTCAACGGCGCCGGCCGCAACGAATTCTTCCGCGTCGCGATCGACGCCTTCGAGGAAAAGCCGCTCGCCGGGATCGGCGCCGGCACCTACCAGTTCGCCTGGGACCAGCACCGCCGGATCGAACAGCCGGTGATCGACGCCCACTCGCTCTACCTCGAGGCCTTCGCCGAGCTCGGGATCGTCGGCGGGCTGATCGTCATCGCCCTGGTCGGAGGGCTGGTGTGGACGGGCTTCCAGGCCTGGCGGGCGGCGGTGCACCCACAGCGCGACCGCTACGCGGCGCTGTTCGGCGCGACGCTGGCCTTCGCGATCGGCGCCGGGATCGACTGGTTCTGGGAAATCGCCGCATTCGGCGCCGTCTTCTTCGGTGCCGCCGCGATCCTGGTGGCGGCGCGCTGCGCCCAGCTGGCCCGCGCCCGTGCGGACGACCCGGCTGGCAACGGCGAGCGCCGCTTCGGCCTCACCGTGGCCGGCCTCGCAGTCGCCTGGATCGCGGCGATCGCGCTGATCGGCCCGCTGCTGGTCGAACGCGAGATCGAATCCAGCCGCAGCGCCGCCGACGTCGGCAACTTCTCCTCCGCCGTCGACCACGCCGACACGGCGCGCTCGATCGAGCCCTTCGCCGCCTCGCCATATGTGCAGCTGGGCCTGCTGGCGGAGCTGCAGCGCGACTACCCCACCGCTCGCGAACGGCTCACCCAGGCGATCTCGCGCGAGGACCGCAACTGGGAGCTCTACTACCTGCGTTCGAGGGTCGAGCACGAGGCCGGCGAAGAAGGAGCGGCGCAGGCCGACCTGGCCAAGGCGAGGGAACTGAATCCGCGACTCCAGTGCCTGCGGGCGGGTTGGGAATGCGGGTGAGGTGAGCGAGATGAGCCGAGACGCGCAGAAGACCGCCGCCCACAGGGAGCCGGCCCAGGCGCCGCTCCGGGCGCCGGAGCCGTCGCCGCCGGGCCGCACCGAAGCGGCCAACCGGCTCGGCCTGAGCGGCGCCGAAGGGGCGCGGCGACGCGGCTCGCTGATGCGCCGCTCGCTCGCGACCGGAGACTGGCTGACGCTGGTGGCGACGCTCTGCGTCGTCACCGCGGCGAGCCCGGCAACCGACATCGGCACCCTCTTCTGGGCGGTCATGTTCAGCCCCGTCTGGGTCCTCGTGCTGAAGCTGCACGGCCTCTACGACAACGACCACCGCCGAATCCGCCACAGCACCCTCGACGAGCTCTCCGGCCTCGTCTCGGCTGCGGCGCTGGGCACGCTGGCACTCGATGGCCTGCTGGCCCTCAGCCCGGTCGGCCCGCTGGCCGCGTCCAGCGCGATCGCGGTCGGCGTCGGCGCCCTGATCGGCAGCTTCTGCTCGCGCGTGGTGCTGCGCTTCCTCTGGCACCGCCTGGCGGGCGCCGCGGTCGGCCTCGTCGTCGGACCGCCGTCCGCGGTCGCGATCGTCGCCCGCCGGGTGGCGACCCATCCGGAGACCCGCCTGCACCTAGCCGGCTACCTGGCGCCGCTGAGCGAGAGCGAAGCGGCGCCCGGCTTCGAGGGGCTGCCGCGGCTGGGCTCGATCGCCGAGCTCGGCAGGGTGGCACGGGAGGCCCAGGTCGAGCGGGTGATCGTCACCGAGCAGGAGATGAGCGAGCCGGCGGCCGAGCGGCTGATCGAGGAATGCAAGGCGGCGGGCCTGTCGCTCACCTGGCTGCCCGAGCACTACGGCCTGCTCGGCCCCGGGATCGAGCTGAACCGGCTGGCCGAGCTGCCGGTGCTCGACTTCCGCTTCTCCGACCCGCCGCGCTCGACGGTCGCGCTGAAGCGGGCGATGGACGTGGCGATCGCCGCGACGATGCTGGTCCTGCTCTCGCCGCTGCTCGCGGTCGCCTCGCTGCTGATCCTGGTCGACTCCGGCCGCCCCGTCCTCTTCCGCCAGCGGCGCGCGGGCAAGGACGGCGTGCCCTTCACGGTGCTGAAGTTCCGCACGATGGTCCAGGGCGCCGAGGAGCAGCTGGGCGAACTGGTCGACCTCGAGAAGCTCGACGAGCCAGCCTTCAAGCTCGCTGACGATCCGCGGGTGACGCGGGTCGGCAAGCTCCTGCGCCGCCATAGCGTCGACGAGATGCCGCAGTTCATCAACGTCGTCCGCGGCGACATGTCACTGGTCGGCCCGCGGCCCGAGGAGGAGGCCGTCGTCGCCCTCTACGACGAGCGCCAGCGGCTGCGGCTGGGCGTAAAGCCGGGCATGACCGGGCCGATGCAGGTCTACGGCCGCGGCGACCTCACCTTCGAGGAGCGACTGGCGATCGAGCGCGACTACATGGACAACATCTCGGTCGCCGGCGACCTGGCGATCCTGCTCCGCACCCCCGCCGCGATCGTCCGCGGCGAGGGCTCGCACTGAGGGAGCGGTGACGGGCCCCGTCGAGCTGGAGGTCGCGATCGTCAGCCACGGCGCTGAGGGGCTGCTGCGCCGCTGCCTGCGCTCGCTCGCCGAGCACCCGCCGGCCGGGGGCGTGCGCGTGACCGTGGTCGACAGCGGCAGCCTCGACGCCACCCCCGAGATGGTCGAGCGCGAGTTCCCGGCGGTGCGGCTCGTGCGCTGCGCCAACATCGGCTTCTCCGCCGCCAACAACCTGGCGCTGCGCGAGGTCGAGGCGGGCGCCGTGCTGCTGCTCAACCCCGACACCGAGGTCCACGCAGGGACGCTCGACGCGGCGCTGGCGCGGCTGCGCTCCGAGCCTCGCATCGGCATGGTCGGGGTCAAGCTGGTGACCGCGAGCGGCGAGCTCGACCACGCCTGCAAGCGCTCCTTCCCGACGCCGCTGAGCGCACTGGCCCACTTCACCGGGATCGGCCGCGACGACGGCGCCGGGGGGGCGCTCAGCCAGTACCGGGCGACGCACCTGGGCGACGACGAGCCAGGCGAGGTCGACGCTGTCAACGGCGCCTTCATGCTCTGCCGCACCGAGGCGGTGCGCGAGGTCGGCCTGCTCGACGAGGGCTACTGGCTCTACATGGAGGACCTCGACTGGTGCCACCGCTTCTGGGACGCCGGCTGGAAGGTGTTCTACGAGCCGGCCGGCACGGCCCTGCACGTCAAGGGCGGCTCCAGCGGCGCCCGCCGCGCCCTGCGCCAGGAGGTCGCCTTCCACCGCGGCATGGGCCGCTTCTACCGCCGCTTCGACGCCCCCGAGCACAACCACCTCGTCAACGCCGCCGTCTACGTAGGCATCGGCGCGAAACTGGCGACCAGCCTCGCGATCACCGCGCTCGGAAACGCCAAGCCGCAGTAGCTCTGCATGCGCACAGTCGTGTGCGGGGCTCCAAGAACGACAAGACCCGCCGAAGCGGGTCGAGTCTGGCGAAGCGGGGAACCACCCCGCAGACAGCTGACACCCGTGCCTCGAGGTTACCACGGCCGCCCCCGACTCGACCCGCTTTCGACGAGCCTATGCGGAGGGCGCCGGACTCGAACCGGATCCGCTGGTTAACGGACAGATGGGTGTCAGCCATCTAGGCACACCTGTGCTCCTTCGCCCTCCTGCCGGCGACGCTAGCAGTGAAATCGCATGGTGAAATCGAGAACCTTCAATTGACACATTCTTTTTTCACTTCTGTGTATGTTCTGTGACAGAACGGGTGAGTTGACAGCCGGCGAGTCAGAACGGCAGGGTCTCGGCCATCTCGGCGAGGCTGGGGGCGGTCTTGTCCCGCTCGCTCAAGAGCGGCTCGGCGACCGGCCACTCGACGCCGATGTCGGGGTCATCCCAGGCGATGCCGGACTCGGTGGCGGGGTCGTAGAGGCTGGAGAGCTGGTAGGCGACGTCGGCGACGTCGCTGAGCACGGCGAAGCCGTGGCCGAAGCCAGCCGGGACGAAGAGCTGGCGGTGGCGCTCGTCGTCGAGCTCGTAGCCCTCCCACTGCCCGTAGGTGGGCGAGTCGCGGCGCAGGTCGACGGCGACGTCGAAGACCCTGCCGCGGGGGCAGCGCACCAGCTTGGCCTGGCCCGGCTCGGTCTGGAAGTGGATCCCGCGCAGCGTTCCCTTGCCCGAGCGGGAGTGGTTGTGCTGGACGAACTCGACCCCGACGCCGAGCTCCGCCCAGGCGTCGCGGCTGTAGGTCTCGACCATGAAGCCGCGCTCGTCGCCGTGGACCTGCGGCTCGAGCAGGACGACGCCGTCGAGCTTGGTCCCCAGCCGGCGGGGCATCAGCCGAGCGCCTTGCCGTACTGCTTCTCGTAATAGGCGCGGTACTCGCCGGAGCGGATCGGCGCCCACCACTCCTCGTTCTCGCGGTACCACCGCACCGTCCGCTCCAGCCCCTCGGCGAAGTGGACCTGCGCCTCCCAGCCGAGCTCCTCCCGCAGCTTCGCCGAGGAGAGCGAGTAGCGGCGGTCGTGGCCGGGCCGGTCCTTGACGTACTCGATCTGCGACTCCTCCGCCCCGGTCAGCTCGATCACCCGCCTGACCACCTCGATGTTCTCGCACTCGTCGGGGCCGCCGACGTTGTATGCCTCGCCGGCGCGGCCCTTCATCAGCACGGTGTGGATGCCGCGGCAGAAGTCCTCGACGTAGAGCCAGTTGCGGACCTGCCTTCCGTCTCCGTAGATCGGCAGCGAGTCGCCGTGGATCGCGTTCAAGATCGTCAGGGGAATCAACTTCTCCGGGTACTGGCGCGGGCCGTAGTTGTTGGAGCCGCGCACGATCGAGGCCTCGATGCCGTAGGTGTGGACGTGGGCGGAGACGAGCAGGTCGCCGGCGGCCTTGGTCGCCGAGTAGGGCGAGGAGGGATCGATCGGCGAGGTCTCGGTGAAGGAGCCCGACTCGATCGAGCCGTAGACCTCGTCGGTGGAGACCTGCAGGTAGCGGCCGACGCCGAGCTCGCGAGCCGCGTCGAGCAGCGTGCCGGTGCCGATCACGTGGGTGCGGGCGAAGGCGTCCTGGTCCTCGATCGAGCGGTCGACGTGGGACTCGGCGGCGAAGTTGACGACCGCGTCGCGGCCCTCCATCGCCTCCCGCACGACCGCCGGGTCCTCGATCGCGCCGACCACGAGCTCGACCCCCTCGGGCAGGTTCTCGCGGCGACCCGCGTAGGTGAGCTTGTCGAGCACCCGTACCTCGTGCTCGCCCTCGATCAGGCGCACGTAGGTCGAGCCGATGAAGCCGGCGGCGCCGGTGACGAGGATCTTCACGCGGTTGCCTCCGTCTCGGCCCGGCGCTGCGCCAGGTAGGCGCCGAGGCCGTCCTGCCAGGAGGGCAACTCGATCGCGTGCTCGCGCTGGCTGGCGAGGGCCGAGAAGGCCGGGCGGGGCGCCGGGCGGCCGAGCATCTCGGTCGTCGCCGACATCACCTTGCACTCGACCTTCGCCTGCTCGAAGATCTCGCTCGCGAACTCATACCAGGAGCAAGCCCCGGCCGCTGCCATGTGGTGGATGCCGAACTCGACCCCCTCGATCAGGCGCACGATGCCATAGGCGAGGTGCCAGGTGTAGGTCGGCGAGGTGACCTGGTCGCGGACGACCAGGACCTCGCCGTGGTCGGCGGCCAGCCGCAGCATCGTCTCGACGAAGTTGGCCCCACCGGTGCCGAACAGCCCGGCCGAGCGGACGACGAAGTGGCGCTTGTTGGCGGCGCGGGTCGCCTCCTCGCCGGCGAGCTTGCTGCGCCCATAGGCCGAGAGCGGCGCCGTCTGGTCGGTCTCGACGTAGGGCGCCGCCTTGCTGCCGTCGAAGACGTAGTCGCTGGAGACGTAGACGACCGACGCGTCGACCGAGGCGGCGGCCGCGGCGACGTTGCCGGCGCCCTCGCCGTTGACCCTGGTCGCGGCGGGCTCGGCGTCCTCGGCGCCGTCGACGTCGGTCCACGCGGCGCAGCCGATGACGACGGCCGGGCGCTCGGCCTCGAGCTTGGTGCTGACCGCGTCGGCGTCGGTGACGTCGAGCTCGGTGTGGCCGAAGCCGACGACCTCGTGGCCGGCGTTGTCGGCGGCGAGCATCACGTCGCGGCCCAGCATCCCGGCAGCCCCGGTGAGGAGCAGCTTCACCGCGAGCCGCCCATCAGACGATCTTGATCTCCGACTTGTCGCCGACCAGCATCTGCAGCGTCCTCGGCCGCCCCTCGCTGCGCGTGAGCTTGACTTCGCGGCCGAGCAGGCTCGCCTCCATCCGCGTCTCGAGGTCCTGCACGAGCGAGCCGGCGAGGACGATCGAGTGCTCGATTTCCGAGCGGCGGATGGCGACCTCGTCGCCGATCGAGGTGTAGGGGCCGACGTAGGCGTCCTCGATCCGGGCGCCGGCGCCGATCACCGCCGGCCCGCGCACGACCGAGCCGGACACCTTCGCGCCGGCCTCGATCACGACCCGTCCCTCAACCCGCGAGGACTCGTCGACCTCGCCCTCGATCCGCGGCTCGATCTCCTCCAGCACCAGCCGGTTGGCCTCGAGCATGTCGGCGAGCTGGCCGGTGTCCTTCCACCACCCGCTGACCACCTCGGACTGGACCTCCAGCCCGTCCTCGATCAGCTTCTGGATCGCCTCGGTGATCTCGTACTCGCCGCGCCAGGAGGGCTCCAGCGAGCGCGCCGCCTCGAAGATCGGCGGGCCGAAGAGGTAGACGCCGACCAGGGCGAGGTTCGACGGCGGGTCCTTCGGCTTCTCGACCAGGCGGACGACCTTGTCGCCGTCGAGCTCGGCGACGCCGTAGGAGCTGGGGTCGGAGACCGGCGTGAGGAGGATGAGCGCGTCCGGTTCGGACTCGCGGAAGGTCGCGACCAGGCCGCGCAGGCCGTCGGCGAGCAGATTGTCGCCGAGGTACATGACGAAGGGCGAGCCGCCGATGAACTCCTCCGCGGTCAGCACCGCGTGGGCGAGCCCGGCGGGCTTGTCCTGGACGATGTAGGTGATCTTGGCGGCGCCGAACCGCGACCCGTCCCCGGCCGCCTCTCGGATCTCCTCGCCGGTCTCCGGCGCGATGATGATCCCGATCTCCTTCACGCCGGCCTCGACCAGGGCCTCGATCCCGTAGAAGAGCACGGGTTTGTTGGCGACCGGGACGAGCTGCTTGGCCGAGGTGTGCGTGATCGGCCGCAGGCGGGTCCCCGCGCCGCCGGAGAGAATCAGTCCCTTCAGGGCCTCCATCGAGGCTGCAACCCTACCGGGGCCGCGAGGCTTTGCGACGACAGTGCGACCGACGGTCTACATCCCCCACTTCAACGGGTTCGCGCGCCTGGAGCGGGCGCTGCTCAGCCTGCGCGAGCAGACGCGGCCGATCGAGGTCGTCGTCGCCGACAACGGCTCCAGCGACGGCTCGCCGGAGTTGCTGCGCGAGCGCTTCGGAGAGGTCGGCCTGGTCGAGCTGGAGCGGAACCTGGGCTTCGGCCCGGCGCTCAACCGGGCGATCGAGGCGCGACCGGGAGACCCGGTCCTGCTGCTCAACAACGACGTCGAGTGCGAGCCGCGCTTCGTCGAGGCGATGCTGGAGGCGGCCGACGGGGGCGCGGAGATGGTCGCCGGAGTCCTCCTGCAGGAGGCCGCGCCGGAGCTGATCGACTCGGCCGGCGTGATCGCCGACTGCACCCTGATGGGCTTCGACCACCTGCACGGCGAGCCGCTGTCGGCGCTGGAAGGAGCCGCCCCTCCGCTCGGCCCGACCGGCGGCGCGGCGCTCTACCGACTCGACGCCTTCCGCGCCGTGGGCGGCTTCGACGAGCGCATCTTCCTCTACTACGAGGACCTCGACCTGGCCCTGCGGCTGCGCGCCGCCGGCGCCCGCTGCGCGCTCGCTCCCGGCGCCCGCGCGGTCCACGCCTACTCCGCCAGCAGCGGCGCCGCCAGCGGTTTCAAGTACGGCCACAGCGGCTGGAGCCGCGGCTACATGCTGCACCGCTACGGCGTGATGTCGAGCCCACGGCAGGCGCTGCGGGTCCTCGCCGCCGAGGGCACGCTCTGCGCCGGCCAGCTCCTCCGCGACCGCACCGTCGCCGGCCTGCGCGGCCGCCTGCGCGGCTGGCGCGACGGCGCCGGGCTGCCGCGGCGGGGGGTCGACGAGAGCGCCCTGCTCGACATCGGGCTACATCAGGCGCTGAGCATCCGCCGGCAGCGCCGCGCATGAAGCACCGCGGGACGTGCCGCACTTTGAGTACCCATAGTGGCCTCTAAAGTGCGGCACGTCCCAGCCAGCGGCGGGGGCGGGACGAATCGCCGCTGCGGCTCAGGCGGCGGCGCTCGGCCAGGAGGGACGGGAGCAAGCGCAGGGCGCTGAGCTTGCCTCGCAGGGTGGCGAGGAAGCGGTGCTGCCGGACGGCACGGGCCAGCGCGCCGGCCTCGACCGCGGCGATCCGCGGCAGCGCGCTCGCGGGCATGAACTTGACCTGGGTGGCGAGGCGGTTGCGGGCGACGAGGCGGGCGTTCTCGGCGCCCGGGCGGGCGAAGCCCTCCGTCCACGAGGCGTTGCCGACGTGCCAAACGACCGCCTCCGGCACGTAGCCGAAGCTCCAGCCGGCGATCTGGGCGCGCACATTCAGGTCGACGTCCTCGTAGAAGGCGAAGTAACGCTCGTCGTAGCCGCCAAGCTCGGCGAAGAGCTCACGCCGCAACAGGCAGGCGGCGCCGCAGACGCCGAAGATCTCCCGCGGGGCGAGCAACTCGGGGCGCTGCTCCTCGCCCGCGCCGAGCTCGAACGCGCGCCCGTCGCGGGTCAGGGCCTGGCCGGCGCTGTAGAGGCGGGCCAGGGCGAGTGGGCCCGGCGGGCCGGGGGCGTCCTCGAGCTGGAGGATGCGGGGCTGTACGCCGCCCAGGGACGAATCTGCGCGGAGCGCGTCGAGCAGCGCCCCCACGCAGCCTGGCTCGAGCATCGTGTCGGCGTTGAGGACGAGGATCGCATCCGCGGCGGTGCGGGCGGCACCGAGGTTGACCGCGGCAGCGAAGCCCGTGTTGCGGGACAGGGCGACGTGCGGCACCCCCCGCTGCTGCAGCAGCTCGACCGAGCCGTCGGTAGAGCCGTTGTCGATGACCATCGTCTCCAACTCGGCCCCCTGCTCGGCCAGCGAGTCGAGGCAGCGGGCGAGCAGCTCGCGCGAGTTCCAGCTCGGCACCACGACGGCGACGGAACGGGCTGCGCTCACAGGGCGGCAGCCTGACAGCTGCCCCCGCGGCACAGCGGATCGGGCAGGTAGCCTCCAGCCCGATGAGCATGCCCCGTGGCAAGGAGGCGACGGCGCAGGCCGCAACCGCCGCTCCTCCGACGACCCCGCCGGCGGAGCGCCCGCTGGCGATCCAGGTCGAGGGGCTGAAGAAGTCCTTCCACATCCCGACGCAGCGGGTCGACTCGCTGAAGGAGCGCGCAGTGCACCCCTTCGCTGCCCGCGATTTCCGCGAGCTGAAGGCCCTACGCGGTGTCTCCTTCGAGATCCACCAGGGCGAGTTCTTCGGCATCGTCGGCCGCAACGGGTCCGGCAAGAGCACGCTGCTGAAGATCCTCGCCAGCATCTACAGGGCCGATGCCGGCCGTATCCGCATGGCCGGCCGGCTCGCCCCCTTCATCGAGCTGGGCGTCGGCTTCAACCAGGAGCTGACGGCGCGCGAAAACGTGGTCCTAAACGGGGTGATGATGGGCCTCACCCAGCGCCAGACCCGCGGTCGCCTCGACGCCGTGCTCGATTTCGCCGAGCTGCACGACTTCGCCGACCTCAAGCTGAAGAACTTCTCCTCGGGGATGCTGGTGCGGCTCGCCTTCTCGACGATGATGCAGGCCGACGCCGACGTGCTGCTGATCGACGAGGTGCTGGCGGTCGGCGACGCCGCCTTTCAGCAGAAATGCGCCGACGCCTTCCACGAGATGAAATCCGCCGGCAAGACGATCGTCCTCGTCACCCACGAGATGAAGACGGTGGAGGAATACTGCCACCGGGCGATGCTGATCGAGGGCGGCGAGATCCGCCAGATCGGCGACCCGGCCGAGATCGGCCGCCAGTACCTGCGGCTCAACTTCCAGCCCGGGGCGAAAGCCGAGGGGGGCCAGACGGCGACGGCCGTGCCCGCCGTCGCCGAGGGCGCCAGCCTACTCGACGCCTGGATCGAGGATGCGGGCGGCGAGCGGGCGACGGGGGTCGAACATGGCGAGGAGATCCGCCTCCGGGCCGAGATCGAGCTGAGCCGCGACACGATCGGGACCTCGGTCGGCTTCATCGTCGCCAACGCGGACGGTGTCAGCCTCTTCCAGTTCGACTCGCCGATCCACGGCGCCGACGGCTCCGGCCGGCTGCGGGCGGGCGACCGGGTCGTCGTCGTCGCCACTCTGGCGAACCCGCTGGCGCCGGGACGCTACTTCGTCCACTGCAGCGTCCGTCAGGACCAGGCCGAGGGCGATGTCGAGCTGTTCGTCCATGGGGCGGTCGACTTCGTCGTCTTTGGCGGCGAACGCTCGGGCAGCCTGCTGGCGCTCGAGCACGAAGTCGAGGCGCGGGTTGAGAGCGGGGGCACGGCGTGAGCGCGCCCCCGGCGGCGGCGGCCGAGCTGCACGACGTACTCGGGCCCTCGCCGCTGGGAGGCGGCTGGCGGCGCTTCTTCAGCCTGCTCTGGCTGATGTCGGCGACCGAGTTCAAGCGGACCTACTTCGGCACGGTGCTCGGCTACCTCTGGTCGCTGGTGCGGCCGCTGATCCTCTTCGCAGTCCTGCTCTTCGTCTTCACCAAGATCTTCCGGGTCGGCCACGGCCTGCCGTACTACCCAGTGCTGTTGCTGCTCGGGATCGTCCTCTACACCTTCTTCCAGGAAGCGACCAGCAGCGCCGTGACCTCAGTCGTCGCCCAGGAGGGAGTGGTCCGCAAGACCCAGTTCCCACGGCTCGTCATCCCGACCTCGGTGGTACTCACGGCGAGCTTCAACCTGGCGCTCAACCTGGTCGTCGTCTTCGCCTTCATCCTCGCCTGGGGCGTCGACCCGGCCTGGACCTGGCTGCTCTTCCCGCTGCCGCTGGTGTTGCTGTTCGCCATCGCGAGCGGGGTGGCGATGATGCTCTCGGCGCTCTACGTGCGCTTCCGCGACGTCGCGATCATCTGGGCCGTCCTCGCACAGACGCTGTTCTACGCGACGCCGATCCTGTACCCGCTGGGCAAGAAGGGCCTCGAAGACCCCTCGATCGAACACCTGCTGATGATCAACCCGCTGGCCGTGATCTTCGAGCAGGTTCGCGTCTGGATCCTCGAACCGGAAGCGCCGACGGCCGTCGAGGCGGCCGGTGGCCCGCTGCCGCTGATCGCCGCCGGGGCGATCTTCGTCGGCGTCTGCGCGCTGGGCGCCTGGACCTTCGCCCGCATGGCCCCGGGCATCGCCGAGGAACTGTGAGGTCGAAGCTGCGCGCGCTCCGAGCGCGGCTCGATCGATCGCTCTTCCTCGACCCCCCCTCTCCGCGCCGGGATCTGCCACGCGGTAAGGCGGTGGCGGTGCTCGGGGGGTTGCTGGCGCTCGCCGTCGCCCTGCAGCTCCTTCGCCTCGGCGGAACGCCGCCGCTGCACTCGCTCTGGGCCGAGGACGGCCAGGTATTCCTCCAGGGGGCCTTCGAAAAGGGGTTCTGGGAGGCCGTGTCGAGCCCCTACGGCGGCTACCTCGTGCTGGTGCCGCGACTGATCGGCGAGGCGGCGGCGTGGCTGCCGGTGAGGGACGCCGCCGCGACGACGGCAATCCTGGCGACCGTGCTGGTCGCGCTCAGCGGCCTCGTCGTCTGGCTGGCCAGCGCCGCCCACATCGCCAACCCCTGGCTGCGCGGCTCGCTCGTCGCCGCCCTCGTCCTCTGCCCGGTCGCCGGCCTGGAGTCGATCGACTCCGGCGCCTACGTCCTCTGGTACATGCTCTTCGCCGCCTTCTGGACGCTGCTCTGGCGGCCGCGATCGGGGCTGGGCGCAGGCCTCGGGGCGCTCTTCCTGCTCGCCACCGGGCTTACCACGCCCGGCGTCTGGTTCTTCGCTCCGCTGGCGGCGCTGCGCACGCTTGCCGTCCGCGGCTGGCGCGACGCGTTCATGGCTGGCGCCTTCTGGGCCGGCGCGCTGGCGCAGGTGCCGGTACTCGCGCTCAACGACGAATCCGTCGTCCCGCCGCACTGGTCGGCCGACATCTGGACCGCCTACCTGCAGCGCACCCTCGACGGCTCCCTCCTCGGCCTGCGTCTTGGAGGCTTCGCCTGGGAGAAGCTCGGCTGGGCCCTGCTCGTGCTTCTGCTCGCCGCCGGAGTCGCCGGCCTGGCGATCGGCTGGCGGCGCTCGTCCGTTCCCGCCCGCTGGGTCGCGGCGATCGCGATCCCAACGTCGCTGGTCATGTTCGTCGTCTCGCTCTACCAGCGGGCGGTGGCCACCGAGATGATCTGGCCCGCGGGAAGCTACTTGGGCGCCGGCAGCCGCTACGCGATCGTCCCGGCGCTGCTCCTCCTCAGCGCCGCGCTCGTGCTCGTCGACCGCTCCTCGCGCCGCGAGGGAAGACCGCTCGGGCTCTCGCTCGCCGGCGCAGTCGCGGTACTCGCCGTCGCGCTCTCGATCGGCACGTCCTTCTACGCCGGCGACAGCGCCGCCCGGGGGACGCCGTCCTGGGAAACCGCCCTGGACGAAGCTGCGGTCGAATGCAGGGCGAAGGAACTGACCACGGCCGGGGTTCCGACCTCACCCCCGGGCTTCGGCCTACAGGTCCCCTGCGACCGGATCGGCCGATAGCGCGCCGAAGCCGATGAGGCTGGCCGCCGCGATCAGCGCGGCGGCGAACGAGAAGCTCGTGCCGGGAAGCGGATCCAGCACCGGCACGTAGATCGCCAGCATCAGCAGGGCGCTGAGGCCTACGAAGTAGACGGCGAAGCGGGGGAAGATCGCCCGCAGGCCGGCCACGGCGCCGCAGAAGCCGAGCACCGGCAGGAGGAAGCTGCCGGTGTGCAGGATGGTCCTCGCGGGCAGGTTGCCGAACAGCAGCAGCCCCCAGGCGACCGCGCCGAAGGCGAGCGTCGCGAAGCAGGTCAGGGCGAAGCTCCATTCGGCTGGATTGCGGCGCCCGCGCCGCCACCAGACGGCCATCGCGAAGGGGGCGAGGAGGAGCAGGCCGAGCGAGGGCAGTAGGTCGAAGAAGAGCAGTTCGCGGATTTCGCGCAGGGACTGGGCCAAGTCGCCGGACCTGGCGGAGTTCCAAGCGCGTTCGAGCAGTTCGACCGCGGGCCCGCCGCCGGCCATCGTGACGAAGTTCTCGGCCTTGTCGTGCAGGGCTCCCCCCACGCCGGCTTCCCGGTACGCGTCCACGATCGCCCCCGAGGCGCCGCGATCGTCGATTTCCATGTCCCCGGCCAGCATCCACTTGGTCAGCCGGTCGCCGGGCGGATCGGCGTACTTCTGGTAGGCCGACCAGGGCGCCATCAGGACGATCCCAACCGCCGCCGCAACCCCCAGCCAGCGCCAGCTCGGCAACCCGCGGAAGCCGGCGACAAGGAGGAGGCCGATCGCGCCGAAGACGCTGGCCCCGTGCGCGAGCATCGCCAGCGCGAGCAGACCCGCGACCAGCGCGGCCGCCCAGAGGCTGCGTCGCAGCCTGGGCCAGAGCGGCGTCAGCAAGAGCGCCGCGGCACCGAGCAACATCGCCGTCGGCAGCATCTTCGGCCAGACGAAGAAGCCGTTGACGAGGGCGACGTCGCTGACCAGCACGGTCAACATCGCCAGCGCCCGCGTGACCCGGCCCACCCGCGCGGCGAGCAGCAGCGCCCAGAGGCCGACGATCCAGAGCTGCTGCAGGACGATCCCGAGCACGTCGTAGCGCAGGGCGACGGTGTCGTCCCAGCCGAAGAGGCGCTCGAGCAGGACGTATCCCACCTGGAGCGGCGGCCGGTCGCTCGAAAGCCATTCGCCGGGATAGGGGGGCGGGGTGCCGCTGTGGCCGTGGAAGTAGAACCATTCGGCGAAGAAGCGTGGGATGTCGTTGTCGGAGGGAAGCTGGCCGCTGAAGCGGGTCGCGCCGGCGCCGAGGGCGTTGCCGGTGCCGCCGTGGACGAAGCCAAGGGCTAGGAGGAAGGCCGAGCCGAGCGCCCAGAGAGCGAACGGCGTCGCCAGCTTGCGCAACAGGCCCGGCTCGAACTCGCCTTCGTGGAGCGAGAGGCCGGCGAGCAGGAGCGAGCCCAGGAGGACGAGGTAGGCGAACGATTTGCCGGCGAGCGGGTCGGCGTAGAAGGCCCAGAAGGCGAGCATCGCCGCCGCTCCACTCGCCGCCAGCCCGATCGCCAGCAGGATCGCCACGCTGCGCACGCCGAGGCGCGCCGCGAAGAGCGCCGCGGCGGCCATCGGTAGCGCGGTCAGCGCCAGATGCTCCAACAGGTCAAGAGCCACGTTCACGGGCGCGATCCTTCCACGCCCCGCGGCCGCTCCGCCCTGCGCCGGCAATAGACTCGCGCGCCATGTCGGAGCAGTCCATCCAGGCCGGGAGGGCGCGCCTGCGCTCGATCCTCGCCGACCGCATGCTCTGGATCTGGGGCGCGATCTGGGTCGCCACCCTGGTCCTGATGGTCGTCCAGGTTGGCTTCTGGAACCACGTCAGCGGCGTCAATTACCAGGACACCGACCAGTACACGCTCTGGTCGGAAATCCTCGCCCATCAGCACGTCATGCCGCCGGAAGACACCTGGCAGTATCCGCCGGGGGCGGCCTTCCTTCTTCTCATCCCGCGCATCGGAGTCGCCTGGTTCGGCGTCATCTACCAGCAGTCGTTCATCGCGTTGATGGTTCTCGCCGATCTCGCCGGCCTAGGCGTGATGGTCTATCTCGCCCGTCGCACAGGCCGCATTGCGGGCGTCTGGGTCTGGCTGCTGGCGATGCCGCTGCTGCAGGCCTTCCCGATCCTCCGCTTCGACCTCGTCCCAACCGTCCTGGTGATGGCCGCGCTGGTGATCGTCCACCGCCGCCCCGCCTGGTTCGGCGCCCTCGTCGGGATCGGCGCCTCGATCAAGGTCTGGCCGATAGTCGCCCTCTTCGGCGAGTGGGACCGCAGGAAGCTGGCGATAGCCGCGACCGTGGCGGCCGCCGTGATCGCACTTTCGTTCGTCGCCGCGGCGATTCCGTTCGGCGGCCAGTCCACGTTCTTCGACAACCAGGACACGCGCGGGCTCGAGGTCGAGGCGGTCGGCGCCAGCCCGTGGTACCTGCGGCAGGCGATCACCGGCAAAGTGGCGCCTACCGTCGAGCGCAGCGGCAGCCTCGAGATCGGCAGCGGCCTTGCCGACGCAGTCGCCGTCGCCCTCAAATGGCTCGGCCTGCTCGTCCTCCTCGCCGCCGCGCTGTGGTGGGTGGCGCGGGACAGGGCGATCCGCCGGGGCCGCCTCGACTTAGCCGAGGCGGCGGTGAGCATCGACTTCATCTTCGCCGTCGTCCTGCTCCAGATCGTCGTCAGCCGTGTGCTCAGCCCCCAGTACATGATCTGGCTGATCGGCCTGGCGGCGGTCGTGCTGAGCGCCGGGACGAGACGGCTGGCCCGACCGGCCTGGGTCGTGATCGGCGCCGTGATCTTGACCGCCGGCCTCTACCAGGCGCCAGCCAACATGCTGATCCGCAACCTGGCCCTGGTCGTCGCCTCGATCGACGCCTCAGTGGCGATGCTGACACTCGTGCGAGGCACGGCGCCGAAGTCGCCCGGCGAAGTCGGCGGCGACGACGCCCAAGTGCCTCTCGCCAGACCCGAGCGGCTCGGGCAAGCCGGATAGCGGGCGATGAGCTCGTCGCAACGGGCCCTGGGAGCGCTGCGATCGCTTACCGGCAGCCGCCTCCCTTGGATCTGGATCGCCGTCTGGCTCGCGACCGCGGCCCTGATGGTCGTCCAGGTCGGCTACTGGAACCACGTCACGGGCATCAACTACCAGGACACCGACATTTACACGCTCTGGTCGGAATCGCTCGCCCATCGGCACTCCATGCCGATCGACGAAGCGTGGCAGTACCCGCCCGGTGCGGCGTTCGTCTTGCTCCTGCCGCGCATCGGGGTGGGGTTGTTCGGCGCCGCATACCAACCGTCGTTCATGGTGACGATGCTGCTCGTGGATCTGGCCGGGCTCGCTGTGATGGCGCTGTTTGCTCGCCGCACCGGACGCACTGTCGGAGTGTGGGTCTGGTTGCTCGCCATGCCCCTGCTGCAGTCATTCCCGCTCCTGCGCTTCGATCTGATTCCCACCGTCCTGGTGATGGCGGCGCTGGCGATCGTCCACCGCCGCCCGGCGTGGTTCGGCGCCCTCGTCGGGATCGGAGCGTCGATCAAGGTCTGGCCGGTGGTCGCCCTCCTCGGCGAGTGGGACCGGCGGCGGCTGGCGACCGGCGCGGCCGTTGCGGCCGGGGTCATAGCCCTCTCCTTCCTCGGCGCCGCAGTCCTCTTCGGCAACCAGTCCGCCTTCTTCGACAACCAGGACACTCGTGGCCTCCAGGACGAAGCGGTCGCCGCCAGCCCGTGGTACCTGCGGCAGGCGATCTCCGGCAAGTCGCTGCCGATCGTCCAGCGCCGTGGCTCGTCTGAGATCGGCAGCGGTATCGCCGACGCGGTCGCCGTCGCCCTCAAATGGCTCGGCCTGCTCGTCCTCTTCGCGGCCGCACTGTGGTGGGTAGCGCGGGAGAGAGCAATCCGCAGGGGCCGCCTCGACTTAGCCGAGGCGGCGGTGAGCATCGACTTCATCTTCGCCGTCGTCGTCCTCCAAGTCGTCGTCAGCCGCGTGCTCAGCCCCCAGTACATGATCTGGCTGATCGGGCTGGCGGCGGTCGTGCTGAGCGCCGGGACCCGCCGCCTGGCGCGACCGGCCTGGGTCGCGATCGGCGCAGTGATCCTCACCGCCGGCCTCTACCAGACGCCGGCGAGCATGGCGATCCGCAACCTGGCGCTCGTCGTCGCCGGGGTCGATGCCGCGATCGCGATGTTCGGGTTGCTCAGGGAAAGATCGGTATGTGGCCGATACACGACGCCAGCTCGGAGGTCGACGAGGGTCGCCTCGCCGTAGGCCGATCCTCTATCGTTGCGGCGCGGGAGGCGGGGGCCCCCACGGTGTCCGTCCCCTCGTCCCGCCGATTCCTTGTCCACGCTCTCACTCGTCATACCCGCCTTCAACGAGGAGGTGCGGCTGCCGACGCTGCTCGAGACGCTGGCGGAGTCAGCCGACGCAGCGGTTGGAAGTGCCGGATTCGAGCTGTTCGAGGTCATCCTCGTTGACGACGGCAGCAGGGACGCCACGCGGCGGATGCTGAGTGAGGCGGGCGCGGCTAACCCGAAGCTGAGGCCGCTGCTCGGCACGGGCGAAAACCGCGGCAAGGGCGCGGCGATCGCGAGGGGCGTCGCCGCCGCACAGGGAGATTACGTCCTGCTCGCCGACGTCGACCTCTCGACTCCGCTGGAGGAGCTGCCGAAGCTATCGGCGGCGCTGCGCGAGAGCGCCGACGTTGCGATCGGCTCGCGCGGGTTACCCGGCTCGAAGGTCGATCGCGGCCCCGCACATCGCAAGCTCACCGGGCGGACCTTCAGCGGCGCGGTGCGGATGCTGACCGGCCTGCGGCTGCGTGACACCCAGAACGGCTTCAAGTTGCTTCCAACCGAGGCCGCCCAATGCTTTCTCGCCGAACAGCTCTGCGAGGGATTCGCCTTCGATGTCGAGCTCCTCTTGCGCGCTCATAGGGCGGGGCTTCGCATCGCCGAGGTCCCCGTCCTCTACGTCCACGACCCGCGCTCGAGCGTGCGGGTCGCATCTGCCAGCCCGAAGATGCTGGGGGAAGTGGCGAGGCTCGCCTACCGACTGCGGGCAGGCAGGCGGCTGTAGCCGCGTCCATCTATATCGTGCCAGCCTTGATCGCGGAAGCCGCCACCAAGCCCCCGGGCGCGCGCCTCCCTTCGCCTTGCTGACGCGACAGGAATTGGGGGGCGCCGCCGTCCTCTTCACCGTGCTGGCCTTCGTGGTGTACGGCTGGTACGCGTTCCACGGCGGCTTCGTCGCCGACGACTGGGTCAATGCCGACCACTACGAGTTCCACCCCGGCTCCGGCTTCTGGGCGGCCTTCGACAACTACCAGACGCCGAGCCGGCCGATGTCGGCGCTTTGGGTCACGCTGACTTACGCGGTGATGGGCAATCACTTCGTGCCCCACCTCATCGTTGCGGTCCTGCTGACGGCTTTCTTCTCGATCGCCTTCTTCGCCTTCCTGCGAACGCTTGGTTTGGCCTGGTATTGGGCGCTTGCGGCGGCGGCGCTGCTGCTGGTCTTTCCCTCCTCGGATTCGACCCGGTTTTGGGTCACCGGCAGCCAGATCGACCTCTTCATGGGTATGTACCTGGTCGCCGCCACGATCGGGATCGAGGGTCGCCGCCGGCTCGGCCCTGCGCCGACCCCAAAAGCCATCTCGATGCAGGCGGTTGCCTCCGCGATTGCCGTCGCCGCCGTCGCCGGCTACGAAATCGTCGCCGTGGCCGTACTGCTCTCCTTCGTGCTCTACCACTGGGCCGGCGGCAGGGGCGGGGCGATCTGGCGGTGGCTGATGGACGCGATCCCCACCCTTCTGGTCCTCTATTTCCTCACCCGCAACTACAACGGGGGAGCGGCTCACGGAACCCAGCTGCTGACGAACGTGCGCTTGATCGCCGACGGCGCCCTCCACGTCCTGGGTTACACGTTCGTGCCCGTGCGCAGCGTCTCCCCCTGGCCAGTGCTCGTCGGAGTCATAGCGGTGGTGATGCTGACCGTGGCGCTGCGCTGGCTTGTGCGAGCGACGCCGCGTCGCGAAGCCGTCAGCCGCTGGTGGGCGCCACTGCTCCTAGCGGTGGTGGGCATCGGGATCGGCTACGCGATGCTCTACCCGGTGGCGGATCGCTATCCGCTCTACGTGGCGGGCGTACAGAACCGCACCAACTGCTTCGCCGCTCTTGGATTCTGCCTCCTGGTGGTGCTCGTCGCGGCGGTCGTCGCGGCTGCGATAGCCGCGCTGGTGCCACGGATCACCGAGCGCCGGCGGGCCCACCTCCGAGCCGGTCTGGCCGCCGGGATCCTCGCGGTCTTATTCGTCGTCTACACCGTGCGAATCGTCCAGGATGAACGCGGGTGGGCCCGGGCAGCGGAAATGCAGGCAGAAATACTCGACGGCGCCCACCGGCTCGTCCCCTCTCCGCCGGCTGACGCGACGATCTTCACCTCGCCCTATCCCGGCTACTCCTCGCCAAGCGTGCCGATCTTCGGTGGGGGTGGCAACAACGACGAGCTCGGCGCCTTCAAAGTCAGCTATGACAGCGAAGAACTCCGCGCCTTTCCCCTGCTGGAAGGTCAGGAAATCTGCGGCCCCGACACGATGGCCACCTCGGACGCGGCCAACAGCGAAACCGAATACGGCAAGGGGATCTTGATCGACCTCCGCAGCTCGTCAGTGTACCGCCCCCAGAATCGCAGTCAGTGTCTTCGCGACACGAAAGCGATGGAACCGTTCGGCCCTGTGAACTACCAGGACAGCTGGTAGAACAGGCCCGTCCATCCTCCCGCGGCGTCGACGATCGCGGCGCTGCGCGGAGCTCCGATCGGGGGCTCCGAGGGCGGCTCGACCGAGTGGCGCGCGGGATACACTCGCCGGCGATGGCAGAGCAGACGATGTCCGATGTCGCCGAGTTGCGCGAGGAGGTCGAGCGCCTGCGCGGCTTGCTGATCGCCAGGGACGCCGAGCTGGGCCAGGCGCGCGGCCGGCTCGAGCAGCTCGAGGAGCGCACCAACCGGGTGCTGGGCGCGGCCGTCTTCCTGCGCCGCCTCGGCCCTCCCTTCGCCCGCCTGCGAGCGCAGCTGCGGGACCGCGGCTAGCGTGCGGCCGGGGCCGCGGTTCTCGATCCTCACGCCGGTCTACGAAACCCCGGCGACGGTGCTGCGCGCGATGCTGAACTCGGTCGCCGCGCAGCGCTGCGGCGAGTGGGAGCTGTGCCTGGTCGACGACGCCTCGAAGGCGCCGCACGTCGGCGAGATCCTCGACGCGGGCGCGAACGCTCGGACCCGCGGATCAAGGTGCAGCGGCGCGAGTCCAACGGCGGCATCGTCGCCGCCTCCAACGACGCCCTGGCGATGGCGCGGCGGCGAGTTCGTCGTCCTGCTCGACCACGACGACGAGCTGCACCGCGACGCGCTCGCCGAGGTCGGCGAAGGCGCTCGACGCCGACCCCGAGGCCGACTACGTCTACACCGACGAGGACAAGATCGACGCCGCCGGGCGGCGCTCGTCCCCCTTCTTCAAGCCCGACTGGTCGCCCGAGCGGATGCGGACGCAGATGTACACCTGCCACCTCAGCGTGCTGCGCCGCTCGCTGGTCGAAGAGGTCGGCGGCTTCGACCCCGAGTCTCGAGGGCTCCCAGGACTGGGACCTGGTGCTGAAGGTGACCGAGCGGGCGCGGGCGGTCCTGCACGTGCCGCAAGGTCCTCTACCACTGGCGGATGCTGCGAGACCTCGGCCGCCGGCGGCGGCGAGGAGGCGAAGCCGTGGGCCTTCGAAGCCGGCGCGCGGGCGGTGCAGGCGCACTGCGAGCGGATCGGGCTGCGGGCGCGGGTCGAGCGCGACCCGGCCGACCCCGGCGTCTACCACCTGCAGCCGGCGCTGCGCGAGCAGCCGCCGGTCAGCATCGTCATCCCCACCGCGGGCACGTCGCGCGAGGTGCGCTACGAGACGGTCGTCCTAGTCGAGCACTGCCTGCGCAGCATCGTCGAGACCTCGACCTATGAGAACTACGAGATCGTCGTCGTGCCCGACGAGGCGGTCGACCCGGCGGTGCTGGCCGAGCTGGGGGAGATCGCCGGCGAGCGGCTGCGCATCGTCCCCTACGAGCGAGCCGTTCAACTTCTCGGCGAAGATCGACCTCGGCGCCGCCCACAGCGAGGGCGAGCACCTGCTGCTGCTCAACGACGACATCGAGGTCGCCACCCCGGACTGGATCGAGCGCATGGTCATGTACTCCGGCGATGGAGGACATCGGCGCCGTCGGCGGCGCGCCTGATCTGGGAGGACGGCCGCCTCCAGCACGTCGGCGTCGAGCTTCGAAGGCGGCCTGCCGGGCCACCCCTACCGCGGCTTCGCCGGCGACTTCCCCGGCTACTCGAACAACGTCCGCATCGCCCGCAACTGCCTCGCCGTGACCGGCGCCTGCCTGATGACGCGGCGCGCGGTCTTCGAGGAGCTGGGCGGCTTCACCACCGAGCTCCCGGTCAACTACAACGACGCCGACTACTGCCTGAAGGTGCACGCGAGCGGGCGGCGGATCGTCTACGACCCCGACCTGGCGATGTACCACTTCGAGTCGTCCAGCCGCTCCTCCGAGGTCGAGGAGTGGGAGAAGGAATGGCTACGGAAGCGCTGGCGGCCGATGCATCCGCCAAGACCCCTACTCGAACCCCAACCTGAAGCGCGGCGAGCCGCGGCTGGGCGCCATGCTGATCTCGGCGCTCCCCCTGCCCCGCCTGCGCGCGCATCCACCGGGAGGTGGCCTGACTTGAACTACGAGCGGCTCTACGCGTACCGCTTCCGCGACATCGACCAGGACGCGAGGATCGCCGTCTGGCAGGAGATCGCGCCGCACGTCCACGGCCTGATGGGCAGCCCGCAGAAGCTGCTCGACCCGGCCGCCGGCCGCGGCGAGTTCATCGGCGCCGTGCCGGCGAAGGAGACCTGGGCGGTCGACGAGGTCAGCTACCCGGAGGCCAACGCACAAGCCGGACACGAAGGTGATCGTCTCCTCGATCATGGACGCGGAGCTGCCCGCAGCGCACTTCGACGGCGTCTACGTCTCCAACTTCCTCGAGCACCTGCATGACCAGGAGGCGATCGCAGCCTTCCTCGAGAAGATGCACGCGGCGATAGAGCCCGGCGGCCGGATCGCGATCATGGGCCCCAACTACCGCTACTGCGCCGGCGAGTACTGGGACTGCGCCGATCACTACGTCGCCCTCACCCACGTGGCGATCGCCGAGCACCTCTACGCCGCCGGCTTCGAGCCAGAGCGGATCGTCCCCCGCTACCTGCCCTACTCCTTCCGCGGCATCCTCCCGCCCTCGCGAACGCTGACCCGCCTCTACCTGAAGACGCCGCCGGCCTGGCGCCTGCTCGGCAAGCAGTTCCTGGTGATCGGCCACAAGGTGGATGCCTGAGACGCCGCCGCTCGGCGACGGCGAAGCGCACGTCTGGTCGTTCGCCCTGGCGGCGGCCGACCGGCGCTCGCGCCGGGCCGAGTCGCAGCGGGCTCTCCGCCGCGTCCTCGCCGCCTACCTCGACGAGGGCCCCGACCGGATCGCGTTTCGCCCCGGCCGAGGCGGCAAGCCCGAGCTCGCCTCGCCGCATCGCCACCCGCTGCGCTTCAACCTCAGCCACTCCGGCGGGCTCGCCCTGATCGCCGTCGCGCTCGGCTGCGAGGTGGGGGTGGACGTCGAGGTGACGAGCGGGAAGCGGGACTTCCCCCGCCTCGCCCGACGCTGGCTCGGTGCCGACGCCGCGGCGGGCGTCGAGGCGGCGCCGCCGGCACGCCGTGCCGCCGCCTTCTACGCGGCCTGGACGCGCCACGAGGCCGCCGGCAAGTGCCTCGGCGCCGGCCTCAGCGCCCGGCCCGAGCGGCCCGTGTCGACACTCGCCCTCGACGTCGGTCCCGGTTACTCCGGCGCGATGGCGATCGCGCCGGAGTCGGGCGCTATGCTGCCCGCGTGCCAAACGCGCCCGCCTGGAAAGGTCGCGCGGCTGGGGGCAGGCAAGGCACTCGCGCCCTTGTCATCGGCAGCGGCTTCATCGGCTCGCACGTCGTCGCCGAGCTAGCCGCTAGGAACCTGCCCCCCGCCGTCCTCACTCGGTCGCGGCCCGTGGACGCGGTCGTCGCTGCGCTCGAGGCCGCAGACCTACACATCGGCGACGCCGCCGATGCGGCGGCGCTGGAGAAAGCGCTCGAGGGCGTCGAGCACGTCGTCTACTGCGCCGGCGGCCTGCTGCCGGCGGCCTCCGAGGAGGACCCCGAGCGGGACGCCGAGTTGACGTTGAGGCCGCTCCGGAAGGTGCTGGAGGCCCTGCGAACACGACCCGGCGTCGACCTGACCTACGTCTCCTCGGGGGGCACGGTCTACGGCGAGCCCGAGAGCATCCCGGTGCCTGAGACCGCGCCGACCCGGCCCTTTGGCTCCTACGGCAAGCTGCATCTGCTCTGCGAGGAAGAGATCGGGCGCAGCGCGGAGGCCGGACTTCGCGCCCGCATCCTGCGCTGCGCGACCGTCTACGGGCCGTTCCAACGGCCCGACCGCGGCCAGGGCGCCGTCGTGACCTTCCTGCACCGAATCGAACACGGTGAGCCGATCTCCCTTTACGGCGGCGGCGAGACGACCCGCGACTACGTCTACGCCGGGGACGTCGCCCGGGTCGCCTGCGACCTGCTCGGCCGCGAGGACGGCGAGCGCGTGCTCAACGTCGCCGCCGGGGTCGGTACCTCCCTGATCGAGCTGCTGCGGCTGGCAGAACAGCAGGTGGGTCGTGAGGCTGTCGTCGAGCGGCACGGCGAGCGCGGCTTCGACGTGCACAGGATCGTCCTCGACGTCTCGCGGCTGCGCGCGCTGACCGGCTTCGAGCCGACGCCCCTGAAGACCGGGATCGCGCGCACTCACGAGTGGCTGACGGCGATCGCGGCGGAGCGGGTGTGAAGAGCCTGCGCGCGCGCTGGGCCGCCCTCGACTGGCGGCTGAAAGCAACCCGCCGGGCTTGGAGCTTCGGCGTCACGCCGGACATGCCGTTCACGGCGCCGGGGCCGCTCGGCCCGGGCGCGCACGGACAGATCGACGAACCCGAGCCGGACAAGCGAATCGACACGGAAAGCATCTACATCCGCGGCTGGGCCCTCTTCCCCTCCGGCCCACCAGCCCAGGTGGAGATCTGGCTCGACGAGCAGCCGCTCGGCCGCGCGCGCGTCGGGCTGCGGCGACCGGACATCGAAAAGCGCACCGGCGATGCCCTCGCGGGAGTCTCGGGGTTCGAACTGATCGGCGACCTGAGCCGGCGCGACGCGACGCGCGGCGAGGCAGTCCTGCGCGCCGTCGCGACCGGTGCCGGGGGAGAGCGCCACGAGCTGCCGCCGATAGCCGTCGAGCTGGTGGCCGAGGAGGACGAGGGAGAGGCTTCTATCGCGCCGCTGGCGCCGCGCACGCCGCGCTCATCCGGCGGCCGGGGCCGTCGCCTCCTCGTCTGCACCCACCAGGTCAACCTCGGCGGCGCCCAGTTCTACCTGCTCGACCTACTGCGCGAGCTGATCGCCCAGGGAGCTGCCGAACCGACGGTGGTCACCGCCCTCGACGGCGTCCTGCGCAAGGATCTCGAAGCGCTCGGCATCCCCGTACACATCTCGGGCCTAGCGCCGCTCAAAGACCTCAGCTCGCACATCGGCCGAGTCGAGGAGCTCGTCGCCTGGGCGGAGGGACGCGAGTTCGAGGCGGCCTTCGTCAACACCGCCACCGCCTTCTCCTTCCCCGGCGCCGAGGCCGCTGCGGAGCTCGGCATCCCGGCGATCTGGGCGATCCACGAGAGCTTCCCGCCGCCGGTGCTGTGGAGCAACCTCAGCCCCGCCGTCAGGCGGCGTGCCGAGCAGGCGCTCTCGGGTGCCGCGGCCGCGATCTTCGAGGCAGACGCGACCCGGCGCCTCTTCGAGCCGCCGCTGCCCGCCGGGCGCGGGCTGGTCCTGCCCTACGGCCTCGACCAGGAGCCGATCGAGACGGCACGGGCGAGCTTCGACCCGGCGACGGCGCGCCGCGATGCCGGGATCCCCGAGGACGCCGAGGTGGTCCTCTGCGTCGGCACGATCGAGCCGCGCAAGGCGCAGCTTCCGCTCGCCCAGGCCTTCGGCTCGATCTGCGAGCGCCACCCGCGCGCGAAGCTGGTCCTCGTCGGCGGCCGCGACGACGCCGACACCGAGGCGGTGACCGAGTTCGTCGTCGTCGCCGGCCTCGGCGAGCGGGTCCAGGTGATCCCGGTCACGCCCGACGTCCTGCCCTGGTACCAGATGGCCGACCTGCTGGTCTGCGCCTCCGACATCGAGTCGCTGCCGCGCACCGTGCTCGAGGCGATGGCCTTCGAGACGCCGGTGCTGGCGACGAACGTGTTCGGCCTGCCCGAGCTGATCGACGACGGGGAGACCGGCTGGCTCTGCGAGCCGCGCGAAATGCTGGCCCTCGCCTCGGCGCTGGATCGGGCGCTGAGATCCTCGCCCGAGGAGCGGCGGCGGATCGGCCGCGCCGGGCGGGAGCTGGTCGTGCGGCGCCACGACCTCGGCGCCTACGCCCGAGAGGTGGCACGGCTGATCGAGGGAGCGATCGCCGGGAAGGCTCCGAGCGGAGGTGAGCGTGCGGCTGCCGGCTAGCCAGGCCGCCCGCTGGGCGCTGGTCGTCGCCGGCGGCTGCCTGCTGCTGGTGGCGCTCAACGTCTGGTGGGTCGCCACCTACCGCCACGGCTACCCGATGGACGTCGACGAGAACGGCTACACGTCGATCGCCCTGATCGACTATCTCAGCCTCAAGGGCGCCGGCCTCCACGCCTGGTGGGAAGCGGTCCAGAACCAGACGCCAAACGCGCCCCTGCTGCCCGCCGTCACCTCGCTGGCGATGGTGGTCAAGGCCGGCGTGCTGGAGGGCTTCGGCGTGCTGATCGGCTTCCTCGTCCTGCTCGTCTTCGCCGTCTACGGGATCGGCGAGCGACTTGCCGGGCCGCGGCTGGGGGCCCTGGCGGCGCTCGTCGTCGGCACCAGCGAGGGCGCCTTCCTCTTCACCCGCGAGTACATCTTCGCCCTGCCGGCCGCGGCGCTCCTCGCCTGCGCGGTCTTCGCGGTGCTCCGCAGCGACGGCATGAGCCGGCGGCGCTGGGCGCTCGCCGCCGGCGCCGCCCTCGGCCTGATGCTGCTGGCGCGGACGATGGCGGTCGCCTTCGTCCCCGGCGTCTACCTCGCTGCGCTGCTCGCGATGTTGGCGCGCGACCGCAGCAGGCTCGGCGGCCGCTTCCTCAACCTCGGGTTGATGACCCTTGTCGGCATCGCGGTCGCTGCCACCTGGTACGTGAAGAACCTGCAGCCCGTACTCGACTACCTGACCAGCTTCGGCTACGGCTCGCAGAGCGCCTACTACGGAGCCCAGCACTCGATCGTCTCCTGGGGCCGCTTCCACGCCGTCGCCGAACGGATGGTCGCCAGCGACCTGCTGGTGCCCCTGGCGGCGATGATCCTGCTCGGGCTGCTCACCCTCCTGGTCGAGGCCGTGCGCCGCCTGGTCGTAAGCGACGACCGTCCCCACTTCCTGCTGAGGCTCGCCGGCAGCGACGTCTTCGGCGTCTCGGTCGTCTTCATCGCCGGCTACGCGGCGCTGATGAGCTCGCAGAACGGCGGCAACGGCTTTACCTTCCCGGTCGCGATGCTGCTGCCGCCCATTGCGGTCGTCGCCCTGCGCTACTTTCGCCTGGCGACGATCCCCGCGGTTGCCGTTCTCGCCGCGATCTCCGTCCTCAACATCGCCGCGACGTCGAACATCTGGGACGGCCTCTCGCGCAAGCACCTCGTCGAAACGCCCGTGCTCGGCTGGCTGCCCTGGATCGACGGGATCCCCCACGCGGTCGAAGGGATCCGCGAACAGGCGCCCGGGCCGGAAACCCACTTTGCGGCCGGCGACGGCGGCTGGCTCGACGCCGACCGGGAGCTCGCCTCGTTGCTCGTTCCGCCGGCGAAGTCGAAGCTCGAACCGCCGGTCACGGCGTTCGCATCGCGCAATCGCGTGATCAGCAGCAACAGCGTCGGCGTCGCCTCGCTCCTCACCTACAACCGCTCGATCCCCTTCACCCAGCTGCAGGCCGAACCAACCGACAGCATCGCCAACTACGAGCGTCAGCTCGCCGGCCCCGAACTGGGCGAACCGACCGTGCTGATCACGATGAACCGCAACGAGATGGACTTCGAACCGCTGGTCACGCAGGGCTATGCCGAAGCGGCCGCGCGACATCTCGGCTTCCACAGGGTCAGCGAGATCACGCTGCCCGACGGGCGCCGCATGCGGGTCTGGGTCAGACGCAACGCCGAAGCGCTCAGCGGCCGATGGGCTCCGACCGGCGCGGCTCGTCCGGTGCACTGACCCGGTAGTCGCCGCGGCTCAGCGTCGCCTCCAGCCAGACGTAGAGGACGATGAAGAGGTAGCGGCTGCCCATCTCTTTCATCGCCAGCTTCGCCTCGCCGGCTGGTGCGGTTGGTCCAGGAGGTGGGGATGACCTCGTAGCTGTGGCCGCGGACGATCGCCTTCAGCGGCATCTCGACGGTCAGGTTGAAGTGCTTGGAGAGCAGCGGCTGGATCGTCTCGATCACCTCGCGCCGGTACGCCTTGAAGGCGTTGGTGGTGTCGTTGTAGCGGTGGCGGAAGAGGACCCGGATGAACCAGTTGGCGAGCCGGTTGATCGTCAGCTTCAGCGCGCGGGTAGTCGTGCACCTGCGCGCCGGGCACGAAGCGCGAGCCGAAGGCGCAGTCCCAGCCCTCTTCGAGCAGCCGGTGGTAGCGGACGAGGTCCTCGGGGTCGTCGGAGGCGTCGGCCATGACGATCGCGACGGCGTCGCCCTCGAAGACGTCGAGGCCGGCCCGGATCGCCATCCCGAAGCCGCGTTCGTAGTGCGAGCGGTGGCAGCGCACGCGCGGGTTGGCGGCGCCGATCGCCTCGACCACCGCTGCGGTCGAGTCCTCGCTGTCGTCGTCGACGACGACGACCTCGTAATCGATCCCCTCGCGCTCCAGCGCGCCGACAACCCCTTCGACCGTCGCCCCGACCGAGCCCTCCTCGTTCTGGGCGGGCATCACCACCGAGAGCTTCATGCCGGCGTCGCCGTCCAGCGCTCGAGCGTTCTGCTCGTGCATCTCGCGCGAGGATCTCCTCGATCCCGTAGCGCAGCTCCCAGTCCGGGTAGTCGGCTTCGAACGGCGCCAGGTCGGAGATCCACCAGCGGTGGTCGCCGATCCGCGGCTCCTCGCCCATCTCCCAGCTCCAGCTCGCGGCCGGCGATCCGCTCGCAGACCTCGATCGCCTCCAGCATCGAGCAGTTGCTGAAGCCGGCCGCCGCCGATGTTGTAGACGGCGGCCGGCGCGCGGGGCGCGCGTGGAAGGCGTCGAAGGCGGCGATCAGGTCGGCGCTGTGGATGTTGTCGCGGACCTGCTTGCCGGCGTAGCCGAAGACGGTGTAGGGGGTGCCGGTCACCGTGCACTTCATCAGGTAGGCGAGGAAGCCGTGCAGCTTGGCGCCGGCGTGCTGGGGGCCGGTCAGGCAGCCGCCGCGGAAGCAGACGGTCGGCATCTCGAAGTAGCGGCCGTACTCCTGCACGAGCAGGTCGGCGGCCGCCTTGGAGACGCCGAAGAGCGAGTGGGTCGAGGAGTCGATCGACATCGAGGTGTCGATCCCGCGGTAATAGCGATGGGACTCGGGCAGCTCGAGCCGCAGCTCGAGCTCCTCCAGCGGCAGCCGGTTGGGCGTGTCGCCGTAGACCTTGTTGGTCGAGCAGAAGATGAAGGGCGCCGTCGGGCGCGTGGGCGCGGGCCGCCTCGAGCAGGTTGAGGGTGCCGTTGGCGTTGACGCCGAAGTCGGTCTGCGGGTCGCTTGCCGCCCAGTCGTGGGAGGGCTGCGCGGCGGTGTGGACGACCAGCTCGATCTGCCCGGCGTGCTCGCGAAAGACCCGCTCGACCGCGTCGCGGTCGCGGATGTCGGCGTTCCTCGCCGCGGAACTCCGGGTGCTCGGCGACCAGCCGCTCGGTGACGTGGGCGGTCGAGGCCTCCGGCGCCGAAGAAGCTGGCCCGCATGTCGTTCTCGATCCCGATCACGTCGAAGCCCTCGCGCGACGAAGTGGCTCGACCGCCTCGGAGCCGATCAGGCCCCCGGAGCCGCGTGACTGATCGCTACCGGCATTCTCTACTCCCTTCCCGCCGCGGGGGCTCCGATGTCCAGGCCCGCCGCGATCCGCTCCTCGTCGGCGGCGATCCAGGCGTGGATGTCGGCGAGGACCTGCGCGGCGCTCCGTCGCGGCCGCCACTCGTCGAACTCGAACAGCCTGCCGCAGTCGGAAAGGTATATCGGCACGTCGCCGGCGCGCGTCTCGGCGACCGGCTCGATCGGCACCTCGTTGCCGGTCAGCTCGCGGCAGATCGCGGTCGTCTCCAGCAGCGAGAGGCTGCACTCGCGACCGCCGCCGACGTTGACGCGTGCGCCCGTCCCAGCGCTCGGGCTCGAGCAGCTGGCGCTCGACCAGGTCGACCAGATCCTCGACGTGGAGCAGGTCGCGCACCTGCTTGCCCTCGCCGCCGAAGCCGATGTAGCTGCAGCGGCCTGCCGAAGTGGTGGGCGAGCATCCAGTGGGTGAAGACCCCCTGGTCGACCTTGCCCATCTGCCAGGGGCCGGCGATCACGCCGCAGCGGTCGACGACCGCGCGCAGGCCGAAGGCGGCGCGATACTCCTCGATCAGCAGCTCGGCGGCGAGCTTGGTCGTGCCGTAGAGGGTGCGCGCGCCGGCCAGCGGGAAGTCCTCGGAGATGCCGGCCGGCCGAGGCCCCCGGCAGCGGCTGCTCGGCCGCCAGCTCGAAGCGGGTCGGCGCCTCCTCCAGGGCGAGCGCCAGCTGCGGCTCGACCGGGTAGACGCGGCTGGTCGAGAGGAAGACGAGCTGAGGCGCCGTCGCGCCGCGCCAGCTCGAGGCAGTTGTAGGCGCCGGTCAGGTTGGTGTGCAGCGAGGTAGGAGGTGTCGCCGTCGACCCCGCTCATCACCGAGGGCTCGGCCGAGCACTCGACGATCGCGTCGAGCCCGGAGAAGCGGCGCGAGATCCCCCGGCTCGCGCACGTCGCCGCGGACGAACTCGACCCCGGCCTCCTCCAACCGCGGCAGGTTGAGCTCCGAGCCGCGCCGGTAGAGGTTGTCGAGCGCGACGATCTCCCACTCGGGGTGCCGTGCGGCCAGCGAGACGGCGAGGTTGGAGCCGACGAAGCCGGCGCCACCGGTAAGGAGCAGGCGGTACAAGGACGGCGACGCTATCAACAGGCGACCGCGTCCCCGCCGCAACCTGAGACCATTCCGCGCGTGGACCCGGGGCCCTGCCAAGAGATCGCCGACCTGCGCTGCGAACCCGGCGAGCTCTCCTTCGAGGCGCGCATCGGCGGGCGGGCGCAACAGCTCTGGCTGCGCACCGAGACGGAGGTGACGCCGGCCCCCGAGGCGGCGCTGGCCGCCTGCCTGATGCCGGCGATGCGCTTCGGCGGCAGCCTCTCGGTGCCCGAGCCGCTCAGCGCCCGCCTGCTCCGCAACCAACGCGAGTTCCAGGCAATCCAGCACGCCTGGTCGCTCGACTGGCCCATCGACGACCCGCCGCTCCAGGAGGTCGAGGTGCTGGCGTCCTCCCGGGCGGCGGAGCCCGAGACGCCCAGTGGCCGGGTGGCGGCCCTCTTCAGCGGCGGGGTCGACTCATGGTCGACCGTCCTCGACCACCCCGAGATCACCGACCTGATCTTCGTCAGGGGCTTCGACCTACTGGCGGGCTCGACCCACGCCCCAGAGCTCGTTGACCTAGCCGAGGAGCGCACGCGCTGGGCCGCCGACGAGCTGGGACTGGCGCTGCACGTGGTCGAGACGAACCTCAGGGAGCTGTCGGATCCGCTGAACCGCTGGGAGGCCTGCTATGGCTGCGCCGCGGCGGCGGTGGCGCTGTTCTTCGAGCCGCTCTTCGAGCGCGTGCTGATCGCCGGTGAGGCCGACTACGAGGTCCAGGTGCCGATCGGCTCGAACCGCCTGGTCGACCGGCTCTGGAGCACCGAGCGGCTGGAGATCGCTGATGACGGCGGCCGCTACAGCCGCGTGCAGCGGACGGCGAGGATCGCCGGCCATCCCGTCGTCCAGCAGACGCTCCGCGTCTGCTGGGAGAACCGCGACGGCGCCTACAACTGCGGCCGCTGTCGCAAGTGTCTGACGACGATGATCGCGCTCGAGGCGCTGGGGGCTCGCCGGGAGGTCGTCACCTTCCCTCCCGAGCTCGACCTCGACGCCGTGGCCGCGATCGAGATCCCGACTCCGGTCCTGCTCAGCTTCTGGGAAGACCTGCTCGACGCGACCAGGGCCGCCAACCGCCCCGACCTCGAGCGCCCGGTCGAGGCGGTCGTGACGAGGGGCAGGCGCGATCTCGGCCTGCCCTCCCACTACCGGCGCCGCGCGCTGCCGGGGCCGCCGCCCACCGTGCGCATCGCCGTGATCGTCACGGTCTGGCGCCAGGCGCAGTACATGGCTGCCGCCGTGCGCTCGGCCCTGAACCAGGAGATCGGCACCGGAGTCGGTGTGGTGATCGTCAACGACGGCTGTCCGCAGCCACAGACGGACCGCATCTCCCGCTTGCTGCGCGATGCGGACCCCGAGAGGGTCTCCTACATTCACCAGGAGAACGCCGGCCCCTCGGCGGCCCGCAACGCCGGCATCCGGCGGGCCGTGTCCCGCTGGCCGCACGTCGAGGCCTTCTTCATGCTGGACGGCGACAACGTCCTCTCCCCCCACACCCTCGCCCACCTTTGGGAGACCCTCGAGCGGCGGCCAGACGCCGCCTGGGCCACGCCGACTCTGGAGCTCTTCGGAAGCGAGAGCGGCAGCTGGAGCCTGCCGGAGCCCTACCTGCTCTACCGGCAGCTGTTCACGAACCAGTCGGACACGGGGAGCCTGATCCGCCGCTCGGTCTTCGAGGCCGGCATCGCCTTCGACGAGGGAATCCGGGGATTTGAGGACTGGGACCTCTTCCTGCGCGCCAGCCTGACCGGATTTCGCGGTGCCCAGGCTGGCCGCTGCGGCTTCCGCTACCGGCGACTCGAGGGCTCGCTGCTGGCGCGGGCGCAGAGCGGGACGGAGTCGCTCGCGGTCGAGATGCGCGAGCGCCACCCCGCCGCCTTCGCACCCGGCGCCCTCAGCCGCTACGAGCATCTCGAGGCACCCCGCTTCGGCCTCGTTCGCTGCGACGCCGAGGACGTGCTGCTGACCGCCGCCTGCGATCTCGAGCCGCACCGGATGCCGATGAGCGAGTTCCTGCGCCCGCGCGGGAGGGCCGATCGGGCCTCGCCGCTGGCGGCGCACGTCCCGGCGATCGCCGTCCTCGGCACGGTGGCGACGTTCGACTGGCTGCAGGCGAAGGGAGTGCTCGCCCAAGCCCTGTTGCGCCTCCAGGTCGGCCTGCGTGAGCACGCGGTCGTCGGCCTGCGCGTCTCACGAAGGCCGACGCGGCTGGTGGGACGGCGGCAGGGCGAGGAGCCCTCGCGGCCGGTGGCGCTGGCGCTGCGCACGAGGACCCTCGCCGAGCTCGCGCCGATCGGCGTCCACGAACCGCAGGAGATGGTCGAGATCGATGGCGGCCGTGGCAAGCTGCCGACGCCGCTCACCGAGACGCTGCTCGAGGCGGCCACCGCGCGGATGGCGACGGCGCTGCGCCCGAACCAGCCGCTGATCGCCGACGGCTCCCACGCCCAGTACTTCGAGAGCATGCACGTAGACCTCCTCGAGACCACCCTGCCATCGACCGAAGCGTCGGCCGGCGTCGAGGCGGTGGAGTGGGCGATGCTGGCGTGACCGTTCCCGCGCCGGTTCTCTTCGCCTCCCCGGCCACCGCGGCCGAGGTCGCTCGCGCCTCGGCGGTCGTCACCCTGGTCGGCGGCTACGACGGCTCGGGCAACTACGGCGACCTCGCCCAGCTCGACGCCGCCCTTGCGCTGCTCGACCGCTTCGAACCCAGCCTGCTCTTGCTACCCGTGCTCGAGCGGTCGCGCCTCGCCGAACACCGCGCCCTCGCCGACGAGTTTCTTCACCGCCCCGAGAACGTGCTCTTCTTCGACCCCGGAGAGGGGTACCAAGACGACCTGCAACCGATTGGCGCCCCGGCCGATCTCGCCTTCGCCGGCTGCTACCTCTACGGCGGCGGCTACCTGAACCCAAGCTGGGGAGAGCGGAAGCTGGCGATGCTCGCGGCCACCGAGCGGCTGCTCGCCGACGGCGGCGCGGCCGAGGTGTGCCGGGTCTCCTCCGGCCTGCAGGCGGACGCCGGGTGGCTGGCCGCCCTCGATCACGCGGACACCCAGATGCTGCGCGCCTTTGAGCCTCTGGGCAGCCGCGACCCGGCCTCGACCGAGGCGTTCGCCACCCTCGTCGGCGGCGCCGGAGCCCGCGACACCGCCGACGACGCCGTGGGCCTGTTACGCCACCTGCGTCCCGCGGAGGAGCGGGCAGACCCGGAAGGGCCGGCTCGGGTCAACGTTCACGTCGCCGAACACCCCTGGGTGACCGAGGGCCCACGGGCGATGGCCGATCTCTACGCCGGCGTCCTCGCCGAGCTCGAGCGCCGCGCCGGACGACCGATCGCCGCGCAACCGCTGCTCGCCTACGCCGACCGCTGGGTCACCGACCGGGAGGAGATCGAGAGGCTGTCGGCCGTCTGTGCGGCGCGGGGGATCGAGGTCGCCGAGCCGCGCGTCCTGCGACCGGCCGGCCTCGCTGAGGCGGCCGGTGAGATGCGCCGCGCGGCGCTAACCCTGAGCTGCTCCTACCACGTCGCGCTGACCTCGCTGCTGCTCGGGGTCCCCGCCGCCCTCTTTGGCGACAACGCCTATTACCGGCAGAAGGCCGCCGGGCTCGGCGAGGCGTTCGGCCTGCCGCCGGCCTTCGCGCCGACATCGGACGCCGACCCGGCGGTCCTCGCCGACGAGCTGGCCGCCGCCTTCGACGAGCGGCGACGCGAGGGTCTCGCTTACGCGATTCGCCTCGGCGCCAGCCGTGTGCGCGAGACGCGCGCGGCGGCCGAGGCCGAGCTGCTCGCCACCCTCGGCTCCGCCGTGGCCCGCGCCCTCGACGCTCGCCTCGCCCACGCGACGGAACGCCTGCGCGAGCGCTCGACCGAACCCGCCGAGCTGCTGGCCCGGCTCGCCCTGCTCGAGTCGGAGAACGGCGCCATGAGTCCCCCTGTACCAAGCGCACCAGCCGTGAGCGAGGAGGGGGCGGCGGCGCAGACGCTCGCCGAGCTGCTCGGCTCGCGCTCCTGGCGGATGACGGCGCCGTTTCGGCGGGTCGGCGGACGGTTCGGGCGCCGCTAGCGAACGGGCGTCGGCTATCCGCCGAGCCGCATCGCCGGCACCCGCCAGAACGCCTCGGCGACGATCGAGCGGTCCATCTTCGATTTGCCGGCGCGCCGCTCGCGGAAGACGATCGGCACCTCGACCACCTCGAAGCCGCGCTGGATCGCCCGATAGGTCATCTCGATCTGGAAGGCGTAGCCGCGCGAGGCGATCGAGTCGAGGTCGATCGCCTCCAGCACCTCGCGGCGGAAGCACTTGAAGCCGCCGGTCAGGTCGCGCACGCCGACGCCGAGGACGAGGCGGGCGTAGGCGCTGCCGCCGCGGCTGATCGCCCGCCGCACCGCGCCCCATTCGCTAACCCCGCCGCCATCGACGTAGCGCGAGCCGATCGCCAGGTCGGCCCGCTCGCCGGCCTCGAGCAGGCGCGGCAGGTAGGCGGGGTCGTGGGAGAAGTCGGCGTCCATCTCGAGCACGTGGCCGGCGCCGCGGGAGAGGGCCTGGCGGAAGCCGGCGATGTAGGCCGGGCCGAGGCCTTCCTTGCGGGCGCGATGGAGGACCTCGATCCGCTCGTCCTCGGCGGCGAGCCGGTCGGCGATCCCGCCGGTGCCGTCGGGCGAGTTGTCGTCGACGATCAGGATGCGGGCGGAGTCGGGGAGCTTGTCGCGCACCGCGGCGACGAAGCCCTCGATGTTGTCCGCCTCGTTGTACGTGGGCAGGACGAGCCAGGCTGGACCGGCGTTCACGGCCGGGGCTTGCCCCCGGTGAGCGCGACGAAGGCCCTCCAGGCCGGCTTCGGCTTGAAGCGCGGCCCTTCCTTGAACAGGCCGACCGAGTCGCAGAAGTTGCAGAGGCCCTTGACGTCCTTCCAGGTGAACCAGTAGACCTGCTTGAGGTCGAGCCGTGCCCGGTTTTCGAGCAGGTAGTCGTAGGCGTCGCGCAGCTCTCGCACCTGCCCGCCGATCCCCTGCTCGAAGGCATCCCGGCCGAAGTCGTTCTGCGAGCCCCAGCCCATCTCGGTGATGTAGAGGCCGGGGTTGTCGTGGTTTTCGACCTCGACTTCGTGGAATTCTTCGACGATTTCTTCGAGCGTTTCGCTGTCAACCGCGTAGGGGTGCAGGGCGACGCCGTCGAAGTCGTTCTTCAGGCCCGGCACGGCGTAGAGCCGCGCGAGGAAGGTCGCCGCCGGCATCCCGCGGGCACCGTGCGCCGTCGGCCGGCCGAAGAGGCCGGAGAGGATCACCTTGGCGCTCGGGTCGACCGCTTTGATCGCCGGGCTGGAGAGCTGGACCAGCCTGGCGTAGCGGCTCGGCGAAGCGGGGTAGGCGAAGTAGTAGAAGTTCGCCTCGTTCCAGATCTGCCAGGTGCGGATCGGCGTCGGCCTGTGGATCGCCGATTCGTAGACCGGCCCGGGGCCGCGCGTCGCGTGCTGGGCCCAGAATTCGCCGCCCGGCCCGTACCGCTCGACCGCGGCCTGCAGGAAGGCCGCCCAGGCCGCCCGCTCCCTTCCGTTGTCGACCGGCAGCGTCGTTCCCTTGCGCGCCAGCCAGCGCGGGGTCGTGCTGATCGCCGGCAGCACCTGCAGCCCCGCCCGGCTGGCGACCGCGACCACCGGGTCGAAGGAGGACCAGTCATAGCCGCCCTTCGCCGTCGACTGGATCGCCGCCCAGACCATCGGCCAGCGCACGGTTTCGATCCCGCCCGCTTTCATGTAGCGCGCGTCTTCGGGGGTGAGGCCGGTCTGCGGGGAGACGCCGAAGAAGCCCTTGGGGACGCTGGGCCGGGCGCTGCTCGCGCCCGCCTCGATGCCGGCGAAGACCGCCGCCACAAGGACGGCGAGCAGCAGAATGGCGATCGTCTTGCGGCTTCTCATCGTCTCTTCCACGTCTCCCCGGCTCAGTAGGAGCCGCCCAGCTTACGGTGATCCCAGGTCGCAACCCGCAGCGGGCGGAACTGGATCGCCACGCGCTTCGGCACCTGCGCTTCGAGCGCCGCCCGGGCGTCCCCCTCGACCGAGGAGATGCCCCCCGCGTAGCGGAGGGTCAGCTCCTGCGCGAACCCGAGCACGGTCTCGAAGTCGCGGTGGATCTCGGCCTCGGCTTCGATCATCGCCCCGCGCAGCTCGCCGTACTCGTGGCCGGTCTCGACCAGAACCGTCGCCCGCGGATCGCGCTCGAGGTTGCGCACCTTCTGCGACTTGGCGTAGGTCCAGATCCAGACCTCGCCCCCGCGCGGCACGAACCAGAGCGGCATCGAGTGCGGCCAGCCGCGCGGGCCGAGCGAGGAGACGACGGCGATCCGCTCGCCCTCGAGCAGCTCGCGCAGCTCCTCCTCGCTGAGCGTGATCTGGTCCCTGCGACTCATGCCGAGCCGGAAGACTGCCTGAAAGCCGCGCGGAAGGCGTTGACGAATTCTTTCTATGTGCGCGCAACGCGTGAATCGAGCCCCGGTACGGTCGTCGACATGGCAGCCCAAGCGATCGTTCCCTCCCGCTCCACGGCCGCCGCTCCGCCTGTTATCGTACGTACGATTCAACTTCAAGACGTACGTACGAATAAGCGGGAGGACAGCATGGCGATCACCGCATCGAAGCTACGGGCAGACGTCTACCGGCTGCTCGACGAGGTTCTCGAGACCGGACAGCCGCTCGAGATAGAGCGAGGCGGGAAGCTGCTCGTCGTCGCGCCCAAGGAGAAGCAGTCGATCTGGGATCGCCTGCCGCGGCGCGAGGGCTACATCGTCGGCGATCCGGACGAGCTGATCCACATCGACTGGTCCTCGGAGTGGAACCCTGATCCTTCTTGACACCCACATCGTCGGTTGGCTGTACGAGGGGGAGGGACGGCGAATAGCCGCGCCGATCCGCGAGCTGATCGAGTTCGGGGAACCTCGCGTCTCGCCGATCGTCGAGCTGGAGCTCACATACCTCTACGAGGTCGGCCGGGTCAGCGAGCCGGCCTCGGCGCCCCTCGCCGCGTTGCGTCGCGGGATCGGCCTGCAGGTCTCCGATGCTTCGCTTGCCGAGCTGGCAGGAGCCGCGACGGAGCTGGCCTGGACCCGTGACCCGTTCGACCGGCTGATCGCCGCGCACGCGATCGTCGCCGGCGCGCCACTGGTCACCGCCGACCGGACGATCCTGAAGAACCTATCCCTGGCCACCTGGAGTTGAGGCATCGTCACCGCGGTAGCCCGCGACCCGGCGTCAGCATCACCCCGCGGCCCTTGCTGCCGCCGGGGATCGCGACCAGGAGCTGGGCGTGGAGCTGGGTCGCGCCGCGGGTGAGCAGGCGGCCGCGGCCACTGAGGTGGAGCGAGAAGGCATGCGAGCTGCCGCCGGCCAGCTCGAAGGCGCGGTGGCCGAGTCCCGCCTGGATCGTCCTCGTCGCCGTGAAGCTCCTCTTCCCCCGCCTGACCGTCCGGTGGAGGTGGACGTTGGCGCGCAGGACGATCTGGCCCGGGCACTGCGTCCCCACCGGCCACTGACAGCTCACCTCGACCCACAGCGCCCGCCGGGCCGCCTTCACCGGCGAGACTTCGATCGGCACGCGGATGCCGACCGCTCGACAGCCGAGCGAGCGTTCGGAGCCTTCGCCGAGCCCGATCGCGTAGACGCAGACCCGCTGGCGACCGCTCGCCACGACGGGGAAGCTGAGGTCGAAGCCGTGCGCGGGGCCGGCCGAGCGATGGCTGAGGGCGACGTCTTCGCGGGTCAGGCTGGCGACGGGGCCGAGTTCGTAGGGCACGCCGCGCCCGCTGCCGCCGCTGACGTAGGCGCGGATCGCCAGCGGCGTGGTCGGCGAGCTCGGGTCGAAGGCCCAGCCGGCGATGCTCACCTGGCCCGGGAGCGGCGCGGCGACGGATTCGAGCTGGCCCTTCGGTTCGGCGACGCCCGCGGAGGCGCTGCCGCCGCCGGTGCCGCCTTCGACGTAGTCGTTGTCGATATTGATCGAGACCCCGCCGTAGCTCTCGTTGTGGCCGCCGGCGTACTGGTGGATGCGGTGGCCGGCCCAGGTCGTCGACGGGACGTAGGGGTCGGTGGCGCTGGCGCTGCCGTTCCAGTTGGCGCTCCAGAGGTCGTCGGGCTCTTCGTAGGTGCCGAGCTCGTCGACCAGGTCGGCGATCCCCGAGGCGCCGCTGCTGTAGACGCCCGACTCGTAGCCGAGCGCGTGGAGCTGGCTCGTCCAGGCGGCGAGGAAGGCGAGCGTCGCTTTGCTGGCGGCGGTGGTGCGGGTGTAGCTCTCCATGTCGAAGTAGATCGGGCTGCCCGGGCCGATCGCGACCGCGCGCGCCTGTTCGGCAGCGTCGGAGGCGTCGGCGACGCCCTGTGCGGCGGCGGAGCTGGAGCTGAGCTTGGCGCAGGAGGAGCAGCTGCTGGTCGGCGCCTGGAGGCCGACGTAGGTGGGGATCAGGTGCCAGCCGGCGGAGACCTGTTCGCTGACCCAGCTCGCGGTCAGGTTGGGCTGCGAGCAGCCGCGGTTGGCGCCGCCGATGTAGACGCCGATCGCGCGGTAGGGCGAAGCGCCCCACGCCCCCATCGCGCTCCTCGAGGGGGCGGCGCAGGCGTCGAAGCCGAGGCCGGTGTACGCGGAGGCGGCGGAGAGGCGGGCGGGGGGCAGCCGGCTCGCCCGGGCGCGCTGTCGGGCGGCATGAGCGCGGGCGCCGGGGTCGACGACGATCGCCCGGCGGCGGCCGATCGCGCTCGCCGAGCAGCGCTGCTCGGCGCCGGGGCTGCCGAGGTAGACGGCGCGGCGGTCGAGCCGCACGCAGGCGCGCGGCCGCTCGGCGAGCCGGATCACCGGCCAGGACGCGGGCACGTCGACGGTCCGCCCACCGAAGTGGACGGTCCTCGCGCTGGCGCTGGCCGGCAGGACGGCCGCCAGCGCCAAGAGGCAAAGGGCGAAGCGCCGCATCTCCCCTGAACCATGGCAGCCGCCGATCGATTCGGCCGGCCGCCGCGGTGACTCGCAAGATTTAGGGCAGCGGGACGAGAGCCAGCTCGCGCCAGGGGCCCTCGCCGGCCATCGGCTGGGTGCGGCCCTCGAGCCAGTCGGCCTGGAGGTCGTCGTAGTGCGGGCTGGCGGGGTGGCCCGACTGGCCGGTGAACATCTGCCAGCGCGAGCGCTCGGGCGCGGTCGGGTCGGCGACCATGCGCCAGCTCGGCGCCCAGACGGCGTTGTAGGGGTCGTTCGGGTCGTAGGCGATCTGGCTGACCGTCTCCTGGGCGCCGCCCGCGCGCAGGCTGCGATTTAGCAGGCGGTCGAGCAGCGGGTTGGCGTCGCCGAGGGGGTGGGGGAACTTCATCTCGTGGACGTGGCCCCAGCGCCACGCCTCCGGGTCCGGCCCGAAACGGTCGGTCAGGTCGTCGAGCGCCCCGGCGAGCGCTTCCAGGACCAGCTCGTCCCAGGGGCGGCCGATCAGCTCCTCGTCCGCCTCCTCCCAGAGCTTCATCAGGTGCGAGTGCCAGCGCCAGGGCGAGGTGACGTGCGGGGTGAAGCCGTTGTCGGCGCGGTCGAGCCAGCGCTCGCTGAGGTCGCGGTCGCCGATCGCGGCGCGGGCGACCTCGCGGCCGAGCCGCAGCAGGAAGGCCTGGTAGATCGTGCCGGCGATCGAGTCCGGGTCGAGCCGCCCGTCCCAGCTCCGCAGCCGCTCGAGCGCGCTGGTCTCGCGCTGGCCGGGCGGGTCGAGGCGGCCGAGCCGCCGCGCCGCCTCGAGGCCGGGGATCGAGAGGTTGTCTGACTGCATCGCCTCGAAGTGCTCGATGTCGTGCTCGTCGGTCGCGCGCAGAAGCTGCTCGATCCGCCGCGCGCGGAAGCCGTCGAGCCAGTCGCTGGTGATGTGGTGCGGGTACTCGTCGCCGACGATCCGGTTGTTGGCGGTGACGAGGAAGCCGCTCTCGGGGTCGACCGTCTCCGGCAGCTCGTCGTAGGGCACCGTTCCCTCCCACTCGAACTCGCCGTCCCAGCCCGGCTTGGGCAGGTCGGGGCAGCCGCCGCGGCGCAGCGGCAGGCGGCCGATCAGCTTGTAGCCGATCGATCCGTGGCGGTCCCCCCAGACTAGGTTCGAGGCCGGCGAGGTGTGGCCCGCGAGCTTCGCGACCAGCTCGGGCCCCGAGCGGATCTCGTGCAGCTCGAACATCCCGGGGAAGGCGGTCGGCTGGTCGAGCGTCAGCCAGCGGAGCGCCAAAGGCTCGCCCTCGTCGGCGCCAAGCGCCCGGTTGACGATCGGGCCGTGGTGGGTGAGGCGGACGTCGAGCACCTCGGGGGCGTCGCGTCCCTTGACCGCGATCTCCTCGCGGACGACCTCGAGCGGGCGCCACTCGCCCTCGAATTCGTAGCGCTCGCCCTCGATCCGCTCGACGAAGAGGTCCTGGACGTCGGCCATCACGTTGGTGAAGGTCCAGCAGACGTCGTTGTTCTGCCCCATGTAGACGCCGGGCATCCCCGGCAGCGAGGCGCCGCGGACGAAGCGATCGCCGAGGGTGAGGCCGACCTGGTACCAGATGCCCGGCATGCTCGGCGGCAGGTGCGGGTCGCCGGCGATCAGCGGCGAGCCGGTCGCGCTGAGCGCCCCGCTGACCGCCCAGTTGTTGGAGCCGCTCGCCTCGGCGGCCATGCCGACCTTGCGCCGCACCGCGTCGATCTGCTCGGCCAGCGCCAGGCCGTCGCCCGACCACGGTTCCTGGGTGACCACCGGGTTGTCGGCCGGGTAGCCGGGGTCGAGCTTCGCCGCCAGCTCGGGCCCGAGCGCCCGGGTCATGTCGGCGCGCAGCAGCTCCTTCTCCCAGTTGGTCGAGAGGCCGAAGGCGAGCAGCTTGCCGAGCCCGAGGATGTCGGCCGGCCGCCATGGCTCGAAGTCGAGCCGCAGGAGCTGCATCTCGAAGGGGCGGGCGCGGGCGTTGGCCGCGGCGGCGTTGACCCCCTCGCAGAAGCGCTCCAGCAGGGCGCGCAGGCCCGGCTCGAGCTGCTCCTCCTCGCGCAGGGCGACGCGGCGCATCCCCAGCGTGCGCATCAGCCGGTCGACCGGCAGCCCCTCCGCCCCGGCGAACTCCGAGACGCGGCCGCAGACGACGCGGCGGTAGAAGTCCATCTGGAAGAGCCGGTCCTGACCGTGGCAGAAGCCCTCGGCGAACCAGAGGTCGGCGGCCGAGCCCGCCTCGATGTGCGGCACCCCCCAGCGGTCGCGCCGCACCCGCACCGGACCCTCCAGGCCGGCGAGCTCGATCGTCCCCTTCTGCTTCGGCAGCGGCCGCCGCGCGAGGAAGTGCCAGGCGGCGCCGGTCGCGGCGGCGGCGAGCCCGGTGCCGGCCGCACCGGCCAGAAATCCCGTCCGCATCGCCCGCTTGCCCCTCACGCAAGCCAGCGTACCGAGCGGCGCCTGAACTGGCTAGCTGGCCAGGATTTCGACTAGTCGGTCGGCGCGCCCGGCAGACGGCCCTCGGCTTCCAGCTTCTGCAGGTGCGCCTCCATCACCAGGGCGGCGGCGGGACGGACCTCGTCTGGGACGTCGTCCCAGACCTCGGTGAGCAGCGCCTCACGCGAGCGCTCGCCGCGATCGAGAGCGGCGACCAATCGGCGCTCGCGCATCTCGCGGTGCTCGACGTACTCGGCCAGCTTCGCCGCCGGGTCCGTGACCCAGGGCCCGTGGCCGGGACAGAGCAGCTCCAACGGCTCGGCCTGGAGGAGGCGCAGCGAGTCCATGTAGGCGGCGAGCGAGCCGCCATCGGGCGGGACGAAGGTCGAGCCCTCGCCGAGGACGAGGTCGCCGCTGAAGCAGACCCCGCCGGGGGCGAGGAAGCAGACGTGGTCGGCGGCGTGGCCGGGCGTGGCGAGGGCGCGCAGCCCCCCGTGCTCCTCGCCATCGGCGGGGAGCACGACCTCGACGTCGAGCCGCTCGGCCCCTGCCGCGTGATCGCCGTGGCTATGGGTAAGTAGGACCAGCCCGATCCCACCGCGCCCCTCACCAGCAGCACGCACCGCGTCGAGGTGCCCGGCGTCATCCGGCCCAGGATCGATCACGACGCAAGGCTCCGACCCGTACAGGTAGGTGTTAGTCCCCGCCAGCGTCATCGGCCCCGGATTAGACGCCACCAACCTCAGGATCTCAGCGTGTCCCGGCGCCTCAATCGCGTTGCCCCGGCACCCGCACCCGCCGACCACCAGTTCCATCGTCGCTCAGCCCGCGACCTCGGCAGCGATCGCGCGGCGCGCCTCCTCGGGCTCGAGCACGACCAGGTCGCCGGCGCCGCGGAGGATCTCCCGCACCAGCCACGACGTCCCGGCGTAGGGCAGCTCGACCACGACTGCGCCGTCGGCCAGCTCCTCGACCACCGTCCGCTCCTCGCGCAGCCAGCGGGCGCGGTCGGGCGAGACCCAGACGCGGGCGACCTGGGCGGTCGGCACCTCGCCGTCGGTCATCCAGCCCTCGACCCCGGCCAGCTCTTCGACCTCCTGCCGGGGCTCGAAGGTCTCCTCGGCGATCGTCGCCTCCTTGATCCGGTCGAGCTTGAAGTGGCGGATGCCCTCTTTGGTCAGGTCGTAGCACTCCGCGTACCAGCCCTCACGGCCGTTCTCGAGCCGGTATGGCTCGACCCGTCGCTTGGTGAACTGGTCCTCGTTCTCCTTGTAGTACTGGATCTCGAGCACCCGGCGGGAGGCGATCGCCTCGTTGACGGCGCGCGCCACCTCGACGTCGCCCCCGCCCGGCGAGGCGATCTCCAGCCCCTCCTCGGAGGGATCGTGACCAAGCGCGACGACGATCTTCTTGCGGGCGCTCTGCAGGCCGCCCTGCGGCAGGCGGTCGCCGAAGAGGTCGATCGCGGCGATCAGGGCCTTGGCCTCGAGCGGCAGCAGCCGCGCCGGGCGGGCGAAGTTGTCGCCGTAGGGCTCGGAGTCGACCTCGATCTCGTCGCCCTGGATTTCGGCGTAGAGGACGTAGGTGCCGCCGCCGAAGTTGACGACGTTGAGCAGGTCGATGTCCTCCTGCAGCTCCTCGGCGGTCAGCTCGAGCCGCTCGCGCAGCTCCGAGGCACGCAGCCGCTCGCTCCGCTTGGCCGAGTCGATCAGGAGGCCGGCGAGGGTGACCAGGCGGGCGAAGCGCTCGGGGCGGATCGCCGCCTCGCCGCGGCCGTTCGTGCGGGGGCGGCGAGGCGCCTCGCGCAGCGGCCGGTCCACCGTCTTCGCCGGCTCGAAGCCGTTCTCGTGGCGGCTGTGCAGCATGCCGAGGCGCCCGTCGGCCTCCTCGCGCAGCTCCTCGGGCGCCAGCACCCGGGCGTTCTGGCGCCAGCGCAGCACCCAGGCGATCAGCTCGCGCGGCGAAGCGTAGGGGGTCTCGAAGACCGAGCCCTTGCCGGGCGCCCCGTCGGCCTTCTTCGCCGGACGCAGCTCGCCGTAATCGCTGAAGTCGCGCTCGATCAGCCAGGAGATCCGGTCGCGGACGAAGATCTTCGCGGTGCCGCGGATCTCGCCCAGCTGCCAGTCGGCGCGCTGGCCGTAGTCGCGGCGCTCGAAGTCCTCCGGCGGGGAGAAGTCGTGCTCGGCCTTGGAGGCGTAGCCGACCTTGCCCTGGATCCGCGAGAGGCGGAAGACGCGCACCGCGTCGCGCTCGTGCGCGTGGCCGATCAGGTAGAACTGGCCCGAGCGGAAGACGAGGTGGAAGGGGTCCACCCTGCGCTTCTCGGTCTCGTCGCGCTCCATCGTGTAGTAGGTGAACTCGATCGTCTTGCGGCGCGAGATCGCGGTCTCGATCTTGGAGAGGCGCTGCGAGAGGTCGCGGCCGCCGGCCGAAGCGGTCATCGCCATCTCGACCGGCGCCGGTTCGCCCTCGCTGATCGGGTTCGGGTGGCCCCAGGCGACCTGCTGCAAGGCCAGCCGCAGCGGCTCGGCGTAAGCGAAGCCGCCGTCGGTGAGCAGCGAGAGGGCGGTGCTCAGCGAGGCCAGCTCGTCGTCGGAGAACTCGATCGCGTCGAGGTAGAAGTTCTCCGGCGGCAGCGAGTAGAGCTCGGCCTCGAAGAACCCCTCGCCCGGTTTCTCCACACCGAGCTGGATGCCGAGGCTCTCGAGCTCGGCGCGGTCGGCGTAGAAGCGGCGCGCGAAGGCGTCGTCATTCATGTCGCTGTAGCCCTCGACCTCGCGCTTGATCTCCAGCGCCGATACCGGCCTCCCCTGCGCCATCAGGAACGAGATCAGCGAGAGCTGGCGGATCAGCTTCTCGGTGTCCTTTGCCACGAGTCGCAGGATAGTGAGGGCGGCCCCACCGGCTCCCCGCGCCATGCGCCGGAAAGCCGCATTTTGGCGGTTCTAAAGCGGATACTGTTGGTCGGCGATGGGCTTCCTACGCAACCTCGTCGGCAACCTCACCACGCGCGTCATCCGCCTCGGTGTCGCCATCGGCATCCTCGTCTGCGCCTATCTGTTCGTCGTAAGGCCGGCGATAGAGAACACCGGCCGCACCATCCACTCGGGCGAGCGTCACCTGGTCCACTGCTTCAAGCACAACCACCAGGACGTCGCCAGGTTGGAGCGCTGCACGAGGCGCTTCTGATTCAGGCTGCGGCGCGGGCGCCGAAATACGCCGAGCCGGAGAGGGCGCGGTCGAAGCTCGACCAGGACTCGCCGTCGGGCAGCTCGCGCTCGAGCCGGTCGAAGCTGCCGAGGCGGCCGCCGAGGTTGTCGATCATGTGGACGAGCACCGCCTCGCGGGTCGCCGGCACCACCGGCGAGCCGTGCTCGAGCGAGCCGTGGTGGCTGAGGATGATGTGCAGCACCGCCTGGGCGAGCGCGGGGTCGAAGCCTGCGATCTCCTCGATCTCGCGGCGGACCGTGTAGTAGCCAAGCGGGATCTCGCCCTGCAGGCGGCCCGCGTCGGTCAGGTCGATCGCCAACGCGTCCTCGTTGTAGGCCTCGGTCTTGCCGATGTCGTGCAGGAGCGCGCCGGCGACGGCGACCTCGCGGTCGATGCCGGGGAAGAAGTTGGCGGCGGCGCTGACCGCCTGCGCGACCGAGACCGTGTGCTCGAGCAGCCCGTGGCGGTATGCCTGGTGGTAGACCTTGGCCGCCGGGGCGTCGCGGAAGCGCGCCCAGATCATCGAGTCCTCGCCGAAGAAGCGGTCGAGAAGCAGGCGGAGCTGCGGCTCCTGCACGGTGGCGAGAAGCTGGCGCAGGCCGCTCTCGAGGTGCTCGAGCGAGACCTCCGAGCTCGCCGCGAGGTCCTCCGACGCGTACTCCCCCGCGGCGGCCTCGCGCAGCTCCGTCAGCTTGATCTTCGGCCCCCACCGATCGCTCACCTCGAAGGCGCCGGCGACGTGGACCGGCGTGCCGGGAGCCGCGGCGGCGAAGCGCGCCTCGGCTTCGTCCCAGGCAACCGCCTCGACGCTGCCGCTGGCGTCGCAGAGCTTCAGCCGCAGCCAGGGCTCGCCGTTGCGCTTGCGCCGCAGCTCGCGCTCGCGCACCGCGTAGACGCCGGCGACCCGCTGGCCGTCCTCGAGCTCGCGCAGCGGCACCCGTGCGGCGGCGGCCGAGGGCTCCGCCAGGTCCAGCTCGAAGGAGTCGCCGAGTGCCTGCTGCGTCATCCTGCGATCAAGGTAGAGACGCTCGCGGACGGCTGTCAGAGCATTCCGCCAAGCCAGTGGCCGAGCGCGACGGCGACGAAGCCGGCGAGCAGCGAGAGGCCGAGGTTGAGCCAGACGAGGTGGCTGTGCCCTGCCTCGGCGAGGCGGTGGGAGTCGAGGATCCAGGTCGAGAAGGTGGTGAAGGAGCCGATCCCTCCACCGGCGACGACGACCAGCGCCTCGCCTTCCAGCGCCGCGCCGGCGACCAGCCCCAGCGCCAGCGCGCCGCCGATGTTCACAGCGAGGATGCCGAGCGGGAACGGGTGGTCGCTGCGGGCGGTCACGACCGCGTCGATCAGGTAGCGCGCGGCGGCCGCGGTTCCCCCCAGCAGCGCCACGCCGACCCACGCCGCGGGGCTCACGCCGCCTCCGGTCGGTGCTCGAGGGCGATCCCGATCCGGACGAAGGCGTAGCCGGCGGCAAGGGTGACGGCGACGTAGGCCGCGGCGAGGCCGAGGTGGCCTCCGTCGACCATCTGGAACAGCTCGAGCTGCATGGTCGAGAAGGTGGTCAGCGTGCCGCAGATGCCGGTGGTGAGGAACGGGTGCGTGACGCTCTCCTCGGGGTGGTCGCGCAGGCTGGCGACGAAGTAGCCGATCAGCAGCGCCCCGACCATGTTCACGGCGAAGGTCGCCCAGGGCCAGCTCCCGGCGCCGTGCGGCGCCGCCTGCGCCAGCCCGACCCGGGCCAACGCGCCGATCGTCCCGCCGACGTAGATCGCCAGCAGGCGGCGTAGCTCGAATCGCGGCGGCTTCAAGGGACGGTCTCCCATCGACGTCGGTGGACGTTGCAGGGACCGTCAGCGAACGATTCGCGGTTCTGAAGGAGCGAGCCCCATCGCTCGGCGCGGATTATACGGCTGGACGCTAGCTGTCCTCAGCCGCCCGTCGAATCTGCCCCTCGAGTGCCCGCCTCAGCTGACCGAGGCGCTCCGCCGGGAGAGGCATTGCCTCGAGTCGCTCTCGCAGAGTCTCCGCTTCCACGATTTTCTGGCCAAGGGCGTCGCTCACGAAGCGGTAGTCCTTCTCCCGGCCTGCTGCCAGCTTCGACAGGACAAGGTCGTGCGTCTCCAGGCAGAGGCCGGTTGCCTGGCGAGTGTTGTCATTTCGAATCGGGACGAGGCGGTCCTGCCAGCCGGCCGGCAAGGTCGCCGTCTCGGCACCCACGCCATGCGCGTAATAGCTGTGCGTGTCATGGAACATGCTCCCCTCGCCAAGGACGCCGTCTATCTCATCGACCTGATCCCGTCTGTTGAGCGGATAGACATCGGCCTCGGGAGAGAGGAGGAGCCGGTGGGGCGCGTCTGGATGCTGGCCAAGGATGGCCTGACTGCCAATGACCACAATCTCCTGATCGCCGGTGACATCGGCTGCAGCGCGGATGATGTGCTCCAAATCTTGACGGCGCACTCTCAGCGGACTTCTTCGAGGATTTTTCGACGCTCCTCTTCGGACACAACTCCGGCGAACGGCGTGCTTTGACGAAGGTCTCGCATCTGCTCACTGTCTTCAACCAGAAGTTGCCTAAGCTCGACTATCGGCAGATCCAAGAGGCTCTCCCATTGCCTCGCCCACCGGTGGTCGACAGGGCCGTCAATCGCAAGCCACTCACCGACCCGTGCCCGAGCCCTCTCCAGCAGACCCACATCCAATCGATCGGCTACGAGCCGATGCAGAGCAATGCTGCGCAACTCGGCGGTCCTATGTCCATTCGGACCGCCGCGCGGCGAAAGCTGACGAGCGCCAGAAGCCATGCCGTCTATCTTCGCAAGGGACGATGTCGGTGTGTCAATCATGAAGCCGACCGTGATCACGCTGAGGACGCCGTAGGCGGTCGGCGCTCGTCTGCCAGAGTCCCGACCCGATGAAGCTCTGCCGTTTCGCCTCCGCTGGCGGCGCCCCGGCGCTCGGGGTCGTCGAGGGCGACGAGGTCGCCGACCTCTCGGAAGCCGGTGTCGGCTCCGAGCCGGCGCTCGCGCTGGACGAGGCCGGGCAGGCGGAGCTCGAGCGGCTCGCCGGGCGGGCGCCCCGCTTGCCGCTCGCCGAGACGCGCCTGCTGGCGCCGGCCTCGCCGCGGAAGTACCTGGCGATCGCGCTCAACTACGCCGACCACATCGCCGAGCTGGGGATAGAGGCGCCCGAGGTGCCGGTCTTCTTCAACAAGCAGGTGACCTGCGTGGTCGGGCCCGGCGCCGGGATCCACATGCCGAGGGTCTCGACCTTCCTCGACTACGAGGCGGAGCTGGCGCTGGTGATCGGCAAACGCTGCCGCCACGTCCCCGCCGAGCGCGCCCACGAGGTCATCGCCGGCTACACCTGCGCCAACGACGTCAGCGTGCGCGACTGGCAGGGCCGGGCGCAGACGATGACGATCGGCAAGTCCTTCGACACCCACGGCCCGCTCGGACCGTGGCTGGTCACGGGCGAGGAGCTCGGCGATCCGCAGGACCTGCGCATCCGCTGCTACGTCGGCGAGGAGCTGCGCCAGGACGCGAGCACCGCCGAGATGGTCTTCGACTGCTTCCAGCAGGTCGCCCACCTCTCCGAAGCCTTCACGCTCGAGCCCGGCGACGTGATCGCCACCGGTACCCCCGCCGGCGTCGGCCTCGGCCGCAAGCCGGTGCGCGACAACCTGCTCCACGTCGGCGATGAGGTGCGGGTGGAGATCGAGCGGATCGGCGAGCTGGTCAACACGGTCGTCGAGGAGCCCGACGGCTTCCTCGCCGGCTAACGGGCCAGCGCCGCGTCGAGCGCCGCGGCGATCTGCCCCGGGACTTCGATCTGCGGGTAGTGCGCCGCCTCGGGCAGCTCGAAGACCTCGACACCGGGCCGCAGCTTGCGCAGGCCGTCGAGAACGGCGACCGTGGCGACCGGGTCCCGCAGGCCCCAGGCCAACGTCAGCGGGCCGCCCCAGTCGCGGATCGCGCCGTGCCAGCGCTCGGTGAGGCGTTCGCGCTCGGCCATGTAGTGGACGAGCCGGTGTGCGATCCGCTGGCCGCCGTCGTGCGCCAGCAGGGCCCACTGGTCTGCGGCCTCCTCGCGAGTGAGCGGGTGCTCGGCTGCGAACACGCGGCCGAGCTGCGCCCGAAAGGAGCGCTCGCTGGTCAGGCGCGCGAACAGCGGCCCGAGCCGGCTGCGCAGCAGGCGCTGGCCGAGCGTCGGGCTCGCCAACTCCAGCAGCATGCTGCCGTTGAACAGCAGCGCGCCAGCCAGCTCCATCCCGAGCCCACCGCGCAGGTCGCGCGCCATCAGCTCGGTCGCCACCGAGGTGCCCATGTCGTGCGCAACGAGGAACACCGGTCGCGAGCCCGCCCGGCGCACGATCTCCTCCGCCGCATCGGCCTGAAAGGCGAGCGAGTAGACGTGGTCGCGCGGCTTCTCCGAGAGGCCGAAGCCGAGCATGTCGAAGGCGATCGACGCCGGCCCCGGCCGCAGCGCCAGCAGCTCGCGCCAGTCGTAGGAGCAGGAGGGGAAGCCGTGCAGGTAGAGCAGCAGCGGCCCGCTGTCGCCCTCACGCCGGCGCACGAACAGGCGCCGGCCGAGAACCTCCTCGATCGCCCCCTCCCGCCGCCAGCTCTCCACCCGATCGGTCAGCACGGTCGGCGCCTCACCGCCGACCGCTTCCGTGCCCCGGCCGGTGCGCTTTTGGCGGGTGTTGCGGGCGGCGCGGATGCGCCCGTGGCGCGCGCCGCCTGACCAGCGTCAGCGCCCGGTCCTGGACCGCGACGGCGCCGCCGTTCGGCGTAAAGGCGACCCTGACGATCACCTTCACCTTGCTGCTCCGCTCGAGCTTCTTCTCGAGCTTGCCGCTGGCGGCGATCGGGATCTCGACAGTGCCGGCGGCGCCGACGAAGTTGACCGTCGACGCCCCGGCTCGATGGCTTGCGGCGCGGCCGACCGTCGACTTCAGCAGGCCCGGCCCGGGCACCCTGACCGCCAGGCTCGCGGTCCCTTTCTTCTTGTTCAACCGCGCCTTGCCGAAGCTGAAGCGATTCGAGACCGGCGGCGCAGGGGGCGCAGGGGGCGCTTGCGGCGCTGGAGCCGGCGCATAGATCGGCCCGCTGCCGTCCAAGTAGATCCTGCCGCCAGCGAGCGCCGGAGATGCCGCAGCACCTGCCGAGAAGACAACTGCCGCCGCCACGGAAGCGACTCGCGAACCCGCCGATGGAATGAACCCACTCACGTGCGACAGTCTAGGCATCGTCGGGGGAATAGGTGTTTAAACGTTTAATCGTTTATATTGTTATCCATGATCTACTCGACCCCTGCCATCGACGCCCCCCTGCAGGCGCGCCTCGACGAGCTTGCCGGTTTGCGACGAGACCTGGGGCACGAATTCGACCATCCAGCGCGCTGGATGGGCTCGCTTCGCCGCGAAGTGCGCGCGAGCTCGATCGGGAGCTCGACCTCGATCGAGGGCTTCAGCGTCAGCCCCGAAGAAGCGCTGGCGCTGGTGAGCGGCAGAGAGCCAGCCGACCGCGACGGAGAAGACCGCCAGGCGGTCGCCTGTTACGCGAGGGCGATGGACCACGTCGGCGCGATGGCCGCCGACCCGTCCTTCTGCTGGCTCGACCGGGTGATCCTCGACCTCCACTTCGACGCCTGCTACTTCCAGCCCGACAAGGACCCCGGCCGGTGGCGAACGGGCCCGATCGCCGTCACCGGCAAAGACGGCTCCCTCGACTACCGCGGCCCCGAAGGAGGCGAAGTCGAAGGGCTGATGGACGAGGCGATCGCCTGGCTACAGGAAGGCGATCTGGGGACCGACGTCTTCGTGCGGGCGGCGATGGCCCACCTGCACGTGACCTCCGTGCACCCGTTCCGCGACGGCAACGGCCGCGCCTCCCGCATCGTCCAGTCCCTGGTCCTCGCCCGCGGGGGCATGACCTCGCCCGAGTTCTTCTCGATCGAGGAGTACCTCGGCGCGCACACCCAGGACTACTACGCCGCGCTGCGAGAGGTACAGGCTGGCAGCTACCAACCTGAGCGAGACGCCACACCCTGGGTCGCTTTCTGCGTCGAGGCCCATATCGTCCAAGCCCGGCAGCGGCTGACGCAGATGCAGCGGGCTGCCAAGCGCTGGGAGCGCCTCGAAGCGGTTGTCGAGGAGCGCGGCTGGCCCGAGCGCCTGACGATCGCCCTCGAGCAGAGCCTGATGGGAGGCACCGATCGCGCCAGGTACGGCGAGGAGGCAGACATCTCGCCCCCAACCGCCAGCGGCGACTTCCGCCGCCTGCTCGACGCCGGCCTGGTGAGCCAGCGCGGCCGCGGACGCAACACCGCCTACGAGGCCAGCGAACGCCTCCGCAGCGAGATCGCGAAGGCGCTCGACCGAATGCTCAGTCGATCAACCTGACGCGATAACGGCTGCCTGCGTTGCGGGCGAGGCGCCCGTCGAGCGTCCACAGCTCAGCCCCGAGCTCCTCCGAGAGCGCCAGGTAGGCGGCGTCATACGCCGAGTGCCGTTCCAGCGCGAGCGCGATCTCGATCGCGCGAGCCTTGTCTGGCGCGATGTGGAAGATCAGGTCGAGTCGATCGACGATTCCGAGCGCCCGGTCCGTGTCCTCGCGCGACATGTCGCCGTGGGCCCGCTTGCGCGTCAGCACGCTGGCGATCTCGTACTGCGCCAACAGGGGAGTGTGCAACTCGCATTCCTCGACCACCCAACCATCGAGCAGGTCCGTGGTCTGCTCGGTATGCGGTTCGTCGAGGACCAGCGCCAGCACGAAACTGGCGTCGATGACGACGGGGGCGACTATGAGCCGCGCTGCTCCAGCTCGTCGCGAGCCTCATGCACGAGGGCAACCACATCCACCGGCTCGGACTGTCGCGCCCGCAGGGCAGCGGCCTCCTCCATCAGGGCGCGGTGCTTCGCGATGCGACTCCCTGGTTGCGCGGGCCGACTGCTCCGAGCGGCGTCCAAGGCGCGACGAGCCTGCTCGTCAGTCCAGCCGCGCGCATGCTCCAGAACCATTTCCTGTGCAGTCATTGGTCTCCATTGTACCCGCTGCCATCTTGCTGTCTGGAGACAAAACGAGCCATTCGCGAAGCTCACCGCCGCCCTAGGATCCCGGCATGAGGCACCGCCTCTCAGTCAGGCTTCCCGACGAGCTCGCGGAGGGAATCGACGAACGCGCCAGGCGCTCGCGCAAGACCAAGAGCGAGGTGGTCCGGGAAGCCCTGAAGGTCGCCGGCGTACGAGCGGTCAGGCGCGACCCGGCAGCCCTCGCCGAGCTGCTCGAGGAGGCCGCGGACCTGCGAGCGCGTCAGTCCGAGCCGACCGACGTCGTCGCGCTGCTGCATGAGACGCGCGGCGACTCACTGCGCCTGCGCCTGCGACGGCTCACCGTTCCGTTCAGAGAGGCCGACCTGGCCGGTTGATGGCGAGGGTGGGAATCGAACCCACGACACCACGATTTTCAGCGACGCGAGACGGGTAGCTGGGGTGCCCGCAAATGGCTTGGCCATGCGGTTTGCGGCCCGCTCGGCGATCCATCCATACCGGCGGATTCGGGCGGATCGGGGCGGGTTCTGGACTCCACGGGCGGCTGGAGTCCAAATGGCGATCGAGATAGGAGCCTCGTTGTCTGAGCTCGAGCGCAACCGCGAGGGCTGAGCCTTGCCAGGCGATTCGCGACCGCTAATCCTTCAAGCCCCGTGGACGGCTTCGTGGCACGCGGTACCCTTGGCGTATGGCCAAGGTGATCGAGAAGCGTCCGGACGGGACCATCGTCGTCATCGTGCCGGCGGCCGATGCCTCTGAGCTAGAGGTTGGGACTGCGGTTGATGTTCTGCTCAAGCCTGCTGGCAACGGCCAGGGTCAAACCTGGCCCGTCGGGGCGCTCGCCGACGAGATTCCGCCGCTCGAGATCGCCGACATCAAGGCGGCCCGTCAAGAGGCGCTGCTCGGCAAGACCGAGTAAGTACCGTTCGTGGCCGGCGTCGTCGTTGATACCCACGCTTTGCTGTGGATGCTGAGGGACAGCCTGCGCGAGCGCTCTCAGAGCGGTGCTGACGCCATCGACCAAGCACTGGTGGCCAAGACGCTCCATGTCTCGATCGGCTCGTTCCTCGATCTGCGCTACCTGGTTGACTCTGGCCGCCTCTCGGAGCAGGCGTTCAGCGACGCTCGATCGATCGTCGACGGCGATGCCTTTACCGTCGTGCCGCTTGACCTGCGGGTGATCGACCAGATGGGGGCGATTCCCAGGGAGAAGGTTCCTGACCCCTTCGACCGCATCATCGCGGCAACTGCGCTGACGCTGGACCTACCGCTCGTCAGCGCCGACGAAGACATCCGAGGAGCGATCGGCGAGCGAGTGATCTGGTAGCGGTTCGATCCCCGTAGGGCGCGGTCGTGCTCTCGAGGTGCTGCGCGAGCGGATCGCCGCCGCCCAGGCCGAGCGCCGCGTGCGTGGGTACGGCTGGTCCCACCTCGACGCGACCGAGCTCGTCCGCATCCGTCTCTGGGAGGGCGACGTGGACACCGCCCTCGCCGACGCGCGGGAGGGTGGTTGCCGGCAGGAGGTCTGGCTGGCGCTGGCCGAAGCTCTCGAGGAGGTCGAGCCCTGGGAGGCGATGATCATCTACCGCGAGCAGGTCGAGCCGACGATCGAACGCAAGAGCAAGGCCGATTACCGCGAAGCCACCGACCTGCTCGCCAAGGTCCGCGAACTGATGATCCGCACCGGACACGGCGATGAGTTCCCGACCTACCTGGAGGAGATCCGGGAGAAGCACAAGCGCAAGCGCAACCTGATGAAGCTCTTCCCGGAGTTGGAAGCTGCTCGGCAGTAGGGGCGACCGATTCGACCCGCCGCTACCCTCGTCCCACGTCCCGGCGTCTTCCGCGTAATTTTCAGCGACGCGAGACGGGCGGCGGGAGGGGCCGCAAATGGCTTGGCCATGCGGTTTGCGGCCCGCTCGGCGATCCATCCATACCGGCGGATTCGGGCGGATCGGGGCGGGTTCTGGACTCTAGGGGCCATTGGAGTCCCAAATGGCGATTTTGTACCGGCTGCGGGACAGCGGCGAGACAGCGCTGGTCGGGATCAGGCGATCAGCAGCCGGTACGCCTGCCCGGCGCGCCCGACATCGCCGGCCGGAAAGACGTCGATCAGCGCCGCGTCATCGAAGGCAATCAGCGGCTCGATGTCTCGCAGCCATCTCTTCTCGGTGGTTCGTAGGCGCTCTTCGTCTGCAAGGGCCCGCGGATCGTGGACGAAGCTCAGGAGGCGGATCAGGTCCTGGCGGTCGGAATCGAGCCTTTCCCGCCGCGCGGCGACGGCACGAGCCTTGATGAGGATCGCGCCGAGCAAGCTGGGGCGCCGGAGTTCTACCGGCGGGTTCCCGTCGAGTGAGACGCGAACAACCTCGGTCCTGGACAGAGCTTGGCTGCCACCGGGGACCTGGAAGGTCGTGTACTTGCCGAGCGTCTTGGGGTCGCGCCGGACACCCTCGGAGCCCACGACCTCGACGACCTCCCCTTCGACCTCGAACCGGTAGCCGAGATTCTCGTCACCGACCGGCGGCATCGTCATCTCTCCGCCCCGTTCGACCAGGATCTCGGCGATCCGCGCCGTCACCGGAGGGCGGCGGCGAGAGTCTCCGAGAACGTCGATGTCGGCCGTCGGCCGCGATCCAACGCCGCGCTCGAAGGCATGGAGCTGCACCATCAGCCCACCGATGAGACTCCAGCGCTCCTCGGCTCCGAAGCTCTCGGCGAGCTCGAGCACCTTCGCCCAGAGCTTCTTCGCCGCGGGGCCAGCCGGGCTGATGCTGATGATCTTGCTTTCCGAGGTCATGCCCGGGGCCGTCGTCGACCGGTCCATTTGACGTAGTGGTCACGATCCAGGTCCCGAAGCGTTATGCGACCCACCCGTGCCGAGCGTGAGTCGGGATCCTCGGACAAGTCGAGGGCCACCGCTGCGAGCGGCGCGATCGGCCTGCCGGCAAGGAAGCGCCAGCTCTCGTTCGGCACGAGCCTCAGGCGGACGTTGCCCGCCGGGCCAGCTGACGAGAGGACGTGCGAGGACGCGAATCTCTCGAGGGCGCCGGCTCGCAGGTAGCCGTCGGTCTCCTGACCCGAAACCAGATCGAGGCCATGCTCGGCGGCAGCACTGACCCCTGACCTGACCAGCTCCGGATCCTCGAGGAGGTAGGCGATCTCTCCCGGGTGAGCGTCAAGGAAACGCATCTCGGCCCGTCGAAAAAGCCGCGGCCCGAGCTTCTCCAGACCCTCCAGCCGCAGCGCTCGACGCAGTCTCGAGCGAACGCTTGGATCGATTCCCTCGACACTCTCGCCGGAAGCCAGGAGGAGCAGGGCCCAGGCATTATGCGGTGCGAACGGCCGACCGTCTGAAACCTCCTGGCGCTTGCGTGCCTCAACCGCCGCTCGCTCGACCAGCCAGCGACCGCCGATCTTCAACGCCGGCAGCTGCCCTCGGGCAACCAAGGCCCTAACGCGGTTGGGACTCAACCCGAGGATGTTTGCCGCTTCGGGAACGGCGATCTGGTCGCTCATTGACGAAACTATAGTGTAAACGCCATACTTCTAACAATTATGCTGCTATTGGGCTGCCGTGCCGGCCCGACACCTCCCTGTTGCACGCAGCCGTGGCGATCCGCTACACATGATCCCCATGACCGCGAAGGTCGAGAAAGCGGCGAAGCAAGGTGACAAGGCGCCAGACCTGGTGGTGGTTTCCGCGCTAAAGAGCTGGGCTTGTGCCGAGTGCTCCGGCACCGGCGACTTCCTGACGATGGATGACGCAGGACCGCTCTGCCTGAGCTGCGCCGACCTCGACCACCTCGCCTACCTCCCGGCCGGCGACGCGGCGCTCACGCGACGCGCGAAGAAGGCCAGCGGCCTCTCCGCCGTGGTCGTGCGCTTCAGTCGATCCCGGCGTCGGTACGAGCGGCAGGGCGTCCTGGTCGAGGAGGAGGCGCTCGACCAGGCGGAGCGCGAATGCCTGGCGGACGAGGAGTCGCGGGCGCGGCGCAAGCTGCGCGAAGGGGAGCGCCGGGCGGAGGGGGACGCGAAGCTCCAAGCCCGTGCGGCAGCCGAGATCCGACGCCGCTACCCGGGCTGCCCTCAGAACCGAGCCGAGGAGATCGCCCATCACGCCTTCACGCGCGGCAGCGGGCGCATCGGCCGCACCGCCGCCGGTCGCGACCTCGACCCGGAGGCGCTGAACCTCGCCGTGGCCGCTGCAGTCCGCCACGTGGACACGCCCTACGACGAGCTGCTGATGGACGGCATGGACCGGCTGGATGCGCGAGCCCACGTCCGAGCCGAAGTCGAGCAGGTCATGGCCGGGTGGCGACGACCGCCGGCTGAAGGCCGCTGATCCCGACGAACCTCTCGGCCAAGGGGCAAGGGGCGGAGACTGAGAACCCCTTCATTGCGTTAGTTTCGTCTGTTGCGAATATTACGTTTATCCGGTATCGTCTTTCTCCGAATGGCCACGCCAGAAACCAAGGACAATCTTGTCGCGCCGGACCCCGCCGACGCGGAGATGTTGACCCGGCTCCGAGCCGAGATCGACGAGATCTATAGCGAGCACGGGGAAGCGCGGCTGCTCGGCCCAGGTGGCGAGATGATCGGCATCCCGGCCTCGGCGTTCGCGGCGCTGCGCTTGGCGGTCGACGCAATGTCGAAGGGCCAGACGATCGTGCTCGCGCCTCAAGAGGAGGAGCTGACGACCCAGCAGGCAGCCGATCTACTGCGGGTCTCCCGGCCCCACCTCATCAAGCTCCTCGACGGCGGCGAGATCTCTTTCCACCGGGTCGGTACCCACCGCCGGGTCCGCTTGGAGGATGTCCTCGCCTTCAGAGGCAAGCGCTCGCTGAACCGCCGCGAGAAGCTCGACGAGCTGACTCGGCTGTCCCAGGAGTCCGAGGGCGGCTACCGCTAGATAGCACGCCGGGTTCGGATTCGTGCCTCGCTCGACCAAACAGCGCGGCCTAAAGCAGGCTGCCCCACGCGTTTGCCAGTGCATTGAGCCACATCCGGGGAACAGCTATGGGCCAGACACGTTGCAGCCCCGTCGGGTCTGCCTCGCCACCCTGGGGAGATCGGGCGTGCGGATCGGCGAGCTGTGCGAGATCCGGATCGGGCACCTGCGCCTGCACGATCCCGACGGTGCGCGCCTACAGATTCCCGACGCGAACGGCCAGCTATCGCGCCAGCGCGCCGCCAAGATCGTCGGCGAAGCGGCGGCGTTCGCCAGCGAGCGGATGGCCGCGCGAGGCCTGGCTACAACTCGGTGGGGAGATCGCGACGAGCGTGCAACTTGACGAAGAACGCTGCGACCGAAGCGTCCATGCTGAGAGACCAGTTCCACTCTGCATCGTGCTTGCGGTCAAACGGCCAGAATCCGCCGTAGCGATGCTTGGTGCGGCGCCCGAAGGCGCCAAGGGCACCGGGCAACGAGCGCGGCGAGGTCCAGCCCATTGCGGAGGTGACATCCTCATACGCCATTGGCGTAGCGGGATCGTCGCGGTCAGCCAGGAGCAAGAGTAGGCGGCGAAACTTCGGCTCCGACTCCTCGTAAATGCGGGCGAGCAGCTCGTTCCGCTGCTCTTCGCTAATGGGGACAATAGCCCCTCTTGCCCCAGGCATTGCATCGGTAGAGCCATAGAGAAAGACGGCAACGTCAGGGACACGCTCCTCGGGCACCGGAAAATTCACGTATTTAGTGGACATACTCGCTCCTTTATTGGGTCACCTTACAGGAGGAGACTAGCAGACGGTTTGAGCTTAGGCAAATTTATAATGCCTCATAACTCGAAACAAGCGCGGAGAGCAATGCGTCAATTTCCTTTGGCAGCCAACGACTACCCTCTCCCCCGCCTCAACGTCCCGCGCATGCTCGTGCCAGCTCCCACCAAGGCTCGACGCGCCAATACCTCCGTGCCGCACCTGACGTCGACGGCAGGACCCAGACCGCCGCGCCGCCGATTCGCTCCGGTTGAAGCCCGTAATCGACGCTGCGGCCAAGCGCGCCGCAAGCGGCGTTCTTGCCGTTGAAGGCGAGGTTGACGGGTTCAACCTCGGCGATACGGGCTTCCAGGCCGGCCACGTCGAACTCACCCGTCCCGACCTCCCGGTCGGAGCCGTGAAGCACCTTGCAGATGTCGGTGAGACCGATCCCGAAGCCGGGCAGCCGTTCGAATTCCGTCGGCGAGAGCCGCATCGGCGTCAGCCCCGTCGAGTGAAGCGTCGCCCAGAAGGCATTGCCGGGACCCGCGTAGTAGGCACCGGCGCGGGCGGATGCCGTTCCGGCCGCCGTTCCGCAAAAGACAACTCGCAATCCCGGTCGCAGCATGTCGGGCAGAACGCCGGCCATCCGCGACACGCTACCCCGAGGCAGCAACTCCAGCCTTCCAGAACGGCCAGCCAGGCACACTAGGGAACAGCGGGCGAGTTACTCAGACGCCGAACGGACTCCGCTTCGCAGCAAAAGGGAAGAGGGGTGGATTTCGCCTCGTGGTCGGCTTCCGTGCGGAGGAGGGGGGCGCATGACCGCCGCGCTCCGAACTACGGAGCCCCAGGGGGATCACCGCCGAAGCGGGAGAGCCTTACCTGGGGCATACGCCAACTAGTCTAGCGCGACCTTCCCGACTCTCAAGCCAAGAATGCAGCCAACTCAGGCCACCACATGGATCACCGAAGCCCGCTTTGCCCCCTACCTCGAGGAGGCCGGCGGCGAGCACGAGAAGGCCCTCGCCCTCTACATCTGGAACGCGCGGATCTCGGCTGCGGCGTTTGAGACCCTGCATCACGTCGAGGTGATCCTGCGCAACGCTGTCGACGCACAATTCGCTCCGCTCGAGGGCAGGGCGGCTCCGCGCGACACCTGGCTCGAGAACCCCGCCGTGCTGAACGATGCATCGCGCCAGCGGGTGCATGAGACGATCGGCAGGATCTCGCGGGAAGGCAAGACGCCGACCCGGGGCAGGGTCGTGGCCGGCCTCTCGTTCGGATTCTGGCGGGCCCTGTTTGACAAGAAGTACGCAGGCCTCTGGGTTTCCCATCTGCACCGGGCCTTTCCGGCAGGCTCGGGCGAACGCGCGGAGGTCGCAACGCTGATGTCGAACCTTGTCCCCTTCCGCAACCGCCTGGCTCATCACGAGACGATCGTCAGACGACCGATCTCAACCCACTACGAGGAGATGCTGGCCCTGGTGGGGCTGATCGATTCCGACGCAAGAGCCTGGGTCGAGGAGATCTCGCGGGTGAACGAGATCCTCAACACTCGCCCGTAGAGCGGGCGCGGGTCTCGCGGGGCAAAAAAATCCACACACCCGGCCCCCAGGTGTAGAGACTTTCATCCGTTGGCCAGCCCGAGGCGGGCGGTGGAGGCGGGCCACACGAGGGGGTTTTGGACTCCGAATTGGACTCCAGGCCCCGAAATCGCCGAATCGACAGCTCCGCGGTCGCCGACGAAAACCGCCGACGTGCAGGGAAAGTTCGAATGGCGAGGGTGGGAATCGAACCCACGACACCACGATTTTCAGTCGTGTGCTCTACCAACTGAGCTACCTCGCCTCGAGGCGCGCGGGGTGGCCGCGCTCGGGGAAGGCTAGCGACCGGGGCGTCGGCGGGCTGCTTGGATTGGCGCTTGGCCTCGGCTCGTGCAGGACTGGTCCTCGTCGCTGTCGCGCTGGCGGCGGGGCTGCTCTCGGGCGGGACGGGGACCGATCCGCGGACGCCTCCGGCGCTGCCCGGCCTGCCGCCGCCGTTTCTGGTCACCGCCATCGTTGGCGACGGCGGGCGGACCGAGGCGATCGACGCCTACGGCGACGTCGTCGGGCTCTGGGAGCCGGGGCCGGCGGGCGAGTCGCTGATCTACAACCCCGCCGCCCGGCAGGCGGCCGGCAGCGTGCCGGCGGACACCGGAGTCGTCGCCCGGGCGCACGTCGACGGCAGCTGGATCCCTTTCTGGGACGCCGACTCGGTGAGGCAGCGCTATCTGCCCGGGACGAACGTGCTGCGCACCGTTGCGCGATTCGGCGGGCAGACCGTCGTCGTCGTGCGATCCGTCGGCGGATGGGCTGCTGCCCGGGCTGAGCGGCGCTGGGTCGCGCGGGCACGCCCGCTTGGAGCGGGTGCGCCGGGTTGGGCGCGAGCGATGTACCGCCGCTCGCTGCTCGTGCTGCGCGCGCTGGCGGACCGGCGGACCGGCGCCGTGGCGGCGGGCACCCGCGAAGGCTGGGACTACGTCTGGCCGCGCGACGCGAGCGCGGTGGCAATGGCGCTCGCCGCCGCCGGCTACCGGCCCGAAGCCCGGCGGGTCGTCCACTTCCTCCAGCGGCTCGACCTCGACGCGGCTGCGCGGTTCCACGGAACCGGCGGGCCGGTCGAGGGGCGCGCGGCGCAGGGCGATGCCCGGGGTTGGGTCGCAGCCGCGGCCCGGGCCGCGGGGGAGGGAGATGGGGATGCCAACTCTCGAGGCCCAAACGGCGGCTCGCTCGCGACGTGGTGGCAGGGTCGCGCCGACTACCAGGAGGGCGCCCCCGGCGACTATCTGGGCAACGTCGTCGCGACGGCGGGTGCGGCGCCCCCGGGATCCGCCCGTCGCGCCTCGGAAGCCGCGGCTCGGGATCGCTTCGGGACCGCCGCCGGGCTCACCCGCAAGGCCGACGAGCCCGACTCCGGTTTGGACTCGGCCGCCGCCTGGGCCGTGCGGCCGTTCCCGCAGCCCGGCCTTTTCCCGCTCGCACGCCGCACGCTCCTGACGCTCGCTGCCCGCAGCACTCGCTTCGGCATCCTCCCCTCTGAGGACTGGCCCGGGGGGGGCGACCCCTGGACGGCGCCGACCGCGTGGACCGCCTGGAGCCTCGCTGCCCTCGGCGAACGCCGCCCCGCCCTGCGGCTGATGGCCGAGCTGCGTCGCGCTGCCACCCCCGCCGGCCTGCTGCCCGAGAGGGTCGACGTCCACACCGGCGTCCCCTGCTCGACCACGCCGCTCGCCTGGTCGCACGCCTTCGCGATTCTCGCCCTGCGCCAGCTCTGGCCGGACAGACGCCCCCGACGGTGATCAGCCCTGCATGATGAGCGCGACCATGATCGCGACGAAGCCGGCGATGGTGGCGCTCGCCATCCCGATGAAGCCGTTGATCATCGCCCTGTGCATCGAGAAGAGGAGGCCCTCGATTCGCTCGAGGCGCTTGTCGACCTCCTGGTACCGCCGATCGACTTCCCGCAGCTGGCGGTCGACCCCGTCGAAGCGCAGGTCGACAGCTTCAAAGCGCAGGTCGATCTCGTCGAAACGGTGGTCGACCTCGTCGAAGCGCCGATCGACCTGGTTGGCGAAGTCGTCGAGGCGGGCGTCGGTCCAGCTCTCTCTCATGTCGAACATACTGCCAGACTAGCGAGCCGACTGCAACATATGGTCTGCGAATGCAAAAAGTCTCGAAAACCTTTGTGACGAGACTCAGGATCGGATCGCGTCAGGGCCGCCGCCACCGCTTCCTCGGCGCTGTCGACCGGAAGGTGCGGGCGTGCGAGGCCACCCGTCCGCCCGCCGGATCGCTCATCGCGGCGGGGAGTCTTGCATCGCCCGCATCAGCTCGAGCGCGCCGGTCTTGTGCAGCGGTTCGTTCAGGTTGCCGCACTTCGGGCTCTGTACGCAGGAGGGGCAGCCCGACTCGCAGGGGCACTCGCCGATCAACCGCTCGGCATCGCCCAGCAGCCGCTCGAACTGCTCGTAGCCCCGCAGCGTGATCCCCACCCCGCCGGGGTGGCCGTCGTAGACGAAGATCGTCGCCCGGCCGGTCTGGAAGTGAACGTTGGTCGAGAGCCCGCCGATGTCCCAGCGGTCGCACATCGCGATCAGCGGCAGCACCGCGATCTGGCCGTGCTCGGTCGCGTGCAGGGCGCCGAGCAGGACGTCGGGCGGCAGCGCCCCGCTGAGCCGCTCGGGCAGCACGTACCAGAGCGCCTGGGTGACGTAGCTCTGCTCGGGCAGCTCCAGCGCGACCACGTCGATCGGCTCCTGCTCGGAGATCGAGACCCGCTGGAAGGCGATCACCTGCTCGCTCACCGAGACCTCGCCGAAGTGCAGCTCGACCCCGGCGGCGCTGCGCTGCTCGCGCACCCGCTCGATGTAGATCTCGGTCTCCTTCTTCGGCCGCGTGTACCAATCGCCGTCGAAGCGCGCGACCACCGCCCGCCGGCCCTCGACGTCGAGCTGCTCGACCTCGTAGGAGCGCCCGAGGTGGAGGTAGATCGCGCCGGGGTGGACCGTGGTGAAGGCGCGCTCGGCCTCGACCAGGCCGAGCATCTCGCCGGAGTCGCGCTCGATCACCGCGACCGAGTCGGCCGAGGCCGAGCGCAGCGACACCTTCGAGGCGACGAACTCGCTGCTGCGCGGCAGCAGCCGCCCGCCGGCGCGGCGCAGCTCGCCCGCCGAGGCCAGCCGCTCGGCCCGCTCGCGCCAGGCCGGCCCGAAGACCTCGTCGTCCTCGCCGCTCAGCGGCAGCTCGTAGGCGGCGGCGATCAGGTGCCGGGAGGCGATCTGCTCGCTTTCGTGGTCGAGGATCGCCGCCTCGACCGGCCGGCCGACGAACTCGTCCGGGTGGCGGCAGAAGAACTGGTCGAGCGCGTCGGCCCCGGCGACGTAGACAGCGAGGCCGCGCCGCTGCCTTCCCGCCCGCCCCCACATCTGGCGCAGGCTGGCGACGGTGCCGGGAAAGGTGACGCAGATCGCAGCGTCGAGCTCGCCGATGTCGATGCCCAGCTCGAGCGCGTCGGTGGCGACCACCGCGAGCAACTCCCCCGCCGCGAGCCGCGCCTCGATCTCGCGCCGCTGCTGCGCCGTGTAGCCGCCGCGGTAGGGGGCGATCCGCTCTGCCAGCTCGGGCTTGCCGCGCGCCGTCAGCGCGTCGCGGGCGAAGCGCTGGATCAGCTCGATCCCGCGCCGGCTTTTGAGGAAGCAGATCGTCCGCACGCCGTGGGAGACCAGCTCGGCCAGCAGATCGGCGGCCTCCGAGAGCGCCGAGCGCCGGGTCGCCGCTGGCCTTGTCGATCAGCGGCGGGTTCCACATCGCGATCTCGCGGCCGCTGCGCGGCGCGCCGTCGTCGTCGATCAGCTCGAACGGCGCGCCGACCAGCCCCTCGGCCAGCTCGACCGGGTTGGCGATCGTCGCCGAGGCGAGCAGGAAGCGCGGCTCGGCGCCGTAGGCGCGCGCCACCCGCCGCAGCCGCCGCAGCACGTTGGCGACGTGGGAGCCGAAGACGCCGCGGTAGGTGTGGGCCTCGTCGACGACGACCCAGCCGAGGTTGGCGAAGAAGTCGCCCCAGCTCTTGTGGTGGGGCAGGATGCCGACGTGGAGCATGTCGGGATTGGTGAGGACGAGGTTGTTGCGGCGGCGGATCGAGGGCCGCTCCTCGCGCGGGGTGTCGCCGTCGTAGATCGCCTCGCGCAGGCCCGGTGGGCGCAGCGCGGCGAGCTTGCGCGCCTGGTCCTGGGCGAGCGCCTTGGTCGGGTAGAGGTAGAGCGCGCGGCGCTTGGAGTCGCGGGCGATCCCGTCGAGCACCGGCAGGTTGAAGGCGAGGCTCTTGCCCGAGGCGGTGCCGCTGGTGATCACCAGGTGGGAGGAGCGCGCCGCCTCGAAGGCCTCGCGCTGGTGCGAGTAGAGGCGCTCGACCCCGGCCCGCCGCAGCGCCTCGACCAGGCCCCGGTCGAGCGCGCGCGGCATCGCCACGAGCTTCGACGGCCGCTCCGCCTCGGCGCTCTCGGCGACGATGCGGCCGTCCCGCCGCGCCGGGTCGATCGCAACTGCCCATCTGGCGAACCCAGGAGGCCGCCAAGCTGCGTCCTCGCTCGGCTGTCTGCGGGTCACGCACTAACTGTGCGCTCCCCTTGTCAGCCTCACTGCGTCCTTGCCTGGCAACCTCCGGATTGCGCCAGAAACTCTCACTGCCTGCAGCGAGCTGCGGTCGTGCAGGCGGAGGACGTCGGCGCCGCCGCGCACCGCCAGGGCCGCGGCGGCGGCCGTCCCCCACTCGCGCTCGCCGGCGGGTAGGCGGCCCTCCCACGAGCCGGCCAACACCGCGCCGATGAAGTCCTTGCGCGAGAGCGAGACGTAGAGCGCCGGACCCAGCGCGCGCAGCTCGGGCAGGCGCCGCAGGATCTCGAGGTCCTGCTCGACGGTCAGGTCGAAGTCGAGGCCCGGGTCGATCGCGATCTGCTTCACGTCCACCCCAAGGCCCCGGGCCGCCTCGATTCTCCCCCCCAGCCACGACTTCAGGTGCTCGACGACGTCCTCGTAGTCGAGCGCAGGGCGCTCGACGCGCGGCGGGCCCTCGATCTGCATCAGCACGTAGCCGCAGCCGCTCGCGGCGACCAGCTCGAACATCGCCTCCGAGCCGCCGGAGATGTCGTTGACTGCGACGGCGCCCGCGTCGAGCGCCCGCCGCGCCACCTCGACCGAGAAGGTGTCGGCGGAGATCGGCACGCCGGCGCTGGCCAATCCCTCGATCGCCGGGATCAGCGCCGCGGCCTCCTCCTCGACGTCGACCGGCGGCCCGCTGCGCGCCGCGACCGCGCCGACGTCGAGCATCTCGAACCCCGCCTCGACCAGCCTCAACCCGTCCTCGATCGCCTGTGCCGGAGTGCCGCTGCGCGCCCCCTCGAACATCGAGTCGACGGTGACGTTGACGATCCCCGCCGCCAGCGGCTGCGCCAGGTCCAGGGTCCTGTCGGCAAGCCGCCAAGCCACCCGGCTACCGTAGCGACGCGACGATGCCGCTGCGATGCGTCTACACCGACCTCGACGGAACCCTGCTGGGCCGCGGCAGCTCGCTCTTCCGCGACGCCGAGGGCGGCTTCTCGCTCGCCCAGGCGCGCGGCCTCGAGGCCTGCCACCGGGCCGGGGTCGAGGTAGTGATCATGTCCGGGCGGCGGGAGCCGCAGGTCCACGAGGCGGCGCGGCTGATGGGCCAGACCTCCTACATCTACGAGGCCGGTTGCGCCTTCGCGATCGACGGCGAGACGACGCTGCTGACCGGGAGACCTCGTCCCCGACGAGGACGGCACCGTCTACGAGAAGATCGAGCAGCGCGGCATCCCCAAGCTGCTCTTCGAGCGCTTCGAGGGCCGGCTCGAGTACCACTCGCCCTGGCACCACGGCCGCGTCCTCTCCCACCTCTTCCGCGGCAAGGTCGACGTCGACGAAGCCAACGAGCTGCTCGAGGCCGAGGGCCACGGCGACCTGCGTCTGCTCGACAACGGCGCGATCGGCCGCGAGATGGCGGCGATCGACGGTCCCACCCACGCCTACCACCTGGTGCCGAAGCCGGTCGGCAAGGCGAACGCCGTCGCCGCCCATGCCCGCGCCCGCGGCCACGACCCCGCCGAGTGCATCGCCGTCGGCGACTCGGTCGAGGACCTCGAGGTCGCCGCCGCGGTCGGCCGCTTCTTCGTCGTCGCCAACGGGCCCCGAGCGCGACCCCGGCCTGCGCCTCGCCCTGCCCGCCTGGGACAACGTCACCGTCACCGATGGAGCGATGGGCGACGGCTTCTACGAGGCGGTCGTCTCCACCCTGATGGGCCGCGGCTAGTATCGCTGCAATGGAGGGTGCGACGGTCGCAGAGCAGGAGTACCTCGAGATCATGTTCTGGCTCGAGGAGGCCGGCCTGCCGATGACCGGCGCCAACGTCGCCCGGGCGATGCAGCTCTCGCCCCCCACCGTGCACGAGATGGTCGGCCGCCTGGTCGAGGACGGCTACGTCGAGCGCAACGACGACAAATCGCTCGCCTTCACCGGGTCGGGCCGCGAGCACGCCAGCTACATCGTCCGCCGCCACCGGATGATCGAGCGCTTCCTCACCGACGTGCTCGGCATCCCCTGGGACGAGGTGCACGAGGAGGCCGAGCGGATCGAGCACGCGATGTCGCCGGTGCTGGAGGAGCGGATGCGGGCGGCGATCGGCGACGCGACCACCTGCCCCCACGGCCACCCGATCGTCGAGGGCGCACGCGAGCGCGGCTCGCTGCTCGCCGACGTCGAGGTCGGCGCGGAGGTCCATGTGCTGCGCTTCGAGAACGAGGCCGAGGAGCTGCTGCACTACCTCAAAGCCGCGGGACTGGAGCCGGGCCTGGAGGGCAGGATCGAGAGCAGCGACGAGGACGGCGTCACGATCGCCTCGGCGACCGGCTCCCATCAGGTCTCGCGCAGCGTCGCCGAGACGGTCTCGGTCCGCGCCGACCCGGCGCCGCCGCCGCGCGCGGCGATCCCCGAGCAGCTCGTGCTCTCCAGCGACCGCTACGGGCGTTAGGCGGGCAAGCCCGCGCGGATCCGCTCTAGCGCGCGGGCGATGCGGGCTACGCCCTCGGCGATCCGCTCCGGCGGAACGCTGGCGAAGGAGAGGCGCAGGCTGTTACGGCCGCCCTCGATCATGAAGTCGGGGCCGGCGACGAAGGCGACGCCCTCGCCCTTGGCCTCGGCCAGCAGCGCCGCGGTGTCGACCCCCTCGGCGAGGTCGAGCCAGAGGAAGTAGCCGCCGCCGGGGACGACGAACTCGGCCTCGGGGACCTGCTCGCGCAGCGCCTCGACCAGGGCGTCGCGGCGCTCGCGCAGGGCGCCTTTGACGAACTCGATGTTGCGGTCGAGGGCGCCCGAGCGGCAGAGCTCGAAGACCACCGCCTCGGCCAGCATGTTGGGCGAGATGTAGGTCTCGTTGGCCCGCTTGGCGAGCTTGGCGATCTCCTCCGCCGGGCCGGCCAGGTATCCGACCCGTACGCCGGGACTGACCGTCTTCGAGAAGGAGGAGGCGTGGACCACCCGATCGGCCGAGTCGATCGCCAGCATCGTCTCCAGCGCCTCGCCCTCGAAGGGCAGCTCGCGGTAGGGGTCGTCCTCGAAGATCCAGAAGCTGTGCTCGGCCGCCAGCTCGACCAACCGCACGCGCTTCTCGGCCGAGAGCGTGCAACCGGCCGGGTTGTGGAAGTTGGGGATCACGTGCGCGAGCTCGATCGGCCCCTCCGCGAGCGCCGCTTCGAGCTCGCCGAGGTCGATGCCGTCCGCCTCGAGCCGGACCGGCACCAGCTCGACCCCGAGCCGCTGCAGCATCAGCAGCGTGCGGTCGTAGGTCGGCTGCTCGACGACAACGCGGTCGCCGGGCCCGAGCAGGTGGTCGAACAGCATCCAACCCGCCTCGAGCGAGCCGTTGGCGATCATCACCTGGCCGGCGTCGAGGCCGCCGTGGCGCTCGGCAACCCACTGGCAGAGGGCCGGATGGCCGATCCCGGTGCCGTAGGAGAGGGCTCGTTCCCAGTCCTCGGCCAGCGCCGCGGCGGCGGCCTCGCGCACGGCCTCGCGCGGCAGGATGTCGGCGCTGGGCGCGCCGCGGGCGAAGGAGATCGTGTCGGGAGCCATCGCCGCCGAGCCTAGCAACGGCGGGCTCGCCGCTACGGAGCCAGCTTCAGCTTGCGTTGGCGCAGCGCCAGTTCGTTGTCCTGGTCGCGGGCGAGCACCGAGACGGTCACCGTCGCCTCGCCGCCTTCCCCGAGTGCGCGGCCGGCGGCGCGGAGGGCGGACGCCGGCAGACCCAGACGCAGGACCCGCCAACCGGTCGACGGTTGGGGCACCCGGGTGGCGAGCAGGCGGTAACGCTTGGCGCCGCCGGATCCCGCCGCGACGATCAGCGCCCCGCGCGCCTGTAGGCCGCAGGGCTCGCGCGGACAGCGGGCGCGGACCGTGACCTGGTGGCCGAGGGCCTGTCGCTTGGCGCCGCCCAGCTTCAGCACCGGCCCGCGGGTGTTGGCGACGAAGATCGTCCTGCTCGCGACCGCCGCCGCCGAGCCGTTACAGGAGACGGTCTGGCCGGTGTAGACGATCGCCGCCGAACAGCCTTCTTCGTCGACGGTCCTCAGCGTGACCGTGTATTCACCGCGCGCGCGGTAGCGGTGGGCGCGGGTCGGTTCGGCGCCTTCGGCGTGGGTGCCGTCGCCGAATTCCCAGATGTAGTTGGCGATCTTGCCGTCGGCGTCGCTCGAGCCGCTGGCGTGGAAGGTGACGACCTTCTTCGCTCGCGGCCGCGAGGGGGCGATGAAGAGCGAGGCTTTCGGGCCCTGGTCGGGCACGACCGCGACCCCAGTCGGTTTCGGGCCCACCCCGATCGAGCCGACGGACGCGCCGGCGAGGGTGTCGAGAACGGTGAGTCCCGAGCCGCCGCCGTCGGTGACGTAGCCGTGCAGGCCGTCGGGCGCGATCGCGATCCCGGTCGCTCCGGGGAAGCCGAAGATCGTGCCGGAGGGCGCGTCGGCAGAGGCGTCGAGCTGCATCACCGAGCCGGCGGCGGCGCTGGCGACGTAGGCCGTCCCGCCGCCGGGAGCGATCGCGATCCCGGTCGGTTTGGCTTCGAGCGGAATCGGCGCCCCGACCGTCGCCGCACTGCCGGGATCGAAGGCGGTCACCGACGCCGTTTCGGCGTTGGTGAGGAAGCCGCGTCCGCCGCTCGGGGCAAGCGCGATCCGCGAGGGGCCGAGGGAGTCGACGACCGTGCCGACGATCTGGTTGGAGGCGGTCGAGAGGACGGCGACTCCGCCGCTGTGCCGCGCGACGAAGGCCTTGGAGCCGTCGGTCGAGACCGCCACCCCTTCCGGTTCCTTGCCGACGTGGATCGGCCCGATCGGGACCGACTCCGTCGCGGTCGAGATCAGCGAGACGCTTTCGTCGCCGAAATCGGCGACGTAGGCGGAGGCGCCGTTGGGCGAGACCGCGATCCCGTCCGGTTCCCTGCCGACGCCGATGTTCGCCACCACCGCCTGGGTCGCGGTCGCGATCACCGAGACGCTGTTGGAGCCTTTGTTGACGACGTACGCGCGGGACCCGTCGGGCGCGATCGCCACGTCCACCGGTTCGCTGCCAACCCCGATGTTCGCCACCACCGAGCCCGTCCCCGCATCGAGCGCCGAAACGGTCGAGTTGCCCGAGTTCGTCACGTACACCAGCCGCGCCTGCGCGCTTCCGCTAAGCAGCAAAAACGCCAGGGCTGCCGCGCCGGCTACGAGAGTCCCCCTCCGAATCACAACCTCGCAGTGAAGCAAATGAGCGGCGTCAGCCGCGCAGGACTTCGACCGCGATCTTGGCCGTCTCGGTAGGACTTTCGCCGACCCGCACGCCCTTGGCCTCGAGCGCCTCCTTCTTCGCCTGGGCGGTACCCGAGGACCCGGAGATGATCGCCCCGGCGTGGCCCATCTGCTTGCCCGGCGGCGCGGTGAAGCCAGCGATGTAGGCGACGACCGGCTTGGAGATCTCGGCGGCGATGAACTCGGCCGCGCGCTCCTCGGCGTCGCCGCCGATCTCGCCGACCATGACGATCATCTCGGTCTCTGGGTCCGCCTCGTACAGCTTCAGGATGTCGATGAAGTCCGAGCCGACGATCGGGTCGCCGCCGATGCCGACGATCGAGGAGTTGCCCTCGCCCGCCTGCTTCAGCTCGTTGCCGATCTGGTAGGTCAACGTGCCCGACTTGGAGACGACGCCGATCTTGCCGGGGTCGAAGAACTGGGCGGGGATGATGCCGACGTTGGCCTTGCCGGGCGAGAGCACGCCGGGGCAGTTGGGCCCGATCAGGCGCACCCCGGCCTCCTTCGCCTTCCAATAGGTCCTCAGCATGTCGAGCACCGGGATCCCCTCGGTGATCGCGATCACCGTCTGGACGCCGGACTCGATCGCCTCGTCGATCGCCGGCGCGGCGAAGCGCGCCGGGACGAAGATCATCGAGGTGTTGGCGCCGGCCTTCTCGACCGCATCGGCGATCGTGTCGAAGACGGGAACGCCCTCGACATCCTGCCCCGCCTTGCCCGGAGTGACGCCGGCGACGAGGTCGGTCCCGTAGGCGCGGTTGCGCAGCCCGTGGAAGGAGCCCTCGCGGCCGGTCAGCCCGGAGACGACCAGCTTGGTGTCGTTGTCGACGACGATCGACATCAGCCGCTCGCCCCCGCCAGCTCGACGACCTTCTTCGCCGCGCCGAGCATCGTCGTCTCCTGGTGCAGGTTCGGGAGCCCGGCGCCGGCGAGGATCTCCAGCCCCTGCTCGGAGTTGGTGCCGTCGAGGCGGACGACCAGCGGCAGCTTCAGGTCGAGCTGCGCCGAGGCCTCGACGATGCCCTTGGCGATCTCGTCGCAGCGGGTGATGCCGCCGAAGATGTTGAAGAGGATCGCGGTGACCTTCTCGTCGGAGACGATCACGGTGAGCGCGTCGACGATCGCCTCGGCCTTCGAGCCGCCGCCCGCGTCGAGGAAGTTGGCCGGCGCCCCGCCCGCCTGGGCGACGACGTCGAGGGTCGACATGCAGAGGCCGGCGCCGTTGGCGAGGATGCCGACGTTGCCGTCGAGCTTGACGTAGGTGAGGCCCTTCTCCTTCGCCATCGCCTCCTGGGGATCGTCGGCGGTGTCTGCGATCTCGGCCAGGTCCTGGTGGCGGAAGAGCGCGTTTCCGTCGATCGTCACCTTGGCGTCGAGCGCGACGACCTCGCGGTCGCCGGTCACGATCAGCGGGTTGACCTCGATCAGGCTGGCATCCTCGGCGCTCGCCACCTCGGCCAGCTCGACCAGCACCTCGGCAGCCTGCTCGCGCACGTCCTCGTCGAGGCCGGCGGCGTCGACGATCGGCCGCGCCGCGGCCACGTCGAAGGGCACGGTCGGATCGATGTGGCGCTTGATCAGCGCATCGGGGTCCTCGGCGGCGACGGCCTCGATGTCCATCCCGCCCTTGGCCGAGACCATCGCCAGCAGCTTCTTCTCGCCGCGGTCCAGGATCACCGAGGCGTAGTACTCGGCGGCGATGTCGGAGCCGCCCTCGATCCAGACCTGATCGACCCGGAACGGCCCCTCGCCGTGCGGCCCGACGATGTCCATGCCGAGGATCGCGTCGGCGTAGGCGCGTGCCTCCCCGGCGTCCTTGGCGATCTTGATCCCGCCCGCCTTGCCGCGGCCGCCGATCAGCACCTGCGCCTTGATCGCGCAGGGGTAGCCGATCCGCTCGGCGGCGGCCACCGCCTCCTCGACGGTCACGGCGACCTCGCCACTCGGCACGGGGATGCCGTGCGCGGCGAAGAGCTGCTTACCCTGATACTCGAGGAGGTCCATCGGGAGGAGGCGCCCACGGCGCGCGCGGCAGCCTACCCGAGATTGGCCCCGCCGCGCCGCGCCGGCCTCCGCCGTGACATAACATGCCGCGCCCGTGAGCCAAAGCATGGCCGCAATCGCAATCTGATGTCTTTGCGGCCATGCGACGCGAACCTTTTATGAAATGGCGCTTCCCGCACTGAAAACCATCAAGTGGGTGACCACCGACTGCTACGGAACCCTGATCGACTGGGAGAAGGGGATCATCGAGGCCTGTCGCAAAGAGGCCGAGAAGGACGGCTTCAGCTTCGAAGAGGGGCCCTTCCTCGCCCGCTTCCTCGAGGTCCAGGCCGAGATCATGGCCGGCTCCTACGAACTCTACGCCGAGGTGCTGCGGCGGACGATCGTCAAGGTCGCCCGCGAGGTCGGCTGGGAGATCGAGCCCTCGCGCGCCCAGTTCCTGCCCGACAGCGTCGCCTACTGGCTGCCGTTCCGCGAGGCCAACGCCTCGATGGACCGGCTCGGCAAACGCTACGAGATCGGCATCATCTCCAACATCGACGACAAGCTGCTCGGCATCTCGCGCCGCCACCTGCGGACCGAACTCGACCTCGTCGTCACCGCCCAGCAGGTGCGCAGCTACAAGCCCGACCCGGTCCACTTCAAAGAGTGCGCGCGGCGACTCGGCGGCAAAAAAGGCTGGGTCCACATCGGCTGCGGCTATGAGACCGACGTGGCGCCACTGCTGAAGATGAAGGTGCCGGTGATCTGGGTCAACCGCCACGACGAGAAGCTCGACGGCCGCAAAGCCCCAGCGGCTACGGTCAAGACCTTCCGCGAGGCGGCGAAAAAGCTCGGCGCCGCCTGAGCCCGCGCCGCGTCCTCTCCGTCTTCTAGCGTTTTCGCAACTTCGCCGCAGGGGAAGGTTTCCGGACTGGAGGCCGCCCGGCGAGGGATTCCGATGGATCAGACCAGGCAAATCGCACTGCGTTTCCATGCCCGCCTGCTGCTGGCGGCGGGGCTGCTGGCGCTGCTTTGCGGGTTGGCGCTCGCGCTCGGCGGGCCGGGTCGAGCGCATGCCGCCGACTCCCGGCCCAGCTTCATCGTCATCCAGACCGACGACCAGACGCTGAACGAGCTCTACGCCGCTTACAGCCCCTATCCGGGCGCGCCCGCGATCCGAGCGATGCCCAACACGCTCAACCTGCTCGCCAACCGCGGGGTCACGTTCAACCGCTACTACGTCTCCTACCCGCTCTGCTGTCCCTCGCGGGTGACGCTGATGACCGGCCGCTACGCCCACAACACGGGCGTCAAAGGCAACGTCCAGCCGAACGGCGGCTACTACGGCTTCTCCTTCCGGGCCGCCTACAGCCACAACATCGCCACCTGGCTGCAGGGCGCCGGCTACCGCACGATCCACATCGGCAAGTTCCTCAACGGCTACGGCGACGAACCGTACGACAACGGAACCACCGTGCCGCCGGGCTGGAGCGCCTGGCACACGATGCTCAATGCCGACACCCACCACTACTTCTACGGCTACACGCTCAACAACGACGGCCATGTCGAAGGGCCCTACGGCGACTCCGGAAGCTGGGAAACGCGCGAATACGGCGTCCGCGACGACCCCGGCTGCCCAACCGCCCCGCTCAACGGTCAGCCCTGCTATTACGCGACCGACGTCTTCACCGGCCTCGCCGCCCAGGAGCTGCAGGCGACCCCGGCCGAACAGCCCTTCTACCTGCAGCTCGACTACACCGCTCCTCACGGCGACTTCCGCCACCCCGCCGGCCCCGAGCCGGCCCCGCGCGACTACGGCATGTTCGAAGGCGCACCGCTGCCCCACGACCGGGCCGAAGGCTTCGACGAGGGCAACGTCAGCGACAAGCCCCGCTTCATCCGCGAAGCGCCGCACCTGACGCCCGAAGACAAGCACATCTACCGCGTCTACTACGACAAACAGCTCGAGTCGCTGCGGGCGGTGGACGACGGCGTCAAAGCGATCGTCGACACCCTCGGGGGCCTGCACCGCCTCCGCAACACCTACATCTTCTTCACCTCCGACAACGGCTTCTTCTTCGGCGAGCACCGCCTGCTCGGCGGCAAGTTCCTCGCCTACGAGCCGGCCACGCACCTGCCGCTGCTCGTGCGCGGGCCGGGGATCAAGCCGGGCAGCTCGACCGGCGAGCTGGCGGCGAACATCGACATCGCGCCGACGATCCTCGAACTCGCCGGGGTCACGCCGGACAAGAGCGTCGACGGGCGCTCGCTGCAGCCCTTCTGGCGAGACACCAGCCTGCGCACGCGGCGACCGATCATCTTCGAGTCCTTCGTCGCGACCAACGACGTCGAAGCCAACGGCGCGATCTCCTCGACCGGCGAAGGCGACGGCGGCGTCCCGGGCGGCAACGGCAGCACCGGCAACGGGCCGGCAGGCGGCGGAGCGCACGCCTCAGACACCGGCGCGAAGGCCCACGCCTCGTTGCTGGCGCCGCCCAAGGACTACGAGGGAATCCGCCTCGGCCCCTACAAGTACATCGCCTGGCCCGACGGCGAGAAAGAGCTCTACGACATCAACCGCGACCCGAACGAGCTCAACAACCTGGCGCGGATCCCCGACTACTACCCGATCCGCAACTTCCTCCACGAGCAGCTGCGCAAGTACGAGAACTGCGTCGGGCGCGAATGCAGCGAACCGGTGCCCGAACTGGCGCTCACCCGCACGCAGATACGCGAAGTGCGGGCCCAGGAACGCCAGGAAAAAGCCGAACAGCGGCAGCGCGAACGCGAACAACGCGAACGCGAAAAGCACCACCCATAGGCCCTACTCGATGACGGCTAGTACATCGCCGGCCGAGACCGCTGCACCTTCGGTGACTTCAAGCTTGGTGATCTTGCCGCTTCTGTGGGCTGCGATCTCGTTCTCCATCTTCATCGCCTCTATTACGCAGACGAGGTCGCCCTCTTCGACAGATGCGCCTTGCTCTACGGCGACTTTCAGGACGGTGCCCTGTAGGGGCGACGGGAGGGACTCGCTGGAGGCGCTGGCGCCGCCGCCCGACTTGCGCTCGCGCTTGGGGGGCTTGCGGCCGGCGGCTGCGGCCGGGGCGGCGCCGGCGGCGAGGGCCTCGCCGATCACCTTGACGTCGAAGAGCTTGCCCGAGACCTCGACCTTGTAGTCGCGGGCGACCGCCTCGGCGCCCTCGGGCAGCTCGGGAGCGGCTGCCTCGGCCGGCGCGGTCGCCTTGAGCCACTCGCGGTCCTCCATCAGGTCGCGGCAGGTCTCCCCCTTCGCCCACTGCTCAGTGGCGAGGATCGCTTCGTGGAAGGGGATCAGCGTGGTCAGGCCACCGACCTCGTACTCGCCGAGCGCTCGCAGCATGCGGCGCGTCGCGTGCTCGCGGTCGACGTCCCAGACGATCAGCTTGGCGACCATCGGGTCGTACATCGGCGTCACCTCGGAACCAGCCTCGACCCCCGAGTCCACCCGCACGCCCGGCCCGGCCGGCTCGCGGTAGGAGGAGATCGCGCCCGGCGCCGGGGCGAATTTCTTGTGCGCGGCCTCGGCGTTGATCCGGCACTCGATCGCGTGGCCGCGCAGCTCGACCTCCTCCTGGGAGACCGAGAGCGCCTCGCCGGCGGCGACGAGGACCTGCTCGCGGACGATGTCGATCCCGGTGACCATCTCGGTCACGCAGTGCTCGACCTGCACGCGGGTGTTCATCTCGAGGAAGAAGTACTCCTCGCCGACCTGCATCCCCTCGACCGTGCCGGCGCCGCGGTAGCCGACCGCGGCCGCCGCGTCGGTGGCGATCTTGCCGATCCGCTCGCGCATCTCGGCGTCGACGTGGGGGCCGGGCGCCTCCTCGATCACCTTCTGATGGCGGCGCTGGATCGAGCAGTCGCGCTCGCCGAGGTGGATCACGTTGCCGTGCGAGTCGGCCAGCACCTGGACCTCGACGTGCCGCGGGTCCTCGAGGTAGCGCTCGACGTAGACGCGCGCGTCGGAGAAGAACTTCTCGCCTTCGCGGGCGGCGCCCTCGAAGGCCTCCTGCAGGTCGTCGGCGCTCATCGCCACGCGGAAGCCCTTGCCACCGCCGCCGCCCGCCGCCTTGCAGGCGACCGGGTAGCCGGCGTCCTCGGCCTGCGCGCGGGCGGCGTCGAGGTCCTTCGCCGGCTCGGTCGCGCCAGGCACGATCGGCACCCCAGCCTCGGCCATGATCTCGCGCGCCTTCGTCTTCGAGCCCATCGCTTCGATCGCCTCGGCCGGCGGGCCGATGAAGGTGATGCCAGCCTCCGCGCAAGCTCGCGCAAAATCAGCGTTCTCCGCGAGGAAGCCGTACCCCGGGTGAATTGCCTCCGCCCCGGCCTGCTTGGCCGTATCGATGATCTTGATGACGTCGAGGTAGCTCTCGGCAGGCACAGCCGGGCCGATCAGGAAGGCCTCGTCGGCCTCGCGCACGTGCGGCGCATCCCGGTCGATCTCGGAGTAGACGGCGACCGAGCCGATCCCCATCTCCTTCAGCGTCCGGGCAACCCGAATCGCGATCTCGCCGCGGTTGGCTATGAGCACCTTGGAGAACACGGCGGCGCAGTCTATTCATGGCTGGGGCGGGGTGATGGGGACACCCCTGCCCGGACAAATGCCGGCCTAATGAGGCCGGCATTTTGAGTATCCGCCCGTTCAGGGGTGTCCCCATCACCCCTCCGAGCCGGCTAGGCTGCGCGGCCATGTTGATCGAGCTTCAGTCGCATTCGACGGTGTCCGACGGGCAGCTGGCGCCGGCGGATGTCGTCGCCGAAGCTGCGATAGCTGGGGTTACGACGCTGGCGCTGACGGACCACGATGCGATTGCCGGGGTGCCCGAGGCTGCTGAGGCGGCTGAGAAGGCGGGGATCGAGCTGGTGCCGGCGATCGAGATGTCTTGCGTGCACGAGTACGCGGAAGACCTGCACGTGTGCGGGTACTGGGTCGACTTGGGGGCGATCGCCCCCGCCTGCGAGCGGGCCCAACACGAGCGGGTCGCCCGAGCTGGGGAGATCGTCGAGAAGCTGCGCGGCGAGGGGTTCGACCTGCACCTCGAGGACGCGGTGCGCGAGGCCGGCGACGCGATCTCGATCGGCCGCCCCCACATCGCCCGGGCGGCGGGCGCGACCGGCGACCTCGGCCCCTTCTTCGAGGAGTACCTGGTGCCCGGCGCCAAGGCCTTCGTCCCCCGCCGCTGGCCCAGCGCCGAGGAGGCGATCGAGGTCATCAAGCAGGCCGGCGGCGTCGCCGTCGTCGCCCACCCCTACTGGGACATCTCCGAGCCGGCCGAGGTCGACGACCTGATCCGCGCCCTCGACGTCGACGGGGTCGAGACCTTCTACCCCACCCACACCGAGGAGCAGACCAAGCACCTCTTGGAGCTCTGCGACGAGCTGGACCTGATCCCAACGGCCTCATCCGACTACCACGGCCCCACCCACAAGACCTTCTCCCGCTTCGGCGCCTACGACACCTACGGCCTAGCCGACCCCCAAGTCCCACCCCGCCCCCCTAGCTAACGCGCACAAACCCGGCGGCTGCGGCCCTTCGACCCCTGTCGTAGGAGGGACGGGCAGCCCTCCCGACGGGCGGATACTCAAAATGCCGGGCTAATTAGCCCGGCATTTGTCCGACGGGAGGGCTGCCCGTCCCTCCCCCACCCAGCGCTAGGCAGCGACCGCAGCCGCCGGGATCAGGTCCCGCGACTCGAGATACTCGATCAGCTTCTGCGCCGACTCCTCGGCCGTTTCGGCTTCGGTGTCGCAGACGACCTCGGGGGTCGCCGGCGGCTCGTACGGATCGGAGACGCCGGTGAATTCCTTGATCTCGCCGGCGAACGCTTTCGCGTAGAGCCCCTTGACGTCACGCTCGGCGCAGGTGTCGACCGACGCCTTGACGAAGACCTCGATGAAGCGCTCGCCCATCAGCTCGCGCGCCTCGTCGCGGATCGCCGCGTAGGGGGAGATCGCCGCGGTGATCACCGGCACGCCGTTGCGGCTGAGCAGGTCGGCGACAAAGGCGATGCGGCGGATGTTGGTGTCGCGGTCCTCTTTCGAGAAGCCGAGCCCCTTCGAGAGGTTTTCGCGGACCACGTCGCCATCGAGGATCTCCAGCTTCGAGCCCCGCTCGCGCAGATGGCCCTCGAGCAGCCTCGAGATCGTCGTCTTGCCGGCCCCGGAGAGCCCGGTGAACCAGAGGGTGAATCCTTGCTCGCCAGCCATCGCTACGTCAGTCCTCCTTGTAAGCGTCGATCAGGATGTCGGCGACCTCGTTGCGCGAGAACTCCTGCGGCGGCCGTTCGCCGTTGCCGAGCATCTCGCGCACCTTGGTGCCGGACAGGAACACGTGCGACGAGGAGTCGTGCGGGCAGGTCTTGCCCGAGGCCATCCCCTCGCACTCGTTGCACCAGAAGCTGTGCTCGAAGAAGAGCGGCTCGATACCCAGCTCGGCGATGTCGATGTCGTCGAAGATCTTCTGCGCGTCGTAGGTGCCGTAGTAGTCGCCGACTCCGGCGTGGTCGCGGCCGACGATGAAGTGGGAGGCCCCGTAGTTGCGGCGGACGATCGCGTGCAGGACCGCCTCGCGCGGGCCGGCGTAGTGCATCTTCGCCGGCTTCACCCCGAGCATCACCCGGTCCGCCGGGTAGTACTTCTCCATCAGCACCTCGTAGCAGCGCATCCGCACGTCGGCGGGAATGTCGCCGGCCTTGGTCTTGCCGATCAGCGGCTGGATGAAGAGCCCGTCGCAGGTCTCCAGCGCGGCCTTGGTCAGGTACTCGTGGGCGCGGTGGATCGGGTTGCGGGTCTGGAAGGCGACGATCCGCTTCCAGCCGCGCTCCTCGAACGCCTTCTTGGTCTCCGGCGCCGTCAGGTAGCGGCGCATGAAGGCGTCCTCGTGGTCGGGCAGGGCGTCGACCTCGATCGGGCCGGCGAGGCAGCGCCCGCCCTCCTCGTAGATCGCGGCGACGCCGGGGTGTTCCTCGTCGGTCGTGCCGTAGACCTGCTCGGCCTCGCGCTTCGCGTCGCGCTCGAAGATCTCCTCGACGGTGAGCCGGCCCAGCGGCTTGCCTTCGTCGCTCTTCAGCTCGACGACGTCGCCGACGGCGCACTCGAGGTCGCTCGCCAGGGTGATCGGGATCGGCCAGTACTCGCCGTCCGCGGTGCGCATCTCGGCGCAGACGCGCTCCCAGTCGGCGGAGCCCTGGAAACCGGTCAGCGGCGCGAAGCCGCCGTTGCCGATCATCTCGAAGTCGGCCGTGTGGCGCTCGGAAAGGGTCAGGGATAGCTCGGTCATCGTCTCGCTCATGCGGGGGATCTCACCAATCGGTCGGGGGAAGGGGTTACGGAGGGGTTATCGGGCCTGGCCGGCGCCGCTAGTTGATCCCGCACTCGGTCTTTGCCAGGCCGACCCAGCGGCCGTCGCGCGGCGAGCCGCCCGGGACGACCGGCTTGGTGCAGTGGGTGCAGCCGATCGAGGGGTAGCCGTGGTCGTGCAGGGGGTTGTACGGGAGGTGGTGCTCACGGATGTAGTTCCAGACGTCGCGCTCGGTCCAGTCCGCGAGCGGGTTCAGCTTCCAAAGCTCGAATCGCTTGTCCCAGCCGAGCTTGGGGGTCTTGGCTCGATTCGCGGAATCCTCGCGGCGGACGCCGGCGAGCCAGCAGTCTACGGAAGAGAGCGCGCGGCGCATCGGCTCGACCTTGCGCAGGCCGCAGCAGGCGTCGGGGTCGCGGTTCCAGAGCTCCTCGCCGTGCTTGGCGGCCTGCTCGGCCAGCGAGATGTTGTGGAAGCGGTCGAACTCGATCCCGAGCGTCTCGGCGAGCCTGTCGCGGGTCTCGTAGGTCTCCGGGAAGAGCACGTCGGTGTCGAGGTAGAAGAAGCGGGCGTCGGGGTTGACCCGGCTCGCCAGGTGCGCCGTCACCGAGCTGGTTTTCTGAAACGAGCAGGCGATGTAGTGGCTCTCGCCGAAGGTCTCGAACATCCACTCGACCGCCTCGACGGCGCTGCGGCCCTCGAGGTCGGCGGCGACCTCCTCGGCGTCGAACTCTGTCGGTGCGGCAACCGGGCTCATATCGCGCACTCGCCCTCGCCCCGCTCCACCTTGTAGGGACTGGAGCGGTTCCAGTCGATGAACTGCTGCATCGTCTCCAGGCTGAACTCGGCCGGCAGCGTCAGCTCCTTGATCTCGGCTTCGAAGCGCTCGGCTCCGGCGCGCTCGGCGAAGGCGTTGAACTCCTCGCCGTCGTTGCGCTCGGCCTCGTAGAGGCGGATCCAGCGCTCGACCGCCTCCGGCACCCGTTTGGCCGGAAGCCGCGACTTCAGCCGCGTGCCGAAGATCACCTCGCCGCCCTCGTAGTTGCCGCCGACGTGGGGGATGTAGGCGGGCATCTGGCGGCCGCCGACTTTGAGCGAGGCGCCGTAGAAGCCGATGTTGGCGATGTGGTGCTGGCTGCAGCCGTTGGGGCAGCCGCTCATCTTGACCTGGATCCGGCGGGTCAGCTCGTCGGAGATCTCCATCTCCTCGACCCGTTGCTTGATCGCCCGGTTGAGCCCCATCGAGCTGGTGATCCCGAGTTTGCAGCTATCCGTTCCGGGGCAGCTGACCACATCGGTGATCTCGCGCGCGCCGGCCTCGCCGAGGCGGAGCGCGCTGAGCCGCTCCCAGACGTCGTAGAGAGCCTCGTCGCGGACCCAGCGCAGGACCAGGTTCTGCTGCACGGTGCTGCGCGCGTAGCCGCCGGTGTACTCGCGCATGATCGTCGCCAGGCCGCGGAACTGCTCCGGCGTCAGGTCGCCGCGCTCGATCTTCACCTCGACCGCCGAGAAGCCCTGCTGGCGCTGCGCCTGCACGTTGGCTTCGACGAAGCGGTCGAAGGCGCTGCGGTCGCCGTTGGGCGAGGCCGGGGTTGCCGGCGCCTCGGGGGCGTTGGCCTCCTCGTCGTCGTCGAAGCGCAGCCGCTCGACGTCGAAGTCGCGTTCCTCGGCCCACTCGCCCTGCAGCTCCTCCTCGACCTGCTCGCGGAAGGCGTCGATGCCGATCTTGTCGACCAGCACCTTGATCCGGGCGCGGGCGCGGTTGACGCGCAGCCACTCCTGGCGGTCGAAGATCCGCAGCGCCGCCTCGGTGACCTTGAGGTAGTCGCCGTTGTCGGCCTCGACGAACTCGTACAGGGTCGGGGCGACGCGGGCCATGATCGAGGTGCCGCCGCCGACGCGGACCTCGAAGCCCCTGACGCCGTCGCGTTCGCGGCTGATGAAGGCGATGTCGTGGATGCCGGTGATCGCCCGGTCCTCGTCGGAGCCGGTGAAGGCGGTCTTGATCTTGCGCGGCATCAGCTGCGTAGTCGGGTGGCGGACGAAGTAGCGGACGTAGGCGCCGGCGTAGGGCGTCGGGTCGAAGACCTCGTCTGGGGCGACGCCGGCCCAGGGGTCGCCGGTGACGTTGCGCACGGTGTTGCCGCAGCCCTCGCGCGAGGAGAGGCCGACCTCGGAGATCTCGCGGATCAGCGACTCCATGTCGCGCAGCGGCACGTGGTGGATCTGGATGTTCTGGCGGGTCGTGATGTGGCCCTTGTCCAGCGGCGCGTACTTCTCGACGACGCTGGCGAAGGCGTCCATCTGCGCCGGCGTGACGCCGCCGAAGGGCAGCTTGACGCGGACCATCTGCACGTCGGGCTGGCGCTGGCCGTAGACGCCCTGTTTGAGCCGGAAGCCGATGAACTGGTCTTCGGCGAGGCGGCCGGAGAGGAACTCCTCGGCTTCGTTGTCGAAATCGTCGAACTCGCGCTCGATGATCGGGATGACGTGCCCGGGGACGTTCGCGTAGGTCTCCGGATTCTCCAGCGTGCCGGCGCGGCCCTTGCCGCGCTGTTGCTTCTCCTGGTCGACGACTACCTCCACAGCCAGGAAAATAGCAAAACCTGACAGGGATTAGGGTATTTAGCTCTGGACGGCCCTCTTCCGCGCCTGCAGGATGGCCGCGGCTTCGCCCGACTCGGCCACGTAGCCCCCGTCGGGCTCGAGCGGCAGGCCGCTCTCCTCCCAGCCGACGATGCCCTCGCTCAGCTTGGCGGCGTCGTAGCCGGCAGCGCTCAGGACCTCGGCCGCCATCGTCGAGCGGGTGCCGCCGCGGCAGTAGACGACGACCGGGCGGTCCTCGTCCAGCTCGGCGGCGCGCTCGTCCAGCTCGTCGAGGGGCAGATGGGCCGCGCCCTCGATCCGCCCCGCCTCCCACTCGTGCTCGGCGCGCACGTCGACCAGCTGCGCGCCGTCGGCGATCAGCTTCCGCGCCTCCTCGCGGGAGAGCTCCTGCGGCGTATCGGCCATCAGTCGACTTCCGTCCCCTCGACCAGGAAGGCGACCCGCACGTGCGCCCGGTACTCATCGAGGTTCTCGCCGCGGATCCCGGTCGAGACGATGTCGACGGCGCGGATGTTGCGCAGCGTGCCCTGTGCCTGGGCGAGCGCCTGACGGGCGGCGTCGTCGGTCGACGTCTTGGAGCTGCCAACCAGCTCGATGATCTTCACGACAGCCATTTCGCTCCTCCTCGTAGATGCTCCTGGACGGCGGCCTTCGCGCCAACGCCCTCGACCAGCGCCGCCCGCTGCCATGGTCCCACCGCCTCGGCCCCCTCGCCGCCCTGGCCCGTCGTGTCGGCGAGAAACCTCTGTATGGCCGCGGCGATTGCCGCGGCCTCCTCTGGGTTCGGGCTGGCGATCATCCCCTGAAGCCTATCCGGGCGCCTCCGCCCTGACCACGTCCCCGCCTGCCGACAAAAGTAGGGGTTGACAACGTGGGCTCCAATACTCAAGGATCGCTGACAACTGAAATTGCTACCCGGAGGTGCACGATGGCGAGGAAGATCAAAGGCTATGGGTGGACGCCCGACCTGCCAGACGGCAGGGACCTGCTCTACGCGGCGGCGCCGACGCCGCTGGACGAACTGCCGCCGCGGGTCGACCTGCGCTCCAAATGCCCACCCGTCTACAACCAGGGCAAACTCGGAAGCTGCACCGCCAACGCGATCGCGGGCGCGCTCGAGTTCGACCAGATGAGGCAGCGGGCGAAAGACGTCTTCACCCCCTCGCGACTCTTCATCTATTACAACGAGCGCGCGATGGAGGGCACCGTCGACTCCGACAGCGGCGCGCAGATCCGCGACGGGGTCAAGTCTGTCCACCAGCTCGGCGCCTGCGAGGAGAGCTCCTGGCCCTACACGATCTCCAGCTTCGCCGAAAAGCCGTCCCGCCCCTGCTACACCGAAGCCAAGCGCTACCAGGCGATCCAGTACATGCGGGTGACGCCGGCCCTGGGCCAGCTCAAGGGCTGTCTGGCCGAAGGCTTCCCGTTCGTCTTCGGCTTTTCCGTCTACGCCAGCTTCGAGAGCACCAAAGTCAGCCGCGACGGACACGCGCCGATGCCCAAGGCGGGCGAGGAACTCCTCGGCGGCCACGCGGTGCTCGGCGTCGGCTACGACGAGCAGCGCCAGTGGTTCGTCTGCCGCAACTCCTGGGGCCCCAAATGGGGGATGAGCGGCTACTTCACGCTGCCCTACCCATACCTGGTGCAGCCGTCCCTGGCCAGCGACTTCTGGACGATCCGCAGCGTCGAGGAAGGCTGAGCCGGGAGCTCAGCCTTCGTTGTTGAGGCCGGCCACCGGGGTGCCGTGGACGTTGACGGCGCAATCGGTGGTCGGCGGGTCGAAGGAGTCGGTCAGAGCACGGCCCGAGGGGTGGCCTGGGGTGCCGCACTGGATGACTTCGTCGCGGACGCCGTCGCGGGCGTCGATCGTGTCTTCGCCGCCGCGACCGTAGAAGCTGTCCTTCCCCGGCTGGCCGAGCATCGAGTTCGGCCCGCCGTCGCCGATCAGGACGTCGTAGTCGAAGGAGCCCTCGATGTCCTCGTCGCTCGGCGCCAGGCGGACGTGGCGGCAGCCCTTGACGACGTCGATCCAGGCGGCGTGGGCGGCAAGCGAGACGTAGAGGAGGCCGGGGTGGGCCTGGGTCTCGGCGAAGGAGGCGTCGTCGCGGCCCGGCCCGCCGACGAGGGCGCCGCCGGCGCAGCCGCCGCCGGCGGCGAGCAGGTCGCCCCCGGCTTCGCCGTAGAGGTAGGTGGGGCCGGGAAGCCCGCCGATCAGGCCGTCGGCGCCGGCACCGCCGTAGACGTGGTCGCTACCCGGCCCCGACTCGATCAGGTCGTTCTCGGGGCCGCCGTGGATCGTGTCGTCGCCCTCGCCCCCCGAGAGACGGACCTCCTCGACCGCCTGGAGCGAGCCTTCGATCCGCAGGCTGTCCCCGCCCGGGCCGAGGTCGGCCATCAGCCAACGAGCCGGGCCTCCCGCCGGGCAGGTGACCTGCTCGGTCGAGGCGCCCACGCGAGTGCAGCCGGGGCCGATCGCGATCGGCCCCGCGGCGCTGACGCCGAAGCTCGAGGTCGCTTCGTCGAAGGCAACCGTGAGGTCGTCGCGCCCGGCCCCGCCGACCACCTGCAGGCCGGCGCCGCCGCCGGAGAGCGGGTCGAGCTGGACGTAGGCGGACGCCTTCGGCGCCCGTTCGCGACCGCAGGATTCGGTCTCCTGCCCGCCCTTGCAGCCGTCCTTACCCTGGCCGCCGATCAGGGTGTCGGGGCCGCCGGCGCCGATCAGCTTGTCGTCGCCGGGCCCGCCGTCGATCGTGTTCGCCTGCCGGTTGCCGATCAGCGTGTCGCGAAAGGCCGAGCCTTCGATGCTCTCGAAGCGGAAGAGCCGGTCGTGCCCGTCGCCGCGCGCCCGGTGGGCCTTCAACGAGGCCCAGATGCCGGTGCCCTTGCCGCCGGCTACCGCGGTGGCGAAGGAGGCGATGTCGCCGGCGCCCGGGCCGCCGTCCATGCGGTCGTAGCCGTAGTCGCCGTGGACGAGGTCGAAGTCGCCCGGCCCGCCGCTGAGCGTGTCGATGCCGAGGCCGCCGCCGACCTCGTCGCCGTTGCCGGGGCCGCCGGTCAGCTTGTCGTCGCCGAGGTCGCCCAGTACCCGGTCGGTCCCGGAACCGCCGTCGAGCGTGTCGTTGCCGCGACCGCCGTGGATCAGGTCGTTGCCGGGGCCGCCGCAGATCAGGTCGTTGCCGAGCGCGCCTTCGATCTCGTCGTCTCCACCCCCGCCCCAGATCACGTCCCGGCCCGGCGTGCCGTGGAGCACGTCGGGACCTTCGGTGCCGGCGATCGTCGGCCGCCGCCCATGGCAGCGCGGTTCGGCTTCTTCCCCGGCCGGCGCGGCGCCGACGAAGGCAAGCGCAGCCACGACCAGCGCAACCCCTGCAATGAACCCCCTCATTCGAGGCTAATCATCACATGCTTGAGCTCGGTGTAGTCCTCGAGCGCGTAGATGGACAGATCCTTGCCGTAGCCGGACTCCTTGTAGCCGCCGTGGGGCATCTCGGAGACCAGCGGGATGTGGTCGTTGATCCAGACGCAGCCGAATCGCAGCGCGTTGGCGACCCGCATCGCGCGGCCGACGTCGCGCGTCCAGACCGAGGAGGCGAGGCCGTAGCGGGTGCCGTTGGCCCACTCGATCGCCTTCTCCTCGTCGGCGAAGGGCTGAACGGTGATCACCGGGCCGAAGATCTCCTTCTGGATCATCTCGTCGCCCTGCTCGAGCCCGGCGACGACTGCCGGCTCGAGGAAGAAGCCGGGCAGGTCCGGCGCGAGCCCGCCGGTGACGATCTCGGCGCGCTCGGGCTTGCGCTCGAGGAAGCCCTCGACCCGCTCGCGCTGGCGGGCCGAGTTGAGCGGCCCCAGGGTGGTGTCGGCCGCGAGCGTGTCGCCCAGCACCAGTCCCCGCGCTTCGCCGGCGAGGCCGCTTACGACGTCGTCGTAGACGCCCGTCGCCGCCAGCACACGGGTCGCCGCGGTGCAGTCCTGGCCGGCGTTGTAGTAGCCGGTCCCGGCGATCGTCTCCAGCGCCGCCTCCAGCTCGACGTCGTCGAAGACGATCACCGGCGCCTTCCCTCCCAGCTCCAGGTGAACCCGCTTGAGCGTGTCGGCGGCGGCCTTCGCGATCCCCTTCCCGGTCGGCGGCGAACCGGTCAGCGAGACCATCTCGACGTCGGGGTGGTTGACCAGCTCGACTCCGGTCGGCTCGCCGTGGCCGCCGATCGCGTTGAGCACGCCGGGCGGCAGCAGCTCGGCGCACCACTCGGCGAAGAGCAGCGTCGTCAGCGGCGTCGTCTCGGCCGGCTTGAGGACGACCGTGTTGCCGGCGCCGAGCGCCGGGCCGATCTTCCAGATCGCCATCATCAGCGGGTAGTTCCAGGGGGTGATCTGGCCGACGACGCCGACCGGCTCGCGGCGGACGAAGGAGGTGTGTCCCTCCATGTACTCGCCGGCGGCGCGGCCCTCCATGCAGCGTGCGGCGCCGGCGAAGAAGCGCAGGTTGTCGGCCATCACCGGCACCTCGTCCTCGAGCACGGCGCTGCGCGGCTTGCCCGCGTCGGCGGCCTCGAGGTCGGCGATCTCCTCGCCGCGCTCCTCGATCAGATCGGCGATCCGCAGCAGCGCCCGCGCCCGTTCGCCCGGCGGCGTCGCCGCCCAACCCTCGAAGGCGCCCTTCGCCGCGGCGACCGCGGCGTCGACGTCGGCCTTGGTCGAGAGCGGCGCCTCGGCGATCGCCTCCCCGGTTGCCGGGTTGATCACGTCCTCCATCCCACCCTCGACCGGGTCGACCGCCTTCCCTCCGATGAAGTTCCGCAGCCTCGTCTTGGTCGCCGCTGCCATCAACTCACCTCCGCCTTGTCGGTTTGCCGTTTCCCGCTCTCGATTCCCAACGCCTCCTCGACCGGCACGCACCTGGCCCCGACCGCTTCGGCCACCGCCGGGTGGGTGACCTCGCCGGCGGCGACGTTGACGCCCGGGCGCAGACCCGGGTCGCGCCGGATCGCCCCCTCGACGCCGAGGTCGGAGAGGGCGATCGCGTAGGGCAGCGTCGCGTTGGTCAGCGCGTGGGTCGACGTGATCGGCACCGCGCCCGGCATGTTGGCGACGCAGTAGTGGGTGATCCCGTCGACCTCGAAGGTCGGCTCGTGGTGGGTGGTCGGATGCGAGGTCTCGAAGCAGCCGCCCTGGTCGATCGCGACGTCGACCAGCACCGCGCCCGGCTTCATCTGAGCGAGCTGCTCGCGCCGCACCACGTACGGGGCGCGGGCGCCGTGGACGAGCACGGCGCCGATCACCAGGTCGGCGCGGGGCAGCATCTCCTCGATCGCCAGCGTGGTCGAGTAGACGGTCGAGCAGCCGCCGGCGAAGTCGACGTCGAGCTGGCGCAGGCGGTCGATCGACTTGTCGTAGACGAAGACGTCGGCGCCCATCCCGATCGCGACGAAGGCGGCGTTGAAGCCGACCGCGCCGCCGCCGATCACCATCACGTTGGCGGCGGCGACGCCGGGCACGCCGCCGAGCAGGATCCCCCGCCCACCGAACGGCTTCTCCAGCATGAAGGCGCCGGCCTGGGTGGCGATCTTGCCGGCGATCTCGCTCATCGGCGCCAGCAGCGGCAGCGCTCCGCGCGAGTCCTCCACAGTCTCGTAGGCGACGCAGGTGGCGCCCGAGCCGCAGAGGCCGCGGGTCTGCTCCGGGTCGGGGGCGAGGTGGAGGTAGGCGAAGAGCAGCTGGCCGCGGCGCAGCATCTCGATCTCCCCCGCTTGGGGCTCCTTCACCTTCAGCACCATCCCCGCCTCGCCGAAGACCGCGGCGGCGTCGGGGACGATGCGGGCGCCCTGCGACTCGTATTCGGCGTCGGCGATCGCGCTGCCCTCGCCGGCGCCGGCCTCGATCAGGACGACGTGGCCGTGCTCGACCAGCTCGCGCACCCCGGCGGGGGTGACCGCGACGCGGTACTCGTCGGGCTTGATCTCGCGCGGGACGCCGACGATCACCGCCGCCTCACGCTCCCACCAACTCGCGGGCGCGCAGCGCCAGCCAGAACTCGATCCGGTCGTGGGCGCGCGAGAGGTCGCGGCCGGTCAGCTCTTCGACCTTGCGCATCCGGTAGCGCAGCGTGTGGCGGTGGCAGTAGACCTGGCGCGCGGCGCGCTCCCACTGGCCGTTCTGCTCGATGAAGGCTTCCAGCGAGCGCAGCAGCTCGCCGCCGTACTCCTCGTCGCCGCTCTCGATCGGCCCGAGGACGCTGTCGCAGTAGAGCTTCAGCGCCTCGTCGTCCTGGATCGAGAGCAGCAGGGTGAAGGCGCCGAGGTCGCGCCAGGAGGCGACCTCGGGCTCGCTGCCGTTCTGCGCGAAGGCGGTCGCCTCGAGCGCGCAGCGCGCCTCGTGGAAGGAGTGGCGCAGCTCCTCCGGCGGCGCCGGCCGGCTGGCGGCGGCGCGGACCGTGCCGCGCTCTTTGATCAGCGCCCGCCGGGCTTCGGCGGCGAGGTCGATCGGGTCGCGGTCGGCGGCGTCGACCACGGCGCAGAGCAGCTCGTGCGCGCCGCTGGCGTGCGGAGCGACGACGGCCGGGCAGGCGTCGGCGGCGAGCGCGCGCTCGAGGGCCGGCTCGGCGGCGGCGGGGTCATCGAGGTCGAAGACGAGGACCGCCGCCTCGTCGCCGATGCCGAAGGGCTCGAGCCGGCGGCGCAGCTCGGACGGGTCGAGGCGTCCGCCGAGGGCGCCGGCGAGGACGTCGCCGGCGAGGCGGCGCTCGGTCTCGCGGGCGACGCGTCGGCGCATCAGCTCGAGCGCTACGACGGCGACCGCCTGCTGCAGGATCAGCCGCTCGAAGTCGCCGAGCCCGCCGGAGTCGCGGACCATCACCACCCAGGCCTGGGGGGGGCCGCCGCCCGGCGAGATCACCGGGTGGGCCAGGGCGCGGCCGGCGATCGAGGGATGGGTCGGCACGAAGGGGTGGCCGTCGACAGTGTGGGCGAGCGCTTCGTCGCGGATCGCGTTGACCGCCTCGGCGGAGAGCTCGCGGCGGAAGCCGCGCCCCGCCAGCCGCTCGCCGCGGCCGTTGAGGATCGCCACGGTGCCGCCGACGGCCGAGGCGATCGTGGCGACGATCTCCTCCAGGCCGCGCTCTTCCAGGACCAGGCGCTCGAGCCGGCGCTGCACCGCGATGCCGCGCTGCAGCACCTCGTATTGCTCGTTGACCAGTTTGGCGAAGGCCTTCTCGGTGACCGCGATGAAGGGCATCGAGTAGGGCACCTCGAACAGCGGGAACTCGCGTTTGCGAGCCTCCTCGACCAGCGCTTTCGGCAATTTCTTGTGGCTGAACCCGGTGCCGAAGCCGAGCCCGGCGAGGTTGTGCTCGGCCAGCCGGCGGATGTAGGAGCGCTGCTTGGCGGCGGTGTCGAGCGGGATGCCGGTGGTCAGCATCAGCTCGCCGCCGGAGAGCCACGGGGTCGGGTCGGCCAGCTCGGAGATGTGGATCCAGCGAACCGGCGCCTCGGCGGCACCGGCGCCATCGGCAAGCTCGAGGCCGAGCTCGCCGAGCAGGCTCTGGACGGTGAGCATCGTCCGGCCTATCTCTTGACCCGCTCCCAAGCGTCGGAGAGGACCCCCCGCAGCACATCGTGCATCTCTTCGAACTGCTCGGTGTCGCAGATCAGCGGCGGGGCGAGCTGGATCACCGGGTCGCCGCGGTCGTCGGCGCGGCAGATCAGGCCGCGCTTGTATAGCTCGCCGGAGAGGAAGCCGCGCAAGAGCTCCTCGGCCTCCTCATCGTCGAAGCTCTCTTTCGTGTCCTTGTCCTTGACCAGCTCGATCGCCTGGAAGAAGCCGGCCCCGCGCACGTCGCCGACGATCGGCAGGTCGTGCAGGGTCTCGAGCATCTGGCGGAACTCGCCCTCCTTGGCGAGCACGTGGCCGCAGAGATCCTCGCGCTCGAAGACGTCGAGGTTGGCCATCGCGACCGCCGCGGCGACCGGGTGGCCGGCGAAGGTGAAGCCGTGGGCGAAGGACTCGTCGCCCTGCATGAACGGCTCGGCGACCCGGTCGGAGGCGACGACCGCGCCCATCGGCATGTAGGCCGAGGTCAGCGCCTTCGCCACCGTGACGATGTCGGGCACATAGCCGAAGCGTTCGTTGCCGAAGTAGTGGCCGAGCCGGCCCCAGGCGCAGATCACCTCGTCGGAGATCATCAGCACGTCGTAGCGGTCGCAGATCTCCCGCACCCGCTCGAAGTAGCCCTCCGGCGGGACGAAGCAGCCGCCCGCGTTCTGGACCGGCTCGAGGATCACCGCGGCGACCGTCTCCGGCCCCTCGAACATGATCCGCTCCTCGATCGCGCTCGCCGCCCAGAGCGGGTGGCGGTCCACCGGCCAGCGATAGGAATTGGTGTTCGGCACATGGCAGCCACCGGGGGCGAGCGGCTCGAACTGCGAGCGCAGCTCGGTGATGCCGGTCACCGAGAGGGCGCCGAGCGAGGTGCCGTGGTAGGCGATCTCGCGCGCGATCGTCTTGTGCTTCTGGGCGTTGCCGCGCATCCGGTGGTAGTTGCGGGCCAGCTTCAGCGCCGACTCGACCGCCTCCGAGCCGCCCGAGGTGAAGAAGACGCGGTTGAGGTCCCCGGGGGCGAGCGCGGCGATCCGCGCCGCCAGTTCGATCGCCCGCGGATGGGCGTAGCTCCAGAGCGTGTAGAAATCGAGCTCTTCGACCTGGCGCGCCGCCGCCTCCCCGAGCTCGCTGCGGCCGTGGCCGGCGTTGACGCAGAACAGCGCCGAGAGGCCGTCGAGGTAGCGGTTGCCGTGCTCGTCGTAGACGTAACAGCCCTCGCCGCGGGCGATGATCGGGATCTCGTGGTCGGGGCCGTAGGAGCCCATCCGCGAGAAGTGCATCCAGAGGTGACGCATTGCCTGCTCCTGGAGCTCGGCCCCCACGGCTCCGGTGGTTTGCGACGCGATGGCCATGCGACTCTCCTCTCTTGCTACGACGTTATGGACAAAGCTAGCTCGAAAGAACCACACTGGCAAGTGGTCATTGGGTCAAGTTAAATCGGAGTCGTTGTACGAAGAGGACAAGCAACGCCCGAGAGTTTGGCACATCTGCCACTTGTGGCCCTTGGCCACATAGGCGTACCTTCTCCAGCATGGCGAGCGTTCCCGCCACCGAGGAGAGACGGCCGATAGTGCCCAGCAGTGGCGAGAAGGGGCTGAAGAAGAACGCGATCGGGTTCGTCTCCAGCGTCGTCATCGGGGTCGCCTCGACCGCGCCCGGCTACAGCCTCGCCGCGACCCTCGGGTTCATCGCCGCGGCCGTCGCGCTGAAGTCCCCCGCGGTGCTGCTGATCAGCTTCGTGCCGATGTTCCTGGTCGCAGCCGGCTACTACTACATGAACAAAGCCGACCCGGATTGCGGCACCAGCTTCTCCTGGGTGACCAAGGCGATGGGCCCGCAGATGGGCTGGATCGCGGGCTGGACGATCGTCGTCGCCGACGTGATCGTGATGGCCAACCTGGCGCAGATCGCCGGCCTCTACACCTTCCTGCTCTTCGGCTGGGAATCGGCGGCGGAATCGACCTTCGCGGTGACCGCCGTCGGGGTCGCCTGGATCGCCCTGATGACGGCGATCGTGGTGATCGGAATCGAGCTCTCGGCGCGCACCCAGGTCGGCCTGCTGGCCGCCGAGATCGTCACCCTGGCCCTGTTCGCGGTCGTCGCCCTGGTCAAGGTCTACGCCGGCAGCGCCCCGTCCAGCTCGATCCACCCGAGCCTCTCCTGGCTCAACCCGTTCTCGCTCAGCCCGAGCGAGATCTCGGCGGGGATGCTGCTCGCCGTCTTCATCTACTGGGGCTGGGACACGACCGCCACCGTCAACGAGGAGACCGAGAACCCCGACGAGGCGCCCGGCCGGGCGACCGTGATCAGCACCCTGATCCTGCTCGGCATCTACATCGTCGTCGGCGTCGCCGCCCAGTCCTACGCCGGCGTCCACAACCTGGTCGCCAACCAGGAAGACGTGCTCAGCTCGCTCGGCACCCAAGTCTTCGGCTCGCCGCTGGACAAGCTGCTGATCATCGCGGTGCTCTCCTCGGCGGCGGCCTCGACCCAGACGACGATCCTGCCGACCGCCCGGACGACGCTCTCGATGGCGCGCGCGCAGGCGCTGCCGAAGAGCCTCGGCAAGGTCCACCCCCGCTACCTGACGCCCCACATCTCGACCGTGCTGATGGGCCTCGCCTCGGTCGTCTGGTACGTCGGCCTGACGCTGGTCAGCGAAGACATCCTCTTCGACTCGCTGGCCGCGCTGGGCCTGATGATCTCCTTCTACATCGGCCTCACCGGATTCGCCTGCACCGTCTACTACCGACACGAGCTCCTGCGCAGCGTCAAGAACTTCTTCTACGTCGGCCTCGGGCCCTTCGCAGGCGGGGTCATCCTCTTCTACCTGCTGATCAAGAACGCGATCGAACTCTCCAACCCCGCCAACTCCGAATCCGGCAACTCCTGGCTCGGGATCGGCCCGCCGCTCTTGATCGCGGCCTTCTTCCTGGTTCTCGGGGTCGTGCTCATGGTGGTCCAGTGGCGAGCGGTGCCGGCCTTCTTCAAACGCCGAGCCGAGGTCGCGCCCGAGGGATTCCTCGAGGGCGAAGCGCCGCCCGAGGCGGGCGGGCTTGCCTCCGGAGGTGAGGACTGATGGGCTCGATCGTCGTCGGCTATGACGGCTCCGACTCCAGCAAGGCGGCACTCGAGCGGGCAAAGGAGCTGGCCAAGGGCCTCGGCGACGAGGTCGTGCTCGTCTTCGGCTACGCGCCGCCCGGCACCTGGGGTGGCGAGATCGCCGAACACGAGGAGGCGATCGAGGAGTTCGGCGAGAAGGTGATGGGCGAGGCCAAGCGGCTGGTAGAGACCGACGGGGTCAGGGCCGCCTACGAGCTGGTCGCGAAACGCGCGGCGGCGGCCGTCCTCGATGTCGCCGATCAGCGCGACGCGAGGATGATCGTCGTCGGCGGTTCCGGCGATGCGCCGCTCAAAGGCGCGATCCTCGGCTCGACGCCCTACCGGCTGCTGCATCAGGCGGACCGGCCGGTGCTGGTGGTTCCCGCGCGGCGGTCGTAGGGAAGGCCAGGGATGGCTCCGCTGGAGCCTATGTTCGCTTCGCTCACTATGTTGGACCGCTTCGCGGAAGAATCACTCTGCGGAGCCGCTTCGCGAGGCTCCATCGAAGCCATCCCTGGCCTTCCTCACCGGCCGATGTGAAAGCCCACTAGCTCGGGGATGCGCGAGATGAGAGAGCTGAGCGGGCTTGGATCCTCGTTCGCGAGCTGGGCGTTCTCCTTGGCCGTAAGCGCTCTACGGATGACCTCGCCGCCGAGCCAGTGGAACGGCTCCGGTGGGACTCGCTGAGGTGAAGGGTCGACGAAGGCCAAGCGTGAATGCTCATCGCGGCGGTCTAGGGCTAGGGAGGCTAGGGAGCGGCCGACCATGTGGGAGGGGCCGACGCCGTTGCCGGTGAAGCCGGCGGCGCAGAAGGCGCGGCCGCCACGCAGGGGGACGACCATCGGGATGTGGGTCGGGGAGGCGTCGACCGGGCCGCCCCAGGCGTGGGTGATGCGGCGCCCGGCCAGGGCCGGGAAGTAGTCGCGCAGGCGGGCCGCGGCGGCGGCGACCGCCTCGCGGTCGATCTCGGCGCGGCCGCGCAGGCGGGCGCCCATCGCGATCCGGCCGCCGCCCCAGCCGAAGGCGATGCGGCCGTCCGGCGTGGTGCGGAAGTAGTCGATCAGCGAGCGGCTGTCGGTGATGCACTCTCCCCCGGTCCAGCCGACCTGCTCGAGCACGTCGGGCACCGGCTCGGTGAGGACGATGTGCGAGGAGGTCATCGTGAGCGCGTTGCGCAGCGGCGCATGCGGTGCCTTCGCCGCCCCCCCGATCGCGACGACGGCGGCGCCGGCCCGCACCGTGCCGGCATCCGTATATGCGACCACCCCGCCCCGCGTATCCGATTTTGACCACACCTGAGGTGGGTGAATGTCGGATGCGCCCGCCAGGCGGCGAACTGGGGAGCGCTCGTATATCTCGACGCCGGCGCCGAGCAGCCGCTCACGCAGGCCGAGCGCCAGTCGCGCCGGCTGCACGGTGGCGGCGTCCGGATAGAAGGCGCCCGCCCGGAAAGCGGATGAGGCGCAGCGCGCCGCCACCTCACCGGCATCCAGCGGCCGACCGGCGTCCCCGCCCCCCGGCGTCTCGCCAGCGGCCGCAGCCGCGCCCAGCTCGCGGCAGGCGGTCAGCGCCTCCTCCCAGGCCCCGTCGTGGGCCGGTGCGGTCGAGACCTGCAGGTACCCGCCGCGGCGGAACCAGGCATCGACCTCCTGCTCCCGACAGAAAGCTTCGATCCCATCCACCGCCTCCCGCGAAGCCCGCCCGATCGCCAGCGCCGCCGCGTCCCCCCACCGCCGCCGCATGTTCGGCAGCGAGAACCACATCACGTTGCAGAACCCCCCGTTCCGCCCGCTGGGCCCATGCCCGCAAACCTCCCCCTCGAGCAAGACGACGTCCGCCCCCGGCTCCATGGCCTTGACGTGCCATGCAGCCCACATCCCCGCATACCCACCCCCGATCACAACCACATCGGCGCTCCGCTCCCCGACCAGCTCCGGGGCAGCCTCGACGTCCCCAGCCTCCTCCAGCCAATACCCATGGCGAGTGTGCTTCATGGAGGCAGTCTGGCCGTAGACTCAGCTCGTGGCAACCTTCGACCTGCTCGCCGACCTCCCCCTGGAGATCGAGGGCTACGAGCTGCAGGGCCTCGAGCACCAGACCCCGGGTTTCGAACGCCTCAGCACCACGATCCATCTCTGGGGCAACGGCGAGGACGGGCTCGGCGAGGATGTCACCTACGACGCGCTCGACCACGTCGCCCTGCAGGACGCCGGCCCGACGCTCGACCTCACCGGCTACGCCAGCCTGGGCGAGTTCTGCGACTTCATCGGCGAGGTCGACACCTTCCCGGCCGAGCCGCAGCGCGAGGTCTCGCGCCGCTACCGCCGCTGGGCCTTCGAGTCGGCGGCGCTCGACCTGGCGCTGCGCCAGTCGGGGATCGGCATCGCCACCGCGCTCGGCCGCGAGCCGCGGCCGGTCGTCTTCGTCTGCTCGATGCGCCTCGCCGGCGGCCCCGAGGAGCCCTCCTCGATCGAGACCCTGCGGCGCAAGCTCGACCCCTACCCGACGCTGCGCTTCAAGCTCGACCCGGTCAACGATTGGACCGACGAGCTGATCGCCGCCCTGGTCGAGACCAGGGCGGTCGACTCGCTCGACCTCAAGGGCTTCTACAAAGGCACCGTGGTCGACGTCGAGACCGACCCCGAGCTCTACGCCAAGCTGATCGAGGCCTTCCCCGAAGCCTGGCTCGAGGACCCCGACGTGAACGAGGAGACCCGGCCGCTGCTCGAGCCCGTCCGCGACCGGCTCACCTGGGACGCCCCGATCCACTCGATCGCCGACGTCGAGGCGCTGCCCTGGCCGCCGAAGATGGTCAACGTCAAGCCCTCGCGGATCGGCGGCCTGCGCGACCTCTGCGCGACCTACGACTACTGCGCCGAGCACGGCATCGGCGCCTACGGCGGCGGCCAGTGGGAGCTCGGCGTCGGCCGCGGCCAGATCCAGGCGCTCGCCTCGCTCTTCCACCCCGACACCCCCAACGACACCGCCCCGCGCGGCTACAACGAAGCCGACCCCCCGCCCGATCTGCCAACCAGCCCTCTAGAGCCCCAGCTGACGCCCACTGGCTTCCGCTGGGCCGAGGGGTAGATCGGGTGTCCCTCGCCCGATCTACCCCCCCATCCCGGCCGCAGGCGGCTTGGTCGCATCGCCGCCCCCTTCGCCGGGCGCCTCGCGCGCGATGTAGTCCTCGGTCAGCAGCAGGTTCTCCTTCGAGCGCTCGACCACGTTGAGCAGATCGCCCATTAGCGCGACCTCCTCGACCTGCTCCTTGACGAACCACTGCATGAACTGCTCGGCGCGGTAGTCCTTGACCTCGCGCGCCAGCTCGAACAGCGCGTAGATCTCCTCGCCGACCCGCTTCTCCTGCTCGAGCGCCATCCGCACCGGTGCGCTCCCGTCAGCGTAGCTGGTCTGCTGCGACTTGATGTCGGGGATGTGGACCTCAGCGCCGACGTCGAGCAGGTACTGGACCATCATCATCGCGTGCTCGCGCTCCTCCAGCGCCTGCCGGTAGAAGAAGTGCGCCAACCGGGGCAGCGTTTCGGCGTCGTAATACACAGCAGCCCCCACGTATTGCTGCGACGCAGCGAACTCATTCGCGATCTGCTCGTTCAACGCATCGGGAAAGCTTTTCTCAGCCATGTCGCTCCTTGCTCGGGACGGTGAGAGGACCGTAGCCGAATCGCAGAATTCGGCCGGCCGAAGAGGGGTAGGTCGGGTGTCCCTCGAACGGGCGGATACTCAAAATGCCGGCCTCATCAGGCCGGCATTTGTCCGGGCGAGGGACACCCGACCTAACCCAACCAACCAGCCCTTTTTCGCATGCCGGTGATCCGGCGGAACTCGGCTATGTCCTCGCGCAGGGCTGCCGGGGCTGGGGCGGGGAGAAAGCGCGCTGGTAGGGGTGACTCGACTACGCCGTCCTCGCCCTTGGCGACCCGGTAGGCGCGGGCGCCGCGCTGGGCGGTTAGCGCCGCGGGGGTGCCGTTGCCCTCCCAGAGCAGGCCGGCGTAGTCGTCGAGGCCGTAGCCGGAGGGCATGCCGTCGCCGACCGCCTCGAGGTAGGCGGCGCGGCGGTCGGGTTCGTTGTTGTAGTGGACGCAGAGGCTGCCGCCGAGCAGGCCGAGGCCGGCGCCCGGCTCGGGCCTACCGGAGGACTTGGTGATGCCGGCCTCGAACCAGCACATCGCCCCCGCGCTCTGGCCGGCGAGCACCACCCCGTTGCGCCAGGCGAGGCCGAGGATCGCGGAGAGGTCGTGCGCATCCCAGACCGCGAGCAGGTTGAGCAGGCTGCCGCCGCCGACGTAGATCAGATCCTGGGCGAGGAGGTGGTCACGCAGCTCCATCGGCCGGCTGCCGAGGCGGAAGAGCGAGAGGTCGGAGAGGTCGCAGTTGCGCTCGCCGAAGGCGGAGTAGAAGCGCCCGATCATCTCCGAGGTGTCGCCGCTGGCGGTCGGCAGGATGCAGATCCGCGGCCTCCCCTCCGCCCTCGTCGTCGCCAGCCGCAGCATCAGCTCGCAGATCGCCCGGTCGGGCGGGCGGGAGGTGAAGTCGTGTCCGCCGAGGGCGAGGATGCGGCTGATCATCGGCCGCTCATCAAGCGGCGACAGCGGTCGACATCGCCTCGGGCAGCGGCAGCGGCGGCAGCACGTTGGCGTCGCCGAGGTAGGCGGTGGCGATCTGCATCTCGACCACCCGCTCGCCGACGGCGTCGAGGCGGTAGCCGCGCGCCTCCGGGCGCGAGGCGACGACGCGGCTCAGCTCGGTGCCGGTGAAGTGGAGCGCGGCGCCGTCCTCGGCGGCGTAGCCGCCCCGCATCCCCGCCCGCAGGAACTCCTGGTAGGCGCTGCGGCGCTTGGAGCTGCGCTCGTAGTGGACGCAGTTGCTGAACGGCAGCAGGCCCAGCCCCTCGACCCGCTGCGGCGCCCCGTGGAAGCCGCTGACCGCCTCGGCGAACCAGCAGAGCGAGCCGGCCGAGAGGCCGCTGAGGACGACGCCGCGCTCCCAGGCTTCGCGCAGGATCGTGTCGATCCCGTGGGCGCGCCAGACGCCCAGCAGGCTGACGACGCTGCCGCCGCCGACGTAGATCAGGTCCTGTTCGAGCAGGTGGGCGCGCAGGTCGGCCGGGCCCTGCTCGCGACGGAAGAGCGAGATGTGACTGGCCTCGCAGCGATCGGCACGCGAAGGCGCGGTAGAAGCGGACGATGTAGTGGTCGGCGTCGCCGCTGGCCGAGGGCAGGAAGCAGACCTTCGGCCGCCGCGCCGCGCACAGCCCCAGCACGTACTCGTCGAGCAGCGGGTTCCCGGACTCCATCGAGAACCCGCCCCCGCCGAAGGCGACGATCTGGCGCAGCGTCTTCTCCATGGTCAAATGGTCGCCCCGGGCGGCCCGGCCGTCCTTGTACAGCGGTCCGAAGTTTTGAGTAACCCCCCCGCCCGCGTGTACAGTGCGGCCGATGGCGATGCGCAAGGTCCACAGCGGCTCGACCGGCAGCCTCACGAACACGACCTACAGCAGCCGCTACTTCACCGACGAGATCCCCGAGCACGCGATCCCGAAGGGCTCGATGCCGGCGCGGGCCGCCTACCAGCTGATCCACGACGAGCTCAACCTCGACGGCAACCCGGCGCTCAACCTCGCCTCCTTCGTCACCACCTGGATGGAGCCCGAGGCCCAGCAGCTCGCCACCGAGACGCTGAACCGCAACTTCGTCGACCAGGACGAGTACCCGCAGACCGAGGAGATCCACCACCGCGTGGTCAGCATGATCGGCCGGCTCTTCAACGCTCCCGCCGAGGGCGAACCCTCGGGCACGGCGACGATCGGCTCCTCGGAGGCGATCATGCTCGGCCTGCTCGCCCACAAGTGGAGCTGGCGCAAGCGGCGCGGCGACGAGAGCGCCAGGCCGAACGTCGTCTTCGGCGCCGACGTCCACACCTGCTGGGAGAAGTTCGCCAAATACTTCGACGTCGAGCAGCGGGTGATCCCGCTGACCCCCGACCGCCACATCGTCGGCCCCGAAGAGGTCGCGCCCCACATCGACGAGAACACGATCGCGGTCGGCGCGATCCTCGGCACCACCTTCACCGGCCAGATCGACGAAATCGAGGGGATCGACGAGCTGCTGCGCGGGATCAAGCAGGAGAAGGGCTGGGACATCCCGATCCACGTCGACGGCGCGTCAGCGGCGGCTTCATCGCCCCCTTCTCCTACCCGGAGGTGAAGTGGGACTTCCGGCTCGAGCAGGTGCGCTCGATCAACGTCTCCAACCACAAGTTCGGCCTCGTCTACCCGGGGATGGGGACGGTCGTCTTCCGCGACATGGAAACGGTTCCCGAGGAGCTGGTCTTCAAGATCAACTACCTGGGCGGCGAGATGGCCAACTACAGCCTCAACTTCAGCCGCGCCAGCAACGCGGTCCTGCTCCAGTACTACAACTTCCTCCGCCTCGGCCACGAAGGCTACGAGCGGATCGTCGGCAACCTGATGGAGAACGCCGGCGAGCTGGAGAAGACGCTGACCGCGTCGGGGCGCTTCGAGCTGCTCAACGACGCGCGCTACCTGCCGGTCGTCGTCGTGCGGCCAACCGGCGGCAAGGACGGGGTCGACGTCTTCGAGCTCTCCGAGCGGCTGCGCGAGCGCGGCTGGATCGTCCCCGCCTACACGCTGCCGCCGAACGCCGAGTCGGTCGCGGTGCTGCGGATGGTCGTCAAGGAGAACTTCAGCCGCGACATGGCCGAAATGCTGAGCGAGGACATCGAGACGGCGCTGGCCAAGATGGACGGTAAGCCCTCGCCGCAGGCCGCCGCGGCCGGCGCCAAGCAGCGCCGCATCTGCTGAGTACCTCCGCCGTTCCCGAGACGACGCCCGGATCTCCAATCGGGTACTAATTCGTCCACGGAATGCGGTTTGGAGTGTACAATCGCGTTTACCGAATCGACGATCTCTGCGCGAGGAGCAGGAGATGTCCCCACTCGCATCGCCCGACGGCAACGCACCGGCGCCCACCGACCTCGGCGCCGTGATCGAGCGGGAGCGGCTGCCGGCCGGCCCCGGCGCCCTCGCCGAGCCGCTGATCGCCGACTCCCAGCGCGAACGGATCCTCGTCGCGATGGCCGAGAGCTGCGCGACGAGGGGCTTCAACGCGACCACGATCGCCGACGTCTGCAAGCCGGCGCGCGTCTCGCGCGCCACCTTCTACGAGCTGTTCAAGGACAAGGAGGACTGCTTCGGAGCCGCGATGGAGGTCTCGCTCGCCGAAGCGATGGGCCGGATCGTCGCGGTCTACTCCCCCGACAAGCCGTGGGCGACGATGGTCCGCGACGCCGCCGAGGCCTTCCTCGACCTGCTCGCCAGCCGGCCGGCGTTCGCCCGCATGGCGCTGGTCGAGGCGCCGGCCTCGGGCGAGCGCGGCTACCAGCTCTACGCCTCGGGCAAGCGGGTGCTGCAGTCGCTGCTCGACCGCGGCCGCGACGACCCGGTCGAGGAGGAAGCGATCCCCTCCAGCGCCGGGCGTGCGGCGCTGGCCGGCGCCGAGTCGCTGATCGTCGGCCAGATCCTCGCCGGCAACGCCGAGCGGCTGCGCGAGCTGCTGCCCGACGTCGTCTACATCACCACCGTCCCCTACCTGGGGCAGCAGGAGGCGCTGCGCCAGTCGCGGGAGGCGGAGAAGCTTCTCGGCGCGCCCGGGGGCTGAGCCGGGTGGAGCGGGCAGGGGGGGGAGATCGGTGGCGCCCTCCGCGCGGGCGTCACCGGCTGCCGCCGGAGGTGGTGTCGCGCTCGCAGCGGGACCGCCTGCTCGAGGCGGCCGTACGGGTCGTGGCGGAGAAGGGCTACGCCGCGGCGACGATCACCGACCTGACCGCCGAGGCCGGCGTCTCGCGCACCACCTTCTACGAGCTTTTCGAGGACAAGGAGGCCTGCTTCCTCACCGCCTACGACAACGCGGTCGAGGTGCTCGTCCGCCGGGTCCTGTCGGCGTATGAGTCCGAGCAGCGCTGGCCCGACCGGGCGCGGGCCGGGCTGGCGGCGCTGCTCGAGCTGCTCGCCGAAGAGCCGGCGCTGGCCCGCCTCGCCCTCGTCGACGCGGGCGCCGCCGGGCCCGGCGCGCAGCGCCGCTACCGCGCGGCGATCCAGCGGCTGACGCCGCTCTTCGAGGAGGGCCGGGATTTCGCCCCTAACGGCCGCAGCCTGCCGCCCAACACCTCGCGGATGGCGATCGGCGGCGTCACCGGGTTGATCTCGGACGCATTGCTGGATGGGAACGCCGACGGTCTCCCCGGTTTGCTTTCGGACCTGCTTTTTGCCACGCTAGTGCCATACATCGGCCCGGATGCGGCTACCAGGGAGGTAGGCGAGCTGACTCGATAAACGTCTACGTACACGATGCCGCTATGATCCATATACCGGATAGTTCTCACCTGGCGGTCTGGCCGATGTCGAACCCCCAAACGCGGCGTCAAGCGATCCTCGAGGCGATGGTCCGTGTCGTCGGCCGCCAGGGGTACAAGACGACCTCGGTCGCCGACGTGATCGCCGAGGCGGACACCTCGCGCACCACCTTCTACAAGTACTTCGAGGACAAGCACGATTGCTTCCTCGCCGCCTACGACATGGTCGTCGAACGGGTGGTCGCCGAAGTGATCGCCGCCTGCAAGGGCGAGGAGGACTGGGTCGAGCGGGTGCGGATCGGGCTGACCACGATCGTCGACCTCTTCGCCCTCGACCCGGCGCTGGCGCGGACCGCGGTGGTCGAGGTCTCCGCCGCCGGGGCCGACGCCCGCCAGCGCCACTGGGACGCGGTCAGCAAGTTCACCGAGTTCCTCGAGGACGGCAAAGAGCTCGCGGCCGATCGCGACCTTCCCGACAACATCGCCCTGATGGCGGCCGGAGCCGTCTCCGGGCTGATCTTCGACCAGCTCCTGACCGGGCGGGCCGAGCGGCTGCCCGAGCTCCTGCCCGACCTGCTCTTCGCCCTGCTCGTCCCCTACCTCGGTCCCGGCGCGGCGACCGAGGAGATGCGCAGGGCGGCGACCGGCTAGGCCGCCGCCCCAGACTGGTCTCCCCCTTGCCCGTCTAGTGACCTGAGTCGTTAGTTCGCAGGTCCATCCCCGCCCCCGTCGAAGTCGTCGCCAGCGCAAGCGACGATTGGAGGCGGTCATGGCTGGACATGCGGTAGAGGTCGTGTTGAAAGGCGAGGAGCGCGAGGTGCTCGAGCGCTGGGCCAGGCGCCCGAAGAGCGCCCAGGCCTTGGCGCTGCGCTGCCGGATCGTCTTGGCGTCAGCCGACGGGGAGAAGAGCAAGGACATCGCGGCCCGCTTGGGCTGCAGCACGCAGACGGTGGGCCGCTGGAGGGGCCGCTTCGCCCGTCAGGGCTTCGACGGCCTGCACGACGAGCCGCGGCCGGGCAAGCCCCGGCAAATCGGCGACGAGGAGATCGAGCGGGTGATCGTCAAGACCCTGGAGGAGCAGCCCCCGAATGCGACCCACTGGTCGACCAGATCGATGGCTGCGGCGACCGGGATGAGCCAGACGGCGATCAGCCGGATCTGGCGGGCCTTCGGGCTGAAGCCCCACCGCACCGAGCACTTCAAGCTCTCGCCCGACCCGCAGTTCGTCGACAAGGTGAGAGACATCGTTGGCCTCTACCTCAATCCGCCCGAAGCGGCGGTGGTGCTCTGCGTCGATGAGAAGTCCCAGATCCAGGCGCTGGAGCGCTCCGCGCCGATCCTGCCGCTGATGCCGGGCGTGCCCGAGCGCCAGACCCACGACTACCTGCGCAACGGCACCACCAACCTCTATGCCGCGCTCGATGTCGCCTCCGGGCAGGTGATCGCCGACATGACGCCCCGTCACCGCGCCGAGGAGTTCCGCAAGTTCCTCAATCTGATCGAGAGCGCGGTGCCCGAGCACCTCGACGTCCACGTCGTGCTCGACAACTCCTCAACCCACAAGACCCCCTCGATCCAGCGCTGGCTCAAGCGGCATCCGCGCTTCACCCTGCACTTCACGCCCACCTACAGCTCCTGGCTGAATCTGGTCGAGCGCTGGTTCGCCGAGCTGACCACGAAGTGGATCAAGCGCGGCTCTCACCGCTCGGTTCGCGACCTGGTCGCCTCGATCCGCACCTGGATCGCCAACTGGAACGACGAGCCCAAGCCCTACGTCTGGCACAAGAGCGCCGATGAGATCCTCGACAGCCTCGCCTCCTACTGCCAGCGGATCAATGACTCAGGTCACTAGACGAAGTCGATTTCGCGCCGCAGCTTGGCGCGCACGCGGTGAAGCCGGACCTTGACGGTGCCCTCCGGGATGCCGAGACGGCGGGCGATCGCCGTCTGCGTCAGGTCCTCGTCATAGCGCAGGTGGACGAGCTGGCGCTCGCGCTCGTTCAGCCGCTCGAGCGCTGCGTGCAGGTCGGCTTGCTCGACCGTCGCCAGGACCCGCTCGTCTTCGGCCCCGTACTGGACCTCCAGTGTGTCGATCGGATCGGGGCGGTTGCGGGCGTGCTCGCGGAAGGCCTCGTTGCGGACGATCGCCCCCAGCCACTGCTTGCGACTGCCCGGGTCGCGCAGGGTCGAGCGCCGGCGCCAGGCACGCAGCACGGCGTCCTGGGCGATATCCTCCGCTTCGCTCGCGTTCTTCGCGTAGCGGCGGGCGAAGCGGACACAGAGACGCCGCACCTCGTCCCAGGCCCAACCGTCGTCTCCGCCTCCACTGCGAATCGCTCCCCGGTCGCTCTGGTGCATCCCCATGACCGTGCGCAAGTTATCAGACTTTCTCGATTCAATGAAACTCTGTCGAGTATTGCCACGGTCAGGGGTGGCGTGGAGGCGAAGGCAGCAGCCCAGCCGGGAGGCCAGGGGGCCGAAGGGGCCTACGAGGCGATAGCTCCGGTCTACGACGACTTCACCGCCCACCACGACTATGAGGCATGGTTGGGCAACCTCCTTCCCGAGCTGCGCCGCCACGGGCTGCGCGGGCGCCGGCTGCTCGACGTCGGCTGCGGCACCGGGAAGAGCTTCCTGCCGATGCTCGAGCGGGGTTGGAGGGTGACGGCGTGCGACATCTCGCCGTCGATGCTCGAGCTGGCGCGGGCCAAGGCCGGAGGCGAGGTGGAGCTGTCGGTGGCGGACATGCGGGAACTGCCGAAGTTCGGCGAGTTCGACCTCGTCTGGGCGCTCGACGACGCGGTCAACTACCTGCTCAGCCGCGAGGAATTGGGAGAGGCGCTGGGCGGGATGCGCGCCAACCTGGCCCCCGGCGGACTGCTGATGTTCGACGTCAACACGCTGCGCGTCTACCGCACCTTCTTCGCCGAGACCGAGCAGGTCGAGCGCGGTGGGCGGCGGCTGATCTGGCGGGGGCAGGCCTCAGCCGACGCCGAGCCGGGCTCGATCGCCGAAGCGCGCTTCGAAGTCGAGGCTCCGGCGGGGGCCGGCGTGGAGGCCCACGTGCATCGCCAGCGCCACTTCCCCGAAGCGGTGATCCTGGAAGCGCTCGAAGCCGCCGGCCTCGAGTGCCTCGACGCCTTCGGCCACGGCTTCGACACGATTCTCCAGCAGCCGATCGAAGAGCTGGTCCACACCAAGTCCGTCTACGTAGCCCGCGCCGCCTGAGGGCAGCCGGCGGCGCCACATGGGCAGGGGCCGAGGACCTTCGGCTCGGAGGCGTCCATCCGCACGATCATCGAATCGCGCCAGGTGAAGACGTGGCGCACGTGCTCGTGGGCGAGCGGCTTGCCGCTGGCCGGGTCGCTGAAGCGCAGCTGGGCATGGACGACGATCCGGCCGTCTTCGGCCGGTTGCACGCAGAGGGGGTCGAATGTGGGGACGAGCACTCCGAAGAGGCGCGTCCAGTAGGCGCGGACCGCCTCGCGGCCGCGCTCGCGGCCACCCTCGATCGTGTTGGGCCAGTCGACGTCGGGCGACATCAGCGCTAGGGCGGCGTCGATGTCGCCGCGGTTGACCGCCGCGTACGCGCGCCGCAGGGCGTCTGTCGGCTCGACCGTCTTCATCCCATCAGCGAACCGCGGTGTTTGTCATCCTCAGCGGGCCAGCTCGACCAAGCAGGCCACCCCGCGCCCCGGACGGTTGCTCTGGACACCCCGAACACTCACACCTCCTCGTCAGAGCAAGACTATAATCTATGGTCAGAAAGCCGTGGCGCCGCAAGGCTGCCAGGCGTGCCGGTTTCCCCCACAGTCCACCTCGGCGCCGTCATCCGCGGCCTGCGAAAAGGGCAGGAACTGACCATCGAGGCGCTGGCGGGCACGGCGCGCATCCACACGACCTACCTCTCCGGCATCGAGCGCGGCCTCGCCAACCCGACCTGGAAGATCGTCGGCAAGATCGCCGAGGCGCTCGGCGTCGAGGTCTCCGAGCTCGCCCGCCGGGCCGAGGAGCTGGCCCGCTGCGAACGGGAGCGGCCGGGGGCCAAGCCGCAGGGCGGCCCAGAGCGCCCCGCCTAGCGCCGGCTTGACTCCATAATGGCGCGATGAGCGGTGCGCCCACAGTCCTGATCACGATTCCGATCAGCCACTACTGCGAGAAGGCTCGCTGGGCGCTGGACCGGGCGGGTGTCGAGTACCGGGAGCGCGCGCACCTCCAGATCCTCCACTGGGTCCCGGCTCGCCGCGCCGGGGGTGGGAAAACCGTCCCGGTGTACGTCTGCGGCGACCGCGTCCTGACCGACTCGGCCGACATCCTCGAGGAGGCCGACACACTTGCCCCGCCGGATCGGCGTCTCTTCCCCGACGATCCCTCGACCGCGGCGCTCGCCCGGACCTTGCAGCGCGACTTCGACGCCCGCCTCGGGCCGCATGGCCGAAGGTGGATGTACAACGGACTGCACGGGCGCCGCGACATCGCGATCGCCTATGCGTGCACCGGAGTTCCCGCTTGGCAGCGCCGCGCCCTGCCCCTGGCCTACCCGGTGGTGGTGCGGGTGATCGACCGCTACCTCGACGTCACGCCCGCGGCCGCGGCGAACTCGGAGGCCGTCGTCCGGGCCGTGTTCGACGAGGTCGCGCAGCGCCTGGACGACGGACGCCCCTATCTCTGCGGCGATCGCTTCACCGCCGCCGATCTCACCTTCTCCGCGCTCGCGGCCGCGGTGCTGATGCCCCCGGAGTACGGCGTGCCGCTGCCCCAGCCCGACGAGCTGCCGGAGGCAATGGCCGCAACCGTCCGGGAGCTCCGCACCCACCCGGCCGGCGCCCACGCCCTCGCGATGTTCCGCGAGGAGCGCCGGCGGCCGGCATCGAGCGGGAGCGACGGGACTCGAACCCGCGACCTCCGGCGTGACAGGAGCGACCGGGGCGGGCCAAATGGCCGCCAATTTGGCTTGGCAAGTTGATATCCGCTACCGAAGCCCGGTCGGGCCTGGGTCAAGAACTAGGCCCGATTTCGCCGGTTTCTCAGCGATTTGGGCGCCGGTGCCCAATGCGATCCGCTGAACCTTCAGCCCTTCAGCAATCTAGGGTTCGGCGCTCGTGGCTGCATCGTCGGCAAAGCAGGATCGAATCCGTCGCCTGATCGAGGAGGCTGACGGACTGCCGAATAGCGACATCAACGCCTGGAAAGAGCGCGCACGGCTCGCCGTCGCCGGTGCCTACGGCGACGAGTCCAGCCAGCTTGAGCGCTTTGACGAGATTCGCTGGAGCCTCGGCATGTGGTCCAACTCCACGCCGGATAGTGCGCACGCGGAAGCCAAGCGAAGCGGACTCCGACGCGCCGTTGAGATGCTCCAGGCACTCGCAGAGGATTTGGGTGAGCGCGAAGGAGGAGTAGACCTCCCTCGGCTCGACGCCGCCGATCTGCATCCCTGGGTAGTCGAAGCCGCAGCCCGTCTCTGGCAGGACGGGCATCAACGTCAGGCTGTGCAAGCGGCCGCTTCGGCCATAGAGAATTGGCTTCGCGCAAAGACCGGCGTGCATCAAGGAAGCATCGCGTCTCTGGCCGCTTCCGCTTTCTCAACTGCGGACCCGACGCCGGACGCACCCCGCTTGAGGTTTTCGGGCTTCGATCCCGCCGGATCGGACGGATGGAACAGCGCCCACGACGGGGCTAGCGCGTTCGGCCGCGGGTGCTTCCTCAGAATCCGCAACCTCTACACGCATCACGACGGCAATGCGGAGCAAGAGAACCTAGAGGCACTCGCCGCCCTAAGCCTTCTCGCTCGGTGGATTGACAGCGCCGAAGTCGTGAAAGCCAAGTCGAGCCCGGCCTAGCTGACCCGCGAGCCGCGTTGGCTTTAGTAAGCTGTTGTCTACATGACGGAGACGATCGACGAAGGCGCAAACGAGAAGTAATGTTGGCCAAAATCGAAGCTGGACTCGAGAAGCTGGCTCAGGATCCCAAAGCAGTCGCCGCGTACAGGGCCGAGAGCCGAGAGATCGGCAAGTTGATCGACCGCCACTCCGGCTGCCTCGACACCGACGGCGACCTACACGCGCGAGTGGAAAGGCTGCGCGGCGAGTGGCGGTAGCGCCGGTCTACGTGGAGCTAAGCGACGGCCGCAAGGGCTGGTACATCGTGATCGAGGAGCACCCAGATGGCTCGCTCGTCGTCAGGCCCGCCAAGTCCGAGGAGACCTACCGAGCGGAGAGCGACGAAATCTCCGCCTTCGATGCTCCGCCGCCGGAGTGGTAGCGGCTTGCCCGGAGCATAGGCTTCGCCCGTGGAAATCGAGCATTTCGTCTGGACCGAGCACGCCGAGGATCGTCTCCGCGAACGACGACTTGATGCATCCGATGTCGAGCAGGCGATCAAGGAGCGACATTCCCAGCGTGAGGTCAACGACGGACGTGCCGAGTGGCTCGTCAGCGGCAAGACGCCGGGGGGCGTGGCCTTCGAGGCGATCTACGACCATCCCCACGGGGACGACGAGAGCGCTGTCCGGATCGTCTCTGTCTGGAGACTCGATTCCTAGCTGGTAGTCCGAGCCGGCGCTACCCTTGTTCAAGCATGTTTGCCTACTACGACTCAGACGCCGACATCGCCTGGTTCCCGACCGGGGAGTCCGACGATGTTGTCAGCGAGCGCGTCCCTGGCGGTCTCCGCGACTACGACCGCACGAGCCACAAGCTCGTCGCAATCGAGGTCTGGGACGCCAGCACCCGCCTTCCGGCGAGCATCTTGGAGGCATTGCCAGCGCCGGGTGCCGCCCACCAAGCGGCAGCCTGAGCGCGCCTAGCTTTCGAGCTTGGCGGCCAGCTTCGCCTATGGAACAGGTGGAAAAGCAACTGCCGGACAAGAGGGATACGCCTCAGCCACCGACCCAGGTCCCGCTTTTCGACTAAACCGCGGTCTTCCTGAAGGGCCTGGTGCGCGGGGCATGCCATGCAGTGATCCGGAATGTGTATACAGTCTTGTTCCCATATGCACTCTGGATGGTGCCTATTCGCGCAAACCGGACAAGGTGGCTTGACCTCTGCGGACGCCCTCCCGCTTCTCTTAACCACGGAGTCTCTGCTCTTCGCCGCCTTCGGCGTCAGCGTTGCTCTAACCACTCCGGTTGAAGGTGGACGACCGCCAATTGTCGCTTCCGGAAAGCTAGCTGCGCTCATCGCCGGGATCATTTGGATCGTCGCGCTCGGAGCAGCCTCTGCTTGGATCAGCGTCTACGTTGATCCAGCGCCGTGCGGCTTCTCGCAGGTCATCCAAGCACTATGCCTGGCCGGTGGAATCGCCTCCCAACCCGTGATCGCCACGGTGATCGCCTGGAACGTTCGAGTGGGTGCCTAGATGGCATTCAGCCTCCTAGATGCCGCCGACGAAGCCGACCTCAATACCTATGGCCTCAAAACCTGGCTGTCGACCTCCTCTCCGTGGCGGAAGAAGACGCGCAAACGACTCATAGAAGCTATTGACCGGTTGGTTGAGTTCCAGGAAGCCGTAAACGCGCCCAACCCGCGCGATCTACTTCTCCTCTCAGCACTTCTGGCTGTGGTCCTGCGGCACGACAAAGGCTTCATTGGCCAGATCGAGAAGCGCGCCCCAGCAAACCCTGACTGGGACAAACTCTGCAAGCTAGTCGCCCGCGCACTGGTTCAACGATGGACGGCCGAGAAAAATCTTTCCCTAGAGGATCTCACGGCCCAATCTAGCTGGGCAGTTGATCCCGACTACGTAGAGGCAATAAGCGCGCTTTTGGAGTTAGCGAAAAACGAGGGTCAGCAGGCACACTCAGACATTGCAGAGGACATGCCCCCCGACGAGTGGGGTAAGGAGCTTCCTGGGGGCCAGGACTTCATGGAAGCCGCAGCTCAGCAGATTCGCGAGGTACTCGAACAGCATGAGGATCTTGCCCATTCTGCGACCAATGACGGCGAGATTCCCTTAGACGCTCAGGAGCGTGAGATCGAGAAGGCGGCACTCCTGGATTTACGATTTCGTGATCTAAAAGCCGTCGCCGAAAATCGTGGAGTTCCAATTTTTAAAAGCAAGGATCGGCTTGTGGAGGCAATTGTTCGGCACTCCGATCTCACCCGGGAGGAGATTGCCGAGCTAGTTCTGAAACACACCTCCGGCGACGACTTTGAGAGGGGCATGACGACCCACCTCGTCCCCTTGGGTGAGCCACCGGAACTTGAGTCAGCCGCCGACGCCCTTACCCGTCTGACCGGCAAATACGCGAAGCTCAGAGTCGCGCGCTGGTTTGTCTTTACCAGTACCTCGAACCCTGACCCACAACAACTCCTCATAAAAGGTCATCTTCGAGGCTACCGGACCAAAGCGGTTCTAGACACCGACGACTATAAGGTAAACGCCACGCCCCAGCGGACCGACGTGCGCATTCGACTCCGTCAGAACATCTCGTGGGCAGAGGTTGATGCGCGGCACGTTGCGGACGTACGGGATGCCCGCACGGTGCTTGATCGTGGGGCTGAGGTCTCGGTTCGGTCAGACGTCGCTCCGGAACTCGGGGCAATGGAAGGAGTCCTCACTGGCTGGGACTCAAGGTCCGTCTGGTTCCTCGACTTCCTTGCACGGGCACTTGAGGACGGGAATACGCACATCTTTAATTTCGAAATGGCTCATTTCGAGCGGGTCGGCGCGCCAGCCCAAGAGTTAGGAGTACCTCAAATCGACAAAGTCGAGCTACGAGGTCAGCACATCGGCTCTCATCGCGATGCCTGTTCTCTCATTACCGCCGGAAGGCGGCTTCTGGAGATCGTTGTCAAGCTGCGGTTCCGTGTCGATGCACAGCATGACTTCCTCATCCCCGTACAAATCAGCTTGCTTTCTGATCGAGCCACGATTACCACCGCCGCACCCCGAGAGGTTCCGGGCAGTGCAGTAGGAAACCTCCATCGAAGTCTGGTTAAAAAGGTTCGTTCGGCGCTGGAGCATGAGGTCCAGTTCACCGAGTTGGAGGAGCTGGCCAACAAAATTGCCGAGAGGGCCGAACAAGCGTCTCCCGCTGAGGAGGCCGACCTCTTCGCACCACAAGAGCAACCCGAGGCCGAAGCAGTCGAGCAACTTGATCCACCAGCCCCGATCGAGAGCTGACTTCCTCCAAGTGGCCTTAGACCTCAACGGATGTCCAGCTGAACATCGTGTCGGAAAAGGCGCTGGCGCCTAAATCGCCGTCTGTTACCGGCTGAGCAAAGCAGCTGACATGAGAGCAGTTTTGCGGCTCGTTGCAGGCACTTCAAGATACGGGAGCGACGGGACTCGAACCCGCGACCTCCGGCGTGACAGGCCGATCAAGCGTCTCTGGTCGTTTCCGGACGCTCTGTGTTTTGCCTGCTAGGCGGCGGTTTCTACGGAAGCTTGGGGTTCGGCATTTGCGGCCATCTCCGGACCTTCGGTTGCCACCCTCTTGCCCCCTCCGCCGTCGAGATCGAGGCCGGCGCCGACCCCGTCGTCCATCAGGTGCACGTAGGTGCGCAGCGTGAATCCGGGGTCGGCGTGCCCTAGCCACTCGGCGACCTGCTTCACGTTGCGGCCTTCGGCGAAGAGCAGCGAGGCGCAGGTGTGACGGAAGATGTGGAAGCCGACCGTCGAGCGCTCCCGGGGTTTGCCGTCCTTGCCCGAAACCTCCATGTAGAGGCCGACGCTGATCGCCGCCCGGTTCAGCACCCGGTTGCGGAGGTTCGACGGTTGCAACTCGCTGCCGGTGGCCGACGCGAAGACTGGCGTCTTCGGCCCCTTGTAGGTATCGCGGCGGTGCGCGAGTAGCCCCGCGCTCATGGCTGGCGACAGGGGGACATTGCGCTCACCGTCACGCGACTTGAGGCGCTTCCGCGTCCCGCGGTAGAACTGCTCGCGGACCTCGACGTGGGGCGCCTCGCCGAGGTCCAGGTGCTCCCACCGTAGTCCGATTGCCTCACTGATCCGTAGGCCGGTGACGGCCAGGAACTCGAAGAACAGGTGCCAGCCATCCGGCAGGGCGGCAAGCAGCAGCCGCAGCTCCTCTAGCGTCAGCGCCTTGGCGCGTTCCTCGGTGAACTCCGTGGACGATCCGCCGTTGGGGATGCGGACGCCGTGGACTGGGTTAGAGCGGATCTTGCCGTCCTCGACGGCAGTTGAGAACATAGCTGACAAGGCGACCCGCAGCTTGCGAACCTGCGAGTGCGTTGCACCATTTCGACGCAGGTGGGGTATCCATTTAACCGGAGTAGAATCGGTGAATCGTCAATCCACAAGCCGGAAAGCACTACCCGCGCTCCCTCGGCGAGTGCCAGGCGTGGTTTCGGACCGACGCCGACTGCCTCGACTACCTGGAGTGGCTGCGCTGGCCAGAGGGGTTCTTCTGCCCGCGCTGTGGGAACGGCGACGGCTGGCGGCTCGCCGACGGTCGCTTTGAGTGCGCGGCCTGCTCCGCCCGGACCTCGGTCACGGCGGGGACGATCTTCGACCGCACCCGCACCCCGCTCAGCGTCTGGTTCGCCGCCTGCTGGCTGTTCGCCTCCGAAAAGGACGGGATCTCGGCGCTGTCGCTGAAGCGCCAGCTGGAGATCGGCTCCTACCAGACGGCGTGGGCGATGCTGCACCGGGTCCGCTCGGCGCTTATCCGCCCGGGCCGCGAGCGCCTCGACGGCGCGGTCGAGGTCGACGAGACCACCTTTGGCGGCGAGGAGGCGGGGCTCGCCGGGAGGGCGCGGGGCGAGAAGAAGATGCTGGTCGGAGTCGCGATCGAACGCACCGAGCCCAAGGGCTTCGGCCGCTGTCGCCTGACGCCGCTGCGCGACGCCTCGGCCGCCTCGCTTCGCGCGTTCCTCACCGACAACGTCGAGCCCGGCGCGACGGTCATCACCGACGGCTGGCAGCCCTACCGCCCGGCGACCGAGGGGCTCTACGTCCACGAGCGCCTGCCCGGCGCCCAGCGAGAGCGGGCCCACGAGCTGCTGCCCGGCGTGCACAAGATCGCCTCGCTCGCCAAGCGCTGGCTGCTCGGCACCCACCAGGGCTCGGTCGAGGAGGCGCACCTGCCCGCCTACTTGAACGAGTTCGCGTTCCGCTTCAACCGGCGGCGCTCGCGCAGCCGCGGGCTCGTCTTCTACCGCGTGCTCGAGCTCGCCGTCGCACACGGGCCGGTGCGCTACGGCGAGCTGATCGCCAACCCGCGGCCGAGCGCTGTGCCGCGCCGGCCGCCGAGCAGCCGCGGTCGCCCTCCGAGCCTGGAGCGCCCGCCCGCCGGTCGGCCGTGGCGAGCTGCGGATTAGCTCCGGTTAAATGGATACCCCACTTCGACGCATTTGCCCGAACAGGTTCCGTGTGTCGCCCGGCTCCACGTCGGTGAGCTTCCAAGCACGCCAGGCGGGCAGGGCGTGTGCCTCGATCGGGCGGCTGTACTCCGGCCGTGTCGTCTCTGAGAACCCGCGGGCGGTGCGCCCCGCATAGGAGTCGATCCACTCACGGAAGTACTCCTCGAAGCCGACGCGCGACGCTGGCCGTCTCTCGCCAGCGTGCCGGCGCCCCTTCGCCTCCCGCGCCTCGGCAAGGGTGCGGAACGCTTCCTTGTGCTGCTTGCCCCTGTGCGTCCAGACGATCACGTAGCGAGAGCCGCGCTTGTAGATGCCCGGGGTGGCCGTCCTCTCCATTCTGCTGGCCATGCTCGGGCACCCTAACACCCTGCTCGAGCCGGCAGGCTTACCTGCGGGCAACCTCAGCAGCCTTCGCGATCTCGGCCAGCCATTTCTCTTTCCAGGCCCTCGTCGCATCGGTGATTCGACGCCGCTGGCCGTCGATCAGGGCGACAAAGATTTCCCCGCGCAGCTCCTCGTAATCGATGTCGACGGACTTCCTCGCCGCCGCCGGGAGCCTGCCGAGGGCAGCATCAACCTCAACGACGGCAGCGTGTATCTGCTCACTGGGCTTTATGGTGACCCCTGCGATCCGGGGCTAAGTGCCGCGGAGGCCTCGTCGCGCAGCGCTGCGAGGTCGCCGTCGATGTGCTGCTCGATTGCCCCGGGAAGGCCCTTGACGCCCTCTCTCACTCCGTCCGGGAGCTTGCCGAGGGCAGCATCAACCTCAACGACGGCAGCGGCAATCCGATCGTTTCGGTTCATCCGAGTCCCCCCCGCGCCCGCAGCTTGAGATCCCACTGAGCCAGCGCGATCTCGGGATCGGCGACGCTCCCGGCCGGGGAGGTGATCGTGGTCTCGTAGTTGTGCGTGACGGGCGAGGCCCCGACCGGCACCGCCGCCGGCATCCGCATCTCGGGCACGGTGACCATCGCCGAGAGGCCCGTGCTGAGCGTCCCGGTGAGTTCGGGCAGCGCCGCCCGGATGCCCTCGGCGAAGTTGGAGACGAACGCTTCGCCGCGCTTGCCGAGGCCCCGCAACGGCGAGGTTGGGTCCTTGGGCTCGGAGCCGGGCAGGATGCCAGCGACCCTTTCGGCCAGTTCCTTGGCCTTGTCGATGACCGACTGCGCTGCCGCCTTGATCCCGTTACCGAAGGCGTTGACGACGCTTTCTCCGGCTTCCTTGAATTTGCCCACGAGGTTTTCGAGTACGCCGAGGACGCGTTCAACCACCGTTCCAGCCGCTTCCTTCACGGCCCCGGCGACATCGCTGATTCCCCCGCCGACCTTGGTGAACAGGGTTTCGCCCTTGGACTTCGCGGTGTCCCAAGCGTCGCTCACCTTGCCGACCGCCGCCGAGATGATTTCGCCCGCCACCCCGGTCACGGCGCCCCATGCAGCCGAGATCCCACCCTTCACGTGGTTGAACAGATCCTGGCCCACATTCACAGCGCGTTCAAAGGCCCCCGTCACCTTGCCGATCACGGCCGAGATCACTTCGCCCGCCACCCCGGTCACGGCGCCCCATGCAGCCGAGATCCCACCCTTCACGTGGTTGAACAGATCCTGGCCCACATTCACAGCGCGTTCAAAGGCCCCCGTCACCTTGCCGATCACGGCCGAGATCACTTCGCCCGCGACGCCGGTCACGGCGCCCCATGCAGCCGAGATGCCCCCCTTGACTTTCTCGAAGACTTCCTTCCCGGCGTCGAGCGCTTCGCCGAAGACGCCGGTGATCGCGCCGATGATGCCGCTGCCGATGTCTTCGGCCGCCGAAACGACTTCGCCAGCGGCGCCGGAGATCGCACCAGCCACCGCTCCGACGACGCCGCCGAGTCCTTCGATCACCAGCTTGACGCCTGCGATGATCAGTTCCAGTTTGCCGAACCCGAAGACGAGGTTGAGGATCGTCCCGATGGCTTCCCGAATCGGCGCCGGGATCTTCGAGAACAGGCCGAAAAGATCTCCGACGACTTCGACAAAGGTGCTAAATCCCTTGACCAGCGGAGCCATGATCGGTGCCATCGCCTGCGTGAACTGCAGCCCCGCCACGACCAGCTTGCCGAGTAGCCCGGCGACGGCTTTCACCAGCGGCAGCGTGGCTTCGAAGAACTGCTTGATCGCTTCCTGACCCTTCGCCGATTCGAGCCACTTCGCGAGGTTGTTCGCGCCCTTGGCAAGGCTCTCGACCAGCGATTTCCCGGCCTTGGCAGTCTCGCCGCCGAACAGCGCCACCATCACATGGCCGAGCGCTCCGGCCAGATCCAGCCACGCCTTCAGATGTTCGACCAGGCCGCCGATGTCGTCGCGCAGCTTGCCCGTCTTGTCCGTGCTGTTGGCGATGCCCTTGAGGAAGTCGCGCAGCTTGTGCAGCCCTGAGATCAGGAAGGGCATCGAGGCTACGGCGATGTTGCGCAGGATTTCGGCCAGCGCACCGAAGGATTCGCCGAGCAGTTTGGTCACGCTCTGGCTGGACGTGGCGAAGAACTTGAGCGCACGGCGCCACGCAGGGCCGGCCAGTGCTTTGCCGGCACTCGCTGCCATGTTGCCCAGCACTTTCCCCACCCCGGTCAACGCGGGGCGCAGTTCGCCGAGCAGGGGGACGATCGCCTTGAGGCCTTTGGTCACGCCCGCGAGCACCTTGCTCGTCGCCGGCCGAAAGGCGTTGGCGAGGGCGTTTTTGACGCGCTTGACTGCCTTCGCAAATTCTTCCTCGAGCGCGCTGCCGTCGGTCAAGGCTTTCCCCAGTCCGCTGAGCGCGCCACTGTAGCCTCCACCCCCCGCGCCGCCGCCACCGGCAGCAGCCTTCGCACTCTTCATCGCCTTCGCGGATTCGTGGATCGCCTGAGCAAGCTGTTGGTGGGCGTCCCTCAGCCCTTCCGCAGCCGAGATGACGCTTGCGTTGTCGGCGATGCCGCCCTTTTGCAGACGCTTGAGTTCCTTTTCGGCGGCGCGGACTTCCTTGTTGCCCTTAAGCCGGATACGGGTCGTTTCCTTCGTCGCCTTGGCGACTTCCTGTTCGGCTTCTGCGACGGCCCGCAGCGCTTCCGCGTAGGGTTCGTAGGCCGCGAGTCCTTTCTCGGCGAATTCGTTGACCCGCTGCTGGGCTTCTGCGACTTCTTCGTGGGCGTCGGCGAGCTTGCGATCGGCGTCGCCCAGCCCTTCGGTCGAGTCGTGGAGGATGTCTGTCGCTTTCGTCACCGCGAGCTGGGAGTGCTGGAGTTCCCGGGCGGCGTCGGAGACTTCCTCGATCTGTTTGGGCGTCGAGCTGGCGCCGGCGCCGGAGAGCAGCGCGCCGATGTCCAGGGTGGAGAGGTCTCCCGTCGCCAGTTCGCCGAGAACCTTCGAGAGCGCTTCGCCGCTCAGCCCGATTTCTTCGAGCAGGGCCTTGACCGCTTCCTGCTTGGCTTCGAGCGAGTCTTCGGCGTCGAGGAGGTCGAGGGAGCTTTCCTGGAGTTCCAGCCGCGAGTCGCGAACGGCGCGTTCTGCTTCCCGGACTTCGGTATAGGCGTCGCGCAGTTCGCGTGCCGCTGCCACGGAGGCCCTGACGGCTTCGCGTTCCTCCTTGGCCGCTTCCTTGCGTGCTTCCGCCAGCTCGCGGACGCTGCGCTTGGCTTCGTTCTGGGCGGCGCGGACGCTGCGGGCGGCGTCGCGTTCGCTCGTCAGCAGCGCATGGGCGGATTCCCGGATTTCTTTCCACGCGGCGCGCACGGCCTGCGCGTACTGGCGGGTGGCGGCGATCAGGCCCTGCCGTGCATCGCGCACCTGGATCGTGGCCTTGTATTCGCGCTGATGCTGGGCCGTGACTTCCTTGGAGGTCTTGGCCGTCTTGCCCTGCTCTTTCTGGAGCAGGCTGAGGGACTGGGCGCTGCTCGCGCTGGCCGCTCCCGCGCTGGAGGTAGCCGAGCTGTTGGCTTTCATGATCGAGGTCGCGCGCAGGACCGTGGCCCCGATTACGCCGAAGGCCGGCCCCATCGCAGCGCCGAGGGCTACAGCCAGCGCCCCTGCAGCGGCAGCCGCAGCCGCGAGGGAGCCGATCAGGGCGGCGATCGCGCCGCCCAGCGACACGACGACGGGGATCAGGGCCACCACGGCCGCGCCGAGCCCCGTCATCGCCGAGCCAAGGAAGCTTCCCTCTCCCCCGGCACTCTGCATCGAGCTGCCGGCGCCGCCCACGGAGCCGCTGAAGCTATCGAAGGCCCGGCCCCCATCTGCGGCCTCGTGTGCCAGCACTGAGATGTCGCGCTCGAGCGCCAGCGCTTTCTCAGAGGCCCCCCGGCGCACGTCGACGTCGATGACCAGGTTCTCGTTGTCCATCCTGTCGATCTGTGCCTGCAAGGCCGCCAGGTCCAGCTCGGCTTTCGCCACCTTCGCGTTGACCTCCGGCGTCACTTTCTCGTGGTCGATGCGGCTGAGCATCGAGCGCAGGTTGTCCAGGTTCGCCTTGGCCCCGGCGGTGTCCACGTCGGCGTCGGCGGTCGCGCTTTTCGCCGCGAACTCGGCCAGGGACTTCCGCACCTCGGCGAGCTTGCGGGTGACCTCGCGGTCGTTGAGGTTGAGCGTCGCCGTTGCCTCGACGCGGGCGAACGCCTCGGCCTCCGCGCCGATCTCCTTCAGTTCGCGTTTGGCGCTATCGATGTCGCCCGTGACGCGGAGAATCGTGCTGTAGATGTTGTTGAATGCCATCGCCTACACCGATGGTCCCCTGATGGCGCGTTGACCTTCTTGACCTTCTTCGTCATCCGTGACGGGCTGAACGATGACCGTGACGCCCTCGGCTCCGCGGCGCTCGGCCCAACGCTTCATCGCGATGAGGTGGGTGACGTGGCGGTCGTCGGCGATCAGGTCGCCGCGAACAAGGCCATCGAGCACTCCTCGGATCAGCTTGTCGAGGTCAGAGCGCGTGGGATATGGGTGCACAGCGCGACCGGGCCGCGGCATGGCGAAGGCGAGCGACACGGCGTAGGGCGGCGGCAGCGTGGCGCCACCGGGACGATGGGCACGGGCGACGAGGGCTACGGCGTCGGTCCAAGGCTTCTCCCCCCCGCTCGCCGGCCGACTGTAGACGCTCCCGTCGCGGCGACGGCCGGTCGTGCGCGACCCCTTCGGAGCCGGTAGGCCGGCGACACGGAAGACGACCTCGGCGACGGCCGGCACCGCAGGCCGCTCTGCGACGCTCATGTCCGTCTCCCGCCACCGCTTCGCACCCAGGCATCTAGCTCCGAGCGACGAGCGATCAGTGCCGATCCGTCCTTCTCAACTGGCAGCCGACCAGCGGAAACGAGCGCATAGACGCGGCTACGCGGGGCGTCGATGTAATCCGCGATCTTGGCTGCCCCGCGCAGCCATGCATCGCCTGTGGACGCGACCTGACGCTCGGCGGCTAGCTCGGCCGCGCGCTCAGCGATCCGCTCGATGAGCTCGTCGGTGATGTCGAGGGTGACGTTCACCGGGCAGATCCCGGCCTTCCCACGGCCAGCCGGTGGCACGAGGGTAGATGCACGGACTTATTGTCCGGGGGTCGCCTCAGCGGGCGCTTGCTAGAGCCACTTGCGGGGCGGGTGGCAAGGCTCCGGCAACTCACGCTCACCAGGTCAGTCGGCGGGGGCGTGTTCATGAAGCCACCGCCCCGATTACGACCTCGGGCTCGACACCCGCGTCGTACTCGACTGGCCGGCGCCAGAGTAGCGCGACCCGGTGCGTCGCTCCGCATACGGGGCAGGCGACCGTGGCGCTCTCCGGCGGCCTGCTCTTGCCAGCGAAAGCACAGCGCACCACGCGCTCCCGGCCAGGGACCGCGCAGCCATAGAAGCCCAGATGGGCACTGCGGCCAGGGATGGGGGGGATGTAGCGGGGACTCATCAGCCGGCCCTCTCGATTTCGTCGAGCCAATGGCCACGCCATGCGCGAATCGCGGCCAGAGCACGTATGCGATCGCCTGCCAAGATCGCAGCGTCCATCTCGCCTTCGAGACCGTCGTAGTTGATCGCGATGCGGTCTTGCATCTCGGCCGGTAGACGGTTGAAGCCGGCGTTGATCGCACGGACGGCGGCGGCCAGCTCGGCACGGATCGTCGGGGCAGTCATGCTGATCTCCCGGGAACCGGGTCAGCGAAAGACGGCGTTCCCGGTGCCGGCGGCGACCAGGTACCCGACGGGGACCCCCCTACGGGGGGTACCCCTCTGGCGGGTACCGGGTCACGGCCACTCCACCCGGTACCGGGAACCTCGTGGGAACCTCGTGGGAACCGGGTACCTCGTACCGTTTCAGGAAGCATCTTCGGCCTCCCTGTAGGGCCTGATCGAGCGGTGAGCTTTCGACCGGCCCTTGGCCTCCGCTGCGACGAATTCCTCGCTGACCAACAGGGTCAGCGCCATCGTCGCGTACTCTCTCTTGCCGCCGACCAGCTCCAGCGTTTCCTTGCGGCTGAGGCCGGGGTTTGCCTCGATTGCCTTCGATACGCGCTCCATCAGCGACGTTGGCCGGAAGGCGTCGCTGTCGGCCTGCGGCTCGGCCTCCTCGACGGGGCCGTAGACGCCGCCGCCGAGCGGGACCTGCAACTCCCCCGGCAAGTCCGCGAAGCGGGTCCGCTGGCGCACAAGCCGCAGGTGCCCGGTCTGGTCGCGGTCGAACTCCTCCCCAACCTTTGCGACGTAGACGACCTCATTCAGGTCCGCCTTAGCACTCGCGCCACGGGCACGGTCGCGCTCTTCGTGGCCGGTGTTGTCGAGCACGATCGTCGTCACGCCCGCACGAGCAAGCGGCACGAGCAAGCCGTTGACGAAGGCGGCGTAGTCGTCATTGGAGTCCTCAGCGAGACCTGCCGCCGAGAGCATCAGCCGGGAGCTATCGAAGACCGCGAGATCGACGCCCTCGAAGGCGCGCGCCCACTCTTCTGGCCCCCATGTCACGTGAAGCGCGGGCCATGCGTAGTAGCGCAGGCGTTCCGCACATTTGGCGGCCAGCTCACCATCCTCCCCGCCGTTAACCGCGAGCAGATCAGCGAGCCGACGCGCGTACTCTTCGGCACCGTTCTCTACATCGAGGATCGCGACCGTGCCGCCCGCGCCGACGACTTCGGTGCTGATGATGAGCGAAACCAGGCTCTTGCCGGTGCCAGCCGGTGCCGGAAGTAGATAGCGCTTCCCGGCGATCAAATATGGCTCAGCTCCAGGGACGAAGGCTCGCTCGGGCAGCCCATCGCGGATTGTCGCGACAAGATCGACTGACGCTGCTGCGAGTGCCCCGGCCGGACTCTGCGCATCGCTTGTCGTGCTGGTTGCGCGCTCAAGCAGTTCGCGAGCTTGGGCATGCAGCTCGCCGGGTTCGCAGCCGTTCCGATTGTGGACAAGGCCCTGGATCTCCTGCCCGGCGCCGAGCAGCCGCCGCAGCAGCGAGTTCTGCTGGACGATCTCGGCGTAGTGCTTGGCGTTGCCGGCGGCCGGCACCTTGGCCGCCAGCTCGGAGACGTAGTGCTTGCCCCCCGCCTCGTCGATCTGGTTGCGCTGGACCAGCGCCTCGGTGACGCTCAGCTCGTCGACCGGCTTGGAGCCGGCGTAGAGGTCGCGCGCGCAGGTGAAGATCAGCGCGTGCTTCTCGAGGTAGAAGTCCTCGCCGTTCAGCTTCACCTCGTCGATCACCCGGCTCAGCGCCGGCTCGGCGACCAGCAACGCGCCGAGCACCGACTCCTCGGCCTCGATGTTCTGCGGCGGCACGTGGGTGGCGGCGTGACTCACCGGCCTGCCTCCCGGGTCAGAATCCGCAACAGGCCCGGCGAGCATTTGCCCCAGCGAGGGCTCCACCACAGCCGCAGCCCACCACGCAGCTCGACGCTGACCGCGCCGGAGGCAGCCGCCCCGACGCCGGACTTGCGGCTACTCTGGCCCATGTCGGCGGTCCTTTCGCCGAACTTGGATGGCGGCGCTCCTGGCGGGGGCGCCGTTGTCATCTTGGAGGTCGGCGACCTCGCATCCGAGCGCGTCCGCGAGACAGCGGAGCGTTGCGGGAGTCGAGGTCACCTGGTCGAGCTCCGCCCGTAAGACGGTCCGCGACGTCAGCCCTGCGAGAACGGCGAGTTGCTCTCGCGTGAGACCAGCACCTTCGCGCCGGGCCCGAAGGTGCACCGGTGGAGTTCGTGCCGGGATTTGATGCATGATCGTTGTCATGCCATTCACGTATACGGACTTCGACCGTTGACCCCCTCGGGGTCCCCGGGGGCGTTGGCGACAGCTACACCGAGGTCGTCAAGCTCGCGGGGGTCAACGGCGAGAACCGGCGGCCGTACATGGCGGAGCCCGCCTATATGCTCACGCCTGTCCGAGTATTTCGCAGAGAAAAGGGGAGAGCATGCGGCGACCTCGCTGGCGGAAGATGACGTGGGTTGTGGTGGTCTGGAGTGTGCTGATGGCCGTTTCGATCATCGCGGCGATCGTCTCGGCCGACCCGTCCAGCCATTGCGCCCACCCTGGCGCGCTCAGTAAGGCCACCTGCGAAGACGCGAGCAATGCGGGGGCGGGGGTCGGCGTTGCCGCCCTCTGGTTCATCTGGTTCTTCGGCTTCATCGCCCTCTCGCTGATCTGGTTCATGACGCGGCCGAAGGGCCGCGAGTGCCCGGCCTGCGGGGAGCGCGTAAAGCGCGGGCTGACGCGCTGTGGGAGCTGCGGGCACGACTTCACAGTCGTCGCCGCTAGCCGTCCAGCGGGTGGCTAGCTCGAGGGCCAAAGGTGGATTGCTACCCCCTTGCCACCTCCTCCGCAAACGGCTTCACCATGCGGCTAAATTGCTGACCCCCGGACAGTAAATCCGTGCATCAAGCGGGTCACGGGTTCGGCGGGGCCGCTGGCCAACCGCCGTGCATGCCTACTCGGCGCCCGCTCCGCGCTCCGCTATCTCGCGGTCGGCCAGCTTTTTCGTCAACCGGTCGATTTCCTTCTCGATCAGGTCGGACTGCTTCGGGCTGCGGTAGTCGACCTTGCCCGTGAACTCCGAGACGCTCTTGGGCCGGCCCTCGGCGCGGTCGAAGATCTCGCGGATGACGCGCAGGACCAGCTCCATGTCGGGGACGAATTCGACGCGGGCCTTCGGGCCGTTGCCGACGACGACCGCCCGCTCGGCGTCGAGCATCGCGAACAGCTTGTCCAGGATCTCGTCGGCCTGCGCTTCGACCCGCTTACGCAGCAGCTCGCTCAGCTTGGGGATGCGCTTGGCCTTGCCGCCCTTGGCCCGGTCCTCGGCTCTCAACTGCGTCCTGCTGGGGAGTGTTGGATCGTGGCCGCGGCAGTAGTCGCCGCTGACCTTGACCCCTTCGATGACGGTCCCCGGTCTCAGCGGGTGCGCACCGCAGGGCTTCCCGCTCTTGGTTTCCTCGGGCGGGATCTTGCAGTGTCGCCCTCCATGGCTGCCTCCGAAACTCATGGTATCCCGTGTCTTCTGGTCGTTCTCGGCCATGTACCGAGGCTACGAAGCGCGGGCGTTGACCCTGCAGGCGCCGGTCGGTAGTGGGCGATGCTGGACGCTGATGGGTCACGCCCGTGATCTGCTCCCGGTCTCGGCTAGCCGTCGCCGGAGCGCATCACCTGGCGGACGCGGCCGAACGTGATGCCGACCTCGGCGGCGATCCGACGGATGCTCAGCCCGCCCTCCGATGCTTTGCGGAATGCCGACGCCCGGGCATCTGCGGCGGCTCTGTGGGCCGCCCGCGCCTTCTGAAAGCCGGCCTCGGCTTGGTGCAGTTCGCGGATGAGCTTCTTGTCGTCGGGCATTGTGGTTTGTGTAGAGATGGTATACGGTATGCGACGGAAACCGAAACAAGTGGGGCCGCGCGCTGCGAACGCCGGCCCCGTGGCACCGGGCTTAGCTTCCACCAGGCCCGAATGCAGCGGGAACGGTATCTGCCCCGGCGGTCCTCGACTAAGAGAGGACTAGCGATGCCGGTAGATCCGATGACAAGGGCGCAAGAGCTGGCCGGGGAGTGGCTCCTGTGCTACCCGAACGAGCACACGCGCCGTGGCTACGGGCGCGACATCGAGGACTTCCTTGCGTGGTGCGGAGAGGAAGGCAGCGACCCGCTCGCGTTGCGGCGCGTCGACGGGCAGATGTATCTGTCCCACTTGCTCGATCAGGGCCTCTCGGACAACAGCGCCAAGCGCAAGCTGGCCAGTGTCCGCAACTTCTACGAGTACGTGGTCGCGGAGGAAATCATCGACCGCAATCCGTTCCGGCACGTCCGGCATCGTGCGGTGCAAGGCGACGTAGAGACCCCCTGGCTCGATCTGAGCGAATCGCGGCAGCTTCTCGAAACGACGCTCACCGAGAGCACGTCACCGCTCCGCGATTTCATCCTCGTGTTTCTTCTGCTGCTGAACGGGATGCGGGCCACGGAAACCTGCATGGCCCGGATCGAGGACTTGGGCCAGACGAACGGCACTCCGGTCCTCTGGGTAAAGGGCAAGGGTCGCAAGCGGCGACGCATCCTGCTCGACCCCGGCTTCACCCATGTCCTCGAGCAGTACCTGAACTGGCTGGGCAACCCGCCGGACGGCCCGCTGCTCGTCTCCGTGAACCGCTGGGGCAATCCAAAGCGTCCGCTGCGGCCCTTGGAGCGCATCGCCGTCAGCAAGAGGGTGAAGCAACTGGCAGCCGCCGCCGGCGTCAACCCCGACATCGGCCCGCACTCGCTGCGCCACTCCTACATCACGAACTCGCTGGCGCTGGGCGTCCCTATCGCTCGAGTGCAGATGGCCGCGGGGCACGCCACTCCGGTGACGACCATGCACTACAACCGCGACGCCGAAAACATCGCCGTTGCCGACCACCCGACGACCATCCTCGCGAACAAGCTTTTCGACCGCGACCCCGAACCGCAAGAGGCCACGCCGACGTCTCCGGCGCCTATCGAGTTGGCCCGCCCTATGGCCAACGGGCAGCCGCCCAGCTCGATCCCCCCGGCGTTGCTGCTGGAGGTCCCGACCGTCAAGCGCCGCGAGCTAGAGCGGCCGGTCCAGTGGTCGAAGTCTCGCGTCGAGGATGCGTTCCGTCGCTTCTACGCCGAGCACAAGCGGACGCCGAGCCCGCACCGGGACACGCTCGGCAACCCCGACATGCCCTCGACCCCCACCGTGCAAAAGCTCTACGGGAGCTGGTCGAACGCGCTGCGCGCTGCGGGCCTGCCGGCCCGGGCTTGGCGGATCGGCAAGGAGAGCATCGCCAAGGGCCTGGCCGACTGGCACGAGCGCCACGGACGCTGGCCGACCGCGACGGATATCGAGCGCGACCGCAGCTTGCCGGGCAAGAGCACGATGCAGAAGTACCTCGGAACGGTCAGCGCGGCCAAGTTCGCCGAGCTAGTGCCCGAGATCCTGGCCGCGGGAGGGGAGAGCTGATGGCCCAAGGAAAGCCTAGGAAGACCAAGGAACGCCTAGGTTTCGGTGGCTCTCAGCCCTGGGGGTCAACGGCGAGAACCGGCAGGCTTTGGGGCATGCCCGTCAATCTCATCAGGGACGCGGACGTGCACGCGATCTCCATCGTCGGCAAGGGCGCGAACCGCAAGCGCTTCTTCCTGTTCAAGTCGGAGCCCGAGGAGAAGGCCGATCACATCGCAACCGGCCGGCTGCTCAAGGAAGACGGCCAGTGGAGTGCCGCCTACGTGGTCGTCGCGGAGCCAGGTTGGCACGAGTCGCCCGGCAGCGCGCCCGGGACCGACCAGACCATCGAGGATCGCTGGGACGAGGACGAGATCCGCAAGGCCGCACACCGCTTCATGGCGAACGGGGCGCTGGTCAACAAGATGCACGAATCGATGGAGCCCTACGGGCAGCTCGTGGAGAACGCCGTCGCGCTGGCTGACTTCACGGTAGGCAGCGAGACGATCCGCAAGGGCGCTTGGTACATCGCCATCGCGCCGACCGAGGAAGGCCGCGAAGCGATCGACAAGGGCGAGTTCACGGGGGTGTCGATCGAGGGCGCCGCGGTGCGGGAACTGGTCGAGAAGGGGTCAACGGGCGATGAGCATAGTGTTAGGGCCATGGAGAAGATCGCACCCGAGCGCGAAGCCGCCCAGCTCGCCGAGGCGATCGCCAAGCGTCTGGTACCTCAACAGCCGGCTGCTCCTGCAGCCACGGCTGCTCCGGCACTCGACGCGGGTGCAATCGCGAATGCAATTGCGGATAAGGTCGGCGAGGTCGTCGCGGAATTGTTCGCTCCGAATGCCTCGACCGCCGGGCCGGGTTGGGACGAAGGCATCCACCACATTCTGAGCGACATCTTCGGGCCGACCCCGGCTGAAAATGCGACGTCGATCGAGTCGCTGAGCAAGTGCGATGACGAGACGCTGAGCGCGGCCATCGCCGAGTTGGTGCCCGAGTCGCCGGGTCCCGAGGCCATCCTCAAGGCCTACGAGGCCGAGGGCGTCAGCCCCGGGCTCGTCGGCATCTTCGGCTGACAGCTCGTGCCGCCGCCCAACCGCGGCTCTGCACTCGCACTCGTGGTTGGACGTCGTCCGCGTCCGCAGGGCCGTCCGCCCCGTCCATGCGACACGCGCCCGGTCCGCACCGCCGACTTCTACATCCGCGAGTTCAACGCCGACGCTGGCACGGATGAGCTGACCTGCCGGGAGTGCAAGCAGGCGGTTACCTACGAACACGACCAGGTGCCGCCGGTTCGCAGCCTCGTCAACTGCCCGAACTGCCGACTACCGTCGCGCGTGCCTACGCTGGGCTAGTCGCGATGCAGCCGCTCAGCCCTGACCCGATCAACGCGGCAGCGTTACGAATCGCGTCGCTCATCCTCGACGCGGTCGAGCGGAAGCAAGCTGACGCTGCCGCCGTCAGCGCGGCCGATGAGATCGTACGGCAGGCGCCCCGCCGGGCCAGCGACCACGCAAAGTACAAGCCGGCTGTCTAGCCGAGCTGCGACCGCTGGCGCGTTGCCACTTACGTTGCCACCCGGCCAAGAGTCCGCGACCCGAAAGGCAGCGAACTGGCTTGCTAGAGCCAACGGGAGCGACGGGACTCGAACCCGCGACCTCCGGCGTGACAGGCCGGCGCTCTAACCAGCTGAGCTACGCCCCCTCGGTGGGCTGAACTGCGCCCGGGCCGGGCATTATCTCAGGGTCGCTGAACTTGGAGCTGGAAGGGCTCTTCGCCTCGGCGGGAGGAGCGGATCTGGATGCTGAGGCGGCGCTGGCCGCAGACGGTGAAGTTGAGCTGGTGGCGCAGGCTGAGCCCCTGGCGGGTGCTGCGCACGACCTGGCCGGCGGGACTGATCAGGTTGAGCCGGTAGCGGTGGCGGAATTCGGCCGGCTGCAGGCTGACGGCGCCGTCGAGGGGTGTGCGGAAGGAGCGGACGATCGGTTCGCTCTGGCGCGGCGGCGCCAGGCCGGACAGCAGGAAGCCGGAGCGCCCCAGCCATGGTTCCAGCGTGTCCTCGCGGATCGCTTCGAAGGCGGCGGGGCCCGGCTTGAGCGCGGGCAGGTAGCGCCAGGCGGGCGGCGAGTCGGGAAAGCGGTAGCGGGCGAAGGCCTCGGCGAAAGCCTCCCCGGGGTCTTCGAAGTAGTGATCGCCCTCGTTGCCGGGGAAGACGGCGCCCGCTCGCGAGCGCCGGCAGACGTTCTCCAGGCTCGCCCAGCGCGGCGTGCCCCAGTTGATCGCCGCCGGGAACGGGGTCGGGCTGAGCCGGTGGTTGGCGACGTGGTGCCCGTACTCGTGGGCGAGGATGAATTCGCGGCTCGCCCCGTCCGGGCCGACTTCGGCGTTGCCGCTGAGCACGATCTTGTTCTCGCTCGGGTAGTAGCAGGCCTCCGCGCCGATGCCGCAGTCGAATTCGATCTGGGAGGGGGTGTCGAGCTGGACGGTCAGCAGTTCCATCTCGGCGCCGTGGATCAGCGTGCCGAGGAAGTTGGCGATCGCCTGCGGTTCGGCCGCCGTGCAGAGCTGCTGGCAGGCGGCGGTGACCGAGATCGCGACGGTGGCGCCGCTGCCGTCGTCGATCGGGTAGCGGGCGGTTTCCGCGGTCGAGGAGATGCGCGCCGCCGCGACGCCCGGGCGGGCGACGATCGTGTCGCGCCACGGCGCCGCCCCCGCCGCCGGAGCGGCGAGAAGGAGGACGATGGCGATGATTCCCGCAAGCGCCCCCGCCGGGCGCCCGCTCAAGGGGCGGGACCCGAGTCAAGTGGTTGTGCGGTTCTCCTGGACCTCACGTCGAGCTGACGAAACGGTAGCTCCGCCGGCGCGGATTGGCCGAAACCCAAACTCCACCTCGGTACCGAGTTCGGATGCCGGTGTCTGGCCCAGGGCTAGGATGGAGCGACTGCTCGAAACGCCCCCGCGGAGTCCAACTCATTCCCCTGAATCGCAAGATCGCCTGCGGTTGCGCCACGGCGCTTCTCGCCCTCGCTGCCCCGGCAGGAGGGATGGCGGCCGTGCCGCGGCCAGGTCGCCCGCCGCGGCGCTCGCGCCGGGCGCCCGACCTGCAGCGGGCGACGCTCTCCCAAGCCGGCGAGCGCTTGGTCCTCAGCCTGCGCACCGCCGCGCCGCTGCCGCTTGCCGGGCTCGACCCGCTGCCGGCCCCGGGTGCCGCCGGCTCTGCCTACCTGTGCCTCGCCCTCGCCCCGGCCGGGGAAGCCGGCGAGCGGCGGCTCTGCCTCGGCGGCGAAGCAGCCCATCGCCGCGCCGGGCTGGAGCAGCTCGACGCGGCGGGAACCGTCGCTGCCAAGTCGACCGTGGCCGTCCGCGTGAAGCGGCCCGAGCCGACCAAGCTGGCGGTCTCCCTGCTGCCGGCCGCTGCCGGCCTCAACCCCCATCGCTACCGCTGGCGAGTGCTGGAGAACCGGCAGGGATGCCGCGCCCCCGAATGCGAAGAGAGCCTGCCGGCGAGCGGCGAGCGCGCCTTCCGCCTGCGGCCCGTGCGCGCGGTCGGCTGCACCGGCGGCGGCACGAGCGAGGCCTTCAACGGCCCGCGCGACCGCAAGATGCTCGCGCTGACCTTCGACGACGGACCCAGCGAATACACCGAAGGCTTCCTCGACGTGCTGCGCCGCGAGCACGCCCGCGGCACCTTCTTCGAGGTCGGCCAGGAGATGCCGGGGCGGGCGGCGACGATGCGGCGGATCCTGCGCGAAGGCGACGAGATCGGCGACCACACGATGAACCACGTCGAACTCCCCGGCTACTCCCAGATCGCCGGCGCCGCCTCCCGCATCGCCTCCTACACCCACTTCGAGCCGTGCCTCTTCCGCCCGCCCGGCGGGGCGGTCGACTCCTCGGTGGTGGCGACCGCGGGAGGACTGGGGATGGAGACGATCCTCTGGGACGTCGACCCGACCGACTGGGCCACGCCGGGCGCCGCCGCCGTCTACAGCCGCGTCGTCGGCGCCGCCCAGGCGGGCTCGATCGTCCTCATGCACGACGGCGGCGGCGACCGCAGCGGCACCCTCGCCGCGCTGCCTCGCATAATCGAGACCCTGCGCGCCCGCGGCTACCGCTTCGCCACCGTCAGCCAGCTGCTCGGGCACCGGATCGTCTACAGGCCGTACGGTTAGCGGACCGATACGCAAGCAGAGGAGGAGGCCGAGTTGATCGTCGAGCGAACCGAGAACCCGATGTGGCTGTCGAACGCCTACCTGGTCGCCGACCGGCCCGGCGGCAAGGGGGTCCTGATCGACGGCAACGACGAGCTCGCGCCGCTATTCGAGCGCGCCGAGGCCGACGGGATCGAGATCACCCACATCCTCGTCACCCACCCCCACCTCGACCACGTCGCCGGCCTGGCCGAGGCGCGCGAGCGGCTCGGCGGCCCGCGGGTGGTCGCCCATCCCGACGCGGCGGCGGAGCTCGACCTCGAGGTCTCCCAGACGCTCTCCGACGGCGAGAAGCTCGCCACCGGCGAGCTCGAGATCGAGGCGATCTCGACCCCCGGCCACGCCACCGGCCACCTCGCCTTCCTCGTCGACGGCAGCGACGTCTTCACCGCCGACGTCCTCTTCAAGGGCACGGTCGGCGGGACGATGGCGCCCGGGGCCAGCGGCTTCGCCGACCTCAAGGCCTCGGTGATGCGGCTGCTGGAGCTGCCGCCCGAGACGCGCGTGCACCCCGGCCACCGCGAGCCGACGACGATCGGCGAGGAGCTCGAGAACAACGCCTTCGTCCGGGTCTGGCGCGGCCTCGACGAGGTCGGCGAGGAGCCGTGCACGGTCTGGGAGCGCCCGGCGACGCTGAAGCTCTGGGCGCCCGACTACGACGGCGGCAACAAGGCCTGGATCGTCTTCGGCGACGACGGCGTCGAGGCGATCGTCGGCGGCTCGCAGGTCCAGCGCGGCTAGAGGACCGGCTCGCCAGGCGGGCGCGCGGCTGCAAAAACGCCCGCCGGACGTATATGCGATTGGAGTTGGGCGACTTTTTGTCCACACTCCCGGAGTGAACGGGATCAAAAGCTTCTTCTTCGACTGGTACCCGGTCTTCGGGGTCGTCTTCATGTTCGGCCTCCTGCTCGTCTTCTTGACGCTGCTGCGCGGCACGCTCGGCGCGACCAAGCCGGAGACGGTCAAGGCGAGCAAGACCAAGCCGGTGCTCTGGGAGGAGGTGCAGGGGGTCGACGCCGCCAAGGACGAGCTGATGGACGTCGCCGAGTGGCTGCGCGACCCCGAGCGCTTCGCCGCCCTCGGCGCCTCGCCGCCGCGCGGCGTGCTGCTCTTCGGCCCGCCGGGGACGGGCAAGACGATGCTGGCGCGGGCGGTCGCCGCGCAGGCGGGGGTCGACTTCTTCTCGGCCTCCGGCTCGAGTTTCGTAGAGATGTTCGTGGGGAGGGGTGCTGCCCGCATTCGGCGCCTGTTCAAGGAGGCGCGGAAGTCGGGACGAGCCGTCATCTTCATCGACGAGCTGGACGCGGTCGGGGGGGCGCGCAGCAGCGGCGGTGGAGATGGCGGCTCGAGCGAGCGCGAGCAGGCGCTCAACCAGCTCCTGGTCGAGCTGGACGGGTTCGAGCGAGACCCGGGGACGGTGATCGTGATCGCCGCGTCCAACTACGTCGACAAGCTCGACAAGGCGCTGCTGCGGCCGGGCCGCTTCGACCGTCAAGTGCTGGTCGCGCCGCCCGACCGCGACGGCCGCGAGGCGATCCTGCGGGCGCACGCCAAGGGAAAGCCGCTCGGTCCCGACCTCGACCTGACCGACGTCGCGCGCAAGACGACCGGGATGACCGGCGCCCAGCTCGCCAACGCGCTCAACGAGGCGGCGATCATCGCCGGGCGGGCGGGCCGCAAGGCGATGGCGCGCGAGGACCTCGACGAGGCGCTGCTGCGCCAGTCGGTCGGCTCCCAGCAGGCGCGGCGGCTGGGGCAGAAGGAGCGGCGGATCGTCGCCTACCACGAGGCCGGCCACGCCCTCTGCCGCAAGCTGCTGGGGCTCGACCCGCCGGAGATCCTCAGCATCGTGCCGCGCGGACCGGCGCTCGGGTTCGTCGCCCACTCGCCGCAGGAGGACACCTACCTGAAGTCGCGCGAGGAGCTGCTCGACGAGCTGGTCACGCTGCTCGGCGGCCGGGCGGCCGAGGAGGAGGTGCTGGAAGCCTCCTACTCCGGCGCCGGCGACGACCTCGCCCGCGTGCACATGGTCTGCAAGCAGATGGTCGCCGAGTTCGGCATGGGGGTCGCGCTCGACGCCGACGGGGCGCCGCCGATCGCCCTGCCGACCGGCGACTACGCGCTCTCGGACCGCACCCGCCGCGACGTCGACCTGGCGGCGATGACGCTGGCGCGCGAGGCCCACCGGCGGGCGCGGGCGCTGCTCGCCGCTAACCGCGACTGCCTCGACGACCTGGCGGCGAACGCGCTGGAGCGAGAGACGCTGACCCGCGAGGAACTCGACGAGATCTTCGCCGCGCACGAGCTGCGGGTGCGCGCCCGGACCCACGTCGCGGTCGAGCCGGCCGTCTTCCTCTCCTCCGAGCCGCCGAAGCCGGAGTAGCATCGGCGGCCGGATGGCCGCGATCGGCGACGACGCGCACTACTTCCCGCCCGGGCGCTCGCTGGCGCGCCGGGTCCACGGCGAGCGCTCGGTCGGGCTGCTCTACGGCCAGCGGGCGCTGCTGATCGGGGCGCTGGAACCGCTCACCTACACCGGCACCATGCTCGCCACCCGCTCGGGGGACCGTCCGTTCGAGCGGCTCGCCCGCACGGCGAAGATCCAGGAGACGGTCCTCCTCGGCACCCGCGAGGAAGCCGACCAGGCGCTGGCAAAGGTCCGCCGCGTGCACGAGACGATCGAGGGGACGCTGCCGGAGGCGGCAGGCTCCCACCCCGCCGGCACCGCCTTCTCTGCCTTCGACCCGGAGCTGATGCTGTGGACGCTGGCGGTGATCGCCGACTCCGGGCGAGAGATGTACGAGACGATGGTGCGGCCGCTGAGCGAGAGCGAGCGCGAGGACCTCTGGCAGGACTACGTGCGCTTCGGCGAGCTCTTCGGCCTACCGCGGAGTGAGGTCCCCGCCAGCCACCGGGAGTTCAGCGCCTGGTGGGACGGGCGGCTCGCCTCGCCCGACCTGCAGGCGACCGAGCACGGCCTCGAGATGGCCCCGCTGGTGGCCTTCCGCCAGCCGGTGCCGGCGCTCGCCCGCGGCAACCTCGCCGTCCAGAACCACGTCATCAAGGGGGCGCTGCCGCCGCGCGTGCGCGAGATCTTCGGCATCCGTTGGACGCGGGCGCACGAGTCGAGCTTCCGCGCCATCGCCGCGGCCCACCGGCGCGCCCGCCGCGCCTTCCCGTACTCGATGCGGCGCGGCCGCAACGACGTCTTCTTCGACGTGGTGGCAAAGGCCGAGCGCCAACGCGGGGGGACCGCGACCCCGCAACTGCGGGTCGGCGCCCCGTCGATCAGCGACGTGCCGTAGCTCGAGTGCCCATATATGGCTCTAAGAACCGGCACGTCCGCTGGTGGTCGATGCGGCCGGCGCAGAGCCGCAAGCCGGCGACCTACCGCTGCCCGCTCTGCGGCGGCCACCTGCCGGCGCTCAGCGAGCACTTCCTGATCGCCCCCGAAGGGGACATGGAGCAGCGGCGGCACGCCCACACCGCCTGCGTCCTCGCCGCCCGCAAGGCGGGGCGGCTGCCGACCGAGGAGGAATGGCGGCGCACCCAACCGCGCCCGCCCTCGCTGTGGCGGCGGCTGCGCGACCGGCTCTCGCGCTGACTCAGCGGCTGTCCTCCACGCGCGTCTTCAGCTCTCCCGGACGGGCGTTCACCAGCATCGCCCGGGCGGCGGCCTCGACCGGCCCGCGGATCAGCATCCCCAGCACCCGTCCGGGGTCGCCGTCCAACGTGTAGGTCGCTCGCGTTCGCGCCCCACCCAGATCCTCCAGCGTCCACGATCCCTCGACCGACTTGAGATCGCCCTTCTCCTGGGTCCAGGAGAGGCGCGTGGGCGGCTCGTAGCTGAACCGAACGCGCGTCTTCACGTGCTTGACCTTGATGTCGCTCTCGGTCTCCACCAGCGTCGGGCGGCCGTCGCCGTCGCGCTCCAGCGCCGACATCGAGACGAGACCGCCCTGCCACTCGGGGGCGATGAGCACGTCCTCCACGGCCTCCCAAACCTCCTCGACCGGAGCCTCGATCTCGGCGCTGGCGGTACCACCCATGTGTGCCATCTAGGTCACCTCCGGTTTGCTTGCAGAGACGAACTGCGCGAGGCCGGTGACTCGCTGCTCGATGTCGAGGAGGCGGGCGGCGGCCAGCGCGCCGGTCAGCTCCTCGCGGCCGAAGAAGCGCACCCCGGTCACGCCGCGCGTCGCCGCGTTGAGGGCCGCGGCGGGGACCGGTCCGCGGGCGCAGCTGGCGAGCAGCGCCAACCGGCCGCCGGGGGCGAGGACGCGGACGGCCTCCTCGAGCGCCCGCAGCGGACGCTCGATCAGGTAGAGGGCGGCGAAGCAGCAGACGGCGTCGAAGCCGCCGTCGCGGAAGGGCAGGTCGCAGGCGTCGCCGCGAATGTAGGCGACGTTGGCGGCCTCGGTCTCTCGAACCGCCGTCGCCAGCATCGAGTCCGAGGCGTCGAGGCCGACCACCAGGCCCCGGTTCGCGGCCGCGGCGAAGTCGCGGCTGAAGTTGCCCGGACCGCAGGCGAGGTCGAGCACCCGGTCCGCCGGCGCGATCGCGAGGGAGTCCAGCGCCATCTCGTGCTCCTCCGCGGTGCCGGGCCCGGTGAGGCCCATCAGCAGGCGACCGCCGACGGGGCGCCAGAGACGCTGGTAGATCAACGGCAGTGCCCGGCTCACCATCAGCCGCTGGGCGGGGTGGGAGCCGGTCGGATCGCGGCTACCTAGGAGGTCGAGATATCCACGCGGGGAGAGGCATGCGTCCGCGGGGCGTGAACGGAGGAGCTCCAGCGCCTGCTCGACCGCGGGAGGGAGACTCTCGGCGACGTCAGCTCGGTCGGCCATCGCAGGCAACGGTACCGCCCGTAGAAAGCCGCACGGAAGACGGGGGCATCGGGCGGATGGCGGCCGGCTCGCGCCGACATAGGTTGGCTGACATGCAAACGCCCGCCGTCAGGCAATCCCTCTCAAGGGAACAACAGCCGCCCCCGCACTGCCTGACGGCGGGCGCCTGCATCGCCGACGAGCTCCACCTCTTCCGTTGCCTCTCGGTCGACCGTTCGCCGATCCCCGACGCGACGACCCTGCTCGGCTGAGCGCAGGCGACGCGGTCGGCTTGCCGGTAGGTTTGCCCAGAATGAATGTGAATGACGACTGGCGCCTGCAGATCGACGCCCGCGAGGAGAGTCACGGGCGTGCCCTGGTCGGAGGCATGGCGGCCGATCGGCTGCAGCATGACCTCAGCGACAAGTTCCACGACCGCGTGGTCGTGACGAGAGACGGCACCACGGTCTTCCTCTACGCCGGCGCGCGCGAGCAGGCCGAGCTGGGCCGGGACGCGGTTCTGGCCGAGGCCCAAGAGCACGGATGGACGGTCGACGTGGACCTCCGCCACTGGCATCCATCGGCGGAGGATTGGGAGGACCCCGACAAGCCCCTGCCCGAGGACGACGCCGCGAAACTGGCCGAGCACGAAGCGCTGATGACTACCGAGCGCGAGGAAACGGAGAGGAACGGGCATCCCGAATTCGAGGTCCGCGTCGATCTGCCCTCGCGCCACGACGCCGTGCGCTTCTCGGAGCGCCTGCGGGAAGAGGGCCTGCCGGCCGTCCACCGCTGGAAGTTCCTGCTGGTCGGCGTGACGGACGAGGACAGCGCCAAGGCGCTCGCGGAGCGCCTCCGCGACGAGGCCCCCGCCGGCAGCCGGATCAGCGTCGAGGGAACCTGGGCGGCGGCGTACGCCGAGCGCCCTCCGAACCCCTTCGCGGTGCTGGGCGGGCTCGGCGGCTGACAGCGCCCGGAAAACGGACTGCCGCAGGACTATCCTCTGTTTCTCAACCCGAATTCGGGCGGTTAGCTCAGTTGGGAGAGCACCTGCTTTACAAGCAGGGGGTCGGCGGTTCGAGCCCGTCACCGCCCATCTCTGAAGTCGGGGTCCTTGTTCCGCGCCCGGCCTATCCGACAGCGACCACGGGCAGGCCAGCCTTCGACGCTCGCTCAACGAAGCGGCCGTCCCCGCTGAGCACGGTGCCGCCGAGCTGTACAGCCAACGCAGCGTAAGCAGCGTCGTAGGCGGTCAGCGAGTGGGCGATCGCGAGCGAAAGCGCGGGTGGAACGAGCTGTCCGTCCATGGGATGTCGATCCAAGTCCTCGAGCGTCGACAGGGCGGTGATCGCGGTCATCGCGGAGTCGCGATCGAGCTCGCCTCGACCAACCCGCTTCCAAAACGCGTTGGCGCACTCGACCAGCAGGAGGTCGGGTGCGTGGAGGTCGTCGCCCGCCTCTCGGGAACGGAGCAGAGCCGCCCGCGCCGGCACTGAGAGCGGCTCCTCGAGGTAGAGCGCCACCATGACGCTGGCGTCGACGACGATCGCGGCCATCCGGTCTAGCGCTCGCGGTCTTCGCGGATCAGCTCAGCGGCCGTGGGAGAACCAGGGGGAAGGGAGTGCTGAGCCCGAATCCGATCGGCGCCTTGAAGGAGCTGCTCCAGCGAGACTCCATGGGAGGGTGAAAGGCTGCGGCGCAGCAGCTCAATCGTCTCCGCGCCAAGCGAGCGCCTAGCCGAGGCTGCCTCGTGGCGCAGCCGCTCGTAGAGCTCGGAAGGAACGCCTCTTACGTAGAGAGTAGGCATCGCTTGCAAAATGCTAGCAGCCTGGCGGAGCGGTGCGAAGAGTCCGGTGCCGTCGCCAAAGCCAGCGGGTAGCTATCCGGAGGCGATCCTAGAGTCATCGGTGTCGGGAGGTACCTCATGCCGTTGCGGATTCGAACATCCCCCCTCCTCGCGCTGCTGGCGCTGATGCTGCTCGCGCCCGCCCCGGCGGTCGCGGCCGAACGGACCGTTTCCGTGACCGGCACGGCAACCCAGCAGGTGCCGAACGACACCGCCGGCCTCGGCTTCTCGGTGACCAAGGAACGCAGCTCGCGAGCGGCGGCGCTGCAGATCGTCGCCGTGCGGCTGCGAGAAGTGATCGCCGCCGTGCAGGGGATCCCCGGCGTCGGGCCCGGCGACGTCACGACCGGGCGGATCTCGATCCGCAAGGTCGTGCATGGCAAGAAAACCGTCTACCGGGCCAGCGAGGGCATCTCGGTTGTCCTCCACCAGCCCGAACAGGCCGGGCAGACGATCGACGCCGCTCTCGCTGCGGGCGCCACCGGCTCAAGCGGGCCGAGCTTCTTCCCCGGCAACCCCGAACTCGCCTACGACAACACCCTGATCGCCGCCTTCGACCAGGCCAAGGCGAAGGCGGCGGCACTCGCCACGCGCGCCGGGGCCGTGCTCGGGCCGGCGATCGCGATCGAAGAAGGCACCGAAGTCGTGCCAGCGGCGCCGAAGGGCGCGCGGGGCACGAGTGGCCCTGCCGAGGCCGTGCCGCCCCCTACCAAGCCCGGCGCCTCGACGGTGACGGCGACCGTTCACGTCGTCTTCGCCCTCCAGTAGGGGAGAATCCCCGGCATGGACCGAGAGATCCTCTGGCGCGTGGCGGTGGTGCAGGTCCTGGCGGTCTTCGCCCTCTCGATCGTCCTCGCGATCCTCTTCCCCCACAGCTTCTTCGCCGACTGGGGCTGGATCGTCGGCCCGCTCGCCTGGCTGCTCTGCGCCTGGGTCACGGCGCGGGTCGTCGGCCTGCCCGAGCCGCCGGTCCTGCTCCGCGCCGCGATCGCCGGCATCCCGAGCGTGCTCTTCGTGATCGTCGGCCTGCACTGGCTCGGCGCCGCGGTAGCGGTGGCGATATTCGCCGTCTGGTGCGCCTACCTGCCCCGGCCCCTGTCCGGCGACATTCCCTGAGAAGAAGGGACCGGACCGCCACCCTCGGTGGCTATCCGAATCCCACCGGCGCGGGCGCCGCGACATGCACGTCCGCCGGCGAGGAGATCCGGCGGTCGAGCCCCCGCTCGGCAAGCCACTCGCTCGCCTCGGCTGCGCTCAACGGCGCGAACTGAAGCGTCGCCATCGCCCTGCCTGGACGCAGCGCCGCCGGATGGAGTTTGCCGAGCGCCTCGTTGGTGGTGACCAGGATCAGCGCCCTCGTTCCCTGGCCGAGCAGGCCATCGGCGATGTTGAGCAGACGGGCGAAGCCACGGCCGATCTCGGCCGGAGCGGTGACGCCGAGCAACTCGCCGGCGTCCTCGAGGACCAGCAGGCGCCAGCGCTCCTCGGGCTCGCGCCGTGCCTCATCATCGTCCTCGTCGAGGTCGAGGGGCTCGGATCTTCCCGCCAGAACCTGCAGCATGTAGGCGGTGTCGCCGCCCAGCAGGCGCTCGGGGTCGGTGATGTAGTGCAGGTCGCACCACTCGTTCCACTCACGCCCCAGCGCCCGCAGGGCCCAGGTCTTGCCGGTGCCGGGCGGACCGTGCCAAAGCGCAAGGCGGCCGGGGAGAGTGTCGCCGCCGGGCCTCGAGCAGAACTCGGCGAGTTGAGACCGCATCGCAACTGCGTAGTTGGTTTCGATCGCAGCGAACCGTGGCAGCGCCAGTCGGCGCCAGCGGGGACCCGGTGCGGAGAGAAGATCGCCGCCCGGCCCCGACCAGAAGGCGACCGCGACGCGGGTGTCGCGCGGGCCGGGCTCGACGCGGATGGTGGCGGCGAGCGCCTCGGCCAGCTCGCTGGCGGCGGCGCCGTCCGCGGCGGCAACCGAGACCTCGAAGGTCCCGCCGCGCCTGCACAGCAGGGCCGAACCCCCCTCGATGCGCAGTAGAGCTTCGCGCAGGCCGCACCGGTCGATGCTCGCCTGGACCGAGTCGCCAAGCCTCTCGACCTCCTCGAGCGCCAGCTGCTCCCCTTCGCGCTCGGCAACTGCAGTCGAGACGACGCAGCCGCCTCGGTCAAGCGCGTCGCGCGCAAAAAGCACTCGCGGAAGATCGGTCGCGCCTTCGAAGTGCGCAACCGGCAACGAGAACTCGCGCGGGCGAGGCCCGCTCACTACCTCTGCATCTGTGTCGATGTGATCCAACCCAAGCTCCTTTCTCTGCTCAGCACAGGCGTGACGGGCGTCGGAGACGCCTGTCGGGTGCCGTACGAGCAATGTTGCTTCGGGTGGATCACGTCACACATTGTATCTCAGACAAAACATCTTTGTCGAGCGAGCGACTTCCCGGCGGAATCAACCGGCCTCGCGTAGCAGCTCCCGCAGGCGCCGGACGACCATGGTCCGGAGCCTCTGATTCTCGATCCGCTCGCTCCAGCGGCTGAGCTCATCGCGATCGAAGTCCTCCGGCAGCGAGAGCTCGGGTAGATGGGCGCGGCTGCCCGCGGCGGCGCGAACGTAGACGAGATCGAAGAGCGCCTTCTCGGGTCGAGCCAGGTAGCCGCTGCGCTCGGTGCCCTCGAAGCCGCCGAACAGCTCGGGGGCGAGCTGGTGAACGACGTAAACCCCGAGACTGGTCGGGATCCGCCGTGGCCGGGCGAGCGAGATGAGTGAGATCTGACGGGGAAGCTGCTCGATCATCCCGTGCTCAGCGAGCGCAGAAAAGAGCGAGACGTAGGAGGGAAGTGGGGCGGTCAGGTAGGGCCCGACCGCTCGAGGGTCGATCTCGGGATCAAGCGCCCATAGGCCGCGCTGGATCCGCCGCACCAGGCCCGCCTCCCTGAGCCTCCCGAGCCGTCGACTGGCGCTCGTCTGCTCACCGCGCCAAAGTGCCGCCGCCTCGCGGGTGGTGAAGACGGGACAATCCAGCCGCCGCAGCTCAGCGTAGGCCTCGGCCGGCTTCATCGCGCCGCCTCGAGGCGATCGACGACGAAGGTCTGGATCTGTTCCCAGGCGCCTGGAGAAGCGACCAGTTCCGCCGCGCCGGAGTCGAGGAAGGGCAGCACCTGGTCGCGGAAGGCGGCGTAGTCCTGTTCCAGGACGCGTTCGACGGCGGCTTCGATAAGAGCCGCGTCGATCGCGCCCTTGACCAGCGGCCGGCGACGCAGGAGCAGCTCAAGGTCGAAGACGTCGCGCGCCTGAGTCTGAGGGCGACCGGCGAGCGCCGCCACCTTCTGCACCGTCGCCGCCGCAACGTCGTAGTGCTGGACGCTCGGCGGACGCAGCGCATAGGGCTCGACGACCGCATCGGGCAGGGAGGCGAGAACGTAGTCGCCGTCCCCGTCGCGGTTGCTTAACTCGACTTTGCTGCGCGCCAGCGCCGAGCCGCCAGGTGCTTGGATTCCGACCTTCCAGCGGTGGGTCGTCTCGGTTTGCTTGGCGCCGGTGTGCTCGGCGAGAATGAGATCGCCGATCGCGAGCAGGCTACGGAGCGCCGGCGAGCTCAGGGCCGCGTCGACCTGGTCCTCGAGGCTCCAGGGAACCGGGCGGATCAGGTCGAGGTCGATGTCCTCGGAGTAGCGCTCACTGGCGAAGAAGTAACGCAGGTTGGCGCCGCCTTTGAGGACGTAGCGAGCCGGGTCCAGGCGGCTGCCAAGCACCGCCAGGAATGCGATGTGGAAGAACTCGATGCTCTGGGCTTTGTCTAGTTTCGTGCTTCAAGACTACAAATAAATGGCGTTTTGTGCAATTAACTCGGCGTCGTGCGCCGGACGAGAATTGAAAGTCGCGAAGGGAACGCCCAACGGAAAGAGACCTGTGCGACCCCGAGGTAGTGTGTCGCTCGCGTCGGCCTGCTAGCGCGGCTCGCGCCACATCGTCGAGACCGAGACCCGCCCGTCGGGGCGCTCGAAGCCGCCGATCCGGGAGAAGCCGAGGCGTTCGTAGCGAGGATCGTTGACGGAGTTGCTCGACTCGAGGTAAGCCGGCATGCCCTCGGCGTCGATCAGCTCGAGGCCATCGGCGAGCAGGGCCATGCCGATGCCCTCGCCGCGGCGGTCGGGGTGGGTGCCGAGCAGGCTCAGATAGTAGTGCGGGCGCTCGGCCGGGTGTGAGGCCTCGAAGCGCTCGAGCAGCTCGATCACCTCGGCGGCGCGGGGGCCGATCAGGTCGAGCAGCATCGGCTCGATCGCCGCCTCCTCCTCGTCGGTCAGCTCGGCCCCGCCGGGCGGAATCCAGATCGACACAGCCGCGTAGTCACCGGCGATCCGCACCCCGGGGTAGCGCAGCGCGCTGACGACGAAGAATCGCCACCAGGCTTCGAGCCCCTCACCGCCGGGGAAGGCCCAGCTCCAGATCGGATCGGCTTCGAAGGCGGCGGTGAGCGTCGCGGTGACCCCGTCGACGTCGTCCTCGGTCGCAACCCGAACGTCCACGCGTCAAAAGCTACTTGCTCATTGCACTTCCCGGAAGCCGTGGCGGTGGAAGCCAGCGGGAACGGGTCCATGCAGGACGTAGCGGACCACCGAGTAGATTCGTTTGTCGGGCCCGTCTTCGATCAGGGCACTGAGCCGCACCGAGGCCCGTGGGTGCCATTCCCGCCCGTCTTTGCGGATTTGGGCTCTCCCGATCGCATACGCCGTACGACCGCCGAAGCTCCGCCACCTGAGGTCATGGAACGAGAGGGAGCCGTGCTTGCCAAGGACGATTTCGCTTGGGCGTCGGGAGACGTGACCGGTGATCGCGTTCTGCACCGCGAAGACCTGCGGCTGGACGTACGGCGGCGCTTCGCCGGGCGCGGCGACGAAGGTGGCCTGCGTGCGAGGACAGCCCGGGAGCTCGCGTCCTTCCGCGACCACGGTGCCTTCGACGCGATCCGGAGCGACGAACGTCCCTTCGATCGTCTGCCCCCTCGTGTCGACGAAGCTCCAGTGGCCGTTGGCGTCGATCGGGTCGACGTTGGGCAGGTGCGATTCGTAGGTGCCGCAGAAGCCCCAGCTGAAGCGGAAGTGGGCGTCGAGGACGTTGCCTTCCTTCACCTCGAAGCTCACCGGCAGGCCGGCCGAGGTGGTCGCCACCCAGCTGCCTTCGACCGGCACGATTCCTTCCGCCTCGACGGCGGAGGCGCCGCAGGCGAGGGCGAGCAGGCACGACATCGCAGCGCACGCCGTGACCAACGCCCTGGTTCGCCACCTGCGCGTGAAGCTCACCGCCCTCCTTCGCCTCGTCGGCAAATCCGAGCCGATTCTCTCAGAGCGGCGACATTTGGCAATCGAATTTGCGACCTTCGGCTTGAAAGGACGGACCGCGTCCGCATGGGGAGTGGGATCGCGAAGGCGATGCGACCGAAATGCGACTTGTCCGTTGTGGTCGTCTCGACCGAGGGTCAAGAGACCGCTGCTAGGCAGCCGCGAGCGCCGGCGCGAGGTCATCCGCGCTGGCTTTGACTGGCTCGGGAATCGTGACCCGCAGCTCGCCGTCGCGGTCGAGGATTCGCTGGGCGCCAAGCACGGTGAGGCCGATGATGCGCTGGGTCCCCGGTGCGTAGCGGAGGATGTGGCCCTCAGGCGTCTCCTCCCCCTCGGCCTCCTGGGGCTCGCCGACATGCAGATAGAGCACGTCGTTTTCGGCGTCGTAGTCAGCGCGGTCGAAGGAGACCGGCCCGATCCTGATGTTCACTTGCTCCATGAGCGCGGATCCTTTCTGTTGCCGAACGCGGAGATCACCCGCGCCGGCTCCTGCTCATAGCTTAAGACCACGAGCAACCAACGACTAGAGCCGGTTTGTCAGCAGATTCGAGGTCGAAGCCTTTGCCCCAGAGGCGTCCGCACGAACAGCGGGATCGCGGTGTCGCCGCGACCGAAATGCGACCATCGAGCACATGGCGATCAAAAAGTTGGAACACGTCGGGATCGTGGTCGACGACCTAGCGGCCGCAATCGAGTTCTTCGTCGAGCTGGGACTAGAGCCGGGAGGCAAGGGCCAGGTCGAGGGCAGCTGGGTGGACCGCATCATCGGGCTCGATGGGACCAAAGCGGAGTTGGCGATGCTCCGAACGCCAGACGGCCACGGAGAAATCGAGCTGGTGAAGTTTCACTCGCCGCCGACCGAGGATGGCGACCCGTACGCGCCCTCGAACGCCTTGGGCCTCCGCCATCTCGCCTTCCTCGTCGAGGACATCGACGCCGTCGTCGCCGGCCTACAAGCCCGCGGCACCGAGCTCGTCGGCGAGCTGGTGCGCTACGAGAACAGCTACCGGCTCTGCCACGTCCGCGGCCCCGAGGGGATCATCGTGGAGCTGGCGGAAAAGATCGGCTGACGGATCCCGGTTCGCCGCTGGGTCATCCTCCGTTTGCCGTGTCCGAAACGGCAAGAAGCTGGCGCCTCGGCGAGGTCTCGTCGGGCTCGATCGCCTTGATGTGATCGCTGTGGCGGTATTTGGCTGAGAAGAAGAAGCCGCCGCAGCGGTCGAGCACGGCGCATCTCGCGCACTCGGGGTGGTACTCGTTCTTCCAGTCGCTGATCGAGCGCACCGCGAAAGGCCATAGCTCGCGGTCGAGCAGGCAGAGCTGGTGGTTGTAGACCATCGTTCTGACCCCACGCCTCGCGAGCAACGAGACTGCATCGGCCAGCTCGGCGCGGTACCCGACCGGGTCGATCCAGACCTCGTCCATGTTCGCCCGGGCGAAGCCGATCATCTCCAGTCCCATCAGCGCGACCTGCTCGACGAAGGGCAGGTTGCGGGCGATGAACTCGGCGATCTCCGGCAGCGCCGGCGCGGTCTGCTTGTGAACGACGACGCGAATCTCCGTCCGCGCGCCGGCTTCGCCGAGGTTAACGAGGCCTCGCACCGTCTCATCGAACGCTCCCTCCGCCTGGACCACGTAGTCGTGCAGGGTCGGCTCGGCACCGTAGATGGGGATGCCGACCATCATCCGGGGGTTGCCGACGCCGGCCCAGGCGGAGGCGAAGCCGAAGTCTGCGAATCGGCGCCCATTGGAGAGCACGTGGACGTCGGCCTCGGGCAGCAGGTTGCGGCAGAGACGCAGCAGCTCGAGCAGGCGCTCGCCGTAGATCGTCGGCTCGCCGCCGGTGAAGCCGATGCCAGGCGTAGTGGGTGGCAGCAAGCGGATCAACTCGCGAGCGTTGTCGAGCAGCCAGTCGTCCTCGCGCTCCTTCGGTGGCTGCGAGCACATCAGGCAGTAGTGGTCACAGCGCTCGGTCAGCAGGACGCTGTTCGCGGGGCTCGCGTGACGCCAGAGAACGCGCAGGTGCTCACCCGTCGAGGAGATGGAGACGACGTCGCCGGCCGAGAGGTGGCGCAGGAGCGGCGGCAGGGCGATCCAGGGCTGATCGGCGGGAGCGTACCCGGGGTCGTCCACGAGATAGAGGTCGAACCCGTCGGGCGGCTCCTCCCCCTCTCCCAGCAGGTAGGCGCGGCCATGGCGCCGCGGCGTGAGCGTCTCACAGTCGACGAGCAGCCAAGCCGCGCGACTCAGCGGCGTGGCGAGCTCGAAGGCGGCGGCGCGTCCGCGCAGCGTGATCATCGTCCCGCCCAATCGAGGAAGGTCGCCCGTGCCGAGGCATCCGACTCATACAGCCCCAGCAGGTGTTTGAAGACCGCCATGTTGCGTCGGCAGAAGTCTGATTCGGGCTTGCGGCCGAGGAAGTCGCCGCTCGTCGCGTAGTGGTAAACGGGGTCGGAACCGCAGAACGGCTCGAAGGCGCAGTCACTGCACATCGGTGCGCTCGGCGCAAAGGACTCTTCGAGCGGGGCGAGGAGCATCTCGGAGGTCATGATCTCCTCGTAGGAGTCGGTCGCGAGGTGTCCGAGGCGGAAGGTCTCGTCGCCCATCTCGGCCAGCATCCGGCCCTCGTCGGAGGCGTAGACCGAGCCATCGTAGTTGTAGACGATTGCGCCGATCCCGATCCCGGCCGGCGAGGTCAGGTCGACGTAGCCGGGTTCGCGGTTGGTCAGCATCTTCTTCAGGATCACCGAAGAGAGGTACTCGGTCATCGCCACGCCGCGGCGATTCAGCTCGAGGATGTAGGCGAGACCCTCGCGGTAGAAGTCGAGCCAGCGCCCGGCGTCGTAAGCGGAGTAGCTCTTCGTCTTGACTGCGAACCCGTACGGCGAGAGCGGGCGCAGGAAGATCCCGCGTAGGCCGAGCTCCAGGTAACAGTCAATGATCTCGCGGGCACGGTCGAGGCTCGCCTTGGTCGTCGTCATCAGCGCGGACACGTGGTCGACCCCGAGCGCCTCACGCACCCGCCGGATCCCTTCCGTCGCCAGGTCCCAGCTGTTGCGGCCGGGGCGTGGACGATTGCGGTTATGCAGATCGGCAGGGCCGTCGAGCGAGGTCGATATGTGAACGTCGTGGCCCGCGCAGAACTCGAGCACCTCGTCGCTTAACAGCGCCAGGTTGGTGGCGATGACGAAGCCGAGGCTCCGGCGCTCCTCGCGGTTGCGCCACTCGGCGCGGCGAACGACCTCTTCGATCAGGCCGAAGTTGAGCAGCGGCTCGCCGCCTTGGAACTCGATCTTGATCGCCGAAGAGGGCGAGCGAAAGGCCATCTCGAGTCCGCGTTCTGCCGTCGCGACCGACATGTCGTAGCGCTCCTTGTCACTGCTCTGACGCGAAACCTGGCAGTAGGGGCAGGAGTGCTCGCAACGCAGAGAGACAACGAAGATGTGCAGCCCGGTCGACTCGGCGAGGCGGCGGTAGCGGGTGCGGGACTTGAGCGCCAGTAGAGTCGAGGGCGCGCGGTCGCCGGGCTGGCGAATCACGTGCTTGGCGCGCAGGCGGCGCACCAGGGAGGAGTCGGCGGGGAGTCGCTTCTCGGCGAGCTCGTCGAACTCCTCGGCGGCGAGGGCGAGGTGCTCGCCGACCATGTTCGTGACGAGGACCCGGCCGTTGAGGCGCTCGAAGCGGAAAGGCAGCAACTCCCACTCGGCCGTGTCCGGCCGGAAATCGTCCAGCTGCCGGAAACGCGACACGCTCAAGCGGGTCCAGGCGGATCGACGAGCCCGGTTTTCGAGAAGGCCTGAGCGAGGATCATCGTGCGGATTGGCTCGGTTTCGGCGCGGATCCGCTCACGCAGCACCTGGTCGAGGACCTCCGTGCGGAAGTCGGCGACAAGCGCATCGAGATCGGCGTCGCCGACGGCGGTGAGGACACAGCGGTGCTTAGCCTCGCCGTTGGTGAGCTCGCATGAGACACGGTCGGAGAACCGGTAGGCGGCCCGTTGGATCGCGTCGGCCGAATGGCTCACCGCGTCGAAGCTCAACTCGACGGAGGCCGGCTGCTCTGGCGCCACACCACCCACGTCAGCTGGACGAGTAGTGCGAGCTGTGGGAAGCGTGAGAGGAGTGGGAATAGTGACCGCCCCCACCTTCATACCCGCCCGAGCTCGAGTAGTGCGAGGAGTGAGAGACGTGCGAGCTGTGGCTGTTGTGCGAGCCGTGGGAGTAGTGCGAGGGCGAGGGGGCAGATTCGGGGGGCGCCGCTTCCAGTTCGCCTTCCGCTTCGACTTCCCGTTCTTCCCTGGCTTCGGCCTTGCGTTCTTCCCGCGCTTCGCGTTCCCGTGCGGCCCTGGCTTCCCTTTTCCTCCCTGCTTCCCGTTCAAGCACTCGAGGAGTGGTCGTGGTTACGGTCGAGATTTCGGTCGTCGCCCCCCCGCCGCATGCGCTGATCGCAGCCGCGACCGCCACGCTCAACGGCACGAGAAAAGCCCGTTTTGACCGGATCTGCTCGAACTCGGGCGCCACATCCGTACCCTATGCGGTACGTGCCAGTTCTGTCCAGTCGGGTTGGAGGGCGGACGCCTGCAAAAGCTCAGAGAGGCAATCGGCCGGCGACGCGGCATCGCCCGAGGGGCGCTGCTCTGGGTCGAGGCCGCAGCTGCAGTCGCAACGGTCGCGGCTATCGGGATAGGTGTCATCAACCACTTCACCTCGACGGGCGATGCGAAGCTCCCTGGAGAAGGCAAACGGGTGGTCGCCTTTCGTCAAATCGCCAACAGGATCTGCACCGAGAACCAGGACAACTTGCGTCGGGCCCTTGCCAATGGCCGCTCTCACGTAGAGCGGCTTGGATTTGTCGCGCGGGCAGTGGGTTGGGATGTGAACGACCTGGAAAGCATCACGCCACCACCCAGCAGATTCGATGCCTTCTTGGCGGAGATCGCGGTAAGGAAGCAGGTTCGCCCTGAGATCCTGGCCCTGCAGCGTTCGGTCGAGCTAGGAGATCAGAGCCAAGAGGCCAGTGCAATCGCCGCGCTGGAAGCGCTGGAGGCCGAATCACGGGAACTGTCCCGCGAAAGCGGAACCGTCCGCTGCGTGAGAATTCTGCCACCAATCCGTAGGCTGACCGGCTAGTCGAACAAACAACTCCACGCAACGAAAGCCCGGCACCGGCCGGCTCCCCATATGCGCCCGACGAGAATCGAACTCGCGACCTTCGGCTTGAAAGACCGACGCCTGTTTCGATAGGAGGCGCTTGCTAGAGCCAAATGTCGCCGGTGATCCGACTATTTGTAGCCAGAATGTAGCCCCGACAATTGTGAGCGTTACGGCGTGATCGACCGAGGGTCAAGCACCCCAAATCAGCCTATTGCCCGGCGGATCGCGTCGTGGCTGCGCTCGAGCGCGTGGGTGTAGACGGAGATCATCGTCTCGACGGTGTGGCCGGCGACCCGGGCGAGGTCGGCGTCGTCGATCCCCGCGGCGCGCAGGTGGGTGACGTAGGAGTGGCGAAACTCGTGCGGGGTCGGATCGAGGCCGGTCGCGAGCTGGGCCGGCACCCAGACGTCGCGGTAGAAGTTGCGCTCGCGCCAGAGCCTGCCGGTGGGAGTCGGGAAGATCAGATCGGTGCCCTCGCGCTCGGGCAACGCCTGCAAGAGCTGGGCCAGGCTCGGCGGCACCGGCACGGCGCGCTCGTGGTTCTTCTGTTCGCTGGATTCGACCAGCTCCCCGTCGTGGGCGGAGAAGCGGAAGCTGAGCAGGTCGCCGTGGAGGTCGGTGCGGCGCAGGGCGAGGAACTCGCCGAGGCGCAGGCCGGTGAAGCCCGGGGTCAGCAGCAGTGCCTCGTAGTCGTGCGCGGGATAGCAGCGGCCCCACTTCGAGTCCGGGCGCTTGGTGGCGGCGCGCGCCTCGGGACGCCCGCCGGCGGCGAAGGCGCGCATCTGCTCGAAGCTCCAGACGCGCACCTTGCGCGGCGGCTTGCGGATCCGCGGGTCGTTGCCGCGCAGGCGCAGGCCGATGAAGGCGTTGACCGCGGCGGCGTCGTCGCCGATCGCGTCCTCGGCCATCGCCGAGAAGGCGCTGAGGATGCCGCGGACGCCCCGGACGGCGCGCCCTTCGGCGCGGAGCATATGGTCGACCAGGGTGAGGACGTGGCGACGGCGCAGCTCGTCGAAGCGCCAGTCTCGCAGCGGCCGGCCCTCGAGCTCGACGTCGAGCAGATAGCCGATCCGGTCGGCGTTGGTCTTGTTGGTGCGCTGCGAGCGGGGGTGGCGCTCGGGCCATCGCTCGAAGTAGGAGCCGATCCGCTCGGGCTCGGATATCCCGTTGCCGTGGAGCTCGGCCAGCGCTTCGTCGATCGCCCGCTGGGCCTCGCCCTTGCGGGTGAAAGTCGAGCGGCCGCCGTTCCAGCGGGGTTTGGCGTAGCAGCGCTTGCCGGCGAGGTTCTGGTAGCGGGAGATCCAGACGACGCGGCCGTCGGCGTAGGTTCGCTTGTAGGGGGTCTGGCGCGGAGCGCTCCCGGCGACCCTGGAACGGCTCACGCGGCCACGCCCCGTCGGTCGCGGAACTGGGCGACGAAAGCGTCGACGTCGGCGGGGTCGAAGCGGCGGCAGCCGTCGAGCTTGTAGGAGCGCAGGCGGCCTTCGGCGACCCATTTGCGGATCAGCCGGTCGGAGACCTGCAGGTAGGAGGCGAGGGTCTCCGGGGTGAAGAAGGCGCGCCGTCGGGTGTCGATCGTCAGATCGGACATAACTCGCTTACCGACAAGACGTACGAAGGGCCGGATTCGTCCCACCCCCGGTCCGAATCCGGCCGCAGGAGACCTACCTGTGCCTGAAGGCGCCGAACTCCGTCTGCTCATCTTCATCGCTCCTCTCTCGCTGGCTCCGACACCCAGCCGCAAAGGGCGCCGGACGGCGATCCCGGAACCCGGACAGCGTGCGGCACGTCGCATCTCGGCGTCCTCGGTCGGTCGAGTGCAGAGCACACTTCCCTCCCTGCGTCCTTGAGCTGCTCGGCCGCGCGCCGTCCGGGGCGGAGCAGCCCCGGCGCAGCCGGGGCTTGCAGGGAGCGGCGGCCGGCGCCAGGCTGGGGGTGTCGGAGGCGGCGGTGCTGTCGCCCCACCGGGCCATCGAGCGGGTCGGGGCGAGCGGGCAGGTCGAAGCCACCCAGCCGGACGCTCCGCGGACTCCACCCGATCCCCTCAGTCGGCTCGTCGACGGTGAGGTCGAGAAGCGCCGACGCTAAACATCGCCCTCTCCCCGCCGCTCCAGCTCTTCGCGCTCTTCGCGGATCAGCTCGGCGACGTCGACGGCCTCGGCCTGGGAGGCGCGCAGAGCCGCAGCCTGGCGCATCGTCTCCCTGTGGCGCTCGACCCGCGAGGCGAGCAGAAACGCTCCCGATCCGCGGCCGTCTGGCACCCAGGCGATGCCGGCAAGCAGCCTGGCGAGGGGCATCTCGAGCGCGCCGGCCAGCCTGAGAGCCGTCTCGATCCGCGGTACCCGCTCGCCGCGCTCGAGCGCGGCGAGGGCGCTGCGGTGGACACCCGCCCGGCTCGCCAGCTCCCGCTGGGTGAGGCGGGCGCACCGGCGGGCAAGCCGCAGGTTGTGGCCGAGGTGCGCGGCGAGCGATGCCTCGCCGCTAGGCATCGGGGGCGCCTTCAGACCTCGCGCTGCCCGGAGAATCGACTGGCGCCCTGCGCGGCAGGTCGAAGCCACCCAGCCGCACGCTCCCCGGCGACCACTCGATCCCCTCGACCAGCTGCGCAAGCTCGACTTCGAGCGCCCCGGCGAGCTTGATCGCGGTGTCGATCCGCGGTAGGCGCGTCCCCCGCTCCAAGAGGCTGACCTCGGTGCGGTGCAGCGAGGCGCGCACGCCGAGCTCTTCCTGGGAGAGGGCGGCGCGCCTGCGCTCGCGAGCGAGGTTGTCGCCGAAGCGGGCGGCGATCGACGCCGATGGGCTAGGCATCGGAACCGCCCTCGGACCCGCCGCCGCCCGGAGAGATGTCGAAGCCGCCCGAGGTGACGGGGGGCGGCCTCCAGGCGATGCCCTCGAACAGCGCCTCGACAGGGATCTCCAGGGCGCCCGCGAGCTTGGCCGCGGTGTCAATCCGCGGGGTGCGTTCGCCGCGCTCGACCAAGCTGGGCGTGACGCGGTGAAGGCCGGCGAGGAAGGCGAGCTCTTCTTGGGAGAGGCCGGCGCGCTTGCGGGCGCGGGAGAGGTTGGCGCCGAAGCGGAGCGCGATCGAGTCAGGCATCGGGAGCCGCCTCCTCCTCGGAGGAAGCGAAGGCGAAGGCGCCCGGCGTCGTGCTCGTCGTGCCCGCGCTCCAGGAGATGCCGGTGAATAGCGGCGAGTCGACGCGGACGCCGATGGCCGCGGCGAGCTTGAGCACGGTGTCGATGCGGGGGACGCGGGCGCCGCGCTCCAGGAGGCCGACCTCGGTGCGGTGCAGGCCGGCGCACAGGCCGACCGCTTCCTGGGAGAGGCCGGTTTCCTTGCGGGCGGCGCGAAGGTTCTCACCGAAGCGGTGGGCGAGCGCCCCGGAGCCCTTCATCAGTCCTCCTCCAGGCGGTGGAAGCGAAGCGCGGCGCGGGTCGGCACGACGTGGGCGCCGGGGCATTCGAGCAGGCCGGCGAGGACGAGGTCGCGTACCGCGCGGGCGAAGGCCTCGGCTTCGCCGCGCTCCTCGGGGTCCTTGTTGATCTCCAGGCCCAGCTCGACGAAGGTGAGCTGGGCCGGGTGCCGGTCGAGGACGAGTGCGAGAACGGCGCGCTGGAGCTTGCGGTCCTCGGCGGTGAGGGAAGTCGGATCGCGATCCTCGCGATCCGTAGGGTTGCGTTCAGCCATGGGGAGGTGCGCCTCCTTGTGGTCAGGCGGCCCGTCGTGTGCAACCACGTCGGGTCGCCGCTTGCTGAGGCCGGCGCGTCGATACCGTTCCCGCTGCGGCCGGCCTGGGATACCTGTGCCGGTCGCCACGGGGCCGGCGTCTCCAGCGCGCGGCCCCACTTATGTTTAGGGCTTGAAGCCTAGCACCTGTCGATACATATCGTGACGCGAAATACGCCGCATCCACAGCCGGCCCTCGGCAAGGCGATCCGCGAGCTACGCGAAAAGCAAGAGATCAGCTTGCGGACCCTCGCACCCAACGCCAGAGTGACTTTCAACACCCTCTCTCTGATCGAGCGCGGCGAAGCCAATCCGACCTGGCACACCGTGCGCGGGATAGCCGCGGCGCTCGGCGTCTCCGTTTCAGCACTGGCGAAGGCGGCGGAGAGGTTGGAGAGCAAAGGCGCTACGCCTTGACCTTGAGCGCGACAAGCGCGAAGAAGGCGCGGGTGTCGGCATCGTCGACCCGACTGGACTCGAAGAACTCAAGCACCGCCTTCGCTTGGGCGAGAAGGTTCTTCGCCGCCGCGCGCGACACCGGCTGAACCCGATCGTAATCGGCGATCTCGCGCTCGACCTTCAGCGAGCGCAGCGCCTCCATCACGTCGAGCAGGTCAGGCCCGGCGCCTCCGGCTTCCTGGAAGATCGACCATACAGCCCGCGCCCGGACCTGATCGGGCGCGGAACCCGGATCGGGCGCTTCGGCGGGCCCGAGACGCGACACCAGCCCGGTCGCGTCGATCACAGCGCGATGCGAGAGCCAGCGCACACCCGGCAGCCAGCTATCGCCGAAGAGGAACTGAGCGATGCCCCTCGTCGCTGCGTGGTAAGCCGAGTAGTAGGCGGCGGATGCGGCGCGACGGCTGTCGATCGTCGGCGGGCGCCCACGGCCCTCGCTCGTCGTCAGCCGCTCGGCGTGTTCGATCAGGAAGACGGGATCGAGCGGATCGGCCGGCTTACCCTTAGCCATCGTCTCCGGAGGAGACGAGGCGAGTGGTGGCGACAACCGAGGGTATGACTTCAGCGGTAGCCGTGCGAACCGCGGTGCGGATCGCGTTGGTCACGTCCTGATCCCAGGTGTCCTCTCCGGGATCGGCGAGGGTGACCTGAACGAGAACCTCTTCCTGGTCAGTGGACTCGTCGAGCCAGCCGACATCGACATCGGCGTCCTTGCCGACGAGACCCTGGACTGACTCGAGGATCCTGGCGCGTAGATCGTCAAGGTCCGCTCTCGTGTGCGTAGCCATGCGCCTGAGGCTAGCAGCGAACTCCGTCACTCCTGAGCTTCACGTGGTCACCGTGGCCGTGAGTCAACCTACTCAGTCTGCGCCTGCTCGAACCTCTCCCGGCGGGTCACACCTGCCTTTGCCAGTTCACGCTGAGCGCGCCCCAGGCGCGCTCGAACTCGGCCTGGGCCTTGCGCAGCGCGCCGTTGGCCTTTTACGTGGGGTCGCTCGCCACGTCGCGGAGACTATTCCTCCTCCTGTGAGCTGCGTCAGCGAAGCGCTAGGACGAGAGACAGCGCCTCGTCGACGTCGCTCATCTCGCCGGGGCCGAGGCGCCCCGCGAACTCGTCGAGCCGCTGCACGTCGAGGGCGCGCAGCTGCTCGACCATCACCCGGGTGGGCTCGGCGGCGATCTCGACCTGCGGCCGGAAGCTCGCCGGCAGCACGCTGCGCGAGGTGGGGGCGACGAGCACGGTCGAGAGCTCGAGCAGCTCGTCGGCCTGCACGATGACCGCGTAGCGGGGGCCGTGCTGCTCGCGGCCGCCTCGTTTCGGCAGCCGCACCCGGTAGACGTCGCCGCGCGTCACTCGGGCCAGTCGGCGGCGACGGCATCCATGTCGGCGGCGACCCGTTCGCGGGCGGCTCGGTCAGCCGGATCGGCCACCAAGCGAGCGACCTCGGCGGCCAGGCCGGAGCGGCGGCGCTCGCGCTCGGCGGTCTCGGCGATCGCTTGGCGAGCCGCCTCGGCGCGGGTGACGCCGCGCTTGCGGGCGATGTCTTCCAGGGCGCGCCGACCGTCGGCACCGAGACGGAGCGAAAGCGGCTGAGAGGCGGAGGCCATGGTGTCTAGTGTAGCGCGATGCGCGCTACGTTACTCCGAGCGGGCGCAGGAAGGACCGAACGTGAAGCGGGCAGGGCGAATGGCGCGACTCCCACAGGAAGCGCGGTCTGGCGGCTCGCTCGCCGCCCGTGCAGCTCGGAACTCTCCCTGTCCACTTCGCGGTGGAGCCATGCTGGCACCCAACGCGGAGGGTCAGGGTAGCGGAGGCGCCGCTCGGCGTCAAGCGGATTCGGCTCCGGGAGCGGGTTTGGGAGGCCCCGGGATGTCGCGGAGACTATTCGGAGAACGCGAGCTGGGCGAAGCTGCCGGAGAAGCTGGAGAGCAAAGGCGCTACGCCTTGACCTTGAGCGCGACAAGCGCGAAGAAGGCGCGGGTGTCGGCATCGTCGACCCGATGGACTCAAAGAACTCAAGCACCGCCTTCGCTTGGGCGAGAAGGTTCTTCGCCGCGGCGCGCGACACCGGTTGAACCCGATCGTAATCGGCGATCTCGCGCTCGACCTTCAGCGAGCGCAGCGCCTCCTGCGCGCGGCGCCGCGCTTTCTCCATGTTGTCGGGCATCCCAGCGAAGGCTATTCGCCGACGCCGCCCCATACACTCGCCGCGGTTTGACCCGTAAGCGCGACATCAAGCAGTTCCGGCAAGCTTGCAGGGAGGCTGGGCTGACGGTGCAGGAGCGCTATGAGGCGAGCGAGATGCTGCATGCCGAGAAGAAGTCCGGGAACGTGCAGCGCGACATGAGCTATGGAGAACTGCTGGCCTGGCTGCGACAATGGAAGGCCCAATGGCAACCGCAGTAATGCTCGACGCTTCGCCGCTCAACGTCTTGCGCTCTATGCGCGGGCCGATTGTCAATGCTCGGATTGTCTACCCGGAGGTTCTTCACGTCGAGATCAAGGACTCGGCCGGGGAGCTGTGGCGTCTCGCCACGCAGGACGCCGAGTGGTCGCCATCCGATCCGTCGGAGTTGGTTGGACGGTCGATCGAGGACGCGGACATCGACGAGGAGTCCGGAGAGCTGCGGTGCAGGCTCTCGGGCGGCTCCGTCCTGGATGTGAAGCCCACCGCGCGCGAGGCGGAGGACGACCCGCCGTGCTGGGAAGTAATCGCGCCGAGCGGCGTCGTGCTGGAGTTCGGTCCGGGCGTGCGCTGGCAGATCAGCGCACCCGACACCCTAGCTTCGGCGCGCTGAATGGGGCGACATTTAGTCACGCGGGCTCAGTCAGGAGGCCTTGGCGGTGGCGGCTGGTGTGTCTGCGGGCACGCTCGGAGCAATGGAGCGGGGGCGCACCTACCCGAGGTGGGACACGGTTGAAGCACTCGCCAGCGAGCTAGACGTCTCGATCAGCGAGCTGACGAAGTTATCGGAGGAGCTGGAGAGGTAGCGGCGCAACGCAGGCCCGCACGGAGTCGCCGAAGAGGCTCGCTTCGTCGCCGTCCGGCCAGCGTGTGAGGCTGGGCGCCGTGGCCTACGAGCGGACAATAGACGTCGGGATCGTCGAAGGAGTCCTCGTGCGATTCAGCCAATCCGGTCGGCCGATCGAGCGCTACTCGGTGGTTCTCCTAGCCTTCGAGGACGGTGCCTGGCAGACCATCCGCGTCTACGACAACCATCTGGGAAGCCACCACATGCACCGCTACACTCGGAAGGGCGGAAAGCAGCCAGAGTCCGCGTTCCACGCGGGTACGGTGAATGAGGCCATCCCGGCCGCAATCGACCACCTCAAGGCTCACTGGGAAGCGATAATCGAATCATGGAGAAACTAGCCCGCAGCAAGAACACCCCCGGCACCGATGCCGCTTTCGATCTCTTGGGACAAATCGCCCTCGATCCCGAAAGCGATGAGCGCTACCCGGACGGGACCGTGCTGATCCCAGCCGATTCGCCTGATGCCTCAAAGCTGATCTCGAACGCCATCGGCGAGCGCAAGCCGATGGCGATCGTCTTCGCGGATGGATCGGGCGTCGTGGCGCGGCCCCCAACCGTGAGCGGCGCAGCCTTGACGGTCGTACTGGTCCTCCTGTGGCTGGCCGATCACGTCAGGAGCAAGCGGGACCGGCCGACGTTCGTGCCACGAGACTGGGTGACGGAGTTCCACGCGGCTCGCGCGGAGCGCGAGCCGACGCTCGCTGTCTAGCGGGCCGCTCGAAGATCTCGCGGCGCACAGCGCTGGCTTGCTCGCGTCGGTCCTGGGCACGCTCGAACTCGGCCTGCGCCTTTCGCAGTGCGGCGCGGGCCTTCTGCTTGGGGTCGGCCACGACGTCGGAGCCTATGACAGCGCCGGTGCCATAGGCGCGGCACTACGCCGAAGATGCTGCCGGTTGCTCGAGACCGAGAACGGTTCCGAGCGAGGCCTCGACCTCCGCAAGCGTTTCGGTACTCACCTCGCCGAGGCGACGCAGGAGGCGACGGCGGGCGACCCCGCGAATCCCGCGGGGAATCGCAACGCTATCGGCGTCGATTCCGGACTCGGGACCGAGCCGAGGTCGCAGCGCCGAGGGGGGAAGGGAGCTGGAGAGCGGGACGACGACGATCAGCTCGTGGTCGGCCCCGGCGAGCAGATCGTCGACGGAGACGACTATCGCGGGCCGGTTCTTGCCCGGCTCGCCGCGGCGGGCGGCGCCGAGGGAGACGAGCCAAATCTCGCCGCGGCGCGGTTCAGTCGATCCCGTCACCCAGCGTCGCCTCCCATAGCCCGATCTCGGCCAAAGCAGTCGGATCGTCTGCCTCGGCGCGAGTCGCCTCGCGCTCAGAGCGCAGAGCCTCGGCCCGCTCGGCGCGCCGGGCGAACTCGGTGAGCAGTGAGGAGAGCGAGACGCCGCGCTCGCGGGCGCGGGCGGCGAGGCGGTCGCGGGTCTCGCGGGGGACGCGGATGGTGGCGGTGGCAGTCATCGTGGGTAGAGGATAGCGCTATGGGGTGGCGACATCGGCCGAGCGCGCCAGACGGAGGTTCGAGGCCGGGCAGCGAAAAGCGGGCCCGGACGGTGGGCGGGTGTGGCGTACCGGGCCAGAAGCGGCCGAAAAACGGTGCGAAATCTCCCTAGTGCACTGCTGCGGGGCCTTGCCGGCGGCCCGGTCCCTTGCCCGGTGGATTGTACGGCAGGGGTGCGGCAGGCGCAAGCACCTTGGCGGCTGTGCGGGGCGTTTTTGGCTCTGGGGGCGGCTCTGCGGCTCATGGCGGCCCCGGGATGTCGCGGATCACCAGCTTCGGCCAGTGGTGTTCGGCGGCCAGGCGCTCGAGCTGCTTGCGCGGAGCGGGAGCGGCGAAGGCGACCACGGCGTCGTGGCGGGCCATGTGGGTCTCGACGACCTCGCGCACGCGGTCGGGCTTGCGGGCGCGGCGCTTGACGAGGATCGCGTGGCGCTCGCGGCGGATCTCGACCACGGCGTTTGGCCGGTAGCCGTGTTTGCCCTGTTCGCGGACGACGCTGCGCCCGCAGACCCAGCGCGCCTCGGGGGCGCGGCGGGCGATGTACAGGCGGACCTCGTTGACTGCGCGCATCCGCGCCATCGCGCCGACCTTCGGCAGCCGGTGCCCAAAGCCCGTGCCGGAGAGGCGAACTCCCCGGCCGCTGAGCCAGACCCAGGGCGGCTCGTCGTGCAAGAAGCGGCCGTAGTCGGCGAAGCCCGACTTGAAGAGGTGCTTGGCGACCCGCGCCGCCTGCGCCTCCTCGCAGCCGAGGAAGCGGGCGAGCTGGTCGAAGGGGATCGCCTGCTGTTCGGCGACCAGCCGCAGCAGCTCGAACTCCCAAGGCTCGAGCATGCGCAGCACGGCCCGCTGGCGCGCGCCCGGCCCGCCACCGAGCTTGCCTTCGCGCTTGTGCCCGATCGAGGGGCTGGGAGCGACCTGGGCCATCGCGATCGCCTCACTCCTCCTCGTCGAGGTAGGCGATCTCCTTCGGCGCCGCGACCTCGACCGGCTCGTGCGGGCGGTCGAGCGACTCGGCCTCGGGCAGCGCAGCCCGCTCCGCCGAGGGCGCCCGCGCGACCGCGACCTTCGTCGCCCGCCCGCGGCGGATCACCCAGGCCGTTCCCGTGCCCAGCTCGCGCATCCCGTCGGGGTCGACCTTCGGGGCGCTCCTCGGCGCGGGCGAAGCCCTCGTGCTCGCGTAGACGCCCTCCTCGTAGCGGTGGGTCAGCTCGACCGACCCGCCTGGTGCCGGCCAGCGCGGCGATCTCCTCGGGCTCGTTGATCGCGTGGACGATCAGCGTCTCGACCGAGCCGAGGATGCGGTCGCGCTGGGTGCGCGGCCCCATCCCAGACGGCGTCTGCGGGACCAGGACCAGGCCGGTGTTGAAGCTGCGGGCCTGCTCGACCTTCATCGCGATGTCGCTGGCGCCGGCGATCGCCGAGAACTCATCGGCGAAGAGCAGGCAGAAGCGCTCGCGCGGCTTGCGCATCGTGAAGTAGTGGGCGAAGTCGGCGAAGAGCAGGCAGGCGGCGCCGGCGGTGTCCTCGCCGAGCGCGACCGAGTCGAGCAGGAAGTAGGCGGCGTCGGCGTCCTCGAAGGACCAATCGCCGTCCAGCGCGCGCGCCCATCTGGCCGAAGAAGGCCTCATAGCGCAGGCGCACCTGGCTGACTTTGTCGCGCGGCAACGAAAGCACCGCGGTGGATGGCCCGTGGGCGTTCAGCAGCAGCTCGTAGTCGAGGCGGCCGAGCAGCTCGGCGCTCGACCGAGGCGGGCCATCGGGGTGGTTGCAGGCGAGCTGCAGCGCGGTCTTGGCGATGTCGCGGTAGTAGGCGGCCGGCCCCTCGGGGACGAACTCGATCACCTCCAGCAGGCGGTTGACGATCGCCCGCCAGTCCCCGCGCCAGGCGTCGAAGGGCTCGTTGGGGAAGACCCGGACCCGCCGCCCCGCCGCGCGCATCAGCGCGCAGAAGCGCTCCGCCGCGGGGCGATCGCCCTTGGCGTCGAGATAGAAGACCGGGGCATCGGTCTGGGTGGCGACCTGGTGGGCGATCCGCATCGAGGTCTCGGTCTTGCCCGAGCCGCGAGGCGCCGAGGATCACGGCGTGGCGGCGCCATCTGCTCGAAGGGCCAGCAGGACGTCCGGGCCGATCAGCGGCAGCGCCCGCTCGCCGGCGAGGCGACGGCCGAGGATCGCCCCTCCGGGGCCGCGCGGCGCCGAAGGGCGCGGGGGTCGGCGGCGCCTCAGCACGGCTCGCCCTCCGGAACGCGGCGGACGACGAGCTTCGGCCAGCGGCCCTCGGCCTGCACTCGCTTCAGCAAGCGGTAGGGGTAGGGGCCGCAGAAGTAGAGGACGGCGTCGTAGCGGTTGCTGTGTTCGGCGACGATGCGGTGGATCTCGCTGTCGCGTTTGCTCGACAGCTCGGCCTCGATCGCGTGGCGCTCGCCGCCGATCTCGAAAACCGCATCGGGCAGATGGTCTTCAGGGTCGCGCTGGCGGAAGACCGCTCGCTCGCAGACCCAGCGCCCGGCAGGCGCCCGCTGCGCCAGGTAGAGCCGGGCGTCGTTGACGGCGCGGCGGTGGGCGAGCATCGCGACGTCGGGGGCAGCGGCCGGGAATCCGGTGCCGGCCAGACGAGCGCCGCCGCCGGTGAGCCACAGCCAGGGGTAGTCGCGGACCAGGAAGCGCCGCGTCTTGACCAAGCCGTCCTCTTCGAGGCGCTGGGCGATGCGCACCGCCTCCTCCAGCCCGCCGCCGAGGAAGCGGGCCAGCTGGTCGAGCGGGATCGCCGCCTGTTCGGAGAGCAGCAGCAGGGCGCGCCGGCGCGCACCCTCCGCGTCGGGAGGACCGCCGGCAGCGGGCATCGGGCTTGACTCTGGCTGGGCGTGCATAGGCAAAGCGAAGGCACGCTTGCGTGCCACACTGAGCGACGCCGCACGCCCAGCGTCGAGCCTCGTGTGCCCGTTCCCGCGCGGCGCCAGCAGATCGTCCCGACTGGTTGTCCCGCTCCTCCGTCGCTGGCTCGAAGGCCGCGAATGATCGCGCCGGCGGCGATCCCTGCAAGCCCTCTGCGCGCAGAGGGCTCCTCGCGGCCCGAGCCAGGGCTCGGGTTCCGGGATCGCCTGGCCGGCGCATCGCGGCCTCCCTCAAGCCAGCGACGGAGGGAGGTCCCCAATGCCAAGCGGGATATCGGCGCCTGCCGAGGCGGGTCGCGCCAGCGCCGAGGCGCTCGCCGAGCGCCTCTACGCCGAGCATCGCCCTCGCCTGCTGGCGATCGCGCGCCGCAACAGCGAGGACCGCGACGATGCCGAGGAGGCGCTGCAAGACGCCTTCATCCTCTTCATCGACCACTTCGACCCGGCCGGGGAGGCACCGCCTTTGCCCTGGCTGACCCTGACCCTGAAGCGGCGCTGCTGGGCGCTCTACGGCCAGCGGCGCAGACGGGCTCGCCCGGTCGGCCCCCTTCGGCTGGAACGCGCCGCTGCCGGGCCGGGCCGCCCGCCGCAGGAGCTCTGCGAGGTCGCCGAACAGGCGGCGCGCCTGCGCCGCGACCTGGCGGCGCTGAAGCCCGACCAGCGCCGGGCGCTGGCGCTCCTAGCCCTCGGCTACACCTACGCGGAGATCGGCGAGATCTGCGGCTGGAGCTGGACGAAGGTGAACCGCTGCCTCGCCGAGGGGCGGGCGACCCTGCGCGGCCTCGCCGAGGATGGCGAAGGCGCGATCCCCCTCCCGGCAAGCTAGAGACCCGGCGGATGGCTCGCCAGGAAGCCGGCGCGCGACTGTGCGCCGAAGCCGGGGCCGTTGGCGAAGTTAGCGCTGGAGGTCCCCCAGTCGCGGCCGTCGATCGTGACGAAGACGTGGTCGACGTTGGACCAGATCGTCACGTCGCTCCCCGGCCCCGACGGGTAGCGGGCGCCGAGCTCGTTGGAGGCCAGGCCACCTGGGTCGGGGAAGCCGGAGAGGACGAGCAGCCAGCGAACCGCGCCCGAGCAGTCGAGGCCCTTGACGCCCGCGCCGCAGAATTCGCCGCTGCCCGCAGAGGGGCCGGGCTTGGCCGCGTGGCCGCCGCCCCAGCAGTAGTGGATGCGCTGGGCTTCGATCCAGCGGGCGACCAGATCGACCCGTTCGGGCGAGCGCGGCGCGGCGTCGCCGAATTCTTCGCTCCCTGCCGCTTCGCAGACGAGTTCGGTGCCGAAGCCGGCCGCGGCTTCGAGCACCTCTTCGACGTACCAATCGGCGTGGTTGTATTCGAAGATCGCGCCCCGCCAGTCGCCCGGCGCACCGGAGGCGTGCAGGTAGTTGGCGGTGGCGAAGACCGAGTCGGGGACGCTGTAGATGTCGCGGCGCCCGTCGCCGTCGGCATCGACGCCGTAGGTTTCCCAGGTCGAGGAGAGGAACTGGCCGGGGCCGGCTGCGCCGGCCGAGTTGGTACCGGAATGAACCCCCGGCAGCGACGAGCGGCCGAAGTCCGACTCGACCTCGTGGATCGCGGCGACGATGGCGAACCCGCGCGGGCCGAGCTTGTACTGGGTCGCCGCCTTCTGCAGCCAGGGCACGTATTCGGCCGGGATTTCGCCGCCGCCCTTGCCCTGAACGGTGCAGATCGAGCCCTCGCCGCCGCCAAGGGCCGAGCCGCTGGAGGCGAGGAAGAGGCCGGCGAAGAGGAGCATCGGCAGCAGGACCGCTGCCGCAGCGAGGGCGATCTTCCAGCCGGCGAGAGCGCGGAGTGCACGGCGTGCGGCGAGCAGGGCGGTGCGTGCGGCGAACTCGCCCGCCGCACCACTGCGCCGCTCCCCGCTCATTGTCCCGGGCCACTTGCCAGCCAGAGCGAGCCGTGGCGCTCGAAGAGGAAGGAGAACTGCTCCTCGACGCCGCCGCGGCGGGCGCTGCCGGTAAGCAGCGCCCGGTTGCCCCCTGGCGAAAGGAAGGCCACCTGGAGGGTGTGCAATCGAGCCGGGGATGGGTAGCCGCCGGGTGAGGGTGCTCGCGGGGGCGCGAGCAGCTCGTGGGCGAAGGCGGGCGTCGCCCGCGTCCGCAGGGCGGCGGCGAGCGCGCGCCCTCCCTCCCCCACCTCGTAGCGAAAGAAGGCGGCGAGGAAGCGGCGGGCCGAACGGCGCAGGCCGCCGGCCAGCCGCTCGGCCCGGGCCTCTGCTCTGCGAGCGAGGGGCGGCAGGCGCAAGTCGGGCGCCGCGTGGCGGGCCCTCGGCGGGGCGCCGCGCTGAGGAGCGGCGGTGAAAGCGAAGGCGGCGGCGATCAAAGCCCCGCAGGCGAGGAGGAAGAGTGCGGCGCGGCGGCGCCCGGCGCCCGACATCGCTCAGGCCCCGCGCGAGAGGCTGCGGCGGGCGGGCGGCCCGCTGGCGCGACGCTCGCGGCGCAGGCGCCTCAGGTGCTCGCGGCGCTCGCTGGCGCTGCCCTCGATCCGCTGGCGGGCGCCCTCGGCCGCCTGGCGGCCGCGCCCGGCGATCCGCCCCGGAACCTCGGAGGCGACCTCGAGCCGGCGGCGGTCGCGCTTTGTCTCGGCCTCGATCCGCTCGACGGCGCGCTCGCGCTCGGGGCCCTGCAGCGCCTCGAACTCGGCCCGCTGCATCCCGATGCGATGGGCGTGATCGGCGGGATCGCGCGAGGAGCGCAGGAGCTCGCGGTCGGCTGCGCCGAAGCGCTCGATGTCGCGCTCTGACCAGCGCTCGCCGTCGCGGCTCTGGTTTCGCTCGGCGCGGCCGATCAGCCCCCTGGCAGCCTCATAGCGGGACCGCTCGGCGGGGCTTGGCCCGCTCCTCGCGAGGGCCTGCCCGACTCTTGCCGAGGCTCCCGCCACCTCGCCGGCCTCGGCTTTGGGGGAGGTGCGCGAACTCGGCCTGCCGTGCCTGGCCTCGAACTCGGTCACGGTGCGGCGCGCTTCGCGATAGCGCGTATCGGCGAGGGCGCGAGCGCGGCCGCGCAGCGAGTCCTCTGCGGTGGCCCGGGTCGCCGCTCCGCCCTCGCCTTCCCGGGTGCGGTACCAGTGCGCGGTTCGGCGAGCGGCACCGGCGACGGTGCCTGTCGTCGTGCGCTTGAGGCGCCTGGCGATCGCGAAGGCGGCGATGCTCGGCCCGACCCCGTAGCGGGCATGGCCGTCGGCCTCGCCGATGCTGAGCCAGCCGACCAGCTCGGCGCGCTTGAGGAAGACCGACCAGGCGAAGGCGGCAGGAGAGCAGGAAGCCGGTCGCCGACCCCCGAGCCGCCGAGGTGACCGAGGATCGCGATCCCGAGCAGGACGACCGAGAGGAAGGCGGCGTAGATCACCTTGGCGAGCGATCGCGCCCGAGCAGCGTCAGCCCCCAGGTCTTGAAGGCGCGCCGGCCGGAGTCGCCGAGCAGCGGGAAGAAGAGGGCGAAGGGCGCCGCCAAGAGCAGCGACGAAGGCGATCGCCGCCTGGGTGAAGAGGCGGATCGCCAGCCAGGCCAAGAGCAGGATCGCGCCGAGCAGGCCGAGCGCGAACAGGGCCAGCATCGAGAGCCGCGTGAGGACGCCGTCGCCGCCCTGGGCGGCGACCTTGGCCTTGTAGCGTTCGTCGCCGTCGAAGTAGTCCCAGAGCGCTTCGCGGGCCGGGCTGCCCGGCGAGGAGCGCAGGTAGAGGTCGATCACCCGGCTTCGGGCGCCCGTAGCGCTTGCGGGCGAACGCTGCGCAGGCTTCCTTTGCTTCTTCGCTGCCGTAGCTGAGCGAGGAGCGGCGAGCAGGGCCAGGGCGCCGACGTCGTCGCAGAACTTTTCGTCGGCCCTCTGCACCGCTTCGGGCGGCGGCGGGCCGAGCGCCCAGCCGACGTCGGAGAAGTCGAGGCCGGCGAAGGGCACCTCGACCAGCCGCGACCAGGTCCGCGACATCGCTTCGGCGTAGCTGCCGGCGGGCCGCGCCACCGACCCCGACTGCGGGGCGCTGATCACCCCCAGCGCGACTTCGTCGGAGAGGCCGGCGAGGCGGCCGACCGATTCGCGCGGCTGGTGGACCACCCAGAGGCCGACGACCAGCATCGCGATCGCCGCCAGGGTGCCGGCCACGCCCGCCGCCGACCTCGCGGCGCAGCAGGCCCTTGTAGGCGAACCAGATCCCGCCGCAGACGATCAGGGTCGAGAGCCAGGGGTCGGTGATCGCGCTCATAGAGGCGCCCGAGCGCGGCGGAGATCTGGCTCATCGTCTGCCCTTCGGCGAAGGGGTTGAGGCCGAAGGCGAGGCCGAGCAGCGCGAGGATCAGCTTCAAGACGAAGATCAGCCCGAGCCAGATGCCGTTGAGGACGTCGCGAAGGCCGTAGTGAATGTCGCCGACCGGGTGGGTGACGCCGGTCGTGATGAAGATGTCGAAGCCGTAGTTGGAGGCCGGGTAGTTGCCCTCCGGCGTGCCGCTGGCTTCGCAGGCTGAGGCGGGTCTGGCGGTCGCGGATCTGGCCGAGCTGGTCGCAGACCGGATTGCGGATGCCGAGGCCCGACGAGCGGGTCGACCTGGCCGCCCGACGCCGAGGTCTCGCGCGGCGGTTGCCGGCGCTCGACCTGTGCGGGCGAGGTCAGCTGCGGCGCTTCGGCTTCGGCTTCGGCCTTCGCCGGCGCCTTGTGCTGGCCGGCGGCGGGCTTGGCTCGGTGGGCGCGGCGGCGCCGGCGCCTTCGGCCGCCGCCTGCGGCGGGCGCGCCGGCGCAGGCGCCGCCGAGCAGAGCGCGAGCGCCAGCGGCGAGCGCGATGCCAGCGCCGCGCGAGCGCCGCCTTACGCGGCGGTCGCATCGCTCGCCTCGGCATCCTCGGCCGAGGCGGCGCGCGGCAGCGTCGCCTCCGCCCGCGGCGGGCGTCGTGTCGAGCTCGCCGAGCAGCCAGGCGCGGCGGGTCGATCTGGATCGGCGCCACCTGGCCGTCGAAGTCGCGCAGGTAGCAGCGCCCCGCCCGGTAGCCGAGCAGGCGCTGGATCGCCGCCTCATCGTCGGGGTCGAGGCGCAGCAGCTCCAGCGCCCGGCGCGCCTCGGCCTCGGTCTCCACCCCGAAGGCGAAGAGGGCCCCGACCAGCGGCTCCAGCTCGGCGGCGTCGCCGAGCATCTGGGTGGCGAGGATCGGGGTGATGTTCTGGCTGCGGCCGAGGCGGCTGATCCGCTCGAGCAGCGCCCGGCCCTGGGTGTCGGAGGTGAGCGCCCAGGCCTCGTCCATCGCCAGCACCGAGTGGCGGGTCGGTGTCGGAGGCGCAGAGCCGCAGCGCGTAGGCGGCGAGCAGGCGCAGGACGGCGAGGCTCGTGCGCTCCTCCTCGAGCAGCTCCGAGCGCGCGGTGCCGGCCAGCGGCAGGGTGAGGTTGCGGATCCGCAGCGAGACCACCTGGGCGTCGCCGACCTCGGCCAGCTCGGTCTCGCGCGGTGCCGAGGCCGAGCTTGGCGAGGCCGCTCGAGCCGTGCACCTCGATCGCGCGGGCGGCCTCCGCCGCCTCGGCGCTCGCGCGAGGCGGCGAGGCGCGCGAGCACCTCGGCGCAGCTGCGCGCGCCGGCCGCGGCGGCCTCGGAGACCGCGAGGCGCAGCTGCGGTCTGCCACTCGGGCTTGACCGGCGCCGGCAGGATCGAGACGAGGAAGTTGTAGGTGAGGTCCTCGCGGGTCTCCTCGGCGCCGACCCGCATCGGGTCGAGCAGGCCGCGGTAGCGCTCCTCGCCGGAGAGCTCGATCGTCTCGATCCGGCCCTGCGACGCCCGGGCAGCGCGCTCGAGGCGGTGATCGCCCTTGGGGTCGATGTCGACGATCGGCCCCGAGCCCTGCAGGAAGGCCTGCCAGACCGCCAGCTCGAGGAAGATCGTCTTGCCCGAGCCGAGGCTGCCGGCCAAGCAGGCAGGTCGGCGGGCGGTTTTGCTGGCAGGCCTCGGCGAGGTCGAACTGGACCGGCGAGCGCGAGCCGGTCAGCGTGTAGCCGATGTAGGGGCCGATCCGCGAGCCGGCGTGGCTGATCGCGTGCGGCACCATCGCCCCGAGCTGGTCGGGCAGCAGGTGCTCCTTGTACTCGGGCAGCGGGAAGCGTCGTCGCCGGCAGCGAGGCGAGGAAGAGGCGGTGCTGCTCGCCGCCGGGGCGGTGCAGCTGCACCCGCCCGTAGCTGACTCGCGCAGGCGCTCGACCCGCTCCTCCAGCTCCTCCTCGTCGCGGCCGGCGACGCGAGAGCAGCAGCGCCGAGCGCAAGAGCGGCGGGCGGTCGCCGCCGCCGAGCACGCGCCTCCAGCTCGCGGGCGGCTGGCGGGCGCTCGGCGCCCTCGACCGAGGGGCCGTGATCGCCGGCTTCCTCCTCGCGGGCGATCTGGTCGGCGTCGACTTTGCGCTTGGCCACCTGGCGTGCGCGCCTCGCGGTTGGCGAGGAACTCGACCGAGAGCGTCGCGTCGACGCCGAAGCCGAGCTCCAGCGGCGCGAACATCAGCTCCGCCGCGGGGCCGGGCACGATCGCCTCCTCGGGCATCGCGCCGAGCACCAGCAGCGCCTGGTGGGCGCGGCCGCGCTCGGAGTCGATCGATCAGCGAGCGCCGGCCGACCGTCGACCCGGCTCTCGTGCAGGCGCAGCAGGTCGTAGCCGTAGGGCTCGAAAGCGCTCCTCGCCGCCGGGGTCGAGGAAGCTAGAGCGCCTGCGGCGCGAAGCTCTCGTCGGGGTCGGGCTCGCCGAGCCCGCGGGTGTAGGCGCGGCGGATCAGGGCCGCCAGCCGCGCGGGCCGACCCGGCGCGCACTCCAGGTAGCCGAGCACCCGCTCGTAGACCTCCTCCTCGGCGCGGCGCAGGGCGGCGATCTGCTCTGCGCCGATGCCCGCGGCCTCCTCGATAGCCGAGCGCGCGCGGCGAGCGCGCGCCACAGCGCCGCGGCGCCGTCGAGCAGGCCGCCGAGCGGGCCGGCGCCGCCGGCGGCTTCAAGGCGCACGGCGAGGTAGATCTCCGGGCGCAGCGCCTCGCGCGCGCTCGAACTCGGCGCGGTGCTCGGCGAGGTGGCGCTCGAAGCGCTCGCGGTGGCCGTGGCGCGGGTCGAGCGTCGAGAGCGCCCGGCGCACGTAGGCCTCGGCGTCGAAGGCGCGGGCGACGCGCAGGATCTGGAAGTCGGACTCGATCGTGTAGGCGAGCGCCTCGAGGCGCTCGCCCACCTCGATCTTGCGCGACTCGGAGAGGCCCGGGTAGCTGTGGCCCTCGAGCTCGTAGACCGCCCAGGCGTCGCTCGGCGTGCGCAGGACCAGGTTGCCCCAGAAGAAGTAGTGGGGCGGCCTCACTCGAAGACCACCGTCCGGCCCGGCGGGGACCTCCAGCGTCTTGCCGTTGTGCAAGCGGCGGCGCGCCGGCCGGCGCGCAGCCGCCAGCGCCGCGCCGACGCCATCGCTGCTCGCGCCCGGCGCCCCGCTGCCGCGCGGCACCCGCTCCAGCTCGACCGCGACCGGGATAGCGCAGCAGCAGCCGCGCCGGGCCCGACGAGGCGCCCGCGCGGATAGCTCGGCGCCGCGCAGGTCGGGCGCCGATCGCCAGCTCGCCGCAGCGGCGCCAGCACGCTGCCCCGGCGCGGACAGCGGCGCAGAGCCGGCGAGGATCGCGGGCGCAGCCGCCAGGCGAGCAGGCCGGCCAGGGCCCGGTGGGGGCTGCGCCCGTCGACCTCCCAGCGCGAGAGCGCCCAGGCGGCGGCGATCGGCAGCGCCAGCAGGCGCAGCGAGGCCGGCAGCGGCGCCGAGCAGCGGCGCCCGAACAGCGGCAGGCGGCGCCAGCAGCGCCGATCGCGCCAGAGCGAGGCGAGCCAGTAGCCGAGCAGCCGCAGCTCGAGGCCGCCCGGCAGCGGGATCCGCCAGTCCTGGATGCGGAAGATCCGCCAGCGGCGGCGGAAGACGAGCCGGTAGGAGCGCACCACCTTGCGGCTGAGGTCCCTCGAGCAGGCATCGCCAAGCAGTCGAGCTCAGAAGACGACGTCGTCGGCGATGCCCTTGGCGAAGCGACTCGATCGACTGCGGGCGCCAGAGCAGGAAGATCAGGCCGAGCAGGGTGATCACGACGATGCCGACGCTGGCGCCGATGTTGCGCGAGGCCAGCGCGCCGACCAGCAGGCAGCCGGCGAGCACGGTGAGCACCGGCACCGCCCAGCCGCTCGAGCAGGTCGCCGAGGCGGTCGCCGGCGCCGCTGACGTTGCCGCCCGCCGCCGCCGCCGGCCAGCGACTTGGTCACCGCCGCCTGCGGCGCCGGACGCCGAGCGCCGAGGGCAGCGGCCCGCCGGCGGCGCCGGCGCGCGGCGCCAAAGCCGCCAGCGCCAGCGCGGCGCCGGCGAGCGATGATTGCGATTCTGCGTTTCATCTCATACCTCTCTCTCGTGTGGTTGGGTCAGCTGTCGGTCGGGACGACCTCGATGAAGTCGACGTAGGGGCGCTCGCGGTAGGCGATGCCCAGTTCGTAGGTGAGCGTGTAGGTGGCGCCGCGCGCGTCGGCGGCGGTGACGGTCGCCAGCACCGCGCCCGAGCCGGGCCCGCCGACCCAGACGACCTGCTCGACGCTCTGCACGTGCAGGCGCACGGTCGGCAGCGTCACCGCCGCATCGGCGGTCGAGGTCGGCCTTCAGGTTCGGCGCGGCGCCGGCCAGGTAGTTGCGCAGGACGCGGTCGACGACCTCGCACGACGCCGGGTTCGGTCGACCGCCGTGCGCGGCGGCGGCGGCGCCGGTCGGATCGACCGCGGGCGCGCCGACGAAGGACGGGATAGCCGACCAGCGCCAGCGGCCGCGCCGCGCTCGTGGCGCACGCGTGACCGCCAGGTAGAGCGGCAGGCGCTGGGTGGAGACCGCGGCGGCGACGGTGATCACCCGGCCGCCGGCCAGCGCCCGCTGATCGGAGGCGACCTCGGCCCAGAGCACCCGCTGGGCGCCGCGCGGCGGCGAAGAAGCCGGCGCCGGAGTCGAGAGCTGGTCGGAGAGGAACGGCGCCAGCGCCCGGGCGCGCGCGCCGGGGCGGGCGGCGTCGTAGGTGAGGTAGGCGCGGGCGAACTGCAGGGCGAAGTCCTCGCTGGGCGCGTCGGCGCTCGCCGCCGATCGCGGGCGACGGCGCGGGCGCTGCGGGCGGCCAGAAGACAGCGCCCGCAGGCCGAGCGCGACGAAGACGCAGGAGCACCGCGCGTCGCCAGGTAGCGCGGCGCCGCCGCGCGCAGGCGGGCGCGGCGCAGATCGCTCTGCCAGCCGCGCGCCGCCGCAGCGCCGAGCCGCCTTGCTGTTGCCCCTGGCCGCCATCGCTAGCGCTCGAAGCTGAACTCGGGTCGGGGCTGGGAGGCGGCAACGCCGCTCGATGGCGGGCTCGGGACGAGCGCGGGTTCGGGCGCCGGCGGCGCCGAGCTCGGCGGCACGGGCGGCGCCGGTGCTTGGAGAAGGGCGGAGGGCGACAGCGCCGTGGGCTGCGCGACTGCGCCCGCTTGCGCTTCTTCGACAGCGGCCGGGCGCCGGCGATGGTGGCGCCGCCCTTGCGGGCGCCGTGACGATCGTCTGCGTAGGCGCCTATCCCTGCTCGCAGCGCCCGGCGTGCGCCGTGGCCGGTGAGGTCGGGGCGACGGTCCCAGCCGCGGAGCCGGAGCCTCGACGAACGGCTCCGCGGCGCTCGGCGGCGCCGAGCTGGAACCGCGACCGCCCCCACCGCCGCTGAGCGCGATCACGGCGAGCGCCGCCGCGATCGCGCTCAGCGGGCCGACGACGAGCGCTCGGCGCATGAAGCGTCGCGGCCGCAGCGGCTGGGGCGCCCTGGCCTCGAGCGAGGGCGGCGCGGGGGCGAAGGCGTTGCGCGGCTCGCCCTCCCGCCGGGCCTCGGGCGCCTCGGCGCCCTCGGAGGGCAGGGGCTCCGCGCCGATGATGAAGACGTCGTCTCGCTTGCGTGCCATCACCCCCGAGACGGGCGGGCGGCGAGCTTCGATACCCCCTCAGCCGTGAAAGCCGACCGAGCCGCCGCCGCTCGAGGCGCCAGATCCCGACCGGGCGCCGCCGGCGCCGCTGCTCCCGCCCCCCGATGCGGGAGCTTCCGGCGCCGGCGGCGGCGATTCGGCGGCGCTCGCGCCGGACCCCGATCCGGAGCCAGAGGAGGAGCTTTCGTCGATGCCGAACTCGCTCGGGGGTGCGCTCGGCGCGCTCGCTTCGCCCACCGCTTCGGAGGTCTGGGGCGGCGCGGGAGCGGTTGGCGTCGGTTCCGACGGCGCCTGGTGCCTCGATTCCGATCCAGTGGGAGCACTCTGAGCCGTTTCGGCCGCTGCGCCGGCGGGAGGTTGGCTGAGTAGGGGAGCGGGCGTAAGGTCGGAGGAAGACAACCTCTTCACCTTCGCCGCCGGCCGCTGATCGGCGTGGCTCGGATGCAACGCGGCGCCGATGCCGGGGCCGACCGCACCGCTCAGCAGGCAAGTGGCGGTCGCCGCGGCGCCGGCTCCGCAGACCGCGGCGATCTTCTGCCCGGTCCCCAGCGCCATCCCCGCTGCACCGTCTCCGGAGGAGAATGGGGCCGCGCTGCGCAGGGCGAGGTGGCGCAGCCTCCCGACGGCGCCCTGGGCGCCGTCGGCTGCCGCCCCGGCCCAGTGGCCCAGCTGGTGCAGGACGTCGACCCTGCCCCCCAGGCGCCCGCTGGCCAGGAGGCCGGCGAGCGCGCTCGAGCCGAGCTCGTGCAGCTCGCCGCGCAGCCGCACGAGGTAGGCGCGGCAGGAGCCGCAGTGGGAGAAGTGGGCGCGCAGGGCCTCGGCCTCGGACTCGCTCAGCCAGGCCGCTTGCCTCACGCTCGAAGGCCGAGGCACGGGCGAGCTCGCGCATCTGCGGGCAGAACTCCTCTGCGTCGATCGACGCCATCCGCTTGCGCACCTGGGCGGCGGCACGCAGCACGCGCTTCTTCGCCGCCGCCTCGCTGATCTGGAAGTGGGCGGCGATCTCCGGCACCTTGAGGCCGAGGCCGAAGCGCAGGAGGATCGTCTCGCGATAGTTGCCGCGCATTCGCGCCAGCGCCTCCTGCAGACGAACCGCATCCTCGTGGCTCTCGGCCCGCTCGGCCGGGCACCGCCGCCCTCGTCGGGCGCCGTCGGCGGCCGCCTCCAGCGCCACCGTCGCCGGCCGCGCCGCGCGGGCGCGCAGCAGGTCGATCGCCGCGTTGCGGACGCTGGTGAAGAACACCGCGCGCAGGTTGTCGGGCGCGCGGCCTTCGCGAGCGCGGCGGTGCAGGCGGATCAGCACCTCGGCGACCGCGTCCTCGGCGTCGGCGCGGCCGAGCGACGTCGCCGAAGCGGCGCAGCACGTAGGCCTCGCCCGAGCGGGCGCAGCCGCTCGCACTCGCGCTCGAAGCTGCGCGCCCGCAGGCGCGAGGCGGCCGAGGCCGGCCTCCATCAGGTGACCGGCGAACGCCCCACAGCGTCTCGGTGGCCACCCGGGCCCCGGCGAATCGTCTCCATCGCACCCAAGACGGGGCGCGGCCGCGAATCGATACCCCCCATGTCGAATGCAACACCGCCAGGCTGCCCCGAGATAGCTGCGAGGCCCGGGCGCGGCGCCGGGCCTCGCACATCCGGCTACCTACCTACTCGTCGTCCTCGTCGCTCCTCCTCGCTGGAGCGCTCCGGCCGCTTGCCGCCGGGGAGGAAGTCGACCCGGTCGGCGGCGATCGAGTGCTCGGAGCGCTTGCCGCCCTCGTCGGCCTCCCACTCGCGGAAGCGCAGCCGGCCGCTGACCGCGACGTGCCGGCCTTTGGCGAGGTATTTGCTTGCACGTCTCGGCCTGGCGGCCGAAGGCCGCGACGTTGATGTAGAGGGGCGATTTCTTTGCGCCCGTTCAGCTCGGCCAGCCGCATCGAGCAGACCTTCGTCTCACCCCCGTTGCTGCATCTCGGGATCCCTGGTCAGGGTCCCGATCATCGTCACCGTGTTCATCTCTCACTTCTCCTTCCGAGCCCTTCGGGCTCTTTGCTCGTGCGGCCCCCGTTGGGCCGCGAAGCGCTCCCACAGCGCGGCACCACCCGGGCCCGGCGCGCTGCGCCGCGCCCCGGTCTCGTCGAGCCGCGCCACGCACGCCTCGCCGCGCCCGAGGCGCTGCAGCTCGGAGGGATTGACCTCGAAGCGGTAGCCGCGGGTCCGCGTCCCCTCCTCGGTCGGCATCGCCCCAGCCGCCGGTGCGGATCGTCGTCTCCCAGGCCGGCACCGCGCCGATCAGCTCGGCGACCCACTCGGCGTCGGCCTGCTCGCCGATCCGGTGGCAGACGACGCCGAGACGGTCGCGCCGACCCGCTCGCGCACCGCCGGGCCGGCGGCGCGCAGGTCGGCGAGCGTCTGGGTGCCGACGGCGACGCTGAAGCCGGCGGCGCGGCCGCGGGCATAGAGGCGCTCCAGCGCCGGGGCCTCCAGCGCGCCGAACTCGTCGATCGCGACGAAGGTGCCGACCCCGTGGCCCATCATCGCGCTGGCCGCAGCACCGAGGTCGAGCAGGACCATCTGGGCGATCGCCCGGCCGACGTTGCCGGTGCGATCGGTGTCGAAGCGGAAGTAGACGACCTCGCGGCGGCCGATCGCCGCGCGCAGGTCGACGGCGCGCTCGCCGAGCCGCGCGGGGTCGAGCCAGCGGCCGGCGAACTCCGAGGAGGCGAGGTTGCGCAGCCGGGCGCCCAGGCCGGCGATCGCGCGGCGCTCATCGGAGCGCAGCAGCTTGGACTGCTCGCGGCACCTCGAGCGCCAGGGCCTCCGGGCAGTCGGCGATCGCCAGCTCCGAGAGCCGGTCGGGGTCGCAGAAGCGGGCGACGGCGGGCGAGCGTGAGCGGCTCGGAGCTGGCGTCGAGCACCTCGCAGGGCGCAGGCGCAGGAAGGGCGAGGCCGCCTGGCGGTAGAAGTCGGCGTCGCCCGAGCCCCACTCCTGGGCGGCGATCAGCCGCTCGGAGCGCTCGTCGAGGCTGCCCCGCGCCAGCGGGTCATAGCCGCAAGGCCCCTCGGGCGAGACGAGGCGGAAGGGGACTCCGCTGCGCGCCGCCGCCGCTGGCCGCCGCCTCGCGCAGGGCGCTCGTCGGACTTCGCCTCCAAGACGACCGCGCCGAAGCCCGAGCTGCCGACGTAGTCGACCAGCAGAGCGGCCAGAGAAGTCGTCTTGCCGGCGCCGGTCGCGCCGGGGATCAGGACGTGGGCGCCCGAGGAGGCGGTGCCGCGAGAGATGCAGACGAGCGCGCCGCGCTCGTCGCGGCCGAGCGGCACCTGCTTCTCGAGCAGGCGACGCCCGGGTCCGAATCGCTGCGCGGCGCGGCGACGCGGGGCGTCGAGCACGCCGCGGCGGCGCTTGGCCGCCGCCTCGCGGTCGGCCCCGGAGCGGCGGTCGTCGGCGCGGGTGTGGACGCTGTAGGCGATGGAGCCGAAGGCGAGGCCGACCATCGCGGCGAGCGCAAGGCCACTGGTAAACGTCAGCGGGAAAACGCCTTCGATCAGCGCCGCAATAGTCGCCGAGGGCGGAACGAGCGTCAGCAGGCTCCAGGTCCATGCCATCTGGCGCCGCGTGCGCAGGTAGTGGGCGAGCGCCACCCCGATCGCCCCCGCCGCGAAGAAGGCGAGCGCGATCTTCGCGACCGGGCCACCTGCGTAGGTGATAGCCGGCAGGTGCGGCGGGGGGCTGTGGCGGAAGACCGAGTGCCTCATACCACCAAGACGGGCGCGCGGCGCAAAAGGGACCCTTTTGACCAGAAAGAAAGGCCCCGGCTCTCGCCGGGGCCTTCGCGGGCTGGCTCGCCTTGGCGGGCTCCTACCGGTTCCCGCGTAGGGATTCGGGCCGCAAACTCAGCGCACGGTGCGCCCCCGAGCCCTCAACGCCGCGGCCCGGCGCGCGAGCCTGCGCGCCAAGAGCCCAGAACGCCGCCGCCTCGAGCACCTCGCCATGGCATGGCTCGGGCTGACACCAACAGCCGAGCGCCTTGCCGTGCAGAGAGGCAAGCTCGGCGAGATCTACGCGACCGGACTCGATCTCCTCCCACAGCCAGCGGCGGTAGCGCTCGATCGCCTCCGCGCGGCTGCCGACGACGGTAACGCCCGTGACCCGGCTCGGCCGGTGGGAGAACGGGTTGCCCCAGCGACCCGGCTCTCCCGTGCGCGGATCGCGGCCGCGGCCGATGTAGACGTCGTAGGGCTCGCGCTTGCAGTGGACCACGCTCATCTGCCGCTCACCTCCACCGCGCCGAGGAGCCGTAGCCGGTGATCTCGGACTCGCGCACCGCGGCGGCGCCGCCGCGGGCGGCCATATCGCGGCTCAGATCGAGGCGCTCGATCTGGCGCTCGGTGGCGCTGCTGCGGCGCCGGCCCTTCAGCCGTTCGATCTCGGCCGAGGCCTCGGCCGCCGTCTGCGGGTAGGCGAAGGACTCGCCGCGCTGCGTCGCCAGGCTGCGCAGGTAGCGCATCTGCTTGGCGCTCGGGGGTCTGGCGGTGACGCTCATCTCGTGCTCCTCTCGCTCGTGGGCTGGCTTCGCTTGCGAAGCGACATAGGCCCCACCGCGCAGCGCGGCGCACCGCAGGGGAAGGGGCGAAGCCCCTTGCGCCGGGCGAGCAGTGGGGCAAGATGGAGCGCAGTTGCGAAGCCGGCTCCACGGGCATCGAAAGGGGAACCATTAACCACCGTGCCACCTCTGCACAGATGCGATAGCGGCGCGCAGGTGCTCGGCCATACAGCGCTCGGCCTCCGCGCGACTCGGGTGAGGACCATCCTCGCCGTAGTCTGCATCGAGTCCCTCGTAGCAGTAGCCGTCGTGCTCCACGAACCAGCCGGCGCACTCGCCGTAGGACCAGCGCTCGGCGATCTGCCAATGGCAGTCGCGCTCCTTGTGTACGTCTCTATGGACTATCTCGTCGTACTCGGCAATCAGCGCACCGAGATCTCCGCGCGAGTGCACTACACGCTCGACCTTTCCGGTTCCGTTCATGACCAGGACCCGCTGCGCGAGTCCTTCCGCATGAACGATTGCCTCGTCGCAGGTGCCGAACGTGGGGCCGCGACGATGACCGCTTGGCACCGCCTCGAACCGCTCACCCTTCGGCCGGACCTCGGCACTCGACTGCGTCGTGTCACCCTCAGCTGATCGACGGCTACCCACCGTGGACCACCACCTCGACCCCGGCCCGCTCGGCCGCGGCGATCATGTGGGCGGTGCCGCGCCCGCCCAGCGGATACGCGTGAACGACGTCGGGCCCCAGTCGCAACATCGCCTCGTTTCGCCGCGGGCCGGCCGAGCGGCCGAGGCTGCGCCAGAGGGCAGCCACCGTCGCGACGTGAATGCCCAGCGACCGAGCCTCCTCCTGCGCGATGCGATCGGCGCCGCGGGCGCCGCCCTCGACGACGATCGAGCCGGGCGCGAGCGCCTTCACCTCGGCGCGGATGCTCTCGCGATCACTCCAATCGCGAGAGCCGCAAAACAGGGCGATAACCGCGTGGTCACTCATGTCCCCTCCGATCGGTTGACGTTCGGCATCGGCCTCCTCAGGCGGCGCGAGCGAGCCGGCCGGCGTGGGCCGTCCCCCGTAAGGGGCGCGATAGCGAGGTCTCGCCGGGGAGGCGAGGTGTGTCGCACACTGAGGCCGCTGCCGAGAGCCAACCCGGATGGCGGGGCGAGCAAGCGCATCCCCTACAGCCCCTCCACGGCAACGGCTTCCTGCGTCCTGGTGCGCTCGACTGCTCGTTCGACGACGGGGCGGATGCGCGGCGGGCAGCGGTAGACGACCCGGCGCAGGCGGTGCTCTGCGACCGGCCAGCGCCAGCCGCGCAGCAGCTCGTCGAGCCGGGCCTGGCCCTTCGCGGTCAGCTCGATCTCGATCGCCTCCGGCGGCTCGCCGTCGCTGCCGAGCCGCAGCAGGTCGGCGCGGTGAAAGCGATCGCCCGCGAGTTCGGCGGAGAGGATGCGCGCGCCCCGCTCGCGCTCGCGGGCGGCGATCTCGCGCTCTGAAAGCGTCCGCTCGCCGCGGCGCTCGAGGAAGGCGGCGAACTCGGAGACCACCGCCTCGTGGCGAGCGGTCGCCAGAGAGAAGCGCCCCGGCCGCAGGTCCCCGCGACCGCTGAGGGCCAGGCCGGCGGCGGTGCAGGCCAGCAGCTTGCCCTCGCCCCACACCCCGCAGCGAACGTCGACCAAGCGCGCCTCGCGCAGGCGGCGCTCGCGGTTGAGCGTGCAAGTCGGTGCAGTGTCTGCCCACCTCGCGACGGCGGCGCGCGAGACGACGCCGAAGCGGGCGACGAACTCGAGCACCTCGATGTCGCGCTCGCTGATCCGCTCTGTCCTGCCGTTGGTCATCACGCCTCCTAGACGCGCGCCGCGCCAATCCGGGGACACCCCGAGAGGCCCGGCGTTCGCCGGGCCTCTCGGGGTCGAGTGCGCTGCCGCGTTACTCGCTCTGCTCCTCGGCCTCGGGCTTCGGGTCGAGGAAACGGACCTCGCGTGCCAGCACCGAGTGCTTGGAGCGCTTCGATCCGTTCGACTCCCACTCGGAGTAGCGGATCGCACCGCTGACTGCGATCTGGGAACCCTTGCTCAGGTACTTGGCGCAGGCCTCGGCCTGCCCTTTGAACGCCGCCACGTCGATGAAGCACGGAGGCGCTTCGCCCTGACCGTTGACCGCAATCCGCAGGTCGCAGACCTTGGTCTCGCCGCGCTCGGTGAGCTCGGGGTCCTTGGTCAGTCGGCCTACCAGGTTGACGCTGTTCATCTGATGCTCCTTTTCCGCCCGTTGGGGCTGGTGTTCGCTTGTGAAGCGCAGAAGCCCCGTCAAGGCGAGCGGCGCACCGAACGTCAGTGAGGGAAGGGGAGCGCAGCGACCTTGCGCCGCTCGCCGTCGGGGCAAAATCAAGCGGAGCTGCGAACACCCGACCCGACGGGTGCGATGGGCCAGCCAAGATGGACCGCTCAACCGGACCGGTTGTCCAAGGGTCCGCCCTCACGACGCGCTCTCACCCACGCTTGCCGGCTCGGCTCGCTGCACATCGCGGGCGATCACCGAGTGCTGGTAAAGCCGGCGAGCGCCGGGCCAACGCTGGGAGCGAAGGTGTCCGGAGACCGCCACCCGATCTCCTTCGGAGAGCTCGGCGGCGAGACGCTCGGCCAGACCCATGAAAGCGACGACCTTGACGTAGAGGGTGTGCTTGTCGCGGCGGCCGTGGACGGCGAGCCAGAACTCGCAGATGTCGCGGCCGGGCATCCCGAGCAGCTCGGGATCGGAGTCGAGCGTGCCGAAGAAGCTGACGTTGTTCATCTCTCAGCCCGCCTCTCCGAGCAGCGGCGCCAGCGCCTCGCTCTCGCTCCCGGCAAGCATCGCGCCGATTGCCTCCCCACCCATCGGGCAGGCGTCGAGCCGGATTGCCTGGTCGACGTAGTCGTGCAGGAAGGATGTGAGCTGATCGACGCAGCGAAAGCCGCGGTCGACCACATAGGCCCGGGCCCGGCCCTCGACCGGCCGGTCACTGACCTCGATGCCGGCGGGCCGTCGCCAACCCATCAGCACTCGCTCGCCGCCGGAGACCCGGTAGCGGACCAGCTCGGCGCCCTCGGCGCCGATCGCCTGGATCTCGAATCGTTCTGCGCTCATGTCGCGAACCTCCCGTGTCGGTGGATCGATTTGGCGAGCGCGAGGCGGCGGACGGCGGGCGCGGAACCCCGAGCGCAGCGAGGGGCCGCAGGAGGGCGCGCAGCGCCCTTGCAGCGCCCGACGCCGCTGCCACGCTGCGCGAGCCTCGATCCACCGACCGGTTGGCTCGGGCACCGGCTCGGCCTTTCCCCGCCGGCCCCTACCCCGCTTCAGGCTTTGGGACTACCGCTCGCCCCCGGCAACCGCCCCCGCCGCCACCGTCTCCACCCCAGGCCCCAGCTCAGAGACCTCCCCATGCCGCCCACTCCGCACCGTCTCCCCCAACCCACCAACGTCCGGAGAATCAGTTTCAGGTAACCCCCTTGTTCCTTGTTCCCCACCCTTCCTTACTCCGATGCCCACTCCAGATCGGGTTCCGATCCTCCGCCGCCACCTCGCCCCTCTCCCTACCTCCCCGGACGCTCAGCTGACCACGGACGCAACACATCGTGTGTGTGCGTGGTCAGCTGCGCGGGAGGGGCTCTTTCCGCTCTGCAGAGCGAGGTGGCGGCGGAGGCCGTTTTCGGGGTTTTCACCGCCGCTCGATAGGGGTCGCGAAAGCGATCCCTACCCCTCCAAGGGCTCGGCGGCGGAATCTCTCCCCCCTTCGCCGAGGGCGCGCAGGGCGGCGCGGCCCTCGGCTAGGCAGCGGTTGATCTTGCTCCGAGTCCAGCTCCGGTTAGCGGCGATCTCGGCGTAGGAGTAGCCGAGACCGAACAGCAGCAGGGCGGTTCGCTCGTCGCGCTTCAGGTAGGCGAAGCGGGCGACGGCGATCCGCTCTCGCTCGCGGCGCTCGGCGCGCTCTGCCGGCCCCGGGCGCTCGCAGATGACGGCGATACGGGGCTCGCCGAGCTCGAAGGAGTCGGTGGTCGTTATCTCTGTCTCAGCCGAATGCCGGCAAGCCGCCCCGGAGCCGAGCGCCCAGGCGCTGTGCTTCACCGCGACCATCAGGTAGCGCAGCGCCGGCGTTCCGGGTGGGCCGTCGTAGCGCCGGAGGAATGCGAGACAGGCGTCCTGCAGGGCGTCGTCGGGATCGGCCCACGCGGGGGAGTGACAGCCGGCCTGGCGACGCAGCACTGCGCCTCCCGTATCCAGGGCGCCGGCAAGGATCTCGGCGCGACGCTTCTCTCGCTCGGTCCGGGTCGCCATACCTGCCGCCCCGCACGCGCAGCGTGCGACCCTGCGGCGGTTGGCGATTCGGAGCGCGGGCGAAGCACTGCGGCGCAGCCGGCCACACGGGGGCGAGCCATGCACGAAAGGCAATGGCGCGGCCCCTCGCAGCCCTCCCCTTTGCGGGTATGAGGGCGTGCGAGGAGCAGCGCTCAGGTCAGGGGGAGATCGCGTCGACGTCTGGTGGTCGCGGCCCGAGGCGCTATAAAGCAAGCGGGTCGAGCTGGGCCGCGGCGGCGTCGACGCCATCGAAGGCCAGTGCCCAGCCTCCCGCGCGAGCGATGTCCTGTAGGCGCTGCAAGTGGTCGTAGAGGAGGCGGCGGCGCTCATAGGTATGGGAATCGCCGGCGGCCTCGAGGCGGCGCGTGGAGAGCTCCGCCGGGCCGGCGGCCAGCACCGCGCTCTCGGCGACCAGCAGCTCCTCGCGCCCCTCGCCGCCGAGGTAGGCGCTGCGCAGCTCGATCCCGAGCTCGGCCGAGCAGCTGGTCAGGACAAGCACCTGGGCGCCGGCATCGACATGCAGCGTCTCGCCGCCGAGCGGGCGGCCGTCGAGCGAAAAGCGGATCGGGAGCGCGGTGCGGGGCACCGCTCCACGGTAGCGCGGCCACGGGCGGAGGTGAGTTGGGGTGCGGGGCCGACTACGTGGCCGCGATGGCGGGCTCGCGCACCGTCCGTCGCGTGATCGTCTCGCCCGAGGCCGGCTCGAAGCGACCGTAGAGAACCTCGGGGTCGAAATCCACTTCGCCGGGCCACTCGACCGTGCGCGTCTCGGGGTTGACGCGAACTCGCTCGAAGACCTCGCGGCGTTCGTAGATCGGAGCGAACACGCCGCCGCCCGCGAGCAACTGGCTCAGGTCGATCTCCTTCACCGCCCCGTCAGAGAAGGTGGCGCGAATCCAGAACCGTCAAGGGGATCCACCTCGGTTATGTGGACGATCTGTCTCATTTCCGGGGCACTTGAGTGTGCAATCGCCGATGGGCGATCCGGTAGACGGTCTCAGCGTGAGAGCCGGCCGGATGGTGGCGAACGCCGAAGGCGATCAGCCGCAGCGCCAGCGGCCGTTTCGGGTGGCTGACGGGGACGAATACCGCGCCAAAGCGGCCAGCGGGCCACGGCACGTAGGCCTTCACGCAACCGTCGAGCCGGGTTCCGTCCTGTCCTTCGGCCTGGCACGCTTTGAGCCGCGATGCCGGCCACCCGTCGAGGTGTCCGAGCTCCTTCCGCAGGGCCCCCAGCGCCTCCGCAGCGCCATCGGGCAGGCGCGCCAAGTCCTCGGCAAGGGCGTCCTCGTCGAGATGGACCGGAAAGACCGGGTCCGGCCGGGTGTCCGGTGCCATCTCAACCCTCGCTGTCGGCTGGCAACGACCCGAAGTGGCGATCAAACTCCTCGGGGCTCAACCGTTCCTCGCCGTGGCGAGCAAGGATCGCCTCGACGGAGGTGTCATGCCCCTCAACTGCCTCCAGCGCCGCAAGCGCTGCCGCAACCCGATCTTCGGGCAGGTGGTCAAGCAGCGCGTGGGCTTTCTCGCGGGTCGTCACGATGCAAATGGTAGCCGGGTGACCAGAGGCAGATCAGTCGAGGTCGGCCGAGCCGAGTGCGATCCACTCGATCTCGCCGTTGACGAACGGCACCTCGTCGGGATAGCGACCGGCCCAAACCGTGCGCTCCCAGCGGTCGAACTCGAAGCGGGCCGCGCGGACGCGCTCCTGCTCACTCATCCGGGCGAGGCGGGCAAGGAAAGCCTTGCGACGCTCCGGGTCCCGCAGATCGGCGGCCCAGGCGGGCTTGGCCTTCTCGCTACCCGCGCGCACGGCGTCGCCTCGGTCGCAGCGCCTTGATGTCGGAGGCGAGGAGCTGGTCGACCTGAGCCTCGGCGCGCGGCGAGGAGGTCTCGCGCTTGGACTGCGGCAGCTCTTGCTGGTCGACCAGGGTCGCAGCGATCAGGGCATCGGCGAGCAGCTCCAGCACCTCGTTTGCCGAGCGGGCCTCGGCGATCCGATTGGCGAGGTAGGCGTTGCAGTCTTCGACCTCCTTGTAGGTGACGCGCTCGCGCTGCTCGCCCGATTTGAGCTGCCTGACTTCGACCTCCTGCAGCTGCGGCAGGACCAGGCGCAAGCCGCGCGCCGCGAGCCGATCGTTGTCGGACAGCACCACCGCGGCCACGGCTTTGGCCCGTGCCAGGCTGTGCTCCTTGCGGGTCTTGGCGCCCCGACGTGCGACCAACTTGCGTCCCAGCCCGAGGTTCGCGGTGCGCGCTGCAGCGGCCTCGGCCTTCGCCTTCTCGCGCGCGGCGCGCCGAGCCTCTTTGCGATCCTCGGGCGAGGCGGCTGCCTCTTCGCCATCGTGGCCGATTCCCGCCCATCGTGCTCGCGACTCGGCCAGCTCGGCGGCCTGCTTCTCGATCCGCTCGATTGCCCGGACCGCGAGATCGGCGGCGAACTCGGCGTCGGTGACGAAGGCCACAGTGGACTCCCATGCACCACGGTCGACCTTGTGCTCGACCAGGCATCCCGCCGCTCTGGCAGCGTCGACCTCGGCCTCCTCGAAACGAATCGCCGGGTCCTCGCCCTGCTCATAGGGGCGAGCTGCGGCGTGGCGCTCGGCAAGCGAGGCGCGTAGCTCAGGGTCGGGGACGAGCTCGCTGAGCGCGGCGCCGCGAACATCGATCATCGTCGGCGCTCCGTCGAAGCGCGCCTTCGCGAGGGCGCAGAGCACCTCGCCGAAGCGCTCGCTCAGGTCACGGCCCTCAAGCACCCCGCGCTCGACCAGCCCGCAGGCGCCTTCGGCGACGGCGGGTGAGACCTTGGCGACCTTTCGCAGCTCGCGCTCGGCGGCAACCGGGACGGCGCCGGCGGCGATCTGGCCGTGGCAGCCTTCGGGTAGTGCCAGAAGTCGCAACCGTTCGGAAACGTGGGCGGCCGACTTGCCGACCCGAGCAGCGATCTGCTTGTGGGTGGCGAGCTTCTCGGACTCGGCCAGGCGATCGAGGGCGCGGGCCTCCTCGATCGGGTCGAGGTCGGCGCGGATCAGGTTCTCGGCGATCGCCGCGGCGAGGGCGCCGTCGGCGGAGCGGATGACGGCTGGAACTCGCCGCAGGCCCGCCTGTCTCGCCGCCTCGAGACGGCGCGCCCCGGCGACCAGGACGTAGCCGCCGTTGCCGTCGCTGCGGACGGTGAGTGCGGTGAGGATCCCCTGCTCGCGCACGCTCGCCACCAGCTCGGCCAGCGCGCCCTCGTCGAAACAACTGCGCGGGTTGAAGCCCTCCTCGACCTCGATCTGCTCGACGTCGAGCATCGCGGTGCTTGGCTCGGTCATCTGAAGTCCTCCTCGGTTCGTGGTCCCGCCGGGCGCGGGAGCCGCTGCCCCGCAACCGCACGCGCAGCGTGCGAAGCTCGGGGTGGCGGCGAGCCGCGCCGGAGGGCGATCTGTCTACGAAGGGGTGAGAGCCGGGCGGCGGAAGCTCTCCCCCATCGGGAGCGATCCCTCACTCGCACGGGCGCAGCTCCTTGGTCACCGTGAGGAAGCCGTCGTCGCGGTCGGGCAGCGACATGCCGATGCGGACGCTCTCGGTGCTGAGATCCTCGGCGTCCGCGGGAACGCCCTGCCAGGGTGCGCCGACGTACACGCAGCCGGGTTCGCCGTCGCCCTCGAGCGCGCCCGCCGTTTCCCGCACCGCCTCCCAGGCCACCTCGGGGCTCGGCGCCTCGACCACGACGAGGAGCGCGTAGCGACGCAGCGGCCTCTCCCCCGCCGCGGCCATCTCGGCCTCGAAGTTGCGCCGGCAGCGGGCGAGCAGGGCGCCGATGTCGATCCCCTGCGCGGCGGCGAGATGGGTCATGTCGCTGATCGCGTCAGTGATGCCTTCCTCGCCCGAGCCGTAATGGGTGGACACCGCCCGCAGGGCAGCCCTGGCGCGTTCTCGACGCTTGTCGTTGTCGTTCGACATGAGACTCCTTCCGTCGTGGCCCCGCCGGGCGCGGGAGCCGCTGCCCCGCAAGCGCACGCCTGCGGCGTGCGACGATCGGGGTGGCGGCGATCCGCGGCGGAGGCGGTCTGCCTTTGGAGGGGTGAGAGCGGGGCGGGGGAAACTCTCCCCCTTGCTTAAAGGCGCACGTCCTCCGCTGCGCGTCCGGGCGTGCGCCGGTGGACTGCGACCTTGGAACGGCGGCGAAGACTTGCCGCCCGGGCGCAAGGAATCAGACCGTGATGCGCCCGGGCTACGGATTAGCGGCCTACTCTCCCTTCTGCGCCCGAGCGTGCGCCGGTGGGTTGCGACTCTGCGACGGCATCGAGGCCCGACGTCCGGGCGCAGGGGGCAGATCGCGATGCGCCCGGGCTACGGAGCCACTCAGATCAGAGCAGCCGGAGGAACTCCTCGCGGGTAAGTCCGGAGGCGCCGATGATCTGGTTGAGCGTGCCCTTCGCCAGGTCCCGCCGGTGCATTGGGACGACCACGCGGTTGCGGCGTTGCGGATGGACGAAGACGTGGTGGCTGCCCTTGACCCGGTCGAGGCGCCATCCGGCGCGCTCCAAAGCGCGCGCCGCCTTGCGCGGCGAGACCGTCGGCAGAGGGGCCGTCACGCAGCGACGGTCACGCGCTCGACGACGACCGGCTCGGGAACGGGGTCCCCGTGCGCATGGAGGGATTCGAGGTAGAGCTCGATCGCCTCCTTGATCATCGCCAGGGCCTCCTCCTTGGTCGCGCCCTCGCTGACGCAGCCGGGAAGATCGGGAACGTAGGCGGTGTAACCGCCCTCAGCCTGCGGCTCCAGAACCACGTCGTAGGTGCGCTCGGACGCCATGCGCAGAGCTTAAGCCGTGGTCCCGGGCGGTTCAACCGAACGGGCGGCAGCCGCAGTGCTCAGACGATCGAGGGCGTCGAGGAACTCCTCGCCGCTGAGCGGCCGCTCGGCCGTCTCGGCGATCACCTCATCGACGGTCTCGGGGACGAGCACCAGGGAGCCGTCCCGGCGCCGCTCAGAGACCTTGTAGCGGCCGAGGCGGGCATGGGCGGCGTCGGCCGCAGTGATGTCGACCACGAGCATCTTCATCTCCTTCAGTGTGGCAGGGATCGCGCTGCGAAATCAACCATCGAGCCGATCGGGCGAGCTGAGGGCGGTGCGGGAGTAGACGTCCGCCGGGGAGCAGGTGACGTAGCCGAGCGCCTCCAGCGTTGCCACGGCAGAGGCGGCATCGGCACCGGAGAGGTCGAGCCGGGAGGCGATCGCGTCGCAGGTCTGCTCCCCGCCCTCGATCGCCTCGAGCACACGCAGCAAGTCCGGGGTCAGCTCCGGCCCCCTCGTCGCGGCCCTGCGAACGCCGGCGCCCAGCATCGCGTCGAGCACGTCCTGGGCGTCGCGCACCAGGCAGGCGCCGCCCGCGAGCAGGTTGTGCGGCCCGGCGGAGAGGCGCGAGCCGACCGGGCCCGGGACGGCGCCCAGGTCGCGGCCGAGGTCCGCCGCCAGGTCGGCGGTGATCAGCGAGCCGGAGCGCTCCGCCGCCTCGACCACGACGGTCATCCCGCCGAGCGCCGCCATGATCCGGTTGCGGGCCGGGAAGGTCCAGCGCCAGGCGCCCGAGCCCGGCGGCAGCTCGGAGAGGACCAGGCCGCGCTCGGCGATCTGCCGCCAGAGCGAGCGGTGCGCCGCCGGGTAGGCGACGTCGGCGCCGCAGCCGAGCACGGCGACGGTCAGGCCGGCTTCGAGCGCGCCGCGGTGGGCGCAGGCGTCGATGCCGAAGGCGAGGCCGCTGACCACGACCAGGCCGGCGGCCGCCAGCTCGCGCCCCAGCTCGCGGGCGACCTCGCGGCCGTAGGAGCTGGCGCGCCGCGCGCCGACGACGGTCACCGTCCCGCTCGGCTCCAGTCCCCCGAGCAGGTCCGGGTCGCCCCTGCCGATCAACGCCCACGGCGCGTCGGCGGCGTCGCGCAGAGCCGGTGGGTAGAGGGGATCGTGCCGGCAACAGCCCCAGCAATGCGCGCCCGCCAGCTCGGCCTGCAGCCGCTCCCCGGGCGCCGCCTCGACCTGGGCCAGGACCTGCGCCGCCACCTTCGGCGCCGCCGCTGCGGCGAGGTCCTCGTTGGAGAGCCGCAGCAGCTCCGGCGAGCGCGAGCCCGGTGCGCCGGTCGCCAGCTTCTCGATGTAGGGGGCGAGATGGGCGAGCAGCCGGGCGCGGCGCAGGCACTCGGCACAGGCCCTCGGTTCGGTCATCTGAAGTCCTCCTCGGTTCGTGGCCCCGCCGGGCGCGGGAGCCGCTGCCCCGCAAGCGCACGCCCTGGCGTGCCAGGCTCGGGGTGCGGCGATCCGCGGCGTGGGCGGTGGGCCTTTGGAGGGGTGAGAGATGGGAGGGGGAAGTTCGCCCCCCCTGGCCCTACTCCGGCTCCGGATCCGCCAACGGCTCGATCACCACGCGGAGGTGCTCGGCGACGTGGAGCTCGACCCACTCCGAGCCGGGGGCGCCGGGCAGGCGCCCAAGGAACGACTCGACTTCGGCTGGGTCGAGGGCGATCCCCTGGGCGCGAGCGAAGACGACCAGCACCGGCCCGTCGCCGGCCGCAAGGCTCTCGACCCGCTCGAGGCGGGCGCTGAAGCCGCAGTCGAAGAAGCTGCCCAGCAGGTTGATCACGACCTGGACCTCGGCGCCGATCATGCCCTGCAGGCGGGCGAGCACCTCGGCGAACTCGAGCGGGTGGACGATCTCCGTCTTGGCGCCGCCTGGCAGGCGGGCGGGGTCGAGGTCGACGCGCCGCAGGCGCGCCCAGACCTTGGCGCGGGTGTGGCCGACGTAGGGAAGCAGGACGAACTCGATCAGTTCGGGGGCAAGGGCCCCCAGCGCCGGCTCCCCCTCCTCGCCGGGCACCAGCAGCCGGCCGAGGATTGCGGCCACCGCCGCGACCAGCACCTGCTCCGTCAGGGCGGGCAGCTCCCCGCCTCCGGGCAGCTCCCCGCGCCCGGAGGCGAGCAGCGCGGCGAAGTGCTCGTGCAGGCGCTCGCGGCGGTCGACCCCCGCATCTCCACGAGCCCAGGGCTCGACCAAGAGCAGGCGGGCGGCGGCGGGGTCGGCGGCGGCGAACTCAAGTATCGCCTCGATCGCCGCGCGGATCCGGGCGGGCCACGGGGCGGGCAGGGCGCAGGTCGCGGCCACTGCCGCGCGGAGGCGGGCCGCGGCGGCGTCGAAGGCCTCGCCGAAGTCCTCGGGTGGATAGAGGGGATCGCTCACACACCCATGAGAGATGTGGGGGGAAAGCTCTCCCCCCTCTCATCAAGGGCGCACGTCCTCCGCTACGCGTCCGGGCGTGCGCCGGTGGGCTGCGACCTTGGAACGACGGCGAAGACTTGCCGCCCGGGCGCAGAGAGTCAGATTGTGATGCGCCCGGGCTACGGATTACTCAGAGAAGGCCGAGACCGTAGATTGCGGCTTGGTCCTACAGTGATCACGGACACCGGGCATGGGGGTGGAGCCAGTTCAGGTGTCGACGCCGGGGCCAGTGCTAGTGGCGACACTCACCGGGCGGTGGTCAGTTCCGGGTGGGGAGATCCGATGGCCGCCTATGGGGAGATCCTCATGGCCGCCGTCAGTCCTCAAAGTGCTACGACGGCGAGGCCGGGAACCCGCTGGAACTCGCCGGCGTTGGCCGTGGCGACGCTCATGCCGTGGGTCACCGCCGTCGCCGCGATCCAGAGGTCGTGCGCCCCGATCATCTTGCCGCCGCGCTCCAGATTCGCCCAGATGCCGGCATGGGCACGCGCGACCGGGGTCGTGACCGGCAGCGCCTCGATCGAGCCGAGCAGATGCTCGACGAAGGCCTCGCGGCGGACACGGACGCGAGCCTCGGTGGCACGATGGACGCCATGCAGGAGCTCGCTGACGGTGATCGCGCTGATCGCGCGCTCCTGCTCGCCGATCGAGCGATCGAGCGCCTGCCCGCGGCGCTCGGCGTTGACCAGGACCGAGGTGTCGATCAGGACGGCCATGCGGAGCTGGGCGGTCCGATGCGCTCACGCGCGGCTTCCACGTCGCGCTCGAAGTCCTCATCGACGGGAGGCGCCGAGTCCATCAGCTCACGCCAGCGCGGCGCCGAGACCATCCGCCCGCTACCCGCCGGTCGCATCTGCACAATCGGGACGCCGTTGCGAACCACCTCGACCTCCTCGCCGGCCCCCACCCTGTTGACGACGCTGGAGAACTCCCTGGCAACCTCGGTGGCGGTCAAGCGGGTCATGTCGACAAGGTATCAGATAAATCTGATACTCCCCGCTCCAGGTACAGGGGACGGTTGCGCTTGAGGAGATCAAGCGCAGGCCGCTCGGGCTGGGGGAGGGCTGGGAGATCGTCTGCTGCGGCGCGGGCGCGCATACGAGCGCTGAAGCGGCCCGGACGGCGAGGGCGCCATTAGCCGCTGCGGCACGGCGCACCTGCCAACCCCTGCGGAGCCTTGCTCGCGCCTACGCCCCGGCGACTCGCTCGGCCTCGGCGTCGCCGAGGTAGGGGGCGAGGGTGAGGCGCGTGAGGACGGGGCCGAGGGCGGGCAGCGAGGGGGCGCGGCCCTCGTGTAGGCGCCCGGCGACGATCGTGAGCATGCCGCCGAGGAGCGCCTCCTCGAGGGCCGCGACGGGCTCGTGGGCGCAGAGCGAGCGGCCGCGGCGCAGGGCAGGGACGAGCAGGGCGAAGGGCCGCTCGCCGAGCACGGCCGCGTGGGCGCCGGCGGTGGGAGGGTCGGCGAGCGCGAGCAGGGCGTTGTCTGGGTTGGCGGCGGCGAAGTCAAGCGCGGTGGCAAGCGCCTCGCGGACCTGCTGGGGCCATCCCGGCTGGGACGCGCAGGCGCCCTCGATCCGCTCGGCCAAGGCCGCGAAGGCGCGCTCGTGGGCGGCGAGGAAGGCCTCCTCGCGGCCGGCGTAGAGCCCGTAGAAGCAGTTGCGCGAGACGCCGGCGCGGTAGACGATCTCGGCGACCGAGAGGCGGTCAAAGCCCTCGGCGGCCACCTCCCTTGCGACGGCGGCGAGGATGCGGCCCGCACGCGGCGACGCTGCCTGCGCTCGCAAGGGAGGGCTCCGGTCAGATCGCCTGCAGGGGCGGGGTCGAGGCCCAGCCCCAGGGAGCGGCAATCGCGAGCCTCCACTCGCCCTCGATCTGGCGCAGGACGAGGGTCGGGTCGGTCGTCGGTGCCGAGCGGGAGCCGCTCGCCCCCCCTGAGGCGATCACCCAGCGCTCGTGGGCGAGGGCGAGCTCGCCGGCGACGAGGACGCCGGCGAGCTCGATCGCGATCTCGGCGCGGGCCTCGATCAGCTGGGCGAGGAGGGCGCGGATCGGCGTCTCGCCGTGCAGAGCGCGGCCGTCCGGGCCGACCACGCAGGCGTCGGGGGCAAAGCAGGTGAGCGCGGCGTCGACGTCGCCGGCCCTGAGCGCCCTGGCAAGCGCCTCGCAGGCAAGGCGTGGTGTGGCGGCGAGGCGCTCGCCGAGCGCGCCTGCGCTCGCGATTGCCTCAGCTCGTACGCCTTGGGAGGGCTTCGCCGAGCGGGAGCCAATCGACGAAACCGACGCAGCGTGACCGCCTACGTTCCCTGCCCGGCCGACCACGGTTGGGTCCTCAGTGCCCACCGCTGCGCCTGTGCCTGGCGGCGATCAGCCTGATCGTGCGTGATTGGAGCGAGGTGCCGACGAGTTGAGCGCTCAGATCCTCGCCGCGGCCCAGGAGCCGCAGCGCCCTCGGGCTAGTGATCTTCACCGAGACCGTTCCCTGGCTCCTCGGGGCGAGGTCGAAGGAGGCGGTGCCGATCAGGGTGGCTTTAGAAGCCGACTCAAAGCCCCACGCACACGTCTGGCGGCGGCTGACGCTTCGCGGTGCGGCGTCCTCGGAGGCCGGCAATGCTCCCGGCATTGGCCGGCCTCCTGCGTCCTTGCCCCGCTCGGTCTGACGCTCGCCAGCCGCACACGCGGAGCTGTGAGCCAGCTTCTTGGGGGAGTCGCGGTGGAAGTGGCGGCGTCCGTGGGGCGGGCTCTGCAGGTTGGCGAAGAGCTCTAGGGTCCCGGTGCAGCGGGAGGCACCCGGGCAGAGCAGCCTGAGTAGGGCGCTTTCGTTCTGGACCTGGGCGATGCCCGATGCAATTGCGGTGCCCCTTTCGAAGGGAGGGGGCGGCGGGAAGTGGTTGGCCTGGAACTTGGCGAGGATCGTGGTGTCGGCGCTCATCGTCACTTTGCAGGGCGCGGTGCCCGAGCAGCCTCCCCCACTCCAGCCGGCAAAGACAGAGCCCGGCAGGGCGGTGGCGCTGAGGGTGACTTTGGTTCCTTCTTTGTAGGTGGCGGCGCAGGCGCCGCCGTCGCAGTTGACGAGGCCCGAGCCTGAGCCGGTGAGTTCGATCGTCAGGGTGTATTCGTGGGCCGGCTTGGCTTCGAACTTGGCGCTTACCGCTTTGGCTGCGCTCATCGTGACCTTGCAGGCCCCCGAGCCCGTGCAGGCGCCAGTCCATTCCTTGAATTCAGAGCCAGAGGCGGCGGCCTGGCTGAGCGTGACTTCGGTGCCTTCTTCGTATTCGTGTTCGCAGGCTGTGCCGGAGCCGCAGTTGATCCCTGCGGGGGAGCTGGTCACCGTGCCTGAGCCCGTTCCCGTCTTGGAGACGGTCAGCTTGAACTTCGGTTTGGCTTTGGGGACGAAGCTCGCCGCCACGGCTTCGTTGCCGTTGATCGTGATTTCGCAGGTGGTGGCGGTCGATTCGTCGCATTGGAGGGTCTGCCAGCTGCCGAATTCCGATCCCGAGCCGGGGGTCTCGGTGAGGACTACGTGGGTGCCTTCGTCGTATTCGTGTTCGCAGCCGGTGCCCGAGCCGCAGGTGATGCCCGAAGGGGAGCTCGTGATCGTGCCGGTGCCCCCTCCGGTCTTTGAGACGGTCAGCTTGAACTTCGGTTTGGGAATCAGGTTGAACTTGGCTCCGACACTCTTCGCTGCGCTCATCGTGACTTTGCAGGCCCCCGAGCCGGTGCAGGCGCCGGACCATTCCTTGAATTCAGAGCCCGAGGCGGCTGACTGACTCAGGGTCACTTCGGCGCCTTCTTCGAATTCGTGTTCGCAGCCCGCCCCGCTGCCGCAGTTGATCCCCGCGGGGGTGCTGGTCACGGCGCCGGTGCCCGTTCCCGACTTGGAGACGGTGAGCTTGAATTTGGGTTTGACCGCCGTGTTGAAGGTCGCCGTCAGGGCGCTGTTGGCTTCCAGCGTGAACGAGCAGGGGGAGGTCGAGCAGGCCGATGCCGAGCCGGTGCCTGCCGAGAAGCCGGCGAAGGTGGAGCCGGCGTTTGCGCTCGCTTCGACTTTCAGCGCCGTGCCGTTCGGGTAGGAGGCGGCGCAGGGTTCGGCGGAGCCGGCTCCCACTTTGCATTTGACTTCGCCGGTTCCGGTTCCGGCTTTGGTTATCGAGAGGGTGCGAGGGATCAGGGTGAAGACGGCTCCGACCGCTTTCGCCGCCGACATGGTGACTTTGCACGTCCCGCTGCCAGAGCAGGCCCCGGTCCATTCCTTGAATTCGGAGCCAGCGGAGGCCGCCTGGTTGAGGGTGACTTCGGCCCCTTCTTCGAATTCGGCTTCGCAGCCCGCGCCGGAGCCGCAGGCGATCGCGGCGGGGGTGCTGGTCACCGTGCCCTGCCCGGTTCCCGACTTGGAGACGGTGAGCTTGAACTTGGGTTTGGCGGCGAGGTTGAAGGTCGCCGTCAGCGAGCTGTTGGCTTCGAGCGTGAAGGAGCAGGGGCTGGTTGAGCAGCCGGCCGCTGAGCCGGTGCCGGAGCTGTAGCCGGCGAAGGTGGAGCCGGGGTTGGCGGTGGCGAGGACTTCGACCGCGGTGCCATTGGGCTGCGGGCTGGTGCAGGCGCCTGCGGAGCTGCCGTTGAACTTGCATTTGACTTCGCCGGTTCCGGTCCCCGCTTTGGTTATCGCCAGGGTGCGGGGGATCGGGTTGAAGACGGCGCCGATGGCTTTGGCCGCAGACATCGTCACTTTGCAGGTCCCGGTGCCTGAGCAGGCCCCGGTCCATTCCTTGAATTCGGATCCCGCTGCCGGGGTCTCTTTCAGTTCGACTTCGGCCCCTTCTTCGAATTCGGCTTCGCAGCCCGCGCCGGAGCCGCAGGCGATCGCGGCGGGGGTGCTGGTCACCGTGCCCTGCCCGGTTCCCGACTTGGTCACGGTCAGCTTGAACTTCGGTTTGACCGTGAGGTTGAAGGTCGCCGTGAGCGTGCTGTTGGCTTCGATCGTGAAGGAGCAGGGCGAGGTGGAGCAGGCCGATGCCGAGCCCGTGCCGGCGCTGTAGGCGGCGAAGGTCGAGCCGGGGTTGGCGGTGGCGAGGACTTCGACCGCGGTGCCGTTGGGCACAGGGCTGGTGCAGGCTCCGGCCGCGCCGCCGTTGAACTTGCATTTGACTTCGCCGGTGCCGGTGCCGGCTTTGGTGATCGCCAGGGTGCGGGGGATCGGGTTGAAGACGGCGCCGAGCGCTTTGGCCGTCGACATCGTCACTTTGCACGTCCCCGAGCCCGTGCAGGCCCCGGTCCATTCTTTGAATTCAGATCCCGCGGCCGGGGTCTCTTTCAGTTCGACTTCGACCCCTTCTTCGAATTCGGCTTCGCAGCCCGCGCCTGAGCCGCAGTTGATGCCGGCGGGGGTCGAGGTGATCGTGCCGGTTCCGGTTCCCGACTTGGTCACGGTCAGCTTGAACTTCGGTTTGACGATGACGTTGAAGGTCGCCGTGAGCGTGCTGTTGGCTTCCAGGGTGAAGGAACAGGGCGAGGTGGAGCAGGCCGATGCCGAGCCCGTGCCGGCGCTGTAGCCGGCGAAGGTGGAGCCGGCGTTGGCGGTCGCGATCACTTCGACTGAGGTGCCGTTGGGCTGGGGGCTGGTGCAGGCTCCGGCGGTGCCGCCGTTGAACTTGCATTTGACTTCGCCGGTTCCGGTCCCCGCTTTGGTTATCGCCAGGGTGCGGGGGATCGGGTTGAAGACGGCGCCGAGCGCTTTGGCCGCGCTCATCGTCACTTTGCAGGTCCCGGTGCCTGAGCAGGCCCCGGTCCATTCCTTGAATTCGGATCCCGCTGCCGGGGTCTCTTTCAGTTCGACTTCGGCCCCTTCTTCGAATTCGGCTTCGCAGCCCGCGCCGGAGCCGCAGGCGATCGCGGCGGGGGTGCTGGTCACCGTGCCCTGCCCGGTTCCCGACTTGGTCACGGTCAGCTTGAACTTCGGTTTGGCGGTGAGGTTGAAGGTCGCCGTGAGCGTGCTGTTGGCTTCGATCGTGAAGGAGCAGGGCGAGGTGGAGCAGGCCGATGCCGAGCCCGTGCCGGCGCTGTAGGCGGCGAAGGTCGAGCCGGGGTTGGCGGTGGCGAGGACTTCGACCGCGGTGCCGTTGGGCACAGGGCTGGTGCAGGCTCCGGCCGCGCCGCCGTTGAACTTGCATTTGACTTCGCCGGTGCCGGTGCCGGCTTTGGTGATCGCCAGGGTGCGGGGGATGAGGTTGAAGACGGCGCCGACGGCTTTGGCTGCGCTCATCGTCACTTTGCAGGTCCCCGAGCCGGTGCAGGCTCCGGTCCATTCTTTGAATTCGGAGCCGGCGGCAGCCGCCTGGTTGAGCGTGACTTCGACCCCTTCTTCGAATTCGGCTTCGCAGCCCGCGCCCGAGCCGCAGTTGATGCCGGCGGGGGTCGAGGTGATCGTGCCGGTTCCGGTTCCCGACTTGGTCACGGTCAGCTTGAACTTCGGTTTGACCGTGAGGTTGAAGGTCGCCGTGAGCGTGCTGTTGGCTTCCAGGGTGAAGGAGCAGGGGGAGGCGGTGCAGCTCGATGCCGAGCCGGTGCCGGCGCTGTAGGCGGCGAAGGTGGAGCCTGCGTTGGCGGTCGCGATCACTTCGACTGAGGTGCCGTTGGGCTGGGGGCTGGTGCAGGCCCCGGCGGTGCCGCCGTTGAACTTGCATTTGACTTCGCCGGTTCCGGTCCCCGCTTTGGTTATCGCCAGGGTGCGGGGGATCGGGTTGAAGGTTGCGTGGACGGTCTTGGCGGCGCTCATCGTGACCATGCACTTGTGGCCGAGTTCCGGTTCGCTTTCGCAGTCGAGAACGCCCCAGCCGGTGAATTCGGAGCCGCTTTCGGCGCTCTCGGTCAGGGTGACCGTTTCGCCTTCTTCGAATTCAGCCGTTTCTTCGGCGCAGGCAGAGCCACAGTCGATCCCGGCCGGAGAGCTGGTCACGGCGCCCGCGCCGCTGCCGGCCTTCTTCAGGGTGAGGGGCGCGGCGCTGGAGGCACTGAGGGTGGTCAAGGTCAGATCGGAGCCGTGATCGACGCCGTCGCCGTTGGCGGCGGCAAGGCGGAAGTGGTAGACGGTGCCGTTTGGCGTCAGACCGGCGATTGGGGCGTGGACTTCGACCGGGGCCTCGCCGGTGCCGATTTCGGCCATCGACTCCGCACAGGGTTCGGTGTGTTCGTAGGGTTCGGTGCCGACGCCGTATTCGAAGACGCATTCGGTGGCGGCGCCGCCGTCGGGGTTGACCTCGCCGTGCAGGGTCGCCCCGGTAGCGGTGATCTGCGTCGCCGGTTCGGTCAGCGCGGTGTGGGCGGTGAGGAAACTCAGGTCGGAGCCGGGAACTTTGACTTCGTTGGCGTTCTTGGCGACGAGACGGAAGTGGACCGTGGCGCTGGCGTTGGGCGGCAGGCCGGCGACGGCGGCGTGGACCGCGACTGGGCCGGCGCCGGCGCCGATTTCGGCCAAGGACTCGGCGCAGGGCACGCTGTGTTCGTAGGGTTCGGTGCCGACGCCGTATTCGAAGACGCATTCGGTGAGCGCCTGGCCGTCGGGATTGACGGTGGCGTGCAGGGTCGCCTTGGAGGGGGCGATGGCGGTGGGGGCGACGGTGAGGACATCGGGGAGGGTCACCGGGGAGCCGTAGACGCCGACGTGGTTGCCGGTGGCGAGGTAGACCTTTTCGCCGCCGCCGCCGACGGCGACGCCGCTGGCGGCGGCGATGCTCAGAACCGCCGTCGCTTCGGTGGCGCCAGAGGCGTCGTACTCGATGAGCGGCGAGCTGCGCAGAGCCGCGAAGACGTGGCCGCTGGAGGGATCGACGGAGGCCGCGATGGCTTCCGCGCCGAACTTGTACTGGAGGGCGCCGCTGGTCGCGCTGAGCTTGAGGACCTTGCCACGGTCGAGGTCCGTTTCGGGACCCGTCAGGAAGTCGACGGCGAACAGCGAGCCGGCGCTGGGGCCGGCGCCGGCGGCGAGCGAGCAGGGATGGGCGACGCTGGTGAAGTTGGCGCTGTTGTCGCCGTTTACCGGCGGGTTGGCCGAGGGAAGGTACCTGTGGATCTTGCCGGAGAAGTCGCCGACGAAGACCGCGCCGGTGGAATCGACGGCGACCCCGCAGGCTTCGCCGAAGCTTTTTTCGGTCCCTTCTTTGTATTTGTTCAGCGAGCCGAGGTATTTGCCGCTGGAGGCGAAGACGTCGACCAGGTGTTTGCCGGAGTCGGTCAGGTAGATGTCGCCCGCGGTACCGGCGGCGGCGCCGGGTGGGGCGATCGCCACCTGGGCTTCGGCCGGGCCTTCGGCTTCGATGACGGTGCTTTTGGGGGTTTTGTCGCAGGAGGAGGGTTCTTCGGCGCAGGGTTTGCCCCCCGGCCCGAGCTTGCCGTCGATCACGTTGGTGCCGAGGGCCGAGAAGGGGTCCGGTTCGCCGTTCGGCTTGTAGCGGGAAAGAGTGTTGGCGTTGCCGTCGATGACGAGCAGGTCGCCGCCAGCGGGATCAACGGCGAGGCCCCAGGCGGCGGTGAAGGTCGGTTGCGCGGCGGAGCCGAAGGTTTCCTTGAAAAGGCGGGCTTTGTGGGCGCTTGCGGGGGCGCTGAAGAAGAGGAGTCCCGTCGCGATCAGCGCCATGCCGAAGGCAAAGAAGACGAGGCGGCCGGGTGCGGGCGCGGCGCGGCGGCTCCATCGGAAGCTCTCAACGGGCCCGGCCAAGCCCGCCCTCGGGAGGAGGTGCGGGATCCGGGCCCTCACCGCCGCCTCCCGCACTGCGCCCGCACCGACGGGTCGGTCGATAGTTCCTTGCCGTTGTGGGCGGAGAGGTGGAGGTTTGCCCGGTGGGGGCGGGTGCAGAGATCGGTGCTGTTGACGATCAGGCCCTTCTTGGCGCCCTGCATCTGCAAGACGACTTTGGAGAGCGGCGCGTCGGGTGAGTTTTCGAGCGTCGCCCTGATCCCGCCCTTTGCGGAGTCGATCCGGGTGGAGACCTCGACGTCTACGAGGCCGTGCAGGTCGAAGACCAGGTCTGGCAGCTTGTGATCGGAGGATCTCAGGTAGACAGGTCCCTGCAGCGGTTCTTCGAGCAACGGGGTCCAGGCTTTGATGTAGCCGTACTGGGCTCCTGGGGGGCAGGCCTTGGCGGCGAACTGGACGCGGGTGCAGATCGTCCTGATGTGGGCCTGGTCGAGGAACGCCGACCTCGGTAGGCGCACGACGAGTCCCTTGATGTTCGCGTCTCCGGCCCTCGGCGTGTAGGTGGCGGTGAGGCTCGGGTGCCCGCCCCGCTTGGTACCGCCGTGCAGGTTCAGCTTCAGGTCCGGCTTGAAGCCGAGGTTCAGGCAGTTGGCGGCCTGATAGCGGGTCGAGAGGTCGACCGGGCGGTCGTCAGCGGGGTCGAGCACGTTCAGGTAGGAGCCGAAGAGGGTCGCCCTGGCGCTCGATTCGTCGCAGGAGGTCGGGTTGAGCAGGAAGTTGGGCCGGTCGACGTAGACGCGCAGGTCCCTGACCTTCAAGACGATCCCGTCGAGGATGTGGGGGATCGGGTCTGAGGCGGCGCCGTCGACTTCGACTTCGGCGGTCTTCGGGTTGAGGGTGAGGGCGAGCCTGACGACCACCGTGCCGGCGTCGAAGGGGCCTGCCACGGCCGGCGTCACCGAGATCACGCTGAGCGGATCGCCGTGGTAGGCGCCGCCGAGGTAGATCTGCCCTTTGACGTAGGTGAGTGAGTCGCCGACTCCCGCCCCGGCCAGGGTATGGCCTATGAGCGAGTTGGCGGGGCAGCTCGGGCTGGCGATCTCCTGGCGGCCGGTCTTCGACTTGGCGACGTCGATCGCGGCATCGGGGCATTTGGAGACGCCGACCAGGGAACCGACCTCGCCCGGGGGCAGGACGGCGGAGAACTTGGTCATGTCCTGTTCTCCGTCTTCGCGGATCAGGCGCATGTTGAAGGGGCTGAAGCTGCCGGCGTTGTTGTTGAGCGAGCCCGCCTCGAACTTGGGGTGGAAAGGAGGAACTCCTCCCGGCGGGCAGGGGCCGCCGCCGACCCCCTTGGTGATCTGGAAGGAGGAGGTCACCGTGCGCGGGTTGGCGGGATCGGACCAGGGGTAGAGCCTCGCCTGGGTGGTGTAGGTGCCGCAGCGAGACGGGGTGATCAGCGCCGCTCGCGCGCCGGTGCGCAGATGGGCGTTGAAGTGGCTGAAGGGGATCTGGGGGTTTTCCTCGAGGGTCGCCACCAGCTGTCCGGTCTGAGGGTCGGGTTCGAGCCTTACCGGCAGCTTCGCCAGCGCCCCCAGGTTGGGGTTCTTCAGCACCAGATAGAGCGCGATCAGGCTGTCGAAGGGATTCTCCGCCCCCGGGGTGGTGGTGGCTTTGTCGTCCTCTTGGGCCAGGTAGATCGAGCCGTCCACCGGTTCCTCGACAGCCGGGAAGACAGCGTGGATCGTGCCGATCTTGGAGGAGTTGGGGCAGCCTTCTCCCGGCGCCGACTCAAGCGTTTCGCGTCGGAGATCGGCCGGCGTGCAGACACCGAGGCCTTCGCCGATCGATGGGTTGATCGTCACCCCTTCGGGCAGGGTGACTTCGGCTTTCTCGATCTGAGATTCGGCCAGGCCTCCCGGGTTCTTCAGGCCCTCGTCTTTGAAGTCGACGTTGAAGTCGAGGCCAGAGCCGCTCTCGGCCGAGTCGGTGGTCGGCTTGGATTCGATCGTCGGGGAGAAGCCGAGTTTGCCGCAGCCGCTCATCCCGATCGGGCTGGGCGGTTCGGAGTCATCGATGGCAGGTACTCCCCCGAAGATGAATTTGCCCGGTTCCTGCCATGAGCTCATGCTCCAGTGGGTCACAGTCGCCAACGGGCCCCCACAGCTGGTCGGCAGGGTGAGGAAGGGCTTGTTGGGGACTTTGGTCGGGCAGGAGGCGGCCTGGCCGCCGTTTCCGAACGGCAGCAGGCCTTCCACTTCGGTGAACGATTTGAGGCTGTTGGCGCATATCCCGCGCACGTCGTCATGAGCGGGGTCGGCCGGGTTGCCCCAGAGCTGCAGCTTGCCGCCGAGGAACGCCAGCAGCTGTGAGGTGTCGCGGCTGGTCCCGGTGACATCGTATGGGGGGGTCGGGTTGACGCCGACGTCGACGATGACCGGCACGAGGGAGATCTGGGTGCCGAGGCGCACCGGGACCCCAGCCGGCGGCGGCAGGTTGAAGACCGGCGCGCTGATTTTGATGTTGTTGACCCAGACCGAGGCGATGCCGACCGCCGTTTCGTCGCTGCAGGAGGTGATGCCGTCGATCATCTGCGTGCCTTCGCGCGGCGTGGCGAAGTCGCGATTGGAGCACTGCGGCATCGCCGTCGCATCGCCGGCGAATCCCCGCATCTGTTCGACCACCAGGTCCTTCAGGTCGGCGTCGGGTTCGGGGGGCTGGGAGGGCGATTTCCCCGGAGTGCTGTTCATCATGAAGGAGGTCGTGAAGGCAAAGGGGTGCGAGCCCGCCTGGGTCGCGGGCGTACCGTCTTCGTTGGTGGCCCGCACGCCGAATTCGGAGATGCCGAACTGGGCCTGGGCGGGCGCGGGCGCCAGCAGCGCGAGCGCGATTGCCATCAGTGCCGGCGCCAGAGCCTTCAGGGTCATCTTCTTCTCCTTCGTGTCGCTCATCGCCCCGCCCTCCGCTGGGCGCGCTTACAGCGTTTGGCTTGCTTTTTCCTCGCGTGACCCTTGCCCTTGGCCGCCTTGTGCGCCCTGCAGCTTCGCCGCGGCTTTCGCGGCGAGAGGGCCGGGTTGCCGGGGCCCCTGAAGCCGGCGCTCGCCGGAGTAGCGTCCTCGGGCACCGAAGGGGGGCTCTGACAGGTATCGCCTTCGCATGGCGGCGGGCTCGCCGGCACTGCGAAGCCGCCATCTACCCGCGCGTCATAGATATCGACCGATCCCGGGTCGCGCGGGTCGATGCTGGAGGAGGTGCGAAAGAAGACGTCCCCGCCGCCCGGCGGGGCGTCGACGAATTGCGAATTCGCCGGGCTCGTCCCGGTGGAGATCAGGCTGACGCAGCCACCCGCCTTGTGGCAGTCGCCCGAGCCCTGCGCCTCCCACTGATAGACGTCCTGGGCGCCGTTGGTGTCTTCGGGAACGAGCGCGTCGAAGCTCTCGAAGAAGACGCGGTTGCCGTCTTTGGATAGGGCGTTCTCGCTGTATATGCCGGTTTCTTCGGTCGGCAGCGAGGCGGCGGCGTGGAATTCCACGGGTTCGAATTGGCTTTCAAAAAGGTGTTGTTCCGTCGGCGTGTATGGCACCCGCAGCGCATCGCCAACCGGCCGCGCCCCGCTCGGGTTGCAGGAGACACAGCTCAGCTGCCCGCTGTCGGCGTCGTAGCGGAAGACCTCGAGGTCGGCTTCGCCCGTTATCGCGTCTGTGTTGTCATACCCGGTCAGGCTGCGGTTCGAGGTGAAGACGACCTGGCGCCCGTCAGCGCTCACCCGGCTGTCGTGGTAGCGCGGCGCGCTGGAGACAGGGTTCGGGTAGAAAAATTCACTAGCTTCTCCGGCGTCGAAGGCCGAGAGCGTCGCGATGAAGGTCTTCGACCCTTCCTGATCGAGATAGAGGTTTCGCTGCCCCGCCGTGGCGCCGGCGGCGAGGTCTTCCCTGGAGATGAAGTAGATGCGGGAGAGGTCTTCGCCGGCGCCGAGCACGCCGTCGCCGACGAGTCTGTCCCCTGCTTCAAGGAAATGCTGCGGCATCTCGCCCGCAACCGGCGTCGTCGCCTGCGTGTCGACATCGACCACCGAGAGGTCTTCGCCGGTCTCGATCAGCGCTTTGGAGCCGTCGGGGCTCGCGGTCAGGAACCGCGATTTGTCCCCGGCGGTGAGCTGCAGGGTGCAGGCCTTGGCCGGTTCGGTGCATTTGCTCGTGGCCGAGAGATCGGCCCCTTCCTCATCTTCGGTGGCGGCGACCGAGAGAGTCAGGCTGCCGGGAGCGACGGCGGCGATCGTCGCACCGGCCGGGATACCGTTGCCGGAGATGTCCTGGCCGACCTGGAAGGCGCCTGCTTCGGTGGCGAGGTTGGTGACTTCCGTGAAGCCGGCTTTGAGGTCGCCGCTGCCGCTGGCGACGCCGTGAAGGTGAGCGCTTTCTTCTTCGGTCGGGTTCTCGCGGACGTAGACCGTGCCTACCAGTTTTGTTGTGACGGCGGTCCAGAAGATCCGTGAGCCGTCGTCGGAGACAACGTTGTGCGCGGCAACTATTCCCCTCCGGGGAAAGTGACTCCCCCCGATAGTCGTCGTCGTCGCTCCTGATCGCCCGCGATACCCGGCCCCGTCCGGCAGTACGCTGACCAGGTGCAGCTCCCCAGCCGAGAAATCGTAGATCGAACTTTCGGGGCGGGGGAGGGGCGTGTCGGGGGTCAGCCGGAGTCCTTCGCCGCTCACGAAGACGCTTTGCAGGCCGTCTGCGGAAGCGCCCACGAACGTACCGCCCGAGGAGCCCGCAAACGACCCGGGCAGCGGCGCGGTGGTGATAAGCGCTTCATAGCTTTCGCTGGCGTTGTCGCGCCGGTAGAGGTTCAGGTAGCCGCCTGGCGGCGCGTCGGGGGCAAGCGGAACTTCGTTTTCGTTGCGCAGCCAAGCGCTCGAGAGGTCGGCTGAGAAGGCTTCGTATGGTGCGGCTGCAGATAAGTTGAGGTCCCCGGCCTGGTACGGCGGGGTGATCGCTCGCGTCGACCAGCCGGCCGCGCCGCGGCCGGCGATGTACTGAACGGTGCCCGGGTTGCTCAGCGCGCCGCCGAAGGGGGTTTTGGAGGTGTAGGTGAGCCCGTCGCCGTCGATCGAGCTCTGGCTGAGGCCTTCCCACCAGCCGTCGCCGCCGTTTTTGTCGACCGGCGTGACCATCTCATAGGCGCGGCAGTCGGGCAGGTTGGCCGACGGGCCTATTCGCAGCGCCTGGTTGGGGCATTCGGTGTCGGGGCTCGAAGCGCCGTAGGTGGTGAAGGTGCGGTCGGGCCCTTCGGCGATGCAGACTTCGGCCGCTTCGGCCGGATTGCAGTGGCTGATGGCCACCGCGCGCCAGTGATAGGTGGTTTCCGGGGCGAGGCCTTCGAGGAAGCTGGTCAGCGCATGCCCGGCTTTGCCGGAGCCGGCGGGGGCCTCGGTGGTGGCGTGGCCGTAAGCGGTGGTGGTGCCGTACTCGATGTGGTAGGTGGCGGGAAAGCCTTCGGGGTCGATCTGCGCCACGAGGCTCGCTTCGCCTAGAACGACGCTCGCTGCCCACTCGGCTTCGATCAGCGGCGGGCCGAAGGTCTCGAGTCCCTGGTCTTTACCGCGAGCGGTGCCGTCGACGTTCCTCGCGGTGAGGCGGTAGCGGTAGTCGCTTCCGCGCTGAAGCCCGGTGACCGAGGCGTGGACCGAGACGGGACTTTCGCCGCTGCCGATTTCCGCTATCGACTCCGCGCAGGCGGCCGCCTCCGCGCCGCCGAAGCCTTCTGCTTCGAAACTGGCCTGCGTCGTGTATTCGAAGCGGCATTCTTCGTATTCGATTCCTTCTGGATTGACGCTTCCGCCGAGGGTGGCGCCGCCGACGCCGATTGCGCTCGCCGCGCCGGTGATCACCGTGTCTTTCGTGGTGAAGCTCCGATCGGCGCCTTTGACGACTCCCGTGCCCGCGCCGGTGACGCGGATGCGGAAATGGTAGGTGGCGCCCTGGGGGGTGAGGTGGGTGAGGTTGGCGCTCACCGGGTGTTCTGCTTCATCGGCGGGGGTCGCTCCCACGCAGGGGGCGCTTTGGCCATAGGCGGTGGTCGGGCCGTATTCGAAGACGCATTCGGTGACCGTGTCCCCGGCGGGGGCGACGACGCCGTTCAGGGTCGCCTTGGCTCCGCCGATCGCGGTGGCGGGGGTGGTCGTCGCGCTCAGCAGCGTGCTTTTGGTGGTGAAGGTCAGATCTTCGCCTTTGCCGGTCCGGCCGTCCGCGTTGGTGGCGACGACGCGGAAGTGGTAGGTCGTCGCCGGGCTGAGGCTGCCGATCGCCGCACTCACCGGGTGGTTGCTTTTGTCGGTCGGAATAGGTCCCGAGCAGGGTGCAGTTGAGCCGTAGGAGGTGCTGGTGCCGTATTCGAACTTGCATTCGGTCACTTCCACCCCATCGGGGTTTACTGCGCCGTTCAGCGTGGCGGCGGTCGTGCCGACCCCGCCGGCGGGGTCGGTTTCCGCGTCGGGAGCGATCGCCGGGGCATAGACGCCGACGTCGTCGGCGATGGGGAAATGCGTCAGGCTGAGGTAGATATCTCCGCTTGCGCCATCGGCGGCGACGCCGTTGTGCCCGGCTCCAAGGCTGTGGACCACGGTCGCTTCGGCGCCGGAGGCATCGTACTCCCTGAATTCCGAGCCGACGACGAGAATGTGGCCGGAGGTGGGCTCGACGGAGACCTTCGAGACTCCGGTGCCGAATTTGTATGCGAGGGCGCCGGTTTCCGCGCTTAGCTTAAAGACCTTGCCTTTGTCCGGGTCGCTGAGAGAGCCGTTTATGTACTCGACAACGAAGAGGGAACCGGCGCTCGGTCCAGACCCGGCGGAGAGCACACAGGGATGGGGCACGGTGGAGAAATTGGCGGTGTTGTTGGTGTTGAGCGGCGGGTTGGCCGAGGGGACGAACTTGTGGACCGTGCCGCCGAATTCGCCGACGTAGACGGTGCCGGCGGAATCGACCGCGACGCCGCAGGTTTCACCGAAGCCGACAGTCCCGGCTTTGCTCAGCTGGCCGAGGAAGTGCCCGTCAGAAGCGAAGATCTGGATCTTGCCATGGTTGGGATCGGTCACGTAGATGTCGCCCGCGGTACCGCCGGCGGCGCCGGGGGGGGCGACCGCCACCTGCATTTCGTCAGCGCTTTCGGCACTGCCGACCGTGTTCTGCGGGGTTTTGTCGCACGAGGAGGGTTCTTCCGCACACGCTTTGCCTCCCGGGCCTTTCTTGCCGTCGATCATGTTGGTGCCGAGCGCGGAGAACGGATCGGGTTCGCCGTTTGGCTTGAAGCGGGAGAGCGTTTCTTTGCTGCCGTCCATGATCAGCACGTCGCCGTTGCTCTGATCGACCGCCAGCGCCCAGATGCTCTGCGCGCTGAAGGTCGGCTGGGCTGCGGAGCCGAAGGTTTCCTTGAATGCGAGGATTTCGGAGGCGCTCGCTGCGCTGGGCGACAGGAGAACGAGGAGGGCCATGGCGGCAAGCCCGAGCAGCGCCGCGCGGGCCTTCTTCGAGGTGCTGCGTCCCTCGCCTGACCTCTTTGCGCTTGCCGTGCTCATCGGTTGACCCCTCCCTTGTCGTGCTGTCGTCTGTGCTTCCTATGCCCGTGCCTTTTGACCCTCACGCACCTGGCCTTGCCGCGGACCTCCTTCTTCTTGAAGCCCTTCCCGCACTTGAGCGGCTTCGGCGCAGGGGCCGGCGCGGGTGGAGGTGGGGGAGCCGAGCCCGGGCCTTTTGGCGGGGCGGGGTTGGAGTCAAAGCTCGCCGTAAGAGCGGTGTCTGCTTTCAGCGTGATCGCGCAAGGGCCACTGCCTGAGCAGCCCCCGCCAGACCAGCCGGCAAAGCTCGAGCCCGTATTGGGTGATGCGCTCAGCGTCACCGTCGTCCCGTCGGGGTAGCTGGGGGCGCAGGCGGCGCCGTCGCAGCTGACCGTTCCCGAGCCGCTGCCGGCTTTGAGGATCGTGAGGGCTCTGGGGATCGCCGAGAAGGTCGCCGTCACCGACTTGTCGGCGTTCATCGCCAGGGTGCAGGCGGCGCCCGAGCAGGCCCCGGAGTAGCCGGCGAATTGGGAGCCGGCGTTTGCCGTGGCCACCAGCTGCAGGGCGGTGCCGTTGGGGTAGGAGGCGGCGCAGGCTTCCGGTGAGCCGCCGTTGACTTTGCACTGCACCGTGCCGGTGCCGGTGCCGGCTTTGGCGATGGTCAGGCTGCGGGGAAGCGAGTCGAAGCTGGCGGTGATCGCCTTGTCGGCGCTCATCGTCACTTCGCAGGCGCCGCCGCTGCAATCGCCCGAGTAGCCGGTGAACTCCGAGCCGGAGTTGGCGGTTGCCTTGAGCTTTACGCTCGTAGCGCTCGGGTAGCTCACCGAGCAGGGTTCCGCCGCACCGCCGTTTACTTCGCAGCGCACCGTGCCGGTGCCGGTGCCGGCTTTGGCGATCGCCAGCGTGTGGGAGCCCGGCAGGTTGAAGGTCGCCGTCACCGAGCTGTTGGCTTCGATCGTGAAGGAGCAGGGAGAGGTCGAGCAGCTCGCGGCAGAGCCGGTGCCGGCGCTGTAGGTGGTGAATTGGGAGCCGGCGTTTGCCGTGGCCACCAGCTGCAGGGCGGTGCCGTTGGGGTAGGAGGCGGCGCAGGCTTCGGCGGAGCCGCCGTTGACTTTGCACTGCACCGTGCCGGTGCCGGTGCCGGCTTTGGTGATGGTCAGGCTGCGGGCGATCAGGTTGAAGGTCGCCGTCACCGAGCTGTTGGCTTCGATCGTGAAGGAGCAGGGGGTCGACGAGCAGCTCGCGGCAGAGCCGGTGCCGGCGCTGTAGGTGGTGAATTGGGAGCCGGCGTTTGCCGTGGCCACCAGCTGCAGGGCGGTGCCGTTGGGGTAGGAGGCGGCGCAGGCTTCGGCGGAGCCGCCGTTGACTTTGCACTGCACGGTGCCGGCGCCCGATCCGGCTTTGGTGATCGTCAGGCTGCGGGCGATCAGGTTGAAGGTCGCCGTCACCGAGCTGTTGGCTTCGATCGTGAAGGAGCAGGGGGTCGACGAGCAGCTCGCGGCAGAGCCGGTGCCGGCGCTGTAGGTGGTGAATTGGGAGCCCGCGTTGGCGCTCGCCACCAGCTGTAGGGCGGTGCCGTTGGGGTAGGAGGCGGCGCAGGCTTCGGCGGAGCCGCCGTTGACTTTGCACTGCACGGTGCCGGCGCCCGATCCGGCTTTGGTGATCGTCAGCGTTCTTTCACTGGCGATCGAGGCGAACACCGCGCCGACCATCTTGGCCGCGCTCATCGTCACTTCGCAGGCCCCAGACCCCGTGCAGGCACCGGTCCATTCTTTGAATTCAGAGCCGGCGGCGGCCGATTTGGAGAGAGTGACTTTGGTCCCTTCGGCGAATTGCGCCGTTTCTTCAGCGCAGGCCGGACCGCAGTTGATCCCCGCCGGGGAGCTGGTCACGGTGCCGGTGCCGGTGCCGCTCTTTTTGAGCGTCAGCGGGAATTCGACCGGTCCGGTCGAGGCGAAGTGGGCGGTCAGGGTGGCGGATGCGTTGGGAACCGTAAGTTCGCATTCGCCGAATTCGGGATCGGCTTCTTTGCAGTTTTCTTCGGGAGATCCGCCGCTCCAGGTCCAGCCGGTGAATTCGGAGCCTTCGCCTGGGAAGGCTTCAAGGAAGGCGAAGTAGCCTCCGGGGTAGGTCTGGCTCTGGCATTGGCCGCTGGGCGGCGGGCCCGAGCACAGGAACGAGTCGATTTCCGGTTCGATGGTGGTTGGGGCGCCGGCGCCTTCGACGGTGCCCGAGCCCGTGCCTTCGATGTTGATCGTGAAGGTGTGGGCGGCCGCAGTCCCAAAGATCGCCGTCACCGTCTTGGCCGCGCTCATCGTCACTTCGCAGGCTCCCGAGCCCGAGCAGGCGCCGGTCCATTCTTTGAATTCAGATCCGGCGGCGGCCGATTTGGAGAGAGTGACTTTGGTCCCTTCGGCGAATTGCGCCGTTTCTTCAGCGCAGGCCGGACCGCAGTTGATCCCCGCCGGGGAGCTGGTCACGGTGCCGGTGCCGGTGCCGCTCTTTTTGAGCGTCAGCGGGAATTCGACCGGTCCGGTCGAGGCGAAGTGGGCGGTCAGGGTGGCGGATGCGTTGGGAACCGTAAGTTCGCATTCGCCGAATTCGGGATCGGCTTCTTTGCAGTTTTCTTCGGGAGATCCGCCGCTCCAGGTCCAGCCGGTGAATTCGGAGCCTTCGCCTGGGAAGGCTTCAAGGAAGGCGAAGTAGCCTCCGGGGTAGGTCTGGCTCTGGCATTGGCCGCTGGGCGGCGGGCCCGAGCACAGGAACGAGTCGATTTCCGGTTCGATGGTGGTTGGGGCGCCGGCGCCTTCGACGGTGCCCGAGCCCGTGCCTTCGATGTTGATCGTGAAGGTGTGGGCGGCCGCAGTCCCAAAGATCGCCGTCACCGTCTTGGCCGCGCTCATCGTCACTTCGCAGGCTCCCGAGCCCGAGCAGGCGCCGGTCCATTCTTTGAATTCAGATCCCGCGGCCGGGGTCTCTTTCAGTTCGACTTCGACCCCTTCTTCGAATTCGGCTTCGCAGCCCGCGCCTGAGCCGCAGTTGATGCCGGCGGGGGTCGAGGTGATCGTGCCGGTTCCGGTTCCCGACTTGGTCACGGTCAGCTTGAACTTCGGTTTGACCGTGAGGTTGAAGGTCGCCGTGAGCGTGCTGTTGGCTTCGATCGTGAAGGAGCAGGGCGAGGTGGAGCAGGCCGATGCCGAGCCGGTGCCGGCGCTGTAGCCGGCGAAGGTGGAGCCTGCGTTTGCCGTGGCGAGGACTTCGACTGAGGTGCCGTTGGGCTGGGGGCTGGTGCAGGCTCCTGCCGAGCCGCCGTTGAACTTGCATTTGACTTCGCCCGTCCCGGTTCCGGCTTTGGCGATCGAGAGGGTGCGGGGGATCGGGCTGAAGGTTGCGTGGACGGTCTTGGCGGCGCTCATCGTGACCACGCACTTGTGGCCGAGTTCCGGTTCGCTTTCGCAGTCGAGAACGCCCCAGCCGGTGAATTCGGAGCCGCTTTCGGCGCTCTCGGTCAGGGTGACCGTTTCGCCTTCTTCGAATTCAGCCGTTTCTTCGGCGCAGGCAGAGCCACAGTCGATCCCGGCCGGAGAGCTGGTCACGGCGCCCGCGCCGCTGCCGGCCTTCTTCAGGGTGAGGGGCGCGGCGCTGGAGGCACTGAGGGTGGTCAAGGTCAGATCGGAGCCGTGATCGACGCCGTCGCCGTCGGCGGCGGCAAGGCGGAAGTGGTAGACGGTGCCGTTTGGCGTCAGACCGGCGATTGGGGCGTGGACTTCGACCGGGGCCTCGCCGGTGCCGATTTCGGCCATCGACTCCGCACAGGGTTCGGTGTGTTCGTAGGGTTCGGTGCCGACGCCGTATTCGAAGACGCATTCGGTGGCGGCGCCGCCGTCGGGGTTGACCTCGCCGTGCAGGGTCGCCCCGGTAGCGGTGATCTGCGTCGCCGGTTCGGTCAGCGCGGTGTGGGCGGTGAGGAAACTCAGGTCGGAGCCGGGAACTTTGACTTCGTTGGCGTTCTTGGCGACGAGACGGAAGTGGACCGTGGCGCTGGCGTTGGGCGGCAGGCCGGCGACGGCGGCGTGGACCGCGACTGGGCCGGCGACGGCGCCGATTTCGGCCAAGGACTCGGCGCAGGGCACGCTGTGTTCGTAGGGTTCGGTGCCGACGCCGTATTCGAAGACGCATTCGGTGAGCGCCTGGCCGTCGGGATTGACGGTGGCGTGCAGGGTCGCCTTGGAGGGGGCGATGGCGGTGGGGGCGACGGTGAGGACATCGGGGAGGGTCACCGGGGAGCCGTAGACGCCGACGTGGTTGCCGGTGGCGAGGTAGACCTTTTCGCCGCCGCCGCCGACGGCGACGCCGCTGGCGGCGGCGATGCTCAGAACCGCCGTCGCTTCGGTGGCGCCAGAGGCGTCGTACTCGATGAGCGGCGAGCTGCGCAGAGCCGCGAAGACGTGGCCGCTGGAGGGATCGACGGAGGCCGCGATGGCTTCCGCGCCGAACTTGTACTGGAGGGCGCCGCTGGTCGCGCTGAGCTTGAGGACCTTGCCACGGTCGAGGTCCGTTTCGGGACCCGTCAGGAAGTCGACGGCGAACAGCGAGCCGGCGCTGGGGCCGGCGCCGGCGGCGAGCGAGCAGGGATGGGCGACGCTGGTGAAGTTGGCGCTGTTGTCGCCGTTAACCGGCGGGTTGGCCGAGGGAAGGTACTTGTGGATCTTGCCGGAGAAGTCGCCGACGAAGACCGCGCCGGTGGAATCGACGGCGACCCCGCAGGCTTCGCCGAAGCTTTTTTCGGTCCCTTCTTTGTATTTGTTCAGCGAGCCGAGGTATTTGCCGCTGGAGGCGAAGACGTCGACCAGGTGTTTGCCGGAGTCGGTCAGGTAGATGTCGCCCGCGGTACCGGCGGCGGCGCCGGGTGGGGCGATCGCCACCTGGGCTTCGGCCGGGCCTTCGGCTTCGATGACGGTGCTTTTGGGGGTTTTGTCGCAGGAGGAGGGTTCTTCGGCGCAGGGTTTGCCCCCCGGCCCGAGCTTGCCGTCGATCACGTTGGTGCCCAGACCCGAGAAGGGGTCCGGTTCGCCGTTCGGCTTGTAGCGGGAAAGAGTGTTGGCGTTGCCGTCGATGACGAGCAGGTCGCCGCCAGCGGGATCAACGGCGAGGCCCCAGGCGGCGGTGAAGGTCGGTTGCGCGGCGGAGCCGAAGGTTTCCTTGAAAAGGCGGGCTTTGTGGGCGCTTGCGGGGGCGCTGAAGAAGAGGAGTCCCGTCGCGATCAGCGCCATGCCGAAGGCAAAGAAGACGAGGCGGCCGGGTGCGGGCGCGGCGCGGCGGCTCCATCGGAAGCTCTCAACGGGCCCGGCCAAGCCCGCCCTCGGGAGGAGGTGCGGGATCCGGGCCCTCACCGCCGCCTCCCGCACTGCGCCCGCACCAACGGGTCGGTCGATAGTTCCTTGCCGTTGTGGGCGGAGAGGTGGAGGTTTGCCCGGTGGGGGCGGGTGCAGAGATCGGTGCTGTTGACGATCAGGCCCTTCTTGCCGCCCTGCATCTTCACCACGACCTTTTCCAGGGGCGCGTCGGGGGTTTCGGAGAAGGTCGCCCTGATGCCGCCGTGGGAGGAGTCGATCCTGGCCACCGCTTCGACGTCGACCAACCCGTGCAGGGCGGCGACCAGGTCGGGCAGGTTGTGGTCGGAGGAGCGGAGGTAGACGTTGCCGCTGAGGGGTTCGCTCAGCAGCGGCGTATACGCGGTGGCCTGGCCGTAGATCGAGGCGGCCGGGCAGCCGGCGCCGTTGCCCGCCCCCGCCGCGAACTGAACCCTGGTGCAGATCGTCTTGAAGTGGCCCTGTTCCAAGAAGGCGGAGTGCGGCAGGCGCAGGACCAGCCCTGAGAGGTTCGCGTCGCCGGGGCGCGGCGTGTAGACGCCGGTCAGCTTGGGGAACTTGCCGCGCTTGGCGCCGCCCTTCAGCTTCAGGGAGAGGGCGGGCTTGAACCCGAGGCTCTGGCAGCCGGCGGCCTGGAAGGGGGCGGTGCGGGCGACGGGGGCGTCATCGGCGGCGCTGAAGGGGTCAGCCCCTCCCCCCCACAGCTGGGCGAGGAACTGGGATCGATCGCAGCTGGTCGGGTTGAGGGTGAAGCCGGAGCGGTTGACGTTTACGCGCACGTCGCGCACCGAGAGCGGGATCCCGGCGAGCATATGGGGGATCGGGTCAGAGCGGGCGCCATCGACGCGGACTTCGGCGGTGCGGGGGTCGATGACAAGCGCCTGGCGGACGACGACGGTGCCGACGTCAAAGGGCCCGGCGACCGCGGGGACGATCTCAACGACGCTGAGCGGGGCGCCGTTGTAGGGGCCGGCTAGGTAGACCTTGCCGGGCACGAAGGTGAGCTGGGAGCCGACTCCGGCCCCTGCCTGCAGGGTGCCGATCAGGGAGTTGAGCGGACAGCTTGGGCTGGCGAGCTCGGCGAGCCCGCTCTTGGTCTTGGCCAGGGAGATCTGGGCGTCGGGGCAGCGGCTGACCCCGGCGAGGCGGGCGACCAGGCCGAGCGGCAGGGTGGCGGAGAACTTGGTCAGGTCCTGGTTGCCGTCGGGGCGGGTGAGGCGGGTGTAGAAGGGGGAGTAGGAGCCGGCGGCGTTGTTCAGCGTGCCGGCGTCAAAGCCCGGGTTGAAGGGCGGCGTCGCGCCCGCGGGGCAGGGGCCGCCGTTAACGCCGGAGTCGATCTCGAAGGAGGCGCTGGTCTGGAGCGGGTTCTGGGGGTTGGCCCAGGGGGTGAAGAGCGCCTGGGTGGTGTAGGTGCCGCAGGAGGGCGGGGTGACCAGCGGGCTGCGCCCGCCTTCGCGGAAGTGCAGGCGGAAGTGGGAGAAGGGCTGCTGGGGGAGTTCGTCGAAGGTGGCGAGGAGCTGGCCGGTTTTGGGATCGGGCTCGACCTTGCCGGCGAGCTTGATCCCGATCCCCATTTCGGGTTCCTTGAAGGTCATGTAGAGGGCGATCAGGGTGCCGAAGGGGTTCTTGCGGGGGGCGGCGACGAAGAGCGAGCCCTTGAGGATCTTGCCTTCCAGCAGCGGCGTTTCGACTTCGGTCGTGCCGATCTTCGAGGCAGCCGGGCAGCCGGCGCCGAATTCGGAGCCGGCCTTCTCGCCTTCGAAGTCCGCTTCGGTGCAGACCGCCAGGCCTTCTGCCTGGGAGGGGTTGATCGTCACGCCCTTGGGCAGGGTGACGACGGCCTTCTTCAGGTCTGAGCGCGAGGTCCCCGTGGGGTTGGTGAGGCCGGGGTTTTCCACGTCGAGGTGGAAGTCGAGGCCCGAGGGGCTGGCGGCCTGGGTGGTGGTCGGCAGCGAGGTGATCGTCGGCCCGAAGCGGACCTGGTCGCATTCGCCGATCCCCAGCGGGTTGGGCGGGGTGGAGTTGTCGTGGGTTTCGACCGAGCCGTGGAAGGTCTCACCTTCCCAGGAGCGCGCGTCGAAGCTGAAGCTCAGCGGCCCGGTGCAGCTGCGCGGCAGGGTGAGGAAGGGGATGCCGGCCGGGGTCGGGCAGCTGCCTTCGGCTTCCAGGGTTTCGTGGGGGGTCACCAGGATCAGCCCGCAGGAGCCGCGCTGTTTGTCGTGGGCGGGGTCTGAGGGGTTGCCCCACAGCGTTATTTCGGTTTTGAGCACGCGCACGATCTGGGTGATGTTGGTGGCGGCGAAAGTGACGTTGTAGGGGGGGGTGTCCTTGACCCCGACGTCGGCCGTCACCGGGGCGGCCTTGTAGGGCTTGAAGCCCAGCTTCGCCGCGACGCCGGGAGGGGGCGCGAGGTTGTAGAGGGGGGTGGTGAGGGTGAAGCGTTCCCCGGTGCCTATCGCGACTTCGTTGACGACCTGGCCGAGCACCGAGCTGTCGGGGCAGTTGGGCTGTTCGATCCCGCCGACTTCGACGATCGTCGCGAAGTCGACGCCCTGGCACTGGTGCGCGGCGAAGGGCGAGCCGGTCAGCCCCGGCGGCAGTTCGCCGCCGGCTTCGCGCAGCTGCCCGGCGGGGATTTCGCCGAATTCCGGGCTGATTTCGGTTTCGGGGTCGAATTCGGTATGCAGTTCGAAGGGGTGGGTGCCCGCGCTCATCGCCGGCTTGCCCCCTTCGCCGAGGATCCGCACGTCGAGGCCTTTGAGGCCGAAGGCGGAGCTTGCCGGGGCGCTGAGCAGGCCGCACAGAAGCGCTGCGGCCCAGATTGCGCTGAAGCGCTTCATCGTGCGGCCCTCCCGTTGCGGCGCTGCGCTCGTCGGTGTTGGCTTTGCTTCTTCACGCAGCGGGGTTTGCCGCCGCGCACCACCCGGCGCCGGTTCTTCGCGCAGCGGGCCGGCTTTTGCGGGGCGGGGTTTTCGGCGCCCCGGAAGGTGGAGCTTGACGGGGTCAGTTCGGCTGGGGGCGGCGGCGGGCCCTGGCAGGCTTCCCCTTCGCAGGGGGGCGTCGGCGGGGGCGGGGGCGGGAAGCCGCCGTCCACGCGGGCGTCATAGACGTCGAACTGGCCGGGGTCCCGGCTGACCAGGCTCGAGCCGGTCTTGAAGAAGACGTCGCGGCCGTCGGGGCTGGCGTCGAGCAGTTCGGAATCCTGGGGGCTCTCGCCCGTGGAGACCAGGTTGAGGCAGCCTTCGTCTTGGGGGCTGAAGGAGGGGGCCGATTCGGTGCAGCTGCCGGCGCCGGGGGCCTCCCACTCATAGACGTCCTGCTTGCCGTTGGTGTCGCCGGGGGCGAGCGGGCCGAAGCTGTGGAAGAAGAGCCGCTTGCCGTCTTCGGAGAGGAAGTGGGAGAAGTAGAGCTCGTTGCCGATGTATGGGAGGGTTGCGGCGCCCCAGTACTGTTCTTCGCTGCTCGTACCGCCGCCGTTTATGACCAGGTTGTGGCCCACCGGCCGCGCCCCGCCCGGGTTACAGGAGGCGCACAGCAGCTTCTTCGCCCGTGCGTCATAGAGGTAGACCTCGGCGTCTGGTTGCCCGCTCGAGATGTCGGTGTTGTCATAGCCCGTCAGCTGCGCGGTCGAGATGAAGGCGGCGCTTTCCCCGTCGCCGCTGACCCGGGCGCCGTGCAGGTAGGGTTCGATGTCAACCGGCGAGAGCCTGGCGTTGGTTTCGTACTGCGCGTCGACCGCCGCAAGCGTCGCGACGAAGCTCAGCGCGCCGCCCCGGCGCAGGTAGAGGTTCGGCTGCCCCGCCTGCGCCGTCGCCCCCTCGCTGTTTTCTTCTGCGCCCGTCAGCTTTTCCTTCGAGACGAAGTAGATCCGCGAGAGGTCTTTGCTCTGTCCGAGCACGCCGAGGACTTCGCCGGCGATCTGGCTCGCCGTCCCGCTTGCCGTTTCGAATTCATAGAGGCCCTGTGGAGCTTCAGCATTGGCAGGACCGGAGGTGAACAGAGCCCGACTCCCGTCCACGCTCGCCGCCCAGAAGCGCGAGCTGTTTTCCGGTTCTTCGACCGCTTCGGAGACCCCCACCGTGCAGGCCTTCTGAGCTTCTTCGCATTTGCTCGTCGCCGCCAGGGGGGCCGTGCTCGCCGTGCTTTTCGTCGCGTTGGCCGAGAGCGTCAGCGTCCCCGCCCCGACCGAGACGATCGTCGTCCCGAAGGGGATCCCTTCGCCGCTCAGCGTCTGCCCGGCCGCGAAGGCGCCCGAGGTCGTGCTCAGCGCTTTGACTTCGTTTGAGCCCAGGGTCCGTTCGCCCGCTCCCACCGCCTGGCCGTGCGCCAAGGCGCTCTGCGGCTGGATCGGGTTCTCGCGCAGGTAGAGCCGCCCCGTGCCTTCCCGTGAGTTGCTCCAGAAGACCCGTGAGCCGTCGGCGGAGAGCGCCCCTATTACTTGATCGCGCCGCCCCTCGACGACGAATTCCGAGGCGGTCCCCGCCGCGCAGCCCCTGCTCTGGGTCCCGCCCGGCAGGATGCAGACCGCCCGCAACTGGCCCGCTCCGTGGGCGGCGTAGAGGACCAGGTTTTTATTCGACATGTTCGGCCGCGCGATCGGCGCCGCCAGAGCGGGGTCGGTGGCCAGCGCTTCGCTCGTCGCCACCACCGTGCCGCCCGATGCTTCGCCGTTCTCGCCGCTCACCTCGCACTGGAAGAGGGCGGCGCTGGTGAGGTCGGCGGGCTGGACGGTGTATTGGGAGGTTTCTGCGCCATTGCCCACCAGCGGCGTGCCGTTGCGGTACCACTGGTAGGCGAAGCTCGAGGCCCCTTGCCAGGCGCCCGGGTCGCAGCTGAGCGTCTGGTTGCCGGCTCCTCCGACCGTCAGCGGTCCGCTGGAGGTCGGGGCGGCGATCTGCTCGGGCGCCAGCGGCGGTGGGGTCGATGGATAGGGTTCGATCACCCAGGCGGGGGTCGCGACCGCGGTCGAGCCGGCGCCGCCTTCGCTTACCGTCAGCCGGCACTGGATCGTGTGGCCGGCGTCTTCGGCGGGGTTGACGCTGTATTGGGCGGTGCTGGCACCGCCGATCGGGCTGCCGTCGCGCAGCCACTGGAAGGCGGGCGATTTCGTTTTCACCGGGGTGGGCGAGGTGCAGAGGAGGTTTTCCGCCGCGCTGGCCCGCGTCGCCGCTTCCTGGCTCAGGTGGCCCGTATCGCGGAAGATCGCCGTGGTGCCGTCCGCCGAGAGGCCCTTGACTGGCGCTATCTCGGCCCCGCCGACGATCTTGCTGAGCGTTTCATAGCCGCCGGCCCCCGCGCCGCAATCCGAGCGCCGGTAGAGGTTCAGGTTCAGGGGCGCAGCACCAGTCGCCAGCGGTGCTGCGGTGCCCGAGTAGTGATCGATCCAGGCGCTGCACAGGTCCGGCGAGAAGAGCTGGAATTCCGAGAACCCTCCCGCGATGGCGCCGTTGAAGCCGATTCCCCGCAGCGGCGAGATGTTCTCGCTTGACCAGCCCGTGTGGGTGCGGTTGGCGATGTATTGGGAGGCGAAGGGGGCGCCCTGGGCATCGCCGAAGGCGCGGAAGGCCGAGAAGGTGAACCTGTCGCCCGATTCGGCGCTTTGGTTGCGCTGCGCGGGGCGGCCGGCGGCGTCGGTCTGCACGAGGATGTCGGCGCCTTCCTTGTCGACCGGGCTGACCATCTCATAGGCGCGGCAGTCGGGCAAAAGCGCCGAGGCGCCGAGGCGCACCGCGGCGTTGGGGCAGCCCCTTCCTTCTTCGGGCAGCGGGAAGGTGGTGAAGGCGCGTTCGGCGCCTTCCGTCGTGCAGCTCGCTTCGGGTTCGATTTCTTTGCAGTGGCTGGTCGCGACGAAGCGGTAGCGGTAGGCGGTGGCCGGCTGCAGGCCGCTGAGGAAGACCTCGGCGCTGGTGAAGGGGAAGTCGAACGCCGGGGCGCCGAGCAGGGCCGGCGAGGCCGGTTCTTTCTTCATGCAGGAGCCGTTCCAACCTTGGGCTTCGATGCAGGCCGCCGTCGCATACTTCACCTGATAGGTGGTGTCGGGGTAGAAGCGCGGATTTATCTGGGCCTGAAGGCGGGCTTCGCTCGTGGTGACCGAGACCGCGTACTGGCTGGCTACTTCGGGCGCGAAGAGGGGCTTGGCGCAGGAGGACTTGTCCGGTGCCGGGCCGTAGGCGCGGATGAAGGCGCCGATGAAAGCCGGGTTGGAGAGGTAGGCGTCGGTGTTGGCGCCGGCGTTGAAGCAGGCCGAGCTCGCCGCGATCCCGGTCGAGCTGGCGACATCGCCTTTGCCGAAGGGCGCTTCTTTGTCGGGGCAGGCAAGCGCGTTGGCGGCGCCGAACTGACGCCCCTGGTTGGTGGCTTCGTCATAGAGGTAGAGATTGCCGCCGGGCACGCCTTCGCTGTTGGCCGCCATCGCCAGAGCGGTTGGCTGGGAGACCGCGCATTCCCCGCCGACCTTTTTCCCCGTCGCCACGTTCAGGCGCATCACGTTGGCTTTGCCTTCGCGCGCCATGTATAGGGTGCCGACGCCGGAGGCCGCCGGGCCCGCGGCCAGCGCCTTGACCGTGTTGCCGGTGAGCGCCCCTTCGGGGTTGGGGATGTCTTCGATGTAGTGGCCTTCGGTGTCGAAGACCTGGATCCGTCCTTTGTCGCCGACGTAGAGGCGGTTGGCCGCGGCGGGACCTAGCGCGATCGCTGAGGTCGGCGTTGAGACGTTGAACTGGCCTTTGCCGGCGCCGAGAGTGCCCGCCTGGCAGACATCGCCCGAGCCGGCGACGCAGAGGTTTCGCTGCGCTTCGGTCGAGCCACCTTCTTCGCTTTTGGTCTTGTTGACGTTGCCGCCAAACATCAGCAGGAAGTGGCCTTCTGAGTCGAACTTCTGCACGCGGTTGTCGACATCGTCATAGACATAGACATTGCCGCTCGTATCGACGGCAACACCCTGTGGGACTTTGAATTGCCCAGCGCCGCCGCCTTCGATCCCCGCTTTGCAACTGACCGCGACGGTGCAGACCTGCGCTTCGGGCGAGCCATTCGCCACCCCCCAGCCGAAGGCCCTGACGAACTCTCCCCACGCGGTGAACTCGACTATGCGGCTGTTGTTCTGATCGGCGACATAGAGCTTACCGTTCACCCGGTCAACCCCGATCCCACGGGGAATCACGCAGGAAACGTCTTCGGCGCCGCCGTCACAGCGCTGCCAGAGGGGCTGGGGGCCCTGGGCAGCCGAAGCCCCAGCAGTAGTGGTCATCAGCAGGGCAGCCCCCGCCGCCAGCACAACAGCTGCGCGTCGCAACAATGCACCCGCTCTCACACTCCCTAAGCCTCGCAAGCTATCTCTCTCCCGGGCCCTCACCGCCGCCTCCCGCACTGCGCCCGCACCAACGGGTCGGTCGATAGTTCCTTGCCGTTGTGGGCGGAGAGGTGGAGGTTTGCCCGGTGGGGGCGGGTGCAGAGATCGGTGCTGTTGACGATCAGGCCCTTCTTGCCGCCCTGCATCTTCACCACGACCTTTTCCAGGGGCGCGTCGGGGGTTTCGGAGAAGGTCGCCCTGATGCCGCCGTGGGAGGAGTCGATCCTGGCCACCGCTTCGACGTCGACCAACCCGTGCAGGGCGGCGACCAGGTCGGGCAGGTTGTGGTCGGAGGAGCGCAGGTAGACGTTGCCGCTGAGGGGTTCGCTCAACAGCGGCGTATACGCGGTGGCCTGGCCGTAGATCGAGGCGGCCGGGCAGCCGGCGCCGCTGCCCGCCCCCGCCGCGAACTGAACCCTGGTGCAGATCGTCTTGAAGTGGCCCTGTTCCAAGAAGGCGGAGTGCGGCAGGCGCAGGACCAGCTCTGAGAGGTTCGCGTCGCCGGGGCGCGGCGTGTAGACGCCGGTCAGCTTGGGGAACTTGCCGCGCTTGGCGCCGCCCTTCAGCTTCAGGGAGAGGGCGGGCTTGAACCCGAGGCTCTGGCAGCCGGCGGCCTGGAAGGGGGCGGTGCGGGCGACGGGGGCGTCATCGGCGGCGCTGAAGGGGTCAGCCCCTCCCCCCCACAGCTGGGCGAGGAACTGGGATCGATCGCAGCTGGTCGGGTTGAGGGTGAAGCCGGAGCGGTTGACGTTTACGCGCACGTCGCGCACCGAGAGCGGGATCCCGGCGAGCATATGGGGGATCGGGTCAGAGCGGGCGCCATCGACGCGGACTTCGGCGGTGCGGGGGTCGATGAGAAGCGCCTGGCGGACGACGACGGTGCCGACGTCAAAGGGCCCGGCGACCGCGGGGACGATCTCAACGACGCTGAGCGGGGCGCCGTTGTAGGGGCCGGCTAGGTAGACCTTGCCGGGCACGAAGGTGAGCTGGGAGCCGACTCCGGCCCCTGCCTGCAGGGTGCCGATCAGGGAGTTGAGCGGACAGCTTGGGCTGGCGAGCTCGGCGAGCCCGCTCTTGGTCTTGGCCAGGGAGATCTGGGCGTCGGGGCAGCGGCTGACCCCGGCGAGGCGGGCGACCAGGCCGAGCGGCAGGGTGGCGGAGAACTTGGTCAGGTCCTGGTTGCCGTCGGGGCGGGTGAGGCGGGTGTAGAAGGGGGAGTAGGAGCCGGCGGCGTTGTTGAGCGTGCCGGCGTCAAAGCCCGGGTTGAAGGGCGGCGTCGCGCCCGCGGGGCAGGGGCCGCCGTTGACGCCGGAGTCGATTTCGAAGGAGGCGCTGGTCTGAAGCGGGTTCTGGGGGTTGGCCCAGGGGGTGAAGAGCGCCTGGGTGGTGTAGGTGCCGCAGGAGGGCGGGGTGACCAGCGGGCTGCGCCCGCCTTCGCGGAAGTGCAGGCGGAAGTGGGAGAAGGGCTGCTGGGGGAGTTCGTCGAAGGTGGCGAGGAGCTGGCCGGTTTTGGGATCGGGCTCGACCTTGCCGGCGAGCTTGATCCCGATCCCCATTTCGGGTTCCTTGAAGGTCATGTAGAGGGCGATCAGGGTGCCGAAGGGGTTCTTGCGGGGGGCGGCGACGAAGAGCGAGCCCTTGAGGATCTTGCCTTCCAGCAGCGGCGTTTCGACTTCGGTCGTGCCGATCTTCGAGGCAGCCGGGCAGCCGGCGCCGAATTCGGAGCCGGCCTTCTCGCCTTCGAAGTCCGCTTCGGTGCAGACCGCCAGGCCTTCTGCCTGGGAGGGGTTGATCGTCACGCCCTTGGGCAGGGTGACGACGGCCTTCTTCAGGTCTGAGCGCGAGGTCCCCGTGGGGTTGGTGAGGCCGGGGTTTTCCACGTCGAGGTGGAAGTCGAGGCCCGAGGGGCTGGCGGCCTGGGTGGTGGTCGGCAGCGAGGTGATCGTCGGCCCGAAGCGGACCTGGTCGCATTCGCCGATCCCCAACGGGTTGGGCGGGGTGGAGTTGTCGTGGGTTTCGACCGAGCCGTGGAAGGTCTCACCTTCCCAGGAGCGCGCGTCGAAGCTGAAGCTCAGCGGCCCGGTGCAGCTGCGCGGCAGGGTGAGGAAGGGGATGCCGGCCGGGGTCGGGCAGCTGCCTTCGGCTTCCAGGGTTTCGTGGGGGGTCACCAGGATCAGCCCGCAGGAGCCGCGCTGTTTGTCGTGGGCGGGGTCTGAGGGGTTGCCCCACAGCGTTATTTCGGTTTTGAGCACGCGCACGATCTGGGTGATGTTGGTGGCGGCGAAGGTGACGTTGTAGGGGGGGGTGTCCTTGACCCCGACGTCGGCCGTCACCGGGGCGGCCTTGTAGGGCTTGAAGCCCAGCTTCGCCGCGACGCCGGGAGGGGGCGCGAGGTTGTAGAGGGGGGTGGTGAGGGTGAAGCGTTCGCCGGTGCCTATCGCGACTTCGTTGACGACCTGGCCGAGCACCGAGCTGTCGGGGCAGTTGGGCTGTTCGATCCCGCCGACTTCGACGATCGTCGCGAAGTCGACGCCCTGGCACTGGTGCGCGGCGAAGGGCGAGCCGGTCAGGCCCGGCGGCAGTTCGCCGCCGGCTTCGCGCAGCTGCCCGGCGGGGATTTCGCCGAATTCCGGGCTGATTTCGGTTTCGGGGTCGAATTCGGTATGCAGTTCGAAGGGGTGGGTGCCCGCGCTCATCGCCGCTTCGCCGTGTTCGCCGAGGATCGTCACGTCGAGGCCTTTGAGGCCGAAGGCGGAGCTTGCCGGGGCGCTGAGCAGGCCGCACAGAAGCGCTGCAGCCCAGATTGCGCTGAAGCGCTTCATCGTGCGGCCCTCCCGTTGCGGCGCTGCGCTCGTCGGTGTTGGCTTTGCTTCTTCACGCAGCGGGGTTTGCCGCCGCGTACCACCCGGCGCCGGTTCTTCGCGCAGCGGGGCGGCTTTTGCGGCGCCGGGTTTTCGGCGCCCTGGAAGGTGGAGCTTGACGGGGTCAGTTCGGCCGGCGGCGGCGGCGGGCCCTGGCAGGCTTCGCCTTCGCAGGGGGGCGTCGGCGGGGGCGGCGGCGCGAAGCCGCCTTCCACGCGGGCGTCATAGACGTCGAACTGGCCGGGGTCCTGGCCGACCAGGCTCTGGCCGGTCTTGAAGAAGACGTCGCGGCCGTCGGGGCTGGCGTCGAGCAGTTCGGATTCCTGGGGGCTCTCGCCCGTGGAGATCAGGCTGAGGCAGCCTTCGTCTTGGGGGCTGAAGGAGGGGACCGATTCGGTGCAGCTGCCGGCGCCCGTGGCCTCCCACTCATAGACGTCCTGCTTGCCGTTGGTGTCGCCCCGGGCGAGCGGGCCGAAGCTGTGGAAGAAGAGGCGCCTGCCGTCTTCGGAGAGGAAGTGGGAGAAGTAGAGCTCGTTGCCGATGTATGGGAGGGTCGCGGCGCCCCAGTACTGTTCTTCGCTGCTGCCGCCGCCGCCTCGAAGGGTGAGGTTGCGCCCCACCGGCCGCGCTCCGCCCGGGTTGCAGGAGGCGCACAGGAGCTTCTTCGCCCGTGCGTCATAGAGGTAGACCTCGGCGTCTGGCTGCCCGCTCGAGATGTCGGTGTTGTCGTATTCCGTCAGCTGCGCGGTCGAGATGAAGGCGGCGCTCTCCCCGTCCCCGCTGACCCGGGCGCCGTGCAGGTAGGGCTGGATGTTCACGGGCGAGAGCCTGCGGTCAATTTCATACTGCGCGTCGGTCGCCGCGAGCGTCGCGACGAAGCTCAGCGAGCCACCCCGGCGCAGATAGAGGTTCGGCTGCCCCGCCTGCGCCGCCGCCCCCTCGCTGTTTTCTTCTGCGCCGGTCAGCTCTTCTTTGGAGACGAAGTAGATCCGCGAGAGGTCCTTGCTCTGCCCGAGCACGCCGAGGACTTCGCCGGCGATCTGGCTCGCCGTCGCGCTTGCCGTTTCGAATTCATAGAGCTTGGTCGGGTGTTCGACCCCGGGCGGGCCGGAGGTGAAAAGGACCCGGCCCCCGTCCGCGCTCGCCGCCCAGAAGCGCGAGCTGTTTTCCGGTTCTTCGACCGCTTCCGACACCCCCACCGTGCAGGCCTTCTGCGCTTCGGTGCATTCGCTCGTCGCTTCGAGGGGAGCCGTCGTGCTTTTCGTCGCGTTGGCCGAGAGCGTCAGCGTCCCCGCTCCCCCCGAGACGATCGTCGTCCCGGGGGGGATCCCTTCGCCGCTGAGCGTCTGGCCGACCGCGAAGGCGCCCGAGGTCGTGGTCAGCGCTTTGACTTCGTTTGAGCCCAGGGTCCGTTCGCCGGCTCCCACCGCTCGGCCGTGCGCCAATGCGCTCTGCGGCTGGGTCGGGTTCTCGCGCTCATAGATCCGCCCAACATCCTGGGGGGAGTTGGTCCAGAAAGCCCGCGAGCCGTCGGCGGAGAGAGCCCCGACCACCTGGTCGCGCCGCCCCTCGGGGAGGAACTTGGAAGCGGTCCCGGCTGCGCAGCCACTGCTCTGCGTCCCTCCGGGTAGGATGCAGACCGCCCGCAGCTGACCTTTTCCGTGGGCGGCGTAGAGGACCAGGTTTTCGCTTGACATGTTCGGCCGCGCGATCGGCGCGCCCGGCGCCGGGTCGGTTGCCAGCACTTCGCTCGTCGCCACCACGGTGCCGCCCGAGGCTTCGCCGTCCTCGCCGCCCACCTCGCACTGGAAGAAGGCGGCGCTGGTGAGGTCGGCGGGTTGGACGGTGTATTGGGGGTTGGTGGCGCCCGCCAGGGGGGTGCCGTTGCGATACCACTGGTAGGCGAAGCTCGAGGCCCCTTGCCAGGCGCCTGGGTCACAGCTGAGCGTCTGCCCTCCCGCCGCTCCGACTTCAAGCGTGCCGCTGGAAGTCGGAGCGGCGATCTGCTCCGGCGCCAGCGGCGGCTGGGTCGCCGGATAGGGTTCGATCACCCAGGCGGGGGTCGCGACCGCGGTCGAGCCGGCGCCGCCTTCGCTAACCGTCAGCCGGCACTGGATCGTGTGGCCGGCGTCTTCGGCGGGGTTGACGCTGTATTGGGCGGCGCTGGCGCCGCCGATCGGGCTGCCGTCGCGCAGCCACTGGAAGGCGGGCGATTTCGTTTTCACCGGAGTGGGGGATTCGCAGCTGAATTTTTCCGCCGCGCTGGCCCGCGTCGCCGCATCCTGGCTCAGGTGGCCCCTGTCCCTGAAGATCGCCGTGCCGCCGTCCGCCGAAAGGCCCTTCACCGGCGCTATCTCGGCCCCGCCGACGATCTTGCTGAGCGTTTCATAGCCGCCCGCCCCCGCGCCGCAATCCGAGCGCCGGTAGAGGTTCAGGTTCAGGGGCGCAGCACCGGCCGCCAGCGGTGGCGCCGTGCCCGAGTAGTGGTCGATCCAGGCGCTGCAGAGGTCCGGTGAGAAGAGCTGGAATTCGGCGAACCCGCCGGGGAAGGGCCCGCCGAAGCCGATCCCGCGCGGCGGCGAGATGTTCTCGCTCGACCAGCCCGAGGGCGTGCGGTTGGCGATGTATTGGGAGACGAAGGGGGCGCCCTGGGCGTCGCCGAAGGCGCGGAAGGCCGAGAAGGTGAACCTGTCGCCCGATTCGGCGCTCTGGTTGCGCTGGGCGGGGCGGCCGGCGGCGTCGCCCTGGACCAGGATGTCGGCGCCTTCCTTGTCGACAGGGCTGACCATCTCATAGGCGCGGCAATCGGGCAGTAGCGCCGAGGCGCCGAGGCGGATGGCCGTGTTGGCGCAGGCTCCCCCGCCCGCGGGCGACGGGAAGGTGGTGAAGGCGCGTTCGGCGCCTTCCGTCGGCCCTCCGCCGATGCTCTGGGCGACGAAGCGGTAGCGGTAGGCGGTGGCCGGCTGCAGGCCGCTGAGGAAGACCTCGGCGCTGGTGAAGGGGAAATCGAACGCCGGTGCCCCGAGCAGGGCCGGCGAGGCCGGTTCTTCCTTCACGCAGGAGCCGTTCCAGCCTTCGGCTTCGATGCAGGCCGCCGTCGCGTAGCGCACCTGGTAGGTGGTGTCTGGGTAGAAGCGCGGGTTGATCTGGGCCTGAAGTCGGGCTTCGCTCGTAGTGACCGAGAGCGCGTACTGGCTGACTATTTCGGGCGCGAAGAGGGGTTTGGTGCAGGCTGTTTTGTCCGGTGCGGGTCCGTAGGCGCGGACGAAGGCGCCGCTGAAAGTCGTGTTGGAGAGGTAAACATCGACGTTGGTGCTGCTGTCGAAGCAGGCCGTGCTCGCCGCAATCCCGGTCGAGCTGGCCACGTCGCCTTTGCCGAAGGGCGCTTCTTTGTCGGCACAGGAGGAGCTGAACTGGCGGGCCTCGCCGGTCGCTTCGTCATAGAGGTAGAGGCTGCCGGTGGGGGTGCCGGTCGCGGTCTGGGCCATGGCGAGGGCGGTGGGCTTGGCGACGCCGACGGTTTCGCAGGACTTCTTGCCGGCCGAGGTGAGGCGCAGGGCGTTGGGCTTTCCCTGGAAGTCGAGGTAGAGGCCGCCCGAGGGGCCGGCGGCGAGGGACTGGACCAGGCCGCCGGCTGCGATCAGGCCTTCGGGGTCGGGGACGTCTTCGAGGTAGTGGCCTTCGGTGTTGAAGACCTGGATCCGTCCTTTGTCGCCGACGTAGAGGCGATTGGCCGCGGCGGGGCCGAGCGCGACCGCGGAGGTCGGCGTTGAGACGTTGAACTGGCCTTTGCCGGCGCCCAGGGTGCCCGCCTGGCAGACGTCGCCCGAGCCGGCGGCGCAGAGGTTTCGCTGCGCTTCGGTTGAGCCCCCTTCTTCGCTTTTGGTCTTGTTGACGTTGCCGCCGAACATCAGCAGGAAGTGGCCTTCTGAGTCGAATTTCTGTACACGGTTGTCGACATCGTCGTAGACATAGACATTGCCGCTCGTATCGACGGCAACCCCCTGCGGGACTTTGAACTGACCGGCGCCGCCGCCTTCGATCCCCGCTCTGCAGCTGGCGGCGACGGTGCAGACCTGCGCTTCGGGCGAGCCGTCCGCGACGCCCCAGCCGAAGGCCCTGACGAACTCCCCCCAAGCGCTGAACTCGTCTACACGTCGATTGGCCTGGTCAGAGACATAAAGGCTGCCGTTGGCCGGGTTAACGCCAATTCCATTCGGAAGAACACATCGGAGATCTTCCGCACCGCCGTCGCAGCGCTGCCAGAGCGACTGGGGGCCCTGAGCAGCCGAAGCCCCAGCAGCAGTGACCGTCAGCAGAGCAGCCCCCGCCGCCAGCACAACAGCCGCGCGCCGCAACAACGCGCCCGCTCCCACGCTCCCTATCCCTCTCAAGCTATCTCCCTCCCGGGCCCTCACCGCCGCCTCCCGCACTGCGCCCGCACCAACGGGTCGGTCGATAGTTCCTTGCCGTTGTGGGCGGAGAGGTGGAGGTTTGCCCGGTGGGGGCGGGTGCAGAGATCGGTGCTGTTGACGATCAGGCCCTTCTTGCCGCCCTGCATCTTCACCACGACCTTTTCCAGGGGCGCGTCGGGGGTTTCGGAGAAGGTCGCCCTGATGCCGCCGTGGGAGGAGTCGATCCTGGCCACCGCTTCGACGTCGACCAACCCGTGCAGGGCGGCGACCAGGTCGGGCAGGTTGTGGTCGGAGGAGCGGAGGTAGACGTTGCCGCTGAGGGGTTCGCTCAGCAGCGGCGTATACGCGGTGGCCTGGCCGTAGATCGAGGCGGCCGGGCAGCCGGCGCCGTTGCCCGCCCCCGCCGCGAACTGAACCCTGGTGCAGATCGTCTTGAAGTGGCCCTGTTCCAAGAAGGCGGAGTGCGGCAGGCGCAGGACCAGACCTGAGAGGTTCGCGTCGCCGGGGCGCGGCGTGTAGACGCCGGTCAGCTTGGGGAACTTGCCCCGCTTGGCGCCGCCCTTCAGCTTCAGGGAGAGGGCGGGTTTGAACCCGAGGCTCTGGCAGCCGGCGGCCTGGAAGGGGGCGTTGAGGGAGAACGGGGAGTCATCGGCAGAACTGAAGGGGTCAGCCCCTCCCCCCCACAGCGTGGCGGCGACCTGGGAGGGTTCGCAGCTGGTCGGGTTGAGGGTGAAGCCGGAGCGGTCGACGTTGACCCGGATGTCCCTGACCGAGAGCGGGATGCCGGCGAGGATGTGGGGGATCGGGTCAGAGCGGGCGCCATCGACCCTGACCTCGCCGCTGCGAGGGTCGATCGCAAGCGCCTGGCGGACGACGACGGTGCCGACGTCGAAGGGGCCGGCGACGGCGGGGACGATCTCGACCACGCTGAGCGGGGCGCCGTTGTAGGGGCCGGCCAGGTAGACGCGGCCCGAGACGTAGGTGAGCTCCGAGCCGACTCCCGCGCCGGCCTGGAGCGTGCCGATCAGGGAGTTGAGCGGACAGCTCGGGCTGGCGAGCTCGGCCAGCCCGGTCTTGGCCTTGGCCAGGGAGATCTGGGCGTCGGGGCAGCGGCTTACCCCGGCGAGGCGGGCGACCAGGCCCAGCGGCAGGGTGGCGGAGAAGCGGGTCAGGTCCTGGTCCCCGTCGCGGCGGGTGAGGCGGGTGTAGAAGGGGGAGTAGGAGCCGGCCTGGTTGCTGGCGGTGCCGGCGATGAAGTCCGGCTGGAAGGGCGGCGTGGAGCCCGCCGGGCAGGGGCCGCCGCCGACCCCCGAGGCGATCTGGAAGGGAGCGCTGACTTCGACCGGGGCCTGCGGGTTGGCCCAGGGGGTGAAGACCGCCCTGGTCGTGTAGGTGCCGCAGCTCGGCGGGGTTATCAGCGGGCTGCGGCCGCCTTCGCGGAAGTGCAGGCGAAAGTGGGAGAAGGGCTGCTGGGGCAGGTCGTCGAAGGTCGCGATCAGCTGGCCGGTCCTCGGGTCCGGTTCGACCTTGCCGGCGACCCTGATCCCGATCCCCAGCTGCGGTTCCTTGAAGGTCATGTAGAGGCCGATCAGGGTGCCGAAGGGGTTGGCGAAGGGCTTGGCGACGAACAGCGAGCCCTTCAGGGTCTTGTTCCCAAGGAGCGGGGTTTCGACTTCGGTCGTGCCGATCTTGGAGGCCGCGGGGCAGCCGGCGCCGAACTGGCTCTGGGCGGTTTCGGCTTCGAACTGCGCTTCGGAGCAGACCGCGAGCCCTTCGGCCTGGGAGGGGTTGATCGTCATCCCCTTGGGCAGGGTGACGACGGCCTTCTTTAAGTCCGAGCGCGAGGTCCCTTCGGGGTTGGTGAGGCCGGGGTTGTCGAGGTCCAGGCCGAAGTCAAGGCCCGAGGGGGCGCTCGCCTCGGTGGTGGTCGGCAGCGAGCCGATCGCGGGGGTGAAGCCGACCTGGTCGCAGCGGCCTACCCCCAGGGGCACGGGCGGTAGGGAGTTGTCGTGGCTGAGCACGCTCACGTGGGAGCTCTCCCCCGTCCACGAGAGCGCGTCGAAGCTGAACGGCAGCGGGCCTTCGCAGCTGCGCGGCAGGGTGAGGAAGGGGGTGTTGGGGTTGGAGGTCGTGCAGGGGGGCCCTTCGGTTTTGAGCGGGATATTGAGTTCCAAAAACAGCCCGCAGGAGCCGCGTTCTTCGTTGTGGATTTCGCTCGAGGGGTCCCCCCAGACCGTGGCGGTGAAGCCGAGCACGCGCGCGGTCTGGGTCACGTTGACGGCCGAGATCACGGCGTTGTAGGGGGGGGTGTCCTTGATCCCGACGTCGATCGTCAGCGGCGAGGCGTGGTAGGGCAGGAAGCCGAGTTTCGCCGCCACGCCGGGCGGCGGGACGAGGTTGTAGAGGGGGGTGTCGAGTTTGACCGGGGTGCCGTCGCCGAGCGCGGCGCTGATCTTGACCAGGCCCACGACCGAGCTGTCGGGGCAGTCGGGCCGTTCGATCCCGCCTTCTTCGACGATCGTCGCAAAGGCGACGCCTTCGCACTGGGGCACCGCGTAGGGGGAGCCGGTCAGGCCGACCGGCAGCTGGCCGGTCGTTTCCTTCAGCTGCCCGGCGGGCAGTTCGCCGAATTCGGCGGTGTGTTCGGTTTCCAGCTCGAACTCGGTTTCGAGCCCGAAGGGGTGGGTGCCGGCGTGCATCGCCGGTTCGCCGTGTTCGTCGACGATCCTCACGTCGAAGTGCTTGAGGCCGAAGGCCGCGGCCGAGGCGGCGCTGAGCAGCGCCGCCAGCAGCGCCGCCGCGAGGAGCGTGCAGATGCGCCCGATCATCGCCGCGCCCCCCTGTGTCGCTGTTTGGCCCCGTGTTTGCGCTTGTGCTTGTGCTTGCGGTGCCTGTGCGGCTTGGGGTTGCCGGGGCCGTTGAAGCGGAAGCTCGAGGGGGTCGATTCGCCCGGCGGGGGCGGCGGGCTCTGGCAGGCTTCGCCTTCGCAGGGCTGCGGCGGCGCGGGCGGGGGCGGGAGGCCGCCGCCCGCGCGGGCGTCATAGACGTCGAAGGAGCCGGGGTCCTGGGGGGCGAGGCTGGAGCCGGTGCGGATGAAGACGTCGCGGCCCTCAGGGCTGGCGTCGAGCAGTTCGGAGTCCTGGGGGCTCTGGCCGGAGGAGATCAGGAACAGGCAGCCTTCGTCGAGGGGGCTGAAGGCGGGGTTGGATTCCCTGCAGCTGCCGGCCCCCGGCGCCTCCCACTCATAGACGTCCTTTTTGCCGTTGGTGTCGGCGGAGGCCAGCGGGCCGAAGCTTTCGAAGAAGAGCCGGGTGCCGTCTTCGGAGAGCGACTGGGAGGGGTGCAGTTCGTTCTCGGCGAAGGGGAGCTTCGCGGCGGCCCAGAATTCGGGTTCGACCGCGTCGCCGCCGAGGTCCTGGCCCAGCGGCCGCGCCCCGCTCGGCACGCAGGAGGCGCAGGAGAGGCGCCCGCTTGCGGCGTCGTAGCGGTAGAGCTCTGCGTCGGGGCGCCCGCTCGCCAGGTCGGTGTTGTCATAGCCCTTGGTCAGGCTCGCGGCCGAGATGAAGGCGGCGCTTTCCCCGTCGCCGCTCACCCGCGCCGCCCGCAGGTAGGGGTTGGAGTCGCTCGGCGCGGGGCGCTCCTTGTAGTCATAGCGAGCATCGGCCGCCGACAGCGTCGCGATGAAGCTCACCCCGCCCCCGGACCTGTATAGATAGAGGTTGGGCCGCCCCGCCTGCGCGAAGGCGCCCTCGCTGTTGGCTTCTTCTTCGCCTTCGCCGCTCAGCGCTTCGGTGCTGAGGAAGTAGACCTGCGAGAGGTCGCGGCTCGTGCCGAGCACGCCGCGCACGCCTTTGGCGATCGGGACCGGCGCGCCGCCTTCGAGGTCGAGCTCGTAGAGGTCCTCGGGGTTTTCCCTTCCGCTGCCGACCGCGAACAGGACCCGCGACCCATCGGCGCTCGCCGCCCAGAACTGCCCCCCGCCTTCGGGCTCCGAACCCCCTTCGACCGCTTCGGAGACCCCCAGCGTGCAGGCCATCTCGGCTTCGAGGCAGTCGCTCGTCGCTTCCAGCTTTGAGCTTTTGGCGGTCGTTTTCGTCGCCTTGGCCGAGAGGGTCAGCGTGCCGGGCCCGACCGCGGTGATCGTCGTCCCGAAGGGGATCCCCGCGCCGATCGCCCGCTGGCCGACCGCGAAGGCGCCCGCGGCGGTGCTGACTTCGCTCACTTCTTCAGCGCCGCTCGTCCGCCTGCCCGCCCCGCTCGCCTGCCCGTCCGCCAGCGCGCTCTGCGGCTCGCTCGGGTTCTCGCGCACGTAGATCCTCCCTTCGCCCTGGACCCCGTCGGTCCAGAAGGCCCGCGAGCCCGCGGCCGAGAGCGCCCCTTCGATCAGGTTGCCGCCCCCCAGCTTGGGATCGGTCGCGACCCGCCTGCCCGCCATGCAGCCCCTGCTCTGCTCGCCCCCCGGCAGCACGCAGACCGACCGCAGCCCGTTTGCGCCGGCGGCGTAAACCACCTGGTTACCGCCGAAGGGATCACCAAAGGAATCGGGCCGCGCGACCGGTACTTCGGGTGCCGGGCTAGTGAGCAACAGCCCACTTGACTCGACCACCGTACCGCCGGTGTTTTCCGCCCGCACCTCGCACTGGAAGGCCGCCGCACTCGCCAGGTCGGCCGCCTGGACGGTGTACTGGGGGTTGTTGGCGCCGGCCAGCGGCGCGCCGTTTCGGTACCACCGGTAGGCGAAGGCGGGCGAGCCGCCCCACTGGCCGTGATCGCAGCTGAGCAGCTGCCCGCCCGCTCCGCCGACGGCGAGCGGAGCGTTGGTGGTTGGGGCGGCGATCTGCGCCGGCGCCAGCGGCGGCGGGCTCGCCGGGTAGGGGGAGATCACCCAGGCGGGGTTGGCGGCCTGGGTCGAGCCGAGGCCCCCTTCGCCGCCCACCGTCAGCCGGCACTGGATCGTCTTGCCGGCGTCTTCGGTGGGTTCGATCGCATAGCTCGCCGAAGTCGCGCCGGCGATCGCTTCGCCGTCTCGCAGCCACTGGAAGGAGACGCTCGGCGCGGTGGCCGTTGAGCGGCAGCCAAGCGGTTTTTCGGAGGTTGAGACCGCGACGTCCTGGGTCAGGTGGCCCTGCTCGGCGAAGATCGCCGTCCCGCCGCCTGCCGAGGCGCCCTGAAAAACCGGTTCGCGCCCCAGCACGTCCTTGCCGATCACCGTGTAGGTGCCGGCCGAGGCGCCGCAGTCCGAGCGCCGGTAGAGGGTCGAGCCGAAGGGCTCGCCGCCCGCCAACGGCGGCGCCGTGCCGGCGTAATGGTCGAGCCAGGCGTTGCAGAGGTCGGCCGAGAACAGTTCGAACTCCCCGCGCCCGCCCGAGGTCAACCCGACCGTTTGCCCGCGCGGCGGCGAAATGTCGTGGTTGGTCCAGCCGCCGGCGCCGCGCTCGGCGATGTACTGGGAGGTGAAGGGGGCGCCTGCGGCGCCGGGGAAGGCGCGCAGCGAGGAGTAGGTGAAGCGGTCGCCGCTGGTGGAGCTCTGGCTGCGCTCGGCGGGGCCCCTGAGGTCTTCCTGCACGAGCACGTCGCCGCCCGCTTTCTCGACCGGGCTGACCATCTCATAGGCGCGGCAGTCGGGCAGCGCGGCCGAGGCGCCGCCGCGCAGGGCTTCGTTGGGGCAGCCGCCGCCGATCGCGGGGGCGGGGTAGGTGGTGAAGCTGTGCTCCGCCCCCGCGCCCGTGCAAATCGCTTCGGGTTCGGCTTCTTTGCAGTGGCTGGTCGCGAGGAAGCGGTAGCGGTAGGCGGTCGCGGGCTGCAGGGAGCCGAGGAAGACGCTGGGGGTGGTGGTTGGGAAGTCGACCGCCTGGGCGCCGAGGCTCGCGGGGGCCGCGGGCTGGGCGGCTACGCAGGGGGCTTCCCAGCCGCCGGCTTTCACGCATGCTGCGGTGCCGTACTGGACCCGGTAGGCGGTGTCGGGGCTGAAGCGCGGGTTGATTTCGGCCCGCAGTTCGGCTTCGTCGGCTCCGACCGAGAGGGCATAGGAGGATTCGATCGCCGGGGCGTAGGCGGGCCTGGTGCAGGCGGGCTTTTCGGGGGCGGGGCCGTAGGCGCGGAAGTAGGAGCTGCCGAAATCGGAGTTGGAGAGATGGAGGTCGGGGTTGGCGGTGCCGTTTAAGCAGGCGAGCGAGGCGGCGAGGCCGGTGGATCTGACGACGTCGCCTTGGGCGAAGGGCGCTTCTTTGTCGGCGCAGCCGGGGCTGAACTGGCGGGCCTCGCCGGTCGCTTCGTCATAGAGGTAGAGGCTGCCGGTGGGGGTGCCGGTCGCGGTCTGGGCCATGGCGAGGGCGGTGGGCTTTTCGACCACGGCGGTGCAGAAGAGTTTGCCGGCGGAGGTGAAACGGGTGACGTTGGGCTTTCCCTGGAAGGCGAGGTAGAGGCCGCCGGAGGGGCCGGCGGCGAGGGAGGAGACGCGGCCGCCGGCACTGATGAGGCCTTCGGGGTCGGGGAAGAGTTCTTTGAAGGTGCCGTCGGGGTTGAAGACCTCGACGCGTTTTTGATCGCCGACGTAGAGGCGGTCGTTGGGGGCGGTGCCGGTGGCGATGAAGCTGGCGGCGAGGGGGGGGCCGAACTGGGCGTTGGCGGCGCCTTCGACGCCGGCCTGGCAGACGTCGGCGGGGTGGCCGGGGGCGGGGCAGAGGTTGGCTTCGGATTCGCGGCCGAGGGTTTCGGCGGCGGTCCTGTTGACCTGCCCGCCGATCATGAAGAGGAAGTGGCCTTCGGAGTCGAACTTCTGGACGCGGTTGGCGAAAGGTTCGGAAACATAGACGTTGCCGCCCGCATCGACGGCGACTCCCTGTGGGAACGCAAGTTGACCGGCGCCGCCCCCTTCAACCCCGGCCCGGCAGCTTGCCGCGACGGTGCAGACCTGCGCTTCGGCCGTTCCGTTGGCGACGCCCCAGCCGAAGGTCCTGACGAACTGGCCCCAGGCGGTGAACTCGACGATGCGCTGGTTGGCCTGGTCGGCAACGTAGAGGTCGCCGTTGGCCGGGTCGACGCCGATGCCGCGGGGGATCGAGCACGAGACGTCTTCGGCACCGCCGTCGCAGCGCTGCCAGAGGGGCTGGGGGGCTGGGGCGGCGTGAGCCGCGGCGGGGAGGGCGAGGAGCAGGACGCCTATGCAGAACGCAACCCTGGCGACCCCGCGCCGATGACTCTTCCCGTGTCCCATTCGCTGCTTCCTCTCCCCGTTGTCCCTTTGCGCCTTCCCTAAAGGCGGTGCTGCTTGCTTTGGCGGCCTCCGCCCCGGGAGCCTCTGGCTCCCGGGGCTTTGGCCTGCTTCTTTGCTGCCTTGGCTAGCTAGTGGCCTCCTATTCGAACTTCGCCACCAGCGAGTGGTCGGCGCTCATCGGAACCGTGCAGGTGAGCGCGTGGGCGGTGCAGGTGCCCGCGCTCGTGGTCCAGGTGAGCTGGCTGGTGCCTTTGTTCAGGGCGACCGAGACTTCGACCGTTTCGGTGGCGAAGTATTCGGCCGAGCCGGCGCTACAGGTGTAGCCGCAGAGGATGCCGGTCGCCTTGGTCTTCAGCGAGCCCTGCCCGCCGCCTTCTGCGGCGTAGGAGAGCGTGTGCTTGGCGTCTTCTGCGAACTGGGCCTTGAGGGCCCCGTTGGCGTTGAAGGAGGCGATCGTGCAGGTTTCGGTGCTGACCCCGTTACACGATGCCGCCGAGCCGGTGCCTTCCTTGTATTCGACCAGGTGGAAGTGCTTGGCCGGCTTGGTTTTGATCGTCAGCGAGCCTTCTTTGTACTGGGCGGTGCCCGAGAGGCAGGTGTAGCCGCAGTTGACTCCGCCGGGGGAGGTGCTGACGATTCCCGGTCCCGAGCCCGTGGTCTTTGAGAGCGTCAGGCTGGGGGCTTTGACGAACTTCGCCCCGACCGTTTTCGCGGCGCTCAGTTTGACCGTGCACTGGCGGCCGTTGACTTTGCCCGCGTCGCAGCCTTTCCAGCTCTTGAACAGGTAGCCGGAGGCCGGTGAGGCGGTGAGCACGACTTCGGTGTTTTCGGCGATCGATTCGGTCGAGCATTCGTGCGGGGCAGAGCCGGTGCATTCGATCCCCGCCGGGTTGGAGACGACCGTGCCCGAGCCTTCTTCGATGTTGAGGGCGAGTTTGGGGCCGGCGGGGGCGGTGGAGTTGAAGGTGGCGGTGAGGGTGGCGGATCCATGGGAGGCGAACATTTCGCAGGGGGTGTTGTTGCCTTCGCAGTTGCCGGCGAAGACTCCGCTGGCGCTGTGCGTCCAACCGGCGAAGGTGGAGCCCGGGTCGGCGGTCGCGGTGACTTCTTCGGAGGCAAGTTCTTTTTCGAATGCCTGTTCGCAGGTACCGGCCGCCGGCGGCCCGCTGCATTCGAGTTCTTCGAAGCCGAAGCCGCCGCCGACTTCTTCGAATTCGACCGGCGCGACGACGGTCCCGGAGCCGGTGCCTTGGACGTTGATGGTGAAGGTTTCGGCGGCGAATGCCTGCGCGGCCGGCACGAGCATGAAGGCCGCGACGGTGGCGAGCAGGATGGTCAGGCGGAGGCGGCCCCTGCCGGCACCGCTCGAGGATTGCTTCGTGATGCGTTTCACTGATCTCTCCCTTGTGTAGGTACCTGCCGGCACTGCTGCCGGTCGGATTGACTGCTTCTCAATGAGACCGGCGGGAACCCATCCCCGTCCGGCCGGGTTGATTGCTCAATTAGGCCGGCGGGAACCTGAGAGGTCCCGGCGGGTGCTAGAGGAAGTTCTTGGCGGCGGAGCGCTGCGTCGGTGGCGAACGCCTCGGCGCTTTCGGTGTGCGAAGCGTCCGATGAGGCAGGTGCGTCGGCAGGGCGAACTCCGTCGCCTGCCGACCTTGGGCGATTGTGGGCCGCGCTCGCCGTCAACCCGCAAGGGGTCGAGCCGCCGCGACGCGCCGCGGCGGTGACTGCGGCGCGGCTTGCGGCACCGCTCCGAGTCCCGCCCTCGCGGGCTGCGGGCGTGGAGGGGGCCGAGCAGGGTGCGGCGATCCGAGCGGCGTCGCTGCCGCAGGGTCGAGAGCGCGGGAGGGTGAGTCGGTCTCGCCCGAGCAGGGCCGACTCATCCGGACGCGGGCTCGATCCGAGAGGCGTGAGACGCGAAGGCCGTGGCGAGAGCCCGGGGGCGAGGGCGGGGCTCGGAGGGGTGAGGGACGAGAGGGGTGTGAGGGTGCCCGGGGTGTTGGCGGCGTGCGGAGCGCTTACGGCAACTGCGGCGGGTATGTCTGCGAGGCGGGCTGCGCCCGACCCGCAAACGAGGGGCGATTGTGAGCCGCGCTCGCCGTCAACCCACTCGCCACAAAGCGCATGTCCTCTGCTCTCGTTCGGCCGCACCAATGACCACCGGAGATCTCGCGGCCGAACTCCCGCGTCCGGGCATGCTTGCTCGGGGTCAAGCCGACGCGAGCTCGTCGCGTCGGTGACTGCGGCGCGGCTTAGCGAGGGCAGGCCGGAGGTGGGGATGCCCGAAAGGGCGGGGACGGGAACGAGCGGAGTCGGGGCGCGACGGGAGGACGGGCCTGCGGCGCGCGCGGTCGGGCTGCGGCGTGCTGCCGAAGCTCGGAGCCGGTCGGTCGCTGCGGTCACGTTCTCTCCTTGTCCCTTGTCCCTTGAGTCCCTGGCGGGCCGCTTCCCTGGCGGTCCTTGGGGGGTTTGTTTTCCCTGTTGTGCTTCTTGCCCGTCCTTTGGGGGGCGGGCTGTCCCGTTCTTCGAGGAACGGGTGCTGGCAACTGTAGCCGAGGCCATTCATTTGTGCAAGACCCTGTTTTCAAAGTAAAGGAGGACGGTGTGTAAAAGCACGAAATCCCTGCAGATCGCGGTACTAATGCGGTATTTGTTACGAACTTGAACGGGTTTCGCCGCGAGAGTGCGCACGCTAGTGGCGAACCGCGGTGTCACCGGCGGAGGAGGCGGTTGGCGGCCCGCCGGGGCGGATTTCGGCGCGAGATCGACTGGTTAGAGGAGGGTCGGTGGAGGCGATCGGCGTCTCGCGCCGGAGCCCGGCAAGCCTCGTAGGCGGGGGCGGCCTCGCTCCGCTCAGGAGCGCGCCGGCTCGGCCCCCAGGTACGGCGCGAGCGCCAGCTCGACCAGCTCGTCCTCGAGGTCGGGAAGTCGCTCGGCCTCGCCGTCGAGCAGGCGGTTGCCGATCAGCGAGGCGATGCCGGCGACGATGACCGGCTCGGCGAAGCGGTTGAGGCCGGCCGCACCGGGGTAGAAGCGGCGGCCCTCGCGCAGCGCGCCGGCGAGCCGGTCGATCGAGTCGGCCTGCTCGGCGCGGGCCGCCGCGGGGCCGGCGTGGACCTCGACGGCGAGCAGGTGGGCTGCCGCCGGCTGCTCGGCGGCGAAGGCGAGCGCAGCGGCGATCGCCGCGCGGACCTTGGCGGGCCAGCCCTCCTCGGTTCGCCAGGCGGCGCCGAGCAGGAGACCGAGCCGCTCGGCGAAGGCCCGGTGGGCGGCGAGGAAGCACTCCTCCTTGCTGCCGAAGAGGGCGGAGAAGGTCGGCGGCGCCATGTGAGCGTTCCTGAGGATGCCCGCGACCGTGGTCGCCGCATAGCCGTATTGGGCCGCCACCACGGCTAGCGAGTCGAAGACGCGAAGGCGCTGGGAGCGATCGGCGATCTCGGCAGGGAGGGTGGTGGGAGCGCGGAGAAGCCGCGGGGCCTGTAGGAGCCCGGGCGGTTGCCGGTCGTTGGGCTGGCGGATCATCGGCAAGGGCATCGGAGCCCGATGTCGGGAGTCGCGCGGCGCACCTATCCTCGCGCCCCAGCGTCCCCGACGAGAGGGATGAGGGCGAACTCGACCAGCTCGGGCCGGAGGTCGGCGAGCGGCTCCGCGCCGAGCAGTGCCCGGCCGATTCGCCAGCCAATCCCGGCGACGATCATCTCCTCGATGGCGGGGGCGCCCACAGCCTTAGCTTCGGGCTGCTCGGCGCGGGCTTCGCGCAGCGCCTCGGCCAGGCGCTCAGCGGCCCGGCGCTGCTCGGCGACCACGGCGGGGCCAGCACTCCGGGCATCGAGCAGTAGGAAGCGCAGCTGCGCGGGGGCCTTGGCACCGAAATCGAGCAGCGCGGTGAGGGCCGCCCGCGCTCCCTCGACCGGCGACTCGGCCCCGGACCAAGCTGCGGCGAGCTCGCCGGCGAGGCGGGCCGAGTAGGTGTCGTAAGCCGCCCGCACGCATGCATCTTTGTTCTCGAAGTAGCGGTAGAACGTCTTCTTGGAGATGCCGGCGCGGTGGAGTATGTCGGTGACGGTCGTCTTGGCCAAGCCGCCTTCCTCGGCAGCCACGGCGCACATCGCGGCGAAGATCCGCTGGCTTTGCTCAACCCGGGGAGGGGTTCTTGGACGGGGTTTCGGCGATTCAGAAATGGGAGCCTTCACAAAGGTCCAGTCTACGTGTCTGGGTGGCCGGCCCGAAGGGTTCAGCCGCGCCCGTCGCTCAACAGCTCCCCGAGGCTGTCCTTGCGCGGCAGGTGGATCCAGCCCTCCGCGCGAGCCAGCTCGCGGTCCTCAGCCGCCGGCGGCACGGTGAGGCCGAGCGCGGCGGCGCGGGCGATCAGGGCGCAGAGGACGGCGTCGAGGGCGTCGTCGTTCTCGACGCAGGCCTCGCGCGCGCCCGGCTCCCATTCGAGCCAGGGCGCCCTCGTTTCGATCGCCTCGAGCAGCTCCTCGCGGGCCTCGGCGCTCGCCTTATAGCCCTCGCGCGGCAGCCCCCAGAGCAGGAGCGCCGCCGCCGGGTAGACCTCGAGCACCCGGTCGGCGCCGGCGCGGTCGAAGCGGATGCGCGAGCGCTCGTGGGCGGCCTCGCGCAGGCCGGCGAGTCGCCAGGCGGTGAGGGCGATGCGGTCGGTCGAGGGGCTGAGCGGCCAGAGCTTCTGCTCGGTCTCGGCCTCGACGTGGTCGTGGACGAAGAGGTCGGTGCGGCGGTAGCGGAACTCGGGCTTGGCGGGCGCCGGCCAGCGGCCCTCAACGCAGTAGGCGTGGAGCGCGAGGACCATCGCCTCGGGCCAGCCGAAGGGGGCGTCGATCCCGGCCCACTCGGCCTCGGCGAGCAGGTCGAGGAGCTCGGGGTCGCCGAGGCCGAGCGAGGGCTCCCCCACCCTCGCTCGGTCCACGGACTCCCCTTCCCACTCGATCGCGGCGAGGGCGGTGCCCTTCTCGGCGACCGAGAGGTCGACGCCGACGGTGCGCATCAGCGACGGCCGCCGCGCCGCCCGGCCTGCGCGGGCCGGCGGGGCTTGGCGGGGCAGCGCGTCTTGCCCCGGCGCCCGGCCCGGCGCCTCCTTGGGGGACAGCGCCGAGGGCCCGCCGTGTGCTTCGCCTTGCCCGGCACGACCCGCAGGGTGATCGGGTCCGATTCGCCCTGCAGGTAGGGGTAGCCGACCGCTTCGCGCACCTGGGCGCGCATCTCGTACTCGGTCGGTCGGGTCGTGCGGCGGAAGCGGTATTCGGCCTCGAAGCGCCCGCCGCCGCGGGTGGTGTAGCGGCGGAAGGCGAGCCAGCCGCCGCCCTGGCGGACCTGGACGACGACCACCACGCCGTCGTTGTGGGGGCCGGGGAGCCCGCCTTCGAGGTGGGCGACTTCGCCGTTGTGGACCACGGTGCTGGTGGCCCGCAGGGTCGGGTGGACGACGGTCTGGATCGTCGCGGCGGCGCGCAGGCGCCGCTGGCCCGGCCGGTAGGCGGCCTCGACTTCGCGCGAGGGGCCGGCGCCGATCGCGAAGCGGTAGTTGCCGGCCAGATCGGTGTAGGCGACGCCGAGGAATTCGCGCCCAGGGTCGGTACTCACCCGGCCGAAGATGCAGAGTGGGGCGCCCGCGACCGGAGCGCCGGAGGCGCTGCGCAGGGCGCCGGTCAGCGTCGCGCCCTGGCCCTGCTGGACCGTCTCGGCGAGCGGGCCGCCGAAGCCGGCGTCGAGCTGGGCGCCGCCGACCGGCGAGCGCACGCATTCATAGCTCAGGGGCGCGGTGATCGGGGCGCCCTGGTTGCCCTCTTCGTCTTCGAGCCAGAGCTTCAGGGTGTAGGCGCCGGCCTGGCTCGGCGTTTCGAGGTCTTCGACGCCCTCGACGCCCTGCCCCTTGACGGTCTGGGTCGGGACGACGACCTTGCCCGCGGAGTCGAGCACCTGGTAGTGGGCGGCGTCGATCGGCGAGCCGGCGTCGGCGATGTCGCGCCAGCGCAGGTCGAAGCCTTCGGCCGAGCGCGGGACCTCGGGCGAGGCGACCTGGAGGGCCTGCGGCGCCGCCGGCGGGGTGGCGTCGTGGGGGATCGCCACTTCGGCCGCGGGGCCCTGGAAGCCGACTTCGTCTTCGAGCCAGAGCTTGAGGCGGTAGGCGCCGGGCCGGGCGGGGCCTTCGACGTCCTTGAGTTCGGTCGGGTTGGTGGAGGCGAGGGTCTTTTCGGGCATCACCGGGTTGCCGGCTTCGTCGACGACGTCGTAGTGGGCCTTGGCGATCGGGCTGCCGGAGTCCGGCGGCAGCGAGAAGGTGGCGCCGAAGTGGTCCTGATAGCGGTTTGGGTTGGCGCTGCGGACCGCCAGCGCGGCGGGCTGGCCGGGGGCGTGGTTGTCGGTGCGGATCGCGCGTTCGGTGCACGATTCTCCCCCGGTGTTGTTCAGGCCCTGCCACTGGGCGAAGTCCCGGGCGCAGGCCTTGATGTGGTGCTCGCCGTCGGCGAGGCTCGCGGTGTCGAGGTCGTAGGAGCGCCCGAAGGGGCCGCCGGTCGGGCAGGGCTGGAAGACGCGGGCGTAGGTGCCGTTGGTCTGGTCGGAGGAGGTGTCGCATTCGGGGCCGTGGTCGTTGTGCCAGGATTCGGCGCCGTCGAGGAACAGGCGCTCCATCCGCAGGCCCGAGCCCTGATCGGAGGACTGCCAGGAGACGTTCTGGGCGCCTTTGACCCAGCGGCCCGAGAGCAGGTCCGAGCCGGTGTTGGTCCATTCGACCTTGGCGTCTTCCCAGTCGCGCAGGGTGAAGACGATGCCGTTGAGGTCGACGGCGTTGTAGTTGGAGCGGTCGCAGCCCGAGGGGGCGGCGCAGATCATCTGGAAGGTCCAGCGGTAGAAGTCGATCGGGTAGGACCAGGGCCAGAGGTAGGAGCCGAAGATCTGGGTCGTCCCCCAGTAGCCCGGCGCGGTGCCCTCCAGGTGGGCGCCCTGGACGAGCTGCAGCTGCGGGGAGCCGTTCATGTAGTTGAAGCCGAAGCGCGCCTGCCAGCCGTCGTTGAAGGCGTTGGGCTCGCGCAGGTAGCCGCCGGCGGAGCGGAAGTTGATCCCCCAGGGCGTCTCGAAGTTGACGCTCTGATAGGCGCCGTAGGCGGCGTTGCCGCCGGGTTCGTGCTCGGAGATCCGCAGGAAGGACTTGTCGCCGGGAGGGTCGCCGCCCTGGTCGACGCAGTCGTTTTCGAAGGTGAAGATGCCGGTGTTGGCTTCGAGGCTGTAGGGCGGGGCGCCGCTGATCGCGGCGCAGTTGACCATCTTGTATTCGGCCGCGTGGGCGGTGGCGGCGGCGAGAACCGCGACCACGAGGGTGAGCGCCAAAAGGCATAGGGAAGTCAGCACCCGCCGGTTGACCGGGTGGCTCGATCTGGGTGACATGCCGCTCTCCTCCTCTGTCGTCTCTTCACGTCGGGCGCCGGGCGAAGCCGGTGGCCGGCCTCGCTGCCCGGGGCGGAGTCGCAGGCCGAATCGCGAGCGGCGCATCAGCGGGAGCTCCCGCTCGCCGCCGGGCGCTTCCCCGGCGAGGGGTGCCCGCGGCCACCGGGCCTCCGCGCGCAGCGAGCCCTGCCGCCGTGCGCGCGGGACGGCTTGCGCGCGGCGCAGCGGCGGCGGTGCGGCCTGGCCTTGCCCGGCACGACCCGCAGGGTGAGCGGGTCCGATTCGCCCTGCAGGTAGGGGTAGCCGACCGCTTCGCGCACCTGGGCGCGCATCTCGTACTCGGTCGGGCGGGTGGTGCGGCGGAAGCGGTATTCGGCCTCGAAATGGCCGCCGCCGCGGGTGGTGTAGCGGCGGAAGGCGAGCCAGCCGCCGCCCTGGCGGACCTGGACGACGACCACGACGCCGTCGTTGTGGGGGCCGGGGAGCTCACCTTCGAGGTGGGCGACTTCGCCGTTGTGGAGGATCGGGCTGGTGGCGCGCAGGGTCGGGTGGACGACGGTCTGGATGCTCGCGCGCGCGCTCGCTTCGCGGGCGCCCGAGCGGTAGAGCGCGGTCAGCTCGCGCGAGGGGCCGGCGGGGAGCGGGAAGCGGTAGGCGCCGTCGGGGCCGCTCATCGCCAGGCCGAGGAACTCGCGCGGCTGGTCGGTGAGCACGCGGTCAAAGACGCAGACCGTGGCGCCGGAGACAGCCCCGCCGGGGCCCCAGACCTTCCCCTGCAGGGTCGAGCCCTGGCCCTGCTGGACGACCTGTTCGGCGGTGTTGTCTTCGCCGAGGCCGGCGTTGATCGAGGTGCCGCCCTCGGCGGCGGAGCGAGCGCATTCGTAGGCCAGCGGGGCGCTCGCCGGGGCGCCGGCGTTGCCCTCGGCGTCTTCGAGCCACAGGCGCACGGTGTAGCGGCCGGCGGCCCCCGGGGCTTCGAGCCCGGCGAGCGACTGCACGGCTTCGCCCTTCACCGTCTGGGTCGGCACGACGACCTTGCCCGAGGAGTCGAGCACCTGGTAGCGGGCGGCGGCGATCGGCGAGCCGTTGTCGGCCACGTCGCGCCAGCGCAGGTCGAAGCCGTCGGCCGAGCGCGGCGTGGCGGGCGCGGTGACCGCGAGGTCCTGCGGCGCCGCCGGGGGCGTGGTGTCGCGGGGGATCGGCACCGTGGCGGGCGGCCCCTCGAAGCCCACTTCGTCCTCGAGCCAGACGCGCAGCCGGTAGTTGCCCGCTTCGCTCGGCGCCTGGACTTCCTTCAGCGCCGTCGGTTCGGTGGCCGAGACGGTCTTCTCGGGCTCGACCTCCTTGCCGGTCGAGTCGACGACGTCGTAGTGGACCTTGGCGATCGGGGAGCCCTGGTTGGGCGGCAGCTGCCAGTGGGCGCCGACGCTCGGCAGGTAGCGGGCAGGGTTGGCGCTGGTGACTTCGAGGCCCGAGGGCGCCCCCGGTGGGGTGTTGTCGACGCGGATCGTGCGGCTGTCGCAGTTTTCCGCGCCAGTGCCGTTCAGCCCCACGTACTCGGCGTAGTCCTGGGTGCAGGCTCGCAGGGTGTGGGCGCCGTCGGCGAGCGAGGCGGTGTCGAAGCTGTAGGCGCGGCCGATGTTCGTCCCCGTGGCGCAGGGCTGGAAGTCGCGGGCGAACTCGCCGTTGGCCGGGGACCAACCGGTATTGCATTCGCCGGTCGCCTGGTGGTCGATGGCGAAGCGCTGGGCGTTGTCGATCCAGACCCGCTCGAAGCGGATGCCCGAGCCTTCCTCGGTCCAGGCGTAGGTGGCGGTCTGATTGCCCCGCACCCACTGGCCCGAGAGGAGGGGCGCGCCGGTGTTGGTCAGCCAGACGTGGGAGGGCTGCACGTCGGCAAGGGTGAGGACGATCGTGTTGGCGTCGACGGCGTTGTAGTTGGAGCGGTCGCAGCCGGCCTGGCGAAAGCAGGTCATCTCGAAGACGAAGCGGCGGTACCAGCCGTAGCCCCCGAAGGGCCAGAGGTGGGAGGCGAAGGTCGAGGTCGGGCCCCATTCGATCCCCGAGTTGGGCGTGTTGGTGCCCTGCATGAGGATGTTGTTGGTGCCGCCGCCGAAGTCTTCGGCCCAAAAGCGCCCGCGCCAGCCGTCGTTGAAGGAATTGGGCTCGCGCGTGTAGCCGCCGCCGGCGAGGATCACGACCATCGGCGGCACGGTCCAGGAGATCGAGGCGTAGGCCTGGTAGCCGGCGTTGCCCGAGGGTTCGTGCTCGGCGATCCGCAGGTAGCCGTTGTCCCCGGCGGGGTCGGGGAGCGGGCCGGCGCAGTTGCTGGCCAGGTCGAAGATCCCGGTCGGGTGGCCGGCGCTCTGGGTGTTGGTCGCCACCGAGAGGTTTGCCGAGCCGTTGCCGGCCGCGCAGAGGACCATCTTGTAGGCGGAGTAGGCGTGGGCGGTGGCGGCGAAGGCCACCGCCATCGCGGTCGCGATCAACATCAGGCATAGGGCTACCGCGACCGGCCGGCGGGCCGATCCGCTCGATCGAGATGACATACCGCTCTCCCTTGTTCTGTTGCGCCCGGTTCGCGGGCTCCGGGGCTGACCGTTCAGCCCCTCTCACCTCTGTGACGGGTGTGCGGCGCGAACCGATACCCCCTGCGGTGAGAAATCTGCGACCGGGCGCTATGTGGGGGTTGGAACAGCGGAGCGGCGGCATGGTTGCGACTAAGCTTCTCGTCCATTCGTCGAGAATCGGGCTAAGCGCTCAAGCTCTGCCCAGCTCCCCACACGGCGGGGTCGAGGCACTCATCGAGGACGGTGGCGACGTCGACGCGGCGGTCGGTCTCGGCGGCGAGGGAGGCGCTGAGGCCGAGTTCGCGGCACTCGCGCTCGAGCTCTGAGGTGGTGCGGCGGGCGCCCTGGGGGACGCCGGCGGCGCCGAGCAGCAGGTAGCCGGCGAGGGTGCGGGCGCGCGAGGGGGCGAGGCGGCCGTCGGCGACCGCTTCGCCGATCCGCTCGGCGAGCAGGGTCGGCGCGGCGAGCCGCAGGCCGCCCGCCGCCTGCCAGAGCGGCTCGAAGCGGCGGGCGAAGCGGGCGCGCAGCTCCGCCGCGTCGAGCCGCCCGGGGGCGGGGCGCTCGGCGCGGGGGAAGCGCCACTGCGCCTCGAAGCGCAGCCAGCGCCCCTGGGGCAGCGCGGCGCGCTGGGCGCCTTTGTCGTAGACGCGGGCGAGGGTGCGCCCGGCGCGGCTCTTTATAAGGACGCTCTCGGTGCGGCGCTCGGCGCGGTAGGCGGCGAGCTTGCCGGCGCCGAAGGAGGCGGCGGCGATGCACTCGAGCAGCGCAAGGCCCTCGACCCCTGAGTCGGTGCGCAGGTCGGCGGCGAGGTCGAGGCGGCGCAGGCCGGCGCAGCGGGCGGCGGCGAGGGGGATGCCGAGGTCGGCGAAGGAGGCGCAGAGACGGCTCAGCGCAACGGCGAGCGCGGCGGCCGGCAGCAGTTCCTCCCCGCCCGGGCGGCCCTCGGCGAAGAGGAGCCGGGGCTCGGGGAACCAGCCGACACGGTGGCCGGCGAGCGGCTCGGGAAGCAGGCAGGCGCGGCCGCTCTGGCAAGTCGCCAGGGCGGAGATCGCGCGGGCCGCCGGCGAGCCGGGCTCGGCGTACCAGCAGGGCGACCAGGTGTCGACTCCGGCGGCGAGCACGCGGCCCGCGTGTGGGACCGGCCGCAGCGCGGCGCGGGCGCGCGGCCCGAGGGCGTCGGGAGCGCGCAGCTCGGCGGGAAGGCGCTCGACGCCGCGCAGCTCGCCGCCGGGGTCGCGACGGAGCAGCTCCTGGGCGCGGCGCCAGCGGGAGAGGCGCTCGCGCTCGGCGCGGGCGGCCTCGTGGCGGCGCCAAAGCGCGAGCAGCTCGGCCTCGCTCGGGTCGGCGCGCCCGCCGGCGGCGGGCGTGAAGTCCTCAGGTGGTCGCAGGGCCATCCCCGGGTGAGAGCTGGGCGGGGAAAGTTCGCCCCCCTTCTGTGCATAAGGCCGCATGTGCTCCGCTTCGCGTCCGCGCATGCGGCTGCGGGGTCGACCTTGAGAGGTTGGTGGAGCTTGCCGCCCGGCCGTAAGGAATCAGGTTTCGATACGGCCGGGCTACCGATTGGCGACCTGCGTTCGCTTCGCGTCCGGGCGTGCGCCTGGCGCGTGAGTCCTTTGGCGTGAGCGATGCTCGATCGCCCGGCCGCAGGAGAATCAGATCGTGATGCGGCCGGGGGTCACGTCGAGCGGGCGAAGTGCGGCGCGATTTGCCGCATGCTCAGCACGGCCGCAGGTGTATCCAGTAGGTCGAGTCGCGGTAGTTGCGCACGACGACGTGGACGCGCAGCCTCGTGTAGGCGTAGCTACCGCAGGCGAACACCGGCCGGTAGGCGCGGGCCTTGAGGGGTCCCGAAGGACAGCTGCCCATCCCGCAGTAGTGCCAGCGTCCGCGCGCCTGGGCGACGCGGCCGCCCCAGCCCCGCCAGCGCAGCTTCTGCATCCAGACCTGCGTGTAGTGAGCTTCGACGTTGCCGCGGTAGACGGTGCATTCCCGCGGTCGCGAGAGGAAGCGAGTAGAGGGCGGATAGGTGCCGGCCGAGCAGCCGATCACGGTTGCCGTCCGGCGAGCTGCGGCCGGGGTCGGCATCGGCAGAATCGAGGCGAGGAGCAGGGCGGCGGCCAAGGCAAGCGCAGGCCACCGTGGGCTGCCAAGCGGGCGGCCGATCTCGAGGTCGCCAGGTTGATCGCCTACGGTCATCGCCGCCGCTGCGCGTCTCAACCGCTCGCGCAGGCGCCCGTCGCCCGTTCGCTGGCAGCCCGGAACTCGCGCCCGACGCGGCGGGCTTGGCGGTGGAGGCGGCGGCGGGTCGCGCCGCGCGCGAAGCGCTCGTGGCGCTTCAGGCGCCTCAGCTGGCGGGCGAGGACGTGTGCGTGTGCCCTCGCCGTCTTGCACGCCGGCGAGACCGATGGAGCTACAGGTGCGGTCACCTTGCCGTGGACCGCAGGGCTTTCGACAGCCTGGTATTCGCCGTCGGCCGGACGCGAAACGATGAACCCGGCGCCTTTCTTTAGCGCCGATTCTGGCAGCGCCATCTGGAAGGTGATCTGCCCGCCCGTGCTCGGAGCCGTGTAGACAGCGATCCCGCCTTCCCTCCAGCGCACGGTGAGCGTGTAGACGAGGCCGTCGGGCGCCGGCAGCCCAGTCGCACCGGTGACCGACGCGTGGACCACTCCGTTCGCGGGGACTTCGGTGAAAGACGGTAGGTTGACGTTCAGGAAGTGACGCGGCGCTTCGACCGAGAAGTCGTAGGGGTAGGTTTCGAAGTCCTCGAGTTCGTCGGCTCCGGCATTGGCGAAGAACTCGAGGTAGGTCGAGGAGGAGTCGGCATTCTGAATCGTGATCGCCGTCTGCGCGGCTCCGCTACCCGAAAGGTGGTACTGCCCGCCGTAGTAGCTTGCGCACGACGTGTCGCCGAACTCCGGCCCCCAGTTGAAGTCGTTGATCCCCTGGATCAGGATCATGCAGACCGGGAAATCGCTGCTATGGGCATATGGCAGCGCATGCCAGTTGACTGTCAGGAGGTCATGCGTGCTCACCGGGGGGAGCCGGTAGAGCGCCACCTCCTCGCCGCCGCCGTAGTTCGCGTCTTCCTTGCGGTTGTTGAGCTGGCCGGTGTAGTGCTGGCCCCAGTTGATCGTGGGCGCTTCGCTCGGCTTGCGCCCGCCGCCTTCGAAGGCCGCCGCAGGGGAAGCGATCCCCAGCGCGGCGATCGAGATCGTCGCCACCGCAGCAATGACTTTCCTCATCAATCCCCCTGTCTGCACTCGCGCTTGACTGGATTGCGCTCCGCTCAGCGAGCGAACCTGTTGAAGCGCTCAACAATGCGACAGCCTATACAGGATGCTGCGCCTTGGGACAGAAAGGCAGTAACGCCTCTTCGGCTCGAGGTGGCAAAGGAGGGCGCTCGGCTCAAGTCAGCGTCAACTCCGTCCGATCTCCCCAGGATGGAGGCCGCGGCGCTGCCGACGCAGGCGGGACCGGTTCCCGATCGGATTGCGATCTGGCCAATGGACGATGGCCGCTACGGCCTCGACGCGACCTTCCAGGGAGCGAGCGGGTACGAGCGGGCCGAGCGCCATGTCGAGGGGCTCAAGCGGGACGGCGTGCGCCACTCGCTGCGCCAGGAGCTGGGCGGCGGCTGGACACTTCGCTTCGGGCCGCTGAGCGCGGCCGAGGTCGGGGCGGCGCTTGGTGCATTCGTTAGGTAGGCGGCGGTGCCGCCGGCTCTCAGCCCCGCTGGAGGTTCGCGACCTCGAAGGCGGTCTCCTGCGGCGGCGTCGAGAAGGCTCCCTCGGCGCTCTGCAGCCCCGGCCCGAGATCCTGGTCGCGGAAGCGCTCCCAGTCCTCCTTGGAGTCGAAGACGGCGACGATCATCCAGCCGTCCTCGGTCGGGCCGGCGGCGTGATATGTCTGCCCGGCGGGCAGGCCGCCGTCGGCGGGATGGACGGCGGCGAGCGCGGCGCGGTACTGCTCCTCGGTGCCGTCGGGGAAGTGGTGGGTGATCGCGTAGGCCATCTCGGTCCTCCTCGTTGGGGTGCGTGTCTGCCGACCTCTCTCGCCGCCCAACTATGTCACCGCCGGGCCTTCGGTCGATGCGGAGGCGGGACGATGAGCGCCGCGAGCGGTCGAGGGCGCCACGGTCGATGGCGGCTGCCTCGGCAGGGTCGGCCGCGCTACCTGGGCAGCAGCTCGAGCGAGTCGCAGTGGTTGGGGCGCACGGCGGCGAAGTGGCGGCGGTCGAGGGTGAGGACGAGCGGGGTGTCGAGGCGCTCGGCGAGGGCGACGACGGAGGCGTCGACGCCGCCGAGCGGGAAGTCGGCGTAGCGCTCGACGAGCTCAGCGATGCGAATGAAGTCCTCCGGCGTCGGCGGCTCGACCTCCTGGGTGGCCAGGGCTCGGTGAAACCTCGCCTCTGCCGCGGAGCCGAGGCGACGGGCGATCATCTGCGCGGTCTCCGTAGCAACCGGGCCCGGGATCACGAAGCGCAGATCGCTACGGGCCAACTCCGCGACCGATGCCTCATGGTCTGGATCGCTTTCGTCGGCTGCCGCGTAGAGCGGTCCGGTGTCAGCGACGACGACCGCTGAAGGCATCCCGATAGGCCTCGTCGATGATCTCAGCCAGGATTTCGTCGGATTCGCGGGCATTGCGGCCGTCGCTGCTGCGGCCGAGCGCGGCGAAGGGAACCTCGCGCGGTTGGTCGGCGTTCAGGTGGAGGCGCTCGCCGAGCGCCTCGCGGGCGACGGCCGAGACCGAGGTGTGACGACGCCGCGCCTCGCGCCTGAGCGCCGCGGCGAAGTCGTCGGGAAGGCTGAGCGTTATGCGAGTCATACGTTCATACTGTAAGCGGTCGCCGGGCGATTGGCAAGGGGCTGCCGGTCAGAGTTGGCGGCAGGGAGAAGCGATGCGGCCGGCTGGCGGGCTCGCGGCTGACGGCGGAACCTCTCCCCTGTCGCTGCTGCGGCGCTGCTCTCCCTCGCTCGGGCCGGTGTGCTGCGGGCCGGAGCGGACGGTCAGGGTAGCCGTGGAACGGGGCCGGGTCAAGGAGGGTGGGGCCGGCTTCAGGCGCTCGGCGAGGAGCCGGCCGGGACGATCGAGCCTTCCCAGAGCTTGTAGCCGAAGTCGCGGTAGTTGAGGACGAAGCCGTTGGCGCCGGCGCGGCGCAGCTTGCAGCGGAGAAGGCTGGCGCGGGTGTCGAGCGTGCGGGTGCGGCACGGGTCATCGCTGCCCCAGACCTCGCGCAGGAGCTCGACCTTGGGGAAGAGCCGTCCCGGATCGGAGGCCAAGGTTGCGAGAAGGTCGAACTCTAGCGGGGTCAAGTCGACGGCGATGCCCCGGACGTCGACGACGTGGCCGGCGAGGTCGATCCTGAGTGGCCCCAGCCTGATCGGGAGCTCGTCGTCTTCCGAGGGAGGGGCGAAGACTCCCCCGTCCAGATTGCCGGTGCACAGCAGGCGCCAGTCGGCCTCCCCGTCGGTCTTCACCTTGAGCTGCCAGTTGCCGCCGTCGCTGAGGCGCACCTGGAGCTCGCCGCTATTGGCGCTGAGCGAAGCGCCGCTGCAGCGGCCCGGCACGATCGGCTTCATCGAGCTCTTCCTCTCACTGGTCCCAAGACGTGGCGCCGGCTCACTTCGATCCCCCTCCACTCGGAATGGCCGACAGGCGCGCGATGCGGAACGCGACTGGCGGGTGCTCGGCGCGGTTGAAGAGCAGGCGGCGCTGCGGCGGGTCGAAGGGCAGCTCCTGCTCGGCGAGGTGGCGGGCGAGGTCCTCGGCCTGGCCGAGCGAGGCGGCGTAGGCGTCGGCGGCGTACTCGCGGTGGCGCCAGTAGGCGCACCAGAGCGGACGCAGGACGGCCTCGGCGCAGCCGCCGCCGGCGAGGCGGAGCGCCCAGCGGGCGCAGCCGAGCAGCAGGCCGCCGGAGCGCTCGGCGCCGCGGCGGGGCACCTCGACGCCGCGCTGGGGCTCGATCGGGGCGAGTGGGTCGCCCCACAGCTCGAGCCGCTCCAGCGCCTCGGTGAGGCGGGCGTCGAGCGAGCGGCGGTGGCCGAGCTCGTGGGCGTAGACGGCCGGCGTGGCGTCGGATTCGAGCAGGCCGCGGCTGAGCAGCAGGGCGCGGCCCCTGGTCGCGGCCGCCGGCAGCGGGTCGTCGAGGACGTAGACGTCGCTCGCCTCGGGCAGGCTCGGGTCGACGGCGCGCAGCATCTCCAGGGCGTCGTCGACGACCGTCGCCTCCTCGGCGCTGGGGTCGCGGGCGCCGAGGCGTCGCCTCCAGACCCAGCCCCGGCCCGGGCGAGCCAGGGCGAGGAGCGACCAGGCCAGCGGCGCGAGGGCGGCGATCCAGGCGAGCTGCGCGGCGCTCGGCCCGAGCGGGACGATCGCCCCCGTGATCGCCGCGCCGAGGTAGGCGAGGAGCCAGCGGGTTCCGGCTCCCAGAATCGCCTCCCCGGCGAGGGTCAGCAGGTAGAGCAGCAGGCCGGTAGCGGCGGAGAGCGCCGACGCCGGCTGGCGCCGGTCCCTGCGATCGCTCTCCGCCTGGGTGTGCATGGGCGAGCGAAGGCACGCTTGCGTGCGACGATGCGAGTCCTGCATGCCCAGGCGGGGGGTCGACACGTCCTCAGATCGAGCGATCCACGCCGCAGTCGAGGCCGAAAATGTAGCCAGGATGTAGCCAGCAGCGGGCGGCGGGCCTCGGAATCGGTTGGAACCGAGCGGAAGCACATCGGAGGGTGGACCTCAGAGATTCGGCTTGATAGAGCCGATAACCGGCACAGAACGGAACGGAGTGGAATGCGCCCGACGAGAATCGAACTCGCGACCTTCGGCTTGAAAGACCGACGCTCTTTGGTCCCCGTGAAGGGACCGTTGACCACTGAGCTACGGGCGCCTGCCGGTTTAACTTTATCGGCATGGACTTAGAGCTGAAGGGCCGTGTGGCGCTGGTGATGGGGGCGAGCCGGGGAATCGGGCTGGCGATCGCCGAGGGGCTCGCCCGCGAAGGGGCGCGGGTCGCCGTCGTCAGCCGCTCGGCCGGGCGGGTCGAGGAGGCGGCCGCGACGATCGAGGGGGACGTCACGCCGTTCGTCGCCGACACCGCCGACCTCGACCGCCTGGCCGAGCTGCCGGCCGAGGTCGAGGCGGCGCTGGGGCCGATCGAGATCCTCGTGACCAACACCGGCGGGCCGCCGCTCGGGCGCGCGCTCTTCCACGAGCTCGACGAGTGGGAGACCGCCTATCGCTCGCTCGTCCTGGCGCCGCGGGTGCTCGCCGGCGCCGTCGTGCCCGGGATGCGCGAGAGCGGCTGGGGGCGGATCGTCAACGTCGGCTCCAGCTCTACCCGGGAGCCGATCCCCGGGCTCAACCTCTCCAACGCCCACCGCATGGCCGCGGTCGGCTTCCTCAAGACGCTCGCGGCCGAGGTCGCCGCCGACGGGGTCACCGTCAACACCGTCGCCACCGGCCGCTTCGCCACCGAGCGGATCGCCTCCAACTACGGCTCGATGGAGGCGGCGGAGGCCGCCGCCCAGCGCGACGTCCCCGCCCAGCGCCTCGGGCGGCCGGAGGAGTACGGCGACCTCGTCGCCTTCCTCTGCTCCGAGCGCGCCGCCTACATCACCGGAACCGTGATCCCGATCGACGGCGGTCTGCTGCGCTCGGCGTTCTGAGCCCGGCCGCGCCCGGCGCGCCTACGATGGAGCGGCGATGAGCCACTCGCACGCCGGCCACACCCACGGAGCGAGCGCCGACGCCGACCGCGGCAAGCTGCGGATCGCGCTGGCGCTGATCCTCGGCTTCATGGTCGCCGAGGTCGTCACCGGCATCGTCGCCAACTCGCTGGCGCTGCTCTCCGACGCCGCCCACATGCTCACCGACGCCGCCGCAATCGGCCTCTCGCTGGTCGCGATCAAGCTCGCCGCCCGGCCCGCCGAGGGCCGTATGACCTTCGGCCTCAAACGGGTCGAGATCCTCTCCGCCCAGGCCAACGGCGTCACCCTGCTCGTCCTCGCCGCGATCATCGGCATCGAGGCCGTGCGCCGCCTCTTCGCCCCGCCGACGGTCGAGGCCGGCCTGGTCCTCGCCGTCGCCCTCGCCGGCATCGCCGTCAACCTCGCCGCGACCGCGACCCTCGCCCGCGCCAACCGCCAGAGCCTCAACGTCGAGGGCAGCTTCCAGCACCTGCTCACCGACCTCTTCGCCTTCGCCGGCACCGCGGTCGCCGCCGTCGTCATCCTCCTCACCGGCTTCGACCGCGCCGACGCGATCGCCTCGCTGCTCGTCGCCGGCCTGATGCTGCGCTCCGCCTACGGCCTGCTGCGCGACTCCGGCCGGATCTTCCTCGAGGCCTCGCCGAAGGGAACCGACCCCGTGCGGATCGGCCGCCGCATGGCGGCGCTGCCCGGCGTGGTCGAGGTCCACGACCTGCACGTCTGGGAGGTCACCTCCGAGTTCCCCGCCCTCTCGGCCCACGTCACCGTCGCCCGCGACGCCGATTGCCACCGCCTCCGCCTCGAGCTGGCCGAGCTGATCGAGCGCGAGTTCGAGATCCACCACACCACCCTGCAGGTCGAGCACGAGCCCGAGCGGCTGGTGCAGATCGAGCGTTAGCCCTCGGCGCGCTCGCGCATCGACGGGAACAGCACCACGTCGCGCAGCGTCTTCGCCCCGCTGAGGATCATCATCAGTCGGTCGACGCCGAGGCCCGAGCCGCTCGCCGTCAGCATCCCGTATTCGAGCGCCCGCACGAACTCCTCGTCGTGCTCGTGCGGCGTCTCCTCCGCCCCCGACTCCTGCCGTTCGCGCTGTTCGACGAAGTGGCGGCGCTGTTCGATCGGGTCGTTGACGTCGGTGCCGCCGCCGGTGATCTCCATCCCGGCGACGATCCCGTCGAATGCGGCGGCGAGCAGCTGCGGGTGCTCGGGCACCGGCTTGACCAGCGGCCAGATCGCCAGCGGCAGATCGATGATGAAGGTCGGCTGGATCAGCTTCGGCTCGATCAGCTTGCCCTGCAGCGTGTCGACCAGGCCGGCCCAGTCGTCGTCGGGGTCGGCGTCCTCGCCGGCCAGCTCGGCCAGCTCGTCGCGGCTGGCCTTGGTGATGTCGACGCCGGTCTCCTCGAGCAGTAGGTCCTGCAGCCGCAGCCGCGGCCAGGGCGCCGCCAGGTCGATCTCGACCCCGTCGCGCTCGACCACGGTCGTCCCCAGCACCCGCTGGGCGACGTCGGAGACGATCCCCTCGGCGACGTCCATCACCCCGTGGTAGTCGGCGCCGCTGACGAACCACTCGAGCATCGTGAACTCGGGGTTGTGCTGCGGCGACATCCCCTCGTTGCGGAAGAACTTGCCCAGCTCGTAGACGTTCTCGAAGCCGCCGACGATCGTCCGCTTCAGATACAGCTCGGTGGCGATCCGCAGGTAGAGGTGGCGGTCGAGCGCGTGGTGGTGAGTTTTGAATGGGCGCGCCGCGGCGCCGCCGGTCATCCGCTGCAGGATCGGCGTTTCCATCTCGACGTAGCCGCGCTCGTCGAGGTGGTCGCGGATCGCCTTCACCACCTTCGCCCGCATCGCGAAGATCTCGCGCGAGCGCTCGTTCGCCATCAGGTCGAGCTCGCGCTGGCGATAGCGGACCTCGGGGTCGGAGATGCCGTGGAAGAGGTCGGGCGGGTCGAGCAGCGCCTTGGCCAGCAGCGTGCACTCGCGCGCCTCGAGCGCGAGCTGGCCGCGCTTGGTCACGTAGAGGTCGCCCTCGACCCCGACCAGGTCGCCGATGTCGAGGTCCTCGATCCGGTCGAACGCCTGCTGGCCGATCGCGTCGACGCGCGCGTAGGCCTGAATCGTCCCGGAGAGGTCGCGGACGTCGAAGAAGGCGGTCTTGCCGTGACCGCGCTGGCCGACCACCCGGCCGGCGATCCGGTAGGAGAAGTCGGGATGCTCGCCCGGGCCGAGCTGCTCGGGGTCGTGCGCCTCGAGGATCTCGGCGATCCGGTTGCGGTCAGGGAACGAGAAGGGGTACGGGTCGACTCCTTCCGCCCGCAGCCGTTCGACCTTTTCGAGGCGCTCCGCCTGGGTCAAGGCGCAGTGCCGACGGTTACTCGCTCGTCTCCCATGTAGTCGCGCATGGTAGTCGCGTCGCGCAGCATCTCCTGCATCGCCGGGCCGTGGTGGGTGTCGTGCTCCATCGCCATCCGCCAGCCGCTCGGCGTTTCCTCGATCAGGCCGCGGATCACGCCGAGGCCGTCGGCGCCGCAGGCGCCGGTGACGGCGATCCGCGGCTCGCGCCGGATCTCCGGCGAGCGGTCGTAGATCGTCTCGTCGGTGACGTAGGGCAGGTTGGCGATTACCATGTCGACGCCCTCGAGCCCCTCGGGCAGCCCCTCGGCGACGCTGACCTCGAGCGCTAGGCCGAGCCGCTCGGCGTTCTCGCGCGCAGCTTCGGCCGCTTCGGGCGAGAGGTCAGAGGCGGTGATCCGCAGGTCGGGGCGCTCGGACATCAGCGCCAGCGAGATCGCCCCGGAACCGGTGCCGACCTCGTGCACGCGCGCCCCCTCGGGCAGTTCGGTGCCGACCTGGACCAGCAGCTCGGTCTCGCGGCGCGGCCAGAGCACGCGCGGGTCGACGGCGATCTCGAGCGAGCGGAAGGGCGCCCGGCCGAGGACGTAGGCGAGCGGCTCGTGCTCGGCGCGGCGCGCAACGGCGGCCTCGATCGCGGCGACGACCTCGTCGGAGGGCTCGCCGGCGCCGTCGCGCGAGAGCCCCTCGACGCCGATCCCGAGCGCGTCGGCGACCAGCGCCTCGGCGTCGGCGCGCGGCTCGGCGCAACCCGCCGCGGCGATCTTCTCGGTCGCCGCGTCGAGCAGACCGGCGACGGTCTTCGACGCCGTGCCCCCCTCGCTACCAGCCTCGACTGCGCTCACCTGTAGTCCCTCCTCCGGTTTAACTCAAAAGATTTTGCGCCAGGGTACCAGCGTCGCGCGCAAGGCTCCCCCGCCGCCGTTTAACGGCGTAGAGCCCGATCGCGCCGACCAGCATCATTGCAAGGCTCTCGAGCTGAGCGGCCGTGAGCCCCAGCGCGACGTCGCTGTTGCGGCGGATGAACTCGACCAGGAAGCGCTCGGCCCCGGCGTAGATCAGGTAGATCGCGAACAGCACGCCTGCGTGGAAGCGGTCGCGCAGCTGCCAGAGGAGCCAGGCGCCGAGGCCCATCGCCAGCGTCTCGTAGATCGGCGTCGGCTGGACGGTGCGGTCGGTCGGCACGGTGCCGTGGGGGTAGGACATCGCCCAGGGACCGCTCCATGGCTTGCCGTAGTCGCCGTCGCCGGAGAGCTGGCAGCCGCAGCGACCGATCGCGTAGCCGAGCGCCAGCGCCGGCGCCGCCAGGTCGAGCAGGGCGAGGCCGAGGAAGTCGCGGTAGCGGGCCCAGAGCAGGACCGCGAGGGCGCCGCCGATCGCGCCGCCGTACCAGACCAGCCCCGAGCCGGAGAAGAGGCTGCCGAGCAGGTCGTGCTTGACGCTGTCGTAGTTCTGCACGATGAAGTAGACGCGCGAGCCGACGACCCCGCCGATCAGCGCGGCGAAGCCCATCTCGTAGGCCCAATCGCGCGGCTTGCCCAGCTCCCCCAGGCGCTTGTAGATCAGCGCCCCGGCGGCGAGGAAGGCGAGCGCGAACATCAGGCCGAAGGTCTGGAGGGTCAACGGGCCCAGGTGGATCTCGGGGTACACGACTACTCCTCCAGCAGCGTGGCGAGCAATGCCTTCTGCGTGTGCAGCCGGTTCTCGGCCTGGTCCCAGACCGCCGAGCTGGGCCCGTAGAGCACCTCGGCCGTTATCTCCTCGCCCGGGTGGGCGGGCAGGCAGTGCAGGACGATCGCGCCGTCGTTGGCCGCGCCGAGCAGGTCGGCGTCGAGCCGGAACGGCGCCAGGTCGGCGCGCCGCCGCGCGGCTTCGTCCTCGTCGCCCATGCTGACCCAGACGTCGGTGTAGAGGGCGTCGGCGCCGGAGGCGGCGAGCCGGGGGTCGTCGGTCAGCCTGACGCCGTGGCCCTCCTCGAGCTGGTAGCCGTCGGGGGCGGCGACGACCACCTCCACCCCGGCCAGCTCGCCGGCGATCGCCAACGAGCGGGCGACGTTGTTGCCGTCGCCGACGTAGGCGAGGCGCAGGCCGTACAGGTCGCCGCGGCGCTCGCGCAGCGTCATCAGGTCGGCCAGCGCCTGGCAGGGATGGTGCAGCGGGGTCAGCGCGTTGACGACAGGCACCTCGGCCCCGGCGGCGAGCTCGGCGACCGCCTCGTGGGAGCCGGAGCGGATCACGATCGCGTCGACGTAGCGCGAGAGCACCCGGGCGGTGTCGCCGACCGACTCCCCGCGCGAGAGCTGCATTTCGTCGCCGCGCAGGACGATCGGCGTCGCGCCCAGCTCGGCGACGCCGACCTCGAAGGAGATCCGCGTCCGGGTGGAGGGCTTTTCGAAGACGAGGGCGATGCTGCGACCCTCGAGCGGCCGCTCGCCGCCGGCCTCCCGCCGCGCCGCTTTCATCTCCAGGGCGCGGTCGAGCAGCTTGCCCAACTCGAACGCGCCGAGCTCTTCGCCGGTGAGGAAGTCCCGCTTCTCCAAGCGGCGGATACTACGCGCCGTGCAGCTCACCGCCCTCGCCTGGAACCTCTTCCACGGCCGCGACTTCCCGCCCGACCCGGCGCTCTTCACCCGGCGCTCGCGGCTGCTGGGGACGAGCGAGCGCAATGCCACCCACGTCCAGGTCAACCGCGACCTGCTCGCCGAGTTCGCCCGGGTGCTGTCCGGCGCGGAGTGGGACGCCGCCCTGCTGCAGGAGTGCCCGCCGCGCTTCGCCGCGGCGCTGGCCCGCGCCTGCGGCGCCGAGGCGCACCGGGCGCTCACCTCGCGCAACTCGCTCGGCGCCCTGCGCGCCCGCGCCGCCCGCCTCAACCCCGACCTGATCGCCTCCGGCGAGGGCGGCTCGAACCTGACGCTCGTGCGGCCGGGCGGCCCGCTGGGCGGGGTCGCCGAGTGGCGCGAGCTGACGATCCACGACGGCCGGCCCGAGCGGCGGGCGATGGCCTTCACCCGCACCGCGGGCGGGCTCTGCATCGCCAACCTGCACGCCACCCACGACCGGCCGGCGATGGCGGCTGGGGATGTGCTGCGCGCCGCCGAGGCGGCGACCGCGTGGGCCGGGGACGCGCCGCTGCTCCTCGGCGGCGACCTCAACCTGTGCCCCGGCGAGGACCCCGGGGTCTTCGAGCAGTTGCGCGAGCGCTTCGGGATCGCCGGCCCGACCGAGCCGGACGCGATCGACCACCTGCTGGCGCGCGGGCTCGAGCCGCTCGAGCCGCCGCGCCGCTGGCCACCCGAGCGGCGCGAGATCGAGCGGGACGGGATGCGCCTGCGCCTCTCCGACCACGCCCCCGTCGAGGGGCGTTTCGCGACCCCACCGCGACGGTAGTGAGATAGTCAGTCAGGCTGAGTTCGCACTTATCGTCGCTATTCGACGATAAGTGCGAACTCAGCGTCCAAGCGGAAGCGCGATCCCAGGAGGCACACCCAGAATGGCGGTCAAAAAAGAGGCACCCGGCAAAACGGCGAAGAAGCCGAAAAAGGCGAAAGCGAAAGCGAAAGCCAAACCGAAAGCCAAAGCTGCGAAAAAAGCGCCGGGCCGGGGCGACGGCCGCGTCACCGGCCTCGACAAGAGCGTCGAGCACTTCCGCGAGAGCCTCGAACACAGCGTCACGCTCAGCCGCGACCGCCTGCAGGAAGTCGTCGACGACGCGGTCAAGCGCGGGCGGATGACCCGCGGCGACGCCGAAAAGATGGTCGCCGACCTGGTCAAAAAGGGCCGCCGCCAGACCGACGGCCTGCTCAAAGAGCTCGAACGGCTGGTCCAGCAGGCACGCCGCGAGGTCGGCGGGCGAACCGCGCCGGTGCGCAAACAGGCGACCCAGGCGGCACGGCGCGCGCGCAAGAAACTCGGTTAGTGGAGGCGGGCGGCAAGACCGCGACCCGGCCGCAGCGGGGCGAGCGGCTCGAGGTCGAGGTCGAATCGCTCGCCTTCGGCGGGCGCGGCGTCGCTCGCCGTGACGGCTACGTCGTCTTCGTTGCCGGCGGCCTCCCCGGCGACCGCGTGCGGGTCGAGATCACCAAGGCGAAGAAGCGCTTCGCCGAGGGCCGGGCGGTCGAGCTGCTGGCGGGCGGGCCCGAGCGCGTCGCCGACCGCTGCGTCCACGAAGGCGAGCCCTGTCCCGGCGCCCCCTGGCAGGGCCTCGCCTACGAGAGCCAGCTCGCCCACAAGCGCGACCAGGTCGACGAGGCGCTGCGCCGGATCGGCGGCCTCGACGGCTTCGAGTTGGAGCAGATCGAGCCGGCGCTGGAGCAGTGGCGCTACCGCAACAAGCTCGAATACTCCTGGGGGCTCGCCGGCGAGGAGACGGTGCTCGGCTTCCACGCGCCCGGGCGCTGGGACCTGGTCGTCGGAATCGAGGACTGCCTGCTGGCCTCCGAGCGCGGCAACGCCGCCCGCAACGAGGTGCGCGAGTGGGCGCGAGCCGAAGAGGTCGCCCCCTACGACCGTCCCAGCGGCGAGGGCGTGCTCTGCAACCTAGTCGTGCGCGAGGGCCGGGGGACCGGCCAGATCCAGACCCGGCTGGTCACCACACCGTCTCGCTTCCCCAAGCCGCCGGTCGACCTGCACACCGTCGTCGACCCCGGCTCGGGCGGCAGCGACGGGCCGACAGGCGTACTCGGCTCCGAACGGCTGCGGGAGGAGCTCTGCGGCCTGCGCTTCGAGATGTCCCACGGCGCCTTCTTCCAGACCAACACCGAGATGGCCGAGCGCCTCTACGCGGTCGCCGCCGAGTACGCCGGCCTGACCGGCGGCGAGCGGGTCTTCGACCTCTACTGCGGGATCGGCACGATCGGGCTGACGATGGCGAAGCGGGCGGGCGAGGTCTGGGGGCTGGAGATCGTCCCCGAGGCGATCGCCGACGCGGAGCGCAACGCCGAACGCAACGGGATCGAGAACGCGCGCTTCTTCGCCGGCAGCGCCCGCACCGGCGTACGGCCGCTGATCGAGGCGGCGGGGAAGCCCGACGTGGTCCTGGTCGACCCCCCTCGTCCCGGCCTCTCCCAGAAGATCGTCAGAAGGCTGCTCGAGTGCGAGGCGAAGCGGATCGTCTACGTCTCCTGCAACCCGACCACGCTGGCGCCGAACGCCGCCCAGATGGTCGAGGCCGGCTATAGGCTGACGCGGGTGAGGCCGGTCGACATGTTCCCGCAGACCCCGCATATCGAGTGCGTCGCGCTGCTCGAGAAGGGCGCCTGATGCCGCGGGGGTTCGGCGTCGCGGCAGGGCTCGACCCCGAGGTGGCGCGCCCGCTCGCCGCTCGCTGCGGCGGGCTTGGCTACGACTCGCTCTGGTCCAACGACCACCCCGGCGCCAAGGGGCTCGACACGCTCGCCGAGTTCGCCGCCGCGGCCGAGGAGGTCGAGCTCGGGGTCGCCGTGATCGCCCTCGACCGCACCCCGCCCGAGCAGATCGCCGCCGACCTCGAGCGCACCGGCCTCGACCCGGCCCGCCTCTGGCTCGGCGTCGGCGCCGGCTTCGCCGAGAAGCCGCTGACGCGGATGCGCGGGTCGCTGCCGGAGCTGCGCGAGCGCCTGCCCGGGGTCCGCCTCGTCCTCGCCGCGATGGGGCCGAAGATGTGCGCCCTCGCCGGGGCCGAGTTCGACGGCGCCTTCTTCAACTGGATGACCCCCGAGTTCGCCGCCCGCGCCCGGCTGCAGGTCGAGGCCGGCGCTCAGGAGGCCGGCCGCGAGGCGCCGCCGGTCTTCGGCTACGTCCGCACCGCCATCGGCCCCGACGCCGCCGACCGGCTGGCCAAGGAGGAGTCCTTCTACCGCGACCTCCACGCCGGCTACCGCAACCACTTCGACCGCCTAGCCGAGCCCGAGGGCACCGTAGGCGTAGCCGCTGGGGATGCCGACGCCGCCCAAAAGCTCCTCGCCTCCTACACCGCTCTCGACACGGTGGTCGTCAGAGGGCTTGCGTCAGCCAACGTGGACGCGATGGGGAACGTCGCTTCCGCCGCCGCTCCCTAGATGGTTGATTCCACGGCGAAGGCCGTGATCGAGGGATTCAATGCAGAGAGGCCGAAGTCGGCGGTGCCGAAGCAACCGTCGACCGAAAGGCCACGATGCACGCCGACCTCGACACTCTCTGCACCGTCGTTTATTGCACGGCGGACGATCTCCTGCCTGAGAAGCCCGGAAATGCCCGTCGCCGGGTCACCGACGCGGAGGTCGCCACGCTCTGCGTCGCCCAGGCGATCATGGGCATCCCCTCCGATCGCCGCTTCCTCGCCGTCGCCCGTAAACACCTGTGCGATCTCTTCCCCGAGTTGCCCCAGCAGCCTGGCTTCCACAAGCGCAGAGCCCGCCTGGCCGAGACGATCGAGTGGCTCATCGGCGTCTTTGCCGCCGGGTCTCCGGGCTTCCACGACGACGTGCTGCTCATCGACTCGACCCCCTTGGAGTGCGCCCGCTCTGTGGAGACGACACGACGCTCGGCTCTTGCAGACGCTGCCGACTACGGCTACTGCGCCTCACACTCTCGCTTCTTTTGGGGCTTTCGCCTGCACGGCCTCTTCGCGCCCGACGGCACCCCCAAGGCCTTCGCCCTCGCTTCTCCCAAGCGCGACGAGCGCGAGGTGGGGATCGAGCTGCTTGAACGCGCCAACCGAGCCGGCGGGGAGATCGTCATTGGTGACAAGGGCTACGCCGGCAGGGACTTCGCCGAGGCGGTCGGCCACCTCGACGCCACGATCGTCAGGCCGGCTCGAAAGGACGAGCCCGACAGCGCCATTCACCTCGCTCCGATCCGCCAGCGGATCGAGTCGATCTTTTGGACCTGCAAGGACATCCTCACCCTCGAGCGCCATGGCGCTCGCACCCTGCACAACCTGCGCGTTCGCATCGCCCAGCGCTTCCTGGCGCTGGCCGCATGCATCGCGCTCAACCACAGGCTCGGGCGTCCGAGCCGCGCCCTGGTCGACTACGTCGCCTGAAGGCGTGGAATCAACCATCTAGTACGGCGGTAGGTCCTCGTACCACTTCCCGAGCATGCGGAACGCCCGCCAGAAGCGCTGCTTGGCGTCCTCTTCGTCGAGCGACTCGTCGATGTCGGGCACGTAGAGCGCGTCGATCGTCGGGGTGAAGGCCTGGATCTCGCCTTCGCGCGGCTCGATCGTCCGCGAGAGCGGGATCTCGAGGCCGTTGACGACGCGCAGCGCCGGCTCGCCCATGACGACGACGATCTTCGGCTGGACGATCGCCAGCTCGGTGACGACGCGCCGCACGCACTCCTCGGCGGCCAGGTCGGGCTCGGCGATCGGGCACTTGACGCAGAGGGTGCCGTAGACGACCAGCGGGTCGATCCCCAGCCGTTTGAAGCTTTTCATCAGCGCGTTGCCCGCCCGGCCGTAGAAGGCGACGCCCTCTTCGATCTCGGCGACGCCCGGCGCCTGCTTGATCATGAAGACGTCGGCCTGGGGGTGGCCGGAGCCGAGCACCGGCATCAGCTTGCCGCGCGGGCAGTGCGGGCACTCCTGCAGCTCGTGGGTCATCTGGTTGAGCTCGCGGATCGCCCGCTCGAGGTACTTCTCCTTGATCTCGTCATCGGTCGCCCGCACGCTGCCCGATCTCTTTGACGAAGGGACCGCGCCTCCTTTCGCCGGCGCCCGCTGCATCAGCTTTTGCCGCCGCTCTTTCCGGAGAGGCCGTTCGCCGAGCGCCGCTTCTTACGCGGCCGGCCGCCCCGCACCGGCTTGGCGTCGGCGACGCTGCGCTTCGCCGCCTTCGGCCGGCCCGTCGTCTGCAGCAGCTTCAGCGCCTGCACGTAGACGAGGTTCTTGTGCTTGCGGGTGATGTCGGCGTCGCGCATCGCCTCGAGGAACTCGGCCGGGCCGTCGAAGTCGTGGATCCGCACCCGCACGCTGCCCAGCCCCTGGGCGACGTGGCTGTCGGAGCCGGCGCCCGGCACGATCCGGTACTTGCGGGCGAAGCGCTCCGCCTCCTCGTTGAAGGCGGTCAGCGCGACCCGCGGGTTGAAGACCTCGAGCACGTCGATCTCCTCGATGATCCCGAGCAGGTGCTCGTAGTCGGGCACCGAGTGGAAGCGGTCGAAGGGATGGGGCACGTAGACGAGGCCGCCCTGCTCGCGGATCGCCGCGATCGTCTCCGCCATCGTCATCCCCCGCGGGATCTTCTCCTCGAGGAAGAGGCCGATCACCTCGCCCTGCTCGGCGGTCTTCACCTCCTCGGCGACAATCACCTTCAGGCCCTCGCCGGCCTGCTCGGCGATCCGCCGCGCCTCGAGCGCCCCGGAGACCTCGTTGTGGTCGGTGATCGCGATCGCGCCGAGGCCGCGGTCGCGCGCCGTCTCCAGCAGGACCTCGACCGGCGTCGCGCAGTCGGGCGAGTGGTCGGTGTGCATGTGCAGGTCGACCTCGATCAGCGGCCGGCCGGCGATCCGCTCGCGCACCTCCGGGTCGCCGCCGGGGTCGCGGCGGCGGGCCAGCAGCCGGCGGTAGATCGCCTCGAACTCGGCGGCGACCGTCGCCCACTCGCGCCCGTCCCCGCCCGGCGCGACCAGCTCGTAGGAGGCGGGGAAGTAGCGCTCGAGCAGCTCGGCCGTCGCCGGCGAAGCCACGGTCCGGGCGTCGAGGCGGCCGAAGAAGACCTCGACCAGCGGCCGCGCCACCTGGGTCGAGAGCACCCGCTCCTGGGGCGCGTGGAAGGTGGCGATGTTGAGCGAGTAGGAGTGGCGCAGCGCCGCCGAGGAGATGCTCGGCGCAAACGGCTCGTGGACGTGGACGACGTCGAACTCGGCGCCCGCGAGCAGGCGCTTGACCGGGTCGCCGGTGGAGATCCGCCGGACCTCGTGGCCGCGCCGCTCGAGCTCCTCGGAGAGGCGGCCGACGAACTCCTCATGCGGTCCGCGCACGCCCCGCCGCCGGGGCGCGACCTGGGCTATCGAGAGCTGCTCAGGAGCCAACTACCGCCGGGCTCTTGCCGCGTGCGTTGGCGGCGATGAACTCCTCCGTCAGCTCGCGCGCCTCGTCGTCGGGGCGCTGGCTGTGCGGTGACTTCATCAGGTAGCTGGAGGGCCCGTCGAGCTGCCCGGCGATGCCGTTGTTCAACGCCAGCTTGACGATCCGCACCGCGTCGATCACGACCCCGGCGGAGTTTGGCGAGTCCCAGACCTCGAGCTTCAGCTCGACGTTGAGCGGCACGTCGCCGAAGGCTTTGCCCTCGAGCCGGATGTGCGCCCACTTACGATCGGTAAGCCAGGCGACGTAGTCCGAGGGACCGACGTGGACGTCCTCGGCGGGCAGCTCGTGGCCCATGATCGAGGTCACCGCGTTGGTCTTCGAGATCTTCTTCGAGTCGAGCCGCTCGCGCTCGAGCATGTTGTAGAAGTCCATGTTGCCGCCGACGTTGAGCTGCGAGGTGCGCTCCATCCGCACGCCGCGGTCGTGGAAGAGGCGGGCGAGCTGGCGGTGGACGATCGTCGCCCCGACCTGCGACTTGATGTCGTCGCCGATGATCGGCAACCCGGCCTCGCGGAAGCGCTTGTCCCAGTAGTCCTCGCGGGCGATGAAGACCGGCAGGCAGTTGACGAAGCCGACGCCCGCCTTGAGCGCCTGCTCGACGTACCACTTGGTCGCCTGCTCGGAGCCGACCGGCAGGTAGCAGACCAGGACGTCCGCCTTCGTCTGCTTGAGGATGCCGACGATGTCGGCGGTCTCGCCCGGAGCTTTTTTGATTTTCTCTTTGAGGTACTTGCCGAGGCCGTCGTGGGTCATCCCGCGCTCGACCTTGATGCCGAGCTCGGGCACGTCGGCGAACTTGATCGTGTCGTTCTGGCCCGACCAGATCGCCTCCGAGAGGTCCTTGCCGACCTTCTCGGAATCGATGTCGAAGGCGGCGACGAACTCGATGTCGCGAACGTGGTAGCCGCCAAGGTCGACGTGCATCAGGCCGGGGACTTCCTCGGCCGGGTCGGCGTCCCTGTAGTAGTGGACGCCCTGGATGAAGGAGTTGGCGCAGTTGCCGACGCCGACTATCGCGACGCGCACCTTCTCGTCCGTGCGGGCGCGCGCCGTTTGCTCCGTTGCTCTCACTCATGAAGCTCTAAGTCCCCTCTCGATCTGGCTGACTGGCAAAGCAAACCCGCGACCGCATCCGGTTACAGGCCGTTCGGCCCCTGGGCCTCTTTGGATAGCTCGTTTCGGACGTGCCATACGCGCTGGAAGGTGGTGAAGATGGTCAGCGCCGCGATCGCGTAGACGGAGGGCGCCAGCAGCGAGAAGTCGCCGAGGCCGGCGCCCTTGGCGAAGACCAGCCCGATGGAGAGTATGACTACCCGCACCGGGCGCGTCGCCAGCCCGACCTTGCACTCGACGCCGAGCGCCTCGGCGCGAGCGCGGGTGTAGGAGACCATCAGCGAGCCGAGCACGGCGACGACGCACATCGCCGCGGCGAAGTCGTTGCCGGTCGCGGCGAAGTAGCCCGCGACCGCGGCGAGCACGATCCCCTCCTCGACCCGGTCCAGGGTCGAGTCGAGGAAGGCGCCGAAGAGCGTCCCCTTGCCCGACATCCGCGAGTAGCGGCCGTCGAGCGTGTCCATCACCGAGCCGAGGATGAAGGCGACGCCGCCGAGGAAGAAGAGGCGCTGGGTGACGAGCGCGGCGGCGATCAGGTTGCCGATCAGGCCGGCGACGGAGATCGCGTTCGGCGTCAGCCGCGACTCGATCAGGCGCTCGCGGGCGTAGGCGCGCAGCTCCTGACCGTTGCGCGGCTGGCGGCCGTTGCGCGGCTGGCGGCCGTTGCGCTGGGACTGGGGCGCCCGGGACGGGGCCGACGAATCCATTGAGTCTGAGGCTAATCGATCCGGGGCCGGCTGGCGAAGCTACGCCTCGGCCTCCTGGGGCGAGCCGCTGCGCCAGGACCAGGCCTCCGGCCTGGCGCGGGCGAGCAACCGGTGGGCGACCAAAGCCGCGGTGGCGGCGACGGTCCAGCCGAGGACGACGTCGGTCCAGTAGTGGTTGGCGGTTACGATCACGACCCAGGCGACGAGCAGCGGCCAGGCCGCCCAGAAGGCCTTGGTGAACCAGTGGCGCGAGACGCGCACGCCGGTGGCGCCGATCATCAGCGCGAAGGCGCAGTGCATGCTCGGCACCGCCGCGTAGGGGTTGATGAAGATCTTCGCCAGGGTCGAGTCGTGGTTGACCTTGGAGAAGTCGGTGATCGTGTCGACGAAGCCGTGTTCGGGGAACATCCGCGGCGGCGCGGTCGGGTAGAGCGTGTAGCCGACCAGGGCGAGGCCCATCGAGACGACGAACATGTTGCGGACGAAGTAGTAGGACTCGTTGCGGAAGAGGTAGAGCCAGATCAGGAAGCCGAGCGTGATCGAGAACTGGCTGTTGAGATAGATCTGGTTGGCAAGGTCGATCAGCCAGTGGGCGGGCAGGAAGATGGTCTGCAGGCGCGGCTCGAACAGCGAGTGGGTCGACTGCTCGAATTCGATCACCTGGCGGCCGTGGCCGATCGCGACGGAGCGCTGGCCGTCGGCGATGCCGCGCACCAGCTCGTAGGCGACGTCGACCAGGACGAGGATGCCGAGCTGGCGGCCGGCGTCGCCCCAGCCCTGGGGCAACTTGGCCGTCAAGCGGTCGAAAGCACGAGACATCTCGCAATTGTAATCCGGCCGTTAACGGCACGGAGTGGCCTTCCCATGAGGCCGTCGCGCAGCCCATCGTCGCCGTGCTTCGGGACGTGGTCGCAAGCCTCGGAAGGCCCCCGACTCCATAGGCTGCCGCGGATGACATGGACGAGGCCGCGGAAGCTGAGGGTCAGGGCGATTCGAGATCGGTTGCGGGAGATGTACGGGCGGCCGGTGAACGAGCCGCACGGGCACCCGATCGCCGAGCTGGTCAAGACGGTGCTCTCCCAGCACACCAACGACCGCAATCGGGATCGCTCCTTCGCCCAGCTGCGGGAGCGATACCCGACCTGGGAGGAGGTCAGGGACGCGCCCGTGGACGAGCTGGAGGAGGCGATCCGGCCCGGCGGCCTGGCCCGGCAGAAGGCGCCGCGAATCCAGGCGATCCTCGAGCGACTCGGCGAGCCGCCCGACCTCGACTGGACGCGCGACGCCCCGCGCGAGGAGTCACTCGCGTTCCTGCTCTCGCTGCCCGGGGTCGGGCGCAAAACGGCGGCCTGCGTGCTGATCTTCACCTGGGGCATCCCCGAGATCCCGGTCGACGTCCACATCCACCGCGTCGGCGGGCGGCTCGGCCTCTTCCCCGAAGACGCCTCCCTCGAGCGCGCCCACGACGAGATGCTGGCCGTCGTCGACCCCGCCGACGCCTACGAGCTCCACATGAACCTGATCCGCCACGGCCGCGGGGTCTGCCGGCCGAAACCGCGCTGCGGCGAGTGCGCGCTGCGGCGCATGTGTCCCTGGTACCGTGCCCGATGCCCGAATGAGTAGGAAGACCTTCATCGTCTTCGGCCTGGTGGTCGTCGTCCTCGCCGTCCTCATCCCCTGGCTGGCGTTCCGCTCCAACGGCGACGCGGCCACCGGCGCCGAGGAAGTGCCGGCCGATCTGAAGGGCGGCCAGAGCCTCTTCCAGACCAACTGCGGCACCTGCCACACGCTCTATGCGGCCGGCACCGACGGCAACTTCGCGCCCAACCTCGACGAACTGCTCGCCCCCTCCGGGCCACCCGAAGGCCCGAACGCCGAACAGACGATCAAGGCGACCGAAGGCCGCGTGCTGAACGCGGTCGAAAACGGGGTCGACAGCAGCACGACCCCGGGCCGCATGCCCGCCGGCATCCTCAACAGCCAGCAGGCCGAAGAAGTGGCCCACTTCGTAGCCAGCACCGCCGGCGACGGCTGAGCCCGAGCCGCCAGGCGGGACCCGGCGTACCATCCCGCTCAAGGCGGGAACCCGCACTTGCGCTTCTTCGCGAATCTGCCATACTGCGACTTAGATTTCTTGCCAGCATGCTTGAGAACGCTGGCACCAGTCAAACGGACTAGACCCCTGGAGGTACTGACGAAGTGGCAAAGACGATCGGGATCGATCTGGGCACGACCAACTCCTGCGTCGCCGTGATGGAGGGCGGCGAGCCGACCGTCCTCGAGAACTCCGAGGGCGGGCGCACGACCCCCTCGGTCGTCGCCTTCACCGACTCCGGCGACCGCCTCGTCGGCACCGTCGCCAAACGCCAGGCGGTGATGAACCCCGAGAACACGATCTTCTCGATCAAGCGCTTCATGGGCCGCAAGGAGTCCGAAGTCAAAGAGGAGGAGACGATCGTCCCCTACTCCGTGACCGCCGGGCCAAACGGCGACGTCCGGGTCGACGCGCAGGGCAAGCAGTACAGCCCGCCCGAGATCAGCGCGATGATCCTGCAGAAGCTGAAGACCGACGCCGAAGCGAAGCTCGGCGAAGCGGTCGACAGCGCCGTGATCACCGTCCCCGCCTACTTCAACGACGACCAGCGGCAGGCGACCACGGACGCCGGCAAGATCGCCGGGCTCGAGGTCAAGCGGATCATCAACGAGCCGACCGCCGCCTCGCTCGCCTACGGCCTCGAGAAAGAGAAAGCCGACCACACGATCCTCGTCTTCGACCTCGGCGGCGGCACCTTCGACGTCTCCGTGCTGGAAATCGGCGACGGCGTCTTCGAGGTCAAGTCGACCGCCGGCGACAACCACCTCGGCGGCGACAACTGGGACAAAGCGATCGTCGAGTGGCTGGTCGCCGAGTTCAAAAAAGACCAGGGCGTCGACCTGGCCGCCGACAAGAACTCGCTGCAGCGCCTCTACGAGGCGGCCGAGAAGGCGAAGATCGAGCTCTCCTCGGCGCAGGAGACGCAGATCAACCTGCCCTTCATCACCGCGGTCGAGGGCCAGCCCAAGCACCTCGACATGAAGCTCAGCCGCTCGAAGCTGAACGAGCTGACGGCGCGACCTGCTGGACCGGGTCGTCGGGCCGGTCAAACAGGCGCTCGGCGACGCCGACGCCGCGATCGACCACGTCGTCCTGGTCGGCGGCATGACCCGGATGCCGGCGGTGCGCGACAGGGTCAAGGAGCTGACCGGCAAGGACCCCCACCAGGGCGTCAACCCCGACGAGGTGGTCGCCGTCGGCGCCGCGATCCAGGCCGGCGTGCTGGCCGGCGACGTCAAGGACGTGCTGCTGCTCGACGTCACCCCGCTGACCCTCGGGATCGAGACCAAAGGCGGCGTGATGACGAAGCTGATCGAGCGCAACACGACGATCCCGACGAAGAAGTCGGAGACCTTCTCGACCGCCGACGACAACCAGCCCTCGGTCGAGATCCACGTGCTGCAGGGCGAGCGCGAGATGGCGAGCGGCAACAAGAGCCTCGGCAAGTTCCAGCTGACCGGAATCCCGCCGGCGCCGCGCGGCCTGCCGCAGATCGAGGTCACCTTCGACATCGACGCCAACGGCATCCTCCACGTCACCGCCAAGGACCTGGGGACCGGCAAGGAGCAGAAGATCGAGATCAAATCCGGCTCCGGCCTCTCCGACGAGGAGATCCAGGGGATGGTCAAAGACGCGGAGGCGCACGCCGAGGATGACCGCAAGCAGCGCGAGCTGGCAGAGACCCGCAACCTCGCCGAGAACGCCGCCTACCAGGCGGAGAAAGCGCTGGAGGAGGCGGGCGACAAAGTCGACTCCGGCGACAAGGAGGCGGCCGAGGCGGCGATCGCCGGGGTACGCGAGTCGCTCGACACGGGCAGCGCCGAGGAGCTGAGCGCGAAGACCGAGGCGCTGACGACGGCGATGACGAAGGTCTCCGAGCAGATCTACGCGGCGGCGCAGGAGGCGGCTTCGCAGGACGGGGCTTCGGCCGAGGGTTCGACTGCCGACGAGGAGGAGGAAGTCGTCGATGCAGAGGTGGTTGACGAGGGCGACGAGTGAGCGAGGAGCCCAAAGTCGAAGAGGAGCGGGTCGAGCACGACCTCGAAGCACTGCTCACCGAGAAGGACGAGTACCTCGACCTGGCCAAGCGGACGAAAGCCGACTTCGAGAACTATCGGCGGCGGATGACGGCGGAGGTGCAGGCTGCCGGCGCACGGGGGAAAGCTGAGCTGATTCGGGAGGTCTTGCCGGTTCTGGACGATCTCGAGCGGGCGCTGCAGGCTGCTGGGCTCGATCCGGAGGGGGACTCCGAGGGCGGGTTGGCTCATGGGGTGCTGCTGGTGTTTCGGGGGTTGCGGGAGACGTTGACCCGGAACGGGGTCGAGGCGGTCGATCCGAAGGGGGAGAAGTTCGATCCGAACCTGCACGAGGCGCTCTCGACGGTTGCCGCCGACGGGGCCGAGTCGGGGACCGTGGTCGAGACGATGCAGAAGGGCTACCGGCTGGGCGACCAGCTGGTGCGGCCGGCGCGCGTGGTGGTGGCGGAGTAGGAGCGCGATGCCGGACCTCTACGAGATTCTCGGCGTCCCCAAGGGCGCGTCCGAGGAGGAGCTGAAGAAGGCCTACCGCAAGCTGGCGCGGAAATACCACCCCGATCGCAACCCCGACGACGCCGCGGCGGAGGAGAAGTTCAAGGAGGTCCAGGGCGCCTACGACACGCTCTCCGACCCCGAGAAGCGCAAGGCCTACGACCAGGGGGGGCGTTCGGCGGCTTCGGCGGGGCCGGCGGCCCCTTCGGCGGCGGTCCGGGCGGGCCCGGCGGCCAGCCGTTCGGCGCCGGCGCCGGCGACTTCGGCGACATCCTCTCCAACCTCTTCGGCCGCGGCGGCGGGCGCGGCCAGGCGCAGGCCCAGCGCGGCCGCGACCTCGAAACCGAGGTCCGGCTCAGCTTCGACCAGGCGGTCAACGGCGCCCAGGTAGGCGTCGCGGTGCCCAAGGAGGAACGCTGCACGACCTGCCACGGCAGCGGCGCCAAGCCGGGGACCGCACCGGTCACCTGCCCCCGCTGCGAAGGCCGCGGCATCGACGCCCAGAGCCAGGGCTTCTTCTCGATCAGCCAGCCCTGCCCGCAGTGCGGCGGCTCGGGCCAGGTGATCGAGGACCCCTGCCCCACCTGCGGCGGCTCGGGGTTGACCCGCCAGACCAAGCGCTACAAGGTCAACGTCCCGGCCGGGGTAAAGGACGGCGCCCGCATCCGCCTCGCCGGGAAAGGCGAGGCGGGGCCGCGCGGCGGCCCCCCCGGCGACCTCTTCGTCGTCACCCGCGTCGCCGCCTCGCCGGTCTTCAAGCGCCTCGACGGCGCCAACCTCGAGGTGACGGTGCCGATCACGATCGCCGAGGCGCTGCAGGGGGCGACGATCGAGGTGCCGACGCTGGGCGGCACGAAGAAGATCAAGGTGCCGGCCGGCACCCGGCACGGCACGATCCAGCGCCTCCGCGGCGAGGGCCCGCCGAAGCCGCGCGGGCGGGGCCGCGGCGACATCCGCTACCGGCTCGAGATCGACGTACCGAAGAAGCTCACCGACGAGCAGAAGGAGGCGGTCGCGAAGCTGGCCGAGGCCATGAACGGCTCCGACCCGCGCGCCGATCTACTGCGAAGGGCCGCGAGATGAGCGGCTGCGCGATTGCCCCCACGATCGTGTGGAAAATGCAGCAATCGGCGGTGCGAGCGTGAGCATGCGGCGTGAACGGGTCGAAATCTCGGTCGACGCCGAGCGCGGCGTGTTCATGATCTCGGTCGCCGCCGAGCTCGCCCACATGCACCCGCAGACGCTGCGCATGTACGAGACGCGCGGGCTGATCGAGCCGCAGCGCTCGCCGAAGAACACCCGCCTCTATTCTCAGCGCGACGTCGAGCTGCTGCGGAGAATCCAGCAGCTGACCGCCGAAGGGCTCAACCTGGCCGGGGTCGAGAGGGTGCTCGCGCTCGAGCGGCGGGTCGAGGAGCTGGAGAGGGAGGCCGAGGATGCAACCTGATCGCTTCACCGTCAAGTCCCAGGAAGCGGTGGCGACCGCGCAGCAGATCGCCTCGCAGCGGGGCAACCCCGAGGTCGCCCCGGCCCACCTGCTGCTGGCGCTGCTCGCCCAGAGCGACGGCCTCGTCGTGCCGATCCTGCAGAAGCTCTCCGCCGACACCGGCGCGATCCGCGCCCGCGCCGAGGCGCTCGCCGACGAGCTGCCCAAGCTGAGCGGGGCCGAGCCGACCGAGGCGCGCCCCTCCTCCTCCCTGATCGCGGTGCTGCGCCAGGCCGAGAGCGAGATGAAGAAGCTCGGCGACGAGTACATCTCGACCGAGCACATCCTGCTCGCCCTGGCCGACAGCGGCTCCGGCGTCGCCGACGTCCTCCCCGATCGCGGCTCGCTGGAGAAGGCGGTCGCCGAGGTGCGCGGCCCGCACAGGGTCACCTCGCCAAACCCCGAGGACAGCATGCAGGCGCTGGAGAAGTTCGGCCGCGACCTGACCGCCGAGGCGGAGGCGGGCAGGCTCGACCCGGTGATCGGCCGCGACGAGGAGATCCGCCGGGTGATCCAGGTGCTCTCGCGGCGGACCAAGAACAACCCGGTGCTGATCGGCGACCCCGGCGTCGGCAAGACGGCGATCGTCGAGGGCCTGGCGCAGCGGATCGTCGCCGGCGACGTGCCCGAGAGCCTGCGCGACCGGCGCGTGATCGCGCTCGACATCGGCTCGCTGCTGGCCGGCTCGAAATACCGCGGCGAGTTCGAGGAGCGGCTGAAAGCGGTGCTCTCCGAGGTGCAGGAGGCCGCCGGCCAGATCGTCCTCTTCCTCGACGAGCTGCACACGATCGTCGGCGCCGGCGCGGCCGAAGGCGCGGTCGACGCCGCCAACCTGCTTGAAGCCGATGCTGGCCCGCGGCGAGCTGCGCGCGGTCGGCGCGACCACCCTCGACGAGTACCGCAAGCACATCGAGAAGGACGCGGCGCTGGAGCGGCGCTTCCAGCCGGTGCTCGTCGGCGAGCCCGACATCGCCGACACGATCGCGATCCTGCGCGGGCTGAAGGGGCGCTACGAGGGCCACCACGGGGTGCGGATCACCGACGCGGCGATCGTCGCCGCGGCCACCCTCTCCGAGCGCTACATCGCCGACCGCTTCCTGCCCGACAAGGCGATCGACCTGATCGACGAGGCCGCCTCGCGGCTGAAGATCGAGATCGACTCGATGCCGACCGAGATCGACGAGGTCGAGCGGCGGGTGCAGCAGCTCGAGATCGAGCGCGAGGCGCTGAAGAAGGAGACCGACGAGGCCTCGAAGGCGCGGCGCGAGGCGCTCGAGGCGGAGCTGGCCGAGCTGGGCGAGAGCTCGGCCGAGATGAAGGCGCGCTGGCAGAACGAGAAGGAGGCGATCGAGGCGATCAAGTCGGCGAAGGCGCGGCTCGAGGAGGCCGGCCGCGAAGCCGAGCGGGCCGAGCGCGAGGCCGACCTCGAGGGCGCGGCGAAGCTGCGCTACGGCGAGATCCCGGAGCTGGAGAAGGCCGTCGCCGAGGGGGAGGCGAGGCTGGCCGAGCTGCACGCCGAGAGCGGCTCGATGCTGGCCGACGAGGTGACCGAGGAGGACGTCGCCGAGGTGGTCGCCAAATGGACCGGGATCCCGGTCAGCCGCCTGATGGAGGGCGAGGTCGAGAAGCTGATCCAGATGGAGGAGCGCCTGCACGAGCGGGTGATCGGCCAGGACGAGGCGATCGCCGCGGTGTCCAACGCGCTGCGCCGCTCGCGCGCCGGCCTCTCGGACCCGAACCGGCCGATCGGCTCCTTCCTCTTCCTCGGCCCGACCGGCGTCGGCAAGACCGAGCTGGCGAAGAGCCTTGACCGAGCTGATGTTCGACTCCGAGCAGGCGATCGTCCGCCTCGACATGTCCGAGTACATGGAGAAGCACACGGTGGCGCGGCTGATCGGCGCCCCGCCAGGCTACGTCGGCTACGAGGAGGGCGGCCAGCTGACCGAGGCGGTGCGGCGGCGCCCCTACGCGGTGGTGCTGCTCGACGAGATCGAGAAGGCCCACCCCGACGTCTTCAACACGCTGCTGCAGATCATGGACGACGGCCGCCTGACCGACGGCCAGGGGCGGACCGTCAGCTTCACCAACACGGTGCTGATCATGACCTCGAACGTCGGCAGCGACCGGATCGTCGGCGAGTCGGTCGACGAGAAGATCCGCGAGCAGATCGAAGAGGTGCTGGCGACGACCTTCAAGCCGGAGTTCCTCAACCGGATCGACGACACGGTGATCTTCCACCGCCTCTCCAAGGCCGACATCGGCCGGATCGTCGAGCTGCAGGCCGACCAGCTGGTCGGCCGGGTGCGCGAGCGCGGGATCGAGGTCGAGCTGACGGACGACGCGCGGACGCTGCTCGGCAACCTCGGCTACGACCCGACCTACGGCGCCCGGCCGCTGAAGCGGGTGATTCAGAAACAACTCGTTGACAAGCTGGCGCTGAAGATCCTCGAGGGTGAGTTCGGCGAAGGCGACACGGTCGAGATCGACGCGGTCGACGGCGAGCTCGCGTTCGAGAGGGCGGCGGCTGCCGCTGCCGCCGCCTAGCCGGGAATTCGCAATCCTTGAATCGCGCTTTAGGAACAAGGCGCAGATTCCGACGTAAGCTTGTATGGGCTCGTACAGATGTTGAGACGACGGCAAATCAACGCACGGCCGAGCGGCGGCCGCGGCGCGCGCTTCGCGCGTGGCTTCGCCGAGCGGCCGCGGCGGCGGCTCGAGCGCCTCGCCTGGCCCTTCGAGCGCCTCGCCTGGCCCTTCGAGCGCCTCGCCTGGACGGTCGAGCGCCGGGCCCTCTGGCCGCTGCGCGAGCGGACCGCCGGCCTGGGGCCCTCGGCGCGCGTCGCCGGCGCCGGAGCGCTCGTCGCCGTCGCCGTCGCCGCGGTCGCCGCAGGCGCGCTCCTCTCCGAAGGCAACGGGGCGGAATCGGTCGAACGCGCGCCGAGCCGACGCGTCGCCGTCGCTCCCCCCGCCGAGCTCGCCCGCCGACGGATCGCCGCAACGCGGCCCTGCAGGGCGTGCCGCCGACCTTCGCCGTCGGCAAGGGCGTCGGTGTCGGCAAGGACTCCACCGACGGGTCAGGGGAAGCGGCCGGCGGTGGCGCGACCACGGCCGAAGCGAGCGGCGAAGCAGAAGCCTCTGGCGCGGCGGACACCGAAACGGGCGCCGGCGCAGTGACCCCCGAAGGGGCTGGCGCAACCGCCTCGAGCGCGAAGCCGGTGCCGGCCGGCCCGCAGGCGATGAAGGTGGCGCGGCGCTTCGCCGACGCCTTCGTCTTCTACGAGGTCGGCAAGCGGCCCGCCCGGGCGAAGGCCGTCTTCGGCGAAACCGCCACCGAACAGCTCGCCGAAGCGCTGGCCGAACGGCCTCCCCGCCTGCCGCAGGGCACCGAGGTCCCCAAGGCCAAGGTCGTCAACCTGGTCCCCGGGCCACGCCACGGCCGGGACTACACGGTCAGCGTCTCGCTGCTGCGGGTCGGCCTGACCAGCGAGCTGCGGATCACGATGCACCCCGACAAGACCGGGAGCCTGGAAGGTCTCCGAGATCCTCGGCTGATGGGGCGGCTGCGCAACACCCTCGCCGTGGCGGCGATCGGCGCGGCGCTGAGCGCCACCAGCGCCTCGGCCGCGGAAGCGCCGCCGCCCGCCTTCTCCACCCCGACCGCGACCGAATCGCCGGCCGCAACCGGCTCGCCGACTGCGCCTCCGGCGAGCACGACCGCCAACCCGGCCCCGGTCAGCGCCGGCGTGCAGCGTGGCGCCACGATCGCGGCCCCGCCGGCGCCGGCGAGCGAAGCGGCCAAGCCGCAGCCGACCGGCGGGACCAGCGCCAAGAAGCAGAGCGAAACGGCGCAGGCCCCGGCCAAGCCGGCCACCTCGAGCCCGCTCCTGCCGCCCGCCCAGACCTTCGCCATCCCCACGATCCCGGGCTCGAGCTGCGCCGCCGCCGGGGTGCCGCCGGTGCTGATCCCGATGTACCAGCGGGCCTCGACCGTCTACGGCCTCGGGCCGCAGGGCCCTGCCGTGCTGGCCGGGATCAACGAGGTCGAGACGGCCTTCGGCACCAACCTCAACGTCTCCTCCGCCGGGGCGATCGGGTGGATGCAGTTCATGCCCTCGACCTGGGAAACGTACGGCGTCGACGCCAACGGCGACGGGGTGAAGGACCCCTACAACCCCGAAGACGCGATCTTCGCCGCCGCCAGCTACCTGCGCGCGGCGGGCATGCCCGCCGACACCTACGGCGCGATCTACGCCTACAACCATGCCGACTGGTACGTCGCCGAGGTCCTCGCCAACGCCAACTGCTACGCGCCGCAGCTCGGCGGCAGCGCCGGCGTGCTGATGGCGGCGCCACGCCTGCAGGTGCTGAGCTGCCGCCCGGCGAAGCGCACGCGCCACCAGGTCCCCGCCGAATACCTGGGCGCCTTCGAGAGCGCCGCCGCGCGCTACGACCTCGGCCCCCGCGGCGTCTGGGCGCTGGCCGCAATCGCCCGGCTGGAGTCGAACTTCGGCCGGGGCATGACCAAGTCCGAGCTCAACCACGCCGGCCCGCTCGGGCTCGAACCGAGCGAGTGGAAGCGCTACGCGGTCGACGGCGACGAAGACGGCCGCATCCGCCACGCCGACCCGGCCGACTCGGCGGCGACGCTGGCGCGGCTGATCTGGTCGCACGGCAGCCTCCGGGCCGGCGTCTTCGCCCACAACCAGGCGGCCTGGTACGAGCAGGCCGTGCTCGGCGAAGCCGAACGGCTGCAGGGCGCCTGCCAGGCGCACTACATCGACTGGTCGGTGGCCCTCCCGGGCGCCGCCGGCAAGTACGTCAACCCCTTCGCCCTCAGCGGCGAACTGGTCACCGGCCGGATCGACCAGGGCGTCGACTTCACCGGCAGCGGCCCGATCGTCGCGCTCGGCAAGGCGCTGGTGCTGCAGGCCGACGCCCCCGGCTGGCCCGAAGGCGGCGGCGTCCTCTACCAGCTCCTCGACGGCCCGCTCAAAGGCCAGTCGATCTTCGTCTACGAGGGCGTCGACGCGACCGTGAAGCCGGGCCAGGTGGTCGAAGCTGGCCAGGAGATCGCGACCTTCCGGCCCGGCGGCTCGATCGAGACCGGCCTCGCCGACAGCTCCGGGGTGCCGCTCAGCCACGCGGAATACTTCGAGGGCAAGGTGACGCAGGGGGGCTCGAGATGTTCTCCTTGCTGCAGACGCTTGGGGTTTAGGGGGGACCGGGAGGCATCCCCTGGAACCCGCTCGCTTCGCTCGCTCACAAGTTCCCGGGGATGCCTCCCGGTCCCCCTTCTCCATCCACCTGAATTAACGTACGCTCAAGTCCCCCTGCTTGAGAGGAGCTGAGATGCCCATCTATGTGATGCTCACGAATCTGACTTCCGAGGGTGTGCGCACCTTGAAGAACAACCCGGGCCGGGTGGCCGAGGTGAACAAGGAGGTCGAGCAGATCGGCGCCAAGGTGCTGCAGCAGTACGCGACCCTGGGCCAGTACGACTTCGTCACGATCGTCGAAGCGCCCGACGAGAAGACGATGGCCAAGGTCTCGGTCGAGCTCGGCTCGCGCGGGACGATGACCAGCCAGACGCTGACCGCGATGCCGGCCGCCGAGCTGTCGGACTCCCTCTAGCGCTTGAAGATCCTTGTCGTAGGGGGCGGCGGGCGCGAGCACGCGATCGTGCGGGCGCTGGCGCGCTCGCCGCGCCAGCCGGAGCTGCTCTGCGCGCCCGGCAACGCCGGCATCGCCGCCGACGCCGAGTGCCTGGCGGAGGTCGGCGCCGAGGACGTCGAGGCGATCGTCGCCGCGGCGCGCGAACGGGCCGTCGACCTCGTCGTGGTCGGCCCGGAGGCGCCGCTGGTCGCCGGCCTCGTCGACGCGCTCGAGGCCGCGGGCGTTCCCGCCTTCGGGCCGAGCGCCGCCGCGGCCGAGCTGGAGGGATCGAAGGCCTTCGCCAAGGAGCTGATGAAGGAGGCCGGCGTGCCGACCGCCTCGCACGCGCTGCTGCGCAGCCGCGAGGAGGCGCTTGCAGCCCTCGCCGGCGCGACCTACCCGACGGTGCTCAAGGCCGACGGGCTCGCCGCCGGCAAGGGGGTGCTGATCTGCGCGAGCGAGGCCGAGGCCCGCGCGGCGCTCGACGTCTTCTTCACCGAGCGGCGCTTCGGCGCCGATGTGACCGTGGTGCTGGAGGAGTTCCTCGAGGGCGAGGAGCTCTCGCTGCTGGCGCTCTGCGACGGCGAGAACGTGGTGCCGCTGGCGCCGGCCCAGGACTACAAGCGGATCTTCGACGGCGACGAGGGGCCGAACACCGGCGGCATGGGCAGCTACTCGCCGGTGCCCGGCTTCGGCGCGGCCGAGGTCGAGGAGATCGTCGACGCGGTCCACCGGCCGGTGGTCGCGGCGATGGCGCGGCGCGGCGCGCCCTTCCACGGCGTCCTCTACGCCGGGCTGATGGTCGGCGGCGAGGGCGCCGAAGGTGCTCGAGTTCAACGTCCGCTTCGGCGACCCGGAGACCCAGGCGGTGCTGCCGCGGCTGCGCACCGACCTGATCGACCTCTGCCTGGCCGCGCGCGAGCCGGGCGGCCTGGCGGGGGTCGAGGCCGAGTTCGGCGAGGAGTGGGCGGTGACCCTGGTGCTGGCCTCGGCCGGCTACCCCGAGTCCTCCTCGAAGGGCGACGCGATCCGCGGGCTCGAGGCGGCGGCGGAGCTGGCCGAGGTGACCCACGCCGGCACGGCCGAGCGGGACGGCGAGATCGTCACCGCCGGCGGCCGCGTGCTCAACGTCACCGCGCTCGGCGCGACCCCGGCCGAGGCGCGCGAGCGCGCATACGATGCAGCCGGCAGGATCTCCTTCGAGGGAATGCAGATCCGCACCGACATCGCCGCCCGCGCGGTCGAGCGGGTGCCCAGTTGATCGACGACGGTTGAGAGAGGAAGGGATGAGCGAGATCTCAGAGGAGCCCCAGCCGAGCGGTTCGAGCGGGGCCACCCAAGCGACCACGATGCCCGCGGTCGAGGAGGCGTTCGAGGAGATCCAGGTCGACGAGCCCCTGGTCGGGATCATCATGGGCTCGAAGAACGACAAGCCGAAGATGCAGCCGGCCGGAGCGGCCCTGCACGAGGCGGGCGTCAGCTACGAGGTGCGGGTGATGAGCGCCCACCGCGACCCCGAGCTGGTCCGCGAGTACTGCCACAGCGCGCGCATGCGGGGGCTGCGGGCGATCATCGCCGGCGCCGGGATGTCGGCGGCGCTGCCCGGCGTCGCCGCCGCCCACACCGACCTGCCGGTGATCGGCGTGCCGATCCTCGGCAAGAGCCTCGGCGGGCTCGACGCGCTGCTCTCGGCGGTGCAGATGCCGCCCGGCGTGCCGGTCGCCTGCGTCGCCATCGACGGCGCGAAGAACGCCGGCCTGCTGGCGGTGCGCATCATCAATGCGTGAGAGCGGATAATCCGCACGTGATCCCGCGATACACGCGTCCCGAGATCGGCCAGGTCTGGTCGCAGCAGCGCAAGCTCGAATGCTGGCTCGAGGTCGAGCTGGCCGCGACCGAGGCCTGGGCGGCTGAGGGGGCGGTCCCCGCGGAGGCGGCAGAGGCATGCGCGGGCGAACGCCGCCTTCACGGTCGAGGCGGTCGCCGAGCGCGAGCGGGTCACCGACCACGACGTCGCCGCCTTCGTCGACGTCGTCGCCGGCTCGCTCGGCGAGCACGGCCGCTGGGTCCACTACGGCCTCACCTCCTCCGACGTGCTCGACACCGCGCTGGCGCTGCAGCTCCGCCAGGCCGGCGAGATCGTCGTCGCCGGCGCGCGCGCCTACCGCGACGCGCTGGTCGAGCGAGCGCTGGAGCAGCGCGACACCCTCTGCGTCGGCCGCACCCACGGCGTCCACGCCGAGCCGACCACCTTCGGCCTGCGCCTCGCCGGCTTCGCCTTCGAGGCCGACCGCAACCTCGCCCGCCTCGCCGAGGCCTTCGAGCAGCTGCGCTTCGGCAAGCTCTCCGGCGCGGTCGGCACCTACGCCTCGGTGCCGCCGGCGGTCGAGGCGCGGGTGATGGAGAGGCTCGGGCTGCGCCGCGAGGACGTCGCCACCCAGGTCGTGCCGCGCGACCGCCACGCCGTGCTGACCTCGGCGATCGCGATCGCCGGCGCCGGCCTAGAGCGGTTCGCGACCGAGGTCCGCAACCTGCAGCGCACCGAGGTGCGCGAGGTCGAGGAGCCCTTCGGCGCCGGCCAGAAGGGCTCCTCGGCGATGCCGCACAAGCGCAACCCGATCCGCACCGAGCGGATCACCGGCCTCGCCCGGGTGCTGCGCGGCTACGCCCAGACCGGCCTCGAGAACGTCGCCCTCTGGCACGAGCGCGACATCTCCCACTCCGGCGCCGAGCGGGTGATCCTGCCCGACGCGACGATCGGCCTCGACTACATGCAGGCGCTGGCCACCGGGGTCGCGGCGGAGATGACGATTCGCGCCGAGCGGATGCGCGAGAACCTCGAGCTGACCCACGGCGCCCTCTTCAGCCAGCGCGCCCTCACCGCCCTGGTCGAGTCCGGCATGACCCGCGACGACGCCTACCGCGTCGTCCAGGAGAACGCCCAGCGCGCCTGGGACACGGGGACCCACTACCGCGACCTCCTAGCCGAGGCCGCTCCCGAGCTGGACCTCGACGCCGTCTTCGACTACGGCGCCTACCTGACCCACGTCCCGGCGATCTTCGAGCGCCTCGAAGCCCTGCGCGCTTAGATCGGCCGCGCGGCTGCCCGGGTTCGGCTCAGACCGGGATCACGGTCAGGCCGGCGACCCCGTTCAGGGCGTCGAAGTCGGTGTCCTGAGTAACCACCGGCATTTCGTGGGCCGCCGCGGTCGCGGCGATCCATATGTCGTTGATCCTGACCTTCCTGCCGGAAGCTCGCACGTAGGCTCGCATCTGCGCCCAGGCGCGCGATACGGCCTCGTCGACAGGGAGCGCGACGATGCGATTCGCCAGCTCGAAGGTCATCAGCCGCCGGTCGCGGGTCTCGATGTCCTTTGCAGCGAAGATGCCCACCCGCAGCTCCGCCTTGGTCACCATTGAGATCGCAGTCGTCTGGGGAATCGCATCTGCACGCAGCGGCCTGCCGCTCTCGATGGCGATGAGGACCGAGGTGTCGAGGAGCCCTCGTGGGTCTTTCCCGCTGCTCACCACAGCCGATCGAGACCGTCTTCGTCCGTCGTTTCGCCCGCGATGCGCTCCAGGTCGTCGCGCAGACCGGGGTCGGCGGAATGCGTCTTCAGGAGCTCGATGAGCTCGTCGCGCGGCATCCACCGAGGCTGGTCGGTCCGGTGCGGCACCAAATCCGCGACCGGCCTGCCCCGAACGGTGATCACGACGGTCTCGCCGCTCTCGACGCGCCGCAGGACGCCTGCGGTGTCGTTTCTAAGCTCTCTGGTCGCGACTTCTACCATGATGCTACAAGCGTAGCACTTGGCTTTGGGGCTCTTGTCGGGTGACCCTCAGAGGATCTGGCCGTCGACGAAGCCGGCGACGAGGACGAGCCAGCCGCCGATCTCGGCGACGATCAGCGCGAGCATGAAGGCGTGCGTGCCGGCCACCGGGTCGCGAAACTGGTTGTCGGTGTCGCGCCGCCAGCCGTGCACGGCGTAGCCGGCCACGGCGGCGAAGAAGTAGAAGGCCATCGCCCCGGCGGCGATCGCGTTGACGGCGGTCCCCCAGGCGCTCAGCTGGACGAACGTCGCCACCAGCAGCAACGCGAAGCTGTAGAGCAGCGCCGCCCGGTGGGCGGTGTCGACATAGGGATGAGCCAGCCCGTCCGTCGACTCGCTCATCTGACGGTACTTCCAGACCCCGAGCAGCAGCGCGAGCAGGAACATCGCCGCCGCGGCGAGGAGCACGGCCTTGGTGTCTCCCCCAAGCTCCACCGGCCGATCTTAGGCGACTAGGATGGGAACTCGTCGGACTGGCTCTTGAACTCGCCAGCAACCGTCTCGATGCCGGCCAGGATTTGAGAAAACGTTTCGAGTCCCATCCACTCTGAAAGGAGGGTTGCAATCAGCTGACCGAACTCGGATTCATCGTCTGGGGCCGCATTGGCAAGCGCCCGTACAGCTACCGAACTTCCAGCCGTAGCGGCACCCAAGGCCATTCCTATCCCGTTGAGATCGTTTGCGCCAATCTCCTTCATCTTCAAGTCATCTCCAGCGAAAGGACCGTCCGGGCCGTAGAAGGCTCGAAACATCGCCCAGCTACCCCCTGCAGCAATGAGGGTGGTTCCAAAGCCGATACTGGCGATTCCGAGGCGCATGACTGCAACCTGGGCCAGTCCTTCCTGAATGTGGCGTGCGAGGTTCACCTCCCGGAGGGGATCGGGGAGGCATAGGAGGTCAGGTCGAATGAGGATTCCCTCCCTACTGGCAGCCATCTGGACATGGGCTGGGACCACACTTGGACTACTGGTCACATCGATCTGGATCGGCTCGAAGTCGATCTCAAGGAACTCTGCCGCTCGTGCAAGCCAGTGACCGATCCTCTCGCGCCACCCGGGTTGCAACTCGCCGCTGTATGACACCTGCATCGGCGGAAGGCCTGGAGCCATCCGAGCTTGAACTCGATCCCATTCGAAGCCAGCGGCCTCCGGTTCTCCCGGCGGTGGAAGTCCACCGTCATGCCAAACAGTCTTGCGTTCGATCTGGGACTGTCGAACTTCGTCCGCCCTATCGCCGAATACAGCCGCGGTGAGCACTGGGGTCCAGCTTGATGAAATGCCCGCGGCAGCACGGATCAGCACGCGAACGACCGTCTCGAGGCGGTAGTAGCCGGTTTCGATCAACGGGTGATTTCGTGAGCCGCTGTGCACGATGTCGGCCCTTAGGCCGGCAAGGCGACCAAGATTGGGCTCTCCGAAAGTGTCAGGGTCGAAGCCGGCACTCACAAGCATTGCCTCGACCGTTTTCGGAGAGGTGGTCCTATGAGGCGTAAGGGCCTCGATGGCGATCCAGAAATACACAATCGCGTCCGCCGCCGGTCCTTCTTGGGCCCCCCGTAAATACCATCGCGCAGCCTCTGCTAGCGGCGTCAACTCGGCAGTTTGCAGCTCGGCGAACTCTCGCAGAGCCTTCCGCTCCTCGTCCGTTACGTCAAACGGCAAGAAGGTGCGTAAACGGGTTCGAGCATCAGCGGAGGATAATGGCTGCCCTTTCTTCATGGCGATCGCGTCCTCGAAACGCTCGTCAACAGCTACCCTCTCGTCGAGCATCGCCGCAACGATGCCAAGAGCCGAGCTTGCCTCCTCCCGCCAGGCAGAAAACGAGGCAGCCGCGTCCGAGGGCGCCGGTTCTCGAATTTGGCAGATGGTCAACACCTCGTTCCGCCCGACCTCGACGTTGAGCGACATCGCCTTGTCGAAGACAATGGGATAGCCGTGACGTTGCCTGAGCAGGGTGTGTTGAGTGAAGACTGGTCCCAGGGTGCGGAAAATCGCAACCCGGCCAATTCGGCATTCATCTGGCATGCCGGCAATTGGCACAGAGGAGTAGCCGAGGCGATAAACGACCTCATCGGGCTCATGCGGAATCCCTTCCCGCTCCCTGAGATCTATCGCCTCCCGGTTCGTATTGAGGGCTGCATACAGATCTTCGAATGCCACGGTTAGCAAGGTAGCGCGAATAACCGGGCACTGGGCCGCGTCTGGGTGATGGCGATGAAGGTCAAGGCTTACTTATGACGTCGTCGGCAAACTCGATCAGCGATCGGGCTTGACGCAGGGCTTTCCGAAGCTCGTGTCGACTGACGTCTACAAAGCCGTAATGGGCTGCGTCCTTGAGGTCGATCAACTTTTCTAGACTTCTCGCTGCGGTGGTTCCTCCGGGGGAAATCTGCCGTGAGTAAGGACTCGGCGTCGTGATGGTCTGCGGCTCGCGAGCGCTCGCCCAGCGCCCTGCAGCAGGCGGCATCGGAGGCAGCGATGCCGGCAAGGATCGCGAGTGACGCGGCGACGCTTGCGTATTCGGGGTCATGGTCATGCTCGCTCGCCGCTATCTCGGCAACTTCGAGGAACTTGCGCGCGTGACTGCGCCGGCTTCGCGCCTCGCGCGCTGAGCACGGCTGCGTTCGGTTGCTAGGGCGCGCCATCGGTCCTTCCGCGCAGGATGGCTCCCACCTCGGGCCCCGCGAGAGTGATCGCGTCGGCGTCGAGCTCCCTGAGGACCGGGGGGCGGCGTTTCCTCAGGCTCGCGAGTTGATCGGTGGACAGCTCGGCCATGCCGGCGTGGTTCCCCGTCCAGCGCCTCACCCCTTCCGCCAAACCGTCCACCTGATTTCGCCAGGTGTCGTCATCCTCACCGACCGTCGCCGGGCGAACGACGAAGAGATCGATGTCGCTGGTCTCGTCGCCGTCTCCCCTGGCCGTCGACCCGAAGAGGGAAGCGTGCATTGGGGCGATCTCCCAGCCGGCGATCTCCCGCCGTAAACGTTCGAACAAGCCGGGGCGGAGATTGGCCAACGTTTCGATAGCCGGCGCCGCAAGGTGTTCGCGGTTCAACGTGTAGACGAATGCCTTACCTGCCTTCTCGCGATCCACCAAGCCTTGCTCGACAAGACGCTCGAGGACAGAGCGGACGCCGGCCGGCGAGCGATCTGCGACTAGGGCGATCTCGCGACCCGTGCGGGGTCGCGAGGTCTGGGCGAGAATCGAGAGGACGGCACTGTCGAGTGCTGGCATTAGTGCCGTGAAGGGCCTGGAGACGTCCATATGGATGGACATTTTATCATTCATATAAATGAAATAACAGCTATATGAATGACAAATCATCCATTCGAAGCGACCATCTGGCACTCTGTGTCGGTGCCCGTTAGGCTGCGGCCCATGGTCCTCTACACCTGCGGGCAGAAGAAGCACGCCGCGTCGCTCGGGCATCCGTGCGGGCGGGCGGGGAAGGCGCTCGACGACGCCGGGTACGAGTACGAGCTGAAGGTCGTCGGCGGCTACCGGCTGATGCCCTGGACCTGGGCTCGGCGCGACGAGGACCGGGCCGAGGTGAAGCGGCTGAGCGGCACCAACGAGGTGCCGATCCTGGTGCTCGACGACGGCGAGGTCGTCTCCGGCTCGGGCACGATCGCCCGCTGGGCGCACGAGCACCCGGCCGCCAGGGCCAGCGCCTAAGCGACGAGTGGCTCGAGCTCGCGCGCCGGGTGGCGGGCGGTGACGACCACCGGGGTGCCGCCGCGCGGCGAGAGGGTGATGTTGCGGCGGCCGATCTTCTCCGGCGCCGGGCTGGCCTTGTGCAGCTCGCAGCGAGCGAGGACCTCGCGCAGGACGATCCGCATCTCGAACTCGGCGAAGGCGGCGCCGAGGCAGCGGCGGATGCCGCCGCCGAAGGGGATCCAGGCGTAGGTGTCGGGCGGGTCGTCGATGAAGCGCTCGGGGCGGAAGGCGAAGGGCTCCGGGTAGACATCGGCGCGGGTGTGCGCCAGCCAGATCGCCGGGGTGACGTCGGTGCCGGCGGGCAGCTCGAGCCCGTCGGCGACGAGGTCCTTGGCGAGGCGGCGGCCGGCTAGCGGCACCACCGGGCGCAGCCGCAGCGACTCGGAGATGACGGCCCGCATGTACTCGTCCTCGCCCGCCTCGAGCGAGTCGCGCAGGCGGCCGAGCTCGCGCGGGTGGCGGAGCAGCAGGTCGAAGGTCCAGGCGAGCGCCGTCGCCGTCGTCTCGTGGCCCGCCAGCAGCAGCGTCATCAGCTGGTCGCGCAGGTCGGAGTCGCCCATCCCCTCGCCGTCCTCGAAGCGGGCCTGCATCAGCAGCGAGAGGATGTCGTCGCGCTCCTCGAAATCCCCCGTGGCGCGGCGCTCGGCGATCTCCGCGTAGAGCAGGTCGTCGACCGCCTTCAGCTGACCCTCGAATTTGGCCCAGGGCCCGCGGCCGCCGAAGCGGCGCGAGGCCAGCCCGATCAGCTGCGTGAAGGGAGAGGCGGTCTCCTCCAGCACCTTGGTGAGGACGACGCGCAGGCGCTCCAGCCGCGGCCCCTCGGCGACGCCGAAGACGACGCGGAGGATCACCTCGAGAGTGACCGCCTGCATCCGCGGATGGATCGCGAACTGCTCGCCGAGCGGCCAGGAATCGATCTCGGCGTCGACGATCTCGCTGACGATCGGCTCGTAGGAGCGCATCTGCTCGCCGTGGAAGGGCGGCAGCATCAGCTTGCGGTGGGCGAGGTGGTCCTTGCCCTCGATCACCAGCACCGAGCGAGGTCCGACGATCGGCGTCAGCACGACCTCGCGACCGGGAGGCAGGCCGTGCTCGCGCTCCGTATAGAGCGCCTTGATCGCCGCCGGGTCGGAGATCATCACCATCGGCCGCTCGAAGCTGACGAACTTGACGCTGAACGAGTCGCCGATCTTCTCCCGGCACTCCTGCATGAAGGGCAGCGGCCGGAACGACCAGCGCAGGGTCTGCACCAGCGGCGAGCTCTTCGGTTCGGGCGGCAGCGGCACGCGCACAGTCTACGAAACTGGCTGGCGAGCCAGTCCACGGCTTCGCCGTGCGGGCAGCTAGCATCGGCCCCGTGCCGACCGCGGTCGCAGATCTGAAGCTCCACTCGTCCGGCAAGGTGCGCGAGATCTATGAGTGGGGGGACGACCTGCTGATGGTCGCCTCGGACCGGATCTCGATCTACGACGTGGTGATGCCGACGCCGATCCCCGACAAGGGGAAGGTGCTCAACCGGATGTCGGAATTCTGGTTCGAGCTGACCGGCGACATCGTCCCCAACCACTTCCTCTCCGCCGACGTGCCCGAGGAGGTCGCCGAACGGGGGATGCGGGTGCGGCGGCTGGAGATGTACCCGGTCGAGTGCGTCGTGCGCGGCTACCTCTCGGGGTCGGGCTGGAAGGAATACAAGGCGGACGGCGCGGTCTGCGGGATCGAGCTGCCGCCCAACCTGCTGGAGTCCGACAAGCTGCCGGAGCCGATCTTCACCCCGGCGACCAAGGCCGAGATCGGCGACCACGACGAGAACGTCGACTTCGAGCGCGCGGCCGAGATCGTCGGCGACCGGGCGCTGATGGAGGAGCTGCGGCGGATCTCGATCGAGGTCTACAGCCGCGGGGCGGAGCACGCGGCCGAGCGGGGGATCGTCCTCGCCGACACCAAGTTCGAGTTCGGCCGCCACGCCGGCGCCGAGATCGTCCTCGGCGACGAGGTCCTCACCCCCGACTCCTCGCGCTTCTGGCCGGCCGACCGCTACGCGCCAGGTCAGACGCAGCCCTCCTTCGACAAGCAGTTCGTCCGCGACTGGGCCGACGCCGCCGGCTGGGACCACAGGCCCCCGGCGCCCGAGCTGCCGCCCGACGTGATCGAGCAGACGCGGGCGAAGTACGTCGAGGCCTACGAGCGGATCACGGAGCGCAGCTTCTAGCCATGGCGAAAGCCCGGGTCCTGATCCGGCCGAAGGAGGGGATCCTCGACCCGCAGGGCAAGGCGGTCGAGCGGGCGCTGCCGGCGCTCGGCTTCGAGGGGGTCGGACACGTGCGGGTCGGGCGGATGGTCGAGCTGGAAGCCGAGGACCCGGCGCGGCTGCCGGAGCTCTGCGAGAAGCTGCTCGCCAACCCGCTGATCGAGGACTTCGAGATCGAGAGCATCGACGGCGGCTGATGGTTTGGGGGGTGCTCCAGTTCCCCGGCTCCTGCGACGAGCGGGACGCGGTGCGCGCCTGCGAGCTGGCCGGCGGCGAGGCGCGGCTGGTCTGGCACGAGGAGGGCGACCTCTCCGGCGTCGACGCGGTCGTCGTCCCCGGCGGCTTCTCCTACGGCGACTACCTGCGGGCCGGCGCGATCGCCCGCTTCTCGCCGGCGATGGCGGCGGTGGCGGAGTTCGCCGCGGCCGGCGGTCCCGTGCTGGGCATCTGCAACGGCTTCCAGGTCCTCTGCGAGACCGGCCTCCTCCCCGGCGCCCTCCTGCGCAACGAGGGCCTCCGCTTCGTCTGCCGCCAGGTCGATTTGATTGCTGCCTTTTCCCCACTGGACGGGGGAAAAGGCTGCGATGAGGCTGAGCGGCGGCTCTCGATCCCGGCCAAGCACGGGGAAGGGCGGTACTGGGCGCCGGAGGCGATGCTCGACTCGCTGGAGGCGAACGGGCAGGTGGCGTTCCGCTACGCGCCGGGGCAGAACCCGAACGGCTCGGCGCGCGACATCGCCGGGGTGCGGAACTCGGCCGGCAACGTGCTCGGCCTGATGCCCCACCCCGAGCACGCGGTCGACCCGATGACGGGATCGACCGACGGGCTGCGGGTCTTCGAGGCCGTCGCCGGGGTGCGAGCGTGAGCGCGCCACCGGCCAGCTCGCCGCACCGGGAGCTCGGGCTCACCGACGCCGAGTTCGATCTCATCGTCGAGCAGCTCGGGCGCGAGCCGAACGGGGTCGAGCTGGCGATGTTCAGCCTGCTCTGGTCCGAGCACTGCTCCTACAAGCACTCGCGCAAGCTGTTGGGGCGACTGCCGACCGAGGGCGAGCGGGTCGTGATGGGCCCGGGCGAGAACGCCGGCGCGGTCGACGTCGGCGGCGGCTACGCGGTCGCCTTCAAGGTCGAGTCGCACAACCACCCGAGCGCGGTCGAGCCGTTCGAGGGGGCGGCCACCGGCGTCGGCGGCATCCTCCGCGACGTCTTCGCCCTCGGCGCGCGGCCGATCGCGATCCTCGACTCGCTGCGCTTCGGCGAGCTCGACTCGGTCCGCTCGCGTCACCTGCTCGACGGCGCGGTGCGCGGGATCGGCCACTACGGCAACTCGATCGGCGTGGCCACGGTCGGCGGCGAGATCTACTTCGAGGCGCCCTACGAGCACAACTGCCTGGTCAACGCGATGTGCGTCGGGCTGGCGAGGACGGACGAGATGGTGCGCGCGGCCGCGGCGGGGGTCGGCAACGCGGTCGTCCTGATGGGCGCCTCGACCGGGCGCGACGGGATCGGCGGCGCCTCGGTGCTGGCCTCGGCCGAGCTGGGCGAGGGCGACGAGGCGAAGCGGCCGACGGTGCAGATCGGCGACCCCTTCGAGGAGTCGAAGGTGCTCGAGTGCTGCCTCGAGCTGCTGGGGAAGGGCCTGCTGGTCTCGCTGCAGGACCTCGGCGCCGCCGGGTTGACCTCCTCGGCCGGGGAGATGGCCTCGGCCGGAGGGGTCGGGATCGACCTCGATGTGGCGCGGGTGCCGCTGCGCGAGGCCGACATGGAGCCTTTCGAGATCATGGTCTCCGAGTCGCAGGAGCGGATGCTGGCGGTGGTCGAGCCGGCGCGCGTCGCCGAGGTGATCGCCGTCTGCGAGAAATGGCAGACCGGCGCGGCGGAGATCGGCGTCGTCACCGATTCCGGGCAGGTGCGGGTGCTGCGCGGAGAGGAGGTCGTCGGCGAGATGCCGGTCGAGGCGCTGGTCGACGGCTGCCCGCTGTATGACCTCGAGCCCGAAGAGCCGCGCGAGTGGATCTACGGCAACCGCGACGTGCTCGCCGAGCGGGTAGCGGCGGCGGCTGGCCCCGGCGCCGACCCGGCGAACCCGGCCTCGATCCTGCTCGCCCTGCTCGCCTCCCCGTCGATCGCCTCGAAGCGCTGGGCCTTCGAGCAGTACGACTCGATCGTCGGCTCGCGCACTGCGCGGCGGCCGGAGTTGGCCGACGCCGCCGTGCTGGCGATCCCCGAGGCGGGCAACGCGATCGCCGTCTCGATCGACGGCAACGGCCGCCGGGTCGCCTGCGATCCCCATGCCGGCACGGTCGAGGCTGTGCTCGAGTGCGCCCAGAACCTCGCCTGCGCCGGCGCCGAGCCGCTCGGCCTGACCAACTGCCTCAACTTCGGCAACCCCGAGAAGCCGGTCCCGGCCTGGCAGCTCGACCGCGCGGTGAGCGGCCTCGCCGAGACCTGCGAGGCGCTCGGCGTCCCCGTCGTCGGCGGCAACGTCTCCCTCTACAACGAGGGGCCGGAAGGGCCGATCTACCCCACTCCGGTCGTCGGCATGGTCGGCGAGCTGCCCGACCCGGCGCGCGCCGCGCCGAGCGCCTTCGCCCGCGAGGGCGACGCGATCGCCCTGCTCGGTCCCTTCGAACCGAATCTCGCCGGCTCGGAGCTGACGAAGCTGCGCGGCGAGCTCGAGCCGGGCCTCCCCGAGCCCGACATCGTCGCGGTCGCCGCGGCCTGCGCGACCGTCCGCGAGGCGGTTCGCGGCGGCACGCTCTCCTCCGCCCACGACGTCAGCGACGGCGGCCTCGCCTGCGCCCTGGCCGAGTGCGCGATCGGCGCCGGCCTCGGCTGCCGGGTCGACCTGCAACCGCTGCGCGAACGCGGCTGCACCCCCGAGGAGGCGCTCTTCGGCGAGGGCCCCGGCGGCTTCCTCCTCAGCGGCGACGCCGACGCCCTCGAGGCGCTCGGCGCCGTCCTACTCGGCAAGGTCGGCGGCGAGGCGATCGAGGTCGCCGCCGGCGACCGCAGCCTGGCGCTCCCCCTCGCCGGCGCCGAGCGCACCTGGCGCTCGCTGCCCGCGCAGGCCGAGCGCGATCCCGCCGGCGGCTAGCGCGGCGAAGACCGAGAAGAGGTACGCGCCGTTGGAGACCGAGAGGGCGGCGGCGAGGGTGGCGGGTTCGCCGACGATGGCGACGAGGATCGCGGTGCCGAGCACGGCGCCGACCTGGCGGAAGGCGGCGTTGACCGCGCTGGCGGTGGCGAAGCGGTCGACCGGGACGTCGCGGACCGCGGCAGAGCCGAGGGTCGGGAAGGCGAGGCCGATGCCGATCCCGGTCAGGACCGCACCGGGCAGCCAGAGGCCGAGCCAATCGGGCTCGGCGCCGGCAGAGCGCAGGACCATCACCCCGGCGGCGAAGCAGACCGTGCCGGGGACGATCACCGCGCGGTGGCCGAAGCGGTCGGCGAGCCGCCCGGCGGGGCCGGCGACGACGGTGCTCATCGCCGGCCCGGGCAGCGTCGCCGCGCCGGCCTGCAGCACGGTGTAGCCCCAGACCCCGGTGAGGAAGAGGACGTTGCCGAGGATCAGCGAGAAGAAGGCGGCGGCGAAGAGCAGCGTGCCGAGGTTGCCGAGGCGGAAGGAGCGGTGGGCGAACAGCGCCGGCTCGACGATCGGGCGGGGATGGGTCCTGCTGCGGGCGACCATCCCGCCGAGCAGGACCGCCCCGGCGGCGAAGGCGCCGAGCGTCGCGGCAGACGTCCAACCCCACTGGTTGCCCTCGACGATCGCCAGCGTGATCGCCGCCAGGCTCATGGCCAGCATCAGCGCGCCGGGCAGGTCGGGCAGACGGGTGTCGGCGATTCGGGGGACCGGCAGCCGGCGGCGACCGGCGAGGAGAATCGCCGCGCCGAGCGGCAGGTTGACGAGGAAGACGAGGCGCCAGTCGGCGGCGACCACGAGCGCGCCGCCGAGGGTCGGGCCGACCGCGGCCGCCGCGGCCGCAGCGGCGCCCCAGAGGCCGACGCCGGCCGCGCGGCGCTCGGGGGGAAGCTGTCGAGGACGATCGCCAGCGAGGCCGGGGCGATCAGCGCCGCGCCGATTCCCTGCACGACGCGGAAGGCGATCAGCAGGCCGAGCGTCGGCGCCGCCGCGCAGAGCAGGCTGGCGGCGGTGAAGCCGCCGATCCCGAGCAGGAAGATCCGCCGGTGGCCGAAGCGGTCGGCGAGGCCGCCGGCCGGGACCAGCAGGGCGGCGATCACGACGAAATAGCCGTCGAGCACCCAGGAGAGCGCGTCGCGCCCCGACCCGGCGAAGCTCGCCGAGATGTCGGGGAAGGCGATGTTGACGATCGTCGTGTCGAGGAAGGCGACGAAGGCCCCCGCGCAGGCGATCGCCACGGCTGCTCTATGCCCACGGGCATACATCGTCGGCGCGACTATACTATGTCCATGGGCATAACGCGTCTGGCGGACGCGAGGACGATCGAACCCAGGCGCCGCGACGGCCGCGAGCGGCTGCTCAACGGCGCCCGCCAGCTGCTGGCCGAGAAGGGCTACGCCGGGATGGAGCTGCGCGACGTCGCCGAGCGCGGCGACGCCCCGCGCGGCTCGATCTACCACCACTTCCCCGGCGGCAAGGCGCAGCTCGCGGTCGAGGCGGCGGAGCTGGAGGGGCGCGAGATCCGCAAGGCGATCGAACGCTCGCTCGAGCAGCGTGGCCTGGAGGCGACGCTGACGATGTTCGGCGACTTCTTCCGCCGCCGGGTGAAGGACCACCCGGAGCGAATCGGCTGCCCGGTCGCGGCGGCGGCCCTGGCCCGGGCCGAAGACCCGGCCCTGGCCGCGGCGGCGACCGCCGCCTTCCAGAGCTGGGAAGCGCCGATCGCGGCGCGCTTGATCGAGGAAGGGGTGAGCCGAGCAGGAGCCGAGGCCTTCGCCGGCCTCGCCGTCTCGACGGTCGAGGGCGCCATCCTGCGCGCCCGCGCGGCCGGCAGCCGCGATCCGCTCGACTCGGCGATCGCCGGTTTGCAGCGGGCGCTCGCTGGTACCCTGCCGGGGTAGGCAAGTCCGCCTGCGCGTCCCGTCCTTTTCAATGCGAGGAAGAGCGCGCTTCACCTTGACCGAGCGGGTGTCAATCGACCGCGAGGGCCCGCGCGAGGAATGCGGGGTCTTCGGCGTATTCGCACCCGGCCACGACGTCGCCCGCCTCGCCTACTTCGCCCTCTACGCGCTGCAACACCGCGGTCAGGAGTCGGCCGGGATCGCCACCTGCGAGGGCGGCCACATCACGACGCATGCGCGACGCCGGCCTCGTCTCCCAGGTCTTCGACGAGGAGAAGCTGCGCGCGCTCGAGGGCGACATGGCGATCGGCCACGTGCGCTACTCGACCACGGGCGGCGGCTCCTGGGAGAACGCCCAGCCGGTCTGGCGCGACGACGGGCGCGAGCTGGCGCTCGCCCACAACGGCAACCTGACCAACGCGGTCGAGCTCTGGAACGAGCTGAAGGAGGCCGGGATCGCCTTCCGCGGCACCTCCGACTCGGAGATCATCGCCGCGCTGATCTCCTCCAACGACGGCAAGTTCGTCGAGGATGCGGTCGCCGACGTGATGCCGCGGATGCAGGGCGCCTACTCGACCGTGGTGATGACCAAGCGGGCGATCGTTGCCTTCCGCGACCCGCACGGGGTGCGGCCGCTCTCCCTGGGTCGGCTCGAGGGCCGCTTCGTCGTCGCCTCCGAGAGCTGCGCCTTCGACATCATCGGCGCCGAGCTGATGCGCGAGGTGCGGCCGGGCGAGATGGTCTCGCTGACCGAGCGCGGCCTCGAGACCCGCCAGGTGGTCAAGGCCGGGCGGCCCGCCCACTGCGTCTTCGAGCACATCTACTTCTCCCGGCCCGACAGCCGGTTGGAGGGCAAGGTGCTGCAGCAGGTGCGCGGGCGGATGGGCGAGATCCTCTGGCGCGAGGCGCCGGTCGAGGCCGACCTGGTGATCTCCGTGCCCGACTCGGGCAACCCGGCCGCGGCCGGGTTCGCCCGCGCCTCGGGGCTGCCGCGCGACGACGGCCTGATCAAGAACCGCTACGTGGCGCGGACCTTCATCCAGCCCGGGCAGGAGCTGCGCAAGCACGGCCTGCGGCTGAAGTTCAACCCGCTGCCGGAGATCGTCGAAGGCAAGCGGATCGTCGTCGTCGACGACTCGATCGTGCGCGGCAACACGACGCGGCAGATCGTCGGCATGCTGCGCGACGCCGGCGCCAGCGAGGTGCACCTGCGGATCTCGGCGCCGCCGATCCGCAACCCCTGCCACTACGGCGTCGACATGTCGACCCGCGAGGAGATGATCGCCCACAAGCGGACGATCGAGGAGATCGCCGACGAGCTGGGCTGCGACTCGCTCGCCTACCTCTCGATGGAGGGCGTCTACGAGGCGGTCGGCACGCCGCCCGAGGACCACTGCGACGCCTGCTTCACCGGCCGCTACCCGCTCGGCGATCCCGAGGACGCCAACGGGAAGTTCGCCCTCGAGGACATCGCCGTGGTTCCCGCCGGCAGCTAGATGGACTTCAGGCTGGTCGTCCTCGCCTCGGGGAACGGGACGAACCTGCAGGCGATCCTCGACCGGCTGCACGGGCGGGAGGGGATCGAGGTCGTCGGGGTTGGCTCGGACAAGCCGGGGGCGCGGGCGCTGGAGCGGGCGCGGGGCGCGGGCGTCGAGACCGCGGTCTTCCCGCGCGGCGAGTACGCCGATCGAGAGGCACGGGACGCGGCGATGGCCGAGTGGATCGAGTCGCTGGGCGCCGACCTGATCGCCCTCGCCGGCTACATGCAGCTCCTCTCCCCCGCCTTCGTCGCCCGCTTCCCCAACCGGATCGTCAACGTCCACCCGGCGCTGCTGCCGGCGTTCCCGGGCCTCGACGCGATCGGTCAGGCGCTCGCTGCCGGGGTCGAGGTCACCGGCGTCACCGTCCACTTCGTCGACGAGGGGGTCGACACCGGGCCGCCGATCCTGCAGCGCGAGGTGCCGGTGCCGCCCGGCCGCGACCGCGCGCGGCTGGAGGAGGCCATCCACGCGGTCGAGCACGAGCTCTACCCCGAGGCGATCCGCATGCTGGCCCGGCAGCTATCCAGCGCATCCGACTTTTGACCACCTGGAGTGGGGTCAATGTCGGATGCGCTGCCGAAAATCTCTAGGATCGGCACCGAGTGAGCGGAGCGCCAGCAGACACCGGACCGGAGGCCGTCAGCGACGGCGCGATCCGGGTGCGCCGGGCGCTGATCTCGGTCTCCGACAAGACCGGGGTCGCCGAGTTCGCCAAGACGCTCGCCGGGCTCGGCGTCGAGCTGCTCTCCACCGGCGGCACCGCGAGCGCGCTGCGCGAGGCCGGCCTCGAGGTCACCGACGTCGCCGAGTTCACCGGCCAGGAGGAGATCCTCGGCGGCCGGGTGAAGACGCTGCACCCGCGGCTGCACGCGGCGCTGCTGGCACGGCGCGAGGACCCCGAGCACGTGGCGACGCTGGAGGCCGAGGGGATCGAGCCGATCGACCTGGTCTGCGTCAACCTCTACCCCTTCGAGCAGACCGTCGCCGGGCACGAGGTCGACCCGGCGGTCGCGGTCGAGAACATCGACATCGGCGGGCCGACGATGATCCGCGCCGCGGCGAAGAACCACGAGAGTGTCGCCGTCGTGGTCAAGCCGGAGTCCTACGACGCGGTCTGCGCCGAGCTGGACGAGTCCGGCGGGGAGATCTCCGCCACCACCCGGCACTGGCTCGCCAACGAGGCCTTCGCCCAGACGGCCCGCTACGACGCCGCGATCAGCCGCTGGTTCTCGACCTCCTACGAAGACTTCCCCGAGCACCTGACGGTCGCCTACGAGAAGCAGCTCGACCTCGCCTACGGCGAGAACCCCCATCAGCGGGCGGCGCTCTACTCCGAAGTCGGCCTGCGCAGCGACATCCTCGCCGGCGTCTCGAAGCTGCACGGCAAGGCGCTCTCGTTCAACAACGTGCTCGACCTCGACTCGGCGCGGCGGCTGAACGAGGACTTCGAGCGGCCAGCCTGCACGATCGTCAAGCACAACAACCCCTGCGGGGCGGCGATCGGCGAGGACGGGCTCAACGCCTACCGCCGTGCGCTCGCCTGCGACCCGCTCTCCGCCTACGGCAGCGTGATCGCGCTCAACCGGCCGGTCGACGTGGCGCTGGCCGAGGCGCTGCACGAGAACTTCGTCGAGGTGCTGCTGGCGCCCGGGTTCGAGAAGGGCGCACTCGAGGTGCTTCAGCAGAAGGAGGCGATCCGCATCCTCTGCGACGAGGAGCGCCGCCAGGCCGACCCGGCCGAACGCGACGTCAAGCGGGTGCGCGGCGGTCTCCTGATCCAGGACCGCGACGGCGACCCCGAGCCGCGCGAGCTGATGGAGGTGGTGACGAGGACCGAGCCGAGCGAGGAGCAGTGGCGGGACATGCTCTTCGCCTGGATCGTCGTCCGCCACGTCCGCTCCAACGCGATCGTCCTCGCCAGGGAGTGCGCGACGCTCGGGATCGGCGCCGGCCAGATGAGTCGCGTCGACTCGGTTCGCCTCGCGGTCGAGAAGTGCCGCGACGCGCGCGGCGAGGAGTCCGGCTCCCTGCTGGCCGGCTCGGTCGTCGCCTCCGACGCCTTCTTCCCCTTCGCCGACGGCCCCGAGCTGGCGCTCGCAGCCGGCGCCACCGCGGTGATCCAGCCCGGCGGCTCCAAACGCGACGCCGAGGTGATCGAGGCCTGCGACGCCGCCGGCGTAGCGATGGTCTTCACCAAGCACCGCCACTTCCGCCACTGAGCGATCCGGCGAGGTTGACTATCACTGCTCCCTCCTCGTAGGCTGCGGCTTGTGCCTATTCGCGTCTTGTCCATACCAACTGCCTTGATTGCAATCGCGGTGTTCGTCTCCGCCTGCGGGGGCGGCTCCGGCGCGAGCCAGGATGAAATCGAACAGGCCCGAAAAGAAGGGTCGGCGGAAACTCGACAGAAGTTGAAGATCGAACGGATCGAAGAAGAACTTCACTCATTGAAGAAGCACGGCCATGCGACGAACCAGAACCAGGGCCAAGGCCAGACGGAAGGCGGCACCTCCGGCACGACGGCGGGGGGGACCACCTCGTGCGGCGGGACGCTCTCGGTCGGCCCGAACACGACCTGTGGATTCGCAGCCAACGTCGAAGCCGACTACTACTCCGAAATCGGGTCTGGGGCCGGAACGGTCTACTCCTACAGTCCAACGAGAGAACGGTATTACTCGATGTATTGCACTGCGGGATCCCCGCACCAGTGCACCGGGGGCAACGAAGCCTCCGTCTACTTTCCCTGAATCTGCCGCCGCCGAGGGTTGCGGTTGGAGGTCTAGGTGAAGGCCCGCTCCTACCTTTGCGCGATCGTGGTTGCGGCGATCCTAACCGCCCCCATCGGCTGCGGTTCGTCCGGCAGCGGCACCGTTTCGACCCACACGGCAACGGTCAGGCGCGCAGCGCTGGATCACAAGCTTGCGAGTCTCAGGCGGCGGCTCGACCGTCGTCGAGCGGCGCTGCGTGCCGAGCGGACCCGGGAACGACGCCGGGCTGCCCGGAGAGCCGCCGCCGCACCCGAACCCCAAAGCAGTGCTTCGGGCAGCGCCCTTGCCGCTGACTTCGGCGACGTGGAAGCCGAGCTCGAAGGAGAGGTCGGCGCGACGATCGGCGCGCCTGGGTCTAGCCAGGTCGTTGCCATCGGCGATCTCAGTTCGGGCTCCGCCTGGTCGACCAGCAAGGTGCCGATCTCCCTCAGGCTTCTGCGGGATGTGGGCGGCCCCTCCGGACTCAGCGCGCCGCAAGCCGATGAGATGAGGCGCGCCCTCACCCTCTCGGATAACGAAGCCGCAGCAGCGCTCTTCGCCGATCTCGAACGAAAGCACGGCGGCCTCGTCGGCGCCTCGGCGGCAGTCGGTGAAGTCCTGCGCGAAGCCGGCGACAGCACCACCGAAATCTCGACCCAGGGCCGCGAAGGCTTCTCGACCTACGGCCAAACGGACTGGTCGCTGGCGAACCAGCAGCTGTTCATGAGCAGGCTGGCCGCCAAGTGCATCGGCTCGGCCGAAGCGGACGAATACGTCCTCGGTCTGATGGGCGAAGTCGGCTCGGACAGCTGGGGCCTCGGTTCCGCCGGTCTGCCCGCTCGCTGGAAGGGAGGCTGGGGCCCTGGAATCGACGGGCGCTACCTCGTCCGCCAGATGGGCGTCCTCGAAGTCGGCGGCAAGGAAGCGGTGGTGACCCTGGCGGCGATCCCATCGAACGGCGAGTTCGAAACCGCAGAGCAGATGGCGACGACCATCGCCCAGTGGCTGGCGAAACAAGCGCCTCGCTACGCGGCCAGCCCGAGTGGTTGCTGACCATCGCGTGGTAGGTCAGCCAAAAGATTTCCACTTTCGTGACACACACGTGACAACTGTCTGAGTAGCATCCCTCAGGTCGCGGCCGCGGCGACGCCCCGGCCGCCGGACGCGGACCCTGCCATCACGAAGCGGGGCTGGCGGGTTCGACTCCCGCCCGGGGCGCTAGGATGTGACCACGTGATGGCAGGGTCGTCTGTTCGACGGCAGCCCGCTTTTCGCAAACGGCCCGCTTCGGCGGGCCGTTTGCTTTCCATCGAACGCACCCGGGGAACCCGGGGCGCAGACCCCATCCTCACGAGTGCTCAACGCTTTGCGATCTCGAATTCCGTTGGCGGCACCTTGGCGATGCAGCCGGTTGCGGCCTTGCCCAGGACGTTGAAGAAGGAGCGGGCGATGCGCTGCGCGCACGCGTTGGCCTGCGGCGAGGGACTCGCAAAGGCGACGTGGGCCACGTTGGGGATCGTCACCACCGTCGAGTTCGGCAGGCTGCGCGCCACGAGCGGGCCGAAGGAGGCCGCGGTCTGGCCGTCGTACTGGGCGTCGACGACCAGCGTCGGGATCTGGCTGTGGGTGACGTCACGAACTTCGGCCGGCACCTTCGGCACGTTCCAGGCGGCGCAGTTCTGGCGCATGAACGGCAGGTTCGGCGCATTGGCCCAGATCGAGCGGGGGAAGGTCGGGAAGGCGCGGCGGCCGGCGGCGATCACGCTCGCCTCGCTCTCGTAGGGCACCCACTCGCCGCAGGAGACGCCGGAGAAGAGCCCGTTGCTGAGCACGCCGATCCCCGCCGGGTTGAGCTTCGGCGCGGCCCAGGTCGAGGCGACCGGCACCGGGTTGCCGTTTGCGAGGGCATCGATGTCGGCGGGCACTTTGCCCGCCAGGTGGGTGCCCGGCGAGACCGTCCACTGCAGCAGCATGCCGCCGCTGATCTTCACCGCCACCTTGCCTTTCACCCCCTCGACTGGAACCCGCACCGTGCGCGGCGCGGCCTCGTACTTGCGAACGAGTCGGCGCCAGGTGGCGCCGATGTCACCGTAGCGACGGCGGCACCTGGCGTCTTCGGAGCAGGCCATGAAGACCGCGTTGATCCCCTCCCCGGCGCTGGGCCAGGAGGCGACGCCGCCGGCGAGCGGCGGCGGGAAGACGCCGTCGATCCCAACCGAGCGAATCCCCTGTGGGTGCATGCGCATGTAGTTCAGCGCCAGGTCGGTCCCGTAGGAAATCCCGTAGACGTTCCATTCCTTGACGCCGAGCGCCTGGCGCAGGTCCTCGAGGTCGTTGGAGCTTTCGAGCGTGTTGTAGGCGCCGAGGTCGACGCCTTTCTTCAGCAGCTGGGCGCGGCATTTCTTCGTCGCGGCAACGTAGGCGCGGCCGGTCGCGGGCGCGTCGTAGGGCATGTTCAGGGTCTTCTCCGCCCAGCGGTCGACGACCGGGCAGGTCAGTTTCGGCTTCGCCGTGTAGGTGCCGCGCTGCGACATGAAGATCACGTCGCGGTTGCGGTTGAGGCCGCCGGCAACCGCCCACGGGATCTCGGTGATCGCGTCGTCGCCGGGGCCGCCCGCGAGCCAGACGATCGGATCGGGCTTCGGGGTCGCCGCCTTGGCCGGAATGACCGCGACGGAGAGGCTGATCGTTTTCCCGTTCGGGTTGGCGCGGTCTTCGGGGACGATGAAGCGGCCGCAGCGGGCGGTCTTCAGCTCCGGAATCGGGCTGGGCGGCTTCGGGCAGGGGCCGGGGATGAAGTTGGATGCGGGGGCGGCGCCGGTGGCGAGCGGGTTCGCCGCGGCCGCGCCGGAGACGAGGACGACAGCCAGGAGCACCAGCGCCGCGGCGCCGAGGAGCGCGACGCGGGAGCGGTGCTTCGCGGCCTTCGACGGCGTGCGGTTCATGCGGGTCATCGACTCACCTTTCGATCGGGAAGGAGGCCTTGGTCTTGGCGGCGCAGGCGGTCTGCGGGCCGGTCGGCCGGGCGAGGAAGGACTGGAAGATCCGCTGGGCGCAGGGCGACTGGACGATCACCCAGTGCGCGACGTCGTCGATCCGCACGTAGGTGGACCGAGTGAGCGACCGCGCCGCGTAGCGGCCCCACTTGGCACCCGTTTTGGAGTCGACGGCGCCGGAGACGACCAGCGTCGGGATGTCGCTGTGGACCCGGACCCGCTGGGACGCGGGCGCCTTCGGCACCTTCCATTCGCGGCAGAGCTCCTTCAGGAAGGGGAGCTGCGGGGCGTTGACCAGGACCGACGCCGGGAAGCTGGGGAAGACGCGGCGGCCGGCGCGGAGGATCGCGGCCGGGCCCCCGTATGGCTCCCACTCCTGGCAGATGAAGCTCTCGGTCATGCCGAGCGCCTGCTCGGGGTTCTCGGGGACGACGGCTCCGGCAGCGCGCGCCTCGAGGAAGCGGTGCGGGTCGCCTTCGGCGAGCTCGGCGATCGCCGCCGGGACTTCGGGCCAACGCGGCACGTTGCCGACCAGCATGTTGACGAGCGTGCCGCCGTCGAGCACCACCTTGACCGGCGGGCCGCCCTGCGGCGGGCGCACCCGGCGGACCAGCGGGTGCGCCTCGAGCCGGCGCACCTCGCGGATGAAGGTGGGCAGCAGGTCCGGGTAGTGCCGGTTGCAGCTCGGCTGCGCTTCGCAGGACTTGAAGATCGTCGTGATGCCCTCGCGGGCGCTGCTCCAGGTCCAGGGCAGGCTGACGATGTTCGGCGGGACCACCGAGTCGATCGTCGCCGTGCGGATGCCTTCCGGGTAGTCGCGCATGAACGAGAGCGCCAGGTCGCTGCCGTAGGAGTAGCCGTAGACGTTCCATTCCTTGACTCCGAGCGCTTGGCGCAGTGCGGCGAAGTCGGCGGTGTTTTCGGTCGTGTTGTAGGCGGCCGGTTCGGTCCCCCGCTTGACCAGGCGGTCGTGGCAGGCGCGGGCGGCGGCGGCCTGCTTGGCGCCGGTCGAGGGCGGGTCGAAGACCATGCTCACCTGGCGCGCGTAGAAGTGGTCGAGCTCCGGGCAGTAGAGGTCGGGCTTGTCGTAGAGCGTGCCCCGCTGCGCCATCACGATCAGTTCGCGGTTGCGGTTGATGCCGGCGTCGACGAGGAAGGGGATGTCGAGGATCGCCGCCGCCCCCGGCCCGCCGGTCATGAAGACGACTGGGTCGGGCTTCGGGTGCTTCGACACCGCCGGCAGGATCGCCACCGCGTTGCGGATCGTCCGACCGTTCGGGTGAGCGTGGCTTTCCGGCACGACCAGGTAGCCGCAGCGAGCGGTCTTCAGCGCTTCGATCGGGTGCGGCGTCTTCGGGCACGGCACCGGCTCGAAGCGCGGCGTCGATTCGCCGAAGGACTCCGAGGAGGCGGGTGGCGCACCGGTGGCCGAGCCGATCGCAGCGACCGCCGAGCCGAGGGCCACGATCCCTACCACGAGCACCGCCAAGCGAAGTAAGCGAAACCGCATGAGCCGGGCCATTCTTATCTAAAAGGAGCCCTATCGCCCATAGCCGGCCTCGTTGAGCTCGGCCAGCGTGACCATCAGGCTCCGCGGCGCCTCACCGAGGCCACGAAAGCCGAGGCGCTCGTAGAAGTCCACGGCTGCGTCGTTGATGGCATGAACGACCACCACCCGCACGGCGACCTCCTGTGCAGCTCGGCATATCCGCTCGAGGGCATCGTTGAGCAGGGACGCGCCAAGCCCCTGCCCCTGACTGCGCTCGTCGACGGCGAGGCGGGCGAGGATCGCCACCGGAATTGGGAAGTGCCGCGAGAGGCCCTTGCGCACCGCCTCGGTCGCCTCGACATGCTCGAGCTGACCGGCCACGAGCGTGTAATAGCCGCGTACCGTGCCTTGTTCGTGAGTCGCAACAAAGGTGCGGGTCGCGTCTCGTCGCTCGCCCTGTCCCGCGTAGCGATGCAGCCAACGGTCGAGCGACTCCTCGCCGCAGGCAAAATCCGCCACCTCGTGAGCCGCGGAGTCGAAGCGCTCGGTGAGCGCGGCCGCTTTGGTCACGCGCGGCGGCGGAGATCTTCGAGCCGGCCTACCGTGCCCTCGTCGGGCCGCTCGAGCGCCTCGAGAAAGCGCGTCGCCTCCACCTCGCTGAGTGAGATCGTGCGCCGGTCGGCCAGCACCTCCTGCGCCCGCGCCTGGGCGGCACGACGGAAGAAGTCGCTCAGACTCTCGCCCAACGCCGAGGCGGCAGCGGCATCGAGCTGGCGCTCCTCGTCACTCAGCCGGACTTCAATCCGACGGGTCTTTTGGCTTGCGGTCGGCTCCATGACCCGGACATTGTACGGGAAGCCGAGATGGGTGGCTCATCTGCGGGTGGTAACGGGAGTTGGCGTCCTCGACGCGAGCAAAGGAGCTGTGCCGGCGCCGGCGTGGGCCTAACCGCTGCTGGGCCAACGCTCTGCTGCGGCCGTGTCCATGGATGAGCTCAGGTTCGAAACCCCTTACTACGGTCTCTCTAGCCCCGCGCCTAGGGCCTCTCAGCAGGAGTACCTCCAAAAGCCGGTGAATGCGAACGCACGTATGACATGGCGAAGGGCCGTTCCCACCAGCGCGTCGTTACCTTGACGAGGTGCCTCTGAGTCACTCGGGCGGCCACCATGTCGTCAAGTTGTTCCTCACAAGCAGCAAGGAAGAAGAAGATCGGAAACTGGTCGTGCACCTCGGAGGATCGCTTGGTGGCGGCACTCAGATAGGGGTAGGCGTCTGTAAACCGCTTTTCACCGAAGTGGATGATGCCGACATTGAAATTTGCCACTGGATTGTCCGGCTCCACGCTTAGCGCGCGAAGTGAAGCGCGAAGCCGAGCAGCGGTTCCAAACTTCGGATCAGCAACCTCGCACTCGAGGTACATGGTCGCCACGGTGTTCCAGAGGCTGATGTGATCAACCTCCTCTTCTCCGACCCGCTCAAGTACCTCGGCAGCGAGGGCTGGCTTGCCGCTTTCGTGGGCCGCTATGCCGGCCTTTGCATTCTCGAGGGCGGCTCTCAACGCCAAAGGTAGGGCACCCGCTTTTCCTTCGGCTTTCGTCAACAATCGTTTACTGATGCTTGGAAAGCTCCCCCAGCTTGCGATCATTAGAAGTGAGGCTTCGATTCCATCCGCGTGGTTAGTTGGAAAGTCGTTGACGGTCAAGGTGCTGACCGGAAGTTCGTAATCCCCGCCGATCCCCATCTGTATGGGTGGCGCAAAGCCATGACGAACGCTGCTCGTGCCCGGTGGTCCCTTAAAGGAATAGGTCTCTGGCCAGGCCACGGTCAGGGTCGCCTCCCAGCGTGAACTTCCCCCGACGACGAGCGCACTGCCACCGACTACGGCGTAGCTGCGGGTGTGCCGGAGAATCCTCCGCGCTGCTCTTGGATTGACTGCGGCGTTCACCGCTCTGATCTCAAGCACCTCTCCCAGCAGGACGTCACTGGCGAGTCGCCTCTGTAGCTGGGCTAGGTGGGCAGCCATTACACCCGGATGGGTCCCAGCCTCGTCTCCAAAGCGAGCGAGCACAATCGACGACCTGAGTCCGGGCCGCTTCAGCCAGAGCCATCGACACAAGGGCGTAGCCGTAATTGCGACGGCTGCGGCCGCAAGATAGATGGCTCTCCAACCCGCATTCGCCGCGATCACGGCCGAGAGCACACCGGCCGACACAACCACCAAACCCGCCCATGCCGCCGGTGGCAATCGAAAGGCCTGCTCACCCGTCCAAGCCAGAGATCGTTGAAAGAAGTTGATCAAGGAGCCGATGAAACCAGACGGCTCCGCTCCATTCCGGGGACGCCGGGAGGAGGCGCTCTGCTGATGACTCACTCCTCAAATACTCCGCTTGGTGCCCAAATGTGGTGCCCACGGAGCCAAGTTGGAGGTCCACATCAATCGTGGGGCTGCCGTATTCGGCGCTAGAATGCGGTTGCCGTCAAATGCCCCCGGCGGGATTCGAACCCGCGCCGCGCGGCTTAAAAGGTGCGATTAGAGCCCATTCTTAAGCGAAGTCGTGCCTGATTTGGCTTAGCGAAGCGATGTTTGGATCAGCCTCGGACTGGCGACGTTGGTACCCAAATGGTACCCAAATCGCCGCCGGCACGAAGGACCCCGATGCAAGATGGCGATGGCTTGGACAGGACAGCTGATCGGGGTCCTTCAACAGACGGAGGTACAGCAATGGCGACGGTTCTACTCGACGGCGGCGCGACGGACAAGGGCAGCTTGCTCGTCAGGGACAACAAGGGTAAGCCGTTCTACGAGGCGAAGTGGCGCGACCTGGAGCGCGCGCAGTGCAAGCGCCGGCTCGGGCCTGCCTGGGTCGAACGCAACTCAGCGGGCGAGTGGGTGCCACGACGAGGCCGAGTCCGTAGGGGCTTCTTGGACGAGCGACGGGCATACCCTCTGATGGCCTCGGTGATCGAGGCTCACGAAGCGAAGCTGAGACTCGTTGAGCCGTCGCGTCCAGAAGCGCTTTTCCCCGAAGCGGTAGAGGCTTGGCTCATCTACCTGAAGACGGAGAAGCGGGTCAAGCCCTCGACCACCGCGGGCTACCAGAGGCTTTTCGCCCAACCTGGACGAAGCCGCAACCCTCGACGCGGAAGGATCATGCGCGAGTTCGGCAAGCGCTCGCTACTAGACATCACGACCAAAGACGCCCGGCGGTTCCTGGCGAAGTTGGACCGAGAGGACATCTCGGCGCGGACGGTCAACATTCATCGCCAGGTCCTTCACGCCATGTTCGAGTTCGCCCGACGCGAGGACAGCTTCGGTCTGCCGAGCAATCCCTTCGCCGGTACGTCGAAGCGCCCGGAAGATGGGGCGAAGCCGATCGAAACCTTTGAGCCCGAGGAAATCCTTGCCGTCGCAGAGGTTGCCAGGGGCGGCGCTCACCGCCACCGCAGCGGCTATGCGCACTCGAACTATTCGCCGGAGACCGAGCGGGAGTGGGCGCGGATCAACGAACAGGATGCGGCCCTCTTTACCATCGCCGCGTGTACCGGCCTACGACTCGGCGAGTTGGTGGCGCTGCGCTGGCGCGACGTCGACCTCAAGGGTGGTGTGCTGACCGTCTCGCGCTCGATCTCGGCCGGTGAGGAGACGAGCACGAAGTCAAGACGGGCGCGAACGGTGCCTCTGGCTGATCAGGCGATTGCGGAGTTCGAGCGACTGCGGCAACGCGATCACTTCACGAGCCGAGACGACTTCGTCTTCTGTCGCCCAGACGGCGGGTCGCTCAATGGCGCCGCCGTGCGCCTGCGTTTCATCCGCGCCCAACAGGAGGCGCAGGTTCGGGTGCGGCGCTTCCACGATCTCAGGCACACCTTCGGCAGCCTCGCGATCCGCCGCTTCGACCTCGTAGCCGTAAAGGAGATGATGGGACATGCGGCGCTGACCACGACCGAGCGGTATCTGCACTCGAAGCCTCGACCCTCGGACGCTGCCAAGCTGACCGCTCTCTTTTCTGAGGAGGGTTCGGACGAGCTGGCAGCTGCCGCCTAACGACGCGGATTCGGATCGAAGAGGCGATCGAGGTGTTGGTCGAGCAGTGGTTTAGCGGCATACCAGCGCCGCCCGATCTTGCAGGCCGGGACGACTCCGCGCCGCATGTATTCGAGCGCGGTGGTGCGCTTGACGCGAAGCACCTCGGCGACCTCCGTCGCGGTCAAGAGGTCGTCGCGAGAAAAGGAAGGCTGCGTCTCGGCTATTCCAGCCACGGAAAGACCTCCACCCATTCCCGCGGCGCACACAGGCCCGGGCAGCCGTAGTCAGAGCTTTTCCAGGAGACGTGCAGGTGGGCATTTTCGCCCGCATGGGAAGGATCGCCGTGACCCGGATAGCCGTTGTAGCCGATGAACTGGATCGCGGCAACCAGCGGGCAGACCGGCGCGCTTCCCGAAGCCCCGCAGCTCGAAATCCAGCCAAGGTCCAACGCCGCTCGCAGCGCCGTTTCGTCCCAGCCTCGACCGGGGGCCGGAACCATGTCCATCGCCGTTCCGTCGCCGTGGGTCTCATGCCCCGACTCGCGCGCGGCGGTGACGCGCAAATCGTAGGTTTCGAGCAGCCAGACCGCATCGGGCCAAATGCGCGCGTCGACCGACTCCGGCGATCCGCCTCCGACCCAGAGCTTCGCCGGAATCGGCTTGAAGGCGCGTGGTGCAAAGAGCCGCACCGCGGTATTGACGATCGCCCCGCTCGGCGCTGCGGACGCACAGCCCGTCGATTCCGCGACCGAGAGGACTTCGCTCCCGGCGCCGCCGAGACGTTCGGCGCCCTGTTCGACCTCTTCGACGTACCACTGGGCATGGTTGTAGGAGAAGATCGCGCCATGCCAGTCTTCCGGTGCTCCTGCCGCTTGCAGGAGACGGGCAGCGGCGAAGATCGCGTCCCAGGGGTCGCTCGGGTTCTTGCGCCCGTCGCCGTCCGCATCGACGCCGTAGGTTTCCCAGCTTTCGGGCATGAACTGCATCCAGCCGATCGCCCCCGCCGAGGACGGACCCATGTTGGTCCCGAAGTCGGTCTCGACTTCGTTGATCGCGGCGAGGATCGCCGGGCCTCGCTCACCTAGGCGATAGCGGGCGGCGGCGGCCTGATAGATCGGCACTAATCGACGTGGCGCCTTGCCGCTGAGGTCGCCGACGGTTTCAGAGCCGCCCCCACATTGCGGCGAGGCTCCGGCAATGACGGCGACGCCGAGCAGGCCAGCCACCAAGACGACGAGCATTCCCAGCGGGAGGCCGAGTAGGAGCTTCGGTGAGCGGATGCTGTCAAAGGACTTCTCCATCCGCCCCCGTTGTCCAAGGGCGGACGGCTTTGCATCGATTTCAAATCAGGCCGATGCAAACGGGCATTTCGTTGGACAGTGGGGTCAAGAACCCATTCCCCACGCTTGCTTGGAAAAAGGAACGCATGGGTATCCTGAACGAGACAGATCGCTGGATAGGTAGGCGTGATGTATAGAAGCGGCAGCCCACGTGAGATGAAGCCGGCGGAGCTGGAGCAGGCTCGGCTCGGCTTCAACCAATACCTGCGTCGCAAACGCTTCTCGCCGCAGTTCATCGCCCGCCACGGCGAGGAACTGTTTGCGACGGCGATGCTCGAATACAGCCGCAAGCTCGCCGAGGGCGCCAAGATCGAGAATCCGCCGGGCTGGCTCATTACCTGCGCCTGGCAGCGGACCAAGAGCCTGCTCGAAGCCGAGGATCGCACGCCCCGCGTGGTCTCGACTGAGCGAGTTCCGTCGCTTGCTGACGAACGCGAGCACGGTCCCGAGGACGCGGCACTTGAAGAAGACCGGTTCCGCAAGGTCCAGCACGCCGTGGCTCAGCTCTCCGAGGACGAACGCCGCTTGCTCGAGCTCTCTTATTTCGAGGGGCTGGCTGTGCGCGAAGTCGCCCGAGTTCTGGACTGGCACCCCTCCAAGGCACAGCGTTGCCATGAGGCGGCACAGAAGCATCTACACAAGCTGCTTGGCGTCGAAAGCCTCGATGAGCTGATCATCGAGATCGGCCTCGCCGCCTACGTCTCGTTCATCGGCGCAAGCTCCGTCGGTCTTCACCTCCCCACCGGGACTTTTGAAGCTGCGATCGAGGCGGTCGGGCGGGGAACGTCCGCCGCCTGGGCACGCGCTCAAGACATTGCGCGCCGTCTCCCATTCGGTGGCGGCGCGGAATCGTCGGCAGGCGCTGCGCTTCAAGGTGGAGTCGGAAGAGTGGCCGGCGCTTGCGCGACGGCCGCCGTGGCGGCCTGTCTTGCCGCAAGCGGGGTCGTCGGACCCGGGGTCGGTGGACTTCTGAATGGCGGCAGCAGTGCTCACGCTCATAGGCCGAAGCCGCCGGATCGAGTCGCCCTCGCTCCACGCCGAGCACCCATTGCGCCACAACCTCATTCCACGTCGCGCCCCGTGCCCGAACCCCGCTCAACGAGTTCGGGCGGCGGTCAGCGACAAGCCAAGAATTCGAGCGCCTCGGCCAGCGCACAGCGCACCCGGCGGGCGACCCGAGAATCCGCTTCACAGCTCGCAGTCGAATCCGAAGTCGTCCCAGAAGAAGAAGCAAGCAGCCCTACCGAATCCAGCGCGCCGACCTCCTCCAGCGCAGGCGCATCCAGCTCAACGCCGACCCAAATCTCAAACGAACAGTTTGGCCCCTGAGGGAGGCGATTCAATTGACGCACGTAGCTTCCTCCAAAGACAAGGCATCAGCGCCGAGTACCAGAACAAGTGCCGGGGCTAGCTGGCTCATGGCGCTGGTGGTGGTAGCCCTCATTCTGCTTCCTTCGCCATTCATGGCGCGAGCTGGCAATTACGTGGTCGCGCAATGCTCGGCCAACGTCTTCCCCGACGCCCCAGACGCCAGCTTCAGCACCTCTACCGCCCACTACACGCAACACGCCGACTGCTCGCCGGCAGCGAACGGCTTGCAAATCAGCCACGGCCTTCTGCCCGGTGAAACCGGCACTATTGAAGGCGCCTACGGGGCGTGGGTGTGGCAGGCACCCGCCGGCACGTTCATCACTGGCGGATCGACCTTCAGTCGCCTGGCAACGGAAGACGGTCAGCACGGCTACCTCGCCGTTTCTGCTGATAGCGGCGCAGGCGTTTCCTATGAGAACCAGAACGACGACCAGGGACATGAGGCCGGGATACCGGCGGGCAGCTGGCGCTTTCTCGTGGCCCGACTGCAATGCACTCAGCCAAACGAAGGCAATCGCTGCGCTGGCGCCGCCAGCGGAGCCCACACCTACATCAAGCAAGTGCGCATCCAGCTGACGGACGTCGCAACCCCGAGCCTGTCGATCGGTGGATCGCTCCTCTCCGGCGCGATCCTGCGCGGCCCTCAGACGCTTGAAGTCGGTGCCGCGGATGAAGGGGCTGGCCTGCAATCGGTGCGGGTTGAAGTCAACGGCAAACCGGCGGACGGCGACGATCTCTCGGCCGCCTGCAACCCGCTACCGGGCAACCTGACCTCGCGCATGGTGCCGTGCCCACCCAGCCTGACGAAGACATACACGCTCGAAACCGCCAAGGCGCCCTTTCAAGAGGGGGTCAACTCGGTCACAGTCTGCGCGTCTGACTACGCGCAGACCGGCAGCCCGAACAGCCGCTGCGAATCGCGCGAAGTCTCTGTCGACAACCTCTGTCCCGGCTCGCCCATCGGCGGCGGACAGACGATCACGGCTGGCTTCGCCGGCAACGGAGAAGCCGAGCGAACCATCGCCTTTCATCGCCGCGCTTTGATCCGCGGGCGCTTGAAGGATTCGGGCGGCAACCCCGTCGCTGGCGCCGAAGTATGCATCCAAGGCCATACCGACCTACCGGGTCGCCCGTTCCATCTGATCGGGACGACGGCAACCAACGAAAACGGTGGCTGGTCATTCAAGCTCCGCCACGGCCCGTCGCGTGCCCTCCGCATTGCCTATCGGTTCGGCGCATTTCAGACCTCCACCGATTTGACCCTGCACATGCGGGCGCGGGCGACCCTGCACCTCTCGCGCCACCGCACCGGCCCCCACCGCCGCATCTTCTTCTCGGGCGAAATCCCCGGCCCCACCCAGGCGCAACGAGTCGTGGTCGTGCGCGGGAACGTCCCAGGCTCCAAACGCCGTTTCCTGGTGCGCCGCGCAAGGACGGACGCTCTCGGCCACTTCCGCGTGGGGTACGCCTTTTCCCCCGTGATCAGGACTACGAGATTCGTTTTCTCCGCCGTCGTTCCCGAGCAAAACGGATATCCCTACGTCCGAGGGCACTCAGTTCCTCGCTACATCCGGGTAAGACGGTAAGCACCATGCGCCGAAAAATGAGAATCAAGGAGGAAGCCATGAACACCAAGCTTCGCCCTTCGCCAGCAATGGTCGTCGCCCTGATCGCTCTCTTTGTGGCGCTAGGGGGCAGCGCCGTCGGATACGGACTCGGCCATAAAAGTGGGGGCTCTGCGCAGAGCAGCAGTCGACACCATGCGAGATACACGCTGCGCGCGGGCAAGGTCTTCGACACCGATACCACGCCAGCGGACGGCTCCTTCAACTACGCGCAGGGTCACGCGCGGTGCAAACACGGGGAACGCCTGATCTCGGGCGGCGTGCGACTGAGGGGCGGCCTCGGTGGTGTCTTTCCTGGCCAGCACGTCGCGCTGGTTGAATCAGGGCCGGTACCCAAGCAGCGCGAGTGGGCCGTGACGCTGAGCTCCGACCTGGGCGGCGCGGCGCGGCAGCGCTTCGTCGTTTTCGCCTACTGCCGATCATAGGAGCAACCTGAGCTGGCCTTTGTGAGGACTAATAGTTCTGGGCATCACCCTTCCTCTTCCTCCGGGGGCATTCCTCGCCGCGCCAGCGCATCGCGCGCTTCATGCACCAACTGGACGGCGTCCACGGTCTCCGTCTGCCCCTCTCTGAGCTTGGCGGCACGCTCCATTGCGTCCCTGTGCCTTTCGCGGCGCGACTTGATCTGAAACCCGCCCGCTTCAGTCGTGCCGAGGGTCCAGGTGATCCCGTCGAGGAGCTTGCAGTCGACGCGAATGCCCAGACCGCTCGCGATCTTGATCAGCGTGTCGATACGGGGAACCCGCGCCCCTCGCTCCAGCAGACCTATCTCGGTCCGGTGGAGCGAGCAGCGCAGTCCCAGCTCTTCCTGGGAGATGCCGGCCCCTTTGCGGAGTCGGCGCAGGTTCTCGCCGAACCGCTCGGCGACCTCCATCAGTCCATCTCCAGGCCAACGAAATAGAGCGCAGCTCGGGTAGGGACGAGGAATGCGCCCTCGCAATGCAGGAGCCCGGCGCCAACCAGTTCGCGGATTGCCCGCTCGACCACGTCGTCCTTCTGGAAGTCGGCGGGCGGGGCATAGAACGTCCGAGCAATCTCGGGGATCGTCAGCTGGCTCGGATGCTCGTCGATCAGGAACGTGAGGACTGCGCGTTCTGCTTGGCGCGTTTCAGCGACGTAGTTCGTGGGTCCGAACGCGCCGTAATCCATAGGGTTGCGATCAGCCATGAGGAGCTCTGCCTCCTTGTGGTCAGGCGGCCCGTCGTGTTCATCGCACGGCGGGTCGCCGCTTTTTGATTTTGGGGCGAGCTTAGCAGCCTTGGTGAGAAATAATCACCAAATGGCTACTTGCCCCGAATGATCTGGAGCACGCGCGTATGGTGCAGACCGACCTCCTCGCCGATGTCTCGCAGAGTTAGCCCCGCCTCCTGCGCATCGGCGAATGCTTTGCGTCGCGCCTCCTGAGTAGCGGCCTGCTCGCGCTCGAACTTCGCCTGAGCGTCCCGCACAGCCCGTCGCGCCTTCTGCTCTGCGGCATCCGCCATGACGGGGAGCCTAGAAGCTGCGCCTGGTTTCGCGCGATCGGGAGTCGATCAGCCTCGCCAAGGCCGATTTTTCCTGGCCGGACCCGATGCAAACGGTCCTTGCGCTGGACAGCGGGGGTGCAGAGCACCTCTAGCCAAAGGAGGCCACCGTGGCCCTCGCCGTCCTCGTCAAGTTGCAGCTCGCGCTCGGAGGCATCGTCAACGTCAAACCCGAACCCAAGCGGAGGGCCGGGGACGCCGGCGCTGGAAAAACTCGTCAACGGGCTCGCCGCCCTGGCCCTGCTCGGCTGCGTCGCCGGCGTCCTGATCGGCGCCGCGCAGTGGGCGCTCGGCTCACGAATCCAACAACTACAGCCACGCCTCCGACGGCAAGTCGAAGGTCCTCTACGGGCTGCTCGGCGCCTTCGTGGTCGGCGCCGGCGCGGCCGCTCATCAACTTCTTCTACACACTCCGGCACGGCGGTCAAATGAGCGGCGACCTCGCGGCGGTCGGCACCTCGCGGCGGCGATGCCTCGCCCTCGCCTGCCTCGCCACTCTTCTGCTCGGCTTCCTCCTCGGTCGCTCCACCGCCCCGCCCCCACCCCGCCCGGCGGACGCGCCGCGACACCTGCCAGTGCCGGCGCGGCGCGGACGCTGGCGGGAGTCCCGGTCGACTTCCCCGACACGCCTGCCGGCGCCGCGCTGGCGGTCGCCGCCTACCAGCGCGCCTTCGCCAGCCCGGCGATCCTGCGGCCCGGACGTCCTGCGGGCGCGGATCGAGGCGGTGGCGACGCCCGACTACGCGGCGACGATGCTCGCCGCCAACTCGCCCGGCGCCGAGCGCGACTGGCGGCGGGCCGATCGGGGTCGGGAGTCCGCGCACGGCCTGCAGACGCTCTACGCGGCGGTGCCGATCGGCTACCGGGTCGAGTCCTACTCCGCCGAGCGCGCCCGAATCCTCACCTGGGGCTTCACCCTGCTCGGCAACGCCTCCTCGGTCGAGCCGGCCGCCTACTTCGGCCTCACCCACACCGAGCTGGTCTGGATGGAAGGCCGCTGGCGGATCGCCGAAACGCGCGGCGGCTTCGGGCCGACGCCGCGAGCTGGCGACGCCGCCCGGGACCGCTCGGCGGCTACCGGCGTGATCGACCTGGCGCAAGGCGCTGCGGAGCTATGAGCTGGCTCCCGTAGGTGCACTCGGCGGCGCCGCATCGCCGGCCTGCTGGCGGCGCTGGTCGCTGCTCGCCCAGCCCTCGCCCCCGCGCCGCCCGAGCCAACGTCGCCTGCGACGTCGGCAGCGCCCCGGCGGGAGCGATCAGCGGCGGGATCGGAGCGATCACCGGCGGCGCGGTCGGCGGCGGCAACCCGGTCGGCGATGCCTGCAACGCGGTCAGCGGCGCGGTCGCCGGGCGCGGTCACCGACCCGATCACCAACGCCCTCAAGGGAGTCGGCAACGGGATCTTCGAACAGATCACCACCTGGGTCGCCGAAGGCGCGAGCTGGCTGATCGGGCAGGTCGTCGAGCGCGATCGACGAAGACGACGACGCCGCAGCTGACGACCAAGGGCTTCCTCGCCGAGTACGCGGCAGATGGCGGAGATCGCGGCCCTGCTGGGGCGGCGATGCTGCTCTTGGCGGTGCTGGAGGGAGCTCGCGCAGGGCAACGCCGGCGATGCTCGTGCGCGTCGTCCTTGGTCAACCTGCCGCTGGCCTTCATCGCGACCAGCGTCGCCTACGCCGTCGTGCAGCTCCTGCTCGTCGCGACCGACGGCCTCTGCCACGCGATCGCCGACGGCGAGCCACGACAACAGCCGACACTTCTTCGAGGCGGCGATCACCGGCCTCGGCAAGGCGGGCGGCGCCGCCGGGCGGGAAGTCGGCGGCGGCAGCGGCGGCGTCGAACCGGCCGGCGCCGCTGCGGGCGAAGCCGGCGGGACGGTCGAGGTGCCGCTTTTCGTCACCTTCCTCGCGGCGATCGTCGGCGCCTTCGCCGCCTTCTTCGTCTGGCTGGAGCTGCTGATGCGCGACGCGGCGGTCTACGTCGTCGCCCTGTTCATGCCGCTGGCGCTCGCCGCCTCGATCTGGCCGCGCTGGGCGGGCGCGCTGCGGCGCACCGGCGAGCTGCTCGTCGTCGTCATCGGCTCGAAGTTCGTGATCGTCTCGATCATCTCGCTCGCCGCGGGGCTGGTCGCCGAAAACGACGGCCAGGTCGAGCACATCCTCGCCGCCTCGGCGCTGATGCTGCTCGCCTGCTTCGCCCCCTTCGTCCTGCTCAAGCTCGTGCCCTTCGCCGAGGGCGCGATGAGCGCCGCCTACGGCCGCCGCTCGGCCGGCGGCGGCGCGATCAGCGGCGTGCAGGTCGCAAGCGACGTGCAGATCCTGCGCAACATGGCCCGCTCCAACTGGGGCGAGCTCGGGCGCGACGCTCTGGAACGCCGAGCGAGAAAGGCGGCGGCAGTGCCCGGCCCCGAGCCCGGAGGCGGCGGCGGTGGCGGCGGAGCCGGGCGGTGGTGGCGCGGGCGGCGGGCGGCGAGGCCGCGGCTGGCGGAGGCGGCGCGGCGGCAGGCGGCGCAGGCGGCAGCGGCAGCGGCGATGCCGGCGGCTGCGGCCGCAGTGGCAGCCAAGCCGCAGCGCCAGCGCCTGCAGGGCAGACGCGGCGTCGCCCAGGAGACGGGCGGCTCGGCCGGGGCGCAGCCGCAGGCGGGCGAGGGCGCCGGCCAGGCACGAGCGGGGCGGCGAGCCAGCGAGGCGGGCGGCGGTAGCGCGCCAAGCGCCGGCGAGAGCCCGCCGCGGCCGGCGCCCGAGCCGCCGCAGGCGAGCAAGCCCGAGAAGGCGAGGCGAAGCAGTGAGCGCGCGCCGCTATCGCTTCGGCCCGCTCGAGCAGCGCGCCGTGGTCGGCCCGCTGCGGGTCGGCCAGGTCGCGGTCGTCGCGGCGGGCGCCCTGGTCGGGCTCGGCTCGCTGTACGTGCTGCGAAGCTTCGCTCGGGCTGCTCGTCGGCGCTGCTCGCGCTCTGCGCTCGCCGCCGCGGCGATCTGCGTGCCGCTCGAGGGCCGCACGGCCGAGGAGTGGGCGCCGGTCCTCGGGCGCTGGGCTGCGGCGGCGGCGCGCGGCCGAGCGCGGCTACCGCTCACGCGCGCCGGGCGCGGGGACGCGGATCGGCGCCGACGGCGAGGCGGCGCACGAGACCTCGCTGCCGCCGGAGCTTGCCGGACTCGAGCTGCTCGCCGTCCCCTACGGCTCCGAGCAGGTCGGCGTGATCGAAGACCGCGCGCGCCGGCACCTTCACCGCGGCGATGGCGGTGCGCGCCGGGGCCTTCGCCCTGCGCGACGCCGCCGAGCAGGAGCGGGCGCTCGACGCCTGGGGCGCGGTGCTGGCGAGCTGCGCCCGCGACGGCAGCCCGGTGCGCCGCCTGCAGTGGATCGAGCGGACGCTGCCCGGCCAGGGCGATGAGCTGGCCGCCCACTTCCAGGCCCAGCGCGACCGCACGGTGCCGCTCGACTCCGACCTCGTTCGCTCCTACATCGAGCTGGTCGAGTCGGCGGCGCCCGCGCTCGACCGAGCACGAGGTCCTGATCGCGCTGCAGATCGACCAGCGCCGCGGCGGCGCGCGAGCTGCGCCGCCTCGGCGGCGGCGCCGAGGCCGCCTGCGAGCTGCTGCTGCGCGAGGCCGAGAGCCTCGCCGAGCGGCTGGCGATCGCCGAGGTCACCGTCTCGGGCCTGCTGCGCCCGCGCCAGTACGCGGCGCTGATCCGCGACGCCTTCGATCCCTTCGGCCGCCAGGCGCGCGCCCGCGCGGCGCTCGGGCGAGGCGGAGCGCGAGGGCGTCGACCCGGCGCTGATGGGACCGCTCGCCGACGAGACGAGCTGGTCGCACTACCGCACCGACTCCGCCCTCCACGCGACCTACTGGATCGCCTCCTGGCCGCGCTCGGACGTCGGGCCGATGTTCATGGCGCCGCTCCTGATGCAGACGAGCGCGCTTGCGCACGGTCGCGGTGACGATCGAGCCGGTCCCCTACTCGCTGGCGATGCGCCGCGCCGAGGCGGCGCAGACCGCCGAGGTCGCCGAGGAGATCAACCGCAGCCGCCAGGGCTTCGTCTCCACGGCGCGGATCCGCCGCCGCCAGCAGGCCGCCTCGCGGCGCGAGGAGGAGCTGGCCGACGGCCACGCCGAGATGCGCTGGGTCGGCTACGTGCGGACCTCGGCGCGCTCGATCGGCGGAGCTCGAGCGCGGCCAGAGTCGAGGTCGAGCACGCCGCCCAGCTCGCCCGCCTCGGCCTGCAGCGCCTCTACGGCGAGCAGGACGCCGGCTTCCCCTTCACCCTGCCGCTCTGCCGGGGGCTGCGGTGAGGCAGCGGCTCGCCGAGCGCCCCGGCCACTGCGGCACCACCGCCCACTTCCAGGCCGCCTACCCCTTCCTCGGCCGAGGGCGGCCTCGGCGCCCCCGGCACCTACATCGGCCGCGACGCCTACGGCGGCGCCTGGCTCTATGACCCTTGGGCGCTCTATCCGCGCGCGTCCTGCCGGGGCCGAACATGCTGATCCTCGGCGGCCTCGGCTCGCGCAAGTCGACCGCTGGTCAAGACCTACATCTACCGCCAGGCGCTCTTCGGCCGCCAGGCCTGGGTGCTCGACCCCAAGGGCGAGTACTGCGCCGCTGGCGAGAGCGCTCGGGGTGCAGCCGATCACCCTCGCCCCCGGCGGCGAGGTGCGGCTCAACCCGCTCAGCCCGCGCGGCGGGCGCGAGGGCCAGCTGAGCCTCCTGCGCTCGGTCGCCCAGGCGGCGCTGCGCCGCGAGCTCGAGCCCCGAGGAGGACGCCGGCCTGCGGGTCGCGCTCGAGGTCGTCGACGAGGAATGCGGGCGGCGGCGAGCCGACGCTGCCGATGGTCGTCGACGCGCTGCTGCACCCCCGCGAGGCGATGGTGCAGGGCGTCTCGGCGGCGAGCGCGCGAGGACTTCGCCGAGGCCAACCGCGCCTCGGCGCTCGCCCTGCAGCGCCTCTGCGAGGGCGACCTGCGCGGGATGTTCGACGGGCCGACCAGCGAGGGCCTCGACCTCGACGCGCCGCTGGTCGTCCTCGACCTGAGCGCGGTGCGCGACTCCGCGGCGCTGGGGATCCTGATGACCTGCGCCGCGGCCTGGCAGCAGGCGATCCTCCTGGAGCGAAAGCGCGCGGCCGAGCGGGAGGGCGGCCGAGGCGCCGAAGCTGATCTCGGTCACCGAGGAGGGCTGGCGGGTGACCAGCCACATCGGCGTCGCCGAGTGGCTGCAGGCAGAGCTTCAAGCTCTGCCGCGCGCTCGGCGTGCAGAACATCGTCGTCGTCCACCGCCTCACCGACCTCGGCGCCTCCGGCGAGGCGGGCTCGCGCGAGGCGCGGATCGCCGAGGGGCTGATCGCCGACGCCGACACCAAGGTGATCTACCGCCAGTCGCCCGACCAGCGCGAGCTGCTGCGCTCGCGGCTCGGCCTGAGCGCGCACCGAGGCCGAGCTGACGACGACGCTGCGCCCCGGCGAGGCGCTCTGGGTGGTCGGGCGGCGCTCCTTCCTCGTCCAGCACCGCACTCTCGCAGCTCGAGCGCGAGCTGGTCTACACCGACTGGCGCATGGTCGAGCACCCCGCGGGAGCGCGGCGTGAGCGGCGAGGAGAGGACGCTCTACGTCGCTCTCGGCGCGCGTCGGCGCAGCCGTGCTGGCGCTGATCTGGCTGAGCGGCGCGCTGGCCGGCGCTGCTCTTCGGCGGCGGCTGGGCGCCGATCGGCGCGAGCGAGCTGCTGGCGCACGGCGTTGCGCCTCCCCTCGCACCTCGGCGACCCGCGCGCTCGCCTGGCCGCGCGGCGCGCGGGCGGCGCTGCCGGGCGCGGCGGGCTTCTACGTGAGCACCGGGCTGATCGTTGCCGCTCTCCTGCGGCGCTCGCTTCGTGGGTGCGGCGGGCTGCTTGAGCCATGCGAGCTGCCTCGGCTCGGCGGCGAGCAGCAACGCGCGCCGAGCGCGCGCTGGGCGAGCCGGGCGCGACCTCGCGCCGCTGCGGGTGCCGAGCGGCGCAGCCCGGCCGGCTGACGCTCGGCCGCGAGCCGGCGCTCGCTGCTCGCCGCCGAGGAGCGCCAGTCGGTGATCGTCTTCGCGCCGACCGAGAGCGCACAAGACGACCGGGCTGGCGATCCCGGCGCTGCTCGAGTGGCAGGGGCCGGTCCTGGCGACCTCGATCAAGAGCGACCTGCTCACGCGACACCTCGCCCGGCGCGAGAGAGCTCGGCGAGGTGATGGTCTTCGACCCCGCTCAGGTGACCGGCATGGAGCGCTTCGCGGGCGACGCCGCTCTGAGGGCGCGGCAGCTGGCGCGGGGCGATGCGGGTCGCGCACTGGCTCGCGCGCGCGGCGCGCACCGGCGCAGGCGGCCTGCAGGACGCCGACTTCTGGTACGCGGCGGCCGAGAAGCTGCTGGCGCCGCTGCTCTTTGCCGCGGCCATCGAGCGGGCGAACGATGGAGGCGGTGGTGCGCTGGCTCGACGAAGGGCCGGAGGCGAACGAGGCCGAGGTCGAGGAGCTGCTTGACGAGGCGAGCGAGCCGGACGTGCGCCAAGCGCGCCTGGCAGGCGACGCCAGAACCGCGAGGAGCGCCAGCGCAGCTCTGTCTACACGACGGCCGAGATGATCGTCGCCGCCTTCGCCGACCCGCGGGTGATCGAGGAGACCGCCGGCGCCGACTACACGCCCGAGCGCGCTGCTCGACGGCGGCGCCGAACACCCTCTACCTCTGCGCGCCCCGCCACGAGCAGGAGCGGCTGCGGACCCTGTTCTCGATGATGGTGCAGGAGCTGCTCGCGGTCGTCTATGAGACGCGCTGCGGCGACAGGCGGGCCGCTCGACCCGCCGCTGCTGCTCTTGCTCGACGAGGCGGCGAACATCGCCCCGATCCCCAACCTGGACGAGATCGCCTCGACCGGCGCCGGCCAGGGGGTGCAGCTGCTCTCGGTCTTTCAGGACATGGCCCAGGTCAAGCTCGCGCTACGGCGAACGCGCGGCGACGATCGTCAACAACCACCGCGCCAAGCTGTTCGGCACCGGCGATCTCCGACCCCGAGACCCTCGACTACGTCTCGCGTGTCGTCGGCGCCGGCGAGTTCGAGCACCGCACCCGCAACACGGCAACGCGGGCAGCGCTCGACGACGGAGGGCGAGACCTACCGCGACCTGGCCCCGGCGAACGTGGTGCGCGGGCGCGACCCCGGCACCGCGCTGCTGGTCTATGGCCACCTCTCGCCGGCGAAGATCCGCCTGCGGCCCTGGTTCCAAGACAAGGGGTTGCGGGCGCTGAAAGGCCAGGCAGTGGACGAAGACGGCGAGGGCGTGGAGAGATGAACGAGCGCCCGATACGTCGAGACGAGCCATCGACGCAGCTGCCGGCGGCAACGCCCCCGGATCAGAGGGGCGCGGTATCCGGCGCTGGGGCGACGTCGACCTGGGGAGAGGGAACGGTTCCCCTGCGCGGCGCCGCCGAGCTGGCCGAGGACCGCGAGCGGATCGCGCGCCTCGGCCTGGTCATTGGTCGCAGCGGCGCCACGACGAGAGTTCGCGGCGTCTAGTCATTGTCCGCGAGGTTCAAGCCGATCCACTCCGGCTCGCCGTTCACCAGCGGCACCTCCTCGGGGTAGCGGGCCGACCACACCCAACGCTCCCAGCGATTGAAGCTGTAGCGGGAAGCTCTGATTCGCTCCGCGCTGGTCATTCGCTTCAGCTCTGAGACAAAGCGGTCGATCACACGCTCGGCCTCCTGCACGTCGCGACCGACAAGTGCCTCGTAGCTGAGGGTGTGCTGAGCGCCGACGCGCTCTCCGATAAGGGTGTCCAGGGTTTGACTCATGGCGGCCTCCTTTGGCTCTTGGCCCCGCCCGCTGCGGGAGCCGACACCCGCAGCCCGCACGCCGCAGGCGTGCAACACTCGAGGGCACGCGGGACGGCTCCCGCAGAGGCGGTCTGAGCACGTGCGCGCCTGAGCAATCACACGCGCGGACTCGCCGCAGAGGCTCAGAACGGCTCTCAGCGCCTCGGTTTTCGAGCAGGGGTTCACACCCCTGTTGTCCAAGCAAAGACCCAATTGCTTCGGCCTTTTGGCGGAGGTCGGCTGAGCTAGCCGGAGACTGCGGTTGGCGCGTCGACTTCCTCTTCGCGAGCCGACGCTAATACATCTTCAAGCGCGGCCACGGCGTCAAGTTCGTCTCCGTTCTCCGAGCGGATATTGGATGAGCCAAAGAAATCACCAGGCGTGCTTTTGGATGATGCCCGACCGATCGTGGGGAGCCACATCTTGCCACCGTCTTTGAGCACGGCCGTGAGATATTCGCCCCTCTCAAACAATCTGGTGCCCCACCGGAAGCTCTCAATACGATGCCAGGGGAGGTGAGTCCGTCCGTAGAAGTAATGGAGAGTCAGCCCATCGGCGCTTACGTCAATCCCGCGCCTGCGAACAAACCACCACTCACAGAATGCCAAGGCTACTGCGAGGATCAGCGTGGTCATAGGCCACGCTGAATTAAAAATCGCTCCCGTGGTTACGGGCTTGAACAGTATGACCGCAAACACAATCCCGATGATGTAGCGGTCGACCCGTCGCGAATGGGCTCCCTGATAGTGGCCCCACTCTAGGGAAATGCCATCCCGCTGCCTGCTTCTATCCCCCACTTGATCCTCTCACGGCATCCAATGCACCCTGTATTAGTGCTGAACCGCCGCGGATGATGGTTTGGGCCAACGGTGGAGCCCCAGCCGACATCCCAGCCGTTTTCAAACCGAGGCCGCCAAAGGCGGCCAGGATGGCATTAATTGCCTCCTGCGCCAATAGGTGAGAGAGATCGCAGAATTCGTTTTCCATCCCTTCTTTGAGGAGAGCAGCGGAGGCATCGCTAAAGGCGAAGCCAATCGCAGCACCACACGCGAGGTCAGATACAGGAAGCAGGCAAACCCCAACGGCGCCAGCATCGACGACCTCAGGTTGAGTAAGGGTGCCTGGAATATCGACGGCCCCGTTCGTGGCGTTTTTGATTTCCTCGGCACCCTGATAGGCACAGTTTTCTTCAGACACAGGGTTGATGCTTTCCACGATGGACGACACCGAATCAACGCCGCAGAGGCCGCTCGGATCGACACGGTTGATCGGATTCTCCTGGGTGTACCCGTATGGCGCGCGGGTCAGCGGCGTGATCGGATCGCGGGTCAAGAACTGCGCGGTCGCCGGATCGTAGAACCTAGCTCGGAGATACTGAAGGCCAGTCTGCTGATCCGTGTACTGACCAGCGAAGCCGAGCGGAGTCGTCGCCGAACCCGTGCTGCCTTCGAGCGCTCCATAGGGTCCGAAGCTGAACGTTCCGGCGACTTCGCCGCCAGCATCGGTGATCATCCGCGTGCTGCCAAGTTGATCATGATGCAGATAGGAAGGCACTTCTTCGGCAGAGATCTGCTCAATCGGAAGCCCGTGCGGACCGTAGACGTAGCTATTTTCTTCGTCGTTGAGAAGCAATGGAAGGTTGCTGCTCATTCCCCAGGTCAGATAGCGCGTAGCAAGGCCGACAGTTCGAGATGCAAGTAAACCGGAGCCGTTGTAGGCAAGACTCTCGTTGATCGCCGGAACTTCTCCTTCTTCGGGCCGTTCGATCGAGGTCAGGTTTCCTGCTTGGTCGTATCCGTAGTTAGTAGCGGGAGCCCCGATGGGGACAGCTTCCACGCGCTCGCCGAGTTTGTCGTAGCTGTAGTTGACACTCGTACCCGATTCGAGCTCGCTCGCAGCGTCGTAGGCGTTCGTGGTGCCTGGCGCTTTCGTCAGATTATTGGCCGGGTCATATTCGAAGCTAGCTTCGCCAGCTTCGGTCAAGCGCCCGTTTTCGTCATACCCGTACGCCAATTCTCCCGGGCCAGGCAATCCGGAGCTTACGACCGCTTCCACTTCACCGGATTTACCTCGACCGTAGGTCAATGACGCAAGAGGTTCAGCTTCCTTGGTGAATTTTGCTTCGCTCATAAGGTCATTCCGGTCGTACGCGTATTCGTCTACGTTCCCGGTTTCAGCCGGGAAGCTGATCCCATTCACGTTCGAGTCAGCGTCGTAGCTGAAGGTCGTCGTCCCTCCGAGCCAATCGGTGATGCTTTCCAGTCGGCTCGCATTGTCGAATTTGCGGGACACTGCTTTCCCGTTGGGGTAGAGGAGGCCGGTGAGCTCGTCTGCCAAATCGTAACCGTAGGCGACCACATCGCCGTGGCCGTTCTGCGTTTCAGTTAACCGGCCGAGCTGGTCATAGCCAAACATCGTTTCTCCGGTGCCGTCTACCATGCTCGTGACGTTACCGTCACCATTATATTCGAATTGGATGGAAGGAGTGATGCCGTCGGAATAGCTGGCTTCAATAAGCCGGCTCGCCGGATCATAGGAATAAGTCGTTTTCCGTTCTTTCGGATCACGCACCATCACGAGATTGCCAGCGGCGTCGTATTCGTCAAACGTTTTGTTGCCCAGGGGGTCAACGATTTCTGCCAGCTGGCCGAGAACATTTCGGCTATAGATGGTCGTGTGTTTAAGAGCGTCGGTTTGACTCGTTACGTTTCCGGCGCCGTCGAAAGTAGTTTCAAGGGTCGCACCATTTGGCTTTTCGACTTTCGTGCGTTGATTGTCTGCGTTGTAGGTGTATTTGGTCGTGTGGCCGTTCGCATTCGTCACCGTTTCGAGATTGCCGTTCGGATCGTAGGTGACTTCCGTGGGGTTACCAAGAGGGTCAGTGACCTTAAGTGGCCGACCTAGCGCATCTCGTTCTATCGTCGTCGTGTATTCAGATGCTTCTGCTCCTTCTGCATTCCCGCGCGGGCTGACGACCGCAATCGGGCGAGAATCCCCGTCGTATTCGACGCTCTGCCTATCGCCTTCAGGGTCGGTCTCCGAGATGCGATCTCCGTTGGCGTTGTACGCAAAGGTCCACGTCCGTTCTAGGGAATCGGTGATGCTTTCGAGCTGACCATGTTCGTCATAGCTGAGCGTTGAGGTTTGGGTCGCTTCTTCAGGAGCTGGCCGGGAGATCAGTTCCGGGTTGCCATCAACATCCCTTTCAATCGTGGTCGTCTCGCCTTCGGGCGTTGTGGTTGAGATGACTTCATGGGCGGTGTTGTAGGCCCATTTCGCTTCGTTGCCGTCGGCGTCTTTTTCGCTCGTGCGATCGCCTTGGGCGTTGTAGCCGTAGGTCGTCGTATGACCGTTGCCGTCGGTACGGCTGAGGAGACGGCCGCCAGCATCGTAGGAGAAGGTTTCGATCGTCGCATCAGCGGTGCCATAGCCGCGGGTGATCGAGAAGGGCTCGTGGTTGGAGGTGAACCACTCGTCGGTAATTGAGCCGGTTGCTTTGTTGGTGAGCTTCGTGTGGAAGGCTTCGTACTGGAAAGTTAGCGTGTGACCTGCCGGATCGGTTTGGGAGATAACGCGATTCGAGGTGTCGTATTCGTTGGTCGTTTTACCACCACGGCCGTCCGTGATCGACGTGACCCGATGAGAGGTGTCGCATTTGAACTGCCAGCGCGGCGCTTCTTCTCCTGGAAGGGTCACAGTTTTTAGGTTTTTCCCTTCGTAGGCATATTTGATGAGATGACCCATCGGGTCTTTGGCGCTTTCGACCAGCCCTTCACTGTTGTAGGAGAAGGTGATCTGGCGTCCTGCGGGGTCGGTGATCGCCGTTAGCTGGCCCGATCCGTTGTAGGAGAGAGTCGTTTTGTTGCCGTTCCGATCACTGACGCTTTCGAGCCGCCCGGTGCCGCTGAACGCATATTTGACCCGTTCAGGCAAGGTCAGCGTGTAGCCAGTTTCGGTGTTGCCGCTGAGCAGGTCTTGACTCCAGGATGGCGCCGTGAAAGTGCCCGGTCCGCCGGTGAAAGGAACCGAGCTTCCCGAGCCAGTGAACAGCGTCACCTTTTTGCCACTTTCTTCCGAGACCAGGTGATCACTGAAAGAGTTGCTCCAGCCGTAACCAAAAGGCCCGGGGGTGGCTGAAGTGGCGGCGGCCTGGGAACTATAGAAGCGCGTCAAGTTCAGGCCGACGCCACTACCTCCGATTGAGAAGTCGCTCTGACTCTCCGTGAAGTCACCAGTGGCGCAATTGACCGGATCGCCGGACTTGCATTCCTTGCTGAACTGTTCCCTGGTGCCCGCAGACACAGGATGCGTGATTTTGAGGTGGCCCGTTTTTTCCTGAATTTGCCCTTGGTTTTCGAAGTTGATATCTACGGTCGTCGTTCCTGTGCCAGAAGTCTTTTCGAAAGTCCCCGTATTGGCGATTAGCGGCGCTGGAGTTGAGCCGACTTTGAATTGGGATGAGCCCGTCTCCGAGTTGGCCCGGAAGGTTCCCCTGTTTTCGAGTAGGGCGCCTTTCGATGCCTGCACGAGTCCCGCAGGAAGCGTCAGGGTTCCCTGGTTCACGAACCGCCTTTCGTTCAAGACGAACGTGCCCCCTGCGGGAGTCAGTTCTCCACTTGCTCCTGACTTGAGAACGGTCGTACCGGTTCCGTTCATGTTGCCGCTGGTCACATTGAGTGATTTGCTGATTTCCAGATCGCCGGAACCGCTGACGTTCGCTCCAAAAGAGAAGGATTCCATTTCGACAGCGCCGACTTTGGACGCTCCGGGGCCACTAAGGCTGACCGTGCCTCCTTTCAGCACCAGACTCGACGATTCGAGCGTGCCGCTCGTCAAGGTCGAGCCTTCTTTGACCGTGAGTGATCCAGAGGGGTCCATGAGGGACCCAGCTTGCGTCACCGTTGCGAGCCCGTTGACTGAAAAGTTGCCCGACCAGGACGTTCCAGAGGACATCGGAAAGGCGCCGGCACTCAAGACAATCGGCAGGCTGCCTCCCGAGACCCACGAGGCGCTCCCGCTCGATGAGCCTTTCTTGGTGAAGCTCAGGCCGCCCGTTTTGGTTTCGACCGTCCCGCTGTTTTCGATGTTCATCCAGATGTTGAGGTTCCCGGTGCCCGACGTCTTGCGCAGGGTGCCCAAATTGACAAGCCTCGGTTCGGGCGACGCGGTGCTCACAGCCCTAAAGGTCGATTCGGTGTTGACGTTGTAGGTGCCGGCGTTTTCGATCACGCCGCTTTTCTCGCCTTCGAGGCTGGCGCCGGAGGCCATAGTGAAGGTGCCTTCGTTGAGGAAGGTGCGTTCGTTGATCGACAGCGTGCCGCTGCTCTGTTCCCCGGTCGCTCCGGATTTGAGGACGGTTTTCCCGGTGCCACCGAACCGGCAGCCGCCAGCCATGCTGAGAGAGCTGGTGACGTTGAGGTTGGCAGCGCCGCTGACTACGGCGTTAAAAGTTTCGCCTTTCATCGAAACCGTGGGGACGGTCGAGACTTCTGAGCCGTTCAGATTGACCGAGCCGCCCTGTAGCGCGAGCGTCGAGACTTCGAGGTTGGCACTCGGGACGCTGAGCGAGGCACCGCCACTGATCGTCAGTTTCGCCGCCGGATTGTGGAAGCCGCCATTTGCAGTCACAGCGGCGATACCGGCGAATTCGAAGTTGCCCGACCAGGACGTTCCAGAGGACATCGGAAAGGCGCCGGCACTCAAGACAATCGGCAGGCTGCCTCCCGAGACCCACGAGGCGCTCCCGCTCGATGAGCCTTTCTTGGTGAAGCTCAGGCCGCCCGTTTTGGTTTCGACCGTCCCGCTGTTTTCGATGTTCATCCAGATGTTGAGGTTCCCGGTGCCCGACGTCTTCCGGAGGGCGCCAGTGTTGACGATCTTCGGTTCGGGCGTAGCGGTACTTATGGCTCTGAACAGCGTTTCCGTATTGACGTTGTAGGTGCCGGTGTTTTCGATGACCCCGCTTTTCCCGCCTTCAAGGCTGCCATTGGCAAAGGTGAAGGTGCCTTCGTTGAGGAAGGTGCGTTCAGTGATCGTCAGCATTCCACTGGTCTGTTCCCCGGTCGCTCCGGATTTGAGGACGGTTTTCCCGGTACCGAAAAAGTTGCCGCCTGCGATACTGAGTGAGTTGGTGATGTTGAGAGTGCTGCTTCCGCTGACCGTGGCGCCGAAGGTTTCGCTTTTCATTGAGACCGTAGGGACCGTCGAGGCTTCGGACCCGTTCAGGCTGACTGAGCCTCCCTGCAAAGCAAGGGTTGCAACTTCAAGACTTCCGGTCGGAACGCTGACCGACGCGCCGCCAGTGATGGTTAGTTTGGCCGCCGGGTCATGGAAGCCGCCATTTGCAGTCACAGCGGCGATACCGGCGAATTCGAAGTTGCCGGACCAGGACGTTCCAGACGCCATCGGAAACGATCCGCCGCTCAAGACGATCGGCAAACTACCCCCGGAGACCCAGGACGCACTCCCGCTCGAGGAGCCCAGCTTGGTGAAGCTCAGCCCACCGGTTTTGGTTTCGACCGTGCCTTTGTTTTCGATGTTCATCCAGATGTTGAGGTTCCCGGTGCCCGACGTCTTCCGGAAGGCGCCGGTGTTGACGATCTTTGGTTCGGGAGAGGCACCGCTTTCTGCCCTGAATATCGATTCCGCGTTGACGTTGTAGGTGCCGGCGTTTTCGATGACGGCGCTTTTGGAGCCTTCGACGCTCCCGCTGGCGAGGGTGAGCGTGCCTTCGTTGATGAGAGTGCGTTCCTTGATCCACAGCGTTCCGCTGGTCTGTTCACCGGTCGCTCCGGATTTGAGGACGGTTTTCCCGGTGCCGGTCATGTTGCCGCCAGCAATGGTGAGCGAGCTGGTGACGTTGAGGGTGCCGGCGCCGGTCAGAGTGCCCCCACTCATGGATAGAGTAGATACGGTTGATGCTTCCGAACCACCCACGCTGACTGATCCTCCGGATATCGCAAGCGTCGATGCTTCCAGCGAGCCGGTGGGCACGCTGAGCGTTCCGGCCGCCGTAAGTTTCGATCCGGGGTCGTGTAGCCCCCCATTGGCGGTCACGGTGCCGCTAGCGAATTCGAAGTTGCCCGACCAGGAAGTACCCGATTCCATAGTGAACGTGCCGCCGCTGAAGATGATCGGCCGGCTTCCCCCGGAGACCCAGGACGCACTCCCGCTCGAGGAGCCCAGCTTGGTGAAGCTCAGCCCACCGGTTTTGGTTTCGACCGTGCCTTTGTTTTCGATGTTCATCCAGATGTTGAGGTTCCCGGTGCCCGACGTCTTCCGGAAGGCGCCGGTGTTGACGATCTTTGGTTCGGGAGAGGCACCGCTTTCTGCCCTGAATATCGATTCCGCGTTGACGTTGTAGGTGCCGGCGTTTTCGATGACGGCGCTTTTGGAGCCTTCGACGCTCCCGCTGGCGAGGGTGAGCGTGCCTTCGTTGATGAGAGTGCGTTCCTTGATCCACAGCGTTCCGCTGGTCTGTTCACCGGTCGCTCCGGATTTGAGGACGGTTTTCCCGGTGCCGGTCATGTTGCCGCCAGCAATGGTGAGCGAGCTGGTGACGTTGAGGGTGCCGGCGCCGGTCAGAGTGCCCCCACTCATGGATAGAGATGAGATGCTTGAGACACCTTCACCCGGAAGGCGGGTTAGTTCAAGCGTGCCGCCTTCAATTTTGAGATTTCCTTCTCCCTGAACCACGGCCACTTTTTGAGTAGCGGTGACCTTTGGAGTCTTGCCCGTTTCGATGCAGGCAACGTCTTCGGAGGTCGGCACTTTCCCGGTCGACCAGTTGACTGCCGTCTGCCAAGTGCCTCCTTCGGCTGGTCCAGTCCAGGTGTCGGTGCATTCGGCAGCAGACGCAATGGAAGGCCACATCACAGCAACGAGGATCAGCACGGCGAGAATCCCGAGGCTGCTCAGCGAGAAACCTGGTCGGCGAAGTGCCGAGCACCTTCCCACATGAGTCGTTGACCGAATCTTGCCGAACCACATCCCGCTCTCCATGCGTCTCCGCTCTCCCTTCGTGCTCGAATCGAACCCTGGCTCCCGTCGTTGCTCGATAGCCGCTATACGCGCTAACGGATCAACGAGCGGCACTCTATAGGGACGCGGAAGGTCTTGTCGACGGCGACGGACGAACGACTGACGGCCGAGTGAGCATTTTCCGTAGCGAGAGACCCTTTTTACGTCGAGCTGGCAACTGATGCGGCGAATTGCGTTAACCGTAAAGACGGCTAACACAACGGCGCGTCGCCGGAAAGGCTGCGGGGATGCCCCCCCGTCGTCGCGTCAAACCGCGGTCAGTCGCTCACGCTGCCCTGGGGCAGGCGGTCGAGGAGCTACGCCGTGAGGCTGGCTTAACCCAGGAGGGGCTGGCCGAGCGAGTAGGAACTGAGTTCAATCGCATTGGCGAGTTGGAGCGCGGCGCCACGGATTCGAGGTTCAGCACCCTGCTCCGTGTCGCCCGTGGTCTTGACGTCCAGTTTGACGAGATCGCTGCCCGCTTCGAGCGCATCCTGAGCAAAGAGTCAAAGGAGAGATAACGGGCTTCGCTGTCGTGGGCCAGCCACACGACGGCGACGGCGCGATCAATCCGCGGAGTCGTGCGGATCGGTCCCGTCCGAATTCGAGAACCGATACTGCCCAGGTCCGGTGCCGACAAAGGCCGGATTCCACCTGAGACCATCGAGAAGATCGCGCGCAGGAACCGAGAGGGCGCCCGCTAGCCGGATAAGCGTGTCGATGGTCGGGCCGATCTCCCCTCGCTCATACTTGCTCACGGCGTTAAGGCTGAGCGTGGCGCGGACGGCCAACGCCTCCTGAGAGAGCCCCGCGCTTTTACGGCATCGGGTGAGGTTGTCTGCGAAGCGCTCATTGAACGTCATGCAACCCCCCTGCGTTCGCCAGCCTTGGCGGAATCGCCAGGCGAAGACTCAACTTCATCTGCCGGCTCGCCTGCCAGATCCGCCACGGCGAACCCCCCGTCCACCGCCACGACATAGCCCGGCTCCCACTCGATGCCGCTGATCAGCTCCTCGGGAGGAACCCCAAGGCTTCCGGCAAGCTTGACGAGCGTTTCGATTCGAGGCATCCGTTTCCCGCGCTCCAAATTGCCGACCTGCGTGCGATGAATCGAGGAGCGGTAGCCCAGCTCTTCCTGAGAAAGCCCAGCGCGCTTACGGCAACGGACGAGGTTGTCTGCGAAGCGGGCAGCTACATCGGCGGAATAGCCCCTCATCGCGTCACCTCGCTTGCTCCGTCTCTCGCACCGACCCGCTCCACGACGACCCAAGGGCCGAAAGCCAGCCGGAATTCGAGCCACCTGGCGCCATCTTCGCCTTCCCCGGTGAAAGCGGCGGTATCGGCGGGGTCGAGAAAGAAGCCGTGCCCGCCGTCGATCGCAACGCTGATCGCGGAATGATCTGGGGGGAGCGTGTCGACATGGCTCAGCGCTCCGGCTATGCCGCAGCCGAAGAACTGCCGGTCCTGGTTGAGGGTGATCGCGACCTCTGAGCCGATCGAGCCCTGCAGCCAGACCAGCGCCGCAGTGAAATCGATCTGTCGAAGAGTGTCCATAGGGCGTAAAGGCGCCAGCATCGCTAACCGTCCCCCCTCGCCAGCAATTCCCTCACCCGCGCTCGGCCCTCTGAGAGGCAGCGGTGGAGCTTCGCCTCGCTCCAGCCGCGTAGCTCGCGGATCTCCGCGCGGGTGCAACCGAGGCCCGCCAGAATCAGCGCCGTGCGCTCGTCGGGCTTCAGCTGCTCGATCGCCTCGATCAACCGTGCGGTCTCCTGGGAGCGCTCGACAAGCTCAGCCGGGCCGATGCGCTCCTCCCTAGCAACGGCCTCGGACCTGCAGTCGGCGCGACTGCCTCGGGTCGTCCCGTAGCGGGCCTCACGCACCTTCGCCTTTCGTCGGATCGCCCAGGCGCAGCGCTTGACCACGAGCAACATCCAGCGCAGCGCCTCATCTCCCGGCGGTCCCTCATAGAAGCGGAGGAACTGAACGCAGGCATCGCCGAGCGCGTCCTCGGCATCCTCGCGGCGCCGGGAGTGGGCGCGCGCCTGACGCACCAGGGAGCGCCGCTCGGCGCGAAGCAGACGATCGAGCAGCTGCGCTCGACCTGCTTTCTCACCACTCGGGCTCTGCGGCTGGGGGGCCATGCGGCCGCCCCCGCACGCGCAGCGTGCGATCCTCGCGAGCGCCGTGGCCCCCCAGCCGCCGGCCCGCCTACCGCGTCCGGCTCAGCGGAAGAGGTGCATCCCGTGCTCGACCGTCTTCACCCGCTGTTTGTCGAGGCGCTGCTGGATGCGAGCGAGGCGTAGCTGGACCTGATCGCGTTCGCGGCGGCGGACCGCCTCGCGGGGCTTCGGCCCGAGCGGTTTCCCGCCGGTCGCGGTGATGCCGTTGCGCTGGCGGTAGCCGTAGATCAGCATCCACCCCGTCGTTCCAGTGCGCCGCCTCAACCGGGTCCTTGGGACGGGTGCCGAGGCTCTGTTGGATCATCTCGCTCGGGTGGGACCGCTCGCGCGCTACGTGGTCGCGGCGAAGCCTGGTGAGACGATCTTCGATCAGGGCCAGCTCGGCCCGCTCGGCGCCGCTCACGGCAGGCGAGCGCTGCGCCTCGCTCCCAACCTCGACGACGAGTCCGTCGCGCTGGTCACGCAGACGACCTATCTGCTTCTCAGCGAGTCGCCTGGTGCTCTCGATCCGCGCGAGCTGGTCGTGATCGGGATGACGTTCGGCCGCGAGCACCTCCCGCTGCCTCGTCAGATCGGCAATACGAGACTCGCCGTTGGCGATACGCCGCTCGAGGGCATTCAGCCGCTCGGCGAGGGGCGAGGGCTCCCGCTCGACGGCAAGGCGGTGCTCCAACTCCGCCCGTCGCGCCGCAAGATCAAGCTCGGGCTTGGCCTCGATCCTCTTGCGTGCCGCAACCTCGACCGCCGCGTACTCACCGGCGGCGCGCTCGGCCCCGGCGCGCAGCTCGTGGGCCGGGTCCTCGACCTCGCGCGTGCCCGGCCCGAACTCCGGATCGGTCAGCTCCGAGGCGGCGACGCCGTAGGCGTGGTGGACCGCGGCGCGCGGGAGATCGCGACGACGAACTCCTCGCGGCTGATCCCGGAGTCGAGGAGGGCGAAGGCGGAGTCGAAGGTCTTTGACTCGGTGCTGTAGGTGGTGAGCGCGTAGGCGTGCTGGATCGCCGGCTCGCCGTGAAGGCGTGACTGTCTCCAGGTAGCGGCGATCGAGGGTCGACACCGCGGGCCTCGTCGCCGAAGCGCTGGAGATGGAGGCGTTGCCTTGCCCTGCGTCGACGCCGACCACGTCCCAGCGCTCGCGGTTTGAGACCTCGGGCGTGTTGATCCGGGTGACGATGCGATCGCCGACGGCGAAATCCTGGCCGCCGACGCGGATCGCCTGCGCCCCCACCCTGCCCTCGCCGACCAGCGCCTCGCGCGCCCGTTCGTTCAGCTCGGCGACGTCGCGGGTGCGCCGCGCGATCATCACCGCGTCCTCGCCGTCGGCGAAGCTCTCGTGCCAGTCGAGCACCTGGGCGTCGAGCACCTCGGGCAGGGTGTCGGCGATCACCAGGCGGTCGTCGCGTCCGCAGCAGGTCGAGCGCGTCGGAGCCGCGGCCTTCGTGGGCCAGCTCGACGATGCGGCGGTCGAGCGGGTCGCGCTGGCGGCGGATTTCGCTCAGCACGATCGGCTCGATCTCGTTGGTGAGGTGGCCGTAGAGACCGCCGGGGCCGACCGCGCCGATCTGGCGCGGGTCGCCGATCAGGACCAGCTTGCCCTCGCAGCCCTCGACCAGCTCGGCGAGCGCGGCGGCGTGCGGGGTCGCGGTGGTCGAGGACTCATCGACCACGATCACCGTCGCCGCGAGGCAGCGGCGGCAGGCCCCGCTCGGCCATCTCCTCGTGCCCGGATCAGGAAGCGCGGTGATCGAGGTGGCGGGCACGCCGGCTTCGGAGAGCTCGCCCGAGGCGCTGCGCGCGGTGGCGACGCCGATACCGCGGAATCCCGCCGCCGCCCACGCCTCCTGGGCGGCGGCGAGCGCCGTCGTCTTGCCGGTCCCCGGCAGGGCCGCGACGGCGACGATCCGCTCGCCGCCAGTGGTGAGGCGGCGCACCATCTCGACCTGCTCGGTCGCTCAGGTAGCGGTGGCGGTCGAGGACGGCGGCGAGGGTGGCGCCGTCGACCACGGCCGCACCGGCCTTCTCACCCTTGCGCGCGATCGACATGAAGCGCTGCTCCAGCTGCCACAGGCGCGGCGTCGTGTAGTAGGTGGAGTCGAGCGGGCCGGCGCCGCGATGGATCTCGATCAACCGCTCGCTGCCGAGCAGGGAATCGACCGCCGCCTCCAGCGCCCGCGCGTCGGCGCCCTCGCGCAGCTGGTTGGCCACCGCGCAGAGCAGATCGCGACGGTCGAAGTGGGAGTGGTGCGCCTCGAGGTCGGCGAGGGCGCGGTCGAGCTGGCGAGGCGCCGATCGGCTGGGGCTCGCGACGACTGGACACGGCCGAGCATCCGGTCGATCGAGGCCCGGCGTCGAGGTCGAACTCTGCCGCTCGCGCGATCCACTCCGCCCGCTGGCTGTCGGGGTCGACGCCGTAGTCCTTGGCGTCGCGGGTGCGGTAGGCGGCGACTTCGGCGGCGGCCGCCGAGCTGGTACCGCGCTCGGCCATCGCCGCGACGATCTCCGCCCGGCGCTGGGAGAAGTGCTCGATCACCGGCCGCCCGATCCCCGCGAGGTCGGCGTAGCCGTTGTACGACCGGCTCCCACTCGACTCCCATCTCGCGGGTGACGCGGGCGCGAAGCGCCGCCTGGTAGACGTGGCCGGCCGCTTTCGCCTCGCGCAGCAGGGGCGAGCTGTCGCTTGGGGTTGGCGAGGCTGAGCCAGCGCCCGTCGGAGGCGGCGCGGGTCATGTTGGCGGTGACGAGATGGGTGTGCAGAGCGGGATCGCCGGCCCGCGAGGAACGGTGGCGGAAGGCCATCGAAAGGAAGCCCGTGCCGGGCTCGATCGAGGCGCCGCCCCTGCCCGCGCCGCACGAAGCAGGCGTGGGCTTCGAGATAGGCGACCGCCTCGGCGACGGCGCTGTCGTGGGCGCGTAGCACCGCGGCGCGGACCTCGGGCGAGCCGACCGCGTAGAGCAGCGAGACCGACTTCGGAGCGGCGAAGCGGATGTCGTAGCCGAGGATCGGATCGAGGCGGCGCTCGCGCCCGTCGGGGTCGGTGAACTTCCGTGCCTTGGGCCTGGACGACCAGCACTTGGCCGGTGCCGGGGTGCTTGCCGGCGAGCACGGCGGCGTAGGCGTCGCGGTCTACCTCGCCGGCGAGGCCCAGCTCGGCAGCCAGCTCGCCCATCCACTCCCCCGGCGCCTCGCCGGGCTTCGTGTAGTAGTCCTCGCCGCCTTCGGCGACGGCGTTGATCCAGTAGTTGGCGTTTCGCGCGCCCGATCTTGGTGACTCCCACCATCGCCCCCGTTGTCCAACGAGAGGCCCGTTTGCATCGGGGGCACCGGCCGGTGCGTAGTGTGTCGTGCTGTGGGGTCGGTGCTGGTGGGGGGGTCTGTAGGGACTGCTGATCGGCCCCCTTTCAGGGCTGATCTGCCTGGCTCTCTGACTGCCTGCTGCTTCTGGCTCGTGGCGTTCTTGCTGGCTGACTTGGCTGGCTGGCTACTGGCTTGGTGATTGCCCTTGGCCGGCGTCGCCGGCGTCGAGGAACTCGAAGACGGCGACGGTCAGGCAGCCCTCGCAGCGCACGAGGCCGACACCGACGAGATCGCGCACGGCTCGCTCGACCCAGTCGTCGGTCTCATCCCGGCTCAGCTCCAGGGCGAGATCGCGGATGGTCATTCCCTCGGGGTGCTTGGAGAAAAGGAGGGTGAGGACGAGGACCTGCGCGGTGCCGTCGTCCTCGGGGGCTGTCGGGGGTAGATGCGCGTGCCAGGGGCGAGGTTGATCGTGCATGGCGGCGCTCAGTCGCTGTTCAGGCGGTGGAAGCGAAGCGCGGCGCGCGTCGGGCGGATCGTGTCGTTGTGGCGATGCACCAAGCCCGCGCCGACCAGCTCGGCGACGGCACGCTCGATCCGGTCGGCGTGCTCGGTGTCCTCGTCGCCCTGAGTGAATTCCGCGATCAGCTCTGAAACCGTGAACTGATCGGGATGCTCGGCGAGGAGGTAGGCGAGGACGGCCTCCTGCTCGCGTTCGTGCTCGATGGCGAGCGTGTGCGCCCGCGGCTCAATATCGTCGCTCTCGTGCATGGGAGCTTTGCCTCCTGTGCGCCAAGCCCCGGGGGCGGTGTCCGCCGTCGCCCGGGGAGTTTTTACTTGTCCGTTGACGTCAAGTCGCGAACGACGAAAAGCGTCCCCCCCTCCGGTCAGGACTTCTGGGCCGTCGCCCAGGCCGCCGCCGCCGCGAGGGCTTCGCCGTGGCAAGGCGAGGGGGCGCACCAGCAGCCGAGCGTCTTGCCGTCGAGGCTCGCCAGCCGATCGAGCGGCAAGCGCCCAGATCGAATCTCGGCCCAAAGATGGCGGCGGTAGCGCTCAATCGCCTCCTCCACCGAGCCGACGACGACCACGCCGGGAACCCGGCTCGGCCGGTGCGAGTAGGGGTTTCCCCACTCGCCCGGCTTGCCGGTGCGTGGATCGCGGCCGCGCCCGATGTAGACGTCATACGGCGCTTGCTTGCAGTGGACAACGAGAGCGCTCATGGCTCCCGAACCGGGATGCACTCGGCTTCTGCGATCTCGATCATCCGCGCCGTGCCCGGCCCGCCGAGTGGGTAGGCGTAGACGTAATCCGGTTCGAGTCGAGCCATCGCCTCGTTTCGACGGTAGCCCGCCGAGCGCCCGTAGTGGTCCCACAGCGCCGGGACGATGGCGACGTGAAGGCCGAGCCGCTGGGCCTCCTCGCGCGCGATCCGATCCGCGCCCCGCGCGCCGCCCTCGATCACCACCGAGCCCCCCGGCAGCGATTCCAGGTCGCGTCGGATTCGGTCGCGGTCGGTCCACTCGCGCGAGCCACAGAACAGGGCAACAACAGGGGCGGCGTTCATGCCGCCACCCCCGCCCGCTGCCACAGCTTCACGCGCTTGTCCACCAAGACCTCCTGGCGGAGAGCGCTCTTGCGCTCGGGTCCGAGAACTCCGACACCCTCGATCAAGTCACCCTCGCGAAGGTTGTAGGCGCAGCGCTCGGCCTCCACGCCTCTCAGGTAAAGGGAAACCCTGGGTGGACTGCTCGCCGGACCGGCCGCCTCACCAATCACCAGGAGACGACAGACCGCAATGCCCTCGTCAGAGTGTGCGAACTCCGGTGGCTTTGCGAGCCATCCTCGGGCGAAGGTCCGAATAACCGGCCGATGCCCATTCGCTGCCTGTGCTCCGTTCTGATCTGCTGCCATCGCTATCGCTTCCTTTCTCGCCCCGCTGGGCCTCTCGTGCTTACTTGCCTGCCCAAAAAGCGAGGGACATCCGGCCCGCGCACCGGAGCGAAGCGGAGGGGAAGGGCGAAGCCCTTGCGCGGGACGGTGCCCGAGCTACGCTGAAAGCAAGTGAGCGCGACCCCAAAAAAGGACCCCCAGAGTCGGTGGCGCTCATCGGTACCGCCGAGCCGGCCGACGAACTGGAACAACACGACAAAGCCCGGTGTCGCCACCGGGCTCCGTCGCTGGTGCGATGGCGGTTAGAAGGGGATGTCCTCGTCCCCTCCGCCCGCTCCGACGGCCGCCGGCTGCCGGTCCTCCTCGGGGGGGACCGTCGCGCTGGGGGCCTCGCCGTCCTTGGACTTGCCGCCGAGGAACTGCGTGTTGTTGGCGATGATCTTGACCGCCTGCCGTTTGCCGCTGCCGTCACTGGCGTCCCACTCCTGCCAATCGAGGCGGCCTTCGATTGCGATGCCGCTCCCCTTGCAGAGGTGATGGACGATGGCCTCGGCCCGGCCGCCGAAGACGGTGACGTTGAAGAAGTTGGGCTTGTCGACCCACTCTCCGCTCGTGCCGTCCTTGCGGCGGCCGTTGACTGCCACGCGGATCTCCGTGACCGCCGTCCCGCCCCCGGTGTAGCGCAGCTCCGGGTCTTTGGTCAGGTTGCCGGTGATGACTACGACGTTCATGTTCTGCACTTCGGGCCTCCTTTGAGAGGTGTTCGATTGACGAGCCCAGGTAGGGCGCGCGACCGAACGCGCGGAACCGAGCCGAAGGCGAAGGGGAACCCCCCTTGTGGGGGTTGAAGCGCGGGCGGCGCGTGCCACCCTGGCGGGAGGAAATTGGACTCCTCTCCGGAGGCACTGGTGCTACTCCTCGGAGTCGGACAACAGGCTGTCCAGGTGACGATCCCGTTCCTCGCGCACTTCGTGCAGCAGAGCCACGACATCGACCTCCTCGGTCTGACCCGCGCGTAGCGCCGCGGCGCGCTCAAGCAACTCCGCCCAGCTCTTGCGGTCCTTCCTCACCCTGACGCCGGCGCTTGCGAGCAGATCGCGGATGACTTCGCTTTTGCTCTTGCCCGAACCCCGGGCCAGAGCTTCGATCTTCTCCACGACTTCATCGGGCAGGGTGATGGACAGTCGGCGACTCATGGTGTCTCCATTCGTTGAGGTTGATCGAGCTGAAGCTCGATGGGGTCCGCGGCCCAAACTCCAGCTCGTCGGGCCTAACTGGATGCGCTTATTCGGGCCTGCGCGTTGAGCCGTACGGCTTCGGTGTGTGCTTCCTCGCGCGAAAACGGCCCTATGCGCTCCTTCGCCGATTCCACGTAGAACACGCCCTCGTCGCGCTCGGCGGGCACCCAACGCGGCTGGTCGGCGAAGATGCGGTCGGGCTTTGCGGCTTTGCTGATCGCCTTGCCTTCGTTGATGTCCTGGCAAGCCTGCTGGACGCGATGCCTGGCGGCCCAGACCTCGGGCCTCAGCTCCAGCGTGTCGGTATCGCGGAGCCGGAATCCCTCAGAGGTCAGTGCGACCTCGTACTGCGCCTCGTCGCGCTCGACGAGAAAATGAGCGGCAGCGCTACTTAGGATCGCCGCCGGATCTGGCTCATCGACGCTTCTCAGCCAGTGCAGGATGTTCGCAACGGCGTCGATCGCATCCGTGCGGTCGTCGTTCTGTCCTCGATCGGGAGTGCCAGCGTCAACTGCGGCTTTGCCGAAGGCAGCCCGTCGTCTGGGGTCCATCCCTACTCCACCTTCTCCACGCAGACGAGCGGGAAGCTCGTGTGCTCGGCCAGTTCCTTGCCGGTTGCGCGCTCGATGCGGTCGCGGTCCCCGGCCTCCAACTCGACCTCAACCCTGTCGCCGTTGATGGAGACGACGCGGCCTCTCGCGTTCATGAGCGTCCTCGGCGAGATCGTCGGGCCGACCGCGATCACGTCTCCCTCCGAGAGGCCCTCGGCTCGGTTGATCCGCTTGGCCTCCGAGTCGTCGAGGGCGCAGCCGCGGCCGGTGATGTGCAGTCCGATCTTCGAGCCGATCTCGTATTCGCCGAGAGCCTTGGCCATCCACTTGACCTCTTTGAGAAGCGTCTTGGCAGTGATGGACTGGGCGGCGCGCTCCTTGGCGCCGGTGTTGATGGCGGCAGCGACGACCGTGTAGTCGGCCTCCGCGACGATGCCCCCGTCGGGAATCGCTTCGCCTGAGAGCGTTTCGAGAACCGTCTCGATCAGTTGGGGCAGAACGAGGATGCTCGCGGCCGTCGCCTCCTCGGCGCCTTCCTTCAGTAGAACCTTCATCGGGAATCTCCTTGACGTAGGTGGCGCCCGCCGCCTGCGGGAGCCTGTTGGCCCCGCCCCGCACGCGAAGCGTGCAACCCTGGCGGGGCGGCTCCCGCAGACGGCGGGTCAGCCGCTCTGGGGTCCGATATGGAGATACGGCGGGTTCAGGCCCGCTCGCCTCGACGCAGCCGCAGCGCCTCTTCGATGTGGGCGGGCTCGATCAGCTCGGCGGCGCTGAGGTCGGCGAGCGTGCGGGCCAAGCGCAGCGTCCGGTCGTAGGCGCTGCCGGTGATCCGGCTGTCACCGAGCCGCGTCGCAGCTCCGACATCGAGAGGGCATTCGCGGGCCTCGGCGGGAGACATCTCGCCGTTGCAGCGCCCAGGCCCAAGCCTGCGCTCTTGGCGGGCTCGGGCAATGGAGACTCGCCCGCGGGCCTCGGCTGAGGTCTCACCGGGATTGGCGGCGATCTCAGCCGCGCTCGGTGGGCGGAGGAAGCAGCGGATTTCGATGCGCTCGGCGAGGGAGCCGTCGAGCCGGCTGCGGTAGCGCTGGACGGCGGCAGGGGCACAAGCGCAGTCAGGGTCGGACTCGCCCCGGCCGCAGGGACACGGATTCGCGCCCGCGACGAGCAGGAAGCGCGCCGGCAAGCTGGGCGCACGAGTGCCGTTGCGGATCTTCACCTCGCCGGTCGCGATTGGCGCTTCCAGCCCCTCCAGGGAGTCGCGACGAAACTCGCCGAGCTCATCGAGGTAGAGGACGCCCCGGTGAGCGAGGGTCGCCTCGCCGATCTGTGGTGGCGTGCCGCCGCCGAGGAGCCCGGCGGGGCTGATCGTGTGGTGCGGCGCGCGGAAAGGGCGCGAGCGGGGGGGCAAGCCTCCCATCCGGCAGGCTCCGAAGATCCTCGCGACTTCCATGCCTTCGGCCTCGCTCAGCGGTGGGAGAATCGACGGTAGGCGAACGGCGGCCAGGGACTTGCCCGAGCCTGGGGCGCCGACCATCAGCAGGGTGTGGCCGCCAGCCGCCGCCACCTCTAGCACGCGGCGCAGGTGGGACTGGCCTCGCAGGTCGGCAAGGTCGGGCGCCCCCGGTGCGGGGTTTGCAGGTAGGGGCGGCGGCTCGCGGCGGCTCGGGCGCCACTCGCCCGAAGCTAGGGCCGGCAGTGAGCGGAGGTGGTCGAGGCCGATGACGTCGATACCTCCGGCGAGCGCCGCCTCGGGAACGTTGGCGGCGGGAACGAGAACCGCTCCTGCCTCTTGTTCGCGCGCCGTCTCGGCGATCACGAGCGCCCCCGACACCGGCCGCGTTGAGCCGTCGAGCGCCAGCTCCCCAACCATCGGGACTTGAGAAAGCTCATCGCCCGCGAGTTGCCCGGAGGCGATCAGGAGCGCCGTGGCGAGCGCGAGGTCCAATCCGGGGCCTGACTTGCGCAGACTGGCCGGAGCGAGGTTGGCGACGATTCTCCCCATCGGGAAGTCAAAGCCGGCATTGGCCAGCGCCGCCCGGATTCGCTCGCGTGACTCTCTGACCGCGGAGTCTGGAAGTCCGACGATCGAGAAGGCCGGCAAGCCCCGCTGGACATCTACCTCGACTCGGACGAGGTGAGCGGAGATGCCGTCGAGAGTGAACGTCTTGGTGGTGGCAAGCATGATCTTTGTCCTCCTGGTTGGTTGTCTCACGGGGGTTGGGCAGAAGCGGTCGCGCCCGATCAGTGGCGTCTCCGCGCGTGGCGATTCGGGCCGGGCGGCCTAGCTCCAAGTGGCGCTCGACCCGTAGCCGCTGATTTCAGACGGGCGAACCACGGTGGCGTCGCCGTGGCGTTCTCGTGCCTCACAACGCGCCTCGAAGGCTTCGCGGCGGCGCTCTGCGGGACTGAGGCGCTTGCGCGCCTTCAAGCGCTTGATTTCGGCGCTCGCCTCCGCGCTCGTTTTCGGAAGGGCGCCGCTCTCCCCGACCGCCAACATGAGGCTTTTGATGTAGCGGTGCTGTTTGGGTGACGCCGGCTTGGGATGAGGCTGTGAGTTGGTCATGGCCAAGCCAACAGCGGGCCGGAGGAGGCCGGGCGAAGCCCCGGCCGGGGGAGGTCTGCTAGGCGTCAAGCCATGACCGACTCACAGCCTTCAGGCGGGAGCGAACAGATCGAGCTGTTCCGCCGGCTCAGTCGACGCTTCGTACCAGGCAACGGTTTTCGCACCCGAATCGCCACTGGACGGCCGGCGGATAGCAGCGAGGCTCGCCTTTAGGCTTGCGGTCGCTTCCCAGGCCGCTTCGATGTCGGCCTCGGCGATCTCCTCGCCGGTCGGCTTCACCCCCTGCTTGCGCAGCTCGCGCAGGAACTCCTCGCGGGAGATCGGCTGCTCGGGCTCATCGACCAGCTGGCCGTCGAGGGCGAGATCGGCTGCCTTTGCCTTCTGGCAGAGCAGCTCCCACTTGCGCGGGTCGAGCGAGCCGAGGGTGAGCGCGACGTAGACGGAGACCGGGCCGGGCGAGGTCAGCCGCCAGGCGCGGGCGATGAACTGATCGAACATCTCATAAGAGAAGACGAGCCCGTTGGCGATCACACACGAGGCCGCCTCGAGCGAGTGCCCGAGGCGGATCGAGGGGATGCCGCAGCAGAGAACCTGGGTACGGCCGGTCTTGAACGCCTCGATCGCCTTGGCGCGGCGTCGCGGGTTCATCGTCTGCGCGCGGCCCGAGCGCTCCTCGACGATGTGCGCCGCTTCGACTCCCTTTTCGCGCAGCCGCTCGCACAGCCAGCGACCGGTCTCGATTAGGTCCGAGCCGATCAGAACCTTCTCGCCCGCTTCAACGTGTTCGAGGGCGACCTGCAGAACCTTCAGGTTCTTCGGGGTCCAGTTGGAGTGCTCGAAGCCCTCCAGCGCCTCCCATGCCCCGAGGTCGGGATCTGCCTCCGGCAGCGTCGTCGCGTACTCCAGCTTGGTCAGCTGGCCGAGGCCGGCGGCGAAGCGTTCGACCAGGCCGTCGACCTTCAGCATCGGGTGGCCGGGGTGCTTCCACGCGAAGTAGCGCTCGAAGGTCGAGCCCGAGAGCCAGAACTTGTAGAGGTCGAGCTGGGCTTTGCCCATCGGGGCGGCGATCGTCCGCGTCGTGCGCGGCGGCAGCTCGCCCATGTGCTGCTTGCGGCGGCGGACCATCGCGCCCGAGAGCAGCCGCCACAGGCGCGAGACGTTCGTGACCTGCGGCAAGACCTTGCGGTTCTCGCGCCGCCCGTCGCGGCGCCAGTACTCGATCACGCAGAAGTCGGCCTCGAACTTCGCCCGCCCGCCTTCATAGTCGAAAGGGAAGCGCAAGGTGGCATTGCCGAGCGTCCACCACAAAAGCCAGAAGACGTCGTTGACGTAGTTGGAGATCGGCGTGCCGGTGAGCAAGAAGCGGTAGCGGGCACGCAAGCCGCGAACCGCCTTGGAGCGCAGGCTGTCGTTGCCCTTCGCGAGCGTTCCCTCGTCGACGACGATCACCCCGTCGGCGAAGGCGTGGGCGAGGTAGTGGCCCGCGGTCTTGACCCGCAGCCGCTTGTGGACGTAGTGGCAGCGTTCGCAGACGTGCGAGCTCTGCCGCTGCCAGCCCGCGTCGAAGGAGGCGAGGCAGTTGGGACAGAACTCCTCGGTGGTCAGAGCGGTGCGGCCCGCGTCCTCGTGGTCCTCTACCGACGCATTGACCGGGGCGATCGGCAGCGGCTCGTCCGCGCGGCCGATCAGCGAGAGCACCTCGTAGTGGGTGATGTAGAGGCCGGTGCCACCGGCCTTCAGATGGCGGGCGACGGCGCGGGCCTGGGCGGGGGTCGTGATGTGCTCGGGGTCTTCGCCGTAGAAGCGCTTGATCTCGCGCTTCCACTGCAAGATCAAGTCCTGCGGGCAGACGATCAGCGCCTTGCGCGCGGCGCCGCGCTCCCAGAGGGCGTGGATCAGGGTGGCGCCGCCGAGGCTCTTGCCTCCTCCCTGCTCCCAGCCGAGCACGCCCGATCCCTTGACGATCAGACGAGCGAGATCCTCGAGCTGCCATTCCTCGACCTCGGAGGTCTTGAACTCGAAGTCGTGGCGCTCGGCGAGGTCGCGCAGGACGGCTCGTGCGTCGGCGACCTGATCGGGGAAGCGACTGCCGAGGTCGCCGGGGTCGGGAAGCTCGAAGTGCTCCAGCAGGTAGCCGACGTCTGAGGCGGACTCGTTGAAGACGTGTCCGTCGATGTCGACCCGCAGCACCTTGGCCTCGTGCTCGTACTTGCGGATTTCGACATCGCCGTCTCGCTTGTGGTGCGGGCGTTCGGCCTGGGTGACCTGCACGTCGCTTGAGGTCTCAAGTGGATAGCGCTCGCCTGCCTCAAAGCCGCGCTCTGCGTCTGAGGCGATGCAGAGGATCGAGTCGAGGTCATCGAGGAAGGCGAGCCGCTGCTGGGGGCGGACCTCATAGAGCGGGCAGACCGCCTGCTCGGCCTGGGTCGTGGCCGCCTCGATCACCGAACAAAGCGCCGGCTCCAGGGTCAGCGCGTCTTCGGCTGCAAGCGTCTTCAGCTGGCGCCACTCGCGCAGGTTCAGCGCGAAGTAGGTCGTCGGCTGGCCATTCAGCCGCTCTACCTCGCGCAGTCCGCGGCGCTGGCCGAGGGCGAGGCGGGCGAAGGGGCTGGGACGTGCCGAGACGCGGTTTCCCTTCAGCTCCAGGTCGTAGCGCTGGCGCTTGGCGGACTCGTCCTCGCGGCGGCGGGCGAGCTCTTTGGAGATGGTCTTGAACGTCTCGGCCAGGGCGGTCTGGAAGCCGCAGCGAGAAGGGTCGTGGACCCAGGAGGCGACCCGCTGGCGCTCAAAGCGGATCTCCTCGGCGAGTCCCGGCAGCTCCTCACGGGACGCCTTGAGGCACAGCGGCCCTCCCTCGCGAGGTTCCTCGACGTTGCCGGCGAGGACGAAGAAGGCGATCACGCAGGGCAGCTCGACGCCCTCGAAGAGGTCCTTGCACTCGACCAGCGCGTAGACGCCGGCGGCGTCGGGGCGCGAGAGCACGTCGCGGGCGAAGCGGTCGCGCCCGGCGATGAAAGCGCCCGCGCCGCGCTCGGCGAGCAAGACGTTGGCCATGCGCCAGGTCGCGACCATCGAGTTCTCCCTGCGCCCGTTCATCTGCCAGTCGAGGCCGAAGGGCGGGTTGCAGGCCACACGGGGGAACTGCGTGCGCAGCAGCCGCAGCAGCGGGTAGGCACGTTGCACGTCGCCTTGGATCGCCTCATAGGCGCCCGCCTTCACCTGATCGGCGTCGATCTCGACCCCGAAGCGAAAGTCGGGCTCAACCTCGGCGAGCAGGGAGCCGTCGCCCGCGGTCAGGTCAAGAGTGGAGTGCTCGCGGCCGTTGACCGCGGTGATCAGCTCGGCTGCCTCGGGCGGCGAGAAGAACTGCTGAAGGCCGGCGACGGTGCTCTTGTCGCCGCGGCTCGGACGAAGCAGGGAGGGCGAGGAGTCGAAGACTTCATCGCTGAGGGCGGCGCCCGTGAGCGCCGAGCGCTTGCCCTGCGAGGGTGCGGAAGCTGGAGGGGTCGAGACAGGCATGGCCGTCCTTTCACGGAGGGCCCCGCCCTCTGCGGGGCCGGTGACGGAGCCCCCGCACGCCCGTCAGGGCGTGCCAAGCTGGGGCGGAGTCGGCCCCGCAGAGGGACGTGGGCACTCACCCGCTCGCTCCCGCGCACCTCAGTCCTCTGACGGTGGTTCGAGGCCGGAGGAGCTGTAGGTGGGCTTCGAGTCACACTCGGCATAGCCGAGCGCCTCGAGGGTCGCCAGGGTGACGCTGGCCTCCTCCTCGGAGAGCCCGACGTCGCTGGCCACCTCCCCGACGCTCTGCGCGCCGTCGTTCAGCGCGTTCAGAACCTCGCGCTGGGTGTGGTTCAGTCGCGGCCCGGAAGGACACGTCGGCCTCACACCCGGCCCGAGCATCGCGTCGAGCACGTCCTGGGCCTCGCGGACAAGGCAGGCGCCTCCGGTGAGCAGCTCGTTCGTGCCGGTCGAGAGCCGCGAGTTGACCGGCCCGGGCACGGCGCCGACCTCCCGGCCGAGATCCGCGGCGAGATCCGCAGTGATGAGCGAGCCAGAGTGCTCCGCCGCCTCGACCACGACCGTCATCCCCGACAGCGCCGCCATGATCCGGTTGCGGGCGGGGAAGGTCCAGCGCCAAGCGCTACAGCCGGGCGGCAGCTCCGAGAGCACGAGGCCGCTCTCGCTGATCCGCCGCCAAAGCGATCGGTGGGCGGCCGGGTAGGCGACATCGGCGCCACAGCCGAGCACGGCCACGGTCGGCCCGCCGTCAAGCGCGCCGCGATGTGCGCAGGCGTCGATGCCAAAGGCGAGGCCGCTGATGACGATGAGGCCCGCACCGGCCAACTCGCGACCGAGCTCGCGCGCGACCTCGCGGCCATAGTTGCTGGCTCGCCTCGCCCCCACGACCGTCACCGCACCGTCGGGGACCAGCTTGGCCAGCAGCGCCGGATTGCCTTTGCCGAACAGCGCCCAAGGCGCATCGGCGGCGTCACGCAGACCGACCGGGAACTGCGAGTCGTGTCGGCAACAACACCAGCAGCCCGACTGCTCAAGCTCGGCTCCTAGCCGGTCCTCCGATACGGCCTCGACCTGGGAGAGGATCTGGGTGGCAACCTGCGGAGCAACGACTGCGGACAGGTCCGCGTTGCCGAGGCGAAGCAGTTCGGGTGCGCGCCCGGCCGGAGCGCCACCAGCCTCCTTCTCGATGTAGGGGGTGAGGTGGGCTAGGAGTCTTGCGCGGCGCAGGCATTCTGGGCACGCCTGTGGGTGAGTCATGGTGGGGTCCTCCTTCGCTCTTGGCGCCGCTCGGTGCGGGGCCGATCGACGGAGCCCCCGCACGCCCGCGAGGGCGTGCCATCCTGGGGCGGAGTCGGCCCCGCCGGGTCCCTGTGGAGCGCCCGACCGATTGCCTCGCGACTCATCGGGCAGACTCCGAGCCGCTTGGCCTGGCGGCGGTAGTCGGCGAGGAGGACGGCCAGCTCTCGGTCAGACTCGAAACCGGCCTCGACGAAGTAGCGCCGACCGCCCCTGTCGCGGGGAAGGTCGAAGACATGAAGGACACCCTCGATCAAGCGGCCGATCAGCACTCGCGCTTCATCGGAAAGGGCGTATTGGCCGAGTTCGCAGGGTTGGTGGGTCGTAGCTTTTTGAATCGCGCTGGCGCTCATCACGCACCTCCTGAGCTCGTGGGCGGAAGTCGCCGAGCGAACAGCAGCGGCCAAGGAGGCGCGGAACCCGAGTGCAACGAGGGCGCGTCAGCGAGGCCCGCGAAGCGGTGCCTTGTAGCGTCCTCCGACCGCTGCCAGGGTCGCCGCGACTTCCGCCCACGAGCCAAGGCACATAGTGACGATCTCCATCGTCAACCTCGCGACCGGTGAGCATGGACAGCCACCGTCACCCAAACCGGCTGCTCGTCCAGGCGCGCCACATAAAGCGTCTGCCCGCACTCCCCACGCCGTTTCCTTCCGACGATGCCGAACGTGTCAAGGATTCGCAGGTGGTATGTCGCCCACGCCGGATGCATCCCCGTCCTGCCGCTCACCTGCTCGACCGCAAGCGGCTCCGTCTCCGCGAGGCAACAGAGGATGTCCAAGCGAGCGCCGTGCTCGACGGCGGCTCGCCTTGGTGGCGAACTCACGCCTTCCCCTCTTTGCCTTTTGCTTTCGCGCCCCCCTTGCCAGCGCGCTTGGCTTTGGCAGGCGAACCTTTCGCCTTTTCCTTTCCCGGGGGTTTCGATTTCCCCTTTCTCTTTGTCTTGTGCTTTTTGAACTCGTCGTGAGTCGGCGAAGGGAAGGCTGCTATTGCGAAGGTCGTGTGGAAGCTGCCCTCCCCTTTGCCGTTGGCTCGTCGGTTGACCGTATCGACCTCCAACTGCTCGGATGCTTCGATGCACCAGTTGTAGATCTCGACCTGCTCACGCCACGCAATCTCGTCCAGGTCGCGCGGCGCCCAATACAGACAGAAGTCGTCGCGGGAAAACAGGTGGCCGGTCTCAATCGCTTGCGTGACGCGAGCGCTGAAGTCTTGGAGGATCGTCCCGGTGAACACCGGGTGCATGGCCTCGCTTAGATCGCCCCAATCAGCATTGCTGACAATGGCGGCCTCGGTTGCGCGGTACATGTGCTTGAGCGTCGAGCCGCGGATAGGGATCGTCTCGACCAGTTCGAGGATGCCTTTTTCCCTCAGCACTTTGAAGGCGTAGGACGCCACCCCTAGCGAAACGCCTGACTCCCTGGCGTATTCGCTGGGTGAGTAGAGGCGCTGGAGCGCCACCGCGACGATCTGCGCTTTCAGCGGATCACTGGCAATGATTGCGTAGTTCGGGCTGGGGATGAGGCCCGCCGCCCGTTTTCTCGCTTCCTCCGTGGTGCCCTGGTAGGAGGGGTATTTCCGCTTCGGCTTCCCTTTCGTTTTCCGTTTGGCCTTGCCCTTCGGTTTGGCCTTCCGGGTGCCTTTGCCCGTGCTTCGGTCGCTCCTGCCTTTGCCCTTGCCAGTCACCTCTCCCGAGCCTTTCTTTGTTGCGGAACCACGGGCTTTCCCCTTGGGAACATATTGGGTATCGAAGCGCCGAGTAGTTAAGCAACTCTTGCGGTGGTCGCTCGTACGATGCGCCCTCCAGCCTTGATCGCTCAAGAACTTTCGAGGATTCTTGCAGCTCGCGGAAAGCGAGCTGATGGGAGGAGGTGATCGCATGGTGCTCAAGACTGAGCGGGTTGTTCTGCCGATGCTCTACATCGCCAAGAACGGCTGATGCCGTGAAGACAGGGGCGGGCGGTCGTCAGCTCGTCCGCCCGCCCCTCGTTTATGGGAGGAGGGATCGCCCGCTCGGGTGCCACATCTCCTGGTGGCTTGATGGGAGGCGAACACCCGAGGATGAAACCTCGACGATCCCGACTCAAACGGAAAGCTACGGCACCGCCAGTCGCGTTACTCCACCTGATTCGAGCAAGCTGGCGAAACACCAACGAATCTCGTCTCGACTCGGCTGGTAATCGGTTGCGGGTCTTGCCGCCCAGTGCGAGAACAAGAATTGAGAGCTGTGCGCCAACCTGTATCGTGGTTGACGGAGAAACATTGAGGGGCTCCCAGCGATGCTGCCGCCATGTGTCCTATCACTGGCGTCAGGGCTGGGGGTCCCTTTTTCGTTGGGCGATTGACACGGACGGATGTCGCATTTGGTCCCGTCGAAATCGGGCGGCTTGCGGAGACCCTTGCGCTTTTCGGTATGGCCCGACCCCACTTTTATTAGCCGCCCAAGAAAAAAATCGGGCTTTCGGAAGTCGGCATGAAAAGCGCTAAAGGTCGCACCTGAGCGGTCGATGATTGGAGCGCAAATGCTGCCAGTGCCTTGGTGCTAAAGGCAAACCCGCTGCGAGGCGGGGGCGCAAAGCCTTCGGGGCTCCCATCCGGGAGCCGGCCGGGCTACCACCGGGGTCAAAGGACACCACGTGGCTGTACGCGACGGGGCTCTGGCTAAACCGATAGGACCACAGGAGGACCTATGTTTATCCAGAATCTCCGGGCCAAAATAGGCGCCCGGCTAAGCGGTGAGAAGAGCGAGGCCGGCTTCACGCTGATCGAGCTTCTCGTCGTCATGCTTATCCTCGGCATCCTCGCCGCAATCGCGATCCCCGCCTTCTTCAACCAGCGGGAAAAGGCCACCGACGCCCAGGCCAAGTCCGCAGCCCGGACGGCTGAGACGTCGATGGAGACGTGGGCGACCGAAAACGGCGGCGTGTACAACGCCAACGGTGGTCCGAGTGCCGAAGAACTCCACAACATCGAGCCAACCCTCGTGGATTCAGGGGAAAAAAACAACATCATTAAGATCAGCAACCTCGGTCCCAAACAATTTACCGTGGCTTCTGAATCGGCAACTGGCATCGAATTCGAAATTACGCGTAACGCAAGTGGCACGGTTACCTTCACCTGTTCCGAACCCGGGAAGGCTGGGTGCCCACCGGGTGAAAACGGCAACTGGGCTAAATAAGGTCTGACGTGACGCTTGTCAGCCAGCTGGCTGACAAGCCACTAGGGCGGGCCTTCGGGCCCGCCCTTTTCATGTCAATTCGGCCAACTCAGAAAGGTCTTGCGACCTGGGTGTCGTAGATTCAATGCACCAGCCGAGCGCGGCGGCCGGAATCCCGGAGAAATCTGGCAGATCATCACAACGGCCGCCGCGCTCGGCTGGTGCGCTTTTCAGCAGGCATCCGGCGGTCGTTGGCTAATCGTTGTCGATTCGCACGAGATCGCCATCGACCACCCTGAAGCCAGGCTGCCCAACGATCCACGAGAACCGCAGCTCTTCCCGTACTCCGAGCCGCGCGAGCTGACGGGCGAGGGCATCTAGCTCGGCGGGGCCGCTCTCGGTGAGCCCTCTGAGCAGCGCCTCGATGATGCCCTCGATCTCGACGTCGACGACCCACTCAGCCGAAACACGGAAACCTGCAAGCTGAAGCAGAAGTGCGCGTCGGTGAGGCATGCTCTCTGGCATCGTCCGTTCGGCTGGGTCGATTGTGGCTATTGCGTCGCTCAAGTCATGGGGCCGACTGAGTGGTCCGAGGCGATCTCGCAGGTAGTCGGCCACAGCCGAAAACGGTGACTCCTTGTCTCGCATCTGCTTCTCAAGCATGCCGCGGATCGTTCTCTCATAGTGCGCCACGCGCTCGGAGGGGATGCCGAGATCGACGGCCACCTCTGATTGCGTCGGGATCGGGCAGGGATCAAGCTGGCGGCGCCGGTACGCCTCAAAGGCCGTGGCTCGTTCGATCCGCGCAAAAACCTTCGCCAGAGCGTGTGGGGTGGGCTTGAGCTTCGCAGCCTCCCCTCCGCTCGACCGAGGCTCCACTCGTGTTGGCCCGCCCTCGTCCAAGTAGGCCATTGCCCACTCGCTGAGCGTTACCGCCAGGATTTCCTCGCCGGTCTCCGTGCCGATGCGGGGAACCTGGAAGATCGTATCCGGCGTGATCGCCGCCACTGCCTTCAGTGACCCCACGTTAACTCGCAGTAGTGGGTTTGCGGCTCGCAGTGGGAGTCGAATCAAGAAGTTCGGCGCATCGAGCAAGGAAAGACCTGGAAGAAGATCGCGAAGCGGCATGCTGCTCCACCCGGCGTTTGTGTGCAGCCGTGCTGCCAGGTCTCCCGTCAGCGCGTTCGTGGGATCTCGTAACGCAAGGAGCGCATCCCTGTCGACCGCCGGATTCGGGACGGCGCCGATCAGTCGTTCCAGCTTCTCTATCAGCGCCTTGCCTCTCCCTCGACTTGTACCCGATCTGCGGGACGAGCTGAGCCGCGCAGACGCGTCCTAAGCAGGAGCAGGGAGCCCCAGAGCGCGTAGAGGATCGCGCTGCCTATGAGAAGCCACTTGATGCTCGAGCAGACGGTGGCGAACGGCGGCGCGAAATTGCCTCCGTGTCCCCCGAGAGTGAGCAGCAACGCCGCGTTTTCGCTCGCGTCGAAACAGGCGGCGGCGAGCGCAAAGTAGGGGACCACGATCCCGGCCTTCGCCGTGCGGCGCCAGCCCCGCTCCCGCGCGGCGTCGCGGATCGCGAAGCCGGCGAGCGCGAAGAACAGCCCGTAGGACAGCATGTAGCCGTAGTCGAGCAGGAGGCCGAGGCGTGCCAGTCTTCGGCCTTCCGCTCCCCATTCGAGCATGATCTGCGCGGCACGCGAACGGCTGCCCGCAAACTCGAATTCGACGATTTCCGGCCCTCCGGCCCCCTGCGTGTGAGGGTCGAGCAGGTAAAGCCCGATCGTGAACCCGACGGCCGCGGCGCCGAGCGCCACAAGCGCATGCTTGCGATTCATCGACAGATAGCGGGCGGCGGCAGACACGGTGAGGGCAGCGTATTTGGAGCTACCGATCCCTGCCGCGCAAACGTTGGTGCAGATTCGCTTTCGGCGAACACCGTCTACAACCGTTTCGGCGGCTGGCAGGCAGCCACCTGAAAGCCGCGAAAGAGGGTGCGGGCTCGGTCGCTTAGCCGCCGCTTGGTACCCAAATGTGGTACCCACGGGACCAAGCCGTCGAGTCAATCTCGGTCGTTGATGACGGCATCGGGCGCTAGAATGCCCTTTGTCGTCAATGCCCCCGGCGGGATTCGAACCCGCGCCGCGCGGCTTAAAAGGCCGCCGCTCTAACCAACTGAGCTACAGGGGCGCGCTGGCCATGGTAGAGGGATCGGCGAGCGGTCGTGCGGCGCGCCGGGCGGGTCAGGAGAACTCCGGCAGGCCCTCTTCGGGGGTGGAGGCCTCGGCGTGGGTGCGCACCGGGATGCGGCCGGCGTGGCGGGCGGCGTGGCCGGCCTCGACCGCGGCGCGCAGGGCGCGGGCCATCGCCGGCGGGTCGGCGGCGCCGAAGATCGAGCTCGCGGCCATCACCGCGTCGCAGCCCAGCTCCAGCGCCAGGGCGGCGTCGGAGGCGGTGCCGATGCCGGCGTCGAGGATCACCGGCACGGTGGCGCGCTCGGCGACGATCTGGATGTTGTAAGGGTTGCGGATGCCGGCGCCGGAGCCGATCGGCGAGCCGAGCGGCATCACCGCGGCGCAGCCGGCCTCCTCGAGGCGGCGGGCGAGGATCGGGTCGTCGTTGGTGTAGGGGAGGACGGTGAAGCCCTCGCCGACCAGCGTCTCGGCGGCGTCGAGCAGCTCGACCGCGTCGGGGTAGAGGGTGCGGTCGTCGCCGATCACCTCGAGCTTGATCCACTCGGTGCCGAAGGCCTCGCGGGCGAGCCGGGCGGTGCGGACCGCGTCGCGGGCGGTGAAGCAGCCGGCGGTGTTGGGCAGGGCGAAGAGGCCGAGCCGCTCGACGACGTCGAGGACCGAGCCCTCGGCGCCGGGGTCGACGCGGCGCAGGGCGACGGTGACGATCTCCGCGCCGGAGGCGGCCAGCGCCGCTTCCATCTGCTCGAGCGAGCGGAACCCCCCGGTGCCGGCGATAAGCCGCGAGGACCAGCGGCGCCCGCCCAGCTCCCAGCCGTCCTCCGCCTCCCCGGCGCCACCCTGGATCGCCGCGAGCACCTCGACCCGGGCGCCATCGGCGAGGACGATCGCCTCCCAGTCGACGCGGCGCACGACCTCGCCCTCGAGCGCGACGGCGACGCCGCGGCCGGCGTTCGGCGCGCCGCTCTCGACCACCGCGTCGGCCAGCGTCGCCCCCTCGGACAGCTCGAGCGGCTCGCCGTTGAGCATGATCTTCATACGGGCGCCCTCTCCAACAGCTCGGCGACGGCGTTGGCGGTCAGCGGCGCGAGGAGGATGCCGTTGCGGTAGTGGCCGGTGGCCCAGATCAGGCCGTCGAGCGGCGCCCGGCCGACCCGCGGGAGGTTGTCGGGCGTGCCCGGCCGCAGGCCGGCGGTCGCCTCGACCAGCTCCATCTCGGCGACCTCGGGCAGCAGGCGGTAGGCCTCGCGGAGCAGCTCGTGGACGCCACCCGCGGTCGGCGCCGTGTCGAAGCCCTGCTCCTCGACGGTGGCGCCAACGATCAGGCGGCCGTCCGGCCGTGGCACCAGGTAGACGCGCTCGGAGGCGACGATGCGGGTGCAGGGGGCGGCGCGGGCGCGGGCGCGCAGCTCGAGGACCTGGCCCTTGACCGGTCGCACCGGCGGACAGGCGTGCTCGGGCAGCCACTCCGCCCGGCCAGACCAGGCGCCGGTGGCGAGGACGACCGCCGGGGCGCGCAGCTCCCCGGCGCCCGCGGTGCGGACGCCGGCGAGGCGCTCGCCGTCGAACAGGCCCTCCGTCACCTCCGCGCCCCAGCGGCTCTCCACGCCGGCCGTGTCGCATGCGGAGGCCAGCGCCGCCGCCAGCGCCCGCGGGTCGACCGCCGCCTCGCCCGGGGCGTGGACGCCGCCGTTGAACGACGGCGTCAGGCCCGGCTCCAGCTCGCGGCAGCGGCGCGGCGGCAGCCACTCGGCGCCGAGCCCCAGCGAGCGCTGCAGCTCGTGCACGCGGCGCAGCTCGGCCGCCTCGTCGCGGTCGAGGGCGACGTGGAGGGCGCCGCAGGCCGTGTACCCGGTGGGGCGGCCGCTCGCCGCCTCGACCTCCGCGACGAATCCCGGATAGAGCTCCGCCGCCTCCAGGGTCAGCTTCAGCAGCTCGGGCTCGCCGAAAGCCAGCTCGCCCACCGGCGCCAGCATCCCGGCGGCGACCCGGGTCGCGCCGGCCAATCCCCGCTCTCGCTCGACCAGCACCACGCGGGCGCCGCGCTGCGCCAGCCGCCAGGCGCAAGAAAGGCCGACCACGCCGGCGCCGAGGACCACCGCGTCGAAGCTGTGCTGCCCGGATGAGTTGCTGCTCACGCTTGCCTCCGCCGGCATTACCCGGATCAGGTCAGACGGTCGGCGGCCTCGATGCCACCCTCTCAGCCTCGGCGCACCTCTGTGCGCCAGCGGCTCCCGTTTCATCCTCGATGCTACCCCTCCGGCGAGCCGCGCAGGCCATAATCGAGCGATGAGCTTGGCTCCCCCGGAGGCGAAAGGTCCGCTGCGCCGCGAGCGGCTGCGCACCGCGCGCCTCTACTTCGTCTGCGAGGCGCTGCCGCGCGGCGAGGACCCCGAAGCGCTGCTGCGCGCCGCCCTCGGCGGCGGCGTCGACATCGTCCAGCTGCGCGAGAAGGAGCTGGGACGGGACGAGATCGAACGCTCGGCGCAGACCTTCCGACGCCTCTGCGACACCTACAGCGCCCTCTTCGTCGTCAACGACGATCCCGACCTGGCGCGCTCCTGCGACGCCGACGGGGTCCACGTCGGCCAGGACGACGTCGCCGCGGCGCAGGCGCGCGAGATCCTCGGGCCGGAGGCGATCCTCGGCCTCTCGACCCATTCCGAGGAGCAGCTGTCGGCCTCGGCCGGGCAGCCTGTGGACTATGTGAGCGTCGGACCGATCTGGGAGACGCCGACGAAAGCGGGACGGCCCGGCGTCGGGCTCGGCCTGGTCGAGCACGCGGCGGCGAACGCGCCCCATCCGTTCTTCGCGATCGGCGGCGTCGACCCCTCGAACGCCGCCCAGGTGGTCGAGGCGGGCGCGCAGCGGCTCGGCGTCGTACGGGCGATCCGCGACGCCGCCGACCCGGCCGCGGTCGCCGGGGAGCTGCGTGGCGCGCTCGCCCCGCTCGGGGAGGCGCCGCCCGGTGCCTGAGGAGCCCGGCGCCCCGCAGAAGCGCAAGCGCCGCGGCGCGGCGCCGACCCCGCGCGAGCGGATGGAGCGCGGCTACGCCCGCGCCGAGCAGCGCAACGAGGAGGCGCGCGAGCGCCTCGAGCCGCTGGCCGCGGGCGAGCGCCCGCTGGTGGTGACGATCGGCGCCGCGGTCGCCGCCCTCGTCTGCCTCTCGATCCTCGCCGGCTACCTCGGGGGGGTCAAGGTCGAAGGGAGCAAACCGCACCTCGCCCAGGTGCTCGCCCCGGCCCTGCTGATGGGGATCATGGCCTGGGGCATGTGGCGCGCCCGCTACTGGGCGGTGCTCGGCTTCCAGCTGCTGCTCGTCTTCCTCATCTTCAGCGCCGTCTTCGGCCTCGCCGTGCAGGCGGCGAGCGTCGCCCAGTTCGCCGCCACCCTCGGCCTCCTCGCCGTCTCCGGCACCTTCTTCTACTTCATGGTCAAGGCGATGGCGCGGATCCAGATGCCGACCCGCGAGTAAACCTTCAGGCTTCTATAGGCTCACGAGTCGTGGCGGATTCGTATGACGTGATCGTCATCGGCGGGGGGCCCGGCGGCTACGTCGCCGCGATTCGCGCCGCCCAGCTGGGCAAGAAGACCGCCGTGGTCGAGCGCGACAAACCGGGCGGCCGCTGTCTCAACTACGCCTGCATCCCGGCGAAGACCGTGCTGCACACCGCCGAGCTCTACGACCAGGCCCGCAACGGCGCCGAGCTGGGGCTCGTCGTCGAGGGCGCCTCGATCGACTGGAAGGCGCTCGGCGAGCGCCGCGCCGCGGTCTCGGCCTCCCTCTCGGGCGGGGTGAAGATGCTCTGGGAGAAAAACAAGGTGACGACGATCCAGGGCCACGGGTCGCTCACCGCCGAGGCCGACGTCGAGGTCGACGGCGAGGTCTACGGGGCCGGGACGGTGGTCCTCGCGACCGGCTCGGTCGCGCTGCCGATCCCCGGGGTCGAGTTCGGCGGCCGCGTCCTCGACACCTGGGGCGCCTGGTCGCTGCCCGAGCAGCCGAAGAAGATCGCGGTGGTCGGCGCCGGCGCCTCGGGCTGCGAGCTCGCCTCCGCCTACGGCCGCTTCGGCACCGAGGTGCTCCTGATCGAGATGCTCGACCAGATCCTGCCGGCCGAGGACAAGGACATGGCCCGCGTGGTCGAGCGCGCTTTCAAGAAGCAGAACATCGCGATCTCCACCGGCGCCCCGGTCGAGGAGGTCGTCGCCGGCGAGGGCTCGGTGAGCTTCAAGTACGGCGGCGAGAGCGCCGAGGTCGAGTACCTCTGCGTCGCCGGCGGCCGCGCCGCCGACGTCGAGGGCCTGGGACTCGAGGCGGCCGGGGTCGAGCTGGCCGAGCGCGGCAAGGTCAAGGTCGACGAGTACGGCCAGACCTCGAACCCGAAGGTGTTCGCGATCGGCGACCTGGTCAACGCCAAGGCGCTCGCCCACAAGGCATCGGAGGAGGGCGTCGTCGCGGTCGAGCGCGCCGCCGGGGCCGAGACCCACCCCGTCGACCAGAACCTGATCGCCGGCGCGACCTTCTGCCAGCCGCAGGTGGCCAGCGTCGGCCTGACCGAGGCTGCGGCCAAGGAGGCCGGGCACGACGTCAAGGTCGGCAAGCTGAAGCTCGGCGGGGTCGGCGCGGCGACCGTCTACGACGACAAAGACGGCCTGGTCAAGCTGGTCGTCGACTCCAAGTACGGCGAGATCCTCGGCGCCCACATCGTCGGCAACCGCGCCTGCGACATGATCGCGGAGCTGGTCGCGACGATGGAGCTGGAGGGCGGCTACCAGGAGCTGGCGCGGATCGTCCATCCCCACCCGACGATCTCCGAGGCGATCTTCGAAGCGGCGCGCGCGGTCGATGGCTGGGCAATCCACGCCTAGGGCGACCTTCTACTTCGACCTCGGGTCCCCGTACGCCTGGCTGACCGCGGAGCGGATCAGCGGCCTCTTCACCGATGCCGAGCTGGAGCAGCCCGAGTGGCAGCCGATCCTGCTCGGCGGCCTCTTCCAGCGCTTCGGCCGCGACTCGTGGGCGAACGGGCCGGGGCGCGAGGAGGGGATCGCCGAGGTCGAGCGGCGCGCCGCCGCCTACGGGCTGCCGCGGCTCGCCTGGCCCGAGCCCTGGCCGGGGAACACGCTGGTCGCGATGCGGGCCGCGACCTTCGCCAAGCAGACCGGCCGCAGCGTCTCCTTTGCCCTCGCCGCCTTCCGCCAGGCCTTCGCCGCCGGCCGCGACCTGAGCGAGCACGACAACGTGCTGATCGCCGCCGCGGCCTGCGAGCTGCACCCCAACGCGGTGATCAAGGCGGTGCAGACCGAGGCGGTCAAGGGAGCGCTGCGCGAGGCGACCGATCGGGCGGCCGAGCTGGGGGTGATCGGCGTCCCCTCGATCGCCGTCGGCGACGAGGTCTTCTGGGGCGACGATCGCGTCGAGGAGGCGGTCGCGGTCGCGAGCTAAGGTGGCCTCGATGGCCGACCTGCCCGACGCCGCCGCCTGTTACGAACTGCTCGCGCGGATGGCGCTGATCCGCCGCTTCGAGGAGGAGGCCGGTCGCCAGTACCAGCGGGCCAAAGCCGGCGGCTTCCTCCACCTGGGGATCGGCGAGGAGGCGACGATCGTCGGCACGACCTCGGTGATGCGCGACGCGGACTACCTGATCGGCACCTACCGCACGCACGGCCACGCGATCGCCCGCGGCACCGACCCCAAGCGGGTGATGGCCGAGCTCTTCGGCCGCGTCGACGGCACCAGCGGAGGACGCGGCGGCTCGATGCACATCTTCGACCGCGAGCACCGCTTCATGGGCGGCTACGGGATCGTCGGCGGCAACCTGCCGATCGCCGCCGGGCTCGCCCTCTCCTCCGAGTACAAGGGCGAGGACACGGTCACCGTCTGCATGTTCGGCGACGGCGCCTCCAACACCGGCAACTTCGGCGAGACGATCAACCTGGCGGCGCTCTGGAGCCTGCCGGTCTTCTTCCTGGTCGAGAACAACCTCTACGGGATGGGAACGGCGGTCGAGCGCCACTCGGCCCAGACCGACCTGGCGAAGAAGGCCGAGGGCTACGGCATCCCCGGCGGGCAGATCGACGGGATGGACGTGATCGCGGTGCGCGAGGCCGTCGCCGAGGGGATCCGGCTGGCGCGCGAGGAGCGCCGCCCGAGCATCCTCGAGGTAATCACCTACCGCTACCGCGGCCACTCCGCCGCCGACCCGGAGGTCTACCGCGAGCGCGAGGAGGTCGAGGAGTGGCAGCGCAAAGACCCGATCGAGGCCTTCGCCCGGCGCTGCGTCGAGGCCGGCGTGCTCGGCGAGCGCGAGGTGCAGGAGGTGCGCGACAAGGCCGACGCCGCCGTGCGCGAGGCGGTCGAGTTCGCCGACGCCTCGCCCGAGCCGGCGCTCGACAGCCTCTACGAGAACCTCTACGTCGTCGACAGCGACGCCGGCTGGTACGCGGTCGACGAGCGCAGCCCCGAGCCGCACCGCGGCGAGCACGAGGAGGCCGGGATGCCGGCCGCCGCGCGTGAGCTGGCCGAGGCGGGCGCCGCCTACGCCGGGCAGCCCGACGGCCCGCGTCCCAACCCGGCGGTGGACGGCGACGCCGAGCTGGGGATCGAGCCCGAGGTCGGCCGAGGAGGTCGAGGACTGATGGCGACGCTGCGGATGCGCGAGGCGCTGCGCGACGCGATGGCCGAGGAGATGCGCCGCGACGAGGCGGTCTTCGTCATGGGCGAGGACGTCGGCGTCTTCCAGGGCGCGTTCAAGGTGACCGAAGGGCTGCTCGAGGAGTTCGGCGAGCGGCGGGTGCGCGACACGCCGATCTCCGAGAACACGATCGTCGGCACCGGGGTCGGCGCGGCGATGGGCGGGCTGCGGCCGGTGGTCGAGCTGATGACCGTCAACTTCGCCCTGCTGGCGCTCGACCAGATCGTCAACCACGCCGCCGCGATCCCCTACATGTTCAACGGCCAGGCGCGGGTGCCGATGGTGATCCGGATGCCGGGCGGCGGCGGCCACCAGCTCGGCCCGACCCACTCGCACAGCTTCGAGTCGCTCTTCCTGCAGGTGCCGGGGCTGCTCGTCGCCTGCCCCTCGACGCCCGCCGACGGCAAGGCGCTGTTGAAGGCGGCGATCCGCGACGACAACCCGGTGGTCTTCATCGAGCACGAGAGCCTCTACGGCGCCCGCGGCGAGGTGCCCGACGGCGACGAGGAGGTGCTGCGCTTCGGCGAGGCGGCGGTGCGGCGCGAGGGCTCCGACGTGACGATCGTCGGCATCCTCAAGATGGCGCAGGTCGCCGAGGAGGCGGCGCGGACGCTGGCCAACGAGCACGGGGCCGAGGCCGAGGTGATCGACCCGCGCACGCTGCGCCCGCTCGACCTCGACACGATCCTCGACTCGGTGCGCAAGACCAACCGTGCGGTGATCGTCGAGGAGGGCTGGCCTCACGGCGGCGTCGGCGCCAACCTGGCGACGCTGATCACCGAGCAGGCCTTCGACCACCTCGACGCGCCGGTGCAGCGGGTGACCGGCGCCGACGTCCACATGCCCTACTCGCGCCGGCTCGAGCAGGCGGCGATGCCGCACGCCGAGCACGTCGTCCACGCGGCGCTGGCGGCCCTGGAGGGTTCGATCTGATGCCTGACATCGTGATGCCGAGATTGTCCGACTCGATGGAGGAGGGGACTGTCCTCCAATGGCTCAAAGCCGTAGGCGACGAGGTGGCGGTCGGGGACGAGCTGGTGGAGATCGAGACGGACAAGGCGAACATGGCTTACGAAAGCGACGTCGCGGGGACGCTGAGCGAGGTGCTGGTGCAGGAGGGCGAGACGGTGCCGATCGGCACGCCGATCGCGCGGGTGGGTGAGGTTGACGGCTCAGGGGCCATGGGCTTGGCCGCGGGTCCTGTCGTGGGGCAGGGCACCTCCCCCTTGCAAGCTGCGGGGGAGGAACCCAACCCCACGCCACCCGCGGACGAAGGCAATGGCGGCCAACGCCCCAAAGCTTCCCCCCTCGCCCGTCGGCTCGCCCGGGATCGCCAGCTCGATCTCAGGCAGCTTCACGGCTCAGGTCCTGGCGGTCGCATCGTGAAAGCTGACGTGGAGCGGGCGGCGTCTTCCGCGGGTGACGTGGGGGTCGGGGCACCCTCCGCCAGCCCGGAGGCTGCGGAGGGCAAGGCCGCGGCCCTCACCACGCAAGGTCCCGGCGCCCGGAGCAGCGCGCAGGGCCAGGAGGGTGCTCCGACCCCCGCGGCAGGACCCGCGGTCGAGACCGCCAGGGGTTCCATCTCTTACGAAGACCCGAGCAAGCTGCAATCCACGGTCGCCCGTCGCATGTCCGAGTCGAAGGCGACCGCGCCGCATTTCTACCTGCGGGCCGAGGTGGACATGAGCCGGGCCGTCCACGGGCGGGCGCTGCTGAAGGGGAGCGCTATCGAGGGCGACGTCGTGCCCTCGTTCAACGACATGGTCGTCAAGGCCTGCGCGCTGGCGCTGCGCGAGCACCCGCGGGCGAACGGCGCCTACCGCGACGGGCGCTTCGAGCTCTACTCGCGGGTCAACGTCGGCGTCGCGGTGGCCGCGCGGGACGCGCTCGTCGTGCCGACGGTGTTCGACGCCGACCGCAAGGGATTACGGCAGATCGCGATCGAGTCGCGCGAACTTGCGCAGCGGGTGCGCGACGGGCAGATCACTCCGCCTGAGCTCTCCGGCGCGACCTTCACCGTCTCCAACCTGGGGATGTACGGGATCGACTCCTTCTCGGCCGTGATCAATCCGCCGCAGGCGGCGATCCTCGCAGTCGGCGCGATCGCCGAGAAGCCGGTCGCCCGTGACGGCGAGGTATCGACCGCCCACCTGATGACCGTCGACCTCGCCTGCGATCACCGCATCCTCTACGGCGCCCCCGCGGCCGAGTTCCTGGCGAAGATCCGCGAGCTCTTGGAAGAGCCCCTCTCCCTCGCCCTCTAGCTTTCCGAAGTGTGCTCCGCCTTTCGACGTTCAGTCGGGGAGACACCTGCTATTGAAAAACGCTTGTGTAGTCGGGGCCGATCTGAGAGGGTGCCGCCATGTTGGATCTCCACAGGCTGCCGGCGGCGGATGACTGAAACGCTCCAAGAAGCGATCGCGAAGGCTGCGGCCGCCGCGGAGAGCGCCGAGGCGGCCGCTCAGGGGGCCCGAGCCGCTGCGCTGAAAGCCGAAAAGGCCGCAAAGAAAATCAACTACATGGTGGGGGTCGGCTTCCTTCTCGCCCTGGTTGGCGCCATCCTCGCCTTCGCTCTCAAGGACAGCAATGCCTCGGTGCTCGGCGTCAGCCTGAGGCCGCTTGGAGGGGTGTTCTTCGGGGCGGGGGTGCTGCTGTTGGGTTGGGCGGCGATCGCTTCACTGCGTGGCAACGGCGGAAGCGGCTTCGCAGGCTCGGGCGGGAACCCGGTGAAAGAAGTCGGCGGTTTGATCGCCGTGGTCACCGGGGTCACCGCGGTCGCGGCACTGGCCGTGGTCACTCTCACGCAACTCGAAGAAAAGAGCAGCTCGATCGTCGCGGTCAGCTCTTCGGCCTTCGGGGTCATCTCGGCGGTCATCGGCGCCTACCTCGGAATCAAGATCTCCTCCGACACCAGCTCGAAGTCCGAGGCGGCGGTTGGAGAGGCCGCCGTCAAGGGACATGAGCTGAAGATCGCCAAGCAGGAAAAGGCGGCGATGCAAGAAGCGGCCGAGGAAAAGGGGGCCGACGTCGCCGAGGCGGTCAAAACCGCGAGCCAGCAGGCTCGTGAGGAAGGGATCGCCCTGACTGCCCCCCCTACGGTAGGCGGCTCCGCGTGAACCCACAGCCGTCGCCGCCGGAGACCACGTCCGTCGCCGGCACCCAGCAGAGCCTCGCCCGCCTGCAGCAGGTCAAGCACATCGTCGTCCTGATGATGGAGAACCGCTCCTTCGACCAGATGCTCGGCTTCCTCGAGCTGGAAGGGCTCGACGTCGACGGGCTCGGCTCGGCGAAGGCGAACCCATATCCCAGCGGCGCTCCATGCGCGCCGTTCGAATGGGGACCGGGCGAAACGTACTTCACGCCGCCACCGGGGCACAAAGCGAAGATCCTCGATCCCTGCCACTCACCGACCTGCGTGCACGAGCAGTTGCGGGACGACAACACCGGCTTCGTCAGGAACTTCGCCACAACCCGCACCGACGAGAAGGGCAACGCGATCGAGCTCGATCCGCGCTATCTGAAAGTGCCGATGGGGCATTACGGCGCTCAGCACCTGCCTGTCTACCGCCACCTCGCCCACAACTTCTGCGTCTGCGATGCCTGGCACTCCTCGATCCCCGGCGATACCTGGCCCAACCGGCTCTACTCGATCGCCGGCAAGGCGGCGCCGTCCCTGGGTCACAAGCCGGGGCCACTGGGCGACCTGCTGAGGGAGATCAAGGGCCTGCCCGTCGTCGGCGGGCTGGACGGAGCGCCGATCTTCGACGTCCCCGCCTTCACCCGCCAGCTGCATGACTCACAGTGGCGCTGGTATTCCCACGATCCCGCGACGCTGCGCGCGGTCGACGGCTTCTATCGCGACTTCCGCCACATCAACCGCGACAACTTCGCCTACTTCAACCGCAAGAAGCTGAGCCTGGAGACGCGAGCGGCCGAGGCGGCGATCGTCGGCCACGACAGCTTCCTCGACGATGCCGCCAAAGGGCATCTTCGCGACGTCTCCTGGATCGATCCCAACTTCATCGACCTCAGCATCGACGACCCGAACTCGAACGATGACCATCCACCGTCCGACGTCAAGGCCGGGCAGGCGCTGGTGCTCGAAATCTACGAGGCGCTTGCCAACAGCCCCAATTGGGAGGACACCGTGTTGGTGATCGTCTACGACGAGCACGGCGGCTTCTACGACCATGTCACACCGCCGCCGGTGGCCGACGACGGGTCGGGTTTCACGACGCTCGGCGTCAGGGTGCCTGCTCTGGTCGCGGGGCCGCGCGTGCGGAACGTGCCCTCACACGACGTCTTCGAACACACCAGCCTGATCGCGACGATCCTGCGTCGTTTCGCGGCGAATCCGGAGCACGCCCTGCGGGCGATGCCCGAACGGGTGCGCAAGGCGCCTCACCTGGGCGTCCTGCTCGAGGACGCGCCGTCCACGGAAATAGAGGGACGCGGCCAGCTGCGCCACGAAATGACCGAGTGGCGTGCCGATGCACACGCGGCACGGCGTGCCGACAACGGTCCTTCGGCGGCGCCCGACGGCGCCGGCCACCCCCTCGAACTGCACGACTTCCAGCACGAATTCGCGCAGTTCGCCCTGGCGATGCGCGACGCCGGGCTGCCGCCGGGACAGCCCTAGCCGCTGCGTTTGGGCCGGGCGCTACCGCTCAGCAGGTCTTCCTCGCGCCGGTCACCGCGTTCCACGCCCGGCCGAGGGAGAAGTCGGCGGTTACGCGGAAGACGCCGGGGTGCGTGGCGCGCGCCAACGTCCATTCGCCGTGGCGGAAGAGGCAGCCCTGGCCGCGATCGATCGACCAGTAGGGGGTGAAGGCGAGGCGGACGAGGAACTCGCCCGGCCGGGTGACGTCGAGGACGAAGCCGTCATGGCCGACGCGGCCGACCGTCGCCGCGCCGCCGGCGAGCGGCTGCACCATCGGCGCCGCGTCGCGCACTTCGTAGACCCGCCAGTGGGCGTCGTGCCAGCGCGGCGCCAGGTAGGGCGGGGCGCTGAGGATCAGCCGCCTCTCCCCCACCGAGGAGTAGTCGAGCGGGGCGTCGGGCAGCGCCACGTAGCGGATCGCGTTGTCGTGCAGCCAAGCCCGGTAGGCGCCGCTGTCGACGCGGTTGTCGTCGCCGTAGAAGATCTGGTCGCGGGTGGTGTCCAGCTGGCGCAGCCAGCCGCGCGCCAGCTCGAAGGTCGGCGCCAGGTAGGCGGCCTCCCAGTGGTTTGCGGTCGGCGGCACCTCGATCCTTGCGCCACCGCCGCCGTGGGCGCGCAACCAGCCGGCGAGCGGCTTGAAGTAGGAGGCGGAGGTCGAGGGATCGTCGACGCTGCGGGCGATCTGGCTGACGCTCGCGGTCACCTGCCAGTAGAGGCCGCCGACGAGGGTGAGGGCGAGGGCGGCGACCGTGAGGCGCGAGAGCTGTGGGCGGCGAGCGAGGACGACCGCGGCCAGCACCGGCCCGCCGAAGAGCGCGCCGAGCCGGACCGCGTTGCCGCCGAGCGGGTTGGGCGCCAGCACGAGCACGGTCGAGGCGAGGACGTAGGCGAGGAGGACGCGGCGCAGCTGGCGCTCCTCGCGGGCGAGGCCGTGGGTGACGAGCAGCGCGCCGCCGCACCAGAGCGGGATCGCTATGTAGGAGGAGAAGGCGAAGGGGAAGAGGCCCGATTCCGGGAAGGCGGTGTTGAGGGCGAGGACGAGGCCGAGCGCGATGCAGGCAGCCCAGATCGCCAGGCCGCGGGTCCTGTCGTGGGGCAGGGCACCCCTCCCTGCCCGGGAGGGGAACCCAGCCCCACGCCACCCGCGGGTGAAGCGGCTGAGCTGCGTGGCCGGGTCGAGCGTGCCCGCCAGCAGCACGCCGGCGAGGAAAACCGCCGCCACCGGGCTCGAGAGAGCGCAGCCGGCTGCCGCCACGAGCGTGAGCTTCCGGCGGTGGAGCTGCATCAGGCGAAGGGAGGCGAGGGCGAAGGCTACGCCCAGGGCGAAGGTGAGCTGGCCGTCGGCTAGGAGGGTGACTACGCCGGCGCCGAACCAGAGGGTCGCCCAGCGGGCCGCCTCGCCCCAGCGCTCGCGGACGAGGCGGTCGAAGAGGTAGGAGGAGGCGAGGACGGCGAGGGCGCCGGCCAGGCGCGGGCCGAGCAGCGCCCCCAGAGGCGGGAAGAGGACGCTGTAGGTGAGGGTGTAGTGGCCGCCGTACCAGCTTCCGTTCCAGATCCCCATCCCAATCCGCTGGAAGAGCTCGGCGTGGAAGACCTGCGCGGCGAGGTCGCCGACCGGTGGCGCCCAGGCCAGCATCGCGGCGGCGAGGACGGCGCTGAGGGCGACGGCGGGAAGCCAGTCGGGGCGGAGCGATTTCGCGTAGGCCATGGCGGGGCGCCAAGGATAGAGCGGCGCCGTGCAACGATTTCTACGGTGAGCCCGGAAGTCCTAGTCGTGCGCAGCGGCCTCGTCCCCTACGCGGAGGCGTTGGCGGCGCAACGCCGGCTGGAGTCAGCGCGGCAGGCGGGCGAGATCCCCGACCTGCTCTGGCTGCTCCAGCATCCGCCCGTCTACACGCGGGGGCGGCGCTCCGGCGCCGAGGAGCTGCCGATGGGCGTGGAGTGGTACGAGGCGCAGGGGATCGAGGTGTTCGACACCGACCGCGGCGGCCGCGTCACCTACCACGGCCCCGGCCAGCTCGTCGCCTACCCGATCGTCTCGCTGAAGCCCTACGGCGACGACGTCCAGGAGTACGTGCGGCGGCTGGAGCGGGTGGCGATCGCGGCGCTGGCCGACCACGGGGTCGAGGCGGGGACGATCGAGGGCCTGACCGGGGTCTGGACCCGCGGCGAGCCGCCGGGATCGGCGGCGGGCGCGGCGGAAGCGCGCAAGGTCGGCTCGATCGGGGTGCACGTCAGCCGCGGCGTCACCACCCACGGGCTGGCGATCAACGTCGACAACGACCTGCAGCCGTTCGAGTGGGTCGTTGCGTGCGGGATCGAGGGAGCGCGGCCGACCTCGCTGGGGCGCGAGCTGGGCGGGGAGCAGGACATCGACGCCTTCTCCGGCAGCGTCGCCGCGCGCTTCGGCGAGGCCTACGGGCGCGAGCCGGTGGAGACCGAGGCGGCGGAGCTGGGACTCGACACCGCTAGGCTCGGGGTCGGATGAGCGAGCCCAGCGCAGAGACCGCCGAGCGGCCGGCCGAGCCCGGGCCGGGCGAGCGCGTCCACGTCACCCGCTCGCGCGCCAAGCCGGGCGGGGTCGCGGCCGAGGCCGACGGCGCCGTTCCCTTCCGCCGCGCCCGCAAGCCGCCCTGGCTGAAGGTGCCGGCGCCGGGCGGGCCGACCTACCGCCGGCTGAAGGCGTCGATCGGCGCCGACAACCTGCACACCGTCTGCGAGGAGGCCAACTGCCCCAACGTCGGCGAGTGCTGGGAGCGCGGCACGGCGACCTTCATGATCCTCGGCGACGTCTGCACCCGGCGCTGCGGCTTCTGCAACGTCAAGACCGGGGTGCCGAGCTGGAACGACCCGCTCGAGCCGCTGCGCGTCGCCAACCAGGTGAAGCGGATGGGGCTGCGCCACGCCGTCGTCACCTCGGTCGACCGCGACGACCTGCCCGACTACGGCGCGGGCGCCTTCGTCGGCACGATCCGCTCGATCCGGATGCAGGCGCCGGGCTGCAAGGTCGAGGTGCTGACGCCCGACTTCCGCGGCCAGGAGATGCCGCTGGCGAAGGTGATCCACGAGCGGCCCGACGTCTTCAACCACAACGTCGAGACGGTGCCGCGCCTCTACCCGAAGGCGCGCCGCGGCTCCAAGTTCCTGCGCTCGGCGCGGGTGCTGAGGACGGCGAAGGAGATGGGCGGCGCCGGCGTCGTCACCAAGTCCGGCCTGATGGTCGGGCTCGGCGAGAGCTTCGAGGAGCTGGTCGAGACCTTCGGCATCCTGCGCGAGCACCGCGTCCAGGTGCTGACCGTCGGCCAGTACCTGCGCCCGACCGAGGACCACCTGCCGGTCGAGCGCTACTGGCACCCGGACGAGTTCGCGGCGCTGGAGCGGGCCGCGTATGAGCTCGGCTTCGAGTCGGTCGCCTCCGGCCCGCTGGTGCGCAGCAGCTACCACGCCGACCAGCACCTGCCGCAGCCGGCGCTCGCCGGCTGAGCTCAGTCGCGCAGCTCGGCGGGCAGGCCGAGGCGCTCGAAGGCGAGGTCGAGCCAGGCCGGGTCGAAGGGCTGCTCGGGCAGGCGGGCGAGGGCCGCCGGGTCGGGGTTCTCGGTGCTGCGGGCGATGAAGGCGTCGACGCCCGAGACCCGCCGCTCCCCGTCGAAGCTGAGGACGTTGAGGGCGAAGCGCTCGTAGGTCTCCGACGCGGGGCTCCAGCTGTAGAAGGCGAGCGCCTCCTGGCCGCTGGCCCGAACGCGCACCGCCCGCCAGCGCCACTCGCCGCCGAGCGGCGAGGCGGCGAGGAAGCCGCCGATCGCCTCGGGGCCGCGGAACCAGGTGCGCATCGGCGGCATCGCAAAGGCGGCGTCGGCGCTGAGCATCGAGACGACCGCGTCGACGTCCTGGCGTTCCCAGGCCTCGAGGTAGCTCTCGACCAGCTCGCGCACCGCGTCGTCGCCGAGCGTGCGCAGGGTCGCCTGCTGGCTGCGCTGCGGCAGCCGCTCCTCGACCGCGGCGCGCGCCCGCTGCAGGGCGCTGTTGACCGAGGCGACGCTCGTCTCCAGGGTCTCGGCGGCCTCGGCGGCGGAGAAGCCGAGCACCTCGCGCAGGATCAGCACGGCGCGCTGGTTGGCGGGCAGGTGCTGGAGCGCGGCGATGAAGGCGAGCTCGACGCTCTCACGCAGTTCGTAGCGGGCCTCGGGCGCGGCGAAGCCGTCCTCGACGCCCATCGCCTCGTCGGGGTAGGGCTCGATCCAGACCGACTCGACCAGCGGCTCGCCGGGGCCGGCGGCGGGGTCGGCCGGCGGGAACTCGATCGGCAGGACGCGCTTGGGGCGGCGCTCGATCGCGTCGAGGCTGGCGTTGGTCGCGATCCGGTAGAGCCAGGAGCGCAGCGAGCTGCGCTCCTCGAAGCGCTCGAGGCCGCGCCAGGCCCCCAGCATCGCCTCCTGCAGCGCGTCCTCGGCGTCGTGGACCGAGCCGAGCATGCGGTAGCAGTGGGCGTGCAGCTCGCGCCGGTGGGGCTCGACGAGACGGCCGAAGGCCGCCTCGTCTCCGCCCCGCGCCGCCGCGAGCAGGTCCGGCGAGGTCAACTGCGCTCGACGATCAGCAGCCGGTTGCCGTCCTGGTCGCGGAAGAAGAACATCGGCGGCACCGGGCCACCCATGCGCATCACCTCGGCGTCGACGTCGACGCCGCGCTCGCGCAGCGCCGCGTGGTCGGCGTCGATGTCCTTGCTGTCGAAGGCCGTGCGGGCCTCGATCCCGGCCGATTCGCCTTCGCGCGGCTGCACGAGCGCAATCGACGTCGCCGCCCCGGGGGGAGCGACTTCGACCCAGCGGTTGCCGTCGCCGAAGGGCATGTCGGTCCGCTTCTCGAAGCCGAGCTTCTCGGTGTAGAACGCGATCGCCGCGTCCTGGTCGGTGACGGGGATCATCACGTTGGCAACCTGGCTGATCGTGGTAGGGGTCGTCGTCTCGGTCATCTCATTCCTCCTGCTGGTGGGTTGGTCTGCAGGTAGAGACCGGCGAAGCCGGCAAAACTCATCGGTATGGAGCCAGCCGGGCTCGAACCGGCGACCTTCGCGTTGCAAACGCGACGCTCTTCCAACTGAGCTATGGCCCCTCTGGTGGAAAGTGTAGGCGCGGCCGGCGGCCGTGGCGGGGACCGCTCAGTCGTCGAAGTCGAAGTCCTTGGGGGGCTTCTGCTCGAACCAGAGCTGGTCGTCCTCGGGGGTCTCCTCGAGGAAGTCGGGCGTCTCCTCGAGCACGTCCTCCTCGTGGCGGGCGGGCGGCGGCGCTTCGGCCGTCGGCTCCTCGTCCTCGGTCCCAGCGTCCTCGTAGAGCGCCTCCTCGTCCTCGGGCTCCTCCTCCTCGTCCTCGACCGGCGCCTCGAGCGCCTGGTCGAGCTCGTCGGAGAGCCGCTTCTCGTCCCAGAAGTCGTCGTCCTCGAGCTCGGCCTCCTCGTCCTCGACCTCCGCCTCTTCAACCTCCTCGACGGCGGAGAGCGGGTCGACCGGAGCGAGGCGCGGCTCGGACATCTCCTCCTCGATCAGCTCCTCCTCGGAGGGGGCCTGCGCTTCCCCGCCGGCGAGCTCCTCCTCGACGTCGAACATCTCGGTCGGCTGCTCGGCGATCGCCTCGCGCTCCTCGGTCGACGGACCGGCGGGCGGGATGGTCTCGTGTTCCATCGCCGGCGCGGGCTCCTCGGCGGGGGGCTCGGGCTCCGGCGGGGCTGGCGGCTCCTGCAGGTCGGCGATCTCGGCCGAGGGGCGGCGCCGCCCGGGCGCCTCCTCCGCAGCCGGCGCCTCGGCAACCTCGGCCTTCGGCTCGCCGAGGTCGGGCTGCGCCATGAACTCCGTGGGCGCCTCGGAGGCGGAGTCCTCGCCCCCAGGCCGCTCCGAGGCGCCGAAAACCTCGTCCTCGAGCTGCTGCAGCTCGGACTCGCCGGCGCCGTGCTGGCGCTTCAGCTCCAGATGCTCTTTGATCGCGTCGTCCAGAATGCCCATAAGAGGTCCCCGGGAACCTAAAGACTATGCGGTTATCCTTGTGCTTGCGAGGCCTCTGGGACGATCCTCCCAGCCACGCACGAGGGGCTATAGCTCAGCTGGCAGAGCGCCTGGATCGCACCCAGGAGGTCGCCGGTTCGAGTCCGGCTAGCTCCACTATGCGGAAGCCCCTGCAAGTCAGGGGCTTCCGCATTTCCAGGTCTTTTCCAACCGGGCCTGATCTCGCGCTCCATTCGAGGCACTAGTGCCTCGAATGGAGGCGATGCGCGGGGATTAGCGGCGATTTCGGGTTATTCCGCCTCGCTTTCCGGCGCCGGCGGAGCTAGGTTCGCCAGCGCCAAGACATAAGTGGCCCCAGCGGCGCGCAAACGCCCTGGGGCCTGGCACCGAAGCCGGAACTTCGATGCAACGGAAACGGTACTGCCGTTGCCCCCACCGGGGCAGCATCGGGGCCGGCTTCGGTGCCCTACCGATAGGAGGGGCGCCGTGCCCGCCACCACGATCACCATCAACCGCGAGCAGCGCGACGGGCTCTACGAGCTGGTCCGCAACCACCTCGGCTCCGTGGGCGACCTCTTTGACGCGCTGGAGCGCGACAAGGACTTCGCCAAAGCCGCCCGGCTCGGCCTGGAGTTCAGCGAAGACTTCGAGCTGCTGGAGGACATCGGCTGGGACGAGGACGAAGGGCGGGACAGCTTCGAGCTGACGATGCAGCCGCACGACCTGATGGAAGTGCTGCAGCGCCTGCACGGCGAAGCCGGGATGGTTCTGGCCGGAGTAGACGAAAGCTCCGGAGACGCCGAAACGAACGAGCGGTTTCAGCGGGGCTATGACACCTGCGAGAGCGTTTTGGCCGAGATCGACCCCAAGGCGGGCGAGCGCGCGTGACCGCCACTCTCATGATCGGCCCGCAGGAGCGCAACACGCTCCACTGGCTCATGTGCCGCAGGCTGTTCATCTTGGGCCAGGACCCGCCCGAGCTGGCACGCAAGGAGGGCGTCAGCACGAAACAGCTTGCCGAGGAGTTCGGCGAAGACCTGTGGCTCATGGAAGACATCGGCTGGGAGGTCGAGAGCAGTGGCGATGCGTTCGAGCTGACCATGCCGCGCGAGCGCGTTGTCAAGACTCTCAAGCGGCTGCGCCGCGACGCCCGGCGCGCTCCGTGCGAAGAGCAACACGAGCTGGAGCCAGAGGAATCCGACGCCGAGCGCTGGGAGCGCTTCCGGCCGGCGGTGGATACCTGCGAAGGGCTACTTGACCTCCTCGATTCGCCGGATGGTGAAGAGGACGAGCAGCGGGCAAGCGTAGCCAGCTCCGCGGGCGCCCCTGAACACGAGCTGGGCCCGTACATCCCGGTCACGGACGGCTTTGTCCTGGCGGCGGTCGAGCGCGCCGAAAGGCACGAGCAGGACGAGGAAGTCCTAACGTCCGTCCTCACCGCACACCTCGGCTTCGAGGGCGGCCCGCCGACGAACAAGGACCTATGGCCCCGGCTTGAAGAGTTGCGGCGCGCCGGCCTACTGACCACCACCGAGCGGCGGGGCGAGCCGTTTTGGAGTCTGACCTCGGTGGGGCGAGAGCGCCTGGACAAGGAGCGCGATGCGGGCGAAGTCGGCGACCTCCCGGAGTCGCCTCAGCACCGCGCCTGGCGGCACGCCCGGGAACGGGCGGCGACGCGGATCGAAGGGTTCAAAGAAGAGCTGAACGAGGCCGTCGAAGAGGCCGATCGCCTCATCAACCAGTACCGCCCGGTGATGGCGGAGGAATGGTTCGCGCTACACGAGCGCATTCGCTGGGCCTCGTGGCGCCTGGCCTCGGCCACCTACTGCCTGACCGAGTGGCCTGAGCCCGACGACGAGTTTCCCGATGTGGACGAAAACCCCGGGCCGAGGCCCGGGCGCCGTTCGATCTCGGCCTGGGATCGAAGTGACGCCGAGCTAGGAGGAGCAGCATGAGCGAGAAGACGAAAAAACGAGTCGGCAAACCGAAGAAGGCCGTCCCGGCCGGAGCGAAAGACGGCCGCCTCGGTCCGGGCGAGCTGGACAAGCTCGTCCTCGGCCACATGCGCCGGCACAAAGGAGAGGCACCGCACACCGCTAGCGCGATCGGCAAGGCGATCGAGCGTTCCTCGGGCGCGGTGGCGAACTGCCTGGTCCGATTGGAGAAACAGGAGAAGGTCCGGCTGGTCAAGCCGAAGCCTCGCTCCTACGAGCTGGCGGCGGCGAAAGGGCGATGAAGCGCCGGCACGGGAGCGGGAGTCGCGAATTCTCGGGGGTCGGGGCGCTCGCAGGGAGCGTGCGGGGCATTCCAGAGCTGGGAGCCCCCGCGCGCTGCCTCGGCCCCCGAGGACTCGCACCCGAAGGAGGGCGGGCGCAATGAGCGGGTGGAGATGTCGGCCGGGGAACGGGTCCGCTCGCAGAGTCCCCTTCCCCGAGCCGACCCCACCCGGTCTTAACCACCTCGTGGTGACGGGCGCGGTCTCGGGCGAGGCGCGGCAAGCCAGCGGCCCGCAGGGAGACATCGTCGCGCTCTTCGAGATGGCGTTTCCGGTGCGCGATCCCGAGCGGCCGCAGCAGCTATGGACGTGGGCGAGTTGCCAGGTCGAAGTCCCCGAGCTGCTGGCCGAGCGAAGCCTGCCGGACCTCCAAGTCGGCGCACCCGTACTCGCGGGTGGTCAGCTCAGCGAGCGCGAGGCTGCCGGAGGCAGGAACCGGCGTGGCGTGATCGTCGCCGACATCGTCCATTCCGGCGATCCGCCATCCGACTACCCGAGTGGGCTTCTCATCCTCGGCGATGGCTAGCGGCGACGCCACAGCTGCAGGTGGGATCGAGGGGTCGCCGCCATTGGCGGTTGTTCGAGGGTCGGAGCGCAGGCCACAGGGAGGAAGGGCTGCTCCCGCGCTTGCCGTGGGAGCCGCTTCCTGCTCCGGCCCTCGAAGAGCTGCAAATGGCAACCGGGCTCGGGCGCCCTCTTGAAGCACGACCGTGGAGGCACACCTCGAGCCAGGCCGATGCGTCGAGTGTGGGCGCGAGCTGCTCGACATCGAGCCCGGCGCCGCCGCGCCGACCCGATGCGAGGACTGCCTGCCCGAAACCGGACCCGGCAGCCCGTTCGCCGACCGGCTCTCGATCAACCTCCGCCAGCTTCGCCGTCGCGCAGGCCTCTCGCCCGCTGAGCTCGCCGAGGCGGCCGGGCTGCACGAGAGCACCATCGCAGGGCTGGAAGGCGACGGCGGCCACGAACTGCGCTTGGTCACGGCATTGAGGCTCGTAGGCGCGCTGGGCGTCTCGATCGACCAGCTTGTCGAGCGCATCTTCTGGAATCCAGGGCAGATCACGCGCGGGTCCAAGCGCCCGCCGAGCGAACGGCTCACCGGCTTCTTTCTCGTCGTGCCCGGCAACGTCTCTGTCTTCGAGTCGGCGCCGCAGCCGGAACCCGTTACAACCCGCCAGGAGGCCGCCGCGATCCTCGGCGCCAACCTCCGCATCGCCCGCGGGCGGCGCCACCTGACCCAGCGCGCACTCGGTGGCTCCTCCGGTCTGAGCAAGGCCGGGCTCTCCCTGATCGAGCGGGGCGTTCGGGAGACGTCGATCAAGACACTCTTCAAGCTGGCGCGCTCGCTGGAAGTACCGCCCGATGTTTTGCTTCAGGGGATCGCCTGGAAGCCCGAGCCATCCAGGCGCCAAAGAAGCCGCGCGCGTTGCCCCGGTCGCAGTCGCGACGATGCGATCCGCAGGTTGTGGAACGAGGACAAGACGGCGCCGGAGATCGCCAGAGCCCTGGGGACCTCGCCCGGAACGGTGTCGGCGACCGTCCACAGGCTCAGGGAGCGCGGCGAGCATGTTCGCTACCGCCGTCAGCCAAACCGCGTGGTGCATGAACGAGCACGGGGTCGCCGGGTGGCGTGTCAGCCATCGCCCACCGTCGAAGCGGCAGCCGATGCCGCCCCGGCGGAACCAGCCAGCGACGATCAGGTCTCCAACGAGGAGGTTGCGAAGCGAATCGGCGAAAACGTGGCCAGACGGCGCGCGGAGGCCGGCCTCAGCCTGCGCGAGCTGGAAGAGGCCGCCGAGACCCATTTCAGCCACATTGCCCGCATAGAGAAGGGGCGGGCGGCAGTTCCCCAATTGGCCCTCATCCTCAAGCTGGCCGGCAGCCTGAACGTGCGGTGCAGCCTCATCACCGCGGGCGTGGCCTGGAACACGGCCTCCGGCGCGTTCCAGGTTCTGGAGATGCCAGACGAGCCGCAGACTGCGCTGGGTCGCTTGGGAGAGAACGCGCGCTGCGCGCGGTACAGGCTCGATCTCTCCCAACAGGCCCTCAGCGACATCGCCTCGATGAGCCGCGGCGACCTCGTCGACTTCGAGCGAGGCAGCCGGAACTTCAGGATCTTCATCGTGATCCGACTAGCCGGCGCATTGGGAGTCTCCTTCGCTGAGTTGTTTGCCGGCGTGGCGAATTGGCACATCCGCCCGCTTGCCCCGCCGGAATTCCTGCCCGGAGAAGCGCCAACCAAAGCCGAGCGCGACCAACTGCTTATCCGGCTCTGGCGGGAAGGGCGCCCGGAACCGGAGATAGCCGACGCACTCGACTTGAGCCGAAGCTCGATCGGCCCGTATGTTCGCGACCTGCGCGATGCCGGGAAGGATCTCCCCTATCGCCGCGTGGCTCGCGGTCCCGTTGAGATGGAGGCGCGACGACGACGTTCATCTCGCACCTCCTTGGTTACTACAGGGCTCGCGGCCGATGCCGTTAGGACCGGCCCGGCCCATTCGCCCCCAACTGCCTTGGTCCCCGTCCACAATCCCCTGAACGAGCGACCTCATAGTGCAGCGATATGAGTGGGCCGCGAGCCGACGCGAGGACAAGACAGCCCTCGTCAAGCCTCCCGGATGCTCAACGAAATCCAGTCATTCGGCCAGCATCGGTCGCCCTTACGGTTCAAGTCGGCGATGATTAGCCGATGTCGGGCCTTTCAGATACGAGCCGGGATGAGAGGGAAGAAGCCGCCCGGCGGTTGGTCCTTCGCCTGTATCGAGATCGAACAGATCGTCACGGTCATCCTCAGCACGAACACATCGAAGAGGTGGTGGCGCGCTGTGACCCTCATGTGAGGGTGCTTGGATGGCTCCATGACATCGCCGAGGACGGCTTGATGTCGGTGGCGGAGATACAGACCAAGCTGCGTCTCAGCTCTGACGAGCAAGAGGCCCTTGGCCTCCTGACCAGAGACAGCTCAGTTCCCTACGCGGACTACATAGAGCGGCTCGCTGATGCGGCGCCTCCCGCCGGAGATTTGGCGCGACGGGTGAAGCTCGCCGACCTCCACGCGAATCTCAGCCGCCGGCCGCTGTCCGGCCGTCCGGAGCTCGAGGCCCGGTACCGAGCCGCGCTGGAGCGCTTGGCCGACTGATCTCTCCAGTGGGGCGACAGCGCCCCGATCCAGCGGCCGTCACCGTCTGGCTCAGACGACCGTCCGTCACCGTTGCGAGGCACTCATTAAGGCGAGTCAGCTCCTTGCTAAGTGATCCGGCGCTGAGACCCATCACTGCGGCAATGCGGTCGCGTCGGGGAAAGCTGGTCGACTGGTGCCGCGCCTCCCGCTCGAGCGCGTCGAGGAGATCCCAAAGCCGAGGCCGCAATGGCACCAATTGGTCGAAGTCCTCGATCTGGACGACGGCGTTTGGTCTGTCTCTCAGCTCGATCTTCCACGCTCCCCCACCCGAGACCGGCTCGGCAAAAGCGCTCGGTGCGAGCACATTCGCGACCCGATCAAGCGGCCATGACATGAGGACGGCTTCGAAGCACCCGATCGCAGCCATCGCCCCCTTGGGACTCGCGTGGGTCTCGCCCGGGAAGCACCAGCCGCCGCTTTCGTCGTGCCACAGCTCTTCCACATACTCGATTGAGGCAGCGATACCGCGCACCTCGGCTCCGTAGGGGGCGAGAGCGAGGCTAGCCGAAGCAAAGCTCGCAAGGTTCCAGGTCTCGCCGGTGATCGGGTGTCGCTCCACCTGCCGCAGCCACAGACGCTGGTTGCCTTCGAGCCATCGCGCCGAGGCCTCAAGTGCGGTATCGACCTCGGCGGACAGGCCTCGGAGCGCGATCATGCACTCCGCAGTTACCGCTGCAGAGCCTGGGCCCCATTCCTTCATGCCCCAGTAGCCTCTCGGGTTGCGCACGTTAAGCAGGTACGCCTCAGCCGCCCTGATCGCCGTGCCGGGTCCTCGCGCCCGCCGAACGACTTGCAGGGCCTGGGCGGTCCCGAGGGACGAGATCGGATCCGCCGGGGAGTCAGGCCAACCGCCGTAGGTTTGGCGCTGCAGCAGCCACTGCAGCTGCTCGTCGCGCGCCTCAATCAACTCCTCGCTCGCGACGACGGCCTCAGGAAACTCAAGGAGCCCGGCCAGCGAGTGGATCACGTAGCGGACATAGGACCCTCTGCCACCCTCCTCGACGTCCCTTGCATGCGTGAGGGCCGAATTGGCGAGATAGCTAACTGCCCGCTCGATAGCTGAGTGCCAGCCGGGGAATCCCGCTCGCTGAAGAACCGTCAGAGCTTGCGCGGTCGCAATAGTGTTACCGCGCTCCGCGCCGGGTCGCTGTCCCCAGGCACCGGAGTCCAGCTGTTGACTCAACAGTCTCTCAGCGGCCGTGCGAAGGCGGCTACCAGTCATCGGGTCCACCTTTTACGAGCTAGCGTCCGTGGAGTTTTCCCTGGTCCAGCGGTAGCAGTCGGAGACGATATCGTCGAGAGAGGAGAACATCTCCGTCATAGGGGCGAGCATCTCCTCTACCTTGGGGGAGGGTTCCTTACCAAGTTGGCGGATGCGGTAGATAAGACGATGGTTCGCCTCGAACATCGCCTCCTCGATAACACTCCTGAACTGCACCTCGCAGCGGATCGAGGAGAGCTTTGCGTCCCCAATCGTGATGTGGCGCGACCGGTACGTCCCTCGCTTCACCCATTCGTGCTCGACCCTTGAGTCGAGCGGGTACTCACGCTGGTCGCGGACATCCTTGTCCCAATCAATGACCTTCATACGGAATGGTCGCCAGCGGCCCTCCCTCACCCGCTCTTCCAGCACCCCCACCATCTTGTCAATGTTCGCGCGGTCGTGGACTATCACCCGCACACCGGCGAGATCTTGTATGTGTTCGATCAGCGTCTCAGGAGTCAGTGGAGCGTCATGTTCGGACCCCTCTCCATACTCGTTCCTCAGCTTTCGTTGCAGCGAGTCACGACTCTTTATCCTTGAGACGATCAGCGGCCGCACCTCTTTGAGAGCCGTTGGGTCATTCCGCAGGGTCTCCGCAACGCTGTGAGCAAATGGTTCGAGTTCCGGTGCCAGGCGAGCGTCGTAATAGTCGAGCAGTTCGCGCTCTAGCTTCTCATCGAGCACTGTACACAGCCCCTATGGTTTTCTCGACCAAGGCGAAGACGCTCTCCCAATCTTCGCCAACGAACACCTCGCCGTGGTCTTTGAGAACAGCCGCCGCGGCGGGTGACCTTCCCGCAGCAAGCGCTCGGGTTATCTCGGCAGCCTCGCGGCGACTGCCAGAAAGCCGGTAGCGGGAAGTTGAGTGCTGCGCCATCCCCGTGTCATAGGTGAGGAACTTCCAGTGAGTGTGGAGGATGCAACGCACCCAAGGCAGGCGGTCATAGATGAGCGCGTGCCAGCGACTGCTGCTCGAGGGACGCTTCTCGCCGCCCCAAGTGACGACGTTCCGCATCACGTCGAAGTTATCGACGATAGCGACATCTGCTGGGTCCTCGGAAAGCTTGTCGGTCTTCGATGCGGTTATCGCCAGTTTGCCGTCCGGCAGCCGTTCCGAGGCCGCACCGCTGCGTAGGTCACCGTCGTATGAGAAGTGGTCGACGAGGTTGGCGAATGCCCTGGTCAGTTGCTGTCGCGCCTCGGTGCGTACCGCGGGATCGTCCTGACCACTGGGGAGCGAGCCATAGCGAGTCCGGTAGCCGGCGCAGATCACGTGGTCGATAATCTTGGTGAGATCTAGTGCGCCCTCTACTCGGCTCGGGTACATGCAGTCGATCCCTGCCGCCCGGATGCTCTCCATGTCCTCCTGAGAGCGCAATCCGACCTCATCGGTGAGGACCAGGATCGTCGGGGGGCACCCGGTCGGAAGTGCATCCGACCAGCGAGACCGGGCCGGACCCGAGACGAAGGAGTCCAGCAGTGCCTCGTCCACCGGTGCGACCACGGCGAGGGTCGCATCAGGCAGTCGATCGGGTAGATCCGATATCTCGTCCAGCGAGACGAAACGCTCGACGACCATTCCCGCATCGCGGAATCTCTGCTCCAACTCCTCAGGCGGCGCGTAGCGGCCACCAAGGCACTGGAACGACATCTCCTCGGAGAGAACGAAGAAGGCCACCTTCTGCGCTTCGGCCCCTTGCGGCTGATGCCACTCTTCGTGCGGAAGCCGGACCGTCATGTCACCGTTGAAGTACCAGGAGGACCCGCGCTTACCGGAGGTATCCGGAATCAGGTCTAGGGCGTGCCCCTCGATCGCCTGATAGCGAGGCATCGCCTCGCGCAGAGTGGCTCGCAGATCCTGCACCTTGTCTTGTATACCCTTTCCCGCTGCGAGTCGAGCGAGGGCGGCGGAGAGATCCGGCTCCATACCGGTAACCCCCCAACCCCCACTCGGCAGCTCTGGAGCCCCACCGGCCAGCCCTCCCTTTGCAAGGTTCTTTCGAATCATGTTGTTGGTGATACCAAGGCCGTCGTCGGCGCGATCGGTAGGCGGTTGGCTGTGATGGGCGATGAAAACAAGGACCAGGCGTTCGATTAGTCGTTCGGCCAGCGCCCCCTCAGCCGTCGGATCGGTCCCGTAGACGTCGGTCGGGCTGGTTCTGAATGCTGGTAGGTCAACGACGGGGAGATCCTTTTCCTCGGGGACCAGCCGAACGGTGATGCTCAGCTCCACGTTAATGCGCGGGTTCAGGAGGACCCAGTCCCGGAGCAGCGGCCAGTTGTAGAGGACTGCGAGGTCGTCCGATCCTGCGCTGTCGCCGCCCAGAAGCTTCACGATCGTCTCGCTATCCCCGAGCGGGTCGATGTCGATGTTGAGCGTGCATACGGCGGAGCCGGTCATCGCGTAGTGCATTGGCCCGGCGCGTTCCGGAAGGCGCGCCGGCGAGTCATGGCACTCTGCCTTGGTGATCCTGTAGATCTTCGTCAAGTCCCTGGCTGCTGCTCTAACGTTCTCGGCATGCTCGCGGTCCCAGGGCAGCGACAGGCACTGGCTAAGCAGTCGATGGAGCGGCTCCTCAAGTGGCGGGCACTTGCTGCGCGTTTCTGGATCGAGGCCCTGGGTCACCTCCGTTATGCGGGAGTACTTCGGCAGCATCACTAGCTTCGGGTCCTCATCGAGCATCAAATCTCTGCCGATTGCCTTATAGCCGTCGCCCTCCATGTACCAAGTCATCACCACAATCGGGGTGTACACATTGGGTCCGTGCCTCGTACGTAGGGATCGCACGAAACCGATTCCGCCCTCCGTGTTGAGGAAACGCTGGTGCTCCTCAGGGCCAAGGATCTCTCCGGTCTCGGTGAAGACGAGCCGCGAGTTCCGCATCTCGACTCCCACCGGCAGCAATAGTAGGTCGGTGAAGATCAGTTTGTATGCCACCTCTTCACCGAGCCTCATGGCCGTCTCAAAATCACGCGCCGAGTCAATCGTCGAGTCAGGACGACACTCCAGTACTGCCGCCTTGAGCTCCTTGAGGGCATTGGCGTCGTCCTCGACTATGAGGATGGGCAATGGGTCCACTTTCAGACCTCCTCGTCCAGCAGCGTGACGCAGCCGCCGTTCTCGTTGGCCACAAGCTCAACCAAGTCGCCATCGGCGAACGCCTTGGTCGCGTCGCGACAGCCAATTAGACATGGCTTGTTCAGCTCGCGGCTGATGATCGCCGCGTGGCAGAGGACGCCGCCCTCCTCGGTCACGATTGCCCCGGCGCGCTCGATGGCATACATCACGTCTGGAGTGGTCATCGGGGTCAAGAGCACGTCCCCCTCCTCGAATCCCTGCATCTCTGCGATTGAGGTGACATGTTTGATTCGGCCACGCACCGACCCGAGACAGGCAGTGTTCCCCGCGATGCCCAGGCGGGCCAGCGCTCTGGCCTCGGGATCGAGAACGCGCTCGATCGGCTTCGCGGCACGCCAACTGTGACGGCCGTCCGCAATCTCATACTCGATTCCGTTGGCGACTCGCCGCGCGAGTTCGTCCTCTGCTGGTAGCGCAGAATCGCCGAGAGCCCAGTCGCGCAGCTCGTCGATCGTGAGCATGACCAAGGCATCGCGAGAGACCCCCGCGAGCTCGGCCAGGCGCTGCTGGATAGGGCGAGTCCTCACCTCAGCTTTGAAGTGGACATCGACCCGCTCGAAACGCAGGTACATAAAGTAGCGCGCGATCGAGACGAGCGAGCGAGCGCGCTCAGAACGAAGTTCTGCCAACGCCTGGTCGGCTTCGGCGACCGACTTACGGTCCCTATCGAGAGTGTCTTGGAGCTCATGAGGCGACACCTTTGCTGCGCGTTGCACCCGCAGCAGAATGTCGGCGGCCGAGAAGGGCTCATTGAGGTAAGTAAAGGTCCCGATCCAACCGTGCTCCCTGACATGGCCCTCGATGCGCTGGCGCCATTCGCGAGAGAGATCAGCAAGGTCGATGTCCGGGTCGAGTCCCTCGTGGCGATAGTCACCGGCCATAGCGAGAACGTCGCGCGACTCCGGCACGAAGTTGGCCTGCTCGACTGGGACCAGGGCACGTTGCCAGAAGGAGCCGAACTCACTGGAGTCCTGGTCGATGCCGAGGTCCGCCGCAATTGCCTCGCGCAAGTCCTGCTGAAGTTCGTTCTGGATCAGGACAAGCGAAGGCAGGAATGGCATCGCGTCCATCGATGCCTCGAGTAGCAACGACAGCCGCTGGAAACTCTCTGCCTTCTCCTGGTCAGGTCGAAACTCGGCCGCGGCACGGTCGGCGGCGGCGACCACGGCCGCGCACGCAGCTTCGCAGCGAGTCTGAAACTGCTCATAGCGGCGCTCGACCGGGATCGAGGTGATCAACTCTCCGAGGCTCTCCGAATCGGGGATGTAGATCTGATGCCGGTGTTCGTGGTATCGGTAGTTGCGCACCCCGTAGGTCCAGCCGAGACTTTTCTCGAAGCGGTCAGCTCCTTGACCGTGGCAGACCAGGGACACCCAGAGACCTGACTCGAACCTCTGTACAAGTGGGAAGTAGTCCATTGTCACTCCTCAGTAGGTGGACAGCAGCATCGCCGGTGCGGTTGGGCCAGCGCCGGTCACCGGTCTGATCTGCAGATAGACGATCTCCGCGTCCTCGTCGGTAGGAATGGCCCACTCGACGTCCACAGCACACCCGTAGCGCCTCTCCATCTCGTCTACGGTCATGGCGATCTCCTGTGCGATCTCGATCGAGATACAAGGCTCGCCGGATTCTGGCCTGGAAGCATCCCGGACGACACCGGAGTTGGGGTCAAATCGCAGCTCAGATTCCTTGCTGCCGACGCTGATGCTTCGGCATTCGCCATGCTCGAATTCGAACCGGTCGGGCTCAATTTCACCGCTGACCAGCGGCGGACCGAGGCCCCAACTGGCCTCAATCGTTGCGCCGGGATTGCCGGTGACGGGATTACGTGAAAAGGCAATCCCACATACCTCGGCGTTCACCATCTCCTGTACGACCACGCCCATCGCAAGTTGATTGGAGTCATCGATCCCGCGCGCGCGCCGGTACAACACTGCCCGCTCGCCGTAGTAGGAACTCAGCACATCTCGAATTGCCCGTCGCAGACCAGCCTCCGTGGTCACGCCAAGCACAGATTCGTACTGGCCCGCGGAGGAGGCCGAGGAACCGTCCTCACTGAGCGCAGACGAGCGTACGGCCAGCGCACCCCCGAGCCGCGCGATTGGCCCCGTCGTCAGCCAACCCTCTATAGCTGGCGGCAGGGCCGCGGCTAGAACCGCCTCTCGTAGACGATGGCAGGCGAGGGAAAATGCGAATTGGTCTTCCCCGTGCCTTATCGTCGCCCAGACGCGGTCAAGCCTCAGATCTTGCATCAGTGTCGTCCAGTTGCCCGCATCGAAGAGGTCGAAATCGGGGCAGCGGTAGCCATTGCGGCGCAACCAGGTGAGGCTGGTCCCCTTACCCCCAAACCCCAGCTGGCTCTGTTCTTGATCAAGAAGCTCCATCGCGATCGAACTCTAGTTCCAGAACTCCACCGTTTTACAAAGGCACGTTTTCAGGCAGGTATGCGGCAAAAGCGCGGCAGATATGCGGCATAGGCACGCATGGTGGGCCCTTCTCCACCGACGTTTATTAATTCCCGCGTTTTTTGCTCCCAAGCGGCGCCATTGCACTGCCTTAGCAGCGAGAATAGGCGCGTGGAATACGACCTCAGCCAGGCTGCGAGCGCAATAGCGCGGCTTGGCGTTGGAGCCGAGCTGACCGAGACGATCCGCGCGATTGAGGCTTCGCTGACGGGCAAGCAGCGCCGTGCCACCGAAAGGACGCTTGACAATTACGAGATTGGCGAGGCTGTACTCGAGGGCGCGCTCAAGATCAAGGATCTCGCCGGACAGATCCATGTCGTCATCCACGCCGTCGGCATTCTCGTCGTGCTCCCTCACATCCTGGCGCGGGACGAGCGCATCGAGTCGGTGTCACTCGGCGCTGGCAATACCGGGCGCGAGCACGATCTCGTAACCGATCGCCGTATCGCCGAGTTCAAGTTCATCCAGTGGCGGGGCGGGGCGGAGTCAATTCGCCAAAACAGCCTCTTCATCGACCTGTTCAATCTCGCATCGGCCGAGACGACCAAGCGCCGCTACATGTATGTCGTCGACCGCGAGCACCCCGACCGATTCCTCGCCAACCGACGGGCACTGTCCAGCGTACTGAGTCGTAACGCGGCGGCTGCGGCTCGCTTCAAAGCGCTATACGGCGAGCGGTTTGAGACGGTCGCCGACTACGCCGACTACATCAAGGATCGCGTCGAGATAGTCGACTTGCGAGATGTCGTGCCGTTCTTCGCAACCGAGTTCATCGGACAGTACTCCCTCTGACTCCGATTCGCAGAACACAAGTAGTCCGGTTTGGCGATGCGGAAGCCACTACCACTCGGACTCTGAGCGCGAGATCCATATGCGGTTATCGGGAGCGGAGGCCAGCGGCCAGCCAGCTCAGGTTGGAAAGATGCCCTCGACCCAACTCACCTCTCCGCAGGTCATATTCTCGAGGTCGGGTGCCTCAATGCGGAGATCAACCAGGTGCTCAGCGACGTTCTCCGCGGAGAGCTCTCTGTCCTCCTCGTCAACGGGGTTGGCGTAGTCGATAGAGAACTCTGCTCGAAGAAATAGTGCCCCTTCTTTGAAGTAGAACTTCTCGACCGCGGAAGGCCTCACGGAGCGCGCCTCCTGCTCCCCGGAGACATCGAAACTCTCAGCGACGGTGTCGCGGGCGGCATCGCCCCCCGCTTCAAGCCAGCCATCCAACAGATCGACAAGCTGCTCCTCGCCTATCTGGGCAATCTCAGCGATCGAGACGGCGAAGTCGTCATCCGCGTACAGCACCTCGATCAGCAACGAGGCCTCGACTTCGGCGTGCGCTGAGACGTTCCACTCGTTCCAGTCCCAATCGTCGACGACGATTGGGCTGTCGTCGGGGAGGCCATAGGCGTCAGGCTTGAAAAGTCCGAGATCAAGGGTCGCCGTTCCGTACGCTTCGAGCGTCAGCGACAGACCCTTTGCCCCAGGATCGGCGCGGACGAGACGGAGCGCGCCGATGTCAAAGGCGCTCAGCGTAGCTTCTTCGAGGTGGGTGGCGCCAAGCTCCCAATCCTCGACCTCAAGGGGGAACCACGCCACCACCGACTCGATCTCACGGACGAGCGCCGCCCGACCGCCGGTGTCCGCGAGAAGCCGCTGTGCCTCGTTAGTTGCCTCTGCGGAGGGCACGATGTGCCGCTCGTTGAAATCGAGGATGCGGGGGAAGATCTCGATTCGGGCCGGCGAGATGCCCCACGATTCGAGGTCCGCCCGCAGAACCGGGTGCGGCTTGGCGAGGTCGTCAGGATCGCAGAAGTCGCGCGAATTGCTGGTGATCAGGGCAACTTTGTCGGCCTCGGCAGCTTCGGCTGCGGTTAGCCATATCTGCGCATCGACGGCGCCCAAACCATCTCCTGGAATCGGCTGTCGTCGCTGCGCCACCCACTCGGCGATCAGTCCCGTTCGGTCGGGGGCGGTCGCGATTCTTACGCCAGCCCCACGCAGCCGCTGCTCGATTCGGCCTCTGTATGCAGCTGTCTCCGCCTCGACGTCGGGCAGGACCGGGAGGTCCCAGCCGAACGCAGAAGCGTCGTGGCGCAATCCCTTCACATCTCGGGCCAAGTCCTTGAGTCGGTTTGGGAACTTGCGAACGAGCTCCTCGATAACCACAGAAGGAACCCAAACCTCCAGGTCATCTCGCTCGGCGGCGAACAGCGTTCCCGCCCACTGCCTTTCGGCGTAGACATCGCCGTGCAGGGAGCAGGTATCGAGGATGGCGATCATGCAGGAAGCTCAAAAATGGCCTGGCTGCCGCAGGCGGCTGTTTTCACCGGGCTAGGTTCCAACGAGTCGTGGGCGCGGATATGAGTCCGGCGTTGCCGTCGGCGGTCCCGAGATTTCACTGGCGGGGTCCACCGGCAGAATCGCCAAGCCGAAAACGAGTGCATCGAGATCCCGCGGATGGACATGAAGCTGCCGGGCTATGTCTGCCTTTCCGAGACCCTCAGACCGCAGGGCCGCAAACACCTTGCCGAGAACCTGTGAAGTCTCACGCTGGATCGGTTTCGGCTCGTTGGTCCGGTACCCCCGTTTGCCTATCTCGATGGCGATCGTTCGGTAGCTCCAGTCACTCAATGCCTTCAGCTCATGGAGACGGTGGGCGAGCGCAGCGACAGATACTCGCCAGTGCTTCTTCAAGGCGATGAGCTTCTCAAGGCGCGGGTGCCGGGGTACTTCCGCCAAAAGGGCACTTGGGGGCATAAGGAAGGCGGCGGCGAAGCGATGTGCTTCCTGCTCGGCCTGCCTGCCCTGCGGTGGGTCGTGATGCCAATGCAAGACAAGGTGCCCGAGCTCATGAGCGGCATCGAAACGACTGTGCTCGCCTGACTTCATGGTGTTCAAAAAGACGAATGGTTGCGAGCCTCGCCAAAGCGAATAAGCATCGAGCTCATGGCAGTCCTCAGCCAGCGAGAACACCCGCACCCCGCGAACCTCGAGCAGATGAATCAGGTTAGGGATCGGCTTTGAACCAAGCCCCCACTCGACTCGGACGACCTGAGCGGCGGTCTCTGGATCGATGCCACGATCAAGTCTCGGGACTCGCGGTTCGGGGAGCTTGAAGTGAGCAGTAATCCAACCGCAGAGGTCAAAGGCGATAGAAGCCGCGGCCAGCGCAGCATGGCGATCGGCGGCGGCCAGCTTGCTCAGTGACCGGAAGCTGACGGCCTCGGCCGATACCTCGTCTGGGTCGGGGGCCTCCAGAAAGCTGGCAGGAAAATCAAGGACATCGGCTAGGCGTTCAACCGTCGCCTCATTCGGAAGAATTTCACCAGCCTCAAAACCAGTGATGCTCCTAGTAGAGAGTTCGGTCAGTTCTGCAAGGCGCTTCTTCGTCAGGCGCCGCCTGGTTCGGGCCAAGGTGAGCCGAGAGGGCGTAAACATCGCCTATATGCGGTCGACCGGGACGTCTATATCTCCAAGCCCATCGTTGTCGTCGTCCTCGTCTTCACCTTGACTACCGCGTCCAGGCAACGAATCAATCTGGATGGGATCGAAGATGATGCGCTCCTCCCACGAGGTGACCCGGCCTTGGCCGTCCTGCCCCTTTGGCAAGGAGAGCTCGTAGAAGAGAGCGACCTCATCGGCGGAGAGCAGAAAGATCCAGGTTTGCTGCTCAGAGGGCCGCAAATCACCGGCCTCAACTCGGTCGAGGGGCAGCATCGAAAGCTGGACGTTGGTTTCAACGATCCGCTCGGTGGCAGGGCCCTTGGGGTACTTCGTCGCGGGATCGAGTCCCACCGCCTGTCCGGTCTGCGAATCGCCGGTGGCAACCGTCAGAGCAATGCGCTCGTCTGGGCTGAGCACCCGCGGGTAATTGTTGCGGTCGCATGGAGTCCAGCCTTCGGGAACGAGCAACTCGCGGCAAGCGAGGTGCGTGTCGGCCCATTGCGTGGTTCCGGGATAGCTGGCCGGATGAAGGGGCGAGCAGGCCTGTCGGCCGGCAAGACCGCGCGTGACGATAGCCTCAACCCTCGGCTCGCTGAGGCCAAGATGTCTGAGACGCTCGGCGCGGTCGTTAGGTTCCTCTATGCAGTGGGCCATCTGCGCCATCAGGCAAAGTCCTTCCTAGTCGAAGAGCAAGAGGGTCATCTACTTCCTGAAACTCTACCTCAACTGAGGGCGGGAAAGCGGAAGTAGGTCTGGAGGCCTCTGGCGATCCCTCTTTTTGACTTGATAGCTGGGTTGAACCCCCCAGGGTGCACTTTGTCAGTAGCTCGCACTCCGGACCTGCGCCCCCAAATCAGGCGCATAGATCGCCACGGAGCTTCCTAAAGATTGAGATACCCGAAATTAGGTAAAGTCTTAGTGGCGAAGTTCTTGTAGCGGGGTCGAAGCGGCTCCGCGCTCATCGGAGGCGTCGATGGCAACTACAGCTCAAGCGGAAGGACTGTCCACTTTCGCTCCAAGTTGCTCTGTAGTAGTGATGGACCCCACTCGCGCCACCGCGATCGCCCCAAACGACGATGTCGAGGCTCTGTTCCAAAGCGTCGTCCGTGGCGAGCGCGGCCAGAAGCTGCGCACCCAACTTGCCGGGCAGCACCCCGAGAGCTCAGCCGATGAGATCGAGGAAGCAATCCAGGCCGCGTGCAAGCGCTTTGTCGACAAGGCGGAGGGCATCTCGGCGCCGGGCCAGGTCTACACCTGGATTCGCACGACCGCGCATCGCGTGCTTGGTCGCGAAGCGGGATACCAGGCCCACGAGCGCCCGGTCGACCCGAGCGAGGGCGCGCTGCAGGCCCTCGTCTCCGAAGAGCCCGGCCCCGAAGAGGGGCTGATCGCCCACGAGGACGAGGTCGACCTGGCAAGGCTGGCGGAAGAGGTCTCCTCCTCACTGTCTGAGCGCCGTCGCGATGTCCTCGCCCTCTACGGTGCCGGCTACAAGGCGCCTGAGATTGCCTCCCGGCTGGGCGTGCCCGAACGGACCGTCAAGTACGACCTCCACGAGATCATCAGCGAGGCGCGCGTCGCCCTCGTCCGGCTGTCCGGTGGGGGGTGTGAGCGCGGCGAGCCGTTGGTCATGCGCTTCGCCTGCGGTCTCGCTGACTCGGCCGAAGCGGCTCGGGCTCGCCTGCACCTGGATCACTGTCAGCGCTGCGAGCTGTTCAGCGAGCGCTTGAACGAGTGGCGCGAGAAGGCCGGCGCACTCTTGCCTGTCCCGGCTGTCGAAGGGGCGACGCCGGGCGTGCTCGCGCGTCTTTTCCATCGCACGGCTGAAGGGCTCTCCTCGGTTAAGCAGCAGGTGCTCGGCGGCGGCGCTCAGGTCAAGCAGCAAGCGAGCGCGACCTACTATCGGGCAGTCGATCCGACGCCCCTCGCCGCAGCGCGGCCCGGCACCGTCGCGGCCGTGCTCGCGAGCTGCATAACGATCGGCGGCGGTGCCGCGACGTACTGCGTCAATCAGGGCGTCGACCCGATCGGCGCGGCCACCGGCCTGATCGCGGGGACGCAGGAACCGGAACCGAAGCAGAGCCCGCCTCCACCTGAAACGACGGAAGCGACGCCGGTCGTGCCTCCGGCTCCGGCGAGCGAAGAACCAGCCGCCACCGAAGCCACGCCTCCGCCAGCGGAAGCCGAAGAAAAGCCGCAGTCAGAACCGCCTCCGCCACCCCCCGAACAGACCTTCGAACCCTCCTCGCCCGACTACCCGGCCACCGAATCCTCGGCCGAATACCAGGCACCCGAATCGGCATCGGCCGAAAGCGCCCGGCCGGCCCCGGTTCCGGCCGGTGAAGCCCCGCAGTTCGGAGGGCCGTGATGGCGGCTGAACTGAGAGTGACTCGCGTGTTGGCGCTGGCCACGGCCCTCGCTGCGGCGACGCTCGCGCTGGCGAGCCCGGGCCGGGCCGCGGCCGGTGAATTCACGATTGAGGCGTGCCAGGCCGACGCGGGCGAATTCGCCAGCACGGCGTTCGAAGACTTCGCCACCCGCGGCATGCGTTGGCGACGCGCCTGCGATCCGCTCGGCCCCGGTCTGCGAGGACTCGTCACCTCCAACGTCGTGCGCAGCGGCCGGGTCGCTCACGGCGCTCAATCTGCCTTCGTGCTGAGCGCGCCGCCCGGAACCGCGTTCTCTCGGCTGCGCTGGTCGGGCCATGCCCAGCGGCGCGACTGCCGCTATGCCCTGCAGCTCTACGCGGAACGCCCAGACGGCTCCGACGCCACGATCAAGAACGTGCGCGCCAACCAGCGTTGCCCGGGTCAAGACGCAGCCCAGGCGTCGAGCTGGCCCCGGCCGCGAGCCTACGACCTCGGAGGAGCGACCCGGATCGTCCAGCGCGTCGTCTGCGTCGGCGCCTCCTCGGCCCAGTTCTGCTCGGCGCGCGGCCTCAACTACATGCAGACCTTCACCGCGGAAGCGACGGTTGTCGACACTTCGGGACCGTCGGTGACGATCGTGCCTGACACTCCCCTTGATCGTGGGGAATGGGTCAGTGGCACGCAGGCCGTCGAATATGAAGCCTCGGACAACGTCGGCGTAAGAGGAGCAACCGCCTACCTGGCTGGAGTGGCCGCCCGCCCGGTTTCCCGCGACTGCAACTACTCGCAGCGGATTCCCTGCCCGAATGGTCCCGGCCGACTCAATGAAGTGGACACCCAGAATCGCCCCGAAGGCAGCCAGCCCTTGTATGTGTTGGCAGAAGACGCTGCGGGGAACAGCGCTGATTCGCCGACGGTCACTGCTCGGATCGACAACACGCCCCCGGGAGCTGTCGGGGTCGGCCTCGAAGGCGGCGAAGCCTGGCGGAACCGCAACGACTACGACGTCGCTTGGGAAAACGCCCCCGAACCTGATCGAGCGCCGATCAGCGCCACCCACTACCGGATCTGCCATGTGGGCGGCGGCGAATGCGTGACCGGCGGCCAACCCGGTGCCTCGATAGCCCGACTTGTCGACCTGAGTGTTCCTGCGCCTGGGGAATGGGAACTACGGCTCTGGCGCGAAGATGCCGCCGGCAACCAGCAGCCGGAAAACGCTTCGTTGCCGGTCAGGCTGCGCTTTGACCCAGAACCGCCGCAGCTTGGGTTCGAAGTCCCCTCGCCCGCTGATCCGACTCGGGTTTCCGTGCAGGTAACTGATCCGATTTCAGGCCTCGGAGGCGGCGAAATCGCGATCAGCCAGGTGAGCTCGGGAGTCTGGCAGGAGCTGCCGATGAGCCAGGAAGGAAGCCACCTCATCACTCGGGTCGATGACGCAGCTCTCCCGGCCGGCGAATACGAACTGCGCGCGACCGCCCACGACCAGGCGGAGAACCTGGCAAGCACGGACAAGCGACTTGACGGGAAGCCGATGAGGCTGAGACTGCCGCTGAGGGTCGCCTCCGCGGTACAGGCGGGCGTGGTCAGGAAGCGAAGCGTGCGCCGGACCGTCCGGCACGGCGGCAAGCCGCACAAGGTGCGCAGGAAGATCACCGTCCTCGAGCCGCGAGCGAAGGTTCGCTTCGGACGCCATGTTCGACTCGCCGGCCGGCTCGTCGATCACGCCGGGAACCCGCTCAGCGGTGCGTCGGTCCAGGTCTACTCACATCCGCGGGAAGGGAACGAAGGCCAGGTGGGCACGCTGACTACGAACGCCCACGGCCGCTTCGCCTACGTCCTCGAAGCCAGCGCCTCGCAGACGCTTCGCTTCGTCTACCCGGGGACCGCGACCCGGTTGCCGGCCGAAGACAAGGTGGCGCTGCTCGTTGCGGGGCGATCAACCTTCGTCGTCAGCCGCTCGCGCATCTCGAACGGCCAGACGGTGGCCTTCAGCGGCCGGGTACAGGGCAGGCCGCTGCCGCCGACGGGCAAGCTGCTCGAGCTGCAGGTGCGCCTCCCCGGTGAATGGGAGACGTTCCGCACCATTCGCAGCGAGCCCGATGGCCGCTGGCGCATCCGCTACCAGTTCCGGCGGACCTGCGGGGTGCAGCGGTATCAGCTACGCATCCGTCTTCCAGGCGAGGCCGGGTACGGGCTTTCGCCGGGCGCGAGCCGGGTATTGACGGTCCGGGTGAAGGGACGGCCATGCTTTACGGGCTAGCAATCGCCCCCGAACCCGAGGAGGAACCGGCATGTTGAAAGCGCTGCGCGACCGACTCACCTACGCCAACGTCACCGCGACGCTGGCCCTGTTCATCGCCCTCGGCGGCAGCTCCTACGCGGCGCTGAAGATCTCTGGCAGGGAGATCAAGGCGCACACGATCACCGGCAAGAACATCAAACGGAACTCCCTGGGGGGCCGGCAGATAAAGGAGTCGAACCTGAGCGCGGTCCCTCGCGCGCTAAACGCGGCTCGCCTCGACGGCCAGCCCGCCGAACGCTTCCTTGTCCGCTGTCCCCAAGGGACGATCCCAGTCGCTGGCGTTTGCATCGAAACCCAAACTCACCCGCCCGCCGCCTACGGCAATGCTGTCTACGAATGTGGCGCGATCGACACTAAATCTGCCGCGGGGCGCAGGCTTCCGACCCACAACGAGCTGATGGATGCCCTTACCCACGAACAGATCCAGCTCGCGTCCGGCGGTGAGCTGACGAGCGAAGTCTCCGCCTCCAGCAGCGAATCGGGCCGGATCGACGACCTCTATGTGATCAGCCAGGGCGGAGCCGTTGGCATCACCCCGGACAGCTTTGCCGGAGCGAAGTCCTACCGCTGCGTTGCGCCTCCGCTCAATTGAGAAACCCAGCTTGACAAGCAAGGAGGAATCCCGATGCCCTGGTTCGCCGACTTCCTGACCGCCGTCTCCCGCTACAACAGGCGCTCTCCTCAACCCTTGGGCAGGCGCGTTCTCGCTGCGGCGCTCAGCGCCACCTTGGCGCTCGGCACCGTCTCCCCCGCCGCGGCGCTGGCAAGCGAAGCAGACAGCGAAGGCGAAGGCACGGCGCCGCCCGGCGCGATCGAAGGCCCGGCCGGTGGCGAAGAAACCGCGCTCGAAGAAGTGCCGGGGTCGGTGGCGGGCGGGGGCAGCGAAGAATCCGGCGAAGGCCCGCCCGTGGAAGCCGAACCGCAGCAGGAATCCGAACTGCCCGCGGTGCCGGCCGCAGAAGAAGTCACTGGCGCAACGACCGAAGCGCTGCCCGAAGTCACCCAGCCTCCCACCGCTGAAGCACCGAGCGCGGCGGAATCCGAACCAGCATACGAACCGGCGCCTGCGCCCCCCTCCTCGGAGCCGGTCGAAAATCAGCCGCTGAGCGCTCCCGCAAGCACGGCCAGCGAACCCGAAGCGCCGCCAGAACCGAGGGCAGAACAACCCGCGCCGAACCCGTCGCCCTCGCCGGAACCGGCGGCGCCAAGCGAGGAAGAACCGCCGCCTCCCCAGCCACCGGCGGTCCCGGCCGAACGACAGGCTCCGCGGAGCGACCTGGCGGGTCGGGACTTCCACACCGTGCGATCTGGCGAGTGCCTGTGGTCGATCGCCGCCGCGCTGCTTCCGGCCGGCGCCAGCAACGCCGAAATCGCAGCGGAGGTGAAGCGACTGTGGCGACTCAACGCGAGCCGGATCGGGACCGGCAACCCCAGCCTGCTGATGGTCGGCACGAGGCTCCGGCTCCCCTAAGAGCGTTGGAACCGTCCATGTCGAGCGCGGCTCAAGCGGGTGCGGGATGAGGCGAAGAGTTGTAAGGATGGGGCGATGGAGGAGGCCGCCCTGCCGCGCGAGATCCCCAAGCCGTGGGGCAGCGAGGTGTGGTTCGCCCACACCGACGGCTACGCCGGCAAGATCCTCCGCGTCCGTGCCGGCTGCCGTCTCTCGATCCAGTACCACGAGCAAAAGGACGAGACCTCCTACGTCCTCAGCGGGCGGGTCATCGTCTCCCAAGGTAGTTCTGCGGAACAACTGAGCGCCCGCGAGCTGGGCCCCGGCGAGTCGTGGCGAAACCCGCCGCTGCTCGTCCACACTTTGGAGGCAATCGAGGACGCCGAGATCCTGGAGGTCTCTACGCCCCAGCTCGACGACGTCGTTCGCCTGGAGGACCGCTACGGCCGCGTAGGGGATTCCGGACGATTTATGCCTCAATGACCTGCGGACGTTGTGCTACGTTGTCAACAGATGGCTGAGACGGCCAACATATCGGTGCGCATGAATCGGGAGACGGCTGCGCGCATCCGCGCCCGTGCCGAGGCGCGCGGCGAGCGGCTCTCCGATGCCGTGCGCCGCTATGCCGAGGAGGGAGACCGCGCCGAGACTCACCCGGGGATCGTCTTTCGCCCGGGGCCGACGGGACGCCGCGCCGCCCTCGCGGGCGGCCCCGATGTCTGGGAGATCTGTATGGCGGCACGCCAGGTCGGCGGTGGGAAGCAGGTCGCCGAGCGGTTCGCCGAGGATCTCTCGCTTACCCCCGATCGGGTTGCGGTGGCACTCCGCTACGCAGCCGAGTTCCCGGAGGAGATCGAGGCCAGGATCGAGTTGAACGAACGCGAAACCGCCCACTACGAGTCGCTCGCCGGCAACTGAGTCAACCCTGCCCGGCGTGTGAAGCTGCTGCTGGACGAGATGTACCCCGCCCGCCTGGCGCGGGCGCTGCGCGAGCGGGGCACCGACGCCGAGGGAGTCGACGAGCGCGCTCCGCTCCGCGGGCTCGCCGACGAAGAGCTGTTGGCGGTCGCTGCTCGCGAGGGACGGGCGCTCGTCAGCGAGAACGTCGCCGACTTCATGCGCCTCTACGGCGAGTGGGGAGCCGCCGGTCGCCGGCACGCCGGAATCGTGATCGCCCTCTCTTCGCGCTTCTCGCGCACCCCCGCGGGCTATGAGACCCTCGTGGACTCACTCGCCGAGCTCTGCGCGCAGCGCCCCGGGCGCGAGGCGATGACCGACGCGGTTCACTTCTTGACCCGGTCCTGAGACGTAGCGGGCGATATTCAGCCTGAACGAGGTGGGGCCACTGTCCACTTTCGCCCTTGCCTGCTCTGTAGGTATGGAAGGCAATGAGTCGGTTCACGGACAAGCGGAAGATGGGAGAAGCCGATCGGTGCGGGGTTCCCGCTCATTCGCCGCTCGCGGATGAGGCGATCGAGTCGGTCGCCTCATGGCTTCGGGTGATTGCCGAGCCGACTCGGATTCGCCTGATGGAGAGCCTGGACGGCGGCGGGGCGAGCGTGCAGGGCCTCGCTTCCCAGCTCGGCACCACGCGCCAGAACGTCTCCCAGCACCTCGGCGTCCTGCGCCGGGCCGGCATCGTCAACCGCCGCCGGACCGGCAACTGGGTGCTCTACGAGCTCGCGGACTTCTCGGGCTGGTGGATGGTCCAGCAGGCCATCTCCGCCGTCCTCGCCCGGGACTGAGCGAATCGGTGGTGTCAAGCGCGCAATTGCGCGCTTGACACCACTTTCACCACTTCTTGCTCCGTAGTCGTGAGCCAGTCAAACGGCTGGCCGCCAATCACGACAACGGAGGTGATCTCAGGTGGCAGCACTCGGTGTTGGTTCCCGGCCCAAGCGAGGCGAAGGCGAGCGGCGTACCGTCGCGGCCGCGCTTCGCACGGCGGGCCGGGTGACGTTGTGGGCGGTCCTCGGGCTGCTCCTCGTGCGGGGCGCGGGCAGCGTCCTCGCCGGGCCGCCGAAAGGCGAGCCCACGCCCGCGTCGACCGGCCTCAGCGATCCGGCAACGAGTGCATTCGCGGTGCGCTTCGCACGCGCCTATCTCAGCGGCGCCTCCTCCAAGGAGCTTGCGCCGCTTTTGGCTCCGGGGACCAGGGTGCCGCCTCGCGGCGCCTCCGTCCCCGGAGTCGAAGTCGAGCAGGCCGAGGTCGCCGGCAGCGAAGCGGTCGGCGACGGGCAGGCGATCGTCACGGTCTCCTGCGAGCTGGCCGACGCTCGCACCGTCTACCTCGCCGTCCCGACTGTCCGCGAAGGCGCGGACGGGGTGGCGGCAGCGGGGGCGCCCGCGGTGGTCGCCGGGCCGGCCGGAGTCGGGGAAGACGTCGCTTCTCCCCGACCTATCGCCGGCCCGGAGGCCACCGCCATCGGCGAGCTGGTGCGGCGCTTCCTGCCCGCCTACTTCTCGGCTTCTGACCCCGCCGACCTCTCTTACCTGCTGGCGCCGGGAGCGGTGGTCGTACCCCCAGGGAACGGCCTGCGGCTTGCGGGCGTCCCCGCCGTCAAGCAGATCGGCGAGGGAGAAGGCGCCCGGCGCACGGTGCTCGCCACCGTGCGGGTGCGCGACCCGCTGAGCGGCGCGAGCTTCGGGCTTGCATACCGGCTCGAGGTCGCCCGGCACGGTCGCTGGTACGTCGAGCGCGTCGAGGGGGCACTGTCGTGAGGCGGCGCTTCGCAGTCGCAATCCTCCTCGCCCTCGCCGCGAGCGTGCTGTTGCTCGTGCCGGCCGCCGCCCTCGCCGCGAGCGGCAACGACGTCGGCCACAACATCGGCTCGACCCTCCGCCACTACGCGGGCGAGGTCTATGGCGGCATCCTGGCGATCGTCGGGCTGGTCTTCCTGCTGAACCGGAAGTTCACCGACCTCGCTGTCTTCTTCGCCGCTGCCGTGTTGGTCGGCTGGCTCGTCTTCAGCCCCGACCAGGTCGCCGAAGCAGCACGGGCAATCGGACAGCGGATCTTGCCGTGAGCGAGAGCTTCGAGCCGATTCGCTCCTACCAGCGCATCTTTCGCCCGGAGCGGCGTATCTACCAGATCGAGGGCCGCAGGCTGCCGATTCCTGGCGGGGTGCCGCTGCGCTGGCTCGCCTACGCCACCGGCACGCTGCTCGCCGTAATCGTCCTCGGCGCGGGCTCGGCGACGGTGATGCTCGGCGCCGCTGCGGTCGCGGCCGTCGTCGGCTTCGGCGTCGGCGGTCGCGAGGCCGCCGCAATCGCGGCGCTCGGCGCGCTGGCGGCGACGTGGCTCGGTGGCCTGGCGCTCGGTCTCATCGACTGGCCGCTGAAGCTGATCGTGATCCCGGCCGCGGTCGCGACGCTGGGGACGCAAGCGACCCCGGACGGCCGCCGTGCCGACCGCTTCGCCCTCTCATGGCTGACCGTGTGGCTAGCGCCCTCGCGTCGCTCGCTCGGCCGCGCCGTGCCTCTCGCGGGCGTCGCACACCGTTTCGGCGGCCAGCTGTGGGTAGAGCCCGACGAGCGCACCCCGCTCCTTCGCCGAGCGCGGGTGCGCGGACCCGCGCTGGTCTTCTTCTCGGCGTCGCTCGCTGTGCGCCGGGCGGGACGCCGTCATCTGGCTCGCCCGGCCGCTGGGCGCTCGCGGAGGGGCGAGAGCGCCAAGCGGCGAGTGGTGCTGGCCAAGGGGGAAGCGCTGGAGGTCCGCCCATGAGTCGCTTTCCGCTGCGCTACGCGCGCCGCAACGTCCTGATCGGGCCGGGCGGGGAGGCGGCTGCCCTCTACCGCGCTGACACCGTCGCTTACCCGTTCCTGCCCACCTCGCAGAAGTGGGCGCTGCTTCACCGCTTGGAGCGCTTCGCCCACCTTGCGGGCGCCGACTTCGCGCTCTGGAGGGTGCAGCGCTCCTTCCCCGCCGAGCGCTATCCCGACGAGCTGGCCGACCTGCTCGATCCCGAGCACGGAGATCCGGAGGCTTGGCACCGCTACCTGAGTGGCCATGAGGCGCGACTGCACGATCTCGGCTCGCAGATTCCCGAGGTCTATGTCGCTGTTTCGCTCTCAGACGGCGAGGGCGGGCCGAGCGCGCTGCGCTCCTTCGGCCGGGCCAGGCGGCGCGTCGAGGAGCTGGCCGGAGTCGGCGGGCCGCGGCCGATCTCCGGCGCCGAGCTGAAGGCATTGGCGGCAGTCGAGCAGCGCGCCTTCGACCGCCTGAGCGGCGTGGTTGCCCTGCAGCGTGCCTCGACCCGGGAGTTGCAGTGGCTGCTTCGCCGGGCGGCCTGTCGCGGCATCGCTGAGCCGGCGCTCGACCGCCATTGGGAGCCCGACGCGCTCGTGGTCGTGGCGCCGGACGGCTCGGCGGCATATGAGCCGCTTGAGTGCGATCTCTGGCATTGCGCCAACGCGCCGGCCAGAGAGGACTCCGACCAGCCGCCCTCGCTCGTCGTCGAGGCGGAGGACGGAGCCTCCTTCCAGTCCTTCCTCTGCGCCGGGTCGTTGGCCGAGGAAGCCGAGTTCCCCGGCGCCGCCGAGCTTCTCTTCGACCCGCTGGACGGCGCCGGCTTTCCGGTCGACGCCGTGCTCTACGCGCAGTGGATCGGCAACCGCGAGGCGCTGGGGCAGGTGCGAAAGCGCATCCTCGACGTCGAGCACGCCTACCGCGAGCAACTGGAGGGCGCGAGCGGGCCGGGGGTGCTGGCGGAGGAGGACCGCGAGCTGGCGCGCGAGTACGAGGCGATCCTGCAGTCCTCCGCGCACCCGCCGATGTTGCGAACTTCTCTTTCGCTCGCGGTCGGCGCGCCCGACCGCGCCGAGCTGGAGCGGCGGGTCACCGCACTGCGCGAGCGCTTCGGCGAGGTGGCGCTTCACCGGCCGCGAGGACTGCAGCACGCGCTATTTCTCGATCACCTCCCGCAGCCGGGCGGCGGCCAGGTAGCCGACTACCGCCAGCAGATGACGGTCGAGCAGTTCGGCGCGATGGTCGCCACCGCCAGCTCGGAGGTCGGCTCGTCGGACGGCATCTACCTCGGCCACACGCCCCAGGGCCGGCCGGTTCGCTATGACCCGACCGAGGCGCCGCGTACCGCGCGGCCCTCGGGCGTCCTGCTTGCCGGCACGCTCGGCTCGGGCAAGACCATCGCCGCGCAGGCGATCGCTCTCGCCGCCCAGCGGCGCGGCTCGCTCGTCGTCGACTTCGACCCCAAGCCCGACCACGGGCTCGACCGGGTCGGGGAGCTGAAGGACGAGGTCGAGGTACTGGAGCTCTCGGGCGACTCAGAGCATCGCGGCAAGCTCGACCCGCTGGCGATCGGCCTGCCCGAGCTGCGCGAGGAGCTGGCGGCGAGCTATTTGATCGAGCTGCTGCGCGACCCGCCGCCGGCCTGGGAGAACGCGATTGACCGCGCCGTGCGCGACGCGGTGCGGGCCGGCGAGCGCAGCCTGATGTGTGTCGTCGAGCGGCTGCGCGGCTCAGAGGTCGACGCCGCGCGGGAGGCCGGCGAAGCGCTCGACGTCCTCTCTGACTTCGGCCTTGCGCGGCTCGGCTTCGCGCCGAGAAGCCAGGAGGGCACCCAGCCGGCGACGAGCGAGGCCTCGGTCATCACGATCCGCACGCCGGGCCTCTCGCTGCCCGACCCCGGCGCCTCCCGCGAGACCTACACCCGCGCCGAGCGCGTCTCCGTGGCGACGCTGACCTTGGTCGCGGCACAAGCTCTGCGCCTCGTCAGCGGCAACCGCCATCGACACAAGATCGTGCTGCTGGACGAGGCGTGGTTTTTCCTCAGCTCGGTGCAGGGCCGCGCCCTGCTCAACCGGGTGATCCGGCTCGGTCGCGCCTTCAACGCGACCGTGCTCGTGGCGACGCAGCGCCTGGCCGACCTCGGCGATCTCTCCGAGCTGTTCGGCGTCTACTTCCTCTTCGGCCAGGAGACCGAGGCGGAGGCGCGGATTGGACTCGTCCAGGTTGGCCTCGACTCCGAAGCGCCCCTGGGCCACCGGCTGACCGAATACCGCCAGGGCCTCTGCCTGGTGCGCGACCTCGACGGGCGCGTGGGCGAGATGCAGGTCGACCTCGTCTTCGAGGAGCTGCTCGCGGCGCTCGACAACACGCCGAAGGCGGTGGCTGCGTGAAGGCCCTGGCAAGGCGCCGCTGGCTGCGAGCCGTGCTGGTCGGACTCGGGCTCGCCGTGCCGATCGTCCTGGTCGCGCACCCGCTTGCAGGCGCGGCGACGGACGTTTGGAGCAACGTCGGCCCGGCCTCGCCGCTCGGCGCCAACGGCTTCTTCGGCCGCTACCCGCTCACGAACTACTCGCTCGACCAGCACTTCGACGCGGTCTCCGCGTCGCTGACCGGGGGAGTCGACGTCTCCGGCGTGCCGCCGATGATCGCCTACTTCCTCGCCTCGATCCTCTGGCTGCTGACGAGCTTCCTGGCGAACCTGCTGATCACCTTCTTCAGCTTCGCCTTCTCGCTGGACCTCGTGAACGGCTCGCAGGCAACCGGCGGAGCAGGGGCGTTGGGGCCGGTCTCCCAGGCGATCCACTCGATCTACGCCAACGTCTTCGGCGCCCCCTGGCTCGTCCTCGCCGTCACGGTCGCCGGCCTGTGGGCGATGTGGCGCTCCCTCGTGCAGCGCCGCCACTCCGAGACGGCCGGCGCGCTGGCGCTGTCGCTGGTCTACGTCGTCCTCGCGCTCTTCTTCGTAGCGCAACCGGGGGCGACGATCGGCGCCGCCTCGAAGGTGACGAACCAGATGTCGGAGGCGTTCCTCTCGATCTCCGACCACGGCAGCCCTTCAGGCGGCGGCCAGGCGCGCGAGGGCGCGGCCAATCAGCTCTTCGACCTCCTCGTCTTCAAGCCCTGGGTCGTCCTCGAGTTCGGCGGGCTCGAACACTGCGCCGTCAACGGCACCGGATCGAGCGACTCCGACCCCGAATCGGCCCCGGTCAGGCCGCTGTCGCAGAACCCGAGTCGCGACGCTGCGCTCGGGCGCCGGTTGGCGAGCGGGACCGAGGTCGCGGCCGACGGCAAGGTCTGCGTCAACAACGCGAACAAGTACGCAGCCCACTTCCTGCGCTTCGGCCTCGGCGCCGACGGACGGGACGAACGGAACGCCGAGTACGAAGCGCTGAACGACGGCGACTCCTCCGAGCTGCCCGAAGCCGACCCGGCGAAGGCGGGCTACCGGCTCGGGGTCGCCGACAAGCCCGCCACCGACGCGATGGAGGAGGGCGGCCAGTTCCAGCGGCTGGGCCTCGCGCTCGTCCTCTTCGTCGGCGAGCTCGGCGCGGTCCTGCTTCTGGGCTCGCTCGCGGTCGGGATCATCCTCGCCCAGGTACTGCTGCTCTTGCTGTTGGCCTTCGCGCCGGTGGCGCTCGTCGCCGCGGCGATCCCCGGCCGCGGCCATGCCTTCTTCAAAGGCTGGCTGGAGAAGCTCGCCGGCTACCTGCTGCGCAAGGCCGCCTACTCGCTGATCCTGGCGACGCTCTTGGCGGTCAGCGGGGCGCTGGCTAGCGCGACCGCCGAGCTCGGCTGGCTGATGTCCTTCGGCCTGCAGTCCCTTTTCTTCTGGGCCGTCTTCATCCAGCGAAAGTCGCTGACCGAGAGCCTGATCGGCATCGCGACCGGGCCAGGGGCGCCGGGACGCGAGGGCACCGTTCGCCTGCTCGCCCTCTACGCGGGCGCCCGCGTCGGCGGACGGGTCTCGCGGCCACTGAGACGCGGCGCGCGCTCGGCGGTGCGGACGCCGGGCCGCGTGCTCGGCGGCGTCTTCGGCTCTCGCGGCGGCGATCGCTCGGGCGGTCCCAAGCCCTCGGGCGCGCCTCGCTTCGGCACCAGCTACAGCGCCCCAGTCGGTGGCGGAGCGCCCAGCCTTGACGCCCCCGGCCCGACCGAGCGGGCGCGCGGAAGCGACAAGGAGGGCAGCACCCCGCGGGGCGATCGCCCGCGCCGAACCCCGGCCACCTCTTCCCGTCCCGCCGGGGCCGCTTCGGCATCCGCCAAAGGGGAGGGCCGGCGGTCGGCCGGCGCTCCCTTGAAGCCCGGTCGCAAACCCAAAGGCAAGGCTGCCGAGGAAAAACCGGCCGGCGAGCGCCCGGGGGAGCGCAGGGCAAAACAACCGCCGCCGCGCGGAGCCGACCCCGTGCGCAAACAGGCGCCACGGGGCTCGGCGGGGAGCCTCGGCGAGGAGCTGCGCGCCGAGCGCGAGCGGCTGGGGCGGAAAGCGCCGGGCGAGAAACCCGCGGAGCCGCCTCCGAGCGGCCCTGAGGAGAGCCGGCCTCCCCGTCGACCAAGGCAGCGGAAAGGCGGCCCACGATGAGGGGCCGGCGCTCACGCCTCTCGCTCCTGGCCGCCTGCGCCTGCGGCGTCGCCGCGGTCGTGGTCGCGACGCTCGCCGGCACGGTGATGGCGATCCTCGGCGGCGAACTCGCCTGCCTCGGGGGAGGCGGGGGCGCTGTTGCCGCGACCCCGTCGACCCGCGCCGCGGTCGAAGAGATCCCGCCCGCTCGCCTGCGGATCTACCAGGCGGCCGGCCGCAAGATCAACATCGACTGGACCTTCCTTGCCTCGATCGGCACCCAGGAGTGCGGTCAGGGAGCCTGCCACGAAGTCAGCAGCTCGGGCTGCGCCGGGCCGATGCAGATCGCCTACGTGCGGGGTTCGGCCTGCAGCCCGGGCTCGGGGCCGACGATCTGGGAACGCTTCAAGGTCGACGGCGACGGCGACGGTATGACGAGCATCTTCGACCCCGCCGACGCGATCTTCACCGCCGCGCGCATCCTGCGCAAGACGCTCGGCGCCCCACCGGCCGGCGGCTCATATGCGGCCTACCGCCAGGCCGCCTGCGGCTACTACGGCGCCTGCGGGGACTCAGTCGCCAACTACGCCGACGAAGTGATGGGGCGCGCGGTCGAGTACGGGTTCCGCGGCAAAGGCTCGCCACCACCCGAAGACCCAAGGCGGGCCGAACCCGCCGAAAGCGGTGGCGCCAGCGGGGGCAGCTCCTGCGGCGCCGACACCTCGGGCAGCGCCAGCGGCAACGAGATCGTCCGCATCGCCGAGAGCCAGCTCGGGCGCACCGAGAGCCCGCCCGGCTCCAACTGCAACCCCTACGGCCCCTGCGTCGAATGGTGCTCGCTCTTCGTCGCCTGGGTCTGGGAGAAGGCGGGCGTGCCGCTCAAAGGCGGCACCGCTCCCTATGCCTACTCGGGCTCCATATATGAATGGGCGAAGGCCCACGAAGCCGGGCCGTCGCTGCCGGGCGCAGCGGCCCCCGGCGAATCCCCGTTCTCCCAGGCCGAACCGAACGGTGCCCGCGTCCTTCCTCCGAGCGCTACGCCCGCGCCTGGCGACGCGGTCCTCTTCGGCACCGGCCCGCAGGCGAGCGATCACATCGCGATCGTCGAGCGGGTCTTTCCCGGCGGCCAGATCACGACGATCGACGGCAACTACTCCGACCGGGTGGCCCGCGTCGGCCCGTTCCTGCCTTCGCACGCGGTCGAAGGGGGCGAGCCGGCGCCGGTCTTCGGCTACGCCCAGCCTCCGGGAGTAGGGGGATCGGCTGAAGGGGCGGTCCGATGATCGATCGCCTCCGCTTCCTGCTCGACCGGCCGCTCGATCCTCTGGCCGCCCGAGCGATCGTCGTCTCCGCGACCGCGATCCTGCTCGGCTTCGCCGCCCTCTTCGTCCTCGCGGCGGGCGAGCCCGGGCGCTCGGCGGCCCCCGGCCGGCAGGCCGCGGCGGCGCAGCCGCAGGCGGCCCGCTCCTTCGGCGCCGCCCGGGCAGAAGCTGCTCCGCCGGCACCTCGCGCGTCTCACCGCCGCCGGCAGGACCCCCAAGACGAGAAGGGCAGCCCCGCCGCCAAGCGCGCGACGAAGGCCCTGCGTTCGCATCGTGCCCTGCAGCACGTCCCCTACAGGCGCGCTCGCCTGAGCGTCCGCCTTGTTGGAGCGCGCGGCGGCCGGGCCGTGCTCGCAGTGAGCGCGCCGACGGTCTCGGCCGCCCGCCGCGGCTGGCGGCGATTCCTGCGCCGCTACCGCGACAACGGTCGTGCCTATCTGACGCGCTTCGAGAGGACTGGAGGACGCAATGGCTGAGCGCGCGGTCAGCAGGGGCCGGACTTCGCGGGTGGTGATGCTGAGCGGCGGGGCCGGCTCCTGGGGAGCGGCGCGGCGCACCGTCGACCGCCACGGGCACAGGGGGCTCACGCTGCTCTTCGCCGACACCCTGATCGAGGACGACGACCTCTACCGCTTCGTCCTGGAGGCTGCCGCGAACGTGACCGGCCGCCGCGTCCCGCCGGGGCTCCTCGCGCGCACCGTGGCGATCCCCTCGCTCGAGGAAGGCCGCCACCGCCGCAGGCACCTCCTCGCCCTCGGTGCTGAGGCGAGCGAGTGGTGCCCAGCGCTGGAATGGATCGCCGAGGGCCGCGACCCCCATCAGGTCTTCGCCGACAAGCGCTACCTCGGCAACGCGCGAGTCGATCCCTGCTCGGCTGTGCTGAAGCGCCGCTTCATGCGCCGCTGGCTGGAGGAGCACCGCGACCCCGCCGACACGGTCGCCGTCATCGGCTACGACTGGTCGGAGATCCACCGCTTCGAGCGCGCGCAACGCCACTGGGAGCCGTGGCGGGTCGAGGCGCCGCTCTGCGAGAAGCCATACCTCTCCAAGGAGGAAGTCCTCGACTGGATGCGGGCGGAAGGCCTGCGCCCACCGCGGCTGTATGGGGAAGGGTTCCAGCACAACAACTGCGGAGGCTTCTGCCTGAAGGAAGGGCAGACCCTCTTCGCTCTGGCGCTCGGGCAGCACCCCGATCGCTACCGCTTCCACAAGCGGCGTGAATGCGAGCTGCGGCGCCGGCTGGGCCGGCTGTGGCCGAGGCGGCTGCGTGATGAGGAGGGCCGACATGTCTAAACGGGCCGCTCATCCGCCGGCCGCCCCTCGGGACACCCGTGCGGCCATCCGTGCGGCCGCCCGTCTCGCCGCTTCGGTTGCTACCGCCAACGCCCGGACGCCGCAGCCCGCCGCCGATCACAGACTTCGCGTTTTGCCGACATTCCTACGTCACACAAAGGTCGGTGCGTGATGGGTGTCGATCGCTCCGATCCTCGTCCGATGCTCGCGATCCTCGCCGCTGCGGTGCTGTTCGCACTCTGGCGGCTCATATCGAGCATCCGCGTCGACCGGCTCCTCGCCTCGATCCTCTCCCTCGCGCCCCTCGCTCTCGCCGCCATCGCTATCGCCTCCGCGCTGGCTACGCATCGCTTCTTCGCAACCCGCCGCACGCTCCGATCGCGCCGCGGCGTCGCGATCGTGCCTGCGGACGAGTTCGACGCCGAGCCCGATGCCGTGCTTCGCTTCGCCGCCCAGCTCGCCGCCAGCGAGCGCAGGGTCGCAGGCTGGGTCGACCGTCGCGCCAGCGCGATCCGCATCCGGCTCGCCCGAGATTCTGAGCGGCGGCTGGTCTACCTGGTCGAGGTTCCCGAGCGCGCGAGCGAGGCGCTGCGCACCGCGCTTCGCAGCTTCGAAGGCATCGAGGAGCGCCCAGCCGACGAGGTGCTGAGTGCAGGCAAGAGCGAGGTCGAGAGCGAGGAGGGCGAGCCAACGGCGCTGCGCACCGAGCTGGTGCTGGCGCGACCGAGCGTCGAGCCGCTGGCGCGGCTCTCCCCGAAGCCCGATCCGCTGCAGCCCTTCGCCGCCGCGATCGGCCGCCTTCACTCCGACAAAGAGGACGCGAGCGTCTGCGTAGACCTGCTTCCCGCGAGCGGCTTCCGCGCGGCTCGGCTGCGACGGCGGCTGCGACGGGAGGCCCGCCGCATCCACGGCGAGCGCCGCGACTGGGCGGCGCTCCTCAACGGCGAACAGCGCCGCCGTACGAGGCCCGATCCACAGGAACAGGTCGAGCGCCGCGGGGCGGTGCAGGCGGTGGACGCGAAGCTACGCGAGTCCGGCGAGCTGTTCGAGGCGCAGATCCTCCTGCGCAGCGAGGCGCCGAGCCGGGGGCGCGCGGAAGCGGCGATGTCGGGTCTGCTCGCCGCCTTCCGGCCGCTGGCCGAGCGCAACTACCTGCGGGCATCGGGGCTGCCGATCCCCGGCATCAAGTTCCTCGGCTCCGACATGCCGCTGCGGCGAGGGCGCTTCGACCGCCGCTTTGCCACCGGCCTCTTCCGGCCCGCCCGAAAGACGATCCTCACCGCGCGTGAGCTGTCGGGGTTCCTCAAGCCGCCGACCGTCCACTGCGGCGAGCGCGATGTCCTGCGCTCGGGGGCGCTGCTCTCTCCGCCGCCCAACCTGCCGGTCTTCGACAAGCGCCGGGCCGACCTGATCCCGCTGGGCAGAGTCAACACCGAGTCGGGCGAGCGGATCGTCGGCGTCCAGACCGCCGACACCTTCTTCACCTACATCGCCGGCCGCTCGCGCTACGGCAAGACCGAGGCGGCGATCGCCCAGTTCGCCCACCTCGTCAGGGCGGGGCACGGTGGCCTCTTCCTCGACCCTCACGGCGACGGCCTGGAGCGGATCGAGCCCTACCTCGCTGAGGTTCGAGAGCGGGTGGTGCGGATCGACCTCGGCCCCGGCAGCTCCCCGGCCGATCAGCCAGGCTGGAACCTCTTTGAGTTCGGCGGCGATGCTGTGGAGAGCGAGGCGCGGGTCGAGGCGGTCGTCGACGCCTTCGCCTCGGCGCTCGAATGGGGCGAGCGCTCGACCCGCGCGATCAACCTCACCACCCAGGCCGCGGCGGCGTTGGCGACGATCGCGCAGAAGCTCGACGCCGAGCTGGCGCCGACGATCTTCCAGATCCCGACGCTGCTGAGCGACGCCGAGTGGCGGGCCGCCGTGCTGCCCTTCCTGCCCCGCACCGACCAGCGCTTCTGGACCGACCGCTTCCCGCTCCTTGCCTCAGAGGCGATCACCCCGGTCACCAACATGGTCGATCGCCTGCGCCGGGCTCCCTCGATCAGGGCGCTGCTCGGCCAGAGCCAGAGCACCTACCGGGTCCGCGAAGCGATGGACGCCGGCAAGGTCGTCCTGGCCTGCCCGGGGACCGGCGGCACCCGCGATCGGCTTGTCGCCAACCTGCTGCTCTTCGACCTGCTGCACGCGGCGCGCGGGCGCTCGGAGCTGGCGCCCGAGCAGCGCAAGCCGTTCTGGGTCTTCCTCGACGAGGTGCAGAGCTATGACGGCGCGGCCTCGGGAAACCTCGCCGCGCTCTTGGAGCAGAGCGCCAAGTTCGGGCTGCGGGCGGTGCTGCTGAACCAGAACCCCGAGCGGCTGAGCGCCGCGACCCTGAACGCGCTTCTGACCAACCGCTCGCACCTGCTCGCCTCGACGCTCAACTCTCATGCAGCCGGGCTCGTCACGAAGGAGTGGGGCAAAAGAGTCAATCCCGAGGCGCTGACCAAGCTGGAGCGCTTTCGCTTCATCGCCCAGGTCACTCATCACGGCAGGCTCAGCGCGCCCTTCGCCCTGCGCGGGGTCCGGGTCGAGGACGTCCTCGGGGAGCCGGTCGCCGAGAGGCCCGATCACGGCACCCCGGCGTCCCAACGATCCGCAAAGGAGATCGCGGCGCATCTCGACGGCCTCGACGATCACATCCAGGTCGAGCTGGAAAAGAAGCGCGGCGGCGGCGAGGCGGACGCGCAGTCGGACGGACGCCCGGAGCCCACGCCACGCGCGCAGAAGGAGGGAGTCGGGCGCGATGAGTGAGCGGCGGCTCGTCCAGTCCCTGCCCGCGAAGGCGGTCGAGATCCTCGCCTCGCTCGCCGCCCACCGCGTGCTCTCGACGCCCCAGGTCCGCGCGATCCACGCGCGCGGCGCCGAGCTGCGCTGGGTGCAGAAGCTGCTCGGGCGCCTGCGGGCGACGGGGCTCGCCGACTACGTCCGATCGGCGCATGGGCGGCGGCGCCTGTGGTTCGCCACCGAGCGCGGCGCGCGGCTGGCGCGAGAGGCAGGGACGCTGGAGGGCAATCCGCCGCTCGCTGCCAAGCTCGCCGCCGGCCCCTTGGCGGCCCACGCGCTCGCCGTCAACGAGGCGGCGATCTGCTTCCTGCGCATCGCCGAGGAGCGCGGCGATGATTTCGGCCCGCTCGCCTGGCGCCATGAGGTCTTCCATCCCATCTCGCGCGGGCGACGGAAGCGATCGCTCGTCGCCGATGCCGTCTTCACCTACCTGCGAGAGGACGGCGAGGAGATCGCGATCGAGCAGCGCTTCCTCGAGGTCGACCGCGCGACGCTCTCGGTCGACCGCCTCGCCGCCGAGCTGGCCCGCTACGCGGAGCTGTACCGGGCGAAGGAGGCTAAAGGGAGCGAGCCGCTGTGGCGGGCGCACTACCCGGTCTTCCCAAAGGTCCACTGCGTCCTCGCCGGTGCCCCGCGCCGGGCGCTCGCGCGCCGCCGCTCCACCGCGTGCGTGCTCCTGGCGAGCGACCCGCTGGTCTCGCGCACGCCCGAGGTGGCAATCTCGTTTTGCCTGCTGGAGGACCTGCGGAGTGAGGGGCCCTACGCGCCGGTCTTTCGCGACGTGCGCGATCCGGGCCGGCCCGTCGACTGGCTCGGGAACCCTGATGCGAGGAAGGGGTCCGGGTGAGCCGGGCGACGAAAGCAAGTCGGCGAGCGCCGAGGCGGAGTAGCACCAGCCGGGCGGAGGCTTCCCGGAGCGGCGCGAGGCTGCTCGAAGGCGACTGCCTGGAGGTGCTGGGCACGCTTGAAGCCGAAAGCGTCGATGCGATCGTTACCGACCCGCCCTACGGGATCGGCTTCCAGCACGAGCGCTGGGACTCGTCCGCGATCCGCGAGGCGGCGGCGCGGGCTGGGCATGACCGGCTCAACCCCAACGAGGCGTTCGAGGCCTGGTGTCGGATCTGGGCTGCGGAGTGCCGACGGGTGATGAAGCCGGGGGCGTTCCTCGCCGCCTTCGGCTCGCCCCGGACCTACCACCGGCTCGCCTGCGGCGTCGAGGACGCGGGCCTTGAGATCCGCGACACGCTGATGTGGCTCTACGCCGAGGGGATGTCGAAGTCGCGCCACTACCCGGGCGGGCGGGCGACGACCCTGAAGCCCGCGTTCGAGCCGATCGTGCTGGCTCGCCGCGAGCTCGACGGGACGACCGAGGAGACGCTCGCCCGTCACGGGACGGGCGCACTGGGTACCGAGGACTGCAAGGTCGAGGGTCGTCATCCGGCGAACGTGATCTTGGGCCACGACCCCGGCTGCGAGGGGGAGAGCTGTGCGCCGGGCTGTCCCGTCGCCGCCGCCGACGCCTGTGCGGAAGAAGGCCGCTCGCGGCTCGCGCCGAGTCGCTTTCTCTACTGCCCGAAGGCGAGCCGGTCAGAGCGCGATGCCGGCTGCGAGAGCCTGCCCCGCCGCACGCTCGACCTCTTCCCAAACGCCCAGAAAGGCGGGAAGAAGGCAGCCCAGACCCGCAACCCCCACCCGACCGTGAAGCCGCTCGCGCTGATGCGCTGGCTCGTGCGGCTGCTCTGCCCGCCGGGCGGCCTCGTGCTCGACCCGACCGTGGGCTCGGGGACGACCGGAGCGGCGGCGGTGCTGGAGGGCCGTCGCTTCCTCGGCATCGAGCTTGAACCCGCCTACATGGAGATCGCCGCGGCGCGCATCGCCCACCATGCCCGTGGGTGCCCGGGGAGGCCGAAGGTGAGCCGCGCCCCTTTAGGGAGGCGGCGGTGAGCGCCGACCCGGTGACCGACGGCGAGGACGAGGTTCGGCTCGACCCCGAATCGATCGAGGCGATCGCCCACCGCCTCGCCGAGCTGCTCGCCGACCGAGGATCCGAGCAGCCCGAGCGCGGCCTGATCTCCGCCGAGGCGGTCGCGGAGCGCTGGGGCGTCAGCCGGCGCTGGGTCTACGAACAGGCGAAGCGCCTCGGCGCGCGCCGGATCGGTGCTGGCTCGCGGCCGCGGCTGCGCTTCGATCCCGACGAGGTGGCCGAGCAACTCGGCGAGCCGCCGGGGAGCCACGACGGCCGGGTAAATGCGCGGCGATTCGCGGGGATGCGCGGCGATTGCGGCTCCGACTCGCTTTCCCCGCGTAGCAGAGCTATGGTCGGTCGCAGAGCAAAAAAGCGGCCGGGGCGGCGCGCGAACGCCCCCCGGCCCGGCGCCGAAGGAGGGCCTCCGGCGCGATGAGAAGCCTAGCCCCGCCAGGCCGTCTCACCGCCGACCCGCCGACCGTCGCCGGAATGCGAGGAGGGCAGTGATGGCGGCAAAGACCGGAGGGCAGGTGCTGGAGCGGACCTGGAAGCGCGGGCGCGGTTACGCCCTGCGCTTCTGGGTCAACGGCCAGCGCGAATACCTGACGCTCGGCTTCGAGCGCGACGGCTGGACTCGCAAGCGCGCCGAGGAGGCGCTGGCCGACATCCTCGCCGAAGTCCGGCTCGGCATCTGGGTGCGGCCGAAAAAGCAGCGCGGCGAGACCCACGAGGAAGACGAAGACAGCGCGGCGCCGATCTTCGGCCCCTTCGCCCGCCGCCTTGTCGACTCGCGCAAGGGTCAGGTCAGCGAGAGCCAGCACGGCTATGAGCGGTGGGGGCTGATGCACCTCCTGCCGTTCTTCGGCGACTGGCCGCTGGTCGAGATCGACGTCAAGGCGGTCGATGCCTACCGCCACCACAAGGTGAGCGAAGGCGAAGCCCGCCAGCGGGCGATCGACCGCCGCAAGCCGCTGCGCGACGCGCAGAACCGAATCATGAAGCCGCTCGCACCGTCCACGATCAACAAATCGATCGACGTCTTGCAGTGGGTGCTCTCGGTCGCGCTCGAATACAAGTACATCGCCGAGAACCCGGCGGTGGGCAGGCGACGCCGGCTGAAGGAGTCGCCCAAGCCGCCGGTACACCTCGACACGGCCGAGCAGATCGAAGCGCTGCTCGACGCGGCCGCGGAACTCGACCGAGACCTGTCACTCAAGCTGAGGGAACGCCGGGCGGTCGTCGCCACCCTCGTCCTCGCCGGCCCGCGCGCGATCGAGCTGGGCCACATGCTCTGGCGCGACGTAGACCTCGCCAACGGCCGCCTCTTCGTCGGTCGCTCGAAGACCCGGGCCGGCCTGCGGGAGATCAGGATGCTGCCGATCCTGCGCGACATCCTCGCCGCCCACAAGGCGCGGGCCTACCGAACCGGCGTCGACGACCTCGTCTTCCCGACCGGGACCGGCGGGCGCCGCGACAAGGACAACCTGCGCACCAGGGTGGTGAATCAGGTCTTCGAGCGCGCCAGCAAGCTGCTTGAGCGGCGCGGTCGGGTTCCCCTGCCGAAGGGCCTCACCCCGCACAAGCTGCGCCATACCTTCGCCTCGGTCCTGATCGCCTGCGGCGAGGACCCGATCTCGGTGATGAGGCAGATCGGCCACACCGACCCGGCCTTCACGCTGCGCGTCTACTCCCACCTGATGAGCCGCGAGCCGGGCGAGCGGGCGCGGCTGAAGGCGCTGGTCAAAGGGGAACGGGTCGCCGCGGTCTCCGCGCCGCAGGAGCCGCCGCGAGTCCTCGGCTGCGCGGCCTATGAGCTGCCGATCCTGCGTGCGCTCAAGGAGCGCGGCGGGACCGCGCGGCGCGGGGAGGTTCGGAGCGCCGTCCTCACTGAGGTGACGAGCGCGCTCAGCGATCTTGATCGGCAGTCACTGCCCAGCGGAGAACCGCGCTGGGAGACCCGCTTCGACAAGGCACGCTCGAAGCTGCTGGCGGCGGGCTACCTGAGGGCGGATTCCCCGCGTGGCGTATGGGAGCTGGCCGAGGCCGGAATCGAGCGCCTGGGCGGCTCGGACGTTGTGCGGCTGAATGGCGATGCGAGCCGACCGCGGTCTGGGGCCAAGCGGGAGGCGATCGCGGCATGAACGCCCTCAGCCTCGTCGCAGTGATCCTCGGCGGCCTGCTGGCGCTCTGGCTGCTGGGAGGGGTGCTGGTGCGGACCGGCGGCCTGCTCCTGGCGCTTGCAGGCGGCATTGGGGTGACGCTCCAGCACAACGCGAGCGGGATTCTCGTCCTCGCGTTCGGCGCCCTCCTCTGGCTCGCCGGCCACTGGCACTACGCGCTTCGCCACCACGAATACAAGAGCCCACTGGCCGGCTACGTCTTTCTCCGCTGGGCGCCGGCCTGGCTCGACCCGACCCGCGATTGGGCGATCCCGATCGTCGACGAGGCCGTCGACTCAGAGAGGAGAACACGATGAGAACGACCAGCGTCCGAGCAACCGTTCGGCGTTGCCGGAGGCGACGGGCGGGTCACCGCCAGCCGACGCCAGCTCCGACCCGCGTGCGCGAGGAGCGGGTTACCGAGCAGGGCAACCGGATCGACGTCGCCGTGCTCTGCGCCTTCCTGAAGCGGACGCTTGGGGACGATGCCCTCGCCGACCCGGTAAACGAACTGCTCTTCGAGCATGTCGTCGCCGGCCGCTACCACCCCTCGGTGATCGCCGAGAGCCTGCCCTCCTTCATCACCGAGATCCTCGGTGCCGCCACGCGCGAGGATTGGCAGGCGGTGGCGGATGAGCTGATCGCCGAGGCGCGCGAAGTCAACGGGGGGGTGTAGGGGGCGATGCGCGAGATAGTCCTCTACGTGCCGAGCGGCGGCTTTCAGGCGACCGCCGACATCGCCCGTGGCTCGGCGATCGTGGGAGAGCTGCGAGCCGGCGCCGCCGAGGTCGAGGTCTACTTCGAGGGCGCGATCTTCGGCCAGGAGAACATGCGGACGCTCGCCGACCGCGCCACACACGCGGCCGGGCGGATGCTGGAGCGCTACGCGACCACGGCGGCGCGGATCGTCCCCCGCGATGCGCTTCTCGCTGTAGGCACCTTCGACTTCCACGAGGGGAAGATCACGCTCACCGGCTCCGATTCAGAGCGCGCCGTCGCGGCCTGGTTGGGCACGCCGCGGCTCGACCCCGCGGAACTGGTGCAGGGCGCGCGAGGGCGGCGCACAGCGGCCCACGCGACGGCCATGCCGGACGTGCCCGTCACGGTCACCCGCTCGCTCGGCGAGGCGCTGATCGAGCGGGCCGGCATCGGCCGCCAGCCCGACGGCACCTGGGTCGACTCCGAGGGGCGGCGAACTTCAGCGATCGCCGAGGCGCTGACCTGGGCGCTCGTCGCAATCGCCTCCGAGGATTGAGCCTGGGACCACACTCAGCCGGCAATGCCCGCGGCGCAACCCAACAGCAGCTCTACGACAAGGTTAGGGTGGCTGTCGACGCCCGAATTCGAACGTCAACCTGACAGGAGGTCGGCGGTGCCAGCCGAAGAGATAGACGTCCCGGAGCTAGTCGCACTGGCGGACGACGACCCGCGGTGGAATCTACCTGCCGTCGCGTTTCTGCGCGACGGGTCTATCGTCAACCTCGGGAGATCGTTCCGCCAAGCCCACACCGAAGTAAGGCAGGCAGGGGACAACGACATTTACCTAGATAACCCGCGCATCATGGCGAACGACCTGCGCAATCTCGGCGTTCTAACCCCCGGCTGAGCTTAGATCGTCGTGATCGGATTCACCGTTGAGGACTAATACCCGCGAGCCTGATCCAAGACGAATGCCGCCGGGCCGAGCCATAGCATCGGATCAGCCCGATGGCTGCTCCGTCCACCAGTGTCACTGCCCCTGTCTCCGGGGAGACCGTTCGTTGGCCCCCGGCTTGGCTTACGAACGTCGGCGTCGTAATCGGGCTCGGCATCATCGTGCTTCTTTCCTCGATGGCGATCGGAGCGGCGGCGACGTCGATGACCGAACACGGAGTCTCGGTGGACGACTTCCAGTTCGCCGGAACCTCTGCCAAGGCCGAACTGGCCTACAACGAACTCGGTCACGACGGTCGACGCGCCGCCTGGTGGTTTCTCGCGTTCGAGCTTCCCTTCCTCGTCAGCTACGGCTTGCTGCTCTGCGCAGGCTGCGCCTTTGCTGCCCAGCGGCTCGCCGCGGCGGGGGTCGAGCGGCTCGCGCGCATAGCCCGCTTTGCCTCGGTCTTCGGCTTGCTCGCCGCCGGCTCCGATCTGATTCAGAACTCCGCCCTCGCGGTCGTCCTAACGGCCAGCTTCGCCCAGCCGGCCCCACGCATTGCCGAGATCCTCGGTGACATCACCTGGGTCTTCGGCATCTCCGCTGGGTTCGTCTTCGTCGCGGGGTGGACCTTCGCGGCGCGTCGATCCCGGCAAGTGGCGCCTCAATAGGTGAGCGGTACGGCTGGGCGTGCAAACCAGGCACATCTTGCGAGAAGTGCCTTACCCCTGATCGAATCGACGGAGCCGAACGCCCCAAACCTTTGGACGTCACAGCGATAGGACCGACTCAATCACTTTCAAGGCGTCGGCCGTACTCAGCAAGGTCGATCGCCGTGACCGTTCCCAATTGCTGGAGTCGCGTATAGAGACGGGTGAGGAAGAACATGAGGCCCGCGTCCGGATCGCTGATCGTTAGGTTCGGCGAAGCGTCGCGATAAGAAACCTCAAACGCACCGCTCTCAACCGTCGCACCCAAATCAAGCCTTCCTTGCGAATTTGCATCAGTTAGCGCTGTTGCTAGAGAGTCGCCCAAAGGCGGTGACCAGCCACTCCGCTTGGCGAGAACCCCGGCGAGGATCTCAAACGGCTCTCGCGGGGCGAACTCGCCCCCAGCATGAACGATTGGCACGCTCGTCCGTCGAAGGGTTCGCACCGATGCAGCCTTCTCAGCTGCATACAGAATGTAGTCGCGCGTAAGCTCGGGCTTAACCTCAAACACCGCATAGACGCTCTCCGCGGGGATATAGCGATTGCCGGCGTGCTCAAAAAGCAGCGGGCAAAAATGTGCGTCGTGAATGACAAGGTCTATCTGGTCGCTAGTCGCTCCATCGGCGTCAACGACGAAGGCGCTGGACACTGCGTAGCGTCCTGGCAGGAACCCTTTGTCCTCGTGCCTCCCGTCGAGCACGGCGTGCCAGTTCAGCTCACCGACATCGCCCTTTGAGCCGGGGTGAGAGAAAACATCTGCAGCATCGAGTTGAGACGCGAGCATCGCCTGCTTCTGCATCAGCAACTCTCGAAGATCGACGGCCATCTTGAGCGAGCAACCGTAGATCAGGACTCAGACGGAGGCTTTTCTCCGCGTCGCAGCTCGAGAAGCCAAGGCCAGAGTTCCGGTTGCTCCCAGTCGACGCCATCAGCGGGAACCACAATGATTGAGACAAAGACCTCAAACTCCAGATCGGAGGCACCGAGAAGCCGGACGTAAGTAACCAGATCGCTCTTGCTCGGTTCGCGTTCGCCACGCGGGTGGGTGTGCCACTCCCCTACCCAGACTGCCTGTGTCCTTCTCCAGGCTTCTGCGGCAAGGTCTCGGGCATGGGAGAGGTCTCGCAAGAAATAGTCGGGGCGGCGATCAGCCCGTGGCCCGGCATCACCCGCAAACTCGACAGATACCACACCGTCCTCGGTGGGACCGCGGCCAAGCAGGATTCCCCCCGTCTCGCGGCCATCCTCGGACTCGGGTGCAAGCTGACGAATCCTGTTGCAAACTTGCGGCGCAATTTTGATGGTGCGGTCGGGCACGCGCCTCGATGATTCCGTATCAGGGAAGGCTTCCGCAGGTGGGGCAGTTGTCGCGTGGTCTCGGCAGATGGCCCCAACGCAACTCACCGGCAAACTCGATGTCGAATGGAGGCGCCATGCTGGGCTTGGGCTGTAGCCCGATGATCGCGTGATCTCCCGGTAGGCGCTGATCGCGGTAGCCGAGATCCTCCAACACGGTGGCGACCGTCGCCTTGGCAGCAATCGAACCGACCAGCCCCAAATCGCCGCCTACTGCGGTCATAGGAAGGTGGCGCGTTCCCGCCCCGTAGCCCCGGTCCAGGCCAGACTCTGGATTCATGCTGCCGCGTTCAACGAGTTCAGCACGCGCGCAGAGCAGACAGCCAGTCCGCGGCGGACGAGTTCGCAAAACCTCACCAAATGCGCCATCGGCCAGCACGCAAGCGAAGATGCCCGCTTTGCCCGCACGGCGGATGAGGTGGTTGGCGGCCCGGCGAGAATCAACGCCGTCGCTACTGACAACGATTGCGTCGACCTCTCGAAGCATCGGCCGGACTAAATCGGCGTCGTAAGTCACATCGAGCGTCAGGGCCTCGACGTCGATCTCTGGATCGCGCTCTCTCAGCAGCTCAGACAGAGCGACGGCCTTGTGGCGCCCAAGATGTTTGGAGTGCACTCGATGCCGAGCGAAATTGTGGGACTGCAGGCGGTCGGGATCAACAAGCTTCACTCGCCGGATTCCGAAGGCAGCCAGGCTCTCGGCAACTGCACTTCCGATACTGCCTGCGCCGATCAAAGCGATTGTCTTACTCGCGAGCTCCTCGACGGGCCACGCTCCACGCAACGGTGCCAGCAGATCGCACTTCTCGTCTGTTACCTCAACTGGGATCATCTCGGCCGAGTTGCCATCCGGTTCAAGGCGCCAAGCCGCGAAGTGCGGCTGGTCGACCTCGGGAAGCGTCGTGACGGTAACCGCAAGCGTGTAAGCGCCGTGGGCCGGATTGATCCAATCGCCGTTGACAATATGACTACGAAACGCGTCAAGGCGCATTGCTGCCACTCGGCGTGCAGCTTCAACCCCAAAGAAATGGAGCTCCGGCGCCACCCGAAACCACAGGCCCATCTCGGCGTTCGTCGAGGCATGCCCAAGGTAGTGGCGGGCCGGAACCTCAGAGAGTCCCTGAACTCGCGTACCTTCGCGACCCGCTCGAAAGCCATCTACAACTGCTAGTTCCTCAACATCGTCCCACTTGAAATCAAGCGACCCCGAGTTCTTCCCACTGGCGGAAATTCGGTCGGCATACAACCTGGGAAGGACGGCGGCTGGAAGCTTCATGCAGCGTGCTTTGCGAGCACGTCATCCAGAGAGGTATCCTCGAAAAGTCCCCTCTCGGTCATTCGCTCAATTTCACCAGCGTCAAGCAGTAGGTACTCAATGAACCAGCCAGACGCCTTGCGGACCAAGTCGGCAGCCGTATCGGTCAACTGCCAATCGTCAGCTGCTTGCATCAGACACAGTGAGCCGTTGCCGTTCACGTGCCAGCGATTGAGCGTACGTCGGTCAAGGGGCACGTCGGGGTCGACGGGAAACAGCGCAGCAGGCACAGCAGGGAACGCTTCTGGGTAGATAACGCGTAGCTCCAACCGCCGTCCACCCAACAACTCATCGACACCTCGTGGCTTGGGTCTATCGGCCGCCCATTGCGGCGCGTAACCCGTCCAGCCATAAGCCTGACGGGTGCCCCTCCAAACAAGGTCGTCGTGCCAGGTCAAGTCAGGAACATGCCCGGCCATCGCGGCTTTCTCTCGGTCGAGGACGCCGGGCTCAGCCTCTACCCAAGTCTCCGGTGCCCGATCCGGCACACGCTATCCCTGGGGCGCATCGGTGACGGGCCGCGGGCGCCCGACGCCTATCTGCCCAGCCCCGGCTCCCCCGCCAAGGGCACTTCCGATGTTGAAGAGTCCATCGCCCTCATCGTCTGCAGGGCAGCCTTCCTTCGGCTCAGGAAAATCATCCCCGAAAACCTTGCGCCATAGACAGGCAGCACGGTCGGTTTCGCCGGCGTCCTGGGCGTTGACTGCGTGCCACGCATAGCTGGCCGCTTCGTCAAGCGCCGTGCGTGCCGCGTCGCGATCCAGGTCAGGCTGAATCTCGCCGCACAGGCCAGCCGGATCTTCGATCGGCTGATCTACCGCGCTGACTGCGGCCTGGAAAAAGCGCTGAAGCGCGCGCGGCCTGCTCGCCTCGGGGGGCAAGTTCTTCAGAGCGAGCACCTCGACAGTCAAGGACTTCATCTCTTTGCACTGACAGTCGTTCCAGAACTTGAGAATCCGTACAAGCGGACGAAAGAGATTCCAAGCCTGCTGGCGCTTACGGACCTCCTCGATCAGATACTCGGGATTGGTGCGAATCCAGTCATTGCTCGCCTTCTCTGGCACCAGTAGCTCTCCACCAGGCTGACGTAGCGCTGGCATGGCGTCAACGGTGAAGGCGTCCTCCTGCTCCGGATCATCGAGCCAGCACTTCACCGAGTGATTGCGGGGCCTAGCCAACCAGACTTCTTCGGCAACCGTGCCGCCATTAGTACCGAGCAGATCCTTGATTCTGCCTTGCAAGTAGTCGAGGGCGTCGGCAGCGCTTTGGCCGGGCTGTCCCCACTCCGGGTGATCCTCAGCCTCGAAGACGAGGATCACATCTACGTCGTTGATCGGTTCCCGCTGCGTGCTGCGCGCCAACGAGCCGGAAGCAATGAACTCTTTGACGTCATCCTCCGAACTAAATGCGGCGTCAAAGAGATCCCGGCGTCGGCGTGCCTCCGCTACGTGCTCGGGATCGGCGTCGGCAGCTTCCTGCAGCGTGTCAAAGGCAGAATTGAGGTCCATGATTGGCGCGGTGGCGTTTGATGGCGAATATCTCAACGTACCGAGAGAGGCGGACGGAAGAGGCCTCCCAGTCCTACCTGCACGATCTCCGCTGGCGACTCGCCCCGGACGGGTTCTGCCGACCGTCGGGCTCAAGCTCGATACTTCCAGGGAATGGCGCAGCAGTCGGAGCTTTCGCGGGGGCCGCTCTTCGAGCCTCAGGTTCACCGCCAGTACGTCGCGGAGATGCGTGGACGGGGTATTCCGCAGGAGGCGGCACGAGCCAAGGCGCTGCGCGAATGGGTCGATGCGCTTGCCGCCGCCGGCAAGGTCAACAGCAAGACCAAGGAGACGAGCCTGGAGCAGCTCTTCAATCAGAAGGTGCTGGGCGAGACGCTCGGCTACTCGCTCTACCCCGGCGCAGAGGCGAGTGCTTGGCCGAAGGCGCCCACGGGGGTCACTGGCATCGCCGGAGAGCCCGACGTGCTCCTCGGCTCCTTCGTGCCGGGCGACGAGCCCAGGTTTCTTGCTGCCCTGGAGTTGAAGACCCCCAACGCCGATCTTGATGCTCCTCAGGCGGGGCGCACGCCACCACTGTCTGCGGTACAGCAAGCGTTCCAATACGGCGAGCAGGTGCTCGGCGTGCGCTGGGTTCTCATCTCGGACATGCAGATCATCCGCCTGTACTCAGTCGAGTCGCCGCATGAGTCCGTCACGTTTGATCTGCGTCGCTGCGCTGACGGCGGCACCGCGAATCCAGAGTTCCGTGAGCTTTATTGGTTCCTCTCGCGTGAGTGCCTTGTTGACCACGGGGACGAGTCCCCGGTTTCGCTCCTGCTGTCAAAGTCGGTCTCTCGCCAGTTGGAGGTACGGGACAGCTTCTACGATGTCTACTACCAGATTCGCGTCGACCTACTCGATGCGGTTGAGGAGGCGTCTGAAGAACTGCCCGGGGTTCCGTCACGCAGTCAGGTACTGCGTGCTACGCAGCGGCTACTGGACCGAATGCTCTTCCTCTATTACTGCGAGGACAATCCAGAGCGCCTTATCCCGTCCAACACCGTTAAGGGCTTCACTGAGGGCGCACGTCGGCGTCCTGGCCCGAGCACCTGCAAGGTGTATACCGATCTCAAGGCGCTATTCCGCGAAATTGACGAAGGCAGCCCCCCATCCGCGGAGGTGCGTCTGGCCAGCTACAACGGCGAGTTGTTCAAGCCCGATCCCATCATTGACATCATTGACCTACCGGACAAGCTGCACGACACGCTCTATCCGTTGAAGATTGGCGATGACCTTCGTCACGTACAGGGCGTATGGGGCTTGTATGAGTTCGACTTCTGGCGCGAGCTAAACGAGCACCTGCTTGGGCACATTTTTGAGCAATCACTGTCGGACATGCAGGCACTAGCCGAGGGGCAGGCCCTCCCTCCTGATCGTTTGCGTCAGCGCAAGAAGCACGGTATTTACTACACGTCCGAGTTGCTCTCTGACTACCTTACGAGCCAGGCGTTGGATGCTCTGTTGCGTGAAACCGAGCAGGACATACCTGATGAAGGCGCAGACATCGGAGACGTATTGGAGACTCGCCAGCAACGCCTCGGGGAGTTGCGCATTGTTGACATGGCTTGTGGCTCAGGGGCCTTCCTCGTATCCAGCTATCAAGCGATGCTGGAGGAGTTTTGGAGCATCCGCGAGGGGCTTGCCGCCATGCAGTCCCGACAGTCGGACCTGCTCAGCCTGGGGCAAAGCCTCACTCAGGCGAAACTCCTTCGCGACACTCTCTATGGTGCCGATCTGCTGCCGCAGGCAGTTGAGATCGCCAAGCTCGCACTCTGGCTACGCTCGGCACGAAAGAACGAGAAGGTCGCAGACCTTTCGGCCAATCTCGTATCCGCGGATAGCCTGACGGTGGGTGGCGTCCTCCGTGAGATGAGCGCGAAATTGGGCACCTTTGACCTTGTAGTCGGCAATCCTCCGTGGGGCGGCGAGATCGCTCCTGATGTCTACGCAGCGTGCTGCCACGAACTCCATTTGGATCTCGAGCCGCGGTGGGATAGTTGGGAGCTATTCGTCGCCTTTGGGCTTGCCCTGCTGCGACCCGGTGGCCGCCTAGCCTTCGTTCTTCCGGACACTATTTTCTCGCCTGAGAAGGAGCGCACTCGACGCCTCATCCTCGAGTCCGGCGCCATCGAGTACTTCCACAACCTAGGCACGGACTGGTTCGAGAAGGTCCGCATGGGGAGCACCGTGATCCAAGTCCGCCGGGGGCCACTGCCGATCGGCCACACCTTCAAGGCGCTGCTGCTCTCCGGCGATAGGCGCCGCGACGCCATCGACGGCAAGCTGCCCCTCTCACAACTAGTCGCGAAGTTCGGCCGCGACATTCCCCAGGATCGCTGCCTCGATTCGCCGACGGCTGAGATCGAGGTTTTCCGCTCCGTGCGTGACGACGCGCTCATTGATGCAATGGTCTCCAACAGCGACGGCCTTGCTGAGTTGTGCGATCGCGGCCGAGGCGAAGAGATCAACAAGGCTGGCGTTTTGTGGGTCTGTCCGAGTTGCTTGACGGCAACCGTGCCGGGCACCAAGCGCAAGCGCGACCCACATCAGCCCGACGGACAGCGTTACAACCCAAAGGTGTGCCCGGGCTGCGAACTGGAACTTACCGAGGACAACGCCGGCCGGGAGAAGCTCGTCCAGCTCCAGGCGCAGAATGCACCGGGAGCGGTGACTGCTCCCTTCATCGACGGCGATGACATATCACGACGGTACGTGACCATCACGCCGAAGAAGGAGTTGCGGCTGGACTTCAAGGGGTTTGAGTTCAAGCACCCTGCCGACTACGCGACGCCAAAGCTGCTGATCCGCCAGGCAGGCGTGGGGTTGCTCGCAACCCTTGACAGCTCAGGCTCTCGCATCCCGCAATCGGTTTACTGGTATCGACTCAACTCGGCGCATGAGGAAGCTGGGTATACGCACGAGTTTCTGCTTGGTGCCCTGTTGTCTCGGACGATGGCGTACTACGTGTTCAAGCGGTTCAGTGAGGTCGATCCTGCGAGGGCGCACGCCAAGGTCACCCACAAGCGCCTGAGCACCATTCCGATCCCCAGAGTTGATTTTTCAGATCGTGCTCAACGCAAGCTTCACGACGAAGTTGCCGACGCCGTCACTAAGCTGCTCGTGGGCGAAGCGCAGGTTGGGGGTTCGGAGGACATGGGGATCGATGTTGCTCTCCGGCAGCTATGGGGTCTGAGCCCCGATGATGGCCTCCATATCAACATGGAGCTTGCGCAACTCCCTGAAGGTCAGGTCATACGTGACTTGTTTCCCAAGGGCATCCCCAAGCAGATACTCGCCGCCACTGGTGGCTCAGAGCAAGACGAGCTGGCCATTTCCGTAGCCGTGGGGTAGCGGCCCGCGTCGATTCCCACCGTCTCGATCCTCAACTACGTTGCTTCCTGCACCTGGGCGATCAGCCCGATCGGCGACCACCTGCCGATCATCACGCGGGGCGGCATCGAGAGAATCTCCGTGATTTGGCGGGGTGCGTCAGTCTGACCTCATCTTCGCGCAGTTTGCTTCAGTGGCTTGTCGCCCGCGCTTTCCATTCCAGGGCCGATGGCCCCACACCGCCGTTGCCGATCCCAGAGCATCCCACCGGACCACCTGCAGGCCAGCCGCCTGCGCGATCCCAACCACCTGAGCGGAGTCGAGGGTACGCAACGTGTACCCGTCAGCCGTACAGCCGACATCCCCCACGAAGTCGAACAAGACGTTGGTCCGAGCCAAGGCGCAGGCGCGCTCGAGCAGCTCAAGCGGCCGGGGACTCAGGCCCAGAACGCCTACCATCACCACGGTATGAGCGGGCCTAAAGTCCTGCTCGAGCAGATCTCCGCGGCAAAACCGCCGGTCGGGAAACCGAGACCGTGCCGCGTCCACGAACTCGCCAATGACGTCGACCCCGAAATACCCGGCTGGGAGGTCGGAACGCACAAGTAGCTCTCCTGGGCCGCAGCCGACGTCGAGAACGGAGTCGAGGCTTCCGACCGCCTCCCGCAGCCGGGTCGCATACCAACTCAGCTTGCGCTCATACTGCGTGGGGTCTCGATAGGAGAAAACTGCCCATAGTGGAAGCCCTTCGGCGTAGCGCCGTCGGTACGTGGCACTCATCCGGTTGGCGTCGTCCCACGCCATCAAGGCGAACCACCGAAGATCGACTTCATCGCCGATTCGACCCGCGCTGCGACATCCTCGGCTCTACCCCCACTGTCGACGACAACTAGAGGACATTCGTAAGCCATGCCGTAGGCGACCATCACCGCCACCTGCATGCCCTCCGCCGCATCGACCTCGGCGGCTGACCAGGGACGCCTACCTTCGCGGCCGCCGTTCTCGACAATCCGCTCAACCGCCCCGGCGGCAGCGATGTGGACGAGGCCGGTGACCCCGAGGAGCGCGGTTCGCCTGGGACCGTCCGGCGTCGCCAGCAAACCGGAGTCCACCGGGGCCACTGCGTGAGAGTCCAGCACGCAAACTTTTGCCTCAGCCCCGTCGGCAGCTGCCCGGGCGGCTGCCGAGGCCGCGATAAAGTCGCCCTCACAGAGCAGCTCTGCGAACGCTTCCCGAAAGGCCTCGTGCGAAAGCTCCACCTCGAGTCGCGCAGCCACGGCTTCGCGGAGCAGCGCGCCGAAATGAATCCTCGCGACCTCTCCTCTCCCCCACTCTTGGAGGAGCTTGGCCGTCGTGGTCTTTCCCACGCCTGGAAGCCCCGAAAGCAGAAGCAGCTCGGCCATGACTAGAGGCGGCGCGCCAACACCCGGCCCCAGGAATGGGTGTGAGAGTGTGGCAGATAGGGATGTCCCAGCTCCAGGCGGTCCCGCAACGTCACGTGGGAGAGGACTTCCCACCCGGCTGCGGGAAACTCGTCCCGCCACCACCCCTCAACCGGGCAGTTCGGACGGCCGACGAGCTTCGGCTCGTCGGGAAGCATGTACTCGACGAATCCCAGCCCGCCCAGCCTGAGGCTGCGGCGCAGCCGGTCGGTGAGGCGGCCAATGTGGTACCGGCTGTTGACCGAGTACTGCAGGCAGCCACTGGTCCACAGCGCGTCGACGGGGGGTAGATCGAGCGTCATGAAATCTGCCGTGTGAACGGTCACGTTCCCGCCAAGCCCCTCGGCGGCGAGCCTGCTCTGCAGCCCCGGCACGGGCGCCGGTACCCCCGCAGAGGCATCCGCCTCACACCCGGAGATCATCCGGCGGTCCAGGTCGATCGCGTGGACGTGCCAGCCTCGGCGCGCCGCTGGGAGGACGAACTTGCCGTCGGCACAGCCGACCACATGGAGGATGGGCCGCCCCTCCACCACAGCCTCGACGCGGTGGAGGAAACGGTAGTGGTAGCTCCCCGGCCTGCCCCAGGCGCTGGCCGTGAGCGTAGGCATTATGCGCTGACTTCTGGGTACCCCAGCCGGGCCCAGCGCCATAGCGGACCGTGGAGGTCAATCGGGGTCAGGTCGGAGCCCGCAAGCAACCGGTCCCATGCCTCCGCCACTAGCTCTCTATCGTCAGTCGCCTCGGGAACCACCCCTAGGTACGCCGAAGCATCCATGACGTGGACATCCGGGATGATGCTGATCGCCCCTTTGTTGACCAGAGGGGCGTCGGTGAAGCTGACGAGCATGTAGAGCCAGTAGTTGAGGAGCTTCGGGCCGCTCAGGTACGGGAATTCCCGCCTTCTCTCCTGGACCATCGCCTTGATTGCGGGGACGTCGTAGCGGGCCCGCTCCAGCAAAACGCGGGGGTCGGCGTCGAAACCCGTCGCGAGAGTAGTGCTGATCGTGAACCAGATGTCCGTGTGCTTCTCGCGGAACGTCGCCAGGGAGTGCTTCGAGAGGGCTTCCAAGTAGGCGTCCCTTCCCGCGTCGACGTTCTCCGGGAAAAACACGAACCGCGTGTCCGGATCTCGGTAGGTAGCGTCCGCCGCCCGCCAGAGCGCCTCCGACTTGCGCTGGAAGTTCAGGGACGGCGCCAGAGTGAAGTACAGGTAGTGGGCGCGGGAATCGACATCGAGGCCGGGATGCGCCTCGTGCACAGTGCCGCCAAAATCGCCCCGCTCGTAGGCAGCCTGAAGAGCCTGGAGCTTGGGGAACAGGACGGAGCGGTCGACCCCGAAGGCGGGACCCGTCTCTTCCCATCCTCCTTCGATGCTCATCTGCGACATTGGCTTCCTCCTTCTTCGGACATCGGGTCAGCTAGCGCTGCGGAAAAGCGGGCTTGAACTGCCACCACCTGACCGGCGAGTCGCCGGGCGAGATGGGCTTGACGACGCGCAGGGACTTTGGCAGGGAGCGGGTGATGTCGCCGAAGTATTCCCGCCCGAGACCGCGGAAGCGTCGCTCCACGGCAAGCGAAAGCTCGTTCCGCTTCGCCCAGCTCGAGGAGATGCCCCGTCTGGCAAAGGACAACTCGGGCTGCAGGAGCAGAACCGGGAATGGCCAATCGAGGTACCGCGGGTGTGCATACTCGTAGGAGACTGACATCAGGATCGGAAAGTAGTCGCCACTGCTGGTACGAAGGGTCCAAGAAGGGCTCTCGATCCCCTCATAGAGAGCTGGCGGCGCGGTGAGGTGCAGGAGGACGCCATGCACGGCAGCGGCCAGGGCCTCGACCGACATCCGCTCCGCTCGCACCGGCAAGGCACCAGCGATGAAGTCGACTGAAGGAGCGCTGCGCTCGAGTGCGTCGTGGAGTTGCCGCAGGAACTCGGTCCAGGGCTGAGAAACGCCGGCTTCGGGCAGAACCACGACCTTCCCCGTCGCGGTCTGCGCCATCGGGCAGGGCGTCCGGTCGAGCGCCGCGCGCAACTCAACCTCCTCCTTTGGCACGATTTTCCTTGAGCTGCTTAAACCCACTCAAGTAAAAGACTGCCATCGGGCGCGGACGGCGGATTGGCTAGCGCGCGTAGGCATCTACTCGGGGATCGCGCCGATAACGTTCGCGAACACTCCTCGCTCAGCCGACAAATCAAGCCACTGGCGGGCGTGGTTACTGAAGCCAGATCACGAAGCTCTTGCCGGGTGGCGGTGTCTGCGAGAGAAGTGGGGCACCTTGGCAAAGGCGGCTGAACGAACGACACATAGGACCAGCGCCCGCTAGCATTTCGGGTTCGCCGCCACAAACAGGAGAGGCAATGGATCCGTTTACCGGTCTAGTCCTTGCAGTTCTCACGGCATACGCCACGGACAAGGGGCAGCGGCTGCTGGATACTGCCGGGCGAGCGTCGTTCGAGAAGGCGAAGGAGATCTGCACTCGCCTGAAGTCCGCCTGGTCGGGCAATCCGGCCGTGAGCCAGGAGCTGGAGTCGTTCGAGAAGGAGCCGGAGCTCTACTCGCCGGTGATTGCCCAGCGCCTCGACACCCTGCTCAGCGAGAACCCTGACCTGCGCAAGGAACTCGAGGCGCTCGTCGAGGGAATCGGACCGGAGATGAGCGTCGTCCAGAAGATCTCGGAATCGGTCGGCGTCGTCGGCTTCAGGGCCGAGGAGATGGCCTCCGGAAAGGCATCGGTGAAGCAGGAGATCGACGGCAGCGAGAACGTCATCGGCGCCGAAGTCAAGAAATTTGGCTGAGCGCTCTGCGGCCCGGCCGACCCAGCGCCGCTCGGCGCGAATCGATTTCCACGCCTATGTGTCCGAACATACCTCCGAATTTGTCGGGCGTGGTTGGTGCCTGGACGCGGTGCAGGGGTGGCTGCGGAATGCCGAGCCTCGCGCGCTGCTGATCACGGGGAACCCCGGCTCGGGCAAGACCGCGCTTGCCGGGCACCTGTTCGAGATCTCGGAGCACGGGAACCTCGACAGCCAGCTGGGGCTCGGGCAGGGGTTCCTCAGCGCGGTCCACTTCTGCTCGTCTAGCGACCACCGCTGGATCGATCCGATCGCGTTCACGAAGTCGGTCTCCCTGCAGCTCGCCGCTGCGGTCCCCGGGTTTCGCGAGGCGCTGTTGGAGGAATCGAATCGCGAGCTGCGAGCCTCCGTAGAGCAGCACGTGAGCAACAGCAACAACGTCGTCGGCCTCGTGATCGAGGAGCTCACGGTTGGAGGCCAGTTGCCGCAACGTGCGTTCACCGAACTCGTCGGCGGTCCACTCTCGCGCCTTCTCGGCGATAGTCGCGAGCCTGCGGTTCTCCTCTTGGTCGACGCTGTCGACGAGAGCCGCACCGGGCGAGCGAGCGACGACATCGCCGCGCTTTTGGCCGGAATCGGCGAGCTACCGCCGGGTGTCCGGCTGATTGCCTCTTCTCGTCCCGACCGCCAGTTCGAGCGCGCGATGGATCGCCTCGGAGCCCAGGTGATCTCTCTGTCGGCCGGGGAGGACGGCAAGCGCCGCGGCGACATGGAGCGCTTCGTCAAGACCCGGCTCTCCCCAGAGCAGCGCGAGCGAATCGACAAAGGGCTTGGCTTCGAGACTTTCGTGAACCTCTGCGTACAGCGTGCGGACGGAAATCTGCTCTACGCCCATCACCTGCTCGCGATGCTCGACCAGAGCCGAGATGGTGACCTCGACGAGGCGTCGCTGGACACGGTGCCGGCCGGGCTCGACGGCATCTACATCGAGTACATAGAAAGGATCGGCCGGATCGCGCAGCTCGACTGGGACCGCCTCGGCTCGATGCTGGGAGCGCTCTCGGTGGCTTTCGCCGCCCCAACCGAGGAGCAGCTCTCCGGATGGCTCGGAATCAGCAGCGAGGCGACGCGGAAAGGCCTTGCCGCGATCGCGCCGCTGCTCGACGACGAGCCCGGCCCACCGACCTCTCGCCAGGTGTCCCTGTACCACCGCTCCTTCGCGGACTTCCTGCTCGACGGCGAACGCGCGGACGAGTTTTGGCGCCCGCCCGCCGAGCAGCACAAGAAGATCGCGTCTTCATATTGCGACCGGCATCGCCATCGGTGGGAGGGATGCGACGCCTATGGGCTCGCGCACTTGGCGAAGCACCTGGCAGCCGCCGAGGAGCCCGAGCTGCTGCTCGCGACGCTCGATGCCGACTTCTTGAAGGCCAAGGCAGAGTGGGCGGGGTCGCTGCGTCCGGTTCTCGACGACCTCCGGCTGGGACTCCGTGCGGCGGTCGGCCTCGGGCAACGCGACAGGGCGCTCGGGATGGTGCTCTCCCAGGTGCTCCTGAAGCACCGAGTGCGCCGCCTCCCCGACGAAACGCTGCCGCTTCTCGCGGGTGCGGGCGAAGTGGACCGGGCGCTCGAGCTGATCGCGATGCTCGACCGGTCCACCGATCTGCGCCGGCAGATGGAAAGGCTGGTGAGGTACGTGCTCCGACACGACCCAGGACGGGCGGCGACGATTGCCGCGGCGATCGTCGACGCCGGCGCCAGCGCCTACGCGGAACTCGACGTCCTCGTGCACGAGATCGGGGCTCTCGCCCCCGGGGAGCTGTCCGCCGCTTGCGCCGCCCTCGCCCACTCACTCGAGACGGCGCTGCCGTCTCATTACGCGGCACACGCGCTGATGCGACTCGCGCGGGCCGCGGGCAAGCACGACGCGACGGTTCAAGCTTCACTGCTCGACCGCACCGAGACCGTTCTGCGCGGGGCGGAGCCGACCCTGATGAACGGAATCGCACTGGGTTCGCTCGCTCGCGCACTCGCCGGGGACGATCCGGGGCGGGCGGGACGGCTCTTCCAGGCGGCTGCCCGCGGGGCGTGCTCGGAGGGAGAGAACGAGACCGGCGCAATCCGAGCCGGCGAGTACGTCGCGGAGCTCGGGCAACTCGAGCTGCCCGCCGCGATCCTGCTCGCCGGGGACCTCCCGACGGCGACCGGGCGAGCCCATGCATCGATCCGCCTGATCGAGCTCGCGGACACTCCTGAGCTGCGCGCGAGGTTCGATGAGGAGGCGCGGACCGCTGTGCGCGCCATAACCTCGATCGGAAAGGCCGAGGCCGGAGGATGGGCCGCTCGAGCAAAGGTCTGGCTCGCCGTCGAACTCGAGGGCGAGGACGCGCTGCCCGAGCTGGTCAACCATTTCGACCTGGATCTGGGACTGCGCGACGTGCTGTCGAACAAGCGGCACGACCCCGACCGGGCGCTCGCCCTCGCCCGCATGATCCGGGACACGAGGCAGCGGGACCTGGCCCTGGACAGCCAGGTCGAGCGCCATCTCGACGCCAGCGGCGCAGATGCGACGCTGGCGATCTCCGATGCCGTGACCGAGCGCGGGTTGCGGTGCACGCTGTTGGCACAGGCGGCGGCCGTGCTTCACCGCGCCGATCCGGCGGCCGGCGAGGCGGTCATCGAGCGGCTCGAGACGAATCTCCGCGGCGGCGATCCGAGCGACCTCTTCGCCTGCACGGACACGCTCGCGCAGGTCGCGCCGGAAAGCGCCCGCCGGTTCTTCGACGCCGGCCTCGGGGCGGCGGAGGCGGGACGGGCCGGACCGAGGGCTTGGGAAGCCGCAGCGAAGGCGGCACTTTCCTTGGGCGATTCCGAGCGAGCCCTCTCGCTCCTGCGCCGCGGTCTGCGGGAAGGCCGCGCCAGCGATGAATGCGAGTGGCAGGCGGCCGCCAGGCGCGCGATCCTGCGCGAGCTGGCTAAACGCGACCCGCGCCAGGCGTTCGAGCTCAGGGACAGCCTCGGGGACACCGGCGGATCGGTGGAGACGACCGGCGCAATCGCCGAAGGGCTGGCCGACGCGGATCCCGACCGTGCCCTGGCTCTGCTCGAGGAGCTGAGCGGGGACGATTCCGAGGGCGAAGCCCTTGCGGCGATCGTCCTCGCGGCGGCGGATCGCGGCGATCCCCGCACCATGCAGCTGATGCGCCGCTTCCTTGCCTGGGAAGGGCATTCCTGGCTGAACCTCAAGGGCGATGTCGCCGCGCGGGCCGCGCGGGCTCTGTGCGCAACGGACCCAGCCAGCGCGGCGGAGCTGGTGACGATCGCGGCGGAAAACCGGCTGAGCGACGTCAGGCTGGTTGCCCGTGCGCTGCGACGGCTTGGGGAAACAGCGGACGCCGGCACGACGGACGCGGTTCTCGACGCCATCGCCTCGTCGAGCGAGGTTCCCGACGCTCGATGGCTAGTGCCTTTCTCCCGAGCGCTCGCGGGGACCGAGCCAGACCCGGAGACCGACCCTGTCTCGGAGCGCGAGCTGAAGGTCGAGCAACGGGCGCTCGTCGCCGCGGCTAGGTCCGTGGCGACGTCCGACCCCGAGCGCTCCGCGCTGCTTGCCCAAGCACGTCAGCTCGCGGACGCGGTCTCGCCAACCTGGCAGAAGCTCGACGTCCTGTCCTTCATCGTGGAGGTTCTCGTGCCGAGCCAGCCCGAGCGGGCGAGGGAGCTGGGGGAGGAGATCCTCGAGATCGCCAGCGGTATGGAGAGGCCGCACGAGGCGGTCGCCCCCCTCTGCGACGCGGCCGTGGCGTTGGCTAGCGTGGCCGAGACCCAAGCCGAGGGCTCGAGCCTCTTGGAGGGAGCCTTCGCCGTGCTCGGCGCGACGACCGGCGCTGATGCCAGCCTGACCCTCGAAGACTCCCTCGACTCGCTCGCCGAGCTGCCACTGCCCATGCTCGAGGCCTCGTTGCCCGCCGCCCTCGAAGCCGCCCCCGCGGCAGCCGACGCGGTCTTGCGCGAACTCGGCCGGCTGCAGGGCCTGCTGCTGAAAGCCGACGGCGCCGACAAGGACCCCACCGATTACCTCGAGGAGATCGAGTTCGCCGAGGCCATCGCCGAGGCGACCCTCGTGCCCTAAGCCCTGGCTCTTTCCCTCAGCCGCAAACCGCCCGGAGCTCCCCGGCCCGACACGTAGCCTTCGCGGGGTTGGAAACGGTGCGCGAAACCAGGCACTTCTTGCCGGGAAGTGCCCGAATCGCCGCTAATCCCCGCGTATCCCCGCACTTCGGGGGAATGGCCGTGATCAAACCAGGGGCCAAAAGCCCTGCAAATCACGCTCCCACTGGACAAACGCGCGATCCAGCTATCGCACCCAGGAGGTCGGCGGTTCGAATCCGCCTAGCTCCATCCCGAAGTGCCTGCACGAAGACGCTTTTTCGCTTGACGAGCTGGCTGGCGGCGAGGAAGCTGGGGTGCCAGTCAACCGCAGGTCAACTTCCGGCCAGGAGGGCGCCAGAAGGAGCAGGCCCCCCATGCCCCCAACCAAGAGCCCGCGCCGCACCCGGGTCGAGCGCGGCGTCTACCGCCAGCCCAACGGCAACTACGCCATCTGCGCTCGCCACGCCGGGCGCCTGCACTTCCGTACCGTGGGCCGCGACCTGGCGGCGGCCCGGCGCGCCCGCGAGGAGCTGGTCGCGGCACTGGCGGCTGGGCGGATTCCGGCCTCGCCGCGGCTGCGCTTCGACACCGTCGCCGGCTGGTGGCTTGCCCGCTTCGAGGCGAAGGTCGCGGCCGGCGAGCGACACCCGCGCACGCTGGAGGCCCACCGCTACCACCTCGAGCACAACCTGCTGCCGCGGCTTGCCTCGCGGCGGATCGGCGCCCTCGGGGTCGAGGACGTGGCGGCGCTGATCACCGAGCTGCGAAGCGACGGTCGCTCGGCGAAGAGCACGGCCAACGCGCTCGGAACGCTGCAGGGCATCCTTCGCTTCGCCCTGCGCCGGGGCTGGGTGCTCGCCGACCCTGTGGAGCTGCTGGAGCCCGACGAGCGCCCGCGCCACCCGCGTCGTCGCCAAAGGGTGCTGGGTCGGCCGGAGATCGAGCGCCTGCTCGATGCCTGTCCGCCGCCGGGACGGCTGCTCATTACCACCGCCCTCTACAGCGGCCTGCGGATCTCCGAGCTGCTCGGGCTGATCTGGGAGGACGTCGACTTCGCCGCGGGCCTGATCCGGGTGCGGGCGCAGCTGTCCCGCGCCCACCGCGGCGAGCCGGCGCGGCGGGTAGCGCCGAAGACGCCGGCCTCGGTGCGCGAGGTGCCGCTGGTCGAGCAGCTCTCACACCAGCTCGCCGCGCACAAACAGGCATCGCCCTTCGCGACGTCCGGCGACTGGGTCTTCGCCACGTCACGCGGCACCCCATACCGCCACCGCAACGTGGCCCGGCGCGTGCTCACCCGCGCCGCCGACGCAGCTCGGCTGAACGGCGACGGCTGGCCACCGCTGCGCTTCCACGATCTGCACCACACCTTCGCCAGCCACCTGATCGTCGACCTCGGCCTCGATGTCGCCCAGGTCAGCCGCATCCTCGGCCACGCGCGGATCACGATCACGCTCGACGTCTACACCCACCTCTTTGACAACGCTCGCCACGCGCGCGAGATCCGGCGGCAGATGGCAGCGAGTCAGTTCGTCTCGCTGCTCGACGACGCTACCGGCGAGCCTCCCGTCTCGATGCTCTCCCATCGATAAGAGAGACCTCAGCTGGTCTGGATGAGTGAAGTGCAGAACCGACTTCTGCGCTGCCGCCTTTCGCGCAAAGCGATAGCCGGGGCGACGGCGATTGCCGACGGGTCTGCGAGCGGAGTACATCATCTCGGCCGCCTGGTCAGGCGGCCGAGTTCGCCGAGCCTGACGTGGGGCACGCTAATCGCGAGTTCAGTGCTGCGGTCGGACGACGAGAACTGACTAGACGACTCCCGCGTGGTCGCGCGGGAGAGAACGAGGACGGTGATCGGAGTCCGGGGTGCGGAGTTGGAGCGTGACGCGCCCGCCGCGGGCCGGCACGATGAAGACGTTGCGACGCGCGACGCGCTCAGAGCGTCGCGGTGATGGCTCGATTCGGGCGCGTCGAAGGATCGTCCTGAGCACTATCCGAGCCTCCGCCATCGAAAAGGCTGCGCCGATGCATCGCCTCGGTCCGCCACCGAATGGGATCCAGGTATAGGTTCCGGTGCGGCTGCCGAGGAAACGCTCCGGCCGGAAGCTCAGCGGATCGGGATAGAGCTCGGCACGGCGGTGCACGAGCGTGATGTACGGAACGACCATGGTGCCGCTCGGAATGGTGAGCCCCGACAGCTCGAACGGTTGGGTGGCGAGCCGTGCCGTGAGAGGAAAGGCCGGGCGCAGGCGCATCGTCTCCTGAATGACCGCGTCGAGGTACTCGTCCTCTCCGTCCAGCGCGGCGGCTTCGAGGCGCTCGAGAGCCTCGGGCGAGCGACTGACGCGCTCGAGTATCCAGGTGAGCGTGGAGGCGGTGGTGTCGTGGCCGCCGAGCAGAAGGGTGCGCATCGAGTCGCAGATCTCCTCGTCGCTCATCAGGCGACCCTGCGAATCGGGCGTGCGCAGGAACATTCCGAGCACGTCCTCGCCATGGAGTTTGTCTTCCCTGCGGCGCTGGGCGACCTCTTCCATCACGACTGCGTCGACCGCGGCGATTGCGCGGTCTATTCGCGGAAAGGGCCTGTCCCATCCGTTCTTACGGCTCGACGCGATCATCGTCTGAATGAAGAAGCGTTGCGAGTGGCCCTCTCGAAGCAGCTCGTGGGTAGCTGAGCGCAGCCGCTCGACCCGCACGGGCTCGGTGACCCCGAACACTGTCGCCATCATCACCTCGAGAGTGATTGCCTCGATATGTGGCTGGGCGGGGGTGGGGCGACCAAAGGGCCAGCGCGTGAGCGCGTCTTCGGCCTTATGCTCCATGGCCTCCTGGTAGCTGGGGAGCGCGCGTCCGTGGAAGGGTGGGAGCTGCATCTTTCGCATGCGCATGTGCTCGGGGCCATCGAGGTTGGTCAGTCCGCTCGGGCCGAGGACGAGATGGTGCGCAGAGGCCTTGGCAAGAGCCGCCCCGAGGCGAAGAACGTCGGTGTCGGCGGTGAAGACGCGCTTGATGTCCTCGGGGTCGGTCAGGCATAGCCACGGTCCTGTCGCCGCCGGCATCGGGACCACGAAACGGTCACCGAGACGCTGGCAGGTGCGCGCGAAGCGCTCCGGGGCAAGCCAGTACTGGGCGGCGTTGACGGCTGCGGGGCGCCGCAGTCGGGGCAGATCGGCAAGCGCTGTGTCCATGGCCTTCCTCGTCTTCGGCGATTGTTACTCTGTGAGAATGAAGTACCAGCGTATCTCATGAGTCCAATCGCGGCAGCCCTCACAGCAACGCCCCCGGTGGGCGAGGACGCGGTCTTCGACCAGGTTGCGGCGGCGGGGCTTGAGGAGTTCGCCGAGCACGGCATTCGTCGTACGTCGATGGAAGACGTGGCACGCCGCGCGGGCGTCTCCCGGATGACCGTCTTTCGCCGCTTCGAGAGCAAACAGGGCCTGGTCGAGGTCGTCATCGCGCGCGAGGTACGCCGCGGCATGGAAGAGCTCGATCTGCTGTGGGAAGGCGCGGAGACGCTGGAGGATCGGCTCGTTGAAGGTTTCGCCTTCGCCGGACGCTACGTGCGCGACCATCCGCTGTTCGACGGGATCTTGCGGCGCGAACCCGAGGTCCTGCTGCCGCCGCTGACGATCGATGGCGGACCCGTTCTCGGCCTCTACCGATCGCTGATTGCAAATCGACTTCGGGCTGAAGTCGATGCGGGTCGCGCTGCGACGTCGGACATAGATGGCGTCGCTGAAGTGATCGCTCGACTTGCGATCTCTTTGCTGCTCACACGGGACGGGGAGATCACTCTCGACGATCCGGAATCCGTTATCCGCCTGGTCAGACTCGTGTTGCTTCCAATGCTTTCGCCGGCTTTCGACTAGCAAACGGCCACCAGGTAACTCGAGGTCTTCGCCAGTAGTCAGGCAGTTACGATCGCGAGCTCCAACATCTAGGGGGCGGTCAGCGGCGCTGCTCCTCGCGCAGAGCGAAATCGATACCCCTATTGCCAACATCCCACAAATGCTGCATGCTGATCTCCGGGTTATCAGACGATCCGGGTCGACCGGCCCTAAGATCGATTCGTGCCTACCTGCCCTCGCTGTGGTTCACAGGAAGCGCGAGCGATCACACCAGGCTACTGGGAGTGCCGGTGTCAACACCGCTACCAGGCCGGAGATCTACCAGGCCGGGCGTTCTGCAATTGCGGGACGTTCGCCATCGGCGGGTGCAGAGAGTGCGGCGAATGGGTTTGCGGCGACCACAGCATTCTCCTGGCGACGGGGAGAACGTGCCCTCAGTGCGAGCGTCGCTTGAGGGCGATGCGTGAGGCGGAAGGGCAAGCAGCGCACAGTTCCTGGCGGAGAAGAATCGAATCGGCCGAGACTGACGCTGTAATCGACAGCTTTCTCGAGACGATGGCGAGACATGGGAATCCAGGCGCCCAGGAAATCAAGTGGTGCACCCGGGCTCGCCCGGCAGGGATGTATCGCGAGGCGAAGCTGAAGCATCGCCAACATTCGGTCCCGGGTTGGCCGACCGGTGCCGGCTATTCACCGACCGAAGGGCAACTTGGCTTTCTAGCCACCGATGGGCTCCTGATCACGTTGGAACATCTCCGGTCGGTGACGCTTTACGGCTCGGGGACCTCGTCGGACATCGTTGAAGTCGTGCGTCCACACTTTCACGTCCCGCCAGAGCGTGAGAGGTTCATCGAGGCTCAGGGCCCGGATGCAGTGGCGCGCTTCTTTGAAGGGCTCTTGAAGCGCTTGGAGGAGGTTGAGATCGCGCCGCCGGATAAGCTCAACGCACTGCGCCGACCGCCGCGGTTCTCTGCGTAAGGGGGAATCTCAACCCCCTATGCACGGTCGCCACACCGTTTGTAGATCGGATCCGCAAAGCCAGACCGGATTGCGCTTCCCATTCGCGCAGAGCGGCACTCAGCGCCGAGCCCGAACTAGGACACGTAGGCCTTGCGCACCATGGCGGCCGTCCATCGGTTCGTGCCGTGGGCCGGGGGGACATCCTTGCGGTTCAGCGCGTCGGCGATGTCTTCGAGAGACTTACCATTCTCAAGCAGCGTCCCGATTTGCTTCCGCCGGGTGTAATCCCGCTGATTGCACTCCGTGTGGGACAGTCGAACGTTGTGGGGAACTAGCTTCCCGCCGGCCGACTTGAGGATCGGGTAGTGGTCGCGCGACGGCGCCCACATGGTGCGCGCCGTCGTGAGCGGATCGAACGCGCCGCGTCCCTTGTGGTGATAACACTGCGGCATCTCGCACTTCAGGGCGAGGAGTTGGCCGCGCTCGGCCATCTTCACAAGGACGTCTCCATTCTTTACGCCGAGGTCGCGCAGTTGGTCCGCGATTGATCTATCGGCCACCCGCTGATCCTGACACAAGTACGCGAGCGGCCCCAGCGCGCGTCCGCGATGGTTTCTACCGACGCGTCAGCTGCTTCTCCTTTCATGCAAGCCCGTCTCCGGCGCGGCTACTGCTTCCGCGTGAAGGCAGCAGCCCGCCAGTACTGATGACCACGCCGTTTGAGGAGAGCCCCTCGCGCCGGTTCGCTGCGTACCCTCGGGGCGCATGCCAGGGGAGCTATCGCAGGCGCTCGACGAGGCCGCCGTCGCCGGCCTCGCGTCGGCGCCCTCCTACGAGCGCGGCCTGGCCTATCTCGAAGCAGGAAGGGTCGGGCCGCTGCGGGCGAGTGCCGCGCGAGTCGGTGCCACCGTCCAAGGCTCCGGGGACTACCTGGTCGAGCTTCGCGCCGAGGGTGAGGAGCTTCGCTTCTCCTGCTCTTGCCCGGTCGGGCGTCAGGGCGCCTTCTGCAAGCACTGCGTTGCGGTCGCCCTCGCCTGGCTGCATGAGCACGACGACCCCGCGCCGACACTCGATGACACCCGTGCTTATCTCGAGACGCTTCCCCAGAGCGAGCTGGTCGAGCTTCTGATCGACCACGCCCACGATGACGAAGCGCTGGCCCGCAAGCTGTTGCTTCAGGCCGCGCGGCCGGCGGGCGGGGCGGCGGCGGATGTCGCGTCCCTGCGCACGCTGCTCGAGCAAGCCTTTGCGTATCGCGACTTCGTCCCCTATCGCGAAGTCTGGGGCTACGTGCGCGGCGTCGAGGAAGCGACTGACGCGCTCGAAGCTCTGCTCGAGCAGGGGCGCGGCGGCGACGTGGTCGAGTTGGCGGAGCACGCACTCAAACTTGCCGAACGCGCGCTCGATCACATCGACGATTCCGGCGGCCAGATGGGCGACGCGATCGCGCGTATCGAGGAGCTGCACCTCGACGCGTGCAGCAAGGCGAGGCCGGACCCGGAGGCGCTCGCCGAGCGCCTCTTCGCCTGGGAGCTCGACGGCCCCTGGGACGTGTTCGACCAAGCCGTCGTCCGCTACGCCGAGGTGCTTGGGGACACCGGCCTCGCGCGCTACCGCGAGCTCGCCGAGGAGGCGTGGGCGAAGGTGCCGAAGCTCGCTCCCGGCGAGGACTCGCGTGGGCGCTACGGCAGCCGCTTCCGGATCACGCGGATCATGCAGGCCCTCGCGCAGAGCTCCGGGAACCTCGCCGATCTGATCGCTGTGGCAGAACGGGATCTCTCGATCGGCTACCGCTTCCTTCAGATCGCCGAGCTTTGCCGGGAGCACGGCGAAGACGACGCGGCCCTCGAATGGGCGGAGCGCGGGATGGCGGCATTCGCCGCGGACCCCGACCCGCGCCTGCGCGCCTTCCTCGTCGAGGAGTACCGCCGGCGGGGGCGCGGTGCGGAGGCGCTTGAGCACTCCGTCCAAGCGTTCAGCGCCCGACCGACGCTCGAGAGCTACCGCGAGCTCGCGACCGACGCGAAGGCGCTGGGCGATTGGGAGGAGCGGCGGCTCTGGGCGCTCTCGCTGCTCGGCCGTCCGAAGCCGGACCCGCCGGGCGTCATGCGGCACCCCTCCCTGCGCGGCCGCGGCTGCTCGGAGCTCGTGCGGGTGTTGGTCTGGGAGGGCGATCCGGATGCCGCCTGGCAGGCCGCGAACGAGGGGGGCTGCAGCCCTGACCTGTGGCTGAAGCTGGCCGACTTGAGGCGCGCCGAGCATCCCGAGGACACGCTCGGCGTCTACCGCCGCCACGTCGAGGACGTGATCGCGGGCAAGGACAAGCGCGCCTACGCGGAGGCAGTGCGACTGATCGATGAGACGATGCGAGCGCTCTATGCCGAGAGCGGGCAACCGGAGGGCTTCGACGCCTACGTCGAGGAGGTCCGCGCCAGCCACAAGGCCAAGCGAAACCTGATGAAGCTGATGGCCGGGCTCAAGCCGGCAAAATCGATGTCGTGATCGATCAACCGACTCATGGCCCGGAGCGACCCTCCTTGCCCCAGAGCGCCACGAGGTCACGCGCGCCGTGGATCAGGCCGAGGATATGGACATCCGCACCCTCAATCTCGTATACCAGGCGGTAGCTTCCGACGATCAGCTCGCGGACCGCCGGCTCCTCCAGCTCGGGAACCACGCGCCCTCGCTCGGCCATCTCCTCAAGCGATCGAGCGCGATCGCGGACGCGCCGCACGAACGCTGCCGCATAGCCTGGAGAGTCCTCGGCGATGTAGTCGGCGATGCGCTCGAGGTCCCGCCAGGCAGTCTCGGCCCACGCTACCTGTCGAGCCACCGGGCCAACCGCTGCTCGACCTCGTCCTGGGGCAGGACCCTCCCTGCCTCAACGTCTTCGCGGCCGCGCTCGATGCGCTGCAGGACGTAGAGGTGGTACTGGATGTCCTCGAGCGAGGCTTCCTCGGGGAGGCCGTCGAGGACCTTTCGGACATCCTGCTTTGCGGTGGCCATCGCATAGGAGGATACCGTGGCTTCGGCGGTTGGAAACGACGGGCGAAACCGGGCACTTCTTGCCGGGAAGTGCCCGAATCGCCGCTAATCCCCGCGTATCCCCGCACTTCGGCAGCAACTGGCAGCGCGGTCCTGTGAGATAAAACCCTGCAAATCACCGTTCTCGGTGGAAGACCGCTTCGAGCGCGATCTCGGCTCGACCGGCCGGACTCCCCGTCCGACGGGGACCCGACTGCGGCGGAGCCCAAGCCGTTACGGCCGACCGGCCTTCTGGGGCGGTTTGTGGAAGACGGACAGGCGCCGCAGGGTGAAGGTCGGTTCCCCGGCGGTGTGGGTCGCGACGACGAGCTTGTCGCGTTGGAGGGCAACCCCGCCGACATAGGTCGCCGGACGGCGCGCCTTGCCGAAAGACGGCGCTTCGGCGAAGCGCCCATCCCGGGAGAGAATCACGACCGATCGGCCATAGAGCGGCGACTCCACGATCCGACCCGCCCCGAAGAGCATCGCGGCCGGGAACTCGGCCGCTTCGGAAGCGACGCCTAGGGTCATGTGAGCGCGCTTGCCGAAGCCCCGGTCGAGGCGCCCCTTGGCCGTGAAGCGCAGGACGAGCGGGCTGTATCTCTTCTTCCGTATGCGCCGGCCGCCAGCGACTATTTCGCCGCGCGGACCGACGCCAACGGCGGTCACGAGGGCTTGGCCGGGGAGCGGCGCCGTCGCCAACCCACCCTTGCCGAATGACGGATCGAGTCGCCCGTCGGGCAGCAGCCTGATCACCGCCGCCCGATCCTTTCCGGCCCCACGGTCGCCGGCACGGATCGAACCGCCGAGGACGATGCGCCCGTCGCCATCGAGGACCATCGAGCGCGCGGTGCAATTGCCATGTACGCCGAGCCCGATCAGGACGACTCCGCCGTGGCCAAAAGAGCGGTCGAGCGCGCCACTGCTCGTCAGCCGGATCAGCTCTATCCGCGACAGGGTGAGAAAGCCCGACGCCCAAGCCGAAACGAGGACGCCCCCATCAGGAAGCGCCGCGATCGTCCGCGGAGTAACTTCGATTTTCTGCCTGCGGCCTTCGGTGCTCACGAAGCCGTGGTCGGGCAACGGTGCGACCCCTTCGACGCCGAAACGTGGGTCCAACTGGCCGCTCGAGGTCACCCGAGTGACCGCGTTTTTCGAGTACTTGCCGGAGAGCACGAGCGCGCCCCCACCGGGGTCGACGGCGAACCCGACCGTGTGGCCCGGCATCTTCACGTAGCCGCGGCCAGCGGCGAAGCTGCGGTCGACGCTCCCGTCCGGGAGGAAGCGAAAGACGGCCGGAACGCGTTCGTAGATGCCGCCGGCGTTCGTCTCACCGAGGGCGAGGATTCGTTTTGAGGCATCGGCGGCGATCGCCTGGACCCGAGCGGTGCTCCTATGGGTGTGGGTGAAGGTGAGGATCCCGCCGTCGCCGAAACCAGGGTCCAAGGCGCCGTCCGCGCCGATCTGGGCGGAGAACCTCGTCGCCCAGGTAGCCCCTTCGGCGAGCGCCGTGCCGTCGGGCAGCTCGTGCAGGGCGCGGATGCCGATCGCCTTGACCGGGGCGCCGTCGAAGGTGAGCGCGTCGAGCCGCAGGACGCCACCTTTTCCGAAGCCGGGGTCGGGGGAGCCGGCCGCCGTGAAGCCGATCAGAGCCGGCGTTTCTTCGCAGAAGCGTTCCCGCGGGTAAGGACAGGTGAGGTGGGCGGCGGTGGTCGCGCCGCCGACCAGGATGGAGCCGTTTCGGCGTAGGAGGACCGCGGTCGCGATGTCGATGCCGCCGAGGTCGATGGCCGCTGTCCCGCCTTCACCGAACGACCCTTCGAGAGTTCCCGCGGCGCTGAGGCGGGTCAGGTAGACGTCGCTCGAGCGCGCCTTCAGGTAGGGGCCGAGTACGTCGCCGACCCAGTGCTCTCCGGTCACGAGGAGACCCCCGCCGGGCAGGCCTTCCACCGCACCAATGAAGTCGGAGGAAGCCCGGGTCCCGCCTGAGCCGTAGGCCGCGTCGAGGTTTCCGTCGCCTCCCACCGCGACCACCACCGAGCCTCCGCGCCTCACCGGCGAGCCGTCTTCCCTGCCCTTTTCGTCGTTGATCGCGACGAGTACGTCGTCTGCCGCGCCGACCTTCAGGGCCACCAGTTCTTCACCCGCGACGGAGCGTTCTTCGCGGAGGCCGAGGACGCCTTCCTTGCCGAAGCTCGGGTCGAGCAGGCCCGATTCCTCATAGCGCGCCAGGGCGATTTCCTTCGTCGTTTCTTCTTTTCCCCGGACCGAGCCGGCGACGACGATCTTCCCGGAGGCAAGCGGCAGGATCGCTTCGATATGGAAGAAGGTCGAGTTGCGGCAGGATCCACTCCCGGCGGCGCAACCGAACGACTTGTCGACGCCGCCACCCGGATCGAACCGTTCGATTGTCGAAGACGATTCGTTCACTTTCAAGGTGCGACCGCTGGAGTCGACAGCTTCGACAGCTACTGCCGTGTCTTCAGGGGACACGGCCGAGAAGGCTGGGGCATAGGTCGGGACTGCGCGGCCGCCGTGCCCGAAGGACCCGTCGAGCCTCGACCCCGAGGCGACGGCGGGCGCCGCCGCGGTGAGCGCCGCCAGCGCGCTGAGGAGCCCGAGAATGGCGCAGCGCCTAAACCCCACGCGGGTGCGTACACGGAGATCCATGACCGTCATACTCGCGCACCGGGGCGGCGTCCAGGGGGCCGGACGGGACCCGCGCCGAGCCTAATCTGACCCGGACCGGGCCTCGTCGACCGCTCGAGAGGGAGCGGGTCTCCGCATACGGTATTGCCCAGGAAGACGGTGGCGGTGGCAACGCCTTTGGGAGTGGCTGACGGGCACGCTGCTGGAAGGTAGTTGCAAGCGCGCGGCTGAGGCGTTTGGCGTCGAGTTCGCCTAGCTCGCTGATCAGGACGAGGTCGACCAGATCCTTGACTCTGGCGCTTTCCCGCTTGCCCTGTCCATATGAGCCGGTGTAGGCGTGGAGCTTCTCGGCGACGTGCTGCTCAAGCGGAACGACCGGCAGCTGCGGCGTTGCCACGCCAGCGAACTCCAGCGCGTTCGCCGTGAGAAACGGCTCCACTTGGATCGGCGACGATTCGCTGAAGGCGACGTCGACGGGGAATTGCTCGAAGCGGCGGCTGGCGAGGTCGGTACGAACGGTGTAGCGAACGGCGCGGAAGCCGGTGGCAGCGTCAAGCGCCGGGGTACGGCGAACGTCGAAGGAGAAGAAATCGCCGAGATCGACGCCGATGGCTGCGTTCAGGTGCTCAGTCGCGGCTTCCTCGTCGTCGGCTCGCCCGAGGTCAATGTCTTTCGTCGTTCGGGTACGAAGGCCGAGCCGTAACTCCAGTGCGAACGCTCCCTTGAGCACCCAGCCGCCCGACTCCGACGCCGCGAGTCTGGCGAGAAATCGCTCGAAGGCCACGCGCTTGCGCAGGCGCAACAGCGCCGTGCCGCTTGCCTTGGCCTCATTCTTCAGGCGCTGCTCAAGTGCGGTGCGGAATGCCTCTGGCGTTTCGTATTTCACGACTGTCCATCTTGGTCGACTGCGCCGCGGACGAGCTCGGCGACACGACCACCACGTTGATCGGCTCGGGCGAGTAGCGAGCGGCGGGTTGCAATGCCTTCGCCTAGCGCCTGGCGGACGGCCATCTCGATCTGCTCGGGGGCCGTTCCGGCGCCCGCCGCATCGAGGATTGAGCGCACCGCGTCGGTGACGCGGATGCCTTCGCGGGACACGACTTCGGACGGCTCAAGGGCCTTCGTCGTCGTGTGCAGGGTTACTCCCTGAAGCCGCCTGATCCCACGATCGTCGCGATCGACCAGCAGGTGGACGGCGTTCGGTATGACATCCGATAGGTCGTGAAGGTCAAGTGCGCTCTCGTGGGAGACGACGGCTCGCTCCGCGCCGACCGCGAGCCACTTTGCTCGTACCTCCTCGTGACTCGAACCCGGGTAGCCGCACAGCCGGTACAGGCCGCGGCGAACGTGCTCGTAGCGCCCAGAGCGAACATGATGGGCGAGCAGCTGCGGGCTGAAGCCGGCTTCGCGCGCCTGCCGGGAGGTGAAGTAGCCGTCCTGCCCGTAGGAAACTTGGTTCAGGGCGACGGCATCCGGAGCTTGGTTGTCAGACATAACTAAAGTATAGCTATATCTTTCTGCGACACTCGGAGTAGTAGATCCCGAGGCACTCGGTGCCAGGAGTGCCCGAAACGCCGACAATCCCCGCTAATCGCCGCAGGTGGGGTATCCATTTAACCGGAGTAGAATCGGTGAATCGTCAATCCACAAGCCGGAAAGCACTACCCGCGCTCCCTCGGCGAGTGCCAGGCGTGGTTTCGGACCGACGCCGACTGCCTCGACTACCTGGAGTGGCTGCGCTGGCCAGAGGGGTTCTTCTGCCCGCGCTGTGGGAACGGCGACGGCTGGCGGCTCGCCGACGGTCGCTTTGAGTGCGCGGCCTGCTCCGCCCGGACCTCGGTCACGGCGGGGACGATCTTCGACCGCACCCGCACCCCGCTCAGCGTCTGGTTCGCCGCCTGCTGGCTGTTCGCCTCCGAAAAGGACGGGATCTCGGCGCTGTCGCTGAAGCGCCAGCTGGAGATCGGCTCCTACCAGACGGCGTGGGCGATGCTGCACCGGGTCCGCTCGGCGCTTATCCGCCCGGGCCGCGAGCACCTCGACGGCGCGGTCGAGGTCGACGAGACCACCTTTGGCGGCGAGGAGGCGGGGCTCGCCGGGAGGGCGCGGGGCGAGAAGAAGATGCTGGTCGGAGTCGCGATCGAACGCACCGAGCCCAAGGGCTTCGGCCGCTGTCGCCTGACGCCGCTGCGCGACGCCTCGGCCGCCTCGCTTCGCGCGTTCCTCACCGACAACGTCGAGCCCGGCGCGACGGTCATCACCGACGGCTGGCAGCCCTACCGCCCGGCGACCGAGGGGCTCTACGTCCACGAGCGCCTGCCCGGCGCCCAGCGAGAGCGGGCCCACGAGCTGCTGCCCGGCGTGCACAAGATCGCCTCGCTCGCCAAGCGCTGGCTGCTCGGCACCCACCAGGGCTCGGTCGAGGAGGCGCACCTGCCCGCCTACTTGAACGAGTTCGCGTTCCGCTTCAACCGGCGGCGCTCGCGCAGCCGCGGGCTCGTCTTCTACCGCGTGCTCGAGCTCGCCGTCGCACACGGGCCGGTGCGCTACGGCGAGCTGATCGCCAACCCGCGGCCGAGCGCTGTGCCGCGCCGGCCGCCGAGCAGCCGCGGTCGCCCTCCGAGCCTGGAGCGCCCGCCCGCCGGTCGGCCGTGGCGAGCTGCGGATTAGCTCCGGTTAAATGGATACCCCACTTCGCCGCATATCCGCACCGACGGCGACTCCGTGAAGCTTGCAGGAATTCCCTGCTAATTCATACCTTCCAACCCTGAATCCCTACCCAGAGCATCGCACCCAGGAGGTCGGCGAATCCGCCTGGCTCCATCTTCTGCACGCGCGCCAGCGCTTGGCCAGTCAGGCGCGGGACTGCGTCAGCAATCGCTCGACGACCAGTACGTCGCGCCAGTCACCGTCGAGCCGGCCGTGGCGACGGTGCAGCCCGACGGAGTCGAAGCCGCAGCGCTCGACCAGGCGGATGCTCGCCAGGTTGTCGGTGAAGAGCTTGCCAACCAGCTTGTGAAAGCCCCGGTCTTCGGCCGCGGCCGCGAGCGCCTCGGCGAGGGCCGTGCCTATCCCGCGCCCTCGCGCCCTGGCGTCGACATAGACGCTTGCCTCGGCGATCCCGGCGTAGCACTTGCGCGAGCTGTAGGAGGCGAGTCCGGCCCAGCCGAGCACGCGCTCCTCGGCGACGCCGACCAGAAAGGGGAAGCCCGCATCTTCCACGCGTGCGTGGAAGTCCGCAGCGGATCGGGGCGCTGTCTCAAACGTGGAGCCGCGCTCCGCGATCGCCTGGTTGTAGATCGCGCAGATTCCACCTGCATCGCTGGCAACCGCGTCTCGCACCGTGATTTCGTTGCTCATGCGGACATTCTCGACACCAGCTGCCTCGGGGCCAATGGCCGCATGGCCAAAGCTGCTTGGCCGGCGTTGTCCCACCCACCTACGGGCAACGACCCGCACGCCGCTTAATCCGGGTCGATGCCGCCGGTCGCCGCCATAGCATCGGATCAGCCGATGGCTGCACCGTCCACCAGTGTCACTGCCCCTGTCTCTGGGGAGACAGCTCGTTGGCCGCCGGCTTGGCTTACAAACGTCGGCGTCGTGATCGCCCTCGGCATCATCGTGCTTCTGTCCTCGATGGCAATCGGAGCGGCGGCGACGTCGATGACCGAACATGGAGTCTCGGTAGACGACTTTCAGTTCGCCGCGACTTCAGCCAAGGCCGAACTGGCCTACAACGAACTCGGTCACGATGGCCGCCGCGCCGCCTGGTGGTTTCTCGCGCTCGAGCTTCCCTTCCTCATCAGCTACGGCCTCCTGCTCTGCGCAGGCTGCGCCTTCGCTGCCCTCAGGCTCGCGGCGGCGGGGGCCAAGCGCCTCGCGCGGATCGCCCGCTTTGCCGCGGTCTTTGGCTTGCTCGCCGCTGGCTCCGATCTGATTCAGAACTCCGCCCTCGCGGTCGTCCTCACCGGCAGCTTCACCCAGCCGGCCCCGCGCATCGCCGCGGTCTTCGGTGATCTCACCTGGGTCTTCGGCATCTCGGCCGGGTTCGTCTTCGTCGCGGGGTGGATCTTCGCGACACTTCGGTCCCGGCAAATGCCACCGCAATAAGTTGCAAACGGCCAGCTGGCCAAGACCCTGTTGTTCACGCTGGATCAGAGCTTGCCGCGCGATGCCAACCAGACGCTGTCGAAGCGTAGGTCGGTCTTGATGCCGAGGAGGTCGAAATCGGCGTCGTAGTGCAGGACACCGATGCCATGTCGGTCGGCGATCGCGGCGAGGATCAGGTCGACGGGCGGCAGCCGGTGGTGTCCGGCGCGGGCGAGTTGGCGCTGGGCGTCGATCGCGCGCCGTTCGGTCTCCTCGTCGATCCGGATCTGCGGAAGCGCAAGCAGCTCTCCGATCAGAGCGTCGTGGTCGTCAGCGCTGCGCGCCGAGTAGCCGGCCTCGAGCAGGAACGGCAGGCAGACCCCGATGCGGCCGGCTTCGAGAGAAGAGGCGATCTCATCCGCCCGGTCGGCTGCAAGCGAAGCGTCGCTCAGCCTGGCCCAGGCGGAGTTGTCGAGCAGGAGCTCGACGCTCACCGTCGCGCCCAGCCCGAGGCGCGAACTTCCTCGGCGGCCTCGAGGCTCACCGGCACGGCGCCTGAGCGCACGCGATCGGCCAGGCGCCGGCGTAACTCCGCTCGGCCCCCGCGCTCGGCGCGTATCGCCGCCAGCTTGGCGTCGGCCCCGAGCACGACCAGCTCCCCCAGCTCGACGCGGTCGCTGCCGAGCTCGCCGCGCAGCTCGTCGAGCGCGGCCTGGACCGGTGGAGTCTCGGTGATCGCGTGTCGACGGCGTTTGGTCGGCATGGAGTTAGTGTAGCACTAGTGCAACACCAGGTGAGCGTGAACCCGAGCCCTGCTCGATCGCTTCGGCGTAGATGCCGTGGCGGGTGCTCGACGGAGGGGCGATGGCGAGTCCGTACGCCTCCCTCATCGCCGTCGCGAGGGCTCGCTTGAAGGTTCGACCGTGCCAGGCGTGGGGCTCGGCGGAGCGGCCGACGTGGAGATGGACCAGCTCGTGCAGGAGCGTCTCCAGGATGTCGCCGGGCCGGATTCCGGGGTAGGCGGTGACCGAGAGGCGGAACTCGGCGGGGACGGCGAAGCCGAGGCGGTGCGGGCGCCGGCGGGCCCGCCGCACCTTGAGCGCGGGCTTCCGCGTCGCGAGCGGGCCGTCGGCGAAGACCGGCAGGGCCCGCAGGCGTTCGAGCTCCCAGTCGAGATCCACTCCCGCGATCAGGTAGTAGGCCGCCATCGAGCGCGGGAGTCTTCAGCCGGCGACGGACGAGCCGGCGAATAGGCTGGGGAGATGCGGATCACGCTGCTGCGCAACGCCACTCTGCTCGTCGAGGGCGCCGGGCAGCGGCTGGTCGTGGATCCGTCGCTGGGGCCGCCGGGGCGGCGGCCTCCTCTGTCCCTGATCAGGTCGCGGCCGCGGCTCAACCCGACGGTGCCGTTGCCTGAGGGCTCGCGCGAGCAGCTTACGGGGATCACAGGGGCGCTCGTCACCCACTTCCGCTTCGGCCATGCCGACCACCTCGATCGGCAGGGCAAGCGCCTCCTTTCCGGTGCCGGGATCCCCACCGCCTGCCAGCCGGCGGACGCGCGGACGTTGCGGCGGGCGGGGATCGACGCGCGTCCCGTCCCGAGCGATCGGAGTATCTCCCTCTTTGGCGGCGAGCTGATGGCGGTGCCCTCCCTGCACGGCCGTGGGCCGGTCGGCCGGCTGATGGGGCCCGGGGTCGGGTTCGTGCTGCGGCTCCCCGGCGAGCCGTCCCTCTACCTCTCCGGGGACACGGTGCTGACCGACGAGGTGCGCACGGCGCTGGAGCGCGAGCGACCGGACATCGCCGTGATGCACGCCGGCGGCGCGCAGCTCGACGTCGGCTCGCCGATCCTGATGACGCTGGACGAACAGCTCGAGTTCGTCCGGCTTGCGCCTGGCCGGGCGATCGCCGTCCACCTCGAGGCGCTCGACCACTGTGGGATCACGCGTGCCGGCCTGGTCGAGGCGCTGACCGCGGCCGGCCTCTCCGACCGGGTCGACGTCCCGGCCGACGGGCAGACGATCGTCGCCGACGCGGGCGACCGGTCGGCGGCGGCGTGACGGGCGCGATCGACCCCCAGCGAGTCGCGCTGTCCTGGAGCGGCGGCAAGGACTCGGCGCTGGCGTTGCGGGCGCTGCGGGAGGAGGGGACTGAGCCGGTCGCGTTGATCACCACCTTCACCGCGGACTTCGGGCGGATCAGCATGCACGGGGTGCGGCGCGAGCTCGCCCGGGCGCAGGCCAAAGCCATCGGCGTGCCGCTGGTCGAGGTGGACATCCCGGCCGCCTGCCCGAACGAGGTGTATGAGGAGCGCATGGCGCAGGCGCTGCGCGCGCCGGAGCTCGAGGGCGTCGGCACGATCGCCTTCGCCGACCTCTTCCTCGAGGACATCCGCGCCTACCGCGAAGAGCGGCTCGCCGGCGCCGGCCGGGGGGCGCTGTTCCCGGTCTGGGGTCGCGATACCGGCGAGCTCGCCCGCGAGTTCGTCGACGCGGGCTTCGAGGCCGTGCTCGTCTGCGTCGACCCCGCCCAGCTCGACCCCTCCTTCGCCGGCCGCCCGTTCGACGAGGCGCTGCTTGCCGACCTCCCCGCGGACGTCGACCCCTGCGGCGAGAACGGCGAGTTCCACACCTTCGTCCACGCCGGCCCGATCTTCGAGCGGCCGATCGAGATCGAGCTGGGCGAAGCCGTCACGCGCGAGGGCTTCGCCTTCCGCGATCTCCTGCGGCGATAGGGTGTGCGCCGTGGACCCCGAGCGCGCCCGAGAGCTGATCGCCCGCGAGCGGGCTGAGGTCGAGGGGCAACTCGCCGCGATCAAGCGCGAAGGCCCACAGGAGGGGGACGAGCGGGTCGAGCCCGGGGACGAGGGCTCCGAGGACCTCTACCAGGACGAGCTCGACGCCGGCCTTGCCCAGGACCTGAGGGAGCGGCTTGCAGCGGTCGAGCGGGCCGAGGCGCGCCTCGCGGCCGGCACCTACGGGATCTCGACCGAGAGCGGGGCACCGATCCCCGACGAGCGGCTCGAGGCCTCCCCGACCGCCGAGCTGACGGTCGCCGAGCAGGAAGCCCGCGGCGGCTGACCTCAGCCCGGCGCGATCGCCGAACGGGCGCCCGCTGCCTTCACCGCGGCCGAGAGCGTCGCAATGTCATAGGCGCCGTCGTGGCGGCGCTCGTTGACGAAGAAGGTCGGCGTGCCGGTGACCCCGCTGACATCCGCCGAGTCGACGTCTTCCTCGACCCGCGCCGCGTGGGCGTGCCGGCGCAGGTCCTCACGGAAGCGGTCGAGGTCGAGGTCGAGCCGCCCGGCGTACTCGTAGAGGTCGAGTGGGCGCAGGTCGCCCTGGTGGTCGAGCAGCAGGTCGTGCATCTCCCAGAAGGCGCCCTGGGCGGCGGCGGCCTCGGCCGCCTCGGCCGCGAGCTGGGCGTTGGGATGGACGTCGGAGAGCGGCAGGTGCCGCCAGACGTAGCGGACGTCGCCGAAGTCGGCCAGCAGCTCGCGCACCACCGGCTCGGCTCGGCCGCAGTAGGGGCACTCGAAGTCGCCGTACTCGACGACCGTCACCCCCGCCGCCGCCGGACCGCGCAGGTGGTCGCGATCGGGGTCAACCGGCGCCGCCAGGTCGACCAGCGTTTCCGAGGTCCCGAGCAGGGCGCGGATGCGCGCCCTGCGGGGGAGCAGCGCGGTGGCGCGGAAGACGAGCCAGGTGAGGGCCGAGGCGCAGACGGCGGCGCTGAGCACGCCGAGCTTCGCCTCGCGCAGCTCGACCCCGTGGAAGGCCAGCGCCGCGATCAGCAGCGAGACGGTGAAGCCGATCCCGGCGATCGCGCCGCCGCCGGCGACCGCGGCCCAACCGACCGGCGGGCGCAGCCGCCCCCGGCTCAACCTCGTCACCAGCCAGGAGACGCCGGACACCCCGACCGGCTTGCCGAGCACGTAGGCGACGACGATCCCCAGGGTGAGCGGCGAGGAGTACGCCCGCGAGAGGAAGTCCCCGTCGATCGCGATGCCGACGTTCGCCAGCGCGAACAGGGGCACGATCGCGTAGCTCGTCCACGGGTGGTAGAGGGCCAGCAGGCGGGCGTTCGGCGAGACCGCCGCGGCCAGCCCGTCGCGGGCGGAACGGGCCAGCTCCGGCGTCGGCTGCTCGCGGAAGCTGCGAAAGAGGTCGGTGGCGCGCTCCAGCTCGCCGCGGCCGGCGGGGTAGGCCCAGGTGACGAGGCCGACCGCGAGGCCGAGCACGACCGGGTCGACCCCCGACTCGAACAGCGCCACCCAGGCGGCCGCGGCGAGCAGGACGTAGACGAGGCCCTGGCGGACCCGAAGGGCGAGGGCGACCGGGATCAGGGCGAAGACGGCGGCGGCGATCAGCAGCGGCCCGAGCGCGACGTCGCCGCTGTAGGCGATCGCGATGACCCCGAGCGCGACCACGTCGTCGACGACGATGATCGTCAGCATGAAGCCACGCAGGCGGTCGGGGAAGCGCGGCCCGACCAGGGCCAGCATCCCCAGCGCGAACGCGGTGTCGGTGGACATCGCCACGCCCCACCCCCCGGCCCCGTGGCCGCCGCCGTTGAAGGCCAGGTAGATCGCGATCGGGACGGCCATCCCGCCGAGGCCGGCGAGCACCGGCAGGGCGAGGCGGCGGCGCTCGCGCAGCTCGCCGACGTCGAACTCGCGGCGGACCTCGAGCCCGACGACGAAGAAGAACAGCGTCATCAGCCCGCTGTTGACCCACCCGCGCAGGTCCTGGGAGATCCCCGAGCCGCCGACGTGGATCGAGAGCTGCGTCCGCCAGACGCCCTCGTAGGAGGAGAGGTCGACGTTGGCCCAGACCAGCGCCGCCACCGCCGCGGCGAGCAGCACGCCGGCGCTCCCGGTCTCGGTCGCGAGGAAGTCGCGCAGCGGCGCCTGCAAGCTTCGCGCCCAGGCGGTGCGCCCGCTGAACGCCGATCGGACCCTGGATTCGCTCACCGCGGTCGGACCTCCTTCGAGTACCTTCGTCTCAGGGCCGTGCCGGCCAAGACTACGAGCCGGCGCGCCTGACCAGGTAGGCGCCCGCCGGGGTGCTGAGCTCGACCTCGAAGCCGTGGACCCGCAACGCCTTGATCGCCACCCGGCGGTCGACGATCGCCGCGCCGATGTGCAGGCGCCGCACCTCCGGCATCGGGTTGGCCACCCGGCCGTCGAGGACGGCGTAGGTGCCGCGCAGCTCGGCCGGGGTGAAGTGTTCGAGCCAGCCGTCGAGCTCGACCGGCGCCCCCGGCGCGCGCCAGAGCATGTAGGAGCCGATGCCGGCGTAGGCGGCGATGTGGCCGCTGGGCGGCGGATGGCGCACGGCGTACTCGATCAGCCTGGTGCGGAAGAGGGGCTCGTTGCGCGCCGGCCCGACCGCGATCGCCCAGGTCGCGGCGGCCCCGGCCGAGGCGACGACGGCGAGGCCGATCAGCGGCAGCGGCACCCTCATCCGCCTGTCGGGCGCCAGCGAGACGACCGCCAGGGCGAGCACCGGCCCGACGAAGACGATGTTGCGCAGCGAGACGAGTGCGAGCGCGAGGAAGGCGACGACGACGAGTGCCGGCGTCAGGCTCCGCGTCGCGTGGGTCCTCGACCAGAGCCAGGCGACGAATGCAGCCACGACGCCGAGGTACGCGATCGCCAGCGGCGACTGGAAGGCCGGCCGCCACTCCGAGCTCGCCAGCGAGATCGCGGGGTTGCGGAAGCTCGCCAGGTAGGCGAGCAGGCCGAAGCCCAGCGGCGTCGCCAGCACCGCCGTGGCGGCGGCGAGCACGCCGGTGAGCGCCAGCAGGCCGACGCGGCGCGATCCGACCGCGTCCACCAGCCCCAGCCGCCGCTCCAGCGCCAGCCCGCCGGCGACGACGCCGATCAGCAGCAGGCCGGCGACGAACCCGCCGTGCAGGTTCGCCCAGAGCGCGAACAGCGCCAGCGTCGCCGGCACCGCCCAGCGCAGGCGCAGGACCGGCGAGGAGTGCGGATCGCGCCGCAGCCAGGCCAGGGCGACGATCGCGACCAGCAGCGAGAAGGCGAGCAGGCTGAGGCCGGCCGCTCGCGGGTGGACGATCACCCAGAGCCCGGGGCAGTAGAGGGCGGCCAGCGCGATCATCATCGCCGGCCCCTTGCGCCGGCAGAGCCAGAGCAGCAGGCCCAGCGGCGCCGCCAGCAGGCAGGCGTAGGCGACGGTCAACCCGGTGACGCCGATAAGGCGGACGAGCTGGTAGACGAGCAGCTCGCTCAGCCACTGCTGGTTGAGCCACTGCTCGCCGTGGGCGATCGTCTGGAAGGGGTCGACGCCGGTCAGCCCGTGCCCGGCGAGGAACCGCCCGCTCGCGAGCTGTAGGTATAGGTCGCCGTCGCGGGTCCCGTCGAAGCACAGCATCAGGGCGGCGGCGAGCAGCGTGAGGGCGCCGATCAGCGCCGGCGTGCGGCTGTCGGTCGGGAGGCGTATTCGGGGCAGGCGGAACAGGGGAGGGCTGTCTATCACTCGCGTCTCATGCGCCGTTTAGGGAGGCGTCCTACCCTTTCTGGGACGGATCGATCCGAAGGAAAACGCACGTGACTTTCCTGCGACGCACCTCCACCCGCCAGCTCCTGGCCCTCGCCACCGCGGTCGTGGCGCTCGCGGCCGGGATGACGGCGATCGCCCTCGCCGCCACCGGCACCGGCCCCACCCCTCCGCCGGAGCCGCTCGCCAACGCCGTCCACGACGCCCTCGCCGCGCCACAGGTCGACGGCGTCAGCGCCCGGGTCGAGTTCACCGACCGCCTGATCGGCGAATCGGTCGTCCAGGGCGCCGACCCCCTTCTCTCGGGGGCCTCGGGCAGGCTCTGGGCCTCGCCCGACGGCCAGCTGCGGCTCGAGCTGCAGGCCGACGTCTCGGGTGGCGGCGCCGGAGACTTCCAGGTCCTGGTCGACGGCAACCGCTTCTCCGTCTACGACCCGGGCACGGAAACCGTCTACCGGGGCTCGCTGCCGCAGGGGAGCGACGAGTCGCCGGGCGAAGCAGGCGGGGACGAACCACCCTCGCTCGCTCGCGTGCAGACGGGGATCGAAGAAGCGATGGAGCACGCGACGCTGAGCGGCGCCGAACCATCCGACGTCGCCGGCCGCGCCGCCTACACCGTGCGCGTCTCGCCGAAGGAAGACGGCGGCCTCCTCGGCGGCGCCGAGCTGGCCTGGGACGCGGCAACCGGCACCCCGCTGCGGGCCGCGGTCTACGCCCGCGGCGAAAGCTCGCCGGTGCTCGAACTGAAGGTGACCGAAATCTCCTTCGGCCCGGTCCCCGCCTCGACCTTCGAAGTGACGCCGCCGCCCGGTGCCAAGGTGGTCGACCTCAGCCCACCCGAAACCGGCGGTGGCGAAGGGGAAACGGCCCCGGCCACGGGGCTGGACACGGTGCAGCGCCAGACCTCTTTCCAGCTCAGCGCCCCGCCCAGCCTCGCCGGCATGGCCCGCGACGAGGTGCGTCTCGTATGCAGCGACAGTGAAGCGGGCGCCTTGATCACCTACGGCAAGGGCCTCGGCGGCATCGCCGTGCTCGAGCTGCCGGCGAAGCAGACGGGCTCCGGCGAAGGGGACGAAACCGGCGGCCTGCAGCTCCCCGGCGTCGCGATCGACGGCGCGACCAAGGGCGAACAGCTCGAAACGCCGCTCGGCACGCTGATCCGCTTCCGCCGCGAAGGCGTCGAGTACACGGTGGCGGGCTCGGTCACGCCCGCCGTCGCCAGGGAAGCCGCGCAGGGCCTCTAGTGACCTGAGTCGTTAGTTCGCAGGTCCATCCCCGCCCCCGTCGAAGTCGTCGCCAGCGCAAGCGACGATTGGAGGCGGTCATGGCTGGACATGCGGTAGAGGTCGTGTTGAAAGGCGAGGAGCGCGAGGTGCTCGAGCGCTGGGCCAGGCGCCCGAAGAGCGCCCAGGCCTTGGCGCTGCGCTGCCGGATCGTCTTGGCGTCAGCCGACGGGGAGAAGAGCAAGGACATCGCGGCCCGCTTGGGCTGCAGCACGCAGACGGTGGGCCGCTGGAGGGGCCGCTTCGCCCGTCAGGGCTTCGACGGCCTGCACGACGAGCCGCGGCCGGGCAAGCCCCGGCAAATCGGCGACGAGGAGATCGAGCGGGTGATCGTCAAGACCCTGGAGGAGCAGCCCCCGAATGCGACCCACTGGTCGACCAGATCGATGGCTGCGGCGACCGGGATGAGCCAGACGGCGATCAGCCGGATCTGGCGGGCCTTCGGGCTGAAGCCCCACCGCACCGAGCACTTCAAGCTCTCGCCCGACCCGCAGTTCGTCGACAAGGTGAGAGACATCGTTGGCCTCTACCTCAATCCGCCCGAAGCGGCGGTGGTGCTCTGCGTCGATGAGAAGTCCCAGATCCAGGCGCTGGAGCGCTCCGCGCCGATCCTGCCGCTGATGCCGGGCGTGCCCGAGCGCCAGACCCACGACTACCTGCGCAACGGCACCACCAACCTCTATGCCGCGCTCGATGTCGCCTCCGGGCAGGTGATCGCCGACATGACGCCCCGTCACCGCGCCGAGGAGTTCCGCAAGTTCCTCAATCTGATCGAGAGCGCGGTGCCCGAGCACCTCGACGTCCACGTCGTGCTCGACAACTCCTCAACCCACAAGACCCCCTCGATCCAGCGCTGGCTCAAGCGGCATCCGCGCTTCACCCTGCACTTCACGCCCACCTACAGCTCCTGGCTGAATCTGGTCGAGCGCTGGTTCGCCGAGCTGACCACGAAGTGGATCAAGCGCGGCTCTCACCGCTCGGTTCGCGACCTGGTCGCCTCGATCCGCACCTGGATCGCCAACTGGAACGACGAGCCCAAGCCCTACGTCTGGCACAAGAGCGCCGATGAGATCCTCGACAGCCTCGCCTCCTACTGCCAGCGGATCAATGACTCAGGTCACTAGCCGGGATGCCCGAAGCGGCGCCGATCGAGGTCCGCGGCCTGGTCAAGCGCTACGGCGAGATCCTCGCCGTCGACCACGTCGACCTCACCGTCGAGGCCGGCGACGTCTTCGGCTACCTCGGCCCCAACGGCGCCGGCAAGACGACCTCGCTGCGGATGATGCTGGGCCTGATCCGACCGAACGAGGGCTCGGTGCGGCTCTTCGGCCGCGATCCCCAGCTCGGCGTCGCCGCCCTCCAAGGCGTGGCCGGCTTCGTCGAGGCGCCGGCCTTCTACCCCTACCTGAGCGGCCGCGAGAACCTGCGGCTCTGCGCCGCCCTCGACGGCGGCGACGCGGCCAAGCGCGTCGACGAGGTGCTGGAGATCGTCGAGCTGGGCAAGCGCGGCAAGGACCGGGTCGGCGGCTACTCGCACGGCATGCGCCAGCGGCTTGGGCTCGCCTCGGCGCTGCTGCGACGGCCGCGACTGCTGCTGCTCGACGAGCCGGCCACCGGCCTCGACCCAGGCGGGATGCGCGACATGCGCGAGCTGATCCGCGACCTCGCCGCGCGGGGAATCACCGTGCTGCTATCCAGCCACCTCCTGGTCGAGGTGGAAGAGCTGTGCAACCGCGTCGCCATCGTCCGCGCCGGCCGGGTCGTCTACGAGGGATCGCTCGGCGACCTGCGCGACCGCGCCGGGATCAGCTACCTGCTGCGCAGCCGCGACGACGAGCTGGCGCGCCGGGTCTGCACCGCCCAGGCGGGAATCGAGGAGGTTCGCGAGGCGCAGCCTGCCGGCCTCCTCTTCAGAGCCGCCGGCGAGCGCGCTGTCGGCGAGCTCTCGCTCGCCCTGGCCGAGTCCGGGGTGAGCGTGCTCGAGCTGAGCCCGCGGCACGCCAGCCTCGAGGACCTCTTCTTCCAGCTGACCGAGGGCGACGGGGCCGCCGCGGGCGCGGCCCGCATGGCGGCCGCCGCCGAGGAGCTGGCCTGATGCCCCGCGTCCTCACCGTCTACCGCTGGGAGCTGCGCAAGCTGCGGGCCCAGAAGCGCACCTACCTCGGCCTCGGCGCGGCGGCCGCGGTCCCGATCATCTTCGTCACCGCGCTCGCGATCCGCAACGGCGAACCGCGCGACGTCGCCTTCGGCCGCTACGTGCACGACACCGGCCTGGCGATCCCGCTGGTGCTGCTGCTGTTCGGCTCGGTCTGGCTGTTCCCGCTGATCACCGCCCTGGTCGCGGGCGACATCGTCGCCGCCGAGGACCGCGACCGCACCCTGAAGACGATCCTCACCCGCTCGGTCGAGCGCCAGCAGGTGTTCGCGGCGAAGGCGCTGGCGGCCGTCAGCTACGCGATCGCCGCGATCGCGCTGAGCGGCGCCGTCGCCCTCGTGGCCGGGATTCTCGCCTCCGGCTTCAACCCGATCGTGACCCTCTCGGGCACCCGCGTCTCCGCCTCCCACGGCCTCGCCCTGGTCGGCGCCAGCCTGCTCGTCTACCTGCTGCCGATCCTCGCCGTCGCCTGCATCGGGCTGCTGCTCTCGACCGTCTTCCGCAACAGCGCCGCGGCGATCGTCGGCACCCTGATGTTCTCGCTGCTGTTGCAACTGGTCGGCATCCTGCCCGGGCTCGGCGGCCTCCAGCCCTATCTGCTCAGCACCCAGTTCCAGGCCTGGCAGGGCTTTCTCCGCGTTCCGGTCGACTGGGCGCCGATCCTGCGCGCGCTCTGGGTCTGCTCCCTCTACGCCTTGCCGGCGCTGCTGGTCGCCTCGCTCGTCTTCCTCCGCCGCGACGTCGCCGGCGAGTAGCGCGGTGGCGTCGCGCGCACCTCTCATCCCCACTTAAGGCGTGCCCTGCACCCTGCCGCGCCATGAGCTCTCTCGCGCAGGCGCCCCTCAGGCAGGTCCCTCCTCCCTCGGCCAGGTCCCTCGGCCGCAAGATGCTGAACAAGGTCCCCGAGATCACGGTGTACTTCTGGGTGATCAAGGTCCTCTGCACGACCGTCGGCGAGACCTTCGCCGACAACCTCAACGAAAACCTCGGCCTCGGCCTCTCCAACACCAGCTACATCATGGGCGCGCTGCTGATCGCCGTCCTCGTCTTCCAGTTCCGCGCGCGACGCTACGTGCCCGGGATCTACTGGCTCGCCGTGGTCCTGATCAGCGTCGTCGGCACCCTGGCCAGCGACAACCTGGTCGAAAACTACGGCGTCGCCCTGCAGACGACGACGATCGCCTTCAGCGCGATCCTGATCTGCGTCTTCGCCAGCTGGTACGCGGTCGAGCGCACGCTCTCCGTCCACACGATCTTCACCACCCGCCGGGAGACCTTCTACTGGCTGGCGGTCCTCTTCACCTTCGCCCTCGGCACCTCCGCCGGCGACTTCCTCTCCGAGCAGCTCGCGCTCGGCTACCTGGCGGCGCTCGGCATCTTCGCCGCGGCGATCGCTGTGGTCGCGGTGCTGCACTTCGGCCTGCGGCTGAACGCGATCCTCTCCTTCTGGCTCGCCTACGTCCTCACCCGCCCGCTGGGCGCCTCGATCGGCGACTACCTCGCCTCGCCGAAGGGGGAAGGCGGCCTCGGGCTCGGCACCAACCTGACCAGCTTCCTCTTCCTCGGCACGATCCTGGCGCTGGTCGTCTACCTGGCGATCTCCAAGCGCGACGTGATCCCGACCGGGGCGGCGGCGGAAGTGGAGGAGCTGCCGGCGGAAGGCGCGGCGCGCGTCCTCGTTGTCACCAACAAGACCGATGCCACCCCGGCCGTCGCCGAAGCGGTGCGCGAACGGGCGATCGCCGGCCCCGCCAGCTTCTTCGTCCTCGTCCCCAACCCCGCCCACGTCGCATTCGACCGAATCAGCGAAGACACCAGCCTGGGCGAGAAGGTCCTCGACCGCGCGCTGCCGAAACTGGAGGAGCCGGCGGGCGGAGAGGTCTCCGGGCGTGTCGCCGAGAGCCCCAACGCCTACGACGACATCGTCGAGGAGCTAAGCCGGGGCGAGTACAGCGAAATCATCCTCGAGACGTTCCCCAGTCACGTCTCGCACTGGCTGCACGTCGACCTTCCCGAGCGCGTCGCCGCGCTCGGCTATCCACTCAAGACGGTGACGGCCACCCACTAGAGACAGGCTCTAACTGCCAACCTGCGCCGATGCGCGTCTTGGTCGTCGAGGACGAGGCGAAGATGGCAGCGCTGATCCGGCGCGGCCTCTCCGAGCAGGGCTTCACCGCCGAGGTCGCGACGAGCGGTGAGGAGGCCCTCGCGATCGCGGGCTCCTTGGCCTGCGACGCGATCGTGCTCGACGTGATCCTGCCCGGGATCGACGGCTTCGAGACCTGCCGGCAGATGCGGGCGAACGGCGTCGATGCGCCGGTGCTGATGCTGACCGCGCGGGGGGCGGTGGACGACCGGGTCGCCGGCCTCGACGGCGGCGCCGACGACTACCTGACCAAGCCCTTCTCCTTCGCCGAGCTGCTGGCCCGGCTGCGTGCCCTGATCCGCCGCGGGCAGAGCGAGCGGCCCTCGCTCCTCGAGGTCGGCGACCTGCGCCTCGACCCGGCCGCGCGCCGGGCCTGGCGGGGCGAAGCCGAGGTCGTGCTCTCGGCCAAGGAGTTCATGCTGCTGGAAGCGTTCATGCGCCGTCCCGGCCACGTCCTCACCCGCCTGCAGCTCCTCGAGCAGGCCTGGGAGTACGGCTACGAGCACCGCTCCAACGTGATCGAGGTCTACGTCGGCTACCTGCGGCGCAAGATCGACAAGCCCTTCGGCACCGATTCGATCGAGACCGTGCGCGGGGCCGGGTACCGCCTGCGCAAGGACGGCGGATGCTGACCCGGTCGCCGATTCGCCTGCGCGTGACCTTGGCCTTCGGCCTGGCGATGGCCCTCGTCCTCGGCGCGATCGGGCTGTTCGTCTACCTGCGCTTCAAGGCCGAGCTCGACGCCACGATCAACGCCAGCCTCCGCTCCCGCGCGACCGACGTCGCCGCCCTGGTCAAGGAGGCGGACTCCGGCCTCAGCGAGCGGCGCCGCAACCTGGTCGGCCGCTCGGAGAGCTTCGCCGAGGTGCTCGACCCCAGGAGTCGAGTGCTTGACTCGACGCCCTCGATCGGCGGACACGTCCTGCTCACCGCGACCGAGCTGCAACGGGCGGCGCGAGGTCCGGTCTTCTTAAACCGCGGGCCGCTGCCCGGGCTGCAGGACGAGTCACGGCTGCTGGCGATCCCGGTGCTGGCGCACGGCCAGCGACGCGTTGTGGTCGTGGGAACGTCGACCGAGGCCCGCAGCGAGTCCCTCTCCGACCTCCTGCAGCTGCTTCTGATCGGCGGCCCGGTCGCCCTCCTGCTCGCCTCGCTTGCCGCCTACGGCGTCGCGGGCGCAGCCCTGCGACCGGTCGAGGCGATGCGCGCCCGGGCGGCGGAGATCTCCAGCGCCGAGCCCGACCAGCGCCTGCCCGTCCCGCCGACCGACGACGAGATCGCCCGTCTCGGAGCCACGCTGAACGCGATGCTCGCGCGCCTCGGCGAAGCCCTCGAGCACGAGCGCGCCTTCGTCGCCGACGCGAGCCATGAGCTGCGCACGCCGCTGGCGATCCTCAAGGCCGAGCTGGAGCTCGCGCTCGCGCAGGGACGATCCCCCGAAGAGCTGCGGGCCGCGCTCGGATCGGCGGCCGAGGAGACCGACCGGCTGACGCAGTTGGCCGAGGATCTGCTGACGATCGCCCAGACCGATCGCGGCGAGCTGCCGGTGCGCCTGGGCCGGGTCGAGGTGGCCGAGATCCTTGACGGTGTCGCCAGCCGCTTCGCCAGGCGCGCCGCAGCAGACGGCAGGGAGCTGCGGCGGGTCGGCGAGCCGGGCCTCGCGATCGCAGGCGATCGCCTGCGTCTGGAGCAGGCGTTGGGGAACCTGGTCGACAACGCCCTTCGCTACGGCGAGGGCCCGCTGGAGCTGGCGGCTCTCTCTCGCAACGGCTCCGCCGAGCTTCACGTCCGCGACCGGGGGCCGGGCTTTCCCGAGGAGTTCCGCGGCCGGGCGTTCGAGCGCTTCAGCAGAGCCGACACGAGTCAACGGCAGGACGGCAGCGGCCTCGGGCTCGCGATCGTCGAGACGATCGCCCGCGCCCACGGGGGCGAGGCGCATGTCGCAAACCGCGGCGACGGCGGAGCCGACGCGTGGCTCGTCCTCCCCCTCGGCAGGCGAGGGGAGCAGGCCTGAGGCCTATGCCTCCTCCGGCGCCAGCTCGGTCTCGCCGATCGCGGGAGCGGGTCGAGTCCGCTCGCGTCGGCGACCCGGAGCGCGGACCTCAGCCGGGGTGTCCTTGCCGGTGACGCTGAGGTAGGCGACGAAGCCGGCGATCGTCGCCGCGAGGACGAAGCTGACCGGGCCGGTGCCGAGGCCGAGGCCGCCGCTTTCGGACGATTTGCCAAGCCAGTCTGCGATCGAGGCGCCGAGCGGGCGGGTCACCACGTAGGCGAACCAGAAGGCGAGGATCGGGTTCATCCGGTAGCGGAAGTAGCCGAGCGCCGGGATCGCGATCACCACGGCGAAGAGGACGGCCGAGCCGAAGTAGCCGAGGCCGAAGGTGACCGCGGTCAGATCGCCGGCGGCGGTGCCCAACGCGAAGGTGGCGACCACCGCGGCCCAGTAGAAGAGCTCTCGGCGCGGCGTGCGGATGCTGTGGATCGAGAGCGTGCCCTCGCTCCGATGCCAAGTCCGGAAGACCGCGACGAGGGCGACCGCGAAGAGGATCGTCGAGGCGATGTAGGGGACGCCGAAGCCGACGTGGAGGACGTCGGCGCACATCGTGCCGAAGACGCCGACCATCGCCACCGCCAGCCAGTAGGCCCAGGGGACGTAGCGATCCTTCGAGAACTGGATGTAGAGGGCAATGACGAAGGCGGTGCCGCCAAGTACGACGGCAATCTGGGGAATCATCGCGTGGACGAGGAAGTCCGAGGTCGACTCCCCCATCGCCGTCGTCAGCGCCTTGACGATCCAAAAGAAGGCGGTGACCTCGGGCACCTTCGATAAGCGGTGCATCTTTTGGCTGTCGAGCTGGGAATCCATCGGGGCCCTCGGCCGGCAGCCGAGCAGCGCGGCAGGCTAGGGAGAGGACCTAAACGCGAGATGAGGGCGAGTCACGGCGACACACCCGGCGGGCTCGAGCCCGGCTATTTGTGGCGTTTGGGGACCGGCACGACCCGAAAGCGGAAGACGACCGGGGTCGGGTCGCCGCCGCCCGGGCCGAAGGCGCGGACGCGGAAGGCGTGGCGGCCGGGACCGACGCGGTAGCGCCGCGGCGAGCGGCAGAGACCGGAGGGGCGCTGGTCGAGCTGGCAGCGGTAATAGGTCGCGACGCCGCGCGCCGAGAAGCGGAAGGCGACGGTTGCCGTGCGGCGGCGGGCGCCGAGGCGGATCAGGCGCTTGCGCGGGCCGAGCAGCCGGGTTCCGGGAGGAGGCGGGGGCGGAGGTGGCGGCGGCGGGGCGGGCAGGCCGGTCGCCGCCGGAGCGGTCGAGACGACGAGCTGGCCGAACTTGCCGCCGGCGACACAGAGGCCTTCGCTCGGGCAGGAGAGGCCGAAGAGGGCGTTGGTGACGCCGCGGATCAGGTGCACCGTCGCCCAGGCGGCCGAGCCGGCGGTCGGCGCGGTGCTGACGCTGATTTCGCCGTTGTTGCTGCTCAGCACGCAGAGCGTGGCGGTCGGGCAGGAGGCGGCGAGGATCTGGAACCGGTTGACTAGCGGCGTCGTCGCCCAGCTGCCGGCGCTCGCCGGCGCGGTCGAGACGAGGGCGTTGGCGGCGTCGCCGGCGACGCAGAGGGATTCGCCCGCGCAGCCCACCCCGAGCACCGGGTTTTCGCCGTTCGGCTGGGCGGTCACCACCCAGCTCGAGGCCTTGGCCGGATCGGTCGAGGCGAGGACGTTGCCGGCCGCGTCGCCGGCGACGCAGAGCGCCCCGGTGCAGCTGACAGAGCGCAGCGGGAGCGGTTCGCTCAGGTGGGTGACCGTCCAGGCCGCGGCGCCGCCGGTCGGGTTGCTCGAGGTGATGACCTCGCCTTCGAGCCCGACGAGGACGCACTGGCCGGGCGAGGGACAGGAGACGCCGAAGAGCTGCTTCGCCTTGGGGATCTTGGCCGCCCTCCAGGCGCCGCCGCCCGCCCCCGGATCGGTCGTCGTGTAGACGCCGCCGCTGTGGTCGACGGCGACGCAGAGCGAGGCCGAGGGACAGGCGACGCCACGCAGGTTTCCGGTCAGGTTGGCTTCGCCGACGTTGACGTGGGAGATCGCCCAGGCCGCGGCGTCGCCGGTCGGGACGGCGGAGGTGATCACGACGCCCGTCTGCCCGACGCCAACACAGCCGCTCGCCTGGCACGACATGCCGAAGATCGTTTCTTCGCCGCCGAGGTGGAGTTCGGTCAGCGCCCAGACGGATTCGTCGGCCTCGGCCGGGCCGGCCACGCAGGCAGCGGCGAGGGCGACGCAGGCGAGCGCCAGGACGAGACGGCGGATGGCGCGGTGGAAGCTCAGCTCACCCGTCGAGAACACGGCCCGGCGGGAAAAGGAGCGGGGCCAGGCGATCAGAGCTTGCGCGCCTTGACGGCGGTGCCGTAGGCGCAGATCTCGGTCCAGGTGGTGCCCAGCTCGGAGGTGTCGAAGCGGAAGGCGACGATCGCGTCGGCGCCCAGCGATTCGGCCTCGTCGACGAGCCGTTCGGTGGCGTGCTCACGGCCTTCGGCGAGCATCTTGGTCATCCCCTTCAGCTCGCCCCCCGCCAGCGACTTCAGCGAGGCGCCGATCTGCGAGCCCAGGTTGCGCGAGCGCACCGTCAGCCCGAACGCCTCCCCCAGGACCTCCGTGATCTCGTACCCCGGCAGGTCGTTCATCGTCGAGATCAGCACGCGCGCAGCATAACCGCACGAGCGGCTCACAATGGGCTCAGCGTCAGGGGCGCAGCACGGAGACCGTCGCGTCGCCCGAGGCGGCGGCGTAGACCCGCCCGCCGGGGGCCGGGATCAGGGCAGTGGTCTTGTAGAAGCCGCTGTTGGAGCCGTTGCCGGTCGCCCCGGGCAGGCGCTGGCAGGGGCCCTTGCCGGAAGCGCTGAGGGTGAGGTCGGCGCTGGCGCAGCCGCGAAAGCTGAGGGCACCGGTCTTGGGGTTGCGATTGAGCTCGACGAGGCCGTCGATCGTGCGGATCGGGGCGAGGACGGTCGTCGCGCTGGTCGGGAGCGGGGTGCGGGCGCCGGTCAGCAGCGTCGCGTGGTGCATGCGTTTCGTCCTCTCGGGGATCGCCGGCACGGTCGCGCAGCGGCCGCGGTCTTCGGCGTTGCTGCTGATGCAGCTCGCCGGTTCGAGCGCGCCGCTGGCGGGATTCCGCCGTAGCGCGGCGATCGTGCCGTAGGTCGAGCTGGCGTAGAGGAAGCGGCCGTCGGCGCTGCCGGCGAGGCCGCCGGGGTCGGTGAGCGCCCGCGCCGGCCCTTCGGGGTCGCGTCCCTGCCGGCAGGGCTGGCGGTCGTCGCGGCCGCTGACGCAGCTGGCGAAGCGGAGCGCTCCCCCGCCGAGCGAGAAGGCGCTCACCGTCGCCGCCCGGTCCGCCGCCCCGTACAGGTAGCGGCCGTCGGGCGAGATCCAGGGTGCGGCGATGCCTTCGAGGATCGGCTGGCCGCCCGGGGTGTGGGCGCAGCCACCCGCCCGCGGGTTGCTGCTGACGCACTGCACGAACGCGAGGGCGCCGCTCGCCGGGTCGCGGTCGAAGGCGACGACGCTGCCGTCGCCGCCCGCGGTCACGTACACGCGGGCGCCGTCTGAGCTGACCACGACCCCGCTCGGTTCGTAGAAGCCCGAGCCGAAGCCCTGGCGAGTTGCCCCGGGCAGCAGCGCGCAGGCGGCCGGGCCGGAGGGCCCCGAGCCGAGTTCGCCGGTGAGGCAGCCCTCGTAGGTGAGAGCGCCGCTGGCGGGATCGCGGGCGAAGCGGGCAATGACCGAGGCGTGGAAGCTGCCGCTGACCACGTAGAGCGAGCGCCCGTCCGGGCTGATCGCGGCGGCGTTCGGGTAGGCGAGCGGCGACTGGACCGCGTTGGAGGTCGCGCCGGGCAGGTGCGGGCACGCTTCGACGAAGCTGTCGCCGGTCACGCAGGCGAGGAAGGAGAGCGCGCCCGAGGGCGCCAGCCCGAGCTGCGCCAGGGTGCTGTTGGTTTCGCTCCCCACCGCGTAGAGCGACGTCCGGCTCGCGTCCGCGACCAGCGCGCTCACCTGGTCGAGCCCCGAGCGCTCACCGCCTTCGTAGCCCGCCCCGGGAACGGTCGCGCACCCCCGCCTCGCCGCCACCCGGGTGTTGCCGGTGATGCAGGAGACCGAGGTGACGTGGACGCCGCGAGCGACCGCGGGCGCCGGCGCAGCAAACGCCAGGGCGAGCACCGACGCGGCGATCGCCGTCAACGCCGCGCGCCTGACCCCGGAAGGCATGCGCCCACGCTTCCTTGCGTAACCGTGCACATGGGCAACTCTAGGCGGTGGCCCGGTAGAATTGAGGGCGTGCTTGATCGTGCTCAGATCGCGGCCAGCGCAGCCGGTTCGCTGCGGCTAGAGGGGCTCGAGCCGAGTCGCCCAGCTCGGCTCCTTGCTGATCTCTGGGTCCGCGGAGAGGCCTCAGACGCGGACCTGCGCAAGGCTGAGCGACGCCTCCTGGCGGGCGAGTCGCTCGACAGCATGCTGGCGGCAGCCGGCAAGTCGCGTCGCGCGTGAGCGACGATCCGTACGTCTATCCGGAAACCAATGTCCTGCGCAACACGCGCAACATCCGCGATCCCACGGCGCTCGAGGTGGTCGAGGCAAGCCTCACCTACCTCCGCAGCCTGCAACTCGCTTCCCAGCCGATTCCAGGCGACTACGACCTACTGCATCTACAGGCATTTCATCGCTACCTCTTCGAGGGCCTATACGAGTGGGCCGGTGAGTTGCGCACCGTCGCGCTCGCCAAAACCGATCTCTTCTGCTTGCCCGAGCACATCGAGTCCTACGGCGCGGAGATCTTCGGCCACCTCGCCGCAGAGCGTCACCTCGCAGGGTTGAACCGAGAGAGCTTCGTTGATCGACTCGCTCATTACCTCGGCGACGTCAACGCCCTGCACCCATTTCGCGACGGCAACGGTCGCGCGCAGCGAGCGTTCTTCGCCCAACTTGCAGCGGACGCCGGCTACCGGCTCGACTGGGAGTTGATAGACCCGGCGCGCAACACGGCGGCATCTGCCGCGGCGATGCAGGGGGATGAGGCGCCGCTTCGAGCACTGCTCGCCGAGGCCACCGCCCAATAAACATTCGCTGGTCACCTCGCGCCGACGGCCGACGGCTCTCATCGAACGCTTAGGGAGCAGGGCGATACTCGCGCGGTGCTGGGAAGCGTCCTCGCTCCTCCGGTTGCCTCGGCGAAAGTGCTGCTCCTGCCGCTTGGGATCGCCGGGTTCGTCCTCTTCCTGCTGCTGCTCGGTGCGCTCGCCCTCGGCAGCGCGCTCGGGTTGATCGGGGTGGTCCTGTGGATCGTCCGCGCGCCCGGCCGGTTGACCGCGCGCTTTCAGTCGCGACGCACCGCGCAGGGGAGATGACCCCGGTCCCTCCCTGGCGCCGGCTGCGCCGGATCGTCCTGATCGCGACCGCGATCTGCCTCGCGCCGACGGCGCTCTCCTACGTCGAAGAGATGGGCAAGCCGCACAACGTCGGCCTCGACATCGCCAGCGTCGAGTGGATGCGCGCCAACGGCGGCAACGGCGTCGTCTCCCAGATCGAGAACTGGTACTACACGCTGACCGCGCCGTCGAAGGGCGGGCCGCCGCTGCGCTCGCTGCCGCAGGCCGGGGTCGCCGCCGCGGGTGGCGATCCCGCACGCGCCTACCGCCCGCCGCCGATCAAGCCGTTGATCCAGCCCGCGCTGCCGGGCGAGGGCGTCTGGCATCCCGCCGCCGCCCATGCCGGACCGCGCCCGCCGGTGCTGATGACGACCTTCCGCAGCGACCCCGAATACCCGCGCTTCGTCGCCGGCGTCGCCTGGATCGACTCCAGCCGCACCCACCTCGCCTACATGCCGGGGCTCGCCGAGCCGCCGGAAATCTCCCACCGCGGGCCGGCCGAGGTGCCGCCTTCCCAGCGCAGCCGGCTCGCCGCCACCTTCAACGGCGGCTTCCCGCTCGAAACCTCCAACGCGGGCCTCGTCTACCGCGGCCACACGGTGGAAACGATGGTCAACGGCATCGCCACCCTGGTCGAGTACCGCGACGGCCGCATAGACATAGTCCGTTGGGAGCACGGCGCCGAACCCGGCCCCCGCGTCTGGTTCGCCAAGCAGAACCTGCCGCCGATCGTCTACGAAGGCCGCCTCAACCCCAACCTCAGCGACGGACCCGAATGGGGCGCCACGGTCAACAACGCCGTGCGCGTCTGGCGCTCGGGGATCGGCATCGACCGCCACGGCAACCTGATCTACGCCGTCGCCAACTACCAGACGGTCGGTTCGCTGGCGGAAATCCTCCGGCGGGCCGGCGCCGTGCGCGCACTCGAGCTGGACATCAACGAAGACTGGGTCAGCTTCATCACCTACCGTCACCGCGGCGCCGGCGAACCGTCCAACCTGCTGCCCGAAATCCTCCGCCCGCCGGGCCGCTACCTGACGCCGGACGAACGCGACTTCTTCGCCGTCTACGCAAAGGGGGAATGGTGAGCGCTTGGCGGCCGCTGCACATCTCACCCGCAGCGCACAGGCGGCGTGCCCTGCTCTTCGACGCGCTCGCCGCAGTCCTGCTCGCGGCGATTGTCCTCAGCCTCGCCGCCGGCCTCGGCGTGATCGGCTTCTTCGGCCTGCCGCTGCTGCTCGCCCTGCTGCTCTGGATCGGCACCGAACGCCTGCTCAGAGGAGAAGGCCGACGAGCAGCAGCACGACCCCGGCGGTCGCCGCGGCGCCGGCGGCGGCGAGCAGCCAGCGGCGGGCGGCGATGATCGAGACCGAGGCGAGGACGATGCCGACCTCGAGGCCGACCTCCGACAGCTCGTAGACGACGTGCTGGGTGTTGGCGTGGTCGGCGTTCTCTTCGCGATCCCCGATCTCGGCCCGCAGGCGGGCGTCGGTGGGGCGCAGCTCGCCGCTGACGCGCGTCTCGTGGAGCCTCGCCTGCCGGGCGGCGCGGGCGGCGTTGGGGCTGCCGGCGGCGAGGGCGCGCAGCATCGCCGCGTCGCCTTCGGCGATCTCGATCTTGACCCGGTTGCTCTCGAGCCGGGCGGAGACGTCGGCGCGATGGGTCTCGCCGGTGACGACCTCCTTCACCGCCTCGTTGGAGAGGAAGGTCGCGACCGCGAGCAGGGCCGCCATCACCGCGACCGCCAGCGCCGCGTGGCGCCCATGGTGGTCCTCGCCGTTCGCCGCCTGGTGTCCCTGCTCGAAGCGCTCGTATGACCGGTGGGCGGGCAAGGCCGGGACTTCCTACCAGTTCCGGCCGCTCTCGCTACGCGCGCCAGGCCAGCCAGTAGGCCCGCATGCGGGAGCGGAACGCCGTCGGCTTCTCGGCGAAGAAGAGGGCGCCGAGCTCGAGCGCCTCGGCGAGCAGCTCGTCCTGGCGGCGCTCGATCGACGCCGCCAGCGACGCGCGGTCCTCGATCTCGGGCCGGTCGCGCAGATCGGCGGCCAGGACGGTGAGATCGTGGTGGTCGCCGAGCAGGTCGGCGAGCTCGTGCGCCCTGCTCGCCATCTCGTCGATCGTCGCCGGCCACGCCTTGCGCACGATCCGCAGCTGGTACCAGAGGTCCTTGACCCGTTTGCGCCACTGGTGCACGCTCTCGGCGCTCGCCTGCGTGCGCGTCCGCTTCCATTCGCGCCGGCCGCGCCGATAGCTGCGCAGCAGCCCCGGCTCGATCAGCTCCCATGAGCCGGTTTCGAGCGGCCAGCTCGGGATCGCCGCGATGCCCGCCTCCAGCGCGGCGCGCGCCTGCTCGAGCCGCGCCCCGATCTCGCCCTCGGCCGCGCCGGCGATCTCGTCGCGCTCGCCTTCGAGGGCAGCGCGCCAGGCGCGCGCGGCCGCCCGCGGCATCTCGCCGTCGAAGCGCTCCTCCAGCGCCGCCAGGGTCTCGACCTTGACCTCGGCGTCGCGGCTCGCCGCAAGCAGGCGGCCGGTGTCGCGGTAGCGCCGGCTCTCGGTGCGGAAGGTCGCCTCGCCGAGCCCCTCGCGGACCAGGCGCAGCACCGCGCGCAGCTTCTTCATCTCTTTGCGGGCGGCGTGGATCGCCTCGGCGAGCTCCTCGCCGCCCCTCGCACGGGAGAGCTCCTCGCGCGCCGACTCGGCCCGCCCGCGGGCGATCCGCCGCACGCCGTCGGCCACGGCCTCGCTGCGCTTCAGCCTGTACGCGCGCGCCACCTCCCGAACGTAGCGCGTCGGCGCTACTGGGGGGCGATCGGGAGCTTGGGGTCGAGCTTCGCCGTGTACTTCAGCGGCTTCTTCGTCTTGCACGGCCCGCCGCTTGCCTTCACCGTGCCGGCGATCTTGGTCGGGCTGAGGACGGCGCCGGTGATCTTCACCTTCAGCGTGAAGGGCTTGGCCGAGCTGCCGAGCACGGTGGCGCCTGCCTGCGTGATCGTCTTCGAGAAACCGTACCTACCGCCCTTGAGCTTCAGCTCGGTCGCGGGGAAGCCGAAGATCGCGAACGGGGCGCCCTTGTAGCCCGGGCTCTTCTTCGCCTTCGGGCAGAGCACGGCGCCGCCGCTCATCGCGTACTGGCTCGCCAGCGCCGCCGTCCCTTCGAGGATCTGCTTCGGATCCCGCACGCTGGTGACGAGGACGACGCTGACGCCGTGCTTGTTGCCCTCCGTCGAGTAGCCGGCGCCGGGCTTCGGCAGAGGCGAGGACGCCAGCGCGAGGGCGGTGAGCGCGAATGCGGCAACGGCCGCGAGGGCGAGGGCCGATCCAAGGGCCCGAGAACTCGAGCGGAAGCGCATGGCTGCGCACCATACTCCCGATCGCTGCGGGAAAACACGCAGCCCATCGGCGGGAGTGACCCGATGGCCGGGGCGCGCGAGCGCCCTAGGTTGAGCGTGTGGACGAGCGGCGTGCGGACAGTTCGCGTGCGAGCAGGGGACGCGGTCGGCGCCGCGCTCTGCTCGCCGGCCTCGGCGTTTCCCTTGCGCTCGCCGCGCTTGCCGGCTGCGGCGGCGAAACGCGGCGCGCCGAGACGGAGACCGAGACCGTGCCGGCGGCGGCGCAGCCTGCGCCCGCCCCGCGCGCTGCCCGCGCGCCGGTGGCGAGGGTGACCGACCCGCGCCGGCTCGCCTACATACAGCGGACCGACGCGGTCTGCGCCAGGTTCGACCCCGAGCGCAGCGCCGAGCGCAAGCAGGTGGCCGACTCGCCCGACATCGAAGGGGCCGTGCACGCCTACGAGAGGGACTCCGCGCTCGGCGCCGCCGAGCTGCGCCGGATCGAAGCCGTGCCGGCGCCGCCGGGCGACGCGGCGCTGCTGCGCGCCGACGTCTTCGCCCCGATCCGCCGCCAGCTCGCCCTGCGGGCCGAGATCAAGACCGCGCTCGCCGCCGTCGACGTCCCCCGCCTGGAAGCGCTGCGGGCGGAATCCGACGAAATCGGCCGCGCCCTCTCGGCCTTCGCCCGGGGCTACGGCTGGCGCGCCTGCGGGGAGAGCTGAGGAGATGGCCGAGGCCCAGGACAGCCCCAAGCCCGCCGCCGAGGGCACTCCGTCCAAGCCGCCCCCCGCGCCGCGGAAGCCGCGACGACCCCTGCCCAGCCCGCTGGCGGTGATCGTCGCCACGCTCGGCCTCTTCCTCGTCGTCCTCACCCTGCTCGCGATCCAGGTGCGCACCGGGAACGACCCCGCCCTTGGGCCGGGGCCGGTGATCCAGGTCGTCGGCAAGGCGGGCGCCAAGGGCGCGACGGCCAACTCGCAGGCGACCGCGATCGTCAGCCGAACCTCGCCGGCGCCGCCCCCGTGAGCGCCGCCGCGACGACCGATCGCCCGGCGGGCGGGCGGGGGCACGCGCGTCGCCGCCGTGCTGGTCCTGATCGGCCTCGCCGCGCTCGCCTACTACGCGCTCTTCTCCGGCCCGACCACCTACAGCGTCCCCGTCCAGCCCGGCGCCTCGCCGGCGCGCACGGCGCCGCAACAGCCGGGCGGCGAGCCCGAGCAGGGAGCGGAGCGTGACTGAGCCCGACCCCGCCAACTACCCCTGGTGGCTGGCCTCGCGCTCGGCCGGCATCGTCGCCTTCGTCCTGATCGCCGCCTCGGTCACGCTCGGGCTCTTCATGGCCTCGGGCGTCTACCGCCGGCCGGGGCTGAAGCGAGACCTGCTCAAGGTCCACCAGCACCTCGCGCTCGCCGGCCTGACGATGATCGGCCTGCACGGCGTCCTCCTGCTCGGCGACAAGTGGCTGAACCCGGGGGTGGCCGGGATCGCGGTGCCCTTCACCATCGCCTACCGCCCGCTCTGGGTCGGTCTGGGGATCCTCGCCGGCTACCTCGCGGCGCTGCTCGGCCCCACCTATTTCGTCCGCCGCCAGATCGGCACCAAGCGGTGGCGCCTGCTGCACCGCGCCACCGTGGGCGTCTACGTCCTCGCGGTCCTCCACGCGCTCAACGCCGGCACCGACGGCGCCAGCCTCTGGTTCAGAGTCCTGGCCGCGGCGAGCGCAGTGCCGATCCTGGTCCTGCTGACGCTGCGCTACCGCGGCGCGTGGACGAACGTCCGGCGCCCCCGGCCGGACCCGGCGCGGCGCGCTAAGGTGGCGGCGGAACCGTAGAACGGAGGAGGATCGGGATGAGGCGAGTCGCACACCTACTGTTCGCGTCGGGGGCAGTGGCCCTCCTGATGGCGGTCCTGCTCGCCGCTCCGAGCGCCGGCGCTGCGCCCGCGGCAAGCGCCTCCTGCGCCCCGGCGCGGAACATCGAGGCGATCGTCGACGACTCGGGCTCGATGGCGGTCACCGACCCGAACCGCCTCCGCGTCCAGGGCCTCGACCTGCTGATCGACACGCTCAGCCCGAGCACCCAGCTCGGCGCGGTCGAGTTCGGCTCGGCGCTGTTCGAAAAACCGGCGAGCGACGTCGTCTTCCCGGTCGGCCCGGTCGGCGCCAACGCGGCCGCCATGCGCAGCGCCCTCGACGCCGCGATCCAGGCCGACAACGGCGCCACCGACTACAACGCCGCCTTCGCCGCCGCCGACGCCGCCAACCCCAGCTCCGACGCGCGCATCTTCCTCACCGACGGCGGCCACGACGTCGGCACCTACAACGAAGCCCACCTGACCCACAACGTGCCGACCTACGTGATCGGGTTCGGCGTCGGCATCTCCTCGGTCACCGACAAGCAACGGCTGGAAAAGATCGCCAGCGACACCGGTGGCAAGTACTTCGGGCTGTCGGACTCGAGCCAACTGCAGGCGGTGATGAACGAAGTCGGGGCTGCGCTCACCTGCCAGACGCCGCCGCGCACCTTCAGCGACATCCTCAAACAGGGCCAGAGCAAACTGCACAGCGTCACGATCGCGGCGGCGACCAAATCGGTCCAGCTCACCCTCACCTGGGCCAGCCCGCTCGACAAATTCAAGCTCACCGGCCTGCGGCTGGTCGGCAAAGGCGGTCTGCTCGCGGTCGCCTCGCGCGCCCACCCCAAGCCCTCGAAGCTGAAGGTGACGACGACGAGCAGCTCGACCTTCACCGTGCTGAAAGTCTCGGGCCTGCGCAAAGGGACGCTCCACTTCGGCGTCAAAGCGCTGAAGATCGGCTCCGGCTCCCCACAGGTGACCCTGACGACGCAGGTCGGTCAGAGCTCGCACAAATAGATAGGCGGCGCGGGGCGGGACCTGCCGCCCCGCTTCAGAGGCCCGCCGGGTGGCGGGCCGCGAAGCCGCGCCCTTCGACCATTTCCTGGTGCCAGCGGGGGCCGCTGACGCCGGGGAAGTCGTCGCGGGTGTCGAAGCGCAGGCCGGCGATGACCATGTAGACGTGCTCGGCGTTGGCGTAGATCGTCACCCAGCGGCCAACCCCGGGCTCGCCCCAGGCGGCGAGCTGTCCCGAGACCATCGTCGCGTCGAGCATGCCGGCGGCGTGCAGCGCGTAGCCGACGGCGCCCGAGCAGTCGTAGCCCTGGCTCGCCCAGCTCGCGTGGCCCCCGCCCCATACGTAGGGCCGCCCGTCGATCCGGTTGGCGGCGGCGACGATCGCCTTGACCGGCGCCGGGGCGTAGGGCGGGGCGAGCGCGCGGCCGTGCTCGAGGACCGCGCCGCAGGTGGCGCTGGTCCGTTCGTGCCCGGCCAGGGCCGGGTCGCAGCCGTTGGACCAGGGCAGCGTCGCCGAGGCGCTCGCGGCTAGCGCCAGCGACGCGGCCAGGGCGGCGGCGAGCGTCGCGAGGGTCCTCTGGCGGGTGGGCGGCGAGATGCGAAACAGGGTAGAGAGGGCCGGGGGAGGCAAGGCGCCCACCTTCCTAGACTCGCAAGATCGCTCCCATGTCCGAACCGACGCCCGACAGCCGCTACAAGTGGATCGCGCTGTCCAACACGACGCTCGCGGTCCTGCTGGCGACGCTCGACGCCTCGATCACGCTGATCGCGATGCCCGCCATCTTCCGCGGCATCCACCTCGACCCGCTGGTCCCCGCCAACAGCGCCTACCTGCTCTGGATGATCCTCGGCTACCTGGTCGTCTCCAGCGTGCTGATCGTCAGCCTCGGCCGGCTCGGCGACATGTTCGGCCGGGTGCGCATCTACAACCTCGGCTTCGTCGTCTACACCGTCGCCTCGCTGCTGCTCGCGGTCGACTGGATGACCGGCCCCGCCGGCGCCACCTACCTGATCGCCTTCCGCGTCGTCCAGGGAATCGGCGGCGCCTGCCTGCTGGCCAACGCGGCGGCGATCATCACCGACGCCTTCCCGGTCAGCCAGCGCGGCTTCGCCCTCGGGATCAACAACATCGTCGGCGTCAGCGGGCTGTTCGTCGGATTGGTTCTGGGCGGGCTGCTGGCGCCGATCGATTGGCGCCTCGTCTTCCTGATCTCGGTCCCGGTCGGCCTCTTCGGCACCGTCTGGGCCTACCTCAAGCTGGAGGAGCGCAGCGTGCCGCGGCGAGCGGCGATCGATTGGTGGGGGAACGCGACCTTCGCCCTCGGCCTGGTGCTGGCGATGGTCGCGATCACCTACGGGATCCGTCCCTACGGCGGCTCGCCGACCGGCTGGGGCAGCCCGCGGGTGCTCGCCCTCCTCGCCGGCTCGCTCGTCTCGCTGGCGGCCTTCGCGGCGATCGAGCTGCGGGTGGCGGAGCCGATGTTCCGGCTGGCGCTGTTCCGCATCCGCGCCTTCACCTTCGGCAGCCTCTCGACCTTCCTCGCCGCGGTCGCCCGCGGCGGCCTGATGTTCATGCTGATCATCTGGCTGCAGGGGATCTGGCTGCCGCTGCACGGCTACAGCTTCACCGAAACGCCGCTCTGGGCGGGCATCTTCATGCTGCCGCTCACCCTCGGCATCCTGATCGCGGGACCGATCTCCGGGCACCTCTCCGACCGCTTCGGCGCCCGCCCGTTCGCCACCGGCGGGATGATCGGCGCGGCGCTCAGCTTCGGCATGCTGATGCTGCTGCCGACCGATTTCTCCTACCTGGTCTTCGCCGCGGTGCTGTTCTTCAACGGGATCTCGATGGGGATGTTCGCCGCTCCGAACCGTGCCGCGGTGATGAACAGCCTGCCGCCAGGCGACCGCGGCGCCGGGGGCGGGATGAACCAGACCTTCCAGAACTCCGCCCAGGTGCTCTCGATCGGGATCTTCTTCACCCTGCTGATCGTCGGCCTCGCCTCCAGCCTGCCGGGGGCGCTGAGCAGCGGCCTGCAGGCGCATGGCGTCTCCGCCGCGGCCGCCGGGCGCGCCGCCGGGGCGCCGCCGATCTCGGTCCTCTTCGCCGCCTTCCTCGGCTACAACCCGGTCCAGCATCTGGTCGGGACCGAAGCGCTCGCCGCGCTGCCGCCCCACGCCCACGCCGTCCTCACCGGCTCGACCTTCTTCCCGCGGCTGATCTCCGGCCCCTTCCGGGACGGGCTCGACACCGCCTTCGTCTTCGCCATCGTCGCCTGCCTCGTCGCCGCCGCCGCCTCGCTGATGCGCGGCGGCCGCTACCACCACGCCGAGGAGCCCGCGGCGGCGGGCGCGAGCCCGATCCCCCAGCTCGAGGGCCAGCACGCGCGCTGAGTTCGAGGCAAGGCGACCTCGCCCCCATTTACTCGGCTATTCTTTTTCATTGTGGCGGCGGTGGTCGAGGAGAACAGTGGCGGGCCGAGGCTGATCACGCTCGGGCCGGAGGGGACGTGCCACGAGCGGGCTACGCGCGCCTACATGGGCTTCCAGGGGGTCGAGGAGTACGAGATCGAGCTGACCACCGACCTCTTCGCCGGGCTGGACACGGTGCGTGAGACGCCCGGGGCGTTCCTCGTCCAGTGCAGTGCGCACCCCAAGGTGCACGAGATCACCGAGAAGTACTGGACCGAGGTCTTCGTCGTCGACACCTTCATCTACCCGACCAAGCACCTGGTGCTGCTCAGCCGGCGCGAGGTCGAGACTCCGCGCTCGCTCGGCATCGTCCCCGCCACCAAGGGCTACGTCGACCTCTCGCGGTGGGAGGAGGTCGTCGATGTCACCTCGAAGCCGCTCGTCGCCGAGGGCCTGCTGCGCGGCGAGTACGACTCCGGGCTGACCCACATGGAGCACGTCGAGGAGCACGCCGAGGAGCTGCGGCTCGACCTCGACATCGGCGAAATCGACACCACCTGGGTCGTCTACGGGCGCGAGAAACGCTTCCGCGGCGAGGTGATCGGCATCCCCTCCGCCGAGCTCTTCCGCCAGCCCCAGCCCGTCTAGCGGTTTTCGGCCCCTTCTTTCCGCAGTTTGCGGAATCGCCGCTTGACGCCCCCTAGCGCTCACCCGCGACAGGCGCTAGGTTCGCATTGCGACCGGGAGAGAGCGGGAACCGCGGAAGCCCAGCGGGTACCGACCTCGAAGGTGGCGCGGCGAGCTTCTAAGCGCGAAGGCTACGCGCGAGGCAGGCGACGAGCGTCATCACCGGTCGTGTTTCTTTTCGGAGCCGGGGCGGCCGGCACTCCTCCCGCTGGCCGTCCGGCGCCGTCCCTAACGTCGCCGTCGGCCTGGGAGCGCCTGCCCGTCCAGGCCCGCGACCGGGGCGCCTTCCGGGAGCCGGGCGTCGACGGCGGACCCCGTGAGCAGCCGCCGCGACATAGCCCGCCCGCTCCCCCTCGTCGCGCGCCGCGGCATCGCGTGGCGCGCCGCGCCTGGCAGGACTCTCAGCTTGACAAGCGAAGTTATCGGTATACGTTCGTCGCAGAGCAGGTCAGCCGACGAAGACGAGGGAGCCTTGCTTAACCCAGTACTTGCCGCCCTGTTCGACCTGAGCCACCCGGCTCGCTACCTGCACTGGCACTTCTTCCAGATGTCGGTGGCGAACGTGGTCGTGATCCTGCTGATGATCGTCGTCTTCCTCGCCGCGATCCTCCTCCGCTTCCCGCGCCGGGAGCGCCTGCCGTGAGCGACGAGGGCGCCCGCGAGGTCTCGCCGGAGGAGCGCCGGATGTGGACCACCTGGGTGCGCGAGCGGGCGGTCGCGGCGCTGCCGCCGGAGAAGCTGCTCCCCGACCGCCAGCCCTCCTACGTCTCCTCCTGGATCTACGTCTTCGGCGTCGCCGCGATCGCCTCGCTGATCGTGATCGTCCTCTCCGGGATGATCCTCGGGCTGAAGGGGCCGGCCTGGTGGCACGTCTCCAGCGTCGGGCGCTTCTTCAACGGCATCCACCTCTGGGCGGTGGAGCTGTTCTTCTTCGCCATGGTGGTCCACCTCTGGGGCAAGTTCTTCATGGCCGCCTGGCGCGGCGGCCGCGGGCGCACCTGGGTGAGCGGCGCGATCACCTTCCTGGTCGCGATCGGCGCCGCCTTCACCGGCTACCTCTCGCAGCAGAACTTCGACTCGCAGTGGATCGCCAGCGAGGGCAAGGACGGGCTCAACTCGGTCGGCGTCGGCGCCTTCTTCAACGTCGCCGACTTCGGCCAGATGTACACGTTCCACGTCATCCTGCTGCCGGTCGCGGTGGTCGCCCTGGTGGCCTGGCACGTGCTGCTGGTGCGGCGCAACGGGGTGGTGCCGCCCTACCCGGCCCGGACGGCGGGCGCAAAGCCGGCGACGCCCGCCCCCGCGCCGAGCGAGGGCGCCGCACCGTGAGCGCCACGCCGCCGGCATCGCCCGACCCCGCCGCGCCCTGGCCGGGGCCGTTCGTCCGCTACGACCTGGTCAAGGAGCTGGTCGTCGCGCTCGGCGTGATCGCGGCGCTGGCGGTCGCGCTGACGATCCTCTTCTCCTCCCCCGACGACTCGCCGACGACGATCCAGAGCTGGGCCCAGGCCGACCCCCACGACTTCCTCGCCACCGCGGTCACCGAGCTCAACGGGACCAGCGAGCTCGCCGAATACGGCCCCCCCTACAACCACACGCCGGAAGCCACGCAGAAGATCGGCCCGCTCGACCTGCAGAGCGCCGCCGGCGTGCGCATCCCGATCGACACCGCGCAGGAATTCGTCATCGGACCGCTGCGCTCGGACCCCGGCGACCCGGGCTTGAAGGCCGCGATCGCCGCCTACGAAGCGGCGCCGCCGGCGCTGCAGAGCGCCTGGGCCGAACGCTACGAAGCGGCGCTCGAACACGCCCACATCGCCCCGCGGGCGATCGTCCTGCCCCCCGGCCGCTACGGCCCGGTCGCGCCGATGATGGGGGCGCTGCTGGCGCTCGCCCAGAGCGGCGGCCTCGACGGCGACCTGCTGACCGGCGAACACACCTTCTACCAGACCAACTACACCAAGCCGCTGCTCTTCCTCTCCGGCGGCGGCTACTTCGAGGAACGCGCCGAAGGCCAGCACCTGCTCGGCACCCAGTGGGGGATGATGAACGAGACCGGCAGCTACCCCGGTCAGGTCTGGCTCTGGCTCTACACCTTCTGGTACCAGATCGAACCGTTCCTCGAATCGCCCAACGCCGACGCGCTGATCTTCGTCCTGATGGGCGTGTTCAGCCTCGCCTTCATCTGCATCCCCTTCATCCCGGGACTGCGCACGCTGCCGCGCCACCTCGGCGTCTACCGGGCGATCTGGCGCGACCACTACCGCGAAGTCGAGGGATGAGCCGGTGGCGCGGTGAGACCCCTCTCAACCTCCGCTTAGGCTCGGTTAACGCCGCTGGCCGATCCTCGCGCGGTGGATGACCGACGGGCCGAGCTGCCCCGGCAGAGGGCGCGGCGAGCCAGCCGGATGCGACGACGTCGCAGGCGGCGGCTGTTGCCTCTGGCTGTTGCGGCCGCCGTCCTCGTCGTCCTAGCGCTCGTCCTGGGAAGCTCCGGCTCGGGCGGCGGAGGCGGAAGCACCGTCGCGACGCCGGCTTTCCAGACGACGCTCGTCGCCAGCCTCGGCAAGCCGCTGCCGGCGCCGATCTCGGGCGAGTCTGTCGTCGGCCTGCGCGGCGGGCCGCTGATCGTCGGCGGCCTCGACTCCGCCGAAGCCTCGGCGAGCGGCGTCTTCCAGCTCGACCCGGCGAGCGGCCAGGTGCGGCCGGCCGGGACGCTGACCGGTCCCCTGCACGACGCCGCCGCCGCCCTGCTCGGCGAACGCGTCCTCGTCTTCGGCGGCGGCAGCCCGAGCAGCACCGACGAGGTGCAGGCGCTGCCGGTGGCGAACGGATCGACCGCCGCGGGCGCGAGCGCCGAAGCGACCGGCAAGCTGCCGACCGTCCGCTCCGACCTCTCCGCGGCGACGGTCGGCGGCCGCGTCTACGTGCTCGGCGGCTACGACGGGACGACCCCCCTCGACTCGGTGCTGGCGACGTCCGATGGCAGCCGCTTCACCCAGGTCGCGACCCTGCCCCAGCCCGCCCGCTACATCGCCGTCGCGGCGCTCGGCGGCCGGATCTACGCCTTTGGCGGCGAGACGGCTAGCGGGGAAGCCACCGACGCGATCCGCGAAGTCGACCCCGGCGCGGGGACGGCGAAGCTCGTCGGCCACCTGCCCACGCCGCTCTCGCACGCCAGCGCCGTCGTCCTCGGCGGCGAGATCTACGTCCTCGGCGGCGAAGAGAACGGCGCGGCCACCGACCGCATCCTGCGCTTCGACCCGGCCACCGGCAGGGCATCCCCGGCCGGCCACCTGCCGTCGCCGGTCGCGAACGGCGCCGCGGCCGTCGTCGGCTCGACCGCCTACCTGATCGGCGGCCACGGCGCCGGCGGCGAAGCGCTGAACAGCGTCGTCCAGCTGCATTTGAAGCGGATCGCGGCGAGCCCGAGCGCGCCGGCCTCCCCGCCGGCCGGCGAAACCGCGGCGAAGAGCGCGCCGGCGCCCCCTTTCAAGGGCCGCCTGCTGATCGCCGACCGCGGCAACAACCGCCTGCTGGTCGTCAACGCCGCCAAGAAAGTGCTGTGGCGCTACCCCTCCCGCGCCCACCCGGCCCCGCCCGGCGGCTTCTACTTCCCCGACGACGCCTTCTTCACCCACCACGGCACCCAGCTGATCTCCAACGAGGAGCAGGACGAGCGCATCGTCCAGCTCTCCTTCCCCGCCGGCAAGGTGCTCTGGAGCTACGGCCACGCCGGCGTGGCCGGCTCCGAACCCGGCTACCTGCACGAGCCCGACGACGCCTACCTCTGGCGCGACGGCACGATCTCGGTCGCCGACGCGCAGAACTGCCGCGTGCTGCTGATCTCGCAGCGCAAGAAGGTGCTGAGGGAATTCGGCGACCCGGCGTCGTGCGAACACGAACCGCCGTACCGGCTCGGCTCGCCCAACGGCGACACGCCGCTGGCCAACGGCGACCTGCTGATCTCCGAGGTCAACGGCTCCTACATCGACGAGGTCACCCGCGCCGGCAAGCTCGTCTGGAGCGCCCAGCTGCCGATCGAATACCCCTCCGACCCCCAGCAGCTCGGCCCCGACCGCTACCTGGTCGCCGACTACACCAGCCCCGGCGGGATCTACAAATTCAACCGCAAGGGCAAGATCCTCTGGTCCTACCACCCGTCCTCGGGGCCGGGGATGCTCGACCACCCGAGCCTGGTCGAGCGCCTGCCGGGCGGCCTGCTCGCGGTCAACGACGACTACCGCCACCGGCTGGCGATCATCGACCCGAAGACGCGCAAGGTCGTCTGGCAGTACGGCCACACCGACGAACCGGGCCGCGCCCACGACTACCTCAACACCCCCGACGGCTTCGACCTGCTCGCCCCCAACGGCACCCCCCCCACCCACCCCTACACCGGCTGATCGGCGCCACCGGCCCCTGGGTAGGGTGAGGAGCGATGACGGCAGAGCGGGCGGGGATCGAAGTCGAGGGGCTCGTCCGCGAGTTCAAGAACGGGCCGCGGGCGGTCGACGGGATCGACCTCAGCGTCGCGCCGGGGGAGATATACGGCTTCCTCGGCCCCAACGGGGCGGGCAAGTCGACGACGGTGCTGATGCTGACCACGCTGCTGCCGCCGACCGAAGGGACGGCGCGCGTCGGCGGCTTCGACATCGCCACCGAAGGGCCGCGGGTGCGCGGCGCGATCGGCGCCGCGCTGCAGGAGGCGGCGCTCGACCCGCTGCTGACCGGGGCCGAGCACATGCGACTGCAGACCGCGCTGCACGGGCTGCCGAAGGAGGAGCGGCAGCGGCGCGGCGCCGAGCTGCTCGCCCGGGTCGGCCTCTCGCAGGCCGCCGACCGCAAAGTCGGCGGCTACTCGGGCGGGATGAAACGCCGCCTCGACCTCGCGCTGGCGCTCGTCCACGAGCCGAAGATCCTCTTCCTCGACGAGCCGACCACCGGCCTCGACATCCAGAGCCGCACCGCGCTCTGGGACGAGGTCGCCCGGCTCGCCGCCGAGGACGGCGTCACCGTCTTCCTCACCACCCAGTACCTCGAGGAGGCCGACGCGCTCGCCGACCGGGTCGGGATCATCGACCACGGCCACATCGTCGCCGAGGGGACCCCGGCCGAGCTCAAGGCCGAGATCGGCCGGCCGACGGTCGAGGCGATCCCGCGCGAGCCCGGCGAACGCGAGCGCGTCGCCGCGGTGCTCAGGCGCTTCGGCGAGCGGGCCGAGGCGGTGCGGCGCAAGGGCGCCTCGGTGCGGCTCGAGGGCGGCGAGTCCCAGCTCGCCGAGGTCGTCCGCGCGCTCGACGCCGAGGGGATCGCGATCGAGCAGCTGCAGCTCCACGCTCCCTCGCTCGACGACGTCTTCCTCGCCAAGACCGGCCGCTCGCTGGAGGGCTCCGAGGAGGAGGAGTGAACGCCGCCCTGCCCACCCAGGTCGGCCAGCTCGCCCGCCGCTCGGTCCTGCGCACGATGCGCCAGCCGGCGCAGATCGTGCCCGCGCTGATCTTCCCGCTGTTCCTGCTGGCGGTGAACTCGGGTGGGCTCAAAGACGCGACCAACCTGCCCGGCTTCCCGACCGACTCCTACCTCACCTTCGCCCTCGCCGTGCCCTTCATGCAAGGCGCCCTCTTCTCGGTGATGAACGCCGGCACCGACCTCGCGCGCGACATCGAGACCGGCTTCCTCAACCGCCTCGCGCTGACCCCGCTGCGCGGCGCGGCGCTGCTCAGCGGCCTGCTCGCCGGCGCCGTCGTGCTCGGCCTGATCCAGGCGCTGACCTACCTCACCGTGGGCCTCGTCGCCGGCGCCGAACTGGCCGCGGGCTTCGGCGGGGCGCTGGTGATCGTCGCCCTCTCGGTGACGATCACCGTCGCCTTCGGCTCGGTCGGCCTCTTCGCCGCCCTGCGCACCGGCTCGGGCGAGGCGGTGCAGAGCCTCTTCCCGGTCTTCTTCGTCTTCCTCTTCATCTCCTCGATGGCGCTGCCGCTGGACCTGATCCAGACCCAGTGGTTCCACGACGTCGCCAGCCTCAACCCGGTCTCCTACCTGCTGCAGGCCTTCCGCTCGCTGCTGATCGAAGGCTGGAACCTGGGCGACATCGCGCTCGGCTTCGCGATCGCCGGCGCGGTCCTGGCGATCGGCATGTTCGCCGCCGCGACCTCGCTCAAGTCGAGGCTGGTGCGGACGTGATCCGGCGGGTCGCGCTCGCCGTCGCCTGGCGCAGCGTCCACAACTACCTCACCAACCCGGCCTTCCTGGTGCCCTCGATCGTCTTCCCGCTCTTCTTCTTCACCGCCTTCGCCGGCGGGCTCTCGGCGATCGCCAACGCCCCCGGCTTCGACTTCCCCAGCGGCTACACCGCCTTCCAGTTCGTCTTCGTCCTGCTCCAGTCGGCGGCCTTCGGCGGCGTCTTCACCGGCTTCGGCATCGCCCGCGACTTCGAGAGCGGCTTCGCCCGCCGCTACCTGCTGGCGGCGACCGACCGGCGCGGGATCGTCGCCGGCTACGCGATCGCGGCGCTGCTGCGCGCCGCGATCACCTGGACGGTGCTGACGGCGGTGGCGCTGATCGCCGGCATGGAGGTGGGCGGCGAAGGGATCGAACTGGTCGCCCTCTACGGCCTCGCGGTCTTCGTCAACGTCACCGCGGTGCTCTGGGCGGCCGGCGTGGCGATGCGGGTGCGCTCGATCCAGGGCGGGCCGTTCATGCAGTTCCCGGTCTTCCTCATCCTCTTCCTCGCCCCGGTCTACGTGCCGCTCAACCTGCTCAGCGGCTGGATCCACGCGGTCGCCTCGGTCAACCCGGTCACCGCCCTGCTCGAGTCCGGGCGCGGCTTCGTCTCCGGCGAGCCGACCCTGGTCGCCACCGCCTTCGCGATCGCCGTCGTCCTGCCGGTGGTGTTCTCGCTCTGGGCCCGCGGCGGGCTGCGCCGCGCCGAAGCCGCGGGCTGAGCTGGCGAGCGGGACCGGGCGCCCGTCTAGCATCGGCGCATGGAGATCCTGGTGGTCGAGGACGAGGCGGCGATCGCCGACTTCGTCGCCCGTGCGCTCGAGCAGGAAGGTCACGCCGTGCTCACCGCCGCCGACGGCATCGAGGGCGAGCGGCTGGCGCTGAGCGAGGGCGTCGACCTGGTCGTCCTCGACCGCATGCTGCCCGGCAAGGACGGGATGGAGGTGCTGGCGGCGCTGCGCCGGGCCAAGCCGGCGCTGCCGGTGATCGTGCTCAGCGCCAAGGGCGAGGTGAGCGACCGGGTCGAGGGCCTCGACGCCGGCGCGGTCGACTACCTGGCCAAGCCTTTCTCGCTGGAGGAGCTGGCGGCGCGGGTGCGGGCGCAGCTGCGCCGGCCCGAAGGGGGCGACGGCGCGACCGCGCTGGAGGCCGCCGGGATGCGGCTCGACCTGGTCTCGCGCCGGGTCGAGCGCGACGGCCTCACCGCCCGCCTGCCCGAGCGCGAGGCCGAACTGCTCGCCTACCTGATGCGCCGCCCCGGCCAGGTCTGCTCCCACGAAGAGCTGCTCTCCTCGGTCTGGGGCTACGACCATGACCCCGGCACCAACGTCGTCCAGGTCTACGTCGGCTACCTGCGCCGCCGCCTCGCCCTGCCCGACTCGCCCGCGCCGATCGAGACCGTGCGCTCGGTCGGCTACCGGCTCGCGCAACCGCGATGAGGGCCGCCTGGGGGCGGCTCGGGCGGCGCGGGCGACGGGCGGTCGTCGTCGTCGCGATCGTCCTCGCCGCCCTCGCCGTGCTCTTCCTCGCCGCCCTCGACCAGTTCGCCGACGAGTCGGGACGGGTCACCCGCGGCGACGCCCAGCTCGAGGTCGTCGTCGCCTTCGCCGTCGCCGGCGCGCTGATTCTCGCCGCCGTGCTGCTCGCCGGCTACTGGGTCGAGGACGCCTTCTCGCGCCAGCGCCGCTTCGTCTCCGACGCCTCGCACGAGCTGCGCACGCCGCTGACCGCGATCCGCGGCCAGCTCGAGCTGCTCGGGCGCCAGCAGAGCCCCTCGGCGGCGGAAGTGCGTCAGGTCGAGGCCGTGGTCGGCGCCGAGATGACCCGGATCGAGAGGCTGGTCGCCGACCTGCTGGCGCTGGCGCGGCTCGACGAGGGCGCGCCGCTGCGGCGGGCGCCCCTCGACCTCGCCCCGTTCCTCGGCGGCCTCGCCGAGGCCGAGCCCGGCGTCGCCCTCGGCGCCGTTCCGGCCGGGACGCTCGAGGCCGACCCCGACCGCCTCACCCAGGTGCTGCGCAACCTGCTCGCCAACGCCCGCCGCCACGCCGGCGCCAGCGGGCGGGTCGAGCTCTCCGCCGCCGCGCGGGGCGGGCGGCTGACGATCCGGGTCGACGACGACGGCCCCGGCATCCCCCCGGCCGAGCGGGCCCGCGTCTTCGACCGCTTCCACCGCAGCGAGGCGGCGCGCGACCGCGACTCCGGCGGCAGCGGGCTCGGCCTCTCGATCGCCCGCTCGATCGTCGAGCTGCACGGCGGCCGCATCCGGGTCGGGGACTCGCCCCTCGGCGGCGCCCGCCTCAGCGTCGAGCTCGGCGGCTTCGCGGCTGAGAAAGCTCTCACCTGAGCGTTAGGCGGCGCTGAGCGGCCGCCCGCAGGATCGCGCCGATGTACAGCGAGGCCCCGACCGTGCGCCGCGACGGCGTCGCCGCCAACGCGCGCCTCACCGCCGGCGCCGCGGTGATCCTGCTCGTCCTGCTGGCGGCCGAGGGGGCGACGATCCCCTTCATCGGCGGCCTGGCCGGGCCGCACATCTTCATCGGCATGCTGCTGCTGGGGCCGGTGGCGCTGAAGCTCGCCAGCACCGGCTGGCGCTTCGGCCGCTACTACCTGGGCGCCGCCGCCTACCGGCTGAAGGGCCCGCCGCCGCTCTTCATGCGCCTGCTGGCGCCGGGCGTCGTCCTCGCCACGCTGGCGCTGTTCGCCACCGGCGTCGCCCTGGCGATCGAAGGCCCGGGCAGCGGCTCGCTCAAGTTCTGGCACAAGGCGAGCTTCATCCTCTGGTTCGGGCTGATGGCCCTGCACGTGCTCGGCCACCTGCTCGAGCTGCCGAGCCTGGCCTCGGCCGACTGGCGCCGCGCCGGCGGGCGCGAGGCGCGGCTCTCGGGAGCCGGCCTGCGCCTCGTGCTGCTGGGCGGCTCGCTGCTCGGCGGCCTCGCCCTCGCCCTGGCGACGCTCTCGCTGATCGATCCCTGGACCGGGGTCTCGATCGGCGGCTGAGGCTACCCGGCCTCGGAGTAGGCGGGCTCCATCTCGCCCTGGGCGGGCTCGGCGTCGGGCTGGTGCCCCGGCGCCGCCATCGGCTCGGGGGTGCGCAGGACGGTCGCGGCGATGACCAGGGCGAGGCCGACCAGCCCGGCGCCCACCAGGAAGGCGAGGTGGTAGCCGGAGTTGAGCGCCGCCAGGTTGGAGGCACCGCCGTCGAGCGCGCCGTTGGTGCGCTCGGTCGCCAGCGTTGCCAGCACGGCGAGGCCGATCGCGCCGCCGACCTGCATGCTGGTGTTGACCAGGCCCGAGGCGAGGCCCGAGTCGCTCGGCGTCGCGCCCGACATCGCCAGCGTCATCAGCGAGGGGAAGGCGGTGCCGACGCCGACGCCGATCAGCAGCATCGGCGCCAGCAGGTCGGCGACGTAGGTCCCATCGACCGGGGTGCGGGCGAAGAGCAGCAGGCCGACGCCGACCATCGCCACGCCCGGCATCAGCGTGCGGCGCGGACCGAAGCGCATGATCAGCCGTTCGGAGAAGCCAAGCGAGAGCGTGCCCATCACGATCGTCGCCGGCAGGAAGGCGAGGCCGACCTGCAGCGCGTCGTAGCCGAGCACCCGCTGCAGGTAGAGCGCGCCGAGGAAGAACATGCCGAACATGCCGGCGACCAGCAGCGCCTGGATCGCGTTGGCGCCGGCGACGTTGCGGTGACGGAAGAGGCGCAGGGGCATCAGCGGGTTCGCGATCCGCGCCTGGCGGGCGAGGAAGGCTGCGAACAACGCGACCGAGATCGCCCCGAGGATCAGCGTCTGGGAGGAGCCCCAGCCGTGGCTGGCGACGCCGAGGATCGTGTAGACGCCGAGCATCAGGGAGGCCGTGATCAGCGCGGCGCCGGGGATGTCGGCGCCCTCGCGCAGGCCGATTCCCGGGCGCGCCTCGACCAGGCGCAGCGCGCCGAAGGCGGTCGCGATCCCGATCGGCAGGTTGATCAGGAAGATCCAGTGCCAGCTGATCGCCTGGGTCAGGGCACCGCCGGCGAGCAGCCCGATCGAGCCGCCGGCGGAGGCGACGAAGCCGTAGACGCCGATCGCCTTCGCCTGCTCGCGCGGCTCGGGGAACATCGTCACGATCATCCCCAGGATCACCGCCGAGGCCAGCGCCCCGCCGATGCCCTGGATGAAGCGGGCGCCGATCAGCATCGCCTGGCTCTGCGAGGCGGCGCAGGCCAGCGAGGCGGTGGTGAAGATGGCGAGGCCGAGCAGGAAGATGCGCCGCTGGCCGACCAGGTCGCCCATCCGCCCCGCCAGGAGCAGCAGCCCCCCGAAGGGGATCAGGTAGGCGTTGATGACCCAGGCGAGGTTGCTCTGGGAGAAGCCGAGGCTGTCCTGGATCGAGTGCAGGGCGACGTTGACGATCGTCGCGTCGAGGACGATCATCAGCATCCCGGCGCAGAGGATGTAGAGGGCGAGCCAGCGGGTGCGGTCTTCGCCTGCGGTCGCTGCGGTCATGTTCTTCATCCTTGCAAAGCGCATGCACGAACTGGAGGGCTCAGCCCTGCAGGGTGACGAAGCGCTCCTCGGTGAGCTCGAGGACGGCGTAGGCGGGGCCCTCGCGGGTGTTGCCGGAGTCCTTGACGCCGCCGTAAGGCTGCTGGTCGGCGCGGAAGGTCGGCACCTCGTTGATCAGGACCCCGCCGAACTCGAGCGTGCGGGCGGCCTCGAGGCCGCGGCCGAGGTCGCGGGTGAAGACCCCCGCCTGGAGGCCGAACTTGGAGTCGTTGGCCATCCGCAGCGCCTCGCCGAACTCGCGGTAGCGGTCGATCGTCGCCACCGGGCCGAAGACCTCCTCACACCAGACCCGGGCCTCGCGCGGCGGCGCGCCGAGCAGGGTCGGCGCCAGGCAGCGGCCCTCGTCGACCAGCTCGCCGCCGGTGAGCAGCTCGGCGCCTTCCGCCACCGCCTCGTCGACCCACTCCTTCACCCGGTCGCGGTCGCCGGGCGTGATCAGCGGGCCGACGTCGGTCTCGGGATCGAGCGGGTCGCCGACCCTGAGCGCCCCGGCGCCCGCGACCAGCCGCTCGGTGAACGCCTCGGCGACGTTCTCGTGGACGAGGATCCGCTGGATCGAGATGCAGCTCTGGCCGGCGTGGGAGAAGGCGTGCAGCGTGGCTTTGTCCGCCGCGACCTCCCAGTCGCCGTCGGCGTGGACGATCAGCGGCGCGTTGGAGCCGAGCTCGAGGTTGACCTTCTTGTGCGGGACGCGACTGCGGATCCCCCAACCCACCCCGGCCGAGCCGGTGAAGCTGAGCGCACCGGTCAGCTCGTGCTCGACGATCGCGTTGCCGACGTCGGAGCCGGGGCCGGGGACGACGCTGAGCCAGCCCTCCGGCAGGCCCGCCTCGAGCAGGATCGCGGCCAGCTTCAACGCCGAGATCGGCGTCTGCCCGGCCGGCTTGAGGACGACCGCGTTGCCGGCGGCGAGCGCCGGGCCGAGCTTGTGGGCGACCAGGTTGAGCGGGAAGTTGAAGGGGCTGATCGCGCCGACGACCCCGTAGGGGACGCGCAGCATCACGCCGAGCTTGCCGGCGCCCGCCGGCGAGGCGTCCATCGGCACGGTGCCCCCGGTCAGCTTGCGCGCCTCGACCGCGGAGAAGATCAGCGTGTCGACGCAGCGGGCGGCCTCGGCCTGAGCGGTCCTCAGCGGCTTGCCCGCCTCGGCGGCGATCGTCAGGGCGAGGTCGTCGAGGCGCTCGCCGACCAGCTCGGCGGCGCGGTCGAGGATCGCGGCGCGGTCGTGCTGGGCGAAGTCGCCGGACTCGAAGGCGGCGCGCGCCGCGATCGCGGCGCGGTCGACCAGGGCGGCGTCGCCGCGGGCGACCCGGCCCACCGGGCTGCCGTCGTAGGGGCTGGCGACCTCGTCCCACTCGCCGGTCTCGAGCCACTCGCCGGCGACCAGGAGCTTGTGATCGAGTGCCTGCACCGCTCGCGTCGCCATCGGACCTCCTCGTGGTCGGGTCTTTTCAGACTAGAGCAGGCCGAGACTACGGTTTCGCGAATCTGTTGACCGAGAGATGCGCCTCCGACTCACAGCCCTCCTCCTCTTCCTCCTCCTTGCGCCCAGCGCCCGTGGGGCGGGCGTCGAGTGGGACGTCACCGGCCACGGCTTCGGCCACGGCGTGGGGATGAGCCAGTACGGCGCCTACGGCTACGCCCTGCACGGCAAGGGCTACCGCTTCATCCTCGCCCACTACTACCAGGGGACGACGATCGGCACGCTGGCCGAACCGCGGATCGTCCGCGTGCTGGTCGGCATCGACGGCGGCGACGTGCCCTTCAGCGGCGCGACCAGCGCCTGCGGGGTGAGCCTCGAAGCGGGGCGCGACTACGAGGCGCACCGGATCGCCCGCAGCGTCCAGCTGCGCAGCTCGGGCGGCAAGCCGCTCGCCAACTGCGGCCGCCGCCTCCGCGCCGCCGGCGCAGGGCGGGTGACGATCGGCGGCGTCCCCTACCGCGGGGCCCTCGAGGTGGTCCCGACCGAAAGCGACGTCGGCTCGCTCAACGCGGTCAACGCCCTCCCGGTCGACCAGTACGTGAAGGGCGTGATCGCCAACGAGTCGCCCGCCTCCTGGCCCCAGGCGGCGCTGCGCTCCCAGGCCGTCGCGGCCCGCTCCTTCGCCCTCACCGGCAGCGTCGGCGGCAACGGCTTCGACCTCTACGACGACACCCGCAGCCAGGTCTACAAAGGGCTCTCCAGCGAGACTGCCACCACCGACGAAGCGGCCGACGCGACCAGGGGCCAGGTGGTGATGTACGGCGGCAAGATCGCCGAGACCTTCTTCTCGGCCTGCTCCGGCGGCCACACCGAGAGCGTCCAGAACGTCTTCTTCGGCCCCCCCGTGCCCTACCTCGTCGGCGTTCCCGACCCCTACGACGGCGCCTGCCCGCTGCACACCTGGCAGCTCAAGTTCTCGCAGGGCGAAATCGACTCCAAGCTGGGCAGCTACCTGAACGGCGCGCTGAAGCAGGTCGTGATCACCAAGCAGGGCGTATCGCCGCGCATCGTCGAAGCGAAGCTCATCGGCAGCGGCGGAACGACCAGCATCCGCGGCGACCAGCTCGAGTCCGCCCTCGGCGCCTACTCGACCTGGATGAGCTTCCAGAAGCTCGTCAACGGCAAGCCTTCGGGCGGAGAATCCGGCGGCGGGGAACAGCCGTCAGGCCCGGCCGGCGGCGTCGGCGGGTAGGAGCCCTCAGCCGTCAGGGTAGGGCTGGATCGGGACTCCGTGGTCGGTCTCGCGCATGCCGAACTCGTAGGCGGCGCCGGCTGGGAGGGTCAGCTCTCGGTTCGGCTGTCCCGGTCGTTCCACCGTCAGCTCGAGGTCGGAGACCGAGCAGTTGATCGTGTTGTGCTCTGGGCCCTTGGGGTCGGCGTAGATCCAGCCGACGAAGTCCTTCTTCGGGGCCGAGACGCGGCCGCGGACGGTGACGTCCTTGCCGGGAAGGACGAAGGCGCAGGCCTCGGGGGACTCCTCGATCGACGCCGAGCGGATGTGGCCGAAGCCGCCGAGGCGGTGGGCCTCGCCGTCGAGCATCAACATGCCGGAGGGGACCCAGGGCGTCGTCCAGGGGCCGAGCGCGATCCGGGCGGCGCCGGCGTCGAAGTAGGTCTCGGGCGAGTCGGCGAAGCCGGTCCCCTCGAGCCAGACCCAGCGCTCGGCGTGCTCGCTGCCCCAGTTGTGGCCGATCATCCCCGGCCAGCCGGCGATCTCGATCTCCTCGCCGCCGACCTCCAGGCGGCCGTCGAAGCGGGCGTCGGGGAAGGGGGCGACGAACTTCGTCTTCGGCAGCCGCGTCTCGTAGAGGCGGTCGGAGGGCAGGTACTTGCAGGGCGGGGCGTCGCCGGCGAAGTCCAGCTCCCAGGAGGCCTTTAGGGCGTCGGTCTCCACCGAGCCGCTAGCCCGCCCCGGGCCGATCTCGGAGTCGCCGATCCGGACCCAGGAGCCGACCGGCGAGGACAGCTCCGCCGCCGGCACGGTCACCTTCGTCGCCCGCGGCGCGGCCGCCTCGCGGTCGAAGAGGACGAACCAGATCGAGGCGTTGGGCTCGGCGCCCGGGCGCTTGTGCACGGTGTGGCGGATCCAGATCCCCTGCCCGCCGCCCGGCCGGCACGCCTTGACGTAGAAGCTCTCGTAGTGGCCCGCCCTGGCGGCGACCCGCGGAAACCGCGCTCCCTGGTCCATCGTCAGACCTTAATCGTGATCACGTCGCCGTCCTGGACCACGTAGTCGCGCCCCTCGACGCGGAGCAGTCCGCGATCGCGGGCGGGGGCGTAGCCGCCGCACTCGACCAGCTCGCGCCACCCGATCGCCTCGGCCTTGACGAAGGCTTCCTGGATCTCGGTGTGGATCGTCCCCGCCGCCTCCCAGGCGGTGGCGCCGCGGGGCAGCGGCCGCGCCACCGCTTCCTTGTCCTCGCCGGCGGTGAAGAAGGTGATCAGCTCGAGCAGCTCGTAGGCGGCGCGGACGAGGCGGTCGAGGCCGGAGCCCTCGACCCCGTAGGACTCGCGCATCTCCGCCGCTTCGACCGGGTCGAGCTCGGCCAGCTCGCCCTCGATCCGGGCGCTGACCGCGACCACGCCGGCGCCGATCGCGGCGGCGTGCTCGGCGACCGCCGGCGGCGCCTCGGCGTCGCCCTCGTCGACGTTGGCGACGTAGAGGATCGGCTTGGTGGTCAACGCCTGCAGGTTGAGCGGCCCGTGGGCGGCCGCGTCGGGAACCGGGACCGAACGGGCGGGCTTGCCGGCGGCGAGCGCCGCGACCACCTGCTCGAGCCAGTCGCGCTCGGCGATCGCCTCGGCGTCGCCCGACTTGGCTCCCTTCTGGACCCGGTGCAGGCGCCGCTCCGCCTGCTCGTAGTCGGAGAGGACCAGCTCGGTCTCGATCGTCTCGATGTCGGCGAGCGGGTCGACGCGGCCGTCGGGGTGGGGGACGCCGGAGTCGGCGTGGCAGCGGACGACGTGGCAGATCGCGTCGGTCTCGCGGATCGAGGCGAGGAACTTGTTGCCGAGGCCCTCGCCCTCGGAGGCGCCCTTGACCAGGCCGGCGATGTCGTGGAAGGAGATCGTCGCCGGCACCAGCTCGGAGCTGCGGACCGTCTCCCCCACCTGCCGCAGGCGCTCGTCGGGAACCTGGGCGATCGCGACGTTGGGCTCGATCGTGGTGAACGGGTAGTCGCCGGTCTGCGCGCCGCCCTTGGTCAGCGCGTTGAAGAGAGTCGACTTGCCCGCGTTGGGCAGCCCGACGATCCCGACCTTCATAGCGAGAGCGGGACGACCAGCCCCAGGAGGATGCCGAGCAGGGCGCCGGCGAGGACGTCGGAGGGGTAGTGCATCCCCAGGTAGGGGCGGCCGAGCGAGAGGGCGAGGGCGACGAGGAAGGCGCCCGCGCTCGCCGGGTCGACCCGGAACATCGCCGTCGCCACCGCGAAGGAGGAGAGCGCGTGGGCGGAGGGGAAGCTGAGCGAGCTGGGCGCACCGCCGAGCGGCGGCAGCCCCTCCAGCACCGGCCGCGGCCGGCGGACGAGCAGCTTGATCCCGTAGTTGAGGGCGATCGCGATCGGGCCGAGCGCGGCGCAGATCAGCCACGCTTCGCGCCCCCCGGGGTCGATCAGCGCCAGCACCACGCCCAGCACGACCCAGACAGTCGCGTTGTTGCCGGCCCTGCCCAGCGCTTTCGCAGCTTCCTCCACGCCGGGCGAGTGCCCATGGGTGCGAAACCAGCGCAGCAGTCTGAGGTCGAGCTCGGCCATCGGCGGCGGAGGATATGCCGGTCGGTCAAGATGCGGCGATGCCCTTCGTCGCTGACTACGTCCATACCCCTGGCCACCACTGCGGCTCGACCGCGTTGAGGAACCTGCTCGCCTTCCATGGGGTCGAGCTGAGCGAGGAGATGGCGTTCGGGCTGGGCGCCGGCGCCTGCTTCTACTACGTGACGATCGAGGAGGCATCTCCAAGCCGCTGGTTCAACGGGCGCACGGCGCGGCTGGAGGAGACGTTCGCCGAGCTGACTGGAGCAGCTCTCGAGCTTCGGACGTTCGAGCCAGGGGACGACGGGGCCTGGGAGGCGGCGCGGGCCGAGGTCGATGCCGGCAACCCCGTCCTCCTGCTCACCGACCTCTACCACCTCGACCACTACGGCAACTCGGCCCACTTCCCCGGCCACGCCGTCGTCCTCGCCGGCTACGACGAGGAGGTGGCGCATCTCTCCGACACCGGCTTCGAGCAGCTGCAGACGACGCGCCTGGAGAGCCTCGACCGGGCGCGCCACAGCGGCCACCCCGCCTACCCGCTCGCCGGCCACATGTTCACCGCCTCCGGGGCGGTCTCGCCCGAGCGGCTGCGGGCGGCGATCCCGGCGGCGATCGAGCGCGCCGCCCTCGCGATGCTCGAGCCCGAGTTCGGCGAGTTCTCCGGCCTCGGCGCGGTCCGCCGCCTCGCCGCCGAGGCGGGCTCCTGGCCGGAGGTCGCCGAGGACTGGCAGTGGTGCGCGCGCTTCGGCTACCAGGTGATCGAGCGCCGCGGCACCGGCGGCGGCGCCTTCCGCCTGATGTACTCGCGCTTCCTCGAAGAGGCGGGACGGCCCGAGGCGCCACTGGCGGCCGACGCCGCCGCCGCCTGGACCGAGCTGGCCGAGGCGTTCCGCGCCGCCAGCGAGCGCGAGGAGCCGGATCCGGCTCTGTGGCGGCAGATCGACGCAGCGGCCAACTGCGTAGCCGACGCGGAGGAGCGCCTCTGGGGGAATTGGCCATTCAGTAGTTAGCCCCGATGGAGCGGAAGGGTTCCATCGTGTACCGTTTTCAACTGCGGGAGGCGGGTAACGATTTTGAGATTTTGAACCCGTCTTTGGAGGAGAACCACATGAGAGTTCCGGCGCGATCGCTCGGCCTGCTTACGCTTGTTGCTGCACTGCTCGTTTTCGCGCTAGGCGCCTCAAGCGCCCAGGGTGCCTTCGGCATCGCTAACTGGGAAGCGTTGACGTGCAAAGAAAGTGTCGAGGCCCCAGCGGCGCCGGGCGCGTTTCCGCTACCCCCGGTCCCAGGCCAATGCACGGCGAAAACTGGCGAACCTGCAAATGAAGCAAGGTGGTTCAAACAGGCCGCCGGCCACCCGAACCTCGCGATCACCGACTTCACCCTGAACAACACCGCCGGGTTTCCGGATGGCTTTGTCAAAGACATCATCGTCGACACGCCTGAAGGGCTGAGCGTCAACCCCGAGGCTGCTCCCAAGTGCACCCTCGAACAGCTGCCCACGGCGCCGATCAGTTGTCCTGAAGCCCAGGTTGGCACCAACTACCTCACCGTCGTCGTGGCCGCCGGGCCTACGGTTGCGCGGGCCGCGCTGCCGGTCTACAACGTCGTCCCATTCGAAGGCCATCCGTCGATGGTGGCGTTCTTGACGGCTGCAGGGCCGACGTTCATCGTCGGCTCCCTCAATCCTGTTGACCAGCACGTCACCTTCACGATCAGCGAAATCCACCTACCCCCCGGCGAACCGCCGGGCACCAGCCCACCGATCGTCGGCTCCCGACTCGTCTTCAACGGCCAAGCCGGTGACGGCACCTACCTGACCAACCCAAGTGTCTGTGGCAAGCCGCAGACGGCCGAACTGCACGTGGACTCTCATGAAGGCGCAAGCGCTGCCGCCACCTTCCCCACGCCGTTTGTTGGCGAAAACTGCGGCAACATCCCCTTCGATCCGACGCTCAAAACCACGGTCAACAGCTCGACCGACTCGCCTGACCCGGCGACGATCAACCTCGGCATCCCCTTCGACGCCTCGAAACCGATCGCCAACTCGTATCTCAAGACCGCGAAGGTGACGCTGCCCGAAGGGGCGGGGATCAACCCGTCGCTGGCCAACGGGCTCGCGACCTGCACCAACGCGCAGTTCGCCTACCACACGAACAACGCGATCCAATGTCCGGCCGCCTCGGAGATCGGCACGGTCGACGTCGAAACGCCTTCGCTGCCGCCCAACACGCTGCACGGGAAGGTCTACATCGCCCAGCCGGAAAGCCAGAACCCGAACTCGGGCAATCAGTTCCGGATCTTCCTCACCGTCGAGTCTGAAAAATACGGCGTCAACGTCCGCCTCAAAGGGCAGATCTTCCCCAACCCGCAGACCGGCCAGGTCACCGTGGTGGTCGACGAAAACCCGCAGGCCACGTTCAGCGAATTCATCATCCACCTCAACGGCGGGCCGCGAGGCGCGCTGACGACGCCGAACACCTGCGGGCCGAACAAGACGACCTCGGAACTGACGCCGTGGTCGGAAAACGGCAACGCCCACCCGAGCGGGGAATTCAACCTGACCTCGGCACCCGGCGGCGGTCCGTGTCCGAAAACGCTGGCCGAACGGCCGTTCAACCTGACCTACTCGGCCGGGCCGCAGGGCTCGAAGGCGGGTGCTTTCAGCCCCTTCGAATTCCACCTGTCCAGGCCCGACGGGGCGCAGGAGATCCGCCAGATCAACGTCAACCTGCCGCCCGGGATGATCGCCAGTCTGAAGGGCACCGAATACTGCCCGCAGGCGAAGATCGACGCGGCCACGACCAACAGCGGCGTCGCCGAGCAGGCCTCGCCGAGCTGCCCGGCCAACAGCCAGGTCGGGACGTTCAGCACCGACGTCGGGTCGGGCGCGGCACCGTTCCGCACCACCGGCAAGGCCTACCTGGCCGGCCCCTACAAAGGCGCGCCGATCAGCATGGTCTTCGTCACGCCCGCGGTGGCCGGCCCGTACGACCTCGGCGTCGTGGCCGTCAGGGTCGCGATCAACGTCGACCCGGAAACGGCTGAAGTCCACGCCGTCTCGGACCCGATCCCCTACATATTCGGCGGGGTGAAGCTGGACGTCCGCTCGATCGACGTCTCGATCAACCGCTCCAAGTTCACCCTCAACCCGACCACCTGCCGCAGCGCCTTCCCGGTCGCCTCGAGCATCTTCGGCGGCGGCGGGAATCCGGCCAACCCGGCGAGCTGGTTCGAATCGAAGCAGAGCACCTCGTTCCAGGGGAAGGAATGCAGCAAGCTCCAGTTCAAGCCGAAGTTCTTCGCCAGGATCCTCGGCGGCAAGGGGCAGACGCAGCGGGCGGACAACCCGAAGTTCAGGGCTATCGTCGAAGGCCGCAACGGCGACGCCAACATTCGTCGCACGGCCTTCATCCTGCCGCGGGCGACGATCCTCGACCAGGCCCACATCAAGACGATCTGCACCCGGGTCCAGCTGGCGGCCAACGAATGCCCGAAGAACTCGATCTACGGGCACGCCAAGGCGAAGTCCTCGCTGCTCGGCCAGCCGCTCGAAGGGCCCGTCTACCTGACCTCGTCCAACCACGAACTGCCGGACCTGCTGGCCGACCTGCACGGCCAGATCCCGATCCGGCTGCGCGGCGTGATCAGCTCCGCGCACGGCCGCCTCAAGACCGTGTTCAACGAAACGCCCGACGTCTCGGTGAGCAAGTTCGAAATGACGATGAAGGGCGGCAGCAAGGGCCTCCTGGTCAACTCGAGGAACCTCTGCTCGAGGCCGACCAACGGCTTCCTCAACATCAAAGCCCAGAACAGCCGCCAGCTGAAGCGGAACAACCTGCGGCTCAACATCCCCGCCTGCGGGAAGGGCAGCAAGCACTGACGGTCAGGCACGCGCCGGGGCGAGACCTCCCTATTCGCCCCGGCGCACCTTCGCCCGCTGACTTTGTCTTTGTGGTCGGTATCCGGCAATAAAGACAAAGTCAGCGAGGCGTGAGGCGGGCGAAGTAGGCGAGCGGGTTGCCGGAGCACTCCTCGTAGGCGAGGCCGGCTTCGGTGGCCTCGCGCTTCAGCGCGGCAAGGGTGGTGAAGTGGGGGTCGCCGAAGAGCTCGCCGACGACGAGGCGGCCGGACGGCCGCAGGACGCGGGCGATCTCGCGCAGGGCGGCGACCGGGTCGGGGATCTCGCCGAGGACCGCGGTCAGCGCTACGGCGTCGATCGAGTCGTCCTCGTAGGGCAGCGCGGTGGCGTCGCCCCGGGTCGGGACGACGTTGGCCAGGCCGCGCTCGGCGGCGCGGCGCATCACGTGGTCGAGGAAGTCCTGCTGGAGGTCGAAGATCTCGACCGAGCCGCCCTTGCCGGGGTCGGCGCTGCCGGGAGTCAAGCCGGCGACCCACTCGGCCATGTCGAGGGTGTAGTAGCCGGTGCCGGGGCCGATCTCGAGGACGCGCTCCCCCGGCTCGGGGCGCAGCACCTCGCGCAGCCGGTCGCGGGTGATGACCGGGTGCGGCGCTTCGACCCAGAACCGCTGCCCGTACGGGCACGCCGACGGGTTCTTCCGCCACCAAAGCGCGGCGGCGAAGGTGGCGGCGCCGGCGACGAGGGCCAGGCTCCGCGCGCGCATCAGTCCGGATCGCCGAGTGAGAACCCGACGCGGTGCTCGCCCGAGTCGATCCGCAGGAAGGCGACCTTGCCGACGTAGACCGCGAGGACGCCGTCCTCGGTCTTGACGTCGTACCAGCCGCCCTTCTCGACCTGCTTGCGCAGGTCCTTCAGCTCGTTGTCGCGGAGCCGCACCGAGACGACCTGGCCGCCCTCGAAGCCGATCTCCACCCGCTGCGCGTCCGCCATCAGTGTCCTCCCGGTTCGACGATCTCGGTCAGCACGCCGCCGGTCGAGCGCGGGTGCAGGAAGGCGACGCGGCTCTGGCGGATTCCCGTGCGCGGCTCGGCGTCGATCAGCTCGAGGCCGGCCTCGGCGAGGCTGGCCAGCGTCGCGTCGATGTCCTCGACCGCGTAGGCGACGTGGTGCAGGCCGGGGCCCTTGCGGGCGAGGAACTTGCCGACCGCGGTGTCCGGGCCGAGCGGCCGCAGCAGCTCGACGTGCCCGTCGCCGACGTCGAGCAGGACCGCCTCGACCCCCTGCGACTCGACCGTCTCGCGGTGCGCCAGCTCCATCTCGAAGCTCTTCTCGTAGAGGCCGAGCGCGGCGTCGATGTCCCCGACCGCAACGCCGACGTGATCGATCCTTCCGAACATCGGCGGCAGTCTACGTAGCGAGCGGCGGCTCGTACTCGCCGTCCACCGGCCGCTCTACCCGGAGGATCTCGGCCAGGGCGGCGATGCCGACCTGCATCTGCTCGGGCGTCGGCTCCTTGGTGGCGAGGCGGCGCTGGATCTCGCGGCCGGGCGTGTGGAAGGCCTCGGCCAAAGGGTCGCCGTGGTGGCGGTCGCTCCAGGCGAACATCTCGACCGCGAGCGAGGCGCCGCCGAGGCCGACCGCGGCGCGGGCCAGCGGGCTCGGCCGCTCGACCAGCCGCTCGAGCACGACCGTGCCGCCGGCGGAGAGCAGCATCATCGGCGCGACCAGGTTGGAGCCGCAGCGGTCGTGCTCCTTGGGCACGGTCGCGGGATCCTCGATCCCCTGCTCGTAGGCGGCGATCGCCTTGTGCTCGACGCCGTGGTAGGCGGCGAGGTCGCGGTCGCTGAGGGCGACCACGGCGGGGACGGCGCCAAGCGCCTGCACGAGGCCCTCGCGCAGCGCCGAGCTCGACAGTCGGCGCCGCAGCGCCGCGGTCGCGACCAGCGTCGTCCCGATCGCGGCGATCACGCGCCAGTCCTCGAAGGGCAGCCGCGCCGCCGGCAGCCGCCGGCGCACCAGCGGCAGCACCGCCATCGCCTCGGCCAGTTTCAGCGGCCCCCGCAATCCGGGCAGCCGCGCCGCGAGCTTCGGCGCCAACTCCGGCTTGCGCTCGGAGGCGACGACGACCTCGCCGTCCGGAGCGCGCACGGCGGCAGCCCAGTGCGTCGGCCCGTGGATCAGCAAGCCGTTGCGAAGCGCCATCCCACCCAGTCGCAGCTTCTCGGACATGCGTTGGACCTTAGAGGAGGACGGCACGTCCACAGCTCGACGACCGCGGCAGTGCAATGCGCGGTCGTCGAGCTCCCCCTGCCTCCCCATTTCTGATCCCGGCCGGAGACCCCCAGTCCAGGCCTCCGGCCGGTATATCGGCTCTCCCTGGCTCTAGCTTGGAAAGCCGCCCTATGAAACACGACGTCCGCGGGGAAGTTGCGCCCGCAACTAACCCTTGCGAAGCCTTTTGCGCAGCGCCTCGAGGCGACCCGCCAGCTCGGCCTCGAAGCCGCGGCCGGAGGGCTCGTAGAAGGTCAGGTCCTCTAGCGCCGGTTGCAGCGCGGCGCCTTTCTCGCCGACCTCGGCGCGGGCCTTGGCAAGCGCCTCGTATGAGGCCCTCGACTTCGGCGCCAGGGCCAGGTAGACGGCGGCCTGGGCGAGGTTGAGCGCGCACTCGGGCAGGCCGACGCGGTCGACGGCGCGGGCCGCGGCGTCGGCGACGAGCAGCGCCTGCGGGTCGGCGTTGCCGACGTCCTCGGAGGCGAGGATGACCATCCGGCGGGCGATGAAGCGCGGGTCCTCGCCGCCCTCCAGCATCACCGCCAGGTAGTAGAGCGAGGCGTCGACGTCCGAGCCGCGCGTCGCCTTGATCCAGGCCGAGACGAAGTCGTAGTGGCGGTCGCCCTGGCGGTCGTATTCGAGCGCCTTGCGCTGCAGGGCGTCCTCGACTGCGGCAACGTCGATCGCAACCGACTTCGACCCACCTCCAGTGTGGTCGATCTCGGATGCGCGGGCGACCGCCCGCTCCAACCCGGAGAGCGCGACCCGCGCGTCGCCGCCGGAGCGGTGCGCGAGCATCGCCAGGGCCTCCTCGGCGACCGGCGGGGGATCGGCGAGGCCGCGCTCGGGGTCGGCGAGCGCCCGCCGCAGGATCTCCTCCACCTGCTCGCCGGCGAGCGGGCGCAGCTCGTAGATCTGGCAGCGCGAGAGCAGCGCCGAGTTGACCTCGAAGTAGGGGTTCTCGGTGGTCGCGCCGATCAGCGTCAGCAGGCCCTCCTCGACCGCGGGCAGCAGCGCGTCCTGCTGGGCCTTGTTGAAGCGATGGATCTCGTCGAGGAAGAGAATCGTCGTCCGCCCGGCGCCGCGCCGCTCGCGCGCCCGCTCGATCACGCTACGTATCTCGGCTTTCCCGGCATTGACAGCCGACTCCTCCTCAAACGCCCCATCCGCCCCCGCAGCAGCAATCCGAGCCAACGTCGTCTTCCCCGACCCGGGCGGCCCATAGAGGATCGAGCTATGCGGCTTGCCGCCTTCGATAGCGGCCCTGAGAGCGGACCCCTCTCCAAGGATGTGCTCCTGCCCAACCAGCTCATCGAGATTCCGCGGCCGCATCCGAACCGCCAGCGGCGCATCGGCAGCTACCTGATCCAGGCGGGGGTCTTCGTCGCTTTCGAACAGCCGGTCGGCCATTGCGGCTGAGTATGAGGGAGGCGGGGGAGGTCTTGGGAGTGCCTCGCGAAGCGGCGCACCGGCGAGAGATTCCTGCGGCGAAGCCGCTCCGACATAGTGAGCGAAGCCGCAGGCGAAGCGAACCTGGGCACTCCCAAGACCTCCCCCGCCTCCCCCCAACACCACCTACAATCGCCAACCATGGAGATCGCCACGCAGCCCCCCGTGACCCAGTCCACGCTCGAGTCCTTCAACCCCGCCACCGGAGACCTCGTCGGCTCCGTCGCCACCATCACCCCCGACCAGGTCCAGGCCGTAGTCGACGACGTCGCCCGCATCCAGCCCGCCTGGGCCGAACTGAGCCTCGAGGACCGCGCCCGCTACATGCGCCGCACCGCCGACGCGCTGCTCGACGAGATCGACGAGATCGCCGAGCTGCTGGTCGCCGAGCAGGGCAAGCCGCGCGCCGAGGCCTACACGATGGAGCTGCTGCCGACGGTCGACGCGCTGCACTGGTGCGCCAAGGCCGGGCCGAAGATCCTCGCCGACGAGAAGGTCCGCATGTCCCAGGCCTTCACGCTGAGCAAGAAAGCCCACTTCTCCTACGAGCCGATCGGCGTCGTCGGCGTGATCGCGCCCTGGAACTACCCCTGGTCGATCCCCTTCGGCGAGGTCGCGATCGCGCTGATGGCCGGCAACGGCGTCGTCCTCAAGCCGGCCAGCCTGACCCCGCTGCTGGGCGAGGCGATCCGTCGCGTCTTCGAGAAGGGCGGCCTGCCCGAGGGGCTGATCCGCGTCGTCCACGGCGGCGGTGCGGTCGGCGACGCGCTCGCCCGCTCGAGCGTCGGCAAGGTCTTCTTCACCGGCTCGGTCGAGGTCGGCCGCAAGGTCGGCGAGGTCTGCGCCCAGCGGCTGAAGGGCTCGGTGCTCGAGCTGGGCGGCAAGGACCCGATGATCGTCTGCGCCGACGCCGACCTCGACAACGCGATCAGCGGCGCCGTCTGGGGCGGCTTCGCCAACGCCGGCCAGACCTGCTCGGGGATCGAGCGCGTCTACGTAATGCGCGAGGTCGCCGACCGCTTCGTCGAGGGCGTCGCCCGCGAGGCGCAGAAGCTGCGGCTCGGCAACTCGATCGAGTGGGAGACCGAGATCGGCCCGATGACCTCCGACGGCCAGTACGAGATCGTCGTCGACCTGATCGAGGACGCGGTCGGCGCCGGCGCGACCAAGCTCTGCGGCGGCCCGACCGAGGTCGCCGGCCTGCCGGGCAAGTTCGTCGCCCCGACCGTGCTGACCGGGGTCACCCACCGGATGCGGATCATGCGCGAGGAGGTATTCGGCCCGGTGCTGCCGATCGTCGTCGTCGACAGCGAGCAGGAGGCGATCGACCTCGCCAACGACTCCGAGTTCGGCCTCGGCGCCTCGGTCTGGACCAAGGACCGCCAGAAGGGCGAGCGGATCGCGCGGCGGATCGAATCCGGGATGGTCTGGATCAACGACCACTCCTTCAGCCACGGCGCCTGCCAGTGCGCCTGGGGCGGCGTCAAGGACTCCGGGGTCGGCCGCTCGCACTCCAAATTCGGCTTCTACGAGTGCAGCAACATCAAGATGAACGCCTGGGAGCCGGGGATGGCGCGCGACTTCTGGTGGCACCCCTACGACCGCACGCTGGGCGAGGCGGTGCGCGCCTCGGCCAAGATCCTCTACGGCAAGGGCGCGGTCCGCACGCAGGCGCTGCGCGAAGGCGCCGGGCCGCTGCTCAAGATCGGCGGCCGCACCCTGCGCAAGCGCCGGTAGCGACTGCCGACTGAACGGTTTGCCACCCCATAGGTGGGTGAATCGTCCAGTCGCGGGAGAATCTGCCCGATGACAGCGGCAATCGAGCTGCGCGGCTTGCGGCGGGACTACGGCGAACGGCCGGCGCTGGCCGGCGTCGACGTTTCGCTCGGGCAGGCCGAATCGCTGCTCGTGCTGGGTCCCAACGGCAGCGGTAAGACCACTCTGCTGCGGATCCTTGCCACGCTGCTGCGGCCGAGCGGCGGCGAGGCGCGTGTATTCGGCGCCTCTCTGCCACGCGATGCCTGGAAGGTTCGTGGAAGGATCGGCCTGCTCGGCCATGACGCCCTCCTCTACCGGGACCTGAGCGGCCGCGAGAACCTGCGCTTCCACGCCCGTCTGCACGGGCTGTCCGGCGAGGCGGCGGAGGCGCGGATCGACTCGCTGCTCGCCGCGGTCGCTATGAAGCGGCGCGGCGAGGACCGGGTCGCCGAGCTCTCCGCCGGCATGCGCCAGCGGATTGCCGCCTGCCGCTGCGTCCTGCACGAGCCCGACCTTCTGCTGCTCGACGAGCCCGACTCCAACCTCGACGCCGACGGGCGGGAGCTGGTCGGACGGCTGATCGGCGCGGCGCCCGGCCGCACCCGCGTGCTGGTCAGCCACGACCCGGAGCGCTACCGCGACGAGGTCGACCAGGTGCTGGAGCTCGCCGTCGGCGGGACGGCGACGACCGCGGTGGGTGCCGAATGACCCCCACTCGCGTCGCCTTCGCGGCGATCCTCGGCAAGGACCTGCGGGCCGAGCTGCGCACCCTGCAGTCGCTGCCGGCGATGGCGCTCTTCGCCGTCACCACCTTCGTCATCTTCCGCTTCGGCCTCGACCGCACCAGCCTCCCCGGCAGCCTCGGGGCGGGCGTGCTCTGGGTGACGCTGCTGTTCGCCGCGATCCTCGGCATCAACCGCCTCTTCGTCGCCGAGCGCGAGGAGGGCGGCTTCGACGCAATCCGCCTCGCGCCGATCGACCGCACCGCGCTCTTCGCCGCCAAGGCGGCGGCGCTGCTCGTCTACCTGCTGGCGCTCGAGCTGGTCGTCGTGCCGGTCTTCGCGCTCTTCTTCCTCGACTCGGCGGCGGCGCTGCCGCCGCTCGCCGCGGTGCTCCTCCTCGCCGACCTCGGCCTCGCCGCGACCGGCACGCTGATCTCCTCGATGGCGGTCAACTCGCGCGCCCGCGACTTGCTGGCGCCGCTCGTCCTGCTGCCGCTGGCGGTGCCGCTCTCGATCGCCGCGACGGGCGCGCTGGAGCCGGTGCTCGCCGTGGGCGGTCCCGGCTACCACCGCTTCGGCACCTGGCTGGGAGTGCTGGCGCTATACGATTCGATCTTCCTCCTCGTCGGCTACGCGGTATTCGACTTCCTGCTGGAGGACTGAGGCGCCGGCCGCCTCTCCCGCCAAGCGCATGTACGGCAAAGGCTTGAGACCACTCTCGATCGCGACCGTCGCGGCGTTCGCCGTGTCGCTCTCGCTGGTCTTCTTCTATGCCCCGCTCGACGCCGACCAGGGCTTCATCCAGAAGATCTTCTACCTGCACGTGCCGCTGGCGATGACCGCGCTGGCCGGGTTCGTGATCGGCGGTGTGTTCGCCGTGCTCCACCTGCGCAGCGGCAACTCCCGCTGGGACGCGTACTCCTACGTCTCGATCCACATCTCGGTGATCTTCGGCGTCGCCGTGCTGATCACCGGCTCGATCTGGGCCAAGGCCTCGTGGGGGCACTGGTGGGTCTGGAACGAGCCGACCCTGGTCAGCTTCCTGATCGTCTTCCTGATGTACGCGACCTACTACCCGTTCCGCTACGCGATCGAGGACCGCGAGCGCCAGGGCCGCTACGCCTCGGTCTTCGCGATCGTCGCCGGCGCCTTCGTGCCGCTCAACTTCGTCGCGGTGAGGATGGCGCAGAGCCTCGTCCACCCGCGCGTCTTCGCCACCGCCAACGGCGGCCTGCCCGGCTCGATGATGCTGACCTTCCTCGCCTCGCTCCTGGCGATCGGCCTGCTCTGGGTGACCCTGGTCAAGTTCGAGCTGACGGCGAAGAGCGCCTCCGGCCAGCTGAAGCGGCTGCGCCGGGCGCTCGACGCCCCAGCGGCCGGCGGCGGGCCGCGCGTCGCGCCGGAGGTGAGCTGATGCTCGTCCCACTTGCGGGCGCCCCCGCCCTGCCGCTCGACGAAGCCGGCAAGTACGTCGCCGGCGCCTACATCGTCTTCGTCCTCCTGCTGGTGATCTACGTCGGGATCATGGCGGCGAAACTGCAGCGGATCGAGCGGGAGCTGCGCGACCTCGCCGGTTTCGCCGAGGCGCGCGGCGAGCGGGAGTCCGAGAAGGTGACCGTCGATGTCTGAGCTGCTCGCCCTGGGCGTCTCCCACAAGACGGCGCCGCTCGACCTGCGCGAGCGGCTCTCGCTGACCGAGGGCAGCGCCGCCGGCGCGCTTCGAGAGCTGACCGCCTCGGAGGGGATCCACGAGGCGGCGGCGATCTCGACCTGCAACCGGACCGAGCTCTACCTGATCGTCTCCGACCCGGTCGAAGCCGAGTCGACAGCGCTCGGCGTGCTCACCCGCCAGGCGGAGATCCGCCCGACCGAGCTGCTCGGCCACCTCTACTCGCTGCGCTCGACCGAGGCCGCCCGCCATCTCTTCCGCGTCACCGCCGGGCTCGACTCGATGATCCTCGGCGAGGCCGAGATCCAGGGCCAGGTCAAACGCGCCTACGAGCTGGCGCTGGTCGAGAGCGCGACCGGGCCGATCCTCAACCGCCTCTTCCGCGGCGCGCTCGCCGCGCGGCGGGCGGGTGCGCGAGGAGACCGCGGTCGGCGAGAAGGGCGTCTCGATCCCCTCGGTCGCGGTCGAGCTGGCGCGCCGCACGCTCGGCGACCTCGGCGAGCGGCGGGTGCTGGTGATCGGCGCCGGCGAGACCGCCGAGCTGGTCGCGCGGGCGCTGGTCGCCCGCGGCGTCGCCACCGTCTTCGTCGCCAACCGCCACTACGACCGCGCGATCGGCCTGGCCGAGCGCTTCGAGGGCGCCGCGGTCCGCTTCGAGGAGCTGCCCGAGCAGCTCGCCGCGGCCGACATCGTCGTCTCGGCGACCAACTCGCCGCACCACATCGTCGAGCGCGACGACCTCGAGCAGGTGATGGCGGGACGGGACGGGCGGCCGCTGCTGCTGGTCGACATCGCCGTGCCGCGCGACGTCGAGCCCGAGTGCCGCGAGGTCGCCGGGGTCAGCCTGCACGACATCGACGACGTCCAGCAGATCGTCGAGCGCAACGCCAGCGGCCGCGAGGCCGAGGCGCGGCGGGCGGAGAAGATCATCGACGCCGAGCTCGACCGCTTCGAGCGCTGGCTCGCCTCGCTCGAGGTGGTGCCGACGATCGCCGCGCTGCGCGAGCGCGCCGACGAGGTCGTGCGCCGGGTGCTGGCCGAGAACGACGGTCGCTGGGAGAGCCTCGGCGAGGCCGACCGCGAACGGCTCACCGCGATGTCGAAGGCGATCGCGGCGCGGCTCCTGCACGAGCCGACCCTGCGGATGAAGCGCGCCGCCGGCAGCGACGACGCCTACCTCTACGTCAGCGCGCTGCGTGAGCTGTTCGGGCTCGACGTGGAGACCGAGCCTGAGGGAGAGGCGGGTGCCAATGTGACTGAGTTGCGAAAAGCCCGTTCCGGTGGGGGAGCCGATCCCGGTAGGGGTTCCGCTTAACTTTTTTTGAAGACAGTTATTGGCTGTCCGCCATGGCTTCCGCAAAAAAAGTACAAGACGCTCCACCCCTACCGGGATCGGCTCCTACTCCACACGCTTCCTGATGATTCGAATCGCTACTCGCGGCAGCGCACTCGCCAAAGCACAAGCCGGTCAGGTCGCTGAGCTGCTTGGAGGTGCTGAGCTGGTCGAGTGCTCCTCCGACGGGGAGCTCGGGGACAAGGGGCGGTTTGTGCGGGGGGTTGAGCGAGCGCTGCTGGACGGCGAGGCGGAGATTGGGGTTCATTCGGCCAAGGATGTGCCGGCTGAGATTCCGGAGGGGCTGGTGATTGCTGCGGTGCCGGCGCGAGAGGACTCGGCGGACGTCTGGATCGGGGTCGGCGACTCGCTCGAGGACGTGCCCGAAGGCGCCCGGGTCGGCACCGCCAGCCTGCGACGGCGTGCTCAGCTGCTCGCCGCGCGTCCCGACCTGCGGGTGAGCGAGCTGCATGGCAACGTCGACACCCGCCTGCGCAAGCTGGCCGAGGGGGAGCTCGACGCGATCGTCCTCGCCGCCGCCGGGCTGCGCCGGCTGGGGCGCGAGGGCGAGGCGAGCTTCGCGCTGCCGGTCGAGTCGATGACGCCGGCGGCGGGACAGGGTGCGCTGGTGCTGCAGGTCCGCGAGGGGGACGGGGAGTCGATCGCCGCTGCTGCTGCAATCGGCGAGGAGACCGCCCTGCGCGAGCTGACCGCCGAGCGCGCCGTCGTCGCCCTGCTCGAGGCGGATTGCACGACGCCGATCGGCGTCCACGCGCGGGTCGGCGGCGCTCCCGGGGAGGACGGCGCCGCGTCGCTCGTCGTCGAGGCCTTCGTCGGCCTGCCCGACGGCAGCGAGTGGATCCGCGACCGGGTCGAGGGCGAGGCGGCGGAGCCGGCCGCGGCCGGCGCGCTGCTCGCCGAGCGTCTACTCGGCGCCGGCGCCCGCGACATCCTCGACCGCGCCGAGGCACTCGCATGAGCGCATCCGACTTTCACCCCACCCTGGTGTGGTCAATGTCGGATGCGCGGTCAGGGGATCGAGCGTGAGCGCGCGGTCGGGCGTCGTGTATCTGGTCGGGGCGGGTCCCGGCGACCCCGGCCTGATGACCGCGCGCTCGCTGGAGCTGATCGCCTCGGCCGACGCGATCTTCTACGACCGCCTGATCCCTCCCGGCGCCCTCGACGGCGCCCGCGCCGAGGCCGAGCTCGTCTACGTCGGCAAGCACTCCGCCCCCACTGACGTGCCGCACTTTAGGGGCCACTATGGGTACTCAAAGTGCGGCACGTCTTCGATGGCTCAGGGGGCGATCAACTCGATGCTGGTCGAGGCGGCGCGGGCGGGCAAGAGCGTGGTGCGGCTGAAGGGGGGCGATCCGTTCGTCTTCGGGCGCGGCGGCGAGGAGGGGGAAGCGCTGCGCGCGGCGGGGGTCGAGTTCGAGGTCGTGCCGGGCGTCACCGCTGGGGTGGCGGCGAGCGCCTACGCCGGCATCCCGGTCACCCATCGCGACGACGCATCCGCCGTCGCCTTCGTCACCGGCCACGAGGATCCTGGGAAGGCCGAGACGGCGCTTGAGTGGGAGGCGCTCGCGCGCTTCCCCGGCACGTTGGTCTTCTACATGGGAGTGAAACGGCTCGCCGAGAACGCGGCGGCGCTGATCGCGGCGGGCAGAGACGCCGGCGAGCCGGCGGCTGCGGTCGAGCGCGGCACGATGGAGGGACAGCGCACCGTCGTCGCGACGCTCGGCACGCTGGCCGAGGTAATCGAGCGCGAGGGAATCGGCGCGCCGGCGCTTATCGTCGTCGGCCCGGTGGTCGAGCGGCGCGAGGCGCTCGAGTGGCTCGAGCGGCGGCCGCTGTCCGAAAAGCGCGTCGTCGTAACGCGGGCGCGCGCGCAGGCAAGCGGGCTCGCGGCGACGCTGCGCGGGCTCGGCGCCGAGGTGGTCGAGCTGCCGGCGATCCGGATCGAGCCGCGGATCGAGAGCGAGGAGGTGCGGCGGGCGGTCGAGCGGATCGGCGAGTACGCCCTGGTCTGCGTGACGAGCCCGAACGGTGCGCATCTGCTGTTCGACGCGCTGCAGGCCGCTGGGCTAGACGCGCGAGCGCTTGGCGGGCCTGAGAACAGCAAGCAGGTAGAGAAAGAGGGACCGGGCGCTGCCGCGAAGGCCGGCACGACGGTCGCGGCGATCGGTCCCGGGACCGCAGGCGCCCTCGCCGAGCATGGGATCGGCGCCGACATCGTCCCCGAGCGGTTCGTCGCCGAGGCGCTGGTTGAGGCGCTGGCGCCAGTGGAGGTCGAGGGACGCCGTGCGCTGATCGCCCGGGCCGCCGAGGCGCGCGACGTCCTCCCCGACGCGCTGCGCGAGCGCGGCGCCGAGGTCGACGTCGTCGGCCTCTACGAGACCGTGCGCGAGGACCCCACGCCCGAGGCGGTCGAGGCCGCGCAAGGCGCCGACTACGTCACCTTCACCTCCTCCTCGACCGTCCGCAACCTGACCGAGGCCCTTGGCGACCGCTTCCCCAGAGGCGCCCGAGTCGTCTCGATCGGCCCGATAACCAGCGAAGCCGCCCGCGACGCCGGCCTCGAGGTCGCAGTCGAGGCCGATCCCCATGACATCGACGGCCTAGTCGCCGCCCTCCTCGCCGACACCGCTCACTGATTGCTGCTTTTTCCCCAGCCTCATGTGGAAAATCCAGCAATCGAAGGCCGGCGGATGAGCTTCGGCGCCCCGCATCGGCACTTCCGGGTCACGGACTCGACCAACGCCCGGGCGCGTGAGCTGGTCGAGGCCGGCGCGCCGCACGGGACGATCGTCACCGCCGGCGAGCAGACCGCCGGGCGCGGGCGGCAGGGGCGCACCTGGACCGCCCCGCCAGCCAAGGCGCTGCTCTACTCGGCGGTCCTGCGCCCCCTCGACGAGCGCCACCTGCTGCTCCCGCTCGCCGTGCCGCTCGCCGTCTGCGAGGCTGCTGAGGAGCTGCAACCCGGGATCGAGTGCAAGATCAAGTGGCCGAACGACGTCTGGGTCGACGGCCGCAAGCTCGCCGGCGTCCTCATCGAGGCCAAGCCCCAGGACGGCTGGGCCGTGATCGGCGTCGGCATGAACCTGACCATCGCTCCAGACGAGTTCCCGCCCGACCTCCGCGACAACGGCGGTCTCGCTCTTCGACCCGAGCGAGGGGAGTCGGGGGGAGGCCTTGGAAGTGCCTCGCGAAGCGGCGCACCGGCGAGAGATTCCAGCGGCGAAGCCGCTCCAACATAGTGAGCGGAGCCGCAGGCGAAGCGAACCTAGGCACTCCCAAGGCCTCCCCCCGACCCTCCTTACCGCAACCGAAGCCGTGAGCCGTCACCTCGACCGCTGGGTCTAGGCGGAGCGCGAGGAGATCCTTGCCGCCTGGCGCGCCCGCGACGCTCTCCGCGGCCGGAGCATCTCCTGGGACGGCGGCTCCGGGGTCGCCGACGGGATCGAGGACTCGGGCGACCTACTCGTCGCTGTCGCCGGCGGCGACCGGGTCGTCCTCGGCGCCGGCGAGGTCCACCTGCGGCTCTGAGCCGTTCTCCTCCGGCCTTGCCTCGCCGCCGCGACAGCCTCGCCTCGCTCGGCCGGGCGCCGTTGCCGCCCTCGCCCGCTTTCGGCTTTTTCCGCTTGCGCCGGCGTTTGCCGCCTTTGGGGAAGTTGCGCAGCAGTTCGCGCGCGGTCGCCGCAGGTTTGCGGGCCATCCGCATCCGCGCCCCGCGCAGCACCTCCTCGCCTTCGGGGGTGTGCGAGACGGCGCCGGCCAGCAGCGCCACGGCCAGGCGGCGGTCCTGTTTGCGCGCCGCGTGGACCAGCCGGCGGGCGTTGCGACCGTGCGCGCGGCCGGAGGAGTTGACCAGCAGGCCGAGCAGCCGCTTGGTCTCCGGCCAGCGCTGCACGGCGTACTCTTCGTGCAGCTCCGGCGTGTAGGAGGCGAGCCGCCAGACCCACGCCTGCGCCTGGTCGCGCCGCCCGATCCGTTTGTCGACCAGCGCCTGCAGCAGGCATTTCGTCCCCGCCCGCTTGTCCTCGCGGCTCCAGCGTGCCGACGATCTCGATCGCGTCGTCGAAGGCCTCGGCGTCGCGCAGGTCGGCGATCTCGGCCAGCGCTTTCAGCCGCAGCTGCGAGTTGCGGTTGCGCTGCACGCAGGTCAGCAGGAAGCGGCGGCGCAGCTCTTTGGTCTGATCGTTCTGCAGCATCGAGCGGGCGCGGCGCCAGTTCTGCGGGTTGACCCGCGCCCCGGCCAGCGCCGCCCAGGCGTGCTGCTCGGGATAGTCGAGGCTCTCGACCGCGATCCGCCAGAGCTCGCGTTCGAGCACCTGGGTGCGCTTTTCGGAGTCCTCGGAGACCGGGACGATGCGCCGCTCGACCCGCACCCGGCGCCCGCGCCCGCGCCGCACCGGCCCGACGACGATCGCGCCGCCGCGGTAGACGTCGCGGTCGAGCAGGCTGTGCAGGGTGACGATCGTCTCGTCGTGGGTCGTCGCCGGGTGGACGAAGTCGATCACCAGGCCGGCCTCCTTGCCGGGCGCCCGCCGGGTGACGCGGCCGACCCGCTGCTGGTAGATCCGCCGCGAGGCGGTCGGCGCGAGGTGCATGCAGATCGTCGCCCGCGGCGAGTTCCAGCCCTCGGCGAGCAGCATCGCGTTGCAGAGGACGTCGACCTCGCCGCGCTCGAAGGCGGCGAGGATCTCCGCCAGTTCGCGCTTCGGCGTCTCGCCGGAGACGGCGCGGGCGACGATGCCGGCGTTCTGGAAGGCCTTGGCGACGTTCTTCGCGTGCTGGACGCCGGCGGTGTAGAGGACGCCGGGGGTCTTGCTGAAGCGGGTCTTGTAGAGGTCGGCGATGGCGACGTTGAAGGGCTCCTGGTCGAGCAGCGCGGCCAGCTCCTCCTGGTCGAAGTCCTGGTCGACCTCGCCTTTGCGCAGCGGCACCTTGGCGATCGTGCGCACCCCGGGCCCGGGCGGGATGCGGAGGCAGCGCAGCGGCGAGATCACGCCGCGGCGCGCCGCCTGGGCGAGGTCGAAGCGCGAGGTCTGGGTCGGGAAGAGGTCGGCGACATGGCGGGCGATCAGCGCCCCGGTCGCGGTCATGCCGATGAAGACGGGGCCGGTCCAGGCGCGGATGCAGGCGCTCGTTTTCTCGCCCAGCGCGGTGTGCGCCTCGTCGCAGATGACGATCGAGTAGGCGTCGGAGACCTGCTTGTGGTTGCGGACGAACCACTGGTAGGTCTCGACCGTGACCGGGCCTTCGGGGTCGTCGCGGTCGCCGAGCAGCGGCGGGCGCAGGCGCTCCTTGTAGCCGCGGTCGGAGATCTCGCCGATGAACTGTTCGACCAGGTTGCGGCGGTGGGTGAGGATGAGGACGCCGCCGGTGCGGGTGGCGTCGATGAAGCCGACCGCGGCGACGGTCTTGCCGGCGCCGGTGGCGTGCTCGAACCAGAAGCGGCGGGCGGCGCCCGGGTCCTCGGCGGCCTCGGCGATCGCCTCCTCGTCCTCCTCGTCCTCGTCCGGCTCTTCCTCCCAGTCCTGCGGCTCCTCGTCCGGGGCGAGGTCCTCCGGCTCCTCCTCGTCGCCCTCGTCGCTCGGCGACCCGCCGTCGGCGGAGGCTGCCTCGGCGACCTCCTCGGCGGCGAGCGCCACCGCCGTTTTCGGCCGCCGTCTGCTGCTCGGCCATCAGCTCGGTCAGGGTGCCGGAGAGGGCGTCGACCTGGTGCGGGTTCAGTTCGGCGCCGTCGCGCAGCTTCGGCGGTTCGTCGGCGAGCAGGCGCTCGAGCCCGAGCAGCAGCGAGAAGTCGCGCCGCCACTGGATCGAGGGCTCGCTCGCCCCCTCGTCGAGCTCCTTCAGCGCGGCGTCGAGGGCTCGGCGGCGGGCGGTGCCGGGCGCGAGCGCCTCGGGCCCCTCGCCGTCGAGCAGCAGCGGCTCGCGGGCAAACGCCGCCGCCCGCTCGATGTCGGCGCCTGAGGGAACTGCCGCCGGCGCGGCAACTTCGCTGGTCTTGGCCATGAAGGCTTCCGGTTCGCTCCCGCGCGACGGTAAGGGCCACCGGGAAGGACTTGGGACGAGGATGCCGGGAGTTAGCTTCTCCATCCCCCGACGCTCTCATGCGGCTCGCATACGGCGAACCGAACAAACGTATTGTAATCATCGAATGCGACGATTGCTGTCGAGCCTGACGATCGGCCTGCTCCTGCTCGCCTCCCGGCTGCGGCTCCTCGAGCGGCGGCGACTACGGCGGGCAGCACCCCGACTACGCGAAGGCGCTGGCCGGCTCGCCACCGCCGCTGGCGGCGCTGCACCGCCAGGCCGACCGGCTGCTCGGCGGCGGGCAGGGCGCCTACGAAGGGCGGATCGCGGCGCTGCGCGGCTACCCCGCCGTGGTCAACCTCTGGGCCTCGTGGTGCGGGCCCTGCCGGTTCGAGTTCCCGCTCTTCCAGAAGGCCGCGGCGGCGGAAGGCAAGCGGGTCGCCTTCCTCGGCGTCAACGTCCCGACTCCGACGACGCGGCGAGCACCTTCCTCGAAGAGGCCCCGGTCCCCTACCCCAGCTACACCGACCCCGAAAAAGCGATCGCCGACGGGGTCGGCGCCAGCCTCGGCCTGCCCGACACCGCCTTCTACGACAGCCGCGGCAAGCTGACCTACCTCAAGCAGGGGCCATTACCACGACCTGGCCGAACTGCGCACCGAAGTCGAGCGCCACGCCGTGCACGGCGAATCCGAAAGCGGATAATCGGACGATGGACGTCTTCGTCGTCTTCGCCCTGATCGGCATCGCCCTGCTGCTGGCCGAGCTGCTGCTCTCGACCGGCGGGGTGCTGGCAGCGCTCGGCGCCGCCGCCCTGATCGCCGGCGGCGTCCTCGCCCTCACCGCCGACGCCAGCTCGAGCGCCAGCGATTGGGCCGGGCCGGCGCTGATCACGCTCGGCGTGCTCTCGATGGTCAGCTTCTACTTCGTCACCCGCAAGGTGCTCGAGGCCCACCGCGAGCCGCACGTGCGAACCGGCTCCGAGGAGCTGGTCGGGTCGAGCGCCGAGGCGCGCACCGCGCTCGACCCCGACGGCCAGGTGGCCGTCGCCGGGGCGATCTGGCGGGCGCATCTGGCGGGCGACGGACAGGTGCGATTGCGAGCCGGGGGATAGAGTCACTGTCGAGGCGGTCGAAGGGCTGACCCTCGTGGTCCGGCCCGAGCCGCCGTCCGAGACCCCGGCAGAAGGAGCGGGCTGATGGCAGCGCTGGTTGTTCTGGCGGTCCTGGTGATCTTCGTGGCGATCGTGCTGGGGTTGTCGGTGCGGGTCCTGCGCGAGTACGAACGCGGCGTGATCTTCCGCCTCGGCCGGCTGATCGCCCAGAAGGGCCCCGGCCTGATCCTGCTGATCCCGCTGATCGACCGGATGGTCAAGGTCGACCTGCGGACGGTGACGCTCAACATCCCGCCGCAGGAGGTGATCACCCGCGACAACGTCCCGGCCGGGGTCAACGCGGTCGCCTACTTCCGGGTGATCGACTCGCGCAAAGCGATCGTCGAGGTCGAAAACTTCCTCCTCGCCACCTCGCAGATCTCGCAGACGGCGCTGCGCTCGGTGCTCGGCAAGGCCGAGTTCGACCAGCTGCTCTCCGAGCGCGAGCGGCTCAACGAGGAGCTGCAGAAGATCATCGACGAGTCGACCGAGCCGTGGGGCGTGAAGGTGACTGCGGTCGAGATCAAGGACGTCGAGATCCCCGAACAGATGCAGCGGGCGATCGCCCGCCAGGCCGAGGCCGAGCGCGAGCGGCGGGCGAAGATCATCAACTCCGAGGGCGAGTACCAGGCGGCGCAGAAGCTCACCGACGCGGCCGACATCATCAGCACCAACCCGGCCTCGCTGCAGCTGCGCTACCTGCAGACGCTGCTCGAAATCGGCAGCAACCAGAACACGACGGTCGTCTTCCCGCTGCCGATGGACATGCTCAAACCGTTCCTCAAGCCCCCGTCGGACTCCTGAGCGCGCCCGAGCTCCGCATCGACCAGCTGACCGGGCTGCGGATCGATCCTCGCGCCCGGCCGCGCCGACCGGCCGGAGGGCTTCGAGCGGACGGCAAGCGAGCAGAAGGGCGCCGAGGGCTGCCCGTTCTGCGAGGGGCGCGAGGAGAAGACGCCGCCCGAGGTCTACGCGGTGCGGCCGGGCGGCGGCGAGCCCGACACGCCCGGCTGGACCAGCCGCGTCGTGCCCAACCTCTATCCGGCGCTGGGCGCCGGGGAGGACGAGGCCCGGCCCAACAGCGCCCCGGACCTGTTCGCCTCGCGGCCGGCGGTCGGCGGGCACGAGGTGATCGTCAACGCGCCCGAGCACGTCACCGCGATGGCCGAGCTGAGCGAGGAGCGCTTCGCCGGCGCGATCGCCGACCTGGCGCGAGCGGATGCGGGCGCACGCCGGCGCCGCCTACGTGCAGGTGGTCGTCAACGAGGGCGCGGGCGCGGGCGCCTCGCTCCCCCACACCCACGCCCAGCTCTACGCGCTGCCCTTCGTGCCGGCGGCGATCGCGCGCGAGCGCGAGCGGGCCGGCGCCTACGGCGAACGGCAACGCCGGCGGCGGCCTGCTCAGCGACGTCCTGGTCGAGGAGGTGCGCCGGCGCGAGCGGCTGGTCGCGATCGACGAGGAGGCGGCGCTGATCTGCCCCTGGGCCTCGCGCTCGCCCTACGAGCTGCGGGTGGTGCCGCGCCGGGCGGAGGCGAGCTTCGCCGAGAGACGAGGTGGGCGCGGCGATGATCCGCACGGCGATGCGCGCCCTGGCCGAGCGCTTCGACGGGCCGCCCGAGCTGAACCTCTGGGTGGTGCACCGCGCCGCGCGGCGCCGAGCCGTTCCACTGGCACGTCGACATCGCCCCGCGGCTGAGCGTCAAGGCGGGCTTCGAGCTGGGCACCGGCGTCGACATCAACATCTACCCGCCGGAGCGCGCCGCGGCCGATCTGCGCGAGGCGCTGGCGATCGAGCCCCGAACCCGCGACCGATCCCGCGCTTCATCGCCGACTCGACCCAGGAGGGGATCCCGCACGGGCGCTTCGCCGAGCGGTTGGCCGAGGAGTTCCGGAGCGCCTGCGAGGAGATCGAGGAGCTGCCCGACGGGGTCGAGATTCCGGCGGAGGTCGAGTGGTTCCCCGAGCGGGCCTGGGGCGGGCGCGTCTGGGTGCCGGCCACGGCGCGGGCCGACGGGGCCCGAGGGAGCGCTGGAGCTGTTCGGCCACGTCTCCTACGTGCTGCCGGAGGAGCGGCGAGCCGGACGACTTCGCGGCGAAAGCCGACTTCACCGACGTGCTCGCCGAGGACAACCCCGAGCTGGCAGATCGACCTCAACGACGAGGTGATCGGCCGCTGGCGCGGCGAGAACGGCCGCGCCGGCAACGTCACCCTCGTCTGGGGCCGCCCCCTCGTCCGCGGCGCCGTCGCCGCCACCGCCGAGCTCGACCCGGAGACCGTCGACCAGGAAGTCGTCTCCGACGAACGCTTCACCCTGATCGCCCTCGACGCGCTCGAGGGCTACGGCGACGACATCTTCATGCAGGTCAAGCTCTGGAGCCGCCGCGCCCAGGAGCTGGCCAGCGAGAGCCTCTACGCCTGAGCGGCCCTGGATCAGAAGATCTGGGCATCGAGGAAGCCGGCGACCAGGACCAGCCAGCCGCCGATCTCGGCCACGATCAGGGTCGTCATGAAGGGGTGCAGGCCGGGAGTCGGGGGGTGGAATTGGTTGGTCGTGTCGCGGCGCCAGCCGTGGTACGCGTAGCCGGCGACGGCACCGAAGAAGTAGAAGGCCATCGCGCCGGCGGCGAGCAGATTAACGAGGACGCTCCAGCCGCTCAGCTCGACGAAGGTCGCGACCAGCAGCAGCGCGAAGCTGTAGAGGAGCGCCGCGCGATGGGCGGTGTCGACATAGGGATGGGCGAGGCCGTCGGAGGCGGCCGCCATCTGTCGGTACTTCCACACGCCGAGCAGCAGCGCCCAGAGGAACATCGCCGCGGCAAGCAGCAGCACGGCCTTCGTGTCGTCTCCCAGCGCCATGGGACGATGCTATCTCGCTGGCATCTTCTGGTTAAATCTTGTAATGATTTGTCTGATGTTGCAATTTCGGATGATGGCCCTCACGTTCGGTGATGGAAACCCCTCACTCATCCCTGAGCAAATCGAGGTCGGAGCTCCGGCCGGAAGGTCGTCAGCAGCCTGCTCGTCGCCAAGAAGGTCGCGCCCTGTGCGGATATCGACGACGACCTAATCGGCTTTCACGCCCAGCGAACGGATCGAAAGGGCGCTCAAGGTCGGCCCGACTCTGCGTGGCACTGATTACCCGAAAACGATGACATCGACTTCCTCCTGATGCTGGTGGTCAACAGCGAAATCGAGCTTCCGGACGAGCTGATGGATGCCGATGGCTGACGCCCTGGGGGGCGAGATTCAGATATGGAGAAGCTCCGTTGGGAGCGTTGGATTGCGATCGCGCGGTTGCAATCGCTGAAGCGGCGGCTACCTGGTGTCAAGACCTCCTCGCAGAGGTGGCGCCTAGGCCGGGTACCGACAGAGGTGACAACCCTCCGCCTCCCCCTCCGCCGGCCCCTGGGTTCGGCCGCCCGGAGAGTCGCGGCGGCTCGCGAGGCAGGAGTGAGTAGCCGAAACATGGCCTCCAACGAATCACTTCCCCCAAGGACCAACACCTCGTTTGAGGACGTTCGCAAGCGCCTCGGCACCGAGCCTGGGAATCCGCCCATTCCGAGGCCGAGTACGGCCCAGTCCGCCCGCCCGATGGCGATCAGTATCTACGCCGTCCCCATCCCGCCCCGCTACCGTGTTAGCCATGGAGTCCATCCGGCGGGCAAGCAAGCAGTCGAAAGGCGCTGCCGCAGAGGCCGAGGCCGTCCGGTTGCGTCGGCTGCGCGAGGACGCACAACGCCCCATGAGCGTGAACTTGGCCGAGACGATCGCGCTGAGTCATGCGCTGCTGAAGATGGCCGCCCCCGCCCAGCGCAATGACGTCAGCCGCCTTCGACGAGATCCTGCGGAGGCTGGTAGCCGCGGGGCGCGGAGTTCGTGGTGATCGGTGGGCTCGCTTTGGGAGCAAGAGGCGTCGTTCGTGCCACCAAGGACATCGACATCGTCGTCGCGCCCGATCTCGAGAACCTGCACGTGGTTGCAGAGGTGGCGGTAGCGGCCGGCGGACATGTTCAACGAGGGCGAAGCGCTGCTCGGAACTCCCTTCTCGATCGCGGCGGAGCTCGCCAGCGGGGAACAGATGGCAATCGACACGGAGCTTGGACGCCTCGACATCGTGCAGGGACTCGAGGGCGTTCCGAGCTTCGACGAGCTCCGCTCACGTGCAACCGAGGCCGAAGTGCTCGGAGTCAACGTGGCGGTCTGCTCGGTGGAGGATCTGCGTGCGATGAAGCAAGCCGCCGGCCGCGGCCAAGATCTCGTGGACTTGGAGAACCTAACCGCCGCAACCGGAGAGCCGGAGTCCGAGTGAGCAGCGAGCGAGATGGAGACTACTTCCGCCGTTGCCAATCCAAGGCGACTCCGACTCGGGCGACCTGAGGCCGTACTGGGCAAATGGATCGCCGTCCGCGACCGCGAGATCGTCGCCAGCGGGTCCAGCCTGGCCGAGGTTCGGAATCGGCACGATGTCCGACCGACCGACTTGGTCATGCCCGTTCCGCGGCCCGAAGGCGACTTCCTCATCCTCAGCGCGATCTGCGAGACAATGCGTAGGCGAGCCCCGATAGCTCAGCTGGATAGAGCGACTCCCTCCTGAAGCGACGTTGAGGAGTCGAGGTTTTCGGGTCTGTAAAGCGGGATGTGCATCGTCGCGCGGGGCTCTCGGATCCGATTCGATGGCGCACGATTGATGTCGATTTGGGCAGCGAGATCAGCCCGCTGCCTAATGGTTCCTTGCCCAGCCACAACTCGCATCGCTGTGGTGATTTAAAGACCATGGTGAAACTGCCGGTGGGGAATGGTGGCTGGCTCTTCGAGCTGTCGGTAGCACCGTCGGCGAGCTGGCCCAGCTCAGTTACCTCGGGCTCGGTCTTCTTCGGCCTGTAAGTGGCGGTCCCACCCGGTTGCCGCCTCATCGAGGGCGCGCTCCAGCCGCTCGATGCGCTGATCGAGCGCCCGGTAGCGGTCAAAGAGGCTGGTATTGCCTTCGGACCCCAGACCCGGGCGGTGGCGGGCAAACCAACCGCCTCGATCTCGCCCAGGCCAAGTCGGTCTCGTAGCCCTGAAAGCCGACGAACACCATTTTGCTACGGCGCTCGGCGACCTCCTGTGAGCCGCTCCTGGCGCGCCAGCCACTGCTCTCCGTCGTGACATTCCCTCTCGATTCGGCGCGACAGCTTGACAAACTCGATGTCGAGCGCCTCGAAATCGGGATCTTGCTCGAGGATCTCCTCCCAATAGGTGCCCCAACGCAGGCCCCATTAAACTTGCTCGCGATCCTGAGCTCTTCCCGGCCGAGTTCGACGACCATCGCATCGGCCCACGCGGCCCGGGAAATCAGATCCTCGCTCAGCTCGGTGCGAGTAGCGTCTAGCTCGGGAGCAAGCCCGGCACCGAGATGGTCGATGATTGCGCGAGCCGCCTCTGCGGGGGCGAACATCTCGGGCCAGTGCTTCCCCTCCCCCACCATCGAGCCCGTACTCGGCAAGCCGCTTGACCGAAGCGTTGGGAGTGCTTAGCCATAACTGGTTGGTTGGTAGCGAACGAAAGCCTCGCCGACAGCAACGAGGTAGGCGGCGCTGATCAGGGGAAGGACCGCGGGGTTGTGATGGTCGGCGTGGTAAACGCGGTTGCGGTAGGCGTGGGCGGTACGAAAGATCGCCTGCCCGCCTTCGTCTAGCAGCGCCCGAAAGACACGGCTCACTACGACATCCTCGGTCCCCTTGCCAGCGAGCTGCACCCGGGCATTGAAGTCGTTACCGAGCCTACGGCGGCCCTCGCGATCGTACCTGGGCACGTCGTGACGCCAGTCCTGGGCGGCAATCCGGAACACCTTCTCCTTTTGGTGATGCAGGAGGACCTCAACCCACATTTTGTCGACGGTGACGAGCGCGATCCGAAGCTCGGTCAGGTCGCCGCCGCGGATCATCTTTGCGGCGGCGGCGAACTGCTCGACAAAGAAGAGGAGCAAAAACTGCTCGCGCTCGTTGTTGGCGTAGCGGCGATCGAGGTCGCCCCAGGGGTCTTCGCTCACTTGCCCTGTGAGGTGCGGCCGCGCCGCCGCCTTCGCTTCGGCGCCGGCTTATGTGGCGGGTGCGGTTCGGGACGCGGGGCATGCTGGGCGAGCACCTCAAGTGCTGCCGGCAGGTTCTCGCTCGACGGCGAGCTCCTCCAGGCGCTTCGCGAGCAACTCGCGGGCGCGCTCGATGTGGTCACTGCGCACGGTCACAGTTCTGGCTCAGCCTCCGCCTTTGCCAGGTTTGTCACTGCCTGGTTTGCCTTTCAGCGGGTCTGGGCGGGGCACCTGCTGTAGGATTTCCCCTGCCCCCGCGCTGGACGGCCGCGCCGACCGCTCTTTTTCAGCGGACTGGGGCCTTTGGGCTGGCCGCCGGAACCCACACCTTTGCTGCCTTTTCTATTGGTCACTTATCGGCCTCCTTGCCAAACAATGATGCCCACAGTCCCTGGGGTT
>CAVPCU010000001.1:0-221177 GCA_963702575.1 uncultured Solirubrobacterales bacterium | reverse complement strand
CGGGGGCGAAGGTGACCAAGGAGGATGTGCTGGCCGCTGCCAACGGGGCAGGCTGGGCGCGGCCGCTCTCGGGCGGAGCGGAGAAGCAGCTTCGGGGGCCTGCTGCGATTTTGGCTCTGGCTATGGGGGAGAGCCGGGAGGTTCCTACCGCTACTTCGTTCCGGACGGTGGCCGTGGACACGTTGGACGCTAAGCGGCGGGCAATCAACGGGCTGGTCAAGGAGCGGGGGCTGAAGGTCTCCTTCACGCACCTGATCGCCTGGGCGATCGTGCGGGCGGCCAAGGAGTGGCCGGTGATGACGCGCAGCTTCGTCGAGCGCGAAGGCAAGCCGTTCGCGATCGAGAACGGGCCGGTCAACCTCGGCATCGCGGTCGACGTCGAGCGCAAGGACGGCTCGCGCAGCCTGATGGTGCCGGCGATCAAGGGCGCCGACGGGCTCGACTTCGCCGCCTTCCACACCTACTACGAGGACCTGATCACCAAGACGCGCGAGAACAAGCTGACCGCCGACGACTTCCAGGGGACGAACATCTCGCTGACCAACCCCGGCGGGATCGGCACGATCGCCTCGGTCCCGCGGCTGATGAAGGGCCAGAGCGCGATCGTCGCCGCCGGCGCGATCGCCTACCCGCCCGAGTGGGCGCACGCCTCGCCCGAGCGGCTGCGCCAGCTCGGCGTCTCGAAGATCGATGACGCTGACCTCGACCTACGACCACCGGGTGATCCAGGGGGCCGAGTCGGGCGCGTTCCTGCGCCGGATCGAAGCGCTGCTCGACGGCGAGGACGGCTTCTACGAGTCGGTCGCCGCCGACCTCGGCATCGACGCCGGCGCCGCTCGCCGCCGCCCACCCGGCCTCCGCCTAGCGCCCCCCGCTCGGCGCCCCGGCTGCGCCGAGCGCCCCGGCGCCAGCCCGACGAGGAGCTGCTCGGGGCGGTGCAGGCGGCGACCTCGCTGCTCAAGGGCTACCGCACCCACGGCCACCTCGCCGCCCGCCTCGACCCGCTCGGCCGCGAGCCGCAGGGCGACCCGGCGATCCAGCCCGAGAGGCTCAACCTGACGCCGGAGCTGATGGCGCGCATCCCGGCCTCGATCCTCCGCATCGGCGTCCCCGGCGAGACCCTGCTCGAGGTGCTGCCGCGGATGCGCGAGGCCTACTGCGGCACGATCGCCTACCAGTTCGAGCACCTCTCCTCGCACCAGCAGCGCACCTGGCTGCAGGAGATGGTCGAGACCGGCGCCCACCGCCAGCCGCTCGCCGAGGACGAGAAACGCCGCCTGCTGAAGCGCCTGATCGACGTCTTCGAGTTCGAGCGCTTCATCGAGAAAGCCTATTTGGGGCAGAAGATCTTCACGATCGAGGGACTCGACGCGGTCGTCCCGATGCTCGACGAGCTGGTCACCCTCGCCGGCCGCTCGGGGGCCGAGGAGGTCGTCTTCGGCATGGCCCACCGCGGCCGCCTCGCCGTCCTCGCCCACAACCTCGGCCGCTCGGTCGAGTCGATCCTCGCCGAGTTCGAGGGCGCCAAGCAGATCGAGCAGGTGAAGGCGGTCGCCGCGATCCCCCACGGCGGCACCGGCGACGTCAAGTACCACTACGGCCACCAGGGCATCTACGAGACCCACGACGGCGAGAAGGTCTCCGTGCGGCTCTACCCGAACCCCAGCCACCTCGAGTTCGTCGACCCGGTGGTCGAGGGCGCGACCCGCTTCGTCCAGTCGAAGTTCGAGGGGGCGAAGGTCGAGCACCGGCCCGAAGCACGCGGTGCCGGTCCTGCTGCACGGCGACGCCGCCTTCCCCGGCCAGGGGGTGGTCGCCGAGACGCTCAACCTGCAGGCGCTGCGCGGCTACGCCACCGGCGGCACGATCCACATCATCCAGGACAACCAGGTGGGCTTCACCACCGATCCCGAGGACGCCCGCTCGACCCCGTACGCGGCCGACATGGCGAAGGGGTTCAACGTGCCGATCGTCCACGTCAACGCCGACGACGTCGAGGCCTGCTCGGCGGCGATCCGCCTGGCGATGGCCTACCGCGAGCGCTGGGGCCGCGACATCGTCATCGACGTGATCGGGTACCGCCGCTACGGCCACAACGAGACCGACGAGCCCGCCTACACCCAGCCCGCGATCGCCGCCAAGATCAAGGCCCACCCGCCGGTCTCGGAGATCTACGCGGAGAAGCTGATCGAGGAGGGGACGATCGAGCGCGAGGACGTCGAGGCGGCGCGCACGGAGCGCCACGAGGAGATGCGGGCCGCGCTCGGAGACCTGCGCGAGAAGATGGAGCTGGGCGACTACGAAGACCCGACCGTGACCACGAGCTCGACCGGCGAGCTCGACCGCAGCGCCAGCCCTCCGGTCGAGACCGCGGTGAGGGCCGAGCGGCTGGGCGAGCTGAACGAGGCGCTGTTGAAGGTGCCGGAGAGCTTCACCGTCCACCGCAAGCTGCGCAAGCCGCTGGGCAGACGCGTCGACGCCCTGCGCGAGCGGCGGCATCGAGTTCGGCCACGCCGAGGCGCTCGCCTTCGCCTCGCTGCTGACCGAGGGGATCCACATCCGCCTCACCGGCCAGGACACCGAGCGCGGCACCTTCTCCCACCGCCACCTCGTCCTCCACGACGAGAAGACCGGGCTGCCCTACTGCCCGATGCAGAACCTGGACGACGCCATCGCCCCGTTCGAGCTCTACAACAGCCCGCTCTCGGAGATCGCCTGCCTCGGCTTCGAGTACGGCTACTCCGCCGCCGACCCGAAGGCGCTGGTCCTCTGGGAGGCGCAGTTCGGCGACTTCGCCAACGCCGGCGAGGTGATCATCGACAGCTTCATCGTCTCCGGCGAGGCCAAGTGGGGGCAGACCAGCCGGCTGACGCTGCTCCTGCCGCACGGCTACGAGGGCTCCGGGCCCGAGCACTCCAGCGCCCGCATCGAGCGCTTCCTCGCGCTCGCCGCCGAGGGCAACATCCGCATCGCCAACCCCAGCACCGCCGCCCAGTACTTCCACCTGCTGCGCCGCCAGGCGCTGATCCGCAAGCCGCGGCCGCTGATCGTCTTCACCCCGAAGGGCCTGCTGCGCCTCGACCGCGCCACCGCGACGCCGCAGGAACTGACCGACGGCCACTTCCAGTTCATCATCGACGACCCGGCCGCGGCCGGGCGGCGCGAGAAGGTCGAGCGCCTCGTGCTCTGCACCGGCAAGGTCTTCTGGGACATGGACGCGAGCGAGCGGCGCGAGGCGGCGGAGAACGTCGCGATCGCCCGGGTCGAGCTGCTCTACCCCTTCGCCAGGGAGCAGCTGAGCGAGCTGATCGCCTCCTACCCGAACCTGAAGGAGCTGGTCTGGACGCAGGAGGAGCCGCGCAACATGGGCTGCTGGAAGGTGATGTCGCGCCGCCTGCCCGACCTGCTGCCCGAGGGCGTCGAGCTGGGCTACGTCGGCCGACCGACGCGCGCCAGCCCCGGCGAGGGCTACTCGGTGGCGCACGCGCGCGAGCAGGAGCGGATCGTGCTCACCGCGCTGACGCCGGGGGGCTGATGCGCAAGCCGGTCCCCGGCGAGCTGTTCGTCTGGGTCAAGCGGCTCTCGTGGGTCGAGCTGGGGATCTTCAGCGCGCTGATCGCGTTCTGGCTGCTGCCCGGGTTCGAAACCGAGACGATGGTCTTCGGGTGGGCGCACGGGCTGGGGTTCGTGGCGCTCTGCATCTTCATCTGGGTGGCGTGCGTGAGGCGTGAGGCGCCCTATACGTTGCTGGCGGCGACGCTCACCCCGGTGGGACCGGTCGGCAGCGTGATCGGGATCGAGCTGATCGAACGCAAGGGGTGGGGCGTCGCAAACCATGCGGGAAAAGTCGCGGAAACCCCGTAGATCCGCTCAGGAGACCTTGACCCCGGGGCCGCCACCCGTTATAGGTAGATACTGACTGTTCCATTCGGGCAGTCCCAGCCTGGGGGAACAGGCGCGTCGGCATCCCTCCCTGGCTACCGACGCAGGTGCAGCGAGGGTCGCGCGGACCCCCTGCCTCCCGCGACCCTCCTGCACCGCCTTGCGCGTTTTGGCGGTGCCGGACTGGCGCGATGCGGCGTCCTCGGTCGGCCGAATAGCGCTGCTATTCGGCCTCCCTGCGTCCTTGCCTCGCTTGTCCGGCCCGCGCCAAAACGCGCAAGGTCAATTTCTTAAATTCCTCAAGACGGTCTGCAGGATGCCGCCGTTTTGGAAATACGTGACCTCATTCGGGGTGTCTAGACGGACCGTTGCCTCGAATTCGGTGTCGCCTGCCTTCACGGTGACGGTCTTGGCCTGGCCGTCTTCGAGGTCTCCTATGTCTATGACCTCCTCCCCCGTCAGGCCGAGGGAGTCGATCGACTCGCCGGCGGGGAACTGGAGGGGGAGGACGCCCATGCCGATCAGGTTGGAGCGGTGGATGCGCTCGAAGGACTCGGCTATGACGGCGCGGACGCCGAGCAGCTTGGTCCCCTTCGCCGCCCAGTCGCGCGAGGAGCCCGAGCCGTACTCCTTGCCGGCGAGGACGACCAGCGGCACCCCTTCGCCCGCGTAGGCCGTCGCCGCCTCGAAGATCGTCGTCTCCTCGCCGCCGGGGAAGCGGCGGGTGAAGCCGCCGGCGCGCTCGACCAGGCGGTTGCGCAGGCGGATGTTGGCGAAGGTGCCGCGGATCATCACCTCGTGGTTGCCGCGGCGGGAGCCGTAGGAGTTGAAGTCGCGCGGCTCGACGCCCTGCTCGATCAGCCACTCCCCCGCCGGGCTCGCCTTCTTGATCGCCCCGGCCGGCGAGATGTGGTCGGTGGTGATCGAGTCGCCGAGCAGAGCCAGCACGCGGGCGCCGGCGATCGGCTCGATCGGGGGCGGCTCGGCCGGCATCCCGTCGAAGAAGGAGGGCCTGCGGACGTAGGTCGAGTCGGGCCAGGTGTAGCGGTCGCCCTGGGGGACCTCGACCGCCTTCCAGGTGTCGTCTCCCTCCAGCACCCCGCCGTAGTTGCGGGTGAACATCTCGGAGGCGATCGAGCGGCCGATCATCTCCTTCACCTCGGCGGGATCGGGCCAGACGTCGCGAAGGTAGACCGGCTCGCCGTCCGAGCCCTCCCCCAGCGGCTCGCTGGTCAGGTCGACGTCCATGCGGCCGGCGAGAGCGTAGGCGACGACCAGCGGCGGGCTGGCGAGGTAGTTCGCCTTCACGTCCTGGTTGATCCGCCCCTCGAAGTTGCGGTTGCCGGAGAGGACCGCGCAGACGGTCAGGTCCTGGGTCTCTACCGCGGCGCTGATCTCCGGCGGCAGCGGGCCGGAGTTGCCGATGCAGGTGGTGCAGCCGTAGCCGACCAGGTTGAACTGGAGCGCGTCGAGGTACTCGGTCAGGCCGGCCTTCTCGAGGTAGTCGGTGACGACGGTCGAGCCGGGCGCGAGCGAGGTCTTCACCCACGGCTTGCGCTTCAGGCCGCGCCGCACCGCGTTGCGGGCGAGCAGCCCGGCGCCGATCATCACCGAGGGGTTGGAGGTGTTGGTGCAGCTGGTGATCGCGGCGATCACGACGCGGCCGTGGTCGAGCTCGACCGTCGTGCCGTCCTCCAGCGTCACCTCGACCTGGTCGCCGCTGCCGCCGTCGAGCGTCGCCGCGGGGGCCGCCGCTGAGCGCCGGCCGCGGCCGGCCGCGCGTCGTCGTCGTGGTCCTCGGCCGGCGGGTCGGAGGCGGGGAAGGACTCTTCGCTCGCCTCGTCGATCCCGTTGCCCATCTGCTCGGCCGCCTCGGGGTCGAACTCCTCCATCGCCTCGAGGAAGGCCTGCTTGGCCTCGCGCCAGCGGCACCCGGTCCTGCGGACGTTTCGGCCCGGCGATGCTCGGCTCGACCTCGCCCAGGTCCAGCTCCAGCGTCGCCGAGAAGACCGGGTCCTCCGGAATCGGCATCGTGGAACATGCCCTGCTCGCGGGCGTAGGCGTCGACCAGCTCGAGCGTCTCGGTCGGCCGCCCGGTCAGCTCGAGGTAGCGCAGCGTCTCGGCGTCGATCGGGAAGATCGCGCAGGTCGAGCCGAACTCCGGCGACATGTTGCCGATCGTCGCCCGGTCGGCGAGGCCAAGCGTCGACAGGCCCGGCCCGAAGAACTCGACGAACTTGGAGACGACGCCGTGCTCGCGCAGCATCTCGGTCACGGTCAGGACCAGGTCGGTTGCGGTCGCCCCCGCCGGCAGCTCGCCGTCGAGCTTGAAGCCGACCACCTGGGGCAGCAGCATCGAGACCGGCTGCCCCAGCATCGCCGCCTCGGCCTCGATCCCGCCCACGCCCCAGCCGAGCACGCCGAGGCCGTTGACCATCGTCGTGTGCGAGTCGGTGCCGACCAGCGTGTCGGGGTAGGCCTGCAGCGCGCCGCCGCGCTCGCGGCTGTAGACGACCTTGGAGATGTGCTCGAGGTTGACCTGGTGGCAGATCCCGGTCGCCGGCGGCACGACGCTGAAGTTGTCGAAGGCCTCGCGCCCCCACTTGAGGAACGAGTAGCGCTCGCGGTTGCGCTCGAACTCGCGCTCGGCGTTGACGGCGAAGGCGCGCTCGTTGCCGAAGGCGTCGACCTGGACCGAGTGGTCGATCACCAGGTCGACGTCGACCAGCGGGTTGATCTTCTCCGGGTCGCCGCCGATCTCGGCCATCGCGTCGCGCATCGCCGCCAGGTCGACGACCGCGGGGACGCCGGTGAAGTCCTGCATCAGCACCCGCGCCGGCTGGAAGGGGATCTCGATCGAGGGCTCCGCCGCGGCGTCCCAGGAGGCGATCGCCTCGACGTCGGCGGCGGTGACCGAGCTGCCGTCCTCGAGCCGCAGCACGTTCTCCAGCAGGACCTTCAGCGAGTAGGGCAGGCGGGCGACGTCGAAGCGCTCCTGCAGCGCGTCGAGGCGAAAGATCTCGTAGGAGCGGCCGCCGGCCTCGAGGGTCGAACGGGCACCGAATGAGTCACTGCTCATATGTCCATCCTACGAAGCGGCGACCGCGATCGGCGTAGCCGACATTGACCACAGCCTGGGGGGGTCAAAATCGGATGGGCGTGGCGACGTCAGCGTCAAGCGCAGAGATCGGCCATGCGGACTGCGGCGTGTGTCGGCCGCACGACGTCTTCGCTCTGGCGCAGCAGGCCCGAGGCCCTCAGCTCGCGGATCGCTTGGGGGATCTGCATCTCGTCGTAGGGCTCCCGGTCCCTGGCCAACTTCAGCACCAGCTCGGCCACCGTCAGGTGTTCGGGATGCAGGTCGAGAACCATCGTGAGGACCGCGTGCTCCAGCAGGCGGTCCTGCTCGGCGAGCGGACTCTCCGGCTCTACTCCCGACCTTGGGGCCATGGTCGTGCTTCGTCCGCCTCGCGGGTGCTCTCGAGAAGCTCTCGCACCGACGCGACGCGGGAGACGTTCGAGCTGTAGAAGTGCTCCATCGCACCGCGGACCTGCCGTTCGCCGACCTTGGAGATCAGCCGGTAGCCGGCCAGCGTGGTGACGTGGTAGCCGATCTGGCTGAGCTGTTCCTTCGGCTCCTTCCCCAGCTTCAGCTCGGCCTCGATCTGCACCGGGCTCATCGGCCGCTTCGTGCGATGGAGAAGACGCAGCGCCTGCCTCCTCAGCGGGTGATTGAGGCCGCGGATGAGATCGGCCTCATCGTAGGACTTGCCGCCGCCCCGCCCGTTGGCCTTCCCGCCTTTCCCGCTGCCCCTCTTCGGCGATCCTCTTCCGGACTCCGGCATCGTGCTCCTCCTCGTTTGCCTTTGGAGTACTGCACGATCTCAATACGGTACGGACTTGGCAACCTGAGTTTCGTTACCGCTCATTTTTTTCTGAGTTGCCTCATGATTCTCGGTTTCCCTTGCCTCGCGCGCTTGAAGCCAAGGAAGGCGACGATCCTGGAGGTTCCCTCCTCACCCGACTCCGCCATTCGGTTTGCAGCCCTCGCGTTGATGCCCCGCGTGTCTTCCCAGAAGGCGGTCTCCCGCGCCGTGAGTTCCCGATTGCCCTGGGCATCGAGGTTCATCACGTCCCAGATCACCGCAAGCTCCTCGTCGTCGTCCATCTTCCCGGCCTGGTAGGAGGCAAGCGACTCGGCGACAAGACCTTGCAAGACCACGCCGGCCATGTCGTGACATTCCTCGAGCGACATTTGGCTGTACTGCTCACTGCTGATCCACGGAACAGCGACCGCGCGGTAGACCGGCATCCGGTGGTTGCCGACCGTCTTGAAGTCGGCCACTTCGATGCTGCCCGAGTCGTAGAGGCCGCGGATGTGGCCGCTGACGAGCTTCACGTCCTCGCCGATCATCTCGGCGATCTCGCTGGTGGTGAACTCGCCGTCGTGGAGGATGATCAGCGCCTGGAGCTTGATCCAGTGCTTGATCGCGTAGGGAAGCGCGGCGTCCGGCAGCCGCGCGCGCTTCTTCAGGGACTTCCGCCCAATCTCCGGTTCAGTCTTCAAAACGCCAACCCTCCAATCAGACCTGCTGCTCGCAATCAGTAGCGCCCGAGCTTAGACGCTCTAGAGAGGGTCGGAAATCCTGTGCTGTCATAAGAATCTCACCGCTCAAATGACATTCATACCCTCCCACTCCCCCTCGGGCATGGAGCCCGGGGAATGAGGAGGAGAGGGGGTGAGTGAGATGGAGGTCACGTCTACCGACGCGGTCGCACCGTTGCTGGGCATCCTGAAGGGGAGCTAAGAATGCGGAGCTAACAGCCCGGCCTGTCCGCCAACAGTGCGAAACGGGCAGGCCGGGCCATCCCCGGGCCAGAAGGTCAGCGCTTGTCGGCGGGGTGGCCGTCGGCGACGGCTTTGGCCGCCTTCTGGCCGACCGCGCCGCTCTGGGCGCGGACGGAGATGGCCGGGGTCGCCAGGGCGAAGTGGGACATTACGCGTAGCTGGAGCGGTGCGGGGACCACCTCGACCTTGTCGCGCTCGACCGCCCTGACCACTGCGGCGGCGACCTGGGCGGGCGTGGCCGTCCCCATCCCCGGCGGCGGCTTCGCGCCCGAGTCGGCGAACATGCCGGCCTCGCGGACGAAGCCCGGAGACACGAGGGACACGCCGATTCCCCGAGGGCTGAGGTCCATTCGCAGGCCGAGGGCGAAGCCTCGCAGGCCGAACTTGGTCGCGCTGTAGATCGAGGTGCGCGGGCTGGCAACCTTGCCATTGAGGGAGGAGACGAAGACGAGGTGGCCGGAGCCGCGCTCGACCATCGCCGGGTAGAGAGCGCGCGCCATCAGCATCGGCGCCTCGAGATTGACGCGCAGGGCGCGTGCGACCTCGTCCGGAGTGAAGTCGGTCAGCAGGCCGGTGCCGGGCAGGCCGGCGTTGGCGACGAGGGCGTCGACCGGGCCGGCCTCGGCCGCCAGCTTCTCGGCGGCGCCGGGCTCGGCCAGGTCGGCCGGGAGCACGCGGTGTCCCTCGCCCGGCAGCTCGGCTGCGAGCGCCTCGAGCGCGTCGGCCTTGCGGCCGCTGAGGATCAGGGTCGCGCCGCGGCCGGCGAGAGCCGAGGCGATCGCGCGGCCGAGGCCGCCGGTGGCGCCGGTGAGCAGTGCTGAGCGGCCCGCAAGTTCCATCTCAAGGCGCAAGCTAGCAGCCGGTCTGTCGAGAGGAATCCGGGATGAAAGCGCGAAGGCCGGATAAATGTTTGTGTCGTGTGAGCATCCGGCCGGGCGATCGTCTACACTCCCCGCCGTTCCGAACAACCGAAACGCCGAATCCCGCTCGCAGGAGGCGCCGCGGGAACGGGGGAACCACGTTTTCGGGGCTAACCCGCCTTAGGGCGGGGGCGCAAGCTCCTTTCGCGCCAGCCCGACAGCTAACCCCGTAGGCAGACGAAGGAGATCGGTTTGCTTACGAACCAAATCAAGCTAAGGGCAGGGCTGGCGGCGGCTTTCGCGCTTGTCGCGATCGCCCTTCTCGCCCCCGCCGGGGCATCCGCCCAGTGCACGGGCGGCGGCATCACCCCGGCCGAAATCGACATCTGCACCCCGACGCCGAAAGCGCGTCTGCTGCCCAACGGGATCCTCATCCCCCCCGCCGCGGCGCCGACGCGGGTCAAGGCCGTGATCGCGGCCGCCAACCGGATCCACACCAAGCCCTACATCTACGGCGGTGGCCACGCCTCGTTCTCGTCCGCCGGCTATGACTGCTCGGGCTCGGTCAGCTACGCCCTGCACGGCGGGAAATTCCTCGAAAGCCCGCTGCCCTCGGGCCCGATGGAGACCTGGGGCCTGGAAGGGGAAGGCCGCTGGATCACGATCTACGCCAACGCCGGCCATGCCTACGCGGTGATCGCCGGCTTCCGCTGGGACACCGCCGGCGACGCCGAAGGCACCGGCCCGCGCTGGCACGAAGAACTGCTCAGCAACGAAGGTTTTGTCGCCCGCCATCCGGCAGGCTTCTAGACTGTTCGTGTAGTCGACTCGCCTGACATCCGCCTCTCCAACCTCACCAGGCATTACGGTGAGGTGGAGGCGGTTGCGGGCATCGACCTGGAGGTCGCGGCCGGAGAGTTCTTCACCATGCTCGGGCCGTCGGGCTCGGGCAAGACGACGACGCTGCGGATGATCGCCGGGTTCGAGGACCCGAGCGGCGGCACGATCGAGCTCGCCGGCCGCGACGTCGCCGGCGTCCCGCCCTACGACAGGGCGGTCAACACCGTCTTCCAGGACTACGCCCTCTTCCCCCACATGACCGTCGGCGAGAACGTCGCCTACGGCCTGCGCATCGGCGGGGTCGGCAAGCGGGAGCGGGAGCGGCGGCGCGACGAGGCGCTGGAGATGGTCCGCCTGCCCGGCTACGGCGGGCGCAAGCCCGGCGAGCTCTCCGGCGGGCAGCGCCAGCGGGTCGCGCTGGCACGGGCGATCGTCAACCGGCCGCGGGTGCTGCTGCTCGACGAGCCGCTCGGCGCCCTCGACCTGAAGCTGCGCGAGCAGATGCAGGTCGAGCTGAAGACGATCCAGGGCGAGGTCGGGATCACCTTCGTCTACGTCACCCACGACCAGGACGAGGCGCTGACGATGAGCAACCGCATCGCCGTCTTCAACCAGGGCCGGATCGAGCAGGTCAGCCCCCCGGTCGAGCTCTACGAGCACCCGGCGACGGAGTTCGTCGCCGGCTTCGTCGGAGTCTCCAACATGCTCGAGCGCGACGGCGACCGCTTCACGATCCGGCCGGAGAAGATCCAGCTGCTCGACCCCGCGCACGCGCCCAACGGCCTTCGCACCGAGCGCGGCCGCATCGCCGACGTCTCCTACGCCGGAATGGTCACGCGCTACACCGTCGCGCTGGAGCGCGGCGGCGAGCTTCAACTCGTACGGCAGAACGTGGACGGGATGTCGGTCGACGCCCCGTCCGAGCAGGGCAGGGAGGTACTGGTGGGCTGGCGCCCGGAGCACGCGGTCGCCGTCCGTGGGAAAACGAACGAGGAGGAATCACCGTGAGGACCCATCCTGCACACCCGGCACGGACGGCCTGGCTGATCATCGCCGGCCTGCTTGCCTTCATGCTCCTGCTGGCCGGCTGCGGCTCCAGCAGCAACAGCAGCTCGGGCGGCGAAGAAATGACCAAGCTCGGCAAGGGCGAGGGAGCGCTCAGCCTGATCTCCTGGCCCGGCTACGTCGAATCACCATGGGTCAAGCCGTTCGAACAGAACACCGGCTGCAAGGTGAGCGACAAGCAGGCCAACACCTCCGACGAAATGGTCGAGCTGATGCGAACCGGCCAGTACGACGGCGTCTCGGCCTCGGGCAACGCCACCGCCCGTCTGGTCGACGGCGGCGACGTCGCCCCGGTCAACGTCGGCCTCGTGCCCAACTACAAGACGATCTTCAGCGACCTGAAGAACCAGCCCTACAACACCTTCGAAGGCGTCCACTACGGCATCCCCCACGGCCGCGGCGCCAACCTGCTGATGTGGAACGAAGACTCGGTCAAGCCGGCGCCCGACTCCTGGGAAGTGACCTTCAACCCCAAGGTGGCGGCGAAGTACAAGGGCAAGATCAGCCAGTACGACGACCCGATGTCGATCGCCGAAGCGGCGGTCTACCTGAAGTTCCACGAACCGAGCCTGGGGATCGAAAACCCCTACGAGCTGAACGAAGAACAGTTCGAAGCCGCGGTGAGCCTGCTGAAGGAACAGCGTGCCAACGTCGGCGAATACTGGTCCGACGCGGCGAAGCAGATCCAGGCCTTCGGCAGCGGCGACAACGCGGTCGGCACGACCTGGCAGTACCAGTACTTCGCCCTCAAAGCCGAAGGCAAGCCGATGGCGGCGAGCCCGGCGAGCCAGGGGTTCCTGCCAAAGGAGGGCGCTACCGGCTGGTCGGACACCTGGATGATCAGCTCCAAGGCGAAGCATCCGAACTGCATGTACATGTGGATGAACTGGATCGTCTCGCCGCAGGCGAATGCCGAAGTGGCTGAATTCTTCGGCGAGGCGCCGGCGCAGAGCCTGGCCTGCGAACACACCGCGGAAGCGGACTTCTGCGCCAAATACCACGCCGAAAACCCGGGGTTCTGGAAACGCGTCTACTACTGGGAGACGCCGGTCTCCGAATGCGGCAACGGCGAAAGCGATTGCAAGGACTACAACGAATGGGTCCAGGCCTGGACCGCGATCAAAGGCTGATCCACCGGAGCTGAGCAGGTGAGCGTCGAGGCGGCGGTCGCACGGAGGGAGTCGGTGGGCCACAGGCTCTCCGGCTTCCTCCACGGCCGCCGCCGTCTGCAGGTGGGGAGCCTGCTCGCCGGCCCGGTCGGCTGGCTGGTGATCGGCTATCTGGGGTCGCTGGCGATCCTGCTGGTCACCGCCTTCTGGTCGGTCGACCCACTCAGCGGCGAGGTCATCAAGGGCTTCAGCCTCGAAAACTTCGAAACGCTGATCGAAGAACCGGTCTACCGGGACATCGTCTGGCGCACGGTGCGCACGGCGCTCCTCGTCACCTTCACCGACGCGGTGATCGCCTTCCCGATCGCCTTCTACATGGCGAAGATCGCGACTCGGCGCGGCAAGGCTCTGCTCGTCGTCGGCATCCTCCTGCCGCTCTGGTCGAGCTACCTGGTCAAGGTCTACGCCTGGCGCACGATGCTCTCCGCCAACGGCGTCATCGACTGGGCGCTGGCGCCGCTGGGCCTGCACAGCCCCGGCTACGGCCAGGTGGCGGTCTGGCTGGTGATGAGCTACCTCTGGCTGCCGTACATGATCCTGCCGATCTACGCCGGGCTGGAGCGCATCCCGAACTCGCTGATCAGCGCCTCCGAGGATCTCGGCGCCTCGCCCTTCACCACCTTCCGCCGGGTGCTGCTGCCGCTCGCCTTCCCGGCCGTCGTCGCCGGCTCGATCTTCACCTTCGCCCTCACCCTGGGCGACTACATCACCCCGAAGCTGGTCTCCAACGACCAGTTCATCGGCAACGTCATCTACAGCAACATCGCCAACAACCAGCCGTTTGCGGCGGCGCTGGCGCTGGTCCCGATAGTCGTGATGATCGCCTACCTCCTGGTCGCCCGGCGGCTGGGAGCCTTCGAGCACATCTAGCCATGCGACTCTCCCGCCGCGCAACCCTCTTGCTCCGGATCGCGGTCGGCGTCGGCCTGGCGTTCATCTACGTCCCGCTGATCGTGATCGCGATCTACGCCTTCAACTCGAGCAAGATCCTCGCCTGGCCGCCGCCTGGCTTCACCACGCAGTGGTTCACCGCGACCTTCGAAAACGAATCCGTGCGCGAAGCGTTCCTGACCTCGGTCGAGGCCGGCGTCGCGGCGACGTCGATCGCCCTCCTGCTTGGCACTCTCGCGTCGCTGGCGGTCGTCCGCTACCGCTTCTTCGGCCGCGAAACGATCTCCTTCCTCGTCGTCCTGCCGATCGCCCTGCCGGGGATAGTCACCGGCGTCGCCCTCAGCAACACCTTCACCCAGGTGCTCGGCATCCCGCTCAGCCTCTTCACCGTGATCGTCGGCCACGCCACCTTCTGCATCGTCGTCGTCTACAACAACGCGACGGCGCGATTGCGGAGGCTCTCGACCTCCTTCGAGGAAGCCTCGGCGGATCTCGGCGCCAACACCTGGCAGACCTTCCGCCGCGTCACCCTGCCGGGGATGCGCAGCGCCCTCGTCGCCGGCGGGCTGCTCGCCTTCGCCCTCTCCTTCGACGAGATCATCGTCACCAACTTCACGATCGGCGCCGGCGAAGAAACGCTGCCGATCTGGATCTTCTCCCATCTCTTCCGGCCCACCGACCTGCCGGTCGTCAACGTCGTCGCGGTGATCGTCGTGCTGATCTCGATCATCCCCGTCTACCTCGCCCACCGCCTGACCCGCGACGAGGGCGGCACGACGGCCGCTCGCGGCGGCGGCCGCATCAAGGGCGGCGGCGTCGAGACCGAGGCGACCGCGGTTCCTTGAGGCCCAATCCGCCCGGGCAGGCCTCCATCGCGTAAAAAATGACACTTTCGGCGCTGAATTGTTACATTACATCTCTGGAGGTGATGTAAAATGGCCCGCATGAAGCGACTGCAGATATCGATCGAGCCCGAGCTGGACGAGGCGGTCGAGCGACGCGCCGAAGAAGAGGGGCTCTCGAAGGCGGAGGTGATCAGACGTTGCGTGCGGGAGGAGATACGGCCATTGCCGCCGATAGAGGAGGATCCGCTGTTCAAGTTCTTCCAGTCACCGGGCTCGAGCGACCCCGACGACAACCGGACGATCGACGAGGTCGTCTACGGCCCGTCGAATCCCGACCCCTGATTTTCGCCGACACCTCGTTCTTCGTCGCGGGTGCCGACGAACGCGACACGCATCACGTGGCGGCCCTGCGGCTGCTGGAGGCTCTCGCCGGCCGGCGAATAGTCACCTCCAACCATGTCCGCGGCGAGACCTGGACGACGATCCGTCGCAAGCTCTGGCACGGCCGCGCCGTCGACTTCCTCGACACCGTCGAAGGAGAGAATCGCCACGTTCAGGTCGTCCCGGTTTCCGAAGACCTCGAAGACGAGGCCCTGCGCTGGCTGCGCCAGCACGACGAGCGCGAGTACTCCTTCGTCGACGCGACCAGCTTCGCCTACATGCGCGCCAGGGGGATCCGCGAGGCGCTCGCCTTCGACGGCGACTTCGCCGCCGCCGGCTTCACCGAACTGCGCCCGTAGCCCCGCTACAGCGGGATGTTGCCGTGCTTGCGCTTCGGCCCCTCGACGCGCTTGGACTGCAGCATGCGCAGCGCCTTGACCAGCTTGGGGCGGGTCTGGCGCGGCTCGATCACGTCGTCGATGTAGCCGCGCTCGGCCGCCGAGTAGGGGTTGGCGAAGTGGGCTTTGTAATCGTCGATCAGCTTCTGGCGGCGCTCGTCGGGCGTCGGCGAGGAGGCGATGTCCTTGCGGTAGATGATGTTGACCGCGCCCTCGGGGCCCATCACCGCGACCTCGGCGGTCGGCCAGGCGACGTTGAAGTCGGCCAGCATGTGCTTCGAGTTCATCACGTCGTAGGCGCCGCCGTAGGCCTTGCGAGTGACGACGGTCAGCTTCGGCACGGTCGCCTCGGTGAAGGCGTAGAGCAGCTTGGCGCCGTGGCGGATGATCCCGTTCCACTCCTGGTCGGTGCCGGGCAGGAAGCCGGGCACGTCGGTGAAGGTGAGGATCGGCACGTTGTAGGCGTCGCAGGTGCGGACGAAGCGCGCCGCCTTCTCGGAGGCCTCGATGTCGAGCACGCCGGCGAGGTGGGCGGGCTGGTTGCCGACGACGCCGATCGGGAAGCCGTCGAGCCGGGAGAAGCCGCAGACGATGTTGCGGGCGAAGTGTTCGTGGACCTCGAAGAACTCCTCGTCATCGACGATGCGGGCGATCACGTCGCGCATGTCGTACGGCTTGGAGGGATCGTCGGGGACGATCGTGTCGAGCTCGACGTCTTCGCGCTCGGGGTCGTCGGTGGGGGCGAAGCGCGGCGGGGCCTCGAGGTTGTTCGAGGGCAGGAAGCCGAGCAGGTAGCGCACGTCCTCGAGGCAGCTCTCCTCGTCCTCGGCGGCGAAGTGGGCGACGCCCGACTTGGTGTTGTGGCTCATCGCCCCGCCCAGCTCCTCGAACTCGACCTCCTCGCCGGTCACCGTCTTGATCACTTCCGGGCCGGTGATGAACATGTGCGAGGTCTCTTTGACCATGAAGATGAAGTCCGTCATCGCCGGCGAGTAGACGGCGCCGCCGGCGCAGGGGCCCATGATCAGGCTGATCTGCGGGATCACGCCGGAGCACTTGACGTTGCGGACGAAGACGTCGCCGTAGGCGCCGAGGCTGACGACGCCCTCCTGGATCCGGGCGCCACCGGAGTCGTTGATCCCGATCACCGGCGCGCCGACCTGGGCGGCGAGGTCCATCACCTTGCACATCTTCTCCGCCATCACCTCGCCGAGACTGCCACCGAAGACGGTGAAGTCCTGCGAGAAGACAAAGACAGTTCTTCCTTCTATGGTGCCGTGGCCGGTGACGACGGCGTCCCCCCAGGGGCGCCGTTTCTGCATCTCGAAGTCGTAGGTGCGGTGGCGGACGAAGGTGTCGAGCTCCTCGAAGGAGCCGGGATCGAGCAGCTTCTCGATCCGCTCGCGCGCGGTCAGCTTGCCCTTCGCGTGCTGCTTCTCGACCGCCTCCTCGGAGGCCGAGTGGACCGCCGCCTCGCGCAGCTCGCGCAGGTAGGCGAGCTTCTCCTCGTGGGTGACCGGATTCCTCTCGCGCATCGAGCGCGGGAGTCTATTTCGGCACGCCAGGCGGTGCCGTCAAGCCAACGCTCAGAATTCGGCGCAGATCGCGGTCGCTTCGACGGCCCAGGTAAGGGGTGGGTTGACCGCGCTCGCTCCGACCTGCCAACCCGTCGACTTTCCGCCGACAACCACGGGCGTGGATTCGGTGAGCGCGATGTTCGGGCCTCCCCCGACGATCTTTGCCCCACCGGCGATCGCCTGCCTCCCCGACGGGCATTCTGCGACGACCGTCTCGGTTTCGGCAGTTTCGCTCACGTGCGCTTTCGACACGGATATGACGTTCTTGACCACGTTCGCGAGCACGCTGGAGGAGAGCTTGGAGGCGCTCACCGCGCCTTCCTGGATCTTCGCGGTGGCGACGGAGTTGGCCCCGAGCTGGCTCGCGCCGACCGCGTTGGCGGCGAGCTTTTCGGCGGTCACGGCGCCGCTCTTCAGCTTCGCGCTGGTCACCACGCTGCCGCCGAGCTGTTCGGAGCGCACCGCGCCGTTGCCGATCTGGGAGGCGCCGACCGCGCCGGTGGCGATCTTGGAGGTGGTGACGGCGCCGTTGCGCAGCTTCGCGCCGGCGACCGCCCCGTTGCGCAGTTTCGCCGTCGTCACCGCGCCCTTGGCGATGCTCGACGCCTTGACCGAGTTCTTGGCCGTCGTCGTCGCCGCGTAGGCGGCGCCGCTGAGGGCGACGAAGAGGGCGATGGCCGAGAGGACGTTGGCGACGCTCAGGTGCTTCCTCATCAGGTTCAATTTCGATTCCTCTCCTTCGGGTTTTCAGGCGCTGCCGAACGGCTGCTTCTGCGGCTTGGCGAGGCGGTCCAGGAAGTGCTCGAGGTCGGCCTCGTCGAGGCCCGAGCCCTCCGCGGCGCGGACCTCGACCCGGGTGCCGAAGCCCTTCCCGGCCATCGTCACCTCAACACCCTCAACCTCGGCAAGTAGCTCCGCCAGCTCCGGCTCGGACTTCATCAGCGTCCGCGAGACCTCGATCATTGAGGCCCGCTTCAACCTCCACCGCCTCATTCCTCCCGCAATTTGCGCCTGAATAGGTCCATTCAGGGGGAGAACTCGTGCCCATCCGACATTGACCCACTTCAGGTGTGGTCAATGTCGGATGGGCACGAGGACAAGCGGAGTGGGCGGGCCTGGGAGCTGGCCGGGAGGCAACACGGCGTGGTCGCACGCCGGCAGCTCCTGGCGCTGGGATTCAACTCGCGCGAAATCGAGCACCGGATCGCGAGGGGGCGACTGCATCTCGTCATGCGGGGTGTCTACGCCGTCGGCTGGCCGCACCTCTCGCCAAAACGGCGCTGGATGGCGGCGGTGCTCGCCTGCGGCGAAGGGGCGATGCTGAGCCATCGCAGCGCGGCGGCGCTCTGGGGGATCGGCAGCGAGTTGCGCGGCCGCATCGACGTCAGCGTGAGGCGGCGCTGCGAACTGCGGCGCCCTGGGTTGCTGGTTCGAGGCCGCCCGGGCCTCGCGCCAGAGGACGTCAAGATCGTCGACGGCATTCCCGTGACGGCGGTGGCGCGCACGCTCGTAGACCTCGCTGCCGAACTCAGCGCTCTCGTGGTCGAGCGCTCGGTCAACGATGCGGACAAGCGCGATCTGATCGATCCCGAGGCGCTGCGCACAGAAGTCGAGCGCTACGTGGGCAAGCCAGGAGCCAAGCCCTTACGTGCCCTCCTCGACAAGCGCACGTTCCGCCTCTCGGACTCGGATCTCGAGCTTCTCTTCCGGCCTATCGCGGAGCGGGCCGGCCTCCCCGTTCCTCTTTCCAAACAGCTCGTCAACGGCTGGGAGGTCGATTTCTACTGGCCGGATCTCGGCCTTGTGGTGGAGACCGACGGCCTGCGCTACCACCGAACCGCCTCGACCCAGACGCGAGACGCCCGCCGTGACCGCGCCCACACGCTCGCCGGCATGACGCCGCTTCGCTTCACCCACTACGAGATCAAGTACGAGCCGGGCCGGGTCCGGGCCGAGCTCAGTCGGGCCGCCGCGATGCTTCCTGCGCGCCCATCCGATATTGACCACACCTGAAGTGGGTCAATATCGGATGGGCGCGCCTAGGACTGCCCCAAAGGGCTAGAAGAAAGCTCCTCCCCGGTATTCGCCGAAGACGTCGCGCATCGCGCCGCAGACCTCGCCGATCGAGGCGTCGGTGGCGAGGGCGGCGCGGATCGGCGCCAGCAGGTTGCCCTCGCCGCGGGCGACGTCGCGCAGGGCGTCGAGCCTCTCCGCGACGGCGGCCTGGTCGCGGCGCTCCTTGAACGCCTTCAGGCGGCCGAGCTGGCGCTGCTCGGACTCGGGGTCGACGCGGAGGATGTCGACGTCGTCGACCTGGTCGGTGACGTACTTGTTGACGCCGACGACGATGTCCTGGCCGCTCTTGTAGCGCTCGTGGTAGGAGAGCGCCGACTCCTCGATCTCGCGCTGCATGAACTCGAGCGCCTCGACCGAGCCGCCGAGCTCCTCGACCTTCTCGATCAGCTCCCAGGCGCGCTGCTCGATCTCATCGGTCAGCGACTCGACGAAGTAGGAGCCGGCGAAGGGATCGACGGTGTCGGCGACGCCGGACTCGTGGGCGAGCACCTGCTGGGTCCGCAGGGCGATCCGGGCCGAGCGCTCGGTCGGCAGCGCCAGCGCCTCGTCGAAGCCGTTGGTGTGCAGCGACTGGGTGCCGCCGGCGACCGCGGCGAAGCCCTGCAGGGCGACGCGGATGATGTTGACCTCCGGCTGCTGCGCCTGCAGCGTCACCCCGCCGGTCTGGGTGTGGAAGCGGATCTTCATCGAGTTGGGGTCCTTCGCCCCGAAGCGCTCCTCGACGATCTTCGCCCACATCCGCCGCACGGCGCGGAACTTGGCGACCTCCTGGAAGACGTTGTTGTGGCAGTTGAAGAAGAAGGCGAGCCGCGGCGCGAACTCGTCGATCGCGAGGCCCCGCTCGAGCGCCGCTTCGACGTAGGCGATCGCGTTGGAGAGGGTGAATGCCACCTCCTGCACCGCCGAGCAGCCCTTCTCGCGGATGTGGTAGCCGGAGATCGAGATCGTGTTCCATTTCGGCACGTTCTCGCGGCAGTACTCGAAGATGTCGGTGGTCAGGCGCATCGTCGGCTCGGGCGGGTAGATGTAGTTGCCCCGCGCCATGTACTCCTTCAGCACGTCGTTCTGGACCGTGCCGCGCAGCTTCTCCGACGGCACCCCCTGTTCCTCGCCGACCAGCTCGTAGAGCAGCAGCAGGATCGCCGCCGGGGCGTTGATCGTCATCGAGGTCGAGACCGCATCGAGCGGGATCTGCTCGAAGCAGATCCGCATGTCCTCGATCGTGTCGATCGGGACGCCGGTGCGGCCGACCTCACCGTGGCAGAGCGGATCGTCGGAGTCGCGGCCGAGCTGGGTCGGAAGGTCGAAGGCCATCGAGAGGCCGGTCGAGCCATGCTCGATCAGGTAGCGGTAGCGCTCGTTGGTGTCTTCGGGGGTGGCGAAGCCGGCGTACTGGCGCATCGTCCAGAGCCGGTCGCGGTACATCCCCTCGTGGATGCCGCGGGTGAAGGGCGGCTCGCCGGGCGCCCCGAGCCGCTCTTCCAGCCCCGGCGCGACATCGTCCTCGTCGTAGAGGCGATCGATCTCGATCCCGGAGTCGGTGAAGACGCGCTCGTCGTCGGGGCCGACGATCGGCGCGATCGTGCGCTGCTCCTCCATCAGTCCGAGGCGCCGGCGAGGCGCTCGACTCCGGCGCGCTCGATCGTCCGCCGCAGCCCGTCGCGCAGCTCCACCTCGGGCTCCCAGCCGAGCAGGTCGCGGGCGCGGCCGATGTCGGGGCGGCGCTGCTGGGGATCGTCGACCGGCAGCGGCTCGTAGACGATCTGCGAGCGCGAGTCGGTCACCTCGATCACCGTCTTGGCCAGTTCGAGCAGGGTGAACTCGTTGGGATTGCCGATGTTGACCGGCATGTGCGCGTCGGACTCGGCGAGCGCGACGATGCCGCGGATCAGGTCGTCGACATAGCAGAAGCTGCGCGTCTGGCTGCCCTCGCCGAAGACGGTGAGCGGCTGGTCCTTGAGCGCCTGGCGGAGGAAGGTCGGGATCGCGCGACCGTCGTGCGCCCGCATGCGCGAGCCGTAGGTATTGAAGATCCGCACGATCGAGGTGTCGACCCCCTGCTGGCGGTGGTAGGCCATCGTCAGCGCCTCGGCGTAGCGCTTTGCCTCGTCGTAGACGCCGCGCGGCCCGATCGGGTTGACGTGGCCCCAGTAGTCCTCGGTCTGCGGATGGACCTGAGGGTCGCCGTAGACCTCGCTGGTCGAGGCGAGGAGGAAGCGGGCGCGCTTGAACTTGGCCAGGCCGAGCATGTGGTGGGTGCCCTGCGAGCCGACTTTGAGCGTGTGCAACGGCAGCCGCAGGTAGTCGATCGGGCTGGCGGGCGAGGCGAGGTGATAGACGAAGTCGACCGGCTCGGGGACCTCGACCCGCTCGGTGATGTCGAGGTGGCGGAACTCGAAGCCCTCCTCGCGGATGTGCTCGATGTTCTGCAGCGAGCCGGTCTCGAGGTTGTCGATGCAGATCACGCGATGGCCCTGTCCCAGCAGGTGCTCGCAGAGGTGGGAGCCGAGGAAGCCGGCCCCGCCGGTGACGATGCAGGTGGCCATCGAGGACCGATGCTACATGGGCAGCGCCGCGACCGCCGCCCGCGCGCATTATCTGCAATTTGCGACTTTTTCGCCCGATCAATCGTCCATTTGGGGGGAGAGAGTGGCGGCGTTCCGAGCTTTGCACCACATGTCCGGGTTGGCGATCTAGATCGGTATAGGGAGGTACAGCGGTTTGGTGGGGTCGAGGGAAGAGGATGCGGCGAGGCGCAAGCGCGCCGCGGTCGAGCTGATCGCGCGCGACGACGCCGCGCTGCGCAGGGTGGCGATGCGCTACTCGCTCTGCGTCGAGGACGCGGAGGACGCCTACCAGCGGGCGCTGGAGATCCTGCTGGAGAAAGCGCCGAGCGCAAAGCCGCGCGATCTGATCCGCTGGACGCAGACCGTGGTCAAGCACGAGGCGCTGGCGGTCCGCGCCCAGCGCGAGCGGTTGCTCGGGCCGGGGGGAGCGGCCGCGGGACCCGAGGCGGCCGACCGGGTGGCACGGATGGCGGCCACCGGCGACGGCCCGCCCGAGCGAACCGAGCGGCGCGAGCGGATCGCCCGCAGCCGCGAGGCGCTGCGGGCGCTGAAGCCGGCCGAGCGGCGCGCGCTGACCCTGCTCGCCGCCGGCTACAGCTACGCCGAGATCGGCGAGCTGACTGGGTTTAGCCACACGAAAGTGAATCGGTGCGTGGCCGAGGGGCGCGAGCGCTTCCGCCGCGTCCTCGCCGACAGCGAGGACGGCACCCGGTGCGCCGAGCTGCGCCCGCTGCTCTCTGCCCACTGCGACGGTGAGACCGGCGCCGCGGAGGCGGCGCTGGTGCGCGAGCACCTGCGCGCCTGCGCCGGCTGCCGCGCCGCGATGCGCGCCTACCGCGCGACGCCCGCGACCGTCGCCGCCCTGGCGCCCGGCGCGCTCGCGGCGATGGCCGGCGCGCAGCCCGCCTCGCGCTCGCTGCTGGGCCGGGCGGGCGATCTGCTCTGGAGCCTGCAGTCGCGGCTGCCCGGCGGGGGAGGCACGGCGGACTCCTCCCTCGGCGGGGTCGCGGCGGCGGGCGGGACGCGCGGCGCCGGGATGGCGGCGCTGGCCAAGGCGCTGGCGGTCTGCGCCGGGACCGTCGGCGGGGCGGCCGCGTGCGTGGCGGGCGGGGTCGTGCCGGCGCCGCTCGGCCTCGCCCCGGACCACGGCCGTGCGGCCAAGGTCGACCGGGTCTCGCACCGCGTGCTCGAGCAAGCGGGCGCGCCCGAAACCGAATACCAGCCGGCGCCGGAACCGGCGGCGCAGCCGGCGCCCGAACCGAAGCACGAAGGGGCAAAGGCCCCCGCGCCGGCGGGCGAACCGGCGCAGGCGAGCAGCGAAGCGAGCGCCGGCGCGGTCGAATACAGCCCCCCGCCAGCACCGGTCGAAGCGGCCCCCGCCGCCCAGTCGTCGAGAACGTCGAGCGGCAGCCCCGCCGGGGAGTTCGGGCCATGAGGGCTTGGGGCGGCTTCGTCGGGCTGTTGCCGAGCAAAGCGCCGCGCGCGGCGCTGGGCGTGGCCATCGCCTGCCTGGCGCTCGGCGCCACGAGCGCCGCCGCGGCACCGGCGCCGCCCTCGGACATCGGGGTCGAAGGCGGCGAAGAAAGCTGGCACGCGACGCGGGGGTTTCGCCTGAGGTGGAGCTTCCCGTCCGGGGTCGCCGCAACCCACTACCTCGTCCGCAACCCCGAAGGCTGGGTGGTCGGCGAAAGGCGGCTGCCCTGGGCGACGGACGCGGCCGAAATGCAGGTGCCCGACGTCCCCGGCATCTACCTGGCGGAAGTCTGGTTCGAGGACTCCCACGGCGTCCAGGGCCCAGCGGCGGTGGCGAAGCTGCGCTTCGACGACGCGCGGCCGGCTGCCGTCAGCCCGCACGTGCTCGGAACCTGGATCGGCCGCAACGCCTTCCCGCTCGCCCTGCGGCTCGAGCACCCCGGGGCCGAGCCGCCCTCCGGCATCCGCGGCTACGCGGTCGCGATCGACCCCGTTCCCGGCCGCGAGCCGTGCGCCGCCGCCGAGCGCTGCACCGCGGCCGAGACCGACCTCGCGGGGGGCGCCGCGGACGACGCGCTCGAGGTCGCCGGCCTGCCTGAAGGCACGAGCTACGTCAGCGCGGTCGCCGTCTCCGGCTCGGGCATGCGCTCGGGCAGCACCGGCAGGACGACGCTGCACGTCGACATGACGCCGCCGGTCGTGCGGCTCTCCGGCGCGCCGGCCGGCTGGACCAACCAGCCGGTGAAACTGACCGCGACCGCGGCCGACGACGCCTCGGGGATGCTGCCCTACGGCGACGCGCCGGCCCCCTTCACCGCGATCCGGATCGACGGCGCCAAGCCGGTCGTCGAGCCCGGCGCCGAAGTCTCGGCCCCGGCGATCGGCGAGGGCGTGCACAGCGTCGCCTACTACGCCCGCGACCTCGCCGGCAACGTGGCCGACGGCGGCGCCAGCAACGGCGTGCCCGATCCCGCGCCGGCGACGACGGAGGTGCGGATCGACCGCACCGCCCCCGGCGTCGCCTTCCTCAACGCCCAGGACCCGCTCGACCCCGAGCTGATCCGCGTCAGGATCGCCGACCCGCTCTCGGGCCCGGACACCTCCCGAGGCTGGGTCGGCGTGCGACGTGTCGGCTCGGGCGATCCCTTCCAACCGCTGGCGCTGGCGCCGGCGCCGCCCGGCGAGCTCGGCGCCCATTGGGACTCGGACGCGTTCGCGCCCGGGGAGTACGAGTTCGAGGCGACCGCCTACGACCGCGCGGGGAACGCTGCGACGATCACCCGCAAGGCCGACGGCGAGGAGATGACGCTGACGAATCCGTTGAAGACCGCCGCCTTTGTGCGCGCCGGGTTCGGCGGCGTCGAGAAGCTCGGCCGCAGCGGACGGCGGCGATCCACCCGGTACGGGCGCGGCGCCGTGCTCAGCGGACGGCTGACGGAGGGACAGGGCACGCCGCTGGCGCACCGGCCGGTGCGGATCGTCGAACGGTTCGCCGCCGGGGCGCCGGCCGAACGCGTCTCGATCGCCTGGACCGAAGCCGACGGCAGCTTCTCCGCACGTCTCCTCCCCGGTCCGAGCCGCGAAGCGATCGCCGTCTTCGACGGCTCGGGGACCCTCACCCGGGCGGTCAGCCAGCCGCTGCAGCTCGGCGTGCGCAGCGGCGTGCGGCTGCGCGCCTCCTCGAGCGAAGCGCAGGTTGGCGGGGCGCCGCTCGTCCTCAGCGGCCGTGTCGCCGCGGCGCCGGGCGCGATCCCCGTCGAAGGCAAGTCGGTCGAGCTCCAATTCCGCGTCGCCGGGCTGCCCTGGAGCGAATTCCGCACCCTCCAGACCGACCGCCACGGCCGCTTCCGCTACGCCTACCGCTTCACCGACGACGACAGCCGCGGCATCCGCTTCCAGTTCCGCGCCTACGCGCCCGCGCAGGACGGCTGGCCTTACGAACCCGCAGGCTCGCTGCCAGCCATCGTGCGCGGGCGCTAGTAGGCCTAGCGCAGTACGGGGAGGCGGTCGCCGACCTGATTGACGAGTTCCTTGCGGCGTTTGCGGGCCTCGCGCTCGATCCGGGTGCGGGTCTTGCGCGCTTCGGTGGCCGCTTTGCGACGCGCGGTGGCGCCGCGTCGCTCGGTCCGCTTGACCGTGCGGCGCAGGCGGGTGCCGTAGGACTTGATCTGGCGTTCGGCGGCGGTGCGGCCGCTGAACGGCTCGACCAGGTCGGTGACGCGTTCGGAGACCTCGAGCACGGCGCCGACCGGGAGGTCGACCGCGCTTTCGGCGACCGCGCGGGCCTGCTCGGTGCGGGTCGGCGCCGGAGCGCTCGGCGCCTCGGCTTTCGCCTTGCTGGTGCTTGCTTTGCTCTGGGTGGGCATTCGAATCAATCCCTTCGAGGTATTGCTGGCAGGGGAGCTCGCGAGTGTAGCGAACATATGTTCTACCGAACACCTGTTCTGGAGATTCGTTACGCCTGGATGGTGGCCAGGGCTCGCAGACCGGCGGCGGCGGCCATTTCGTAGCGCGCGTCGAGGCCGAGGCTGGCCTCCTCCAGCGCCAGCTCCTCGAAGGCGACCACCCCGCCGGCCTCACGGACGATCAGCTGCGCGGCGGCGGCGTCGACCGAGCGGCAGGGGCGCGGGCTGATCATCCCGTCGAGACGCCCGGCGGCGACGTAGGCGGCGGTGATCGCGATCGAGCCGACGACGCGCATGCGGTAGACGCTGCCCTCGAGGGCCTCGAGCAGGGGCAGCAGGCGGGCCGGTTCGGCCGCCTCGACGCCGAGCAGCTCGAGCCTCTCGCCGTCGGGGGCGACCTCGATCGGGCGCCGGTCGAGGGTCGCGCCCTCGCCCCTGGCGGCGGCGAACTCCTCGCCGGCGCCGAAGTCGTAGACGTAGGCGAACTCGACGTCCGCCATCGACCGGCCCGAGGCGACCGCGATGCTGAGGCTGTGCGCGGGGAGCGTGCGGCGGGCGTTGAGCGAGCCGTCGATCGGATCGATCACGACGCGCGCCTCCCCCCCGCCGCCGAGCTCGACCTCGCCGCGCTCCTCGGAGATCGCGGCGAACTCGGCACCCGCGCCGGCGAGCTGCTCGAGCTCGGCGAAGACCGCGTCCTCGCATTCGCGGTCGATCGCCAGGGTGCGATCGCCGCCCTTGCCGACGCCCTCGTACACGGTCCGCTGCTCGCGGCCAGGCGTGCGCGCGAAGACCGCCTCCTGGGCGGTGACGATGCGCCGGCAGATCGCCGGCCAGTCTGCGGAGAAGACGTCCACGAAGCGATCCTATGGCTGGCGCTCGCAGGGCGGTAGCGTTGGACCATGCTCGCCCTCGCCGAGGCCCAGGAGCGCGCCGTCCGCCACGGCGAGGGGGCGCTGCTGCTCGTCGGCGAGGCCGGCTCCGGCAAGACCGAGGCGCTGGCGCGGCGCCTGGCGCGGCTGGCCGCCAAGGGAACGCCGCCGCAGCGGGTGCTGCTGCTCGCCACCGCGCCGGCGACCGCGCGGCGCCTGCGCGAGCGGGTCGAGTCGCTGCTCGAGGCCGACTACGAGGAGCTCTGGATCGGCACCTGGGGGACGCTCGGCGAGCGGCTGCTGCGCGAGCACGCGACCGAGGCCGGCCTCGACCCCTTCTTCGACGTGCTCGGCCCGGCCGAGCGGCTGGCGATGCTGCTCGACCGCCTCGACGACCTGCCGCTGCGCCACCACGACATCCGCGGCAACCCGGCCGGCCTGCTCGCCCGCCTGCTGCAGCAAATAGACGCCCTCAAGGCGGGCTCCGGTCCCGCCGACCCCGACTTGGCCGAGCTGGTGTCTGCCCACGACCAAATCCTCGCCGACGCCTGCTCGCTCGACCGCGGCGACGTCTTCCTCACCCTGAACCGACTTCTCCAAGACCGTCCCGAAGCTCGCCACGCGATCGCGAGCCGCTTCGAACACGTGATGGTCGACGAACTCGAGGACACCACCCCAGCTCAACGAGCGATCCTCGCGGCTCTGGCCGAGGATAACCCGAACCACCTCTACACCCTGGAGGAGGACGCGGCCCTTCGCGAATGGTCCCTTTCCGTTTTCCCGGACGCGGAGATCGTCGAGCTGGAGCGCCAGTTCCGCGATCCCCCCGTGCGCTTGTGGAAATGCGCAAACGAGCGCGCCCAGGCCCAGGCGGTTGCGCGAGAGGCCGAGCACCTGATCGCGCAGGGGGTCGCCGCGGAGGAGATCTGCGTCCTCGTCGACGACCCGGCCGCGCGCGGCGGCCCGGTCGCAGCGGCGATGGAGGAGCGCAGCATCCCCTTCCACCTCGCCGGCCCCGCCGCGCTCTTCCAGCGGCCCGAGGTGCGCGACGCGATCGCCTGGCTGCGCGTGCTCGCGGATCCGGCCGACTCGGCGGCGGCGGCGCGGGCGCTGACCCGGCCGCCGGTCGAGCTGCGCTCGACCGACCTGGCCCGGCTGGCGACGATCTCGCGCCGGCGCAAGCTCGACATGGTCTCGGCCTGCGAGGCGGCGCTGGAGAGCCCCCAGATCCCGCCCGAGGCGCGCGAGCGGATCCAGTCCTTCCTCAAGCTCTACGGCGCCGCCTCGGCGGCGCTCGAGGAGCGCCGCGCCGACGTCTTCGTCCGCCGCCTGATCGAGGCGGTCGGGCTGCGCCGCCAGCGCCTCTTCGCCGCCCAGCCGGAGGTCGCCGAGCGACTGCTCGGGCTGGCGCGGCTGGCCGAGCTGGCGGCCGCCTGGGCGCGCCGCCACCCGCACGGCTCGACCCGCGACTTCATCCGCCACCTCAGCGCCGTCGCCGACGCCGGGGTCGAGCCGGCCGGGATCGCCGACCCGCCGGCGCCGGGGTCGGTGTTGGTGCTCGGCCGCGATGCGGTCAAGGGGATGGAGTTCGAGCACGTCTTCGTCCTCGGCCTCGAGCGCGGGGACGGGCTGGAGCGGATCGGCCGGCCGGCGCGGAGCGGCCTCGTCCTCGCGCGGGTCGAGCGCGGAGAGGCAGGCGCGGAGCGGCCCTCGGAGCCCTACGCGGCGGCGCTGGCCGCGGCCGGGAGCGAGGAGGAGACCCACGGGGAGGAGCTGTTCGGGCCCGCCGAGGGGCTGCACGCGACCTACCGGGCGCTGCGCGAGGAGGTGCTCGAGGCCTCCTGGCGGGCCGGGCGCGAGCTCTCGGAGCCGCGGCTCGACACCGCGATCGACGTCAACCGCGCGATCGCCCGCTACCTCGAGCTGCTGAAGCTGGCGGCGCTCGCCCAGCGGCCGGGCGAGGAGGCGACCGAGGAGGCGATCGAGGCGGTCAACGGCCTGCTGCGCCAGGTCGCCACGCCCGAGCAGCAGGCCGAGCTCGACGCCTCGGCGCTCGACGCCTACCTGCTCGACTCCGAGCGCGAGGGCGAGGCGCGGCGGCGGCTGATCGCCGCCCGCCGCGAGCCCTCGCTGGAGGCCTTCCTGCCGCGCCGCGGCGACGGCGCCCTCAGCCTCTCGGCCTCCGACCTCGACCTCTACCTCACCTGCCCGCTGAAGTACAAGTTCGGGCGGGTCTTCGGCATCCCCCAGGAGCCGACGATCAACCAGCGCTTCGGCATCCTCATCCACAACGTGCTCGAGCGCTTCCACAAGGAGGCGGGCGCGGGCGAGGAGGCCAGCCTCGAGCGGCTGATGGAGCTGTTCGAGGCCGGCTGGCGGCGCTCGGGCTTCGGCGCCAGCGACGACGAGCTGCAGTTCCGCGACCGGGCGCGCGAGGCGATGCGGCTCTACTGGGAGCGCGAGCGCGAGTCCGAGGGCGTGCCAACCTGGCTGGAGCGCAAGTTCGACATGCGGATCGGCGAGCACCACGTGCGCGGCCGCGTCGACCGGGTCGACCGACTGCCGGGCGGCGGCTACGAGCTGATCGACTACAAGACCGGCGAGCGCAAGAGCGAGGCGGCGCTGGAGAGCGACCTGCAGCTCGCGCTCTACCGGCTCGCCGCCCGCGAGGCCTGGGGAATCGAGGCGGAGGCCGGCAGCTACTACTACGTGCTCGACGCCGACAAGGTCGCCGCGCCGGTGCGGCCCGACGACGCCGAGCGGGTCGAGCGGACCGTGCTCCAGGTGGGCGAGGGCATCCTCGGCCAGGACTTCGAGCCGCGCCCCTCGCCGACCGTCTGCGGCTGGTGCGACTACCGGCTGGTCTGCCCCGCCGCGGAGGGCTAAAGGACCCTCAGTCCCCCCGCTGTCGCAGGAATTTCTGGAACTCGTTCGCGATCGAGTCGGCGGAAGGAACATCCGGATCGTCGCCCAACTGCTCCGCCTGCTCCGCCTCGATTCTGTCGACCAGTTCGGAGATCTCCGGGTTGGCGGCGACGGCGCGGCCGATCTGCTCTTCGTAGCTGGCCGTTTCCTCCTCCAGCTCGGTCGCGTCGACGGCGATCCCGGTGAGCCCCTCGAGCCGGCGCAGCAGCGCCAGCGCCGCCTTCGGGTTGGGCACCGCGGCGACGTAGTGGGGCACCGCCGCCCAGAGCGAGGCCGAGGTGATGCCGAGGTCGCGGCAGCGGTCGTGGACGACGCCGACGATCCCGGTCGGCCCCTCGTAGTTGGAGCGCTGCAGGTCGAGCTCTTCGACCAGCTGCTCGTCGGAGGCGAGGCCGGTGATCGGCACCGGCAGGGTGTGGGAGACCTCGGCGACCAGCGCTCCCAGGGTGATCACCATCTCGACCCCGAGCGCGTCGGCGGCGGTGGCGATCGTCTCCGAGAAGGTGCGCCAGCGCAGGTTCGGCTCGGTGCCGTCGAAGAGGACCAGGTCGCGGTCGGCGCCGGGCACGCGAACGGCGATCAGGTTGTTCTGCGGCCACTCGATCTGGCGCGTCTGGCCTTCGCTGAGGACGATCGTCGGCCGCGTCGCCTGGAAGTCGAAGTACTCCTCCGGGTCGACTTCGGCGATCTGCTCGGCGTCGAAGCTGTCGGCGACCGCGGCGAGCGCCGCCGAGGCGGCCGAGGCAGCGTCGTTCCAGCCGCGGAAGGAGCAGACGAGGACGGGTGAGCGGAGCTGCGGCGCCTCGGTGTGCCAGACGAGCGAATCCACCTCTTGAGCGTAGACGATGCCCGGCGGCGCTAGGACGGCGTCGAGAGGCCGCGCCTCGCGAGGCCGTAGGCGACGAAGAGGATCAACGCGGCGAAGGAGAGTTCGAGCGCCCGCTGGGGCACCTCGTTGGCGACGATCACGCCGATCAGCACGCCGAGCGGGGAGAGGACGCCGATCACGACCGCGTCGCGCAGGCGCAGGTTGCCGTAGGTGTTCTGCCGGATCGCGCCGACCAGGGCGACGATGACGATCATCAGCAGCGAGGTCGACTCGCCCTCGACCTGGGAGAGGCCGAGGAAGATCGTCAGCGCGGGGACGAAGAGCACGCCGCCGCCGACGCCGACGAGGCCGCCGGCGAGGCCGCCGGCGAGCGCGATCAGCGCCGCGATCAGCTGGTCCACGACGCCCTCACTTGACGATCAGCTCGATCGCGATGCCGACCAGGAGGAGGGCGAAGAGCAGGGAGACGGCACGCTGCGGGATCCGCTGCTGGATCGCCGTGCCGATCAGCACCCCGAGGATCGCCGGGATCGAGAGCAGCAGCCCGGTGACCAGGTGGACGTTGCCGTAGAGGCCGCCCTGGGCGAGTGCGCCGAGCAGGCCGATGAGAACGATCGCCCCGAGGCTGGTGCCGGTCGCGAGGCGCTCGCCATAGCCGAACCAGAAGATCAGCAGGGGGACGATCACGGTCCCCCCGCCGACCCCGAAGAGGCCGCTGAAGATGCCCGCCCCGGTGCCGATCGCGGCCAGTTTCAGCGTGTGGCGGGAGGGGGCTGCGGGCGCCATCGCGCGATACTAGTGCGGTGTCTCCCGAACCCGGGACAGGGGAAGGCGGTGTCGTCCTCGGGCCGCTGGCGGCGCTGCGGGAAGATCCCTCCCGGACGGCGATCCTGACCGACGTCGACGGCACCCTGGCGCCGATCGCCGAGCGGCCCGAGCAGGCCACGGTGCCCGCAGGGGCGATCATGGCGCTGCAGCGGCTGGGCGGGCGCTACCGCCTGGTCGGCTGCATCTCCGGCCGCCGGGCGGAGGAGGCGAAGCGAATGGTCCGGGTCGAGGGGATCGCCTACGCCGGCAACCACGGGCTCGAGCTGCTGGCGGCGGGGGAGGAGGCGGCCCGACTGAGCCCGTCGCTGGCGGGCCACGAGCGCGACGCCGCCGAGTTCGCCGCCGGGCAGGACGCCGGCTCGCTGGCCGCCGCCGGGCTCCGCCTCGAGGACAAGGGGCCGATCCAGGCGCTGCACTGGCGCGGTGCCGCGGAGGATGCCGCGGAGGAGCGGGCGCGCGAGATCGCCGCGGCGGCGGAGGACGCGGGCCTCGCCGTTCACTGGGGGCGCAAGGTGCTCGAGCTGCGGCCGGCGGTGCCGATCGGCAAGGACGCCGCGATCGACGCGCTGCTCGGCGGGGCGGGGATCGCGCGGGCCGTCTACGCCGGCGACGATCGCACCGACCTCGATGCCTTCCGCCGCCTGCGCGAGCTGCGCGAGGCGGGCGAGCTCGACGTCGCCCTCTGCGTCGGCGTCGTCTCCACGGAGGCGCCGCCCGGGCTGGCCGAGGGCGCCGACCTGACCGTGGACGGGCCGGACGGGTGGCTGGCGATGCTCGAGGCGCTGGCGGCCTAGCGATGCCCTACACCGACCTCCTGCGGGTCACCGTCTTCCTCACCGGCGCCGAGGCGACCGCGCTGGGGGCGATCACGGCGCTCGCCGCGGGCCGCGACGGCGACACCAGGACGGCGCTGGTCGCCGCGGCCTGGTGGCTGATCTCGCTCGCCCTCGGCCTCTACCTCGGCCGCCCCTCGCGCGCCGCCGACGGCGTCCGCGACGCGCTCTCCCGCGCCCGCACCGCGACCTCCCTGCCCGAGGAGAACCCGGCGCGGATCACGGCCGGGCGCCTCTGGCCGATCGCCGCCACCGCGATCGCCGCCGGCGTCCTCGGCCTGATCTTCCCGGGCGTGGCGGCGATCGGCGCCGGCTACGCCCTCCTCGTCGCCCTGGCGATGCGCACCCGCGAGGCCGCCGTCCTCGGCATCGAGCACCGCGACGGGGTCAAGTTCTACGTCGTGCCGAACTCAGCCCTGCGCCCGATCCAGCTAGTCCGCACCCCCGGCCTGCGCAGCGACAGGCTGCACGCGCGCTGACCGGGCGCTGACAGCAGACGGCCCGCCGAAGCGGGCCGTCTGCGACAAGCTGGTAAGACCGGTTGGATACGGCCGCCAGAGATCGCACTGAGCAGAGTATAGCGCCCCCGGAGGGAATTGAACCCTCTCTTACCAGAGTGCGATCCCTGGCGCCGGCATCCACCGGCGGGGGCGTCGCCGCTCGCACGGCAACTCCCAGGGTACAGCTTTTGAAGACAAAAGTCTGGCAGACGACTTACTTCATTAACTTCTTAAACTGCGCCCAAGGCCGCGTGTTGGCGACGTTCTCCGCCGTCAGCCAGGCGCGCCGCGCCGTCGCCACCGCGTAGGCCATGTTGTCGAGGGTGTCGACGCCGTGGGCGTCGGTGTTGAGGACGATCGTCGCGCCGGCTTCGGCGGCGAGGCGGGCGTGGTGCTCGTTGAGGTCGCGGCGGTTGGGGTTGCCGTTGATCTCCAGCATCGTGCCGGTGCGAGCGGCGGCCTCGACCACCGCCTCGACGTCGATGCCGTAGGGCTCGCGACGGCCGATCAGGCGGCCGCTGAGGTGGCCGATGCAGTCGACGTTGGGGTTCTCGATCGCGGCGAGGACACGCTCCGTCATCGCGGCTTCGGAGATCGAGAACGAGGTGTGGACGCTGGCGACGACCCAGTCGAGCGCTTCGACCAGGTCGTCGGGGTAGTCGAGGTTGCCGTCGAGGCCGATGTTGATCTCCGAGCCGGCGAGCAGGCGGAAGCCGCGTTTGCCCTGGTTCCAGGCGCGCACCTCCTCGATCCGCTGCCAGAGGCGCTCGTCGGTGACGTGGTCGCCGAAGCCGTGGCTGGCCGAGTGGTCGGTGATCGCCAGGTAGGCGTAGCCGCGCGCCCGGGCCGCAGCGGCCATCTCCTCGAGCGTGTTGCGGCCGTCGGAGAGGGTCGTGTGCGAGTGCAGATCGCCGCGGACGTCGTCGAGCGAGACGAGCTGGGGCAGCGCGCCCTCGCGCGCCGCCTTCAGCTCGCCGCGGCCCTCGCGCAGCTCCGGCTCGACGAAGGCGTAGCCAAGGCGCTCGTAGACCTCCGCCTCCTCGGCGCAGAGGGCGACCTCGCCACTCTCGGCGTCGGCGATGCCGTGCTCGGAGACCGAGAGGCCGCGCTTGACCGCGTCCTCGCGCAGCTGCACGTTGTGCGCCGCCGACCCGGTGAAGTGCTGGAGCAGGTTGCCGAAGGCCTGCGGGGCGACGATCCGCAGGTCGACCGAGATCCCGTTGTGCGTCTGGGCGCGCACGCCGTTGGGCCCCGGCTTGCCGGCGGCGGCGATCAGCTCGTGGCCGGCGAGGTGCTCGGCCAGCGCGGTCGGCTCCTCGGCGGTCGCGATCAGGTCGATGTCCTTGCAGGTCTCGGCCCAGCGCCGCACCGAACCGGCGACCTCGACCCGCTCGCAGGCCGGGTGCTCGCGCAGCGCCGCCGCCAGCTCGGCGGCGATCGGCCGCACCGCCGAGAGCAGCAGCCGCCCGGGCCCCTCGCCGGGCTTGCCGAGCCGCTCGAGCGCCGCCAGGACGTTCTCCTCGGCTTTCGGCCCCAGCCCCTTCACCCCGCGGATCCGTTCGGCCTCGGCCGCGGCCTTCAGGTCCTCGAGCGAGGCCACCCCCAGCTCATCGAATAGCCGCTTGGCGGTCTTGGCGCCGACGCCGGGGACGCGCGTGACCTCGACCAGGGTTGGCGGGAACTTCGCCTTCAGCTTGGCCGCGGCGGGGATCTCGCCGGTCTCGATCAGGGCGTCGATCTTCTCGGCCAGCGTCTTGCCGACGCCGGGCACCTCGGTCGCCCGCCCCTGCGCAGCCAGCTCGGCGACCGAGACGGGGCTTTCGCGGATCGCCTTCGCCGCCGCCGAGTAGGCGAGGACGCGGTATTTGACCGCCCCGTCCAGCTCGTAGAGGACGCCCAGCTCCTCCAGGGCGGCGGCGATCTCGGCGTTGGTCACGTCTGGCAAGCTAGCGGTCTGCAAATGTCCGGGGCGGAACCGTCAGGGGCCGCTATACTTTCTGAAGTATTGAGAGCTGAAACTCGACTCTTGGGAGACCGATACCAGTGACCGGCAAGCTCACCGACGTGACCGACGCGACCTTCAAATCCGACGTGCTGGAGGCCGAGGGGCCCGTGCTCGTCGACTTCTGGGCGCCCTGGTGCGGTCCCTGCCGCGTCGTCCATCCGGTGCTCGAGGAGATCGACGCCGAGCGCGACGACCTGAAGATCGTCAGCCTCAACGTCGACGAGAACCAGCAGACCGCCGCCCAGTACGAAGTCCTCTCGATCCCGACGCTGCTCCTCTTCAAGGACGGCGCGATCGCCAAGAAAGTGGTCGGCGCGATGCCGAAGCGGCGGCTCGAGGCCGAGCTGGAGCCGGCGCTCGCCTAGCGCCCGCGCGATGCCCTTCGTCCACATTCACTGGTTCGAGGGACGCTCGGACGAGCAGAAGGCGGAGATCGCCAAGCGGATCGAAGCGGCGCTGGTCGAGGTCGCCGGCGCCGCGCCGGAGCATTGCTGGGTCAAGTTCTCCGACTCGAAGAAGACCGACTTCATAATCGGCGAGCCCAAAGGCGAGTAGTTCACGCTAAACGTGTATAACGTGTCATGAACACCAATGACGCGTCTTTCTCTGAAACCGCTTGACGACCGCCTCGCCGTCGGCAAGACGACGCTGACGAGCCGAGAGTTGCGTGAGGAACTGGGGATCTCTCCGAGCGCGGCGTCCAACCTGCTCGCACGATGGCGCCGTGCGGGACTGGTTGACCGGGTGGCTCGTGGCCGCTACGCGATCCGCCAGATCGGCCTCTTGGGCACGCGAGCATCGTCGGAGGACGTAGCTCTCGCGGTTGCCGCGCTGGTTGGTGAGCGAGCTCACAGAATCGCCTACCACTCCGCGCTGGACTTCCACGGCCTTCTGATCCGCCCTGTGCGTACTGTCCAGATCGCCTCTCCGCATCGCTTTGCCAGTGCGGTAATCAGCGGGCGGCCTCTGGAGGTTGTATTCGAGCGCGCCGAGACCGTTGGGCTCGGCATCGAGCCCGCCGGCTACGGCGCCGTCGTCTCCAACCTGGAGCGAACGCTGCTCGACGCCGCCGCCCGCCCGGACCTCGTCGGCGGGTACTTCCCCCTTGCCGAGGCGCTGACCGGGTCAAGCCCCGACGCGACTCGCCTGCTCGATCTGGCCGAACAGCTTGACGCCGCCCCGGCTCTTCGGCGAATCGGGTCGCTTGCCGATCGCCTGGAGCTTGCGGGACTGGCCGGGGAGCTCGAGCCCCTGGCGCCCCCTCGCTGGGACCTCGACCTGGACCCCGGTCTTCGGGAGCCGAGCGGCGTCTTTCGCGACAGCATGTGGCGCATGCGCTGGCCCGCCGACCCTCGGGCGGTGGCGCAGGAGCTCGCGCAGTGATCCACCAGAACCTGATCAAGCGCAGGGCTGACGAGGACGGGCTATCGGCTCCAGCGGTGGAGCGGGACTACGTCCTCGCACATGTCCTGGCGGCAATTTCCGAACACGATCGACAGGCACGGATTGTCTTCAAGGGCGGGACTGCGCTCAGGCTGTGCCACTTCGAGGAATATCGCTACTCGGCCGACCTCGACTTCAGCCTGATCGGCGGTTTGGACATCGAGAGTGCGCTTCACCTCGTCGTCGACGCGCTCGCCGACTGTAGGGAGCGCCTCGGCTTTCCGCTCCTTGGGCTGACTGGAAGTGCCCCGCCGCGCATCGAATACGTCGGTCCCCTCGGTGCGAAGCCGCGATTGCTGAAGCTCGACCTCGCGGCCGACGAGCTTGTCGAGAACACGGCAACCCTGCCGATCACGCGTCGTTACGAAGACCAAGAGGATTGTCGGTGCCGCGTCTACGCGCTTGAGGAGATTGCGGCCGAGAAGTTGCGCTGCATCATGCAGCGCCTCCAGTGCCGTGACCTCTATGACCTGCACGAGCTGCTGGGGGCGGGCGGTGTCGATGCCGAAGCGATCTGGCCGTTATTCGAGCGCAAGGCGCGGCATCGCGGCCGCGATGCCGACCGCTTCGGCGATTACTTCGCCGACCGCGAGCCACGGTGGCAGGAGCGCTGGGACAAGGAGCTCGCCGAGTACGTCACCTCGCCGCCTCACTTTGACGGCGTGCTACGTGCTGTTCGCCGCGAGCTGCGCTTTGCTCTCGTGAACTGAGCCGCTTTCCGCATGACCGACGACCGCTCAGCAGGCTCTCGCATCCACGCGAGAGCAGTTGTGTCAGGATCGCCGCATGGCAGATAAATCGGTCGCGGACCAACTCCGCGAGCTCGGCGTGAAAAATGCAAATGTCCTCGTGCGGATGGCCGAGTGCGGCCAGCTCCTCGCCTTGAGGTGCGAGATGCCGCAGTGCTACCACCACAAGGGGCGCGGCGTTTTCGATCCGGTCGGGACCCCGGGCAACAAGTGGACGCCCTCGCGCGACCACTACCCGACGCTCAAATCGGATGGCGGTAGGTTCGTCGCCGAGAACGTTCGACTCTCCCACTCTTGGTGCAACAAGCGGGACTGGGGCTGGCGGGCGCAAGTCCGGACGCAGCTCGCGAAGGGAAAGTCCCTCGCCGAAATCGCCGAGTTCCTGAACCGCAAGGGTGTTCCCCCCGCACACGGCACGTACCAATGGACGGCCGCCATGGTGCGCAAGGCCTACGTGTCCTAGGTCGGCGTAGAAAGACTGCTGCTTCGCGCGAGAAGCAGGGGAATGCGTTTTAGTCGCATGCGGGGAGCTGCCCGGCATGCACGCCCGCGGGAGGGTTGGCATGACTTCCGAGGAACTCGCAGAGCCGATCCGCTCACGGCTTCAAGCGGTCCGCTAACGAGGGTCGCTTCGCTGGACCGCGATGCGGAGGTCTTTGCCGTCTAGCTTGGCGGTGACTCCGTCGCCGGCGTCGTAAGCGACGGTGGTGGCTAGGACCTCGCCACTGAGGTAGTCCTCGTGGGCGCGGGCGGCTTGCAGCAGCTCCTCGTCGCCGCCCAGCGCCAGCTGGATCCGGTCGGTGATCTCCAGGCCAGCCTGCTTGCGGGCGTTCTGGACGGCGTGGACTATCTCGCGGGCTAGGCCCTCGCGACGGAGGTCGTCGTCGAGCTCGAGTTGGAGGGCGACGGCGTGGCCCGCCTCGGCCTCGACCTCGTAGCCCTCCAGCGGCTGCAGGGCGAGGCTGACCTCCTCGACGCCGATCGTGTGCTCGTCGCCGTCGACGTTGATCCCGACCTGCCCCCCGTCCGCCATCACCCTGGCGACGTGGGCGGGGTCGAGCGCCTCAACTGCGGCGGCGACCTGCGGCATGCGCTTACCGAAGCGGGGGCCGAGCGCGCGGTAGTTGGGCTTGACCGCGTAGCTGACCAGCTCCGACTCCTCCTCGACGAAATCGAGCTCCTTGACGTTGAGCTCGGCGCGGACCAGCTCGGCGCGGGCGGAGATCGCCTCGCGCTCGGCGTCGTTGGCGACGATCACCGCGCGGCGCAGGGGCTGGCGCACCTTCGCCTTCGCCTGGGCGCGGGCGGCGCGGCCGAGCTCGACCGTGAGCCGCACCGCCTCCATCGCCGCCTCCAGCTCGGGGTCGGCGAGAGCGGCGTCGGGCTCGGGGAAGTCGCGCAGGTGGACCGAGTCGGGCAGCCCGCCGAGGTCCTCCGCCTCGCCGCCGGCGAGGTTGAGGTGGATCTCCTCGGCGAGGAACGGCGTGAACGGCGCCAGCAGCGCCGCCGTCTCCAGCAGGCAGTGGCGCAGGGTGGCGAAGGCCGCCCGGTCGCCCTCCCAGAAGCGCCGCCGCGAGAGCCGCACGTACCAGTTGGAGAGCTGCTCGACGAACTCGGCGATCGCCCGCCCGGCGGCGGTGCAGTCGAACTCGTCCATCCGCTCGCGCACAGTCGCCACCGTCCCCTGCAACCGCGACAGGGCCCAGCGGTCCAAGTCCTCGAGCCCGCTGACTTTGTCGTTGTCGTCGCTATTCGACAAGAAAGACAAAGTCAGCGAAGGGTCAGTTGGGGTTAGGCCCTCGGCGTTGGCGTAGAGGACCCAGAAGGAGTAGGTGTTCCAGAGGGTGAGGAGGAACTGGCGGACCGATTCGCCCACCGTCTCGACCGAGAAGCGGTATCCCGACCAGGGCTGCTGGGAGGTGAGGTAGTACCAGCGGAAGGCGTCGGCGCCGTGGGCGGCGATCACGTCCCAGGGCTCGACCACGTTGCCCTTGCTCTTCGACATCTTCTGGCCCTCGGGGTCGAGGATCAGGCCGAGGCAGACGCAGTTGCGGTAGCTGGACTCGCCGAAGAGCAGGGTCGACTCGGCGAGCAGGGTGTAGAACCAGCCGCGCGTCTGGTCGATCGCCTCGCAGATGAAGTCGGCGGGGAAGCGCTCGGCGAACTCCGCCTCGTTCTCGAACGGGTAGTGAGACTGGGCGAAGGGCATCGCGCCGCTGTCGTACCAGGTGTCGATCACCGACTCGACCCGGCGCATCTCGCCGCCGCAGCGCTCGCAGCTCACCGTAACCTCGTCTATGTAGGGGCGGTGGAGGTCGTCGGGAACCTCGCCGCCGCAGCGCTCGCGCAGCTCGGCGACCGAGCCGGCGCAGAAGCGTCCGTCGCAGCCCGGGGCGGCGCACTCCCAGATCGGCAGCGGCGTCCCCCAGTAGCGGTCGCGCGAGAGCGCCCAGTCGACGTTTCCCTCCAGCCACTTGCCGAAGCGGCCGTGCTTGATGTGCTCGGGATGCCACCCGATCGCCTCGTTATTGGCGAGGAGGGCGTCGCGCGATTTCGAAGTGGCGACGTACCAGCTCGACTTGGCGTAGTAGAGCAGCGGCGTGCCGCAGCGCCAGCAGTGGGGGTAGGCGTGCTCGTAGACCTGCTCGCGGAAGAGCAGGCCGCGCTCGCGCAGGTCGGCGATCAGCGCCGCGGTCGTCTCGGGGTCCTTGACGAAGCGGCCCTCGAAGCCGATCACGCGATTGTCGAAGGTGCCGTCGGGCTTGACCGGGTTGTAGAGGGTGCCATGGCTGGTCGGGTCGAAGATCCCGTTCGCGGCGGCGGCCGCGTAGTCGTCCTCGCCGAAGGCGGGGGCGATGTGGACGAGGCCGGTGCCGTCCTCGGTGGTGACGAACTCGCCGGCGATGACCCGCGAGCCGCCGGGCTCGCGGTCGTTCAGCTTGAAGACCGGCCCTTCGTAGTTGCGGCCGACCAGCTCGCTCCCCTTGACGCGGCCGACGATCTCGACCCCCTCCCCCAGAACCTTCTCAGCCAACGGCTCGGCGAGGACCAGGACCTCGTCCTCGACCCTCGCCTTGACGTAGGCGACCTCGGGCGCAACCGCGACGGCGACGTTGCCGGGCAGCGTCCAGGGCGTCGTCGTCCAGACCAGCAGCGACTCGCCCGCCTCGCCGCCGTCCTCGCCGAGCAGCGGGAAGCGCACGTATATGGACGGGTCCTCGACGTCCTCGTAGCCGAGCGCGACCTCGTGCGAGGAGAGCGCGGTGCCACAGCGCGGGCAGTACGGGACGACCTTGTGGCCCTCGTAGAGGCGCTCCTCGTCCCAGAGCCGGCGCAGCGACCACCAGACCGACTCGATGTAGGAGTTCTCCAGGGTCACGTAGGGGTCGTCGAGGTCGATCCAGAAGCCGATCCGCTCGGTCAGCCGGTTCCACTCCTCGACGTACTCGAAGACCGACGCGCGGCAGCGCGCGTTGAACTCGGCGATCCCGTACTCCTCGATCTCCTGCTTGGAGCCGATGCCGAGCTGCTTTTCGACCTCGATCTCGACCGGCAGGCCGTGGCAGTCCCAGCCGGCCTTGCGCGGCACGCGGTAGCCGCACATCGAGCGGTAGCGCGGGTAGACGTCCTTGAAGACGCGGGCGAGGACGTGGTGGGAGCCGGGCCTTCCGTTGGCGGTGGGCGGGCCCTCGTAGAAGCTCCAGACCTCGGCCCCCTCGCGGGCGTCGAGCGAGCGGCGGAAGACCTCGCGCTCGCGCCAGCGCTCGAGGACGCGCTCCTCCAGCTCGGGAAACGACTGCCTGGTGTCGACTGGCTTGAAGCCGGGCATGGGCAGGTGATTCTAGGAGCGGGTAGGGTGCGCGCCGCATGCCCGTCTACGACCTGAACGGAAAGGTGGCGCTGGTGACCGGCGCGGCCCGCGGGATCGGCTACGAGACCGCCCGCCAGATGCAGATGCGCGGCGCCTCGGTCGCGGTCGTCGATCTCGACCCCGAGCAGGCCCGCGAGGCGGCCGAGCGGATCGGCGAGCGGGCGATCGGGATCGGCGCCGACGTCACCGACGGCGCCGCGATCATGCGCGCCGTCGCCGAGACGGTCGAGCGCTTCGGCGGCCTCGACGTCGCCGTCGCCAACGCCGGCATCGCCCCGGAGAAGCTGGCGACCGTGCGCGGGATCGGCGCCGAGGAATGGGAGCGGGTCTTCGAGGTCGACGTGCTCGGCGTCTGGCGGACCGTGCGCGCGGTGCTGCCGCAGATCGTCGAGCGCAAAGGCCACGTCGTCGTCACCTCCTCCGTCTACGCCTTCGTCAACGGCGTGCTCAACAGCCCCTACGCCGTGGCCAAGGCGGGGGTCGAGTCGCTGGGCCGCTCGCTGCGGGCCGAGCTGATGCCGCTCGGCGCCAGCGCCGGCGTCGCCTACTTCGGCTGGGTCGACACCCGGATGGTGCAGGACGCCTTCGCCAACAACGGCGGCCGGATGGAGGAAAACCTTCCCGAGCTCCTGCGCAGGCGGATTCAGCCCGACGAGGCCGGCGCCGCCGTGGTGCGCGGGATCGAAGAACGGGCGCCGCGGACCTTCGCGCCGAAGTGGTGGCGCTACGTCTCCGCCCTGCGCGGCATCCTCAACCCGCTGCTCGACCGGCGCTTCGAACGCGACGCGGCGATGACCAAGACGATCCGCGAGATCGAGGCCGAGGCCGACGAGCAGGGCGCCGCCGCGGTCTCAGCGAGTCAGCCGCTCCAGTAGGAAGACGAAGGACTCATACGGCTCGCCGGTGGCGCGGGTGAGCCCGATCTCGCAGGTGCGGTTGCTGCAGAGGTGGGCGTCGAAGCTGCGGCCGGCCAGCTCCTCGGCCTGGGGACGGGTCGCCGCCGCGGTCAGCTCCGGGTGGGAGATGCCGCGGTCGCCGGCGAAGCCGCAGCAGGTCGCCGAGGGGGCGACGTAGACCTCCTCGGCGAGGGCGGCGGCGAGCCGCCGCAGGCGCGGGACGAGGCCGAGGTGGCGGGTGGCGCAGGCCGGGTGGACCGTCGCCGAGCCGACCTTGCGACCGACCTCGAGCCGCGGCAGCAGCCGGTCGTGCGCCCAGGCGACCGAGTCGAGGATCTGCAGGGCGGCGAGCCGCTCCGCGTTCTCCTCGCTCAGCACGCCCTCGCCCGGCTCGAGCGCCGCCTGGCTGCAGGAGGCGGCGTCGATCACCACCGGCAATTCCGCTTCCCCGCTCCACCGCCAGAGCCGCTCGACCGTCTCGTTCGCCTTGTGCCTGTGCGCGGCGCCGTACCCCTTCGAGCTCCATGGCAGCCCGCAGCACGACCCCGCCAGATCGTCCGGCACCCAGACCGGCAGCCCGGCACGTGCCGAGACCTCGACCAGCGGTGCAGCGGGACCGCCGCCGAAGATGCGGTTGGTGCAGGAGGGGACGTAGACGGCCGCGGCGCCCTCGCGCCGGGTCACCGGCATCGAGGTGGGCGCCGGGCCCGGCAGGGACTTGCCGCGCTTCGTCTTCCGGGCGATCGGGCCGCCGAGCCGGAGGCCGGCGCGCGAGGCCTTCTCGACCGTGCTCCAGCGCTTCGCCGCGCCCAGCGCCAGGCGTTCGGCGCGCTCGCCGTGCTCCTCGCGGCGCAGCTGCTTGACCAGCGCCCCGGTGTCGATCCCGAGCGGGCAGGCGAGGCGGCAGGAGCCGTCGGCGGCGCAGGTCTCCAGCCCGTCGTAAGCGAACTCCTCGACCAGCGCCCGCCGCAGCGGCGAGCCCTGCGGCTGGCGGGCGATCTCGCGCCGCAGGACGATCCGCTGGCGCGGCGTCGTCGTCAGGTCGCGGCTCGGGCAGGCCGGCTCGCAGAAGCCGCACTCGACGCAGGCGGTGACCGAGTCCTCGACCTCCGGCGTCGTTTTCAGGTTGCGCAGGTGGACGCCGGGGTCACGGTTGAGGACCACGCCCGGGGCGAGGACGCCGTCGGGGTCGGCGAGCCGCTTGACCCGCCACATCAGCTCGGTCGCCTTCTCCCCCCACTCGCGCTCCACATAAGGGGCCATGTTGATCCCAGTGCCGTGCTCGGCCTTGAGCGAGCCGTCGTAGCGGTCGACGATCAGCTCGACCAGCTTCGACATGAAGGCCTCGTAGCGGTCGAGGTCCTCCTGCTTGCCGAAGTCCGGCGTCAGCATGAAGTGCAGGTTGCCGGCCGAGGCGTGGCCGGCGACGCCGGGCAGGAAGCCGTGCTCGCCGAGCAGCGCCTGCAGGTCGCGAGCGCCCTCGGCGATCCGCTCGGGCGGCACGCAGACGTCCTCGACGATCAGCGCCGTGCCGGGCAGCCGCAGCCGCCCGACCAGCCCATGCAGGCCCTCGCGCACCCGCCAGGCGAGCTCGATCTCCTCGGCCTCGCGGGTGAAGGCGATCGGCCGGATCGTCTCCTGGGCGGAGAGGATCTCGCTCGCGCGGCCGATGCAAGCGTCCAGCTCCTCGTCGCTCGCCGCGCCGAACTCGACCAGCAGGACCGCGGACTCCGGCGGCAGCTCCTTCCACTCCTCGGGCGCGCCGGGCATGTTCCAGGCGGCGGTGATCAGCGCCGGCGCGACCATCAGCTCGACTGCGCTGGCGCCGCAGGCGACCAGGTCGCGCACCGGCGCGATCGCCTCCTCGACCCCGGGGAAGTGGGCCCAGGCGGTGGTCGTGCGCGCCGGCACCGGCACGGTGTCGAAGACGGCCTCGGCGACGAAGCCCAGCGTCCCCTCCGAGCCGACCAGCAGGCGGCGGAAGATCTCCAGCGGCTCCTCGGCGTCGAGGAAGGCGCAGAGGCGGTAGCCGGTGGTGTTCTTGATCGCGAACTTGCGCCGGATGCGCTCGCTCAGCTCGGCGTCGGCGCGGATCTCCTCGCGAATCGCGGCGAGGCCGGCGGCCAGCTCGGGCTCCTCGGCGGCGAAGCGCTCGGCGGCGTCGGGAGCGGCGGTGTCGATCGTCGTCCCCGAGGGCAGGACGAAGGTCAGCGAGCGCACGGTCGAGTAGGAGTCGCGAACGACGCCGCAGCGCATCCCGCCCGAGTTGTTGGCGATCACGCCGCCGACCGTGGCGATGTCGGTGCTGGCGGGGTCGGGGCCGAGCTTGCGACCGTGCGGGGCGAGGACGCGGTTGGCGTGGCCGAGGACGGTGCCGGGCTTGACCCGGGCGCGGGCGCCGCCGTCCTCGACCGCGACGCCGCCGAAGTGGCGGCGCACGTCGACCAGGATGCCGTCGCCCTGGCCCTGGCCGTTGAGGCTGGTGCCGCCGGCGCGGAAGACGACCGGCACGCCGTTGGCGCGGCCGTAGGCGAGCGTCTTCGCCACGTCGCCGGCATCGCGGGCCATCACCACCGCCCGCGGCAGCAGGCGGTAGGGGCTGGCGTCGGAGGCGTAGCGGACGATGTCGCTGGCGCGGGCGAGCACGCGGTCGGCGCCGAGCAGCGCCTCCAGCTCGCCGCGCAGCGGCTGCGGCGTGCCCGTCGCCAGCGACTCAGGGGCGCGGTCGGGAGAAGCGACGGTCATCGGAACGTCAACGTTAGACCCGCGCCCTCAGAACAGCGACATGCCCGGGGCGACCGGGACTTCGACCAGCTCGGGCTTGGAGGAGGCGAGCGCCTTGGCGAGCGCGTCGCGCACCTCGTCGCGGCCCTTCGCCACCCTGGACTCGACCCCGTAGCCGGCGGCGACCGCCGCGACGTCGAGCTTCGGCAGGTCGAGGCCGGGCGCGCCCGTCACCGACTCGACTTCGGCGAACCACTTGAGGATCGCGTACTCCTCGTTGCGCATGACGAGGAAGGTGACCGGGACCTCGTAGGCGGCGGCGGTCCAGAAGGCGGTGACCGCGTACTGGACCGAGCCCTCGCCGATCACGCAGACGACCGGACGGTCGGGCTGGGCGAGCTGGACGCCGACCGAGGCGGCGAGGCCGAAGCCGAGGCCGCCGCCGGCGCTGAAGAAGTAGCTGCCCGGGCGCGAGAGGCGCAGCTGGTTGCGCAGCGCCAGCGTGCTGGCCGGGGACTCGAGCACGATTATCGCGTCCTCGGGGAGGACCTCGGCCAAGGCCGAGTGCACGGTGGAGGAGTTGAGCGGCTCGGTGGCGGGGATCTCGGTCGGCCCGGGGTTGGGCTCCGGAGCCGGGCGCGAGGACTCGGGCACCGCCTCGCGAAGCGCCTCCAGGGTCAGCCCGACGTCGGCGACGATCGCGTCGCCCATCGGCGCCCGCGCAGCCTCGTCGGGGTCGCTCGTGATCGCGACCAGCGTCGCCCCCTCGGGCAGCAGGGGCCCGGGCATGTACGGGTAGTAGGGGAAGACCGAGCTGCCGGCCACCAGGATCAGGTCGTGGCCCTCGAGCGTCTGCGCGACCGGGCCGATCGCCGGCGGCAGCACGCCGCGGAAGTTCGGGTGGTTCTCCGGAAAGCCGAGCTTGCCCCCGCCCGGAGCCGGCGTCGCCCAGACCGGCAGCCGCTGGCGCTCGGCCAGCGCCACCGCCGCGTCCCAGCCGCCGCTGGCGTCGATGTCGGGGCCGGCGACGAGGACCGGGTTCGCGGCCGAGTCGAGCTGGTCGGCGAGCCGCCGAACCGCGTCGGGGGAGGCGACGGCGCGGCCGCTCACCCTGCGCGCGATCGCCTCGCGCGCGTCGGCCTCGTCGACCTCGGCGTCCCAGTCGTCCATCGGCACCGAGACGAAGACGGGGCCCTGCGGCGGCAGCGAGGCGAGGTGGGCGCCGTGGGCGAGGGCGAGCGGCACGTCCTGTGCGCGCGGCGGCTCGTAGGCCCACTTGACGAAGGGATGGGGGAGGCGGATCGCGTCGCGGTTGGTGAGGTTCGCCTGCAGGGTCATCTGCGCGCGCGCCTGCTGGCCGGCGGTGACGAGCAGCGGCGTGTGGTTGGCCTGGGCGTTGAAGATCGCCCCCATCGCGTTGCCGACCCCGGGCGCGGTATGGAGGTTGGCGATCGCGGTCCGGCGCGAGGCCTGGGCGAAGCCATCGGCCATCCCGACCACCACGGCCTCCTGCAGGCCGAGGACGAAGCGGAAGTCGCCGGGGAACTCGGCAAGCATCGGCAGCTCGGTCGAGCCGGGGTTGCCGAAGATCGTGGTCATGCCCTGGGCGCGGAAGAGGTCGAAGCTGGCGTCGCGGACGGTGGGCATGGGGAACGCAACACTATCTTTGCGCCGCTCAAGCCGTCCGGCGGCGCTGGCGATAGCGACAGTGATGCGACGCCTGCTTCCGCTCCTCGCCATCGCCGCGCTTCTGCCCGCCAGCGCGAGCGCCGCGCCGATCCCGACCCGGGTCGTCGAAGCGACCGGACGGATCGTGCCGATCCCGGCTTCGGTGCCCCACGAAGCCGGCGACATGGTCGACAGCCGCATCGTCCCCGACCTGCGCTGGATCGCCGCCCGCTACCCGATCTTCATCACCGACGGCTACTCCGGGCCGCTGCCCGACGGCGAACACGTCGGCTGCGACGAATGCCACGTGCGCAACTCCGACCACTACAACGGGCTCGCGGTCGACATCGTGCCGATCGGCGGCGGCACCACCTGCGACGCGAGCTGGGCGCCGATCACCCGCCTCGCCCACTGGGCCGAGCCGGTGCAGAACCAGCCGCGGCCTCCCTTCCGCTGGGTCGGCTACGAAGGCGACGCCGGCCACGGCTGCGGCAACCACCTCCACCTCTCCTGGGAACACGCCGCCGCGCCGATGTTCCAGCTCGCCGAATGGGTCGAGGTCTTCCCGGCGGGCCCGTCCGGCGAAGCGGCGAAGCCGGCGGCGCCGGAAGGGCCCCGAGGCGGTGCCAAGCCGGAAGCCACGACTCCGCCGGGCCCCGTGGGCGGCATCTCGACCGTCCAGGCCGGCGGCGTCGGCCCCGGCGACTGAGCGACGCCTCCATAGGATGCGGCGGGTGCGCCGCCCGGTCCTGATCGCTTCGCTTGCGCTTGCGCTGCTCGGGAGTGGCTGCGGCGGGCAAGGCGACCACACGCCGGTCGCCTGCCTGGAAGGGGCTCGCGCCTACCTCCACGCCCTCCGGCATTCGCCCGGGGAAGTGAGGCTCGACGGGGAGACGCGGATCTCGGACTGCCTCGCCCAGAACCAGAGCGCCGGCGACCTGGCGACGGTCGGAACGGCGATGGTGACCGCGGCAACCAGGCTGGACGCTGCCGCGCGTGCCCATCCGGGCGGCGCCGCCAACGTCGAGCTCGGCTACCTGCTCGGCGCGGCCGCGCGCGGCGCCGGGGAAACCGAGGGCATCCACGCCGACCTGATCCGCCGCCTCACCGCCGCCGCCCGCTACAGCCCCGGCGGCCAGCCGCTCCCGCCGGCCTTCCGAGCCGCCTACCGGCGCGGCTACGACGCCGGCGCGGCGCGCGGCTGAATACGCTGCAGGACCACAACTCGATGGAGGCAACGACTTTGAGTGAGCAGCTTTGGGGCGGCGAGACGATGAAGGCGGTTGAGAACTTCCCGGTGTCGGGCGAGCGAGTGCCGGTGCCGGTCGTCCGCTGGCTGGGGCGCCTGAAGGCCGCCGCGGCGCGGGCCAACGGCGAGCTGGGCGGGCTCGACGCCGACCTCGCCGCGGCGATCGCCGACGCGGGCGACGCGGTGGCCGGCGGCGAGCACGACGAGCAGTTCCCGATCGACGTCTTCCAGACCGGCTCGGGCACCTCCACGAACATGAACGCCAACGAGGTGATCGCCAAGCTGGCGGGCGACGCGGCCCACCCCAACGACCACGTCAACATGGGCCAGTCCTCCAACGACGTCTTCCCCTCGGCCGTCCACCTGGCGGCGCTCGACGAGACGACGCACGACCTGCTGCCGGCGATGGAGGCGCTCCAGGAGGCGCTCGCCGCCAAGGAGGAGCGCTTCGCCGACGTGGTCAAGGCCGGACGCACCCACCTGATGGACGCGGTGCCGGTCACCCTCGGCCAGGAGTTCGGCGGCTACGCGGCGCAGGTGCGGCTCGGCATCCAGCGGGTCGAGGGCACCCTGCGGCGGGTCGGCCAGATCCCGCTCGGCGGCACGGCGACCGGCACCGGCCTCAACACCCACCCCGAGTTCGCCGCCAAGGTGCGCGAGAAGCTCGCCGCCGACACCGGCCTGGCGATCTCCGAGCCGCTCGACCGCTTCGAGGCTCAGGGAAATCGCGACGCGCTGGTCGAGCTCTCGGGCGCGCTCAAGGTCTACGCGGTCTCGCTCAACAAGATCGCCAACGACCTCGCCCTGATGGGCTCCGGGCCGCGGGCCGGCCTCGCCGAGCTGCGCCTGCCGGAGCTGCAGAAGGGCTCCTCGATCATGCCGGGCAAGGTCAACCCGGTGATCCCGGAGGTCGTGATCCAGGTCGCCGCCCAGGTGATCGGCAACGACGCGGCGATCACGATCGCCGGCAGCCAGGGCCAGTTCGAGCTGAACGTGCGGGTGCCGCTGATCGCCCGCAACCTGCTCGACTCGATCAAGCTGCTCGCCTCGGCCTCGCGCCTGCTGAACGAGAAATGCGTCGCCGGGATCGAGGCCAACGAGGAGATGACCGAGCGCCACGCCGAGGCCACCCTGGCCACCGCCACCGCGCTCAATCCCCACATCGGCTACGACCGCGCCGCCGACATCGTCAAGGCCGCCGCCGAGTCCGGCCGCTCCCTGCGCGAGGTCGCGCTGGAGCAGGGCGTCGAGCCCTCGGTCCTCGAGGAGGCACTGGACCACCGCCGCATGGCCCGCCCGCACGGGTAGGGCGAGTCAAGTCTCCCCGGCGAGCTCGGGCAGGCGGTCGGCTTCGCCGGCCATCACCCGTTTGCCGACCAGCGCCAAGATCCCGGCGGCCGGGACCCACTCGACCTCGAGGCGCTCGGCGAAGGCCTCGACCGCGGCGTCGTGGCGCTTGGCGCCCTCTGGGCCCGCGGCGAGGATCTCGACCGTCAGCAGCCGCGCCGAGGGCGGGTCGGCGGCGAGCAGCGCGAGCATCGCCCCGAGCGCGGCCCGCCCCTTCTCCCCCGGCCCGGCCTCCTCGCGAGCCCGGTCGACCTCGGCGAGCAGCCGCCCGAGGAGCTGGCGGTGGGCGGCAAGCAGGCACTCGCGCTTGTCGGCGAACTGCTCGTAGAAGGTGACGGTGGAGACGCCGGCCGCCCTCGCCACCGCCGTCGCCGAGGCGCCGGCGTAGCCGGACTCCGCGCAGACCTCCGCCATCGCCGCGACCAGCCGTTCGCGCTGGTTGCGCGCCACCACCTCGGCGGGAATGCCGTGGGAGCCGGGCGGCAAGCGCCGCGAAGTCGACTCCCCATCTCGCTCCACGGGCCAAGGATAGAGCGGGCTCCGCGTGCAGCCCCCGACGCTTGGCTGCACTCAGAGCTGGGTCGCGATCACACCGAGGGCGCCGGCGATCATGGTGGCGATCACGCCCCCGCCGATCTGCAGCAGCGTGCGGTTCAGAGCGGCAAAGCCGTCGTTGAGGCGATGCAGCTCGCCTTCGACCTTGTCGAAACGGCGGTCCATCTCGCGTTCCACCTTGTCGAACCGCCGGTCGACATCGCCTTCGAATTTGTCGAACCGTCGGTTGACCTCGCCTCGAAAGTCGTCCAGCCGCTCGTCCGTCCAGCTCTCTCTCACGTCGTACATGATGCCAGAATCCTAGGACAACACGTTGCACGAGTGGCGCGCACTCCGTAAATCTTCTGTCTCAGCTTCGTGCCGAGAGGTCACTCGGCCGCCTCGCCCTCGGGATCCGTCAGCGCGGCGACGTCGGCGAGATCGGTGGGCCGGCCGCGGGCGAGCTTCATCTGGATCAGGTCGTCCAGGTCGACGACCGCGACGTCGATGTCCCCCAGCCACACGTGCAGCGCCCTCTCGCTCAGCTCGGCGTAGGGGCGCCCACCGGGCACCTCGTGCATGACGTCGATGCCACCGTCGCGGGTGGCGAATTGCCAGATCGTCGCCCGGGGCAGCATCTTCGCGTCGACCGGCGCGCCCTCCTCGCCCGGATTGAGCACCCGGGCGCCGAGCGAGCGAAGCGCCGCGGCGAGGCGCTTCAGGTTGGCCGGGTCCGGCGCGGGCATCAGGTCGGCGTCGTTGGTGGTCCGTACGTGGCCATGGGTCTGCACCGCGAGGCCACCGATCAGAACGTAGTCCACCCCGTGCTCGTCCAGCGCGCGGAAGATCCGCTCCGCGTCGAGCGGAACGGTCGACTCAGCCACGGGCCCTCCGCCCGGCCTGCGCCAGGCGCGCGGCCATGCGGTTCCAGGACGCGCCGAGGGCGAGGCGCTCGGCCGGCGAGCGAGCGGCCATCTCGCGCCGGCGCAGCGGGTCGTAGTCTCGGTCGGCCCGAGCGCAGCCAAGCTCGAGGCGCTCCCCCATCGCTCCCAGCAGCAGCTCGAGGGTCTCGATGCTGGGAGACACCTCGTCGGCCTCCAGCCGGCTGATCGCCGACTGGTGGCTTCCCACCCGCCGCGCGAGGCGCTGCTGGCTGAGGCCGTGGCGCCTGCGCGCGTCGCGGATGAGCCGACCTGGGGTCACCCAGATATTATGACAAATATGTGATTGTCTGCTCTAGAGGCGGAAGATGCCTCTTGGGGCCGGATTCAGAGTTGGGTGGCAACCAAGCCAATCAGAGCGGCGAACATGACGAACATGCCCCCGGCTACCACGCCCCCAAACTGGATCATCAGGCGATGCAGTCCGTCGAGCCGATCGTTTATCCGGTGCAGTTCGTGGTCGACTTTGTCGAAGCGCTGGTCGACCCCGTCGAACCGACGGTCGACATCGCCTTCGAATTTGTCGAACCGGCGGTCGACCTCGCCCTCGAATTTGTCGAACCGGCGGTCGACCTCGCCTTCGAATTTGTCGAAGCGCCTGTTGACCTCGCCCCGAAAGTCGTCCAGTCGCTCGTCCGTCCAGCTCTCTCGCACGCCGTACATGATGCCAGAATTCTAGGACAACACGTTGCACGAGTGGTGCGCTCTCTGTAAATCTTCTGTCTCAGCTCTGTATCGAAAGGGGTCGGCTAACCGCGGTGGCGCCTGACCCGAGGCCCCACAAGCCTCACGCTCCGCGACTGGACCGAGGTCCCGACCAGCTGGGCGCTCAGATCCCCACCGCGGCCCAGCAGCCTCAGCGCCCTGGCGCTGACGATCTTTACCGAGATCGTCCCCTGGCTTAATTCGGCTTCGCAGCCCGGGCCGCTGCCGCAGTTGATCGCGGCGGGGGTCGAGGTGACCGTGCCGCTGCCGGTGCCCGGCTTGGAGACGGTCAGCTTGAACTTCGGTTTGGCGGTGACGTTGAAGGTCGCCGTGACGGTGCTGTTGGCTTCGATCGTGAAGGCGCAGGGGCTGGTCGAGCAGCTCGCCGCCGAGCCGGTGCCGGCGCTGAAGCCGGCGAAGGTCGAGCCGGGGTTGGCGGTCGCTTCGAGTTTCAGCGCGGTGCCGTTGGGATAGGAGGCGGCGCAGGGTTCCGCGGAGCCGGCGCCGACCTTGCATTTGACTTCGCCGCTGCCGGTGCCGGTCTTGGTTATCGAGAGCGTGCGGGGGATGAGGTTGAAGACGGCGCCGACGCTCTTCGCTGCGCTCATCGTCACCTTGCAGGTCCCCGAGCCCGTGCAGGCGCCGGTCCATTCTTTGAATTCAGAGCCGGCGGCAGGCGACTGGTTGAGGGTGACTTCGACCCCTTCTTCGAATTCGGCTTCACAGCCCGCGCCCGTGCCGCAGTTGATCGCGGCGGGGGTCGAGGTGACCGTGCCGCTGCCGGTGCCCGGCTTGGAGACGGTCAGCTTGAACTTCGGTTTGGCGGTGACGTTGAAGGTCGCCGTGACGGTGCTGTTGGCTTCGATCGTGAAGGCGCAGGGGCTGGTCGAGCAGCTCGCCGCCGAGCCGGTGCCGGCGCTGAAGCCGGCGAAGGTCGAGCCGGGGTTGGCGGTCGCTTCGAGTTTCAGCGCGGTGCCGTTGGGATAGGAGGCGGCGCAGGGTTCCGCGGAGCCGGCGCCGACCTTGCATTTGACTTCGCCCGTGCCGGTTCCCGCTTTGGTTATCGAGAGCGTGCGGGGGATGAGGTTGAAGACGGCGCCGACGCTCTTCGCTGCGCTCATCGTCACCTTGCAGGTCCCCGAGCCCGAGCAGGCGCCGGTCCATTCTTTGAATTCGGAGCCCGAGGCAGGCGCCTGGTTGAGCGTGACTTCGACCCCTTCTTCGAATTCGGCTTCGCAGCCCGCCCCGCTGCCGCAGTTGATGCCCGAAGGGGAACTCGTCACGGTGCCTGAGCCCGTTCCCGACTTGGAGACCGTGAGCTTGAACTTCGGTTTGGATACCGAGGCGAAGCCGCCGTTGACGCGGGCGTCGTAGATGTCGGCTTCTTCGCCTTCGTCCGCTCCGACCAGTCCCTGGTCGGTCGTGAAGAAGACGTTTTCGCCGGAGGGGTCGGCGTCTCGGAATTCGGCGTCTTCGGAGGCTTCGCCGGAGGAGAGGAGCCCGAGGCAGCCCCCCGCGGAGGAGACGTAGGCTTCGGCGCCCTTTCCTTCGCATTCTGCCTTGCCGGCAGCGCTCTCCCACTCATAGACGTCCTCTTTGCCGTTGGCGTCGCGGGGCAGGAGGGCGTCATAGGAGTTAAAGAAGAGGCGCTTGCCGTCGGTCGAGAGGGCGCGGGGGGCGTAGAGGTCGGTGGCGGGGAGCGGGATCGAGGCGGCGCTCGGCAATTCGCCCGAGCCCCCGGGGGCAATCAAGACCCGCCCTGCAGGCCGCGCGCCGGCGGGGCTGCAGGAGACGCAGACCGGTCCCGCCGAGCCGACCCGGTAGAGGAAGACCTCGGCGTCGGGTTGGCCCGATTCCTGGTCGGCGTTGTCATAGCCGGTGAGGCGGGCGCTGGAGAGGAAGGCGAGGGATTTGCCGTCGGCGCTCGCGCGGGCGGCGTGATCGACCGGTTCGGGGGAGACGTCGGAGATCGCGTGCGCGAGGACGTCTGCGGGAGAGAGCGTGGCGAGGAAGGAGAAGGCCCCTTCGTTGTCGAGGTAGAGGTTGGGCCGCCCTTCGGTGGCGCCGGTCGTGCCGGTAAGAACTTCTTCGGAGACGAAGTAGATTCGCGAGAGGTCTTCGCTTCGCCCGGCGACGCCGAGGGTCTTGCCGGCGAGTTTGACCGCCGTGCTGGTGCCGCTGAGGGTGAAGAGGTAGAGGTTGCCCAGCAGCGTCCCTTCGGTGACGCGGAAGAGGGCTTTTTCCCCGCTCGGGCTGGCACCGAGGAATTCGGAGGCGAGTTTGGTTTTGATTTCGGAGACCGCGACCGTGCAGGCCTTCCCCGCTTCGGGGACGCAGTTGCCTTTTTTGTCTTTGGTCGCGCTTTCGGGCGCTGCGGGGTTGAGGCGCAGGTAGAGGTGGCCGGGGCCGGAGGCGTTGGTTGCCCCCGAGTCGGTCCAGTAGGCCTTGGTGCCGTCGGCCGAGAGGGCGCCCGTGACGCTCGAGGTGCGGTGCAGGGAGCTCGGCGCCAGCTGGAGGGCTTCGCTGCCGGTGCCGCCCGAGCAGTTGGCGGCGTCGGCGAGGCCGGTGGGGAGGACGCAGAGCAGGTGCAGGGCGCCTTCGGCAGCGTAGTAGGCCTGCCAGAAGCCGCTCGTCGCGTTGGCGGTGAGCTTGTCCTTTACCCGCGCGATCGCGTCGGCGCCGGTGCTCGAGGCGCCCTGCAGCTCGGGGCTGAACTGTTCGGCGGGGACGCTGGGGGTGGCCGCGAGCAGCGTTTCGTAGCTTTCTTTGCCGCAGCCTTCGCGGCGGAAGAGCTCCTGGTAGCCGGCTGGGGCGCCGGGGGCCAGGGGCGGTTCGGCCGCGGAGGCGAGCCAGCCGTGGCAGAGGTCGGCGGAGAAGGCCTTGAAGGGGTTCTCGCCCGGGCTCGGAGGGGGGCCGATCGCTTCGTTTCCCCAGCCGGCTTTGGGGTCGCGGGTGGCGAGCGCCTGGGCGATCGCAGGCGGGCCTTCGGGTTCGGCCCGGTAGGAGGAGTAGGTGAGCTTTTCCCCGCCGGCAGAGCTCTGGTCGATGGCGGTGGAATAGCCGGAGGCGTCGCTCAGCGCCTTCGACGTCGCGACCTTCCTTGTCCACCGGGCTGACCATCTCGTAGGCCCGGCAGTCGGGCAGGTGGGCGCCCGCCCCGCTGCGAAAGCCGTCGTTGGAGCAGGGCGGCGAGGAGAGCGGTTCGAAGGTGGTGAAGCTCGATTCTTCGCCCACTTCCTTGAAGCCGGAGCCTTCGGGGGTGCCGCCGCCCACTCCGAAGACCGGGCCGCCGCCGGAGCTCTTGGCGACGAAGCGGTAGTGGTAGACGGTGCCGGGATTGAGGCTTTCGAGGGGGACCGTGGCCCGCTGGGGCAGGCCGACCTGTTTGGAGGTCGAGCAGGGTGCCGGGCGGCAGGGGCGCTTCGTGGACGCAGCCGCCTTCTGAGCATTTGCCGGTCCCGTACTGGACGTAGTAGCGGGTGTCGGGCCAGAAGTGGGGGTTGATCTCGGCCGCCACGGTGGCGCCGTCCTTTTGCACCGAGGTGGCGAACTGGGCGGTGATCTGGGGCGGGACGGGTGGCTGCAGTTCGAAGCCGACCGGACCGGGGCCGAAGGAGCGGATGAAGCTACCGGCGCCACTGAAGAAGTAGGCGACGTAGAGGGTGCCGGCGGTGTTGGTGGCGAGGCCGGCTATCGGGAAATCGGCTTCGAATCCCGGGACTTTTTCCGGCGACTCGCAACAGCTCGCCGGGGAGAGCGGTTTGCCGCTTGAGTCGTACTCCAGGACCAGCTGTTCGGTGGCGGAGGGACGTACCGCGAAGAGGTCGCCGGCGGCGTTGGTGGCGAGCGCTCCCTCGCCTTCGAGCTGGCCGATTTCGGCGCCGGTGGTCGAGTTGAGCCTGAAGAGCTTTTCTTTGCCGCTGCTGGCGTAGAGGTCGCCGCTCACGGGGTCGACGGCGAGGGTCTGGACGGTCTCGCCGGGAAGGGGGAGCGAGGCCTGGTATTCGCCTTCGAGGTTGAAGCGCTCGATGCGTTCGTTGTCGCCGGCGTAGAGCTTGCCTGCGGGGCCGAGGGCGAGACCTTGGCCGGCGCTGAACTGACCGGGGCCGGTTCCTGCGCTGCCGAAGGCGAGCAGGAAGCGGCCCGCGGAGTCGAACTTCTGCACGCGGAGGTTCGTGACTTCCCTGACGTAGACGTTGCCGGCGGCGTCGACGGCGATGCCGCCGCTCTGAAGGCCGAGCTGGCCCGCCCCAGCGCCTGCGAGCCCCTGTTGGCAGCCCGATTCTTCGGTGCAGGACTCGAGGCCGGCGGTGGCGGCATGGCCGTCGGCGCGGGTGCGGGCTTCGAGTTCGGTGGCGGGGCTGCCGCCGGCGAGCGGTTCGGCGCCGTTCGTGGCGACGAGCTGGGCGACGTCTTTGGCGCCGAGGGAGCCCTTGAAGGTGACCACGTAGACGTAGGGGGTGGTGCCGCTGGACTTGCCGGGGACCGCTTCGACGCCGACCGAGCCGCCGCCGGTCGAGACATTGGCGAGAGAGTTGAGGGCCGTCTGGACTTCGGCCGCGGTGGCGTCGAAGGGGAGGCTGGCGGTTTCCGAGACGCCGGGGCCGCCGGCGCCGAAGCTGAGCTTGAAGGTGCCCGACGATGCCCTCACCCTGACTTCCTGGGCCTCGTTGACCGCACCGGGGGCGACGTCCCAGCCGAAGGCCTTGACGAAGCGGCCCCAGGGGGTGAACTCCTCGATCCGGTGGTTGCCTGCGTTCAGGACGTAGACGTGGCCGGTGACGGGATCGGTGGCGATGCCTTCGGGCACCCCCAGCTGGCCGGCGGCGGAGCCTTCGCTGCCGAAGCGGGTCAGTTCTTCGGCGTCGGAGATGCCGGTGGCGGCGTGGGCGAGAGGCGCCGAGGCAAGGGCAAGTAGGGCCGCGACCAGCAAGGCCAAGGCGCTCGCCGAGACCGTCCCCGCCTTCGCCCCTGCTCCCACCGGCCTACCTCCCCGGGTGGCGTTTGTGGGTCTGCTTGGCGTGCCGCCTATGCCGCCTGTGCCCTTTGCCGCAGCCCAGGGGCGCCACGACCGGTTCGACCCGGTCGAGCTTGGCGCTCTGGGCGATCAGGGTTCCCTTGGCGCGGTTGGTCGAGTTGCAGAGGTTGGTGCTGTTGACGATCAGGCCTTTCGCCCCGCCCTGCATTTCGAGCACGAACTTGGAGACCGGGGCGTCGGGGATCGCTTCGAAGGTCGAGCGGATGCCGCCCTTGTGGGAGTCGATGCGGGAGGCGAGGTCGATGTTGACCAGGCCGTGCAGGGCGACCACGAGGTCGGGCAGGTTGTGGTTGGAGGACCTGAGGAAGACCGGGCCCGAGAACGGTTCGTCAAGCAGCGGGCTGGTGGCCCTGGCGGTGCCGTAGATCGAGGCCGCCGGGCACTGTTCTCCGTTGCCGCCGCCCGCGGCGAACTGAACGCGGGTGCAGATCGTTTTGAAGTGGCCCTGTTCGAGGAAGGCCGAGTGCGGCAGGGTGACGACGGCGCCACTGAAGTTGGCGTCTCCCGGACGTGGCGTGACGGTCGCGGTCAGGGCCGGGAAGCGGCCGCGCTTGGTGCCGCCTTTGAGCGCGATCGCCACTTGCGGCTTGAAGCCCAGGGCGGCGCAGTCGGCGGCCTGGAAGCGGGCGGAGAGGCCGAGGGGGGATTCGCCCGAGGGGTCAAAGAGCGTCCCCGCCCCCCACAGGGTGGCCCTGGTCGCAGACGGTTCGCAGTCGGTCGGGTTGAGGGTGAAGTTGGGCTTGTCGGCATAGACGCGGAGGTCCCTGACGTTCAGCGGGATGCCCTTGAGGATGTGGGGGATCGGGTCGGAGTGGGAGCCGTCGACTTCGACTTCGGCGGTAAGGGGGTTGAGGGTGAGGGCCTCGCGGACGACGACGGTGCCGGCGTCGAAGGGACCGGCCTTGGCCGGGACGATCGCGACGACCGAGAGGGGATCGCCGCCGATCGGCCCGGCCAGGTAGAGGGAGCCGGGGACGTAGGTGAGCTGCGAGCCGACTCCGGCCCCGGCCACGGTGCGCCCGATCTTCGAGGAAGCGGGGCAGGATGGGTCGGCCAGCTCTTCTTCGGCCCCGTGCGGGCCGGTGCGCGACTTGGCCTGGGCGATCTGCGCATCGGAGCATTTGGCCAGGCCGGCGATCTTCCCGACCACGCCGGGAGGCAGGGTCGTGGAGAACTTCGACATGTCCTGTTCGCCGTCTTTGCGGGTGAGGCGCAGGACGAAGGGCGAGTAGGAGCCGGCGTCGTTGTTGATCGAGCCGGCTTCGAATGCCGGGTGGAAGGGGGCGTTGCCGACGGGCGGGCAGGGGCCTTCGCTGGGGCCCGAGACGATCTGGAAGGCCGAGGTGGAGGTGACCGGTTCGCCCGAGTAGGGGTAGAGGGTGGCGGCGGCGTCGAAGGTGCCGCAGCCCGGCGGGCTGATCAGGGGGCTGCGACCGCCCTCGCGGAAGTGCAGGCGGAAGTGGGAGAAGGGCAGCTGGGGGATTTCTTCTGCGGTGGTGATCAGCTGGCCGGTATGGGGATCGGGTTCGACCTTGAGCGGCTGGATCACCCTGATCCCCAGGTTGGCGTTCTCGATCGCGACGTAGAGGGCGATCAGGGAGCCGAAGGGGTTCTCGTAGGGCTTGGCGATGAAGAGGGAGCCCTTGAGGGGTTCTTCGACCAGGGGGCTTTCGACTTCGACCGTGCCGATCTTGGAGGCCTGTGGGCAGCCCGTGCCTGGGGCCGAGCCGGGCGCCTCGCGCTTGACCTGCTCCTCGGTGCAGACGCCGAGCCCTTCGGCGAGGGAGGGGTTGGCGCTCATCCCTTCGGGCAGGGTGACGAGCGCTTTTTCGATGTCGGCGTTGGCGAGGCCGCTCGGATTGCCGAGGCCTTCGTCTTGGACGTCGAGGCTGAAGTCCAGGCCGGTCGGGCTCTGCGCCGCCAGGCTGGTCGGCTTGGCGGTGATCGAGGGGTGAAAGCCGAGCGCCGAGCAGCCGGTCATCCCCGGCGCTTCGGAGCTGCCCCTGTTCGGTTCGGCGTCGGGTTGCTGCCAGGAGATCGCTTCGTAGCTGGTGGTGAGCGGCCCGGTGCAGGAGCGCGGCAGGGTGAGGAAGGGGACTTCGGGGGCGCCGGTTTCGCAAACTCCCTTGGAGGCGAATTCGTCGACGGTCCCGCCGTCGAACTTCAAGCAGTGGCCGCGGAAGGGGTCGTGGGAGGGCGCGGCGGGGATCCCCCACAGCTGCGTCGCGGTAGCACCAAAGAAGGAGACCGCCTGGGGGATGTTCACGAGCGCAGCCCTGATGTTGTTGGGGGCTTCGTCGTTGATCCCGGCTTCTATCGTCACCGGCACGTCCTGGACGACGAAGCCGAATTTGGCCGCGACCCCCGGCGGCGGAACGAGGTTGTAGAGAGGGAAGCCGTCGCCGATGCCTTCCGCGTTGACGGCGCGGACCCTGGTGGCTCCCACCGCGGTGGCGTTGGGGCATTCGGGGTACGCTTCTTCATTGATTGTCAGGAAGTCCGCGCTGGAGCAGCGCGGAACTGCGGTGATGTCGCCGATCAACCCGGGAGGGAACTGGAAGCGCAGAGTCTTCACGTCGCCGTCGGGAATTTCTTTGCCCGATTTCGCGTCGATCTTGGTGTTGACGTTGAAGGACGTGGTCGCCGCGAAGGGATGGGAGCCCGCCTGGGTCGCCGGGGAACCGTTTTCGTTGAAGAAGCCCGAACTGAAGTCGTTGAGGCCGAAGTCGGCCTGCGCGGGGACGGCGAGCCAGAGGGCGCCAAGGGCCGCCAGGGCGATGGCGCCGAGTGCCTTGGTGAGCTTCCTCATCGCCCCGCCCTCCGCTTGTGCTTGGCTCGCACACCTGACTTCTTGCGCGGCTTGCTCGTGCACCTGCCCTTGCGGCGCACCTTGCCCTTGGCGCAGCGCGCCCGCCCCGTCGGCGCTTCTTCGACCACATTGCCGGAGCCCTGGAAGCTCGCCGAGGCCGGGGTCGGGTCCCGGGGCGCTTCGGGAGGGCTCTGACAGGCTTCGCCTTCGCAGGCCGCGACCGCGGTCGGCTGGGGGAAGCCGCCTTCGACCCGCGCGTCGTAGATGTCGACCAGGCCCGGGTCCTGGGGCAGGAGGCTGGCGCTGGTGGCGAAGAAGGCGTCGCGCCCGTCGAAGCCTGCATCCACGAATTCGGAGTCCTGGGGGCTTTCGCCAGAGGAGATCAGGCTGAGGCAGCCGCCCGCGCTTTCGACGTAGGCCTCGGCGCCCTTTTCCTCGCATTCCTCCCGCGAGCCCGCCGCCTCCCACTCATAGACATCCTCCTTGCCATTGGTGTCGCGTGGCAGGAGCGCGTCGAAGCTGTCGAAGAAGAGGCGCTTCCCGTTCGCTGAAAGGGCGCGGGGGGCGTAAAGGTCGGCCGTGGCCAGTGGGATGGCAGCTGCCGTCGCCTGGAGCGCGGTGCTGTTCCCAGCGCCTCGCACCACCCGCCCCTGTGGGCGCGCCCCGCCCGGGTTGCACGAGATGCAAGCCGGTGCCGAGGCCCCGGCTTCATAGCGGTAGACCTCCGAGTCCGCTTCCCCTTCGCGGGTGACGTCGGCGTTGTCATAACCGCCCAGCGGTTCGGTCGAGATGAAGACCAGCACACTGCCGTCGGCCGTGGCCCTGGCGGCGTGGTAGACCGGTTCGGCAGCGGTGTCGGAGGGCCCGTTTGCCACGACGTCGGCTCGTGAGAGCGTTGCGACGAAGGTCTCGCTGCCGTTCTGGTCGAGGTAGAGGTTCGGCTTTCCTTCGGTGGCTCCGGTCGTGCCGGCAAGGACTTCTTTGGAGACGAAGTAGAGGTGGGAGAGGTCTTCACTCGCCGCTGCCACGCCGAGGGTCTCACCGGCGATCTTGACCGTCGGGGAGCCCACGGTGAACTCGTAGAGGTTGCCTTCCAGCACCCCTCCTTCGGTAACCCTGAACAGCGCCTTGGATCCGTCTGCGCTGGCTCCTAGAAAATAGGACCGCAGTTTCGTTTTGGTTTCCGAGACCGGGAGCGTGCAGGCCCTTTCGGCTTCGGGGACGCAGTTGCCTTTGCCGTCTTTTCCGGCGCTTTCGGGCTGTCCTGGGTTCTCGCGCAGGAAGATCCTGCCTGGGCCCGAGTTGCCGGTTTGGGCGGTTGGCCCCGAGTCGGTCCAATAAACCTTGCTCCCGTCATTGGAGATCGCGTGGCTGACGCTGGCCAGGTGGTACAGGGAGTTGAAATTGGCGTTCTTCCCACCCGTCCCCCCCGAGCAGTTGCCTCCGCTCGGCAACCCGTTCGGCAGGATGCAGACGAGGTGCAGCCCCCCTTCGCTCGCGTAGTAGGTCTGAAAGATGCCGCTCGTCGCTTCGGGGGTAAGCTTGTCTTCGACCCGCAGGATCGCCTGCTTTCCGTCGGCCGAGGTTCCCTGGAGCTCGGGGTTGAAGTGTTCTGGTTCGACGCTCGGCGGGACCCCGATCAGCGCTTCGTAGCCCGCTTCGCCGCCACAACCGTCCCGCCGGTAGAGGTCGTGGTAGCCGTCCGTCGCCCCGGGCGCCAAGAGCGGTTCGGCCGAGACGACGAGCCAGCTCTGGCAGAGGTCTTCCGAGAAGGCCTTGTAGGGGTTCTCGAGGTTGGCGGCGACGGAGCCGAGCGAGCTCTGGCCCACGTCGATCGCTTCGCTCGACCAGCCGCTGCCGGAATCGCGGGAGGCAATGTACTGGTTGGTATACGGGGCGCCTTTGGGCACTCCGAAGCTGCGGTAGGAGGAGTAGGTGAGCTTTTCGCCTGCGGCGGAGCTCTGGTCGAGGGCGGTGGAATAGCCGGTGGGGTCGATCAGCGCCTCGACGTCGCCATTGTTTTTGTCCACCGGGCTGACCATCTCGTAGGCCCGGCAGTCGGGCAGGTGGGCGCCCGCCCCGGTGCGAAAGCCGTCGTTGGAGCAGGGCGGCGAGGAGAGCGGTTCGAAGGTGGTGAAGCTCGATTCTTCGCCCACTTCCTTGAAGCCGGAGCCTTCGGGGGTGCCGCCGCCCACTCCGAAGACCGGGCCGCCGCCGGAGCTCTTGGCGACGAAGCGGTAGTGGTAGACGGTGCCGGGATTGAGGCTTTCGAGGGGGACCGTGGCGCGCTGGGGCAGGCCGACCTGTTTGGAGGTGAGCAGGGTGCCGGGCGGCAGGGGCGCTTCGTGGACGCAGCCGCCTTCTGAGCATTTGCCGGTCCCGTACTGGACGTAGTAGCGGGTGTCGGGCCAGAAGTGGGGGTTGATCTCGGCCGCCACGGTGGCGCCGTCCTTTTGCACCGAGGTGGCGAACTGGGCGGTGATCTGGGGCGGGACGGGTGGCTGCAGTTCGAAGCCGACCGGACCGGGGCCGAAGGAGCGGATGAAGCTACCGCTGCCATTGAAGAAGTAGGCGACGTAGAGGTCGTCGGCGGTGTTGGTGGCGAGGCCGGCTATCAGGAAATCGGTTCCTTCGACTCCCGGGACTTCTTCCGGCGACTCGCAACAGCTCGCCGGGGAGAGCGGTTTGCCGCTTGAGTCGTACTCCAGGACCAGCTGTTCGGTGGCGGAGGGACGTACCGCGAAGAGGTCGCCGGCGGCGTTGGTGGCGAGCGCTCCCTCGCCTTCGAGCTGGCCGATTTCGGCGCCGGTGGTCGAGTTGAGCCTGAAGAGCTTTTCTTTGCCGCTGCTGGCGTAGAGGTCGCCGCTCACGGGGTCGACGGCGAGGGTCTGGACGGTCTCGCCGGGAAGGGGGAGCGAGGCCTGGTATTCGCCTTCGAGGTTGAAGCGCTCGATGCGTTCGTTGTCGCCGGCGTAGAGCTTGCCTGCGGGGCCGAGGGCGAGACCTTGGCCGGCGCTGAACTGACCGGGGCCGGTTCCTGCGCTGCCGAAGGCGAGCAGGAAGCGGCCCGCGGAGTCGAACTTCTGCACGCGGAGGTTCGTGACTTCCCTGACGTAGACGTTGCCGGCGGCGTCGACGGCGATGCCGCCGCTCTGAAGGCCGAGCTGGCCCGCCCAGCGCCTGCGAGCCCCTGTTGGCAGCCCGATTCTTCGGTGCAGGACTCGAGGCCGGCGGTGGCGGCATGGCCGTCGGCGCGGGTGCGGGCTTCGAGTTCGGTGGCGGGGCTGCCGCCGGCGAGCGGTTCGGCGCCGTTCGTGGCGACGAGCTGGGCGACGTCTTTGGCGCCGAGGGAGCCCTTGAAGGTGACCACGTAGACGTAGGGGGTGGTGCCGCTGGACTTGCCGGGGACCGCTTCGACGCCGACCGAGCCGCCGCCGGTCGAGACATTGGCGAGAGAGTTGAGGGCCGTCTGGACTTCGGCCGCGGTGGCGTCGAAGGGGAGGCTGGCGGTTTCCGAGACGCCGGGGCCGCCGGCGCCGAAGCTGAGCTTGAAGGTGCCCGACGATGCCCTCACCCTGACTTCCTGGGCCTCGTTGACCGCACCGGGGGCGACGTCCCAGCCGAAGGCCTTGACGAAGCGGCCCCAGGGGGTGAACTCCTCGATCCGGTGGTTGCCTGCGTTCAGGACGTAGACGTGGCCGGTGACGGGATCGGTGGCGATGCCTCCGGGCACCCCCAGCTGGCCGGCGGCGGAGCCTTCGCTGCCGAAGCGGGTCAGTTCTTCGGCGTCGGAGATGCCGGTGGCGGCGGATGCCGGAGACGGGAGGAGGAGGATCGCAGCGAGTGCGGCAAGGCAAAGCCTGGGAAGCGCGGATCCTCGATTGCTCTTGCTCTGTTCCGGTGCCGCCATTGACTGCCCCCTCTCTTTTGTCCCCGCCTGTCCCATTGCTGCGTTTCATCTGAGGCCTCTGGCCGCGGGGCTTTCTTTGCCCCGCGGCCCTTGGCCTTTGCTTCTCCTTACTTCGTGCTTCTTTCTCCTATTCGAACTTCGCCACCAGCGAGTGGTCTTCGCTCATCGGAACCGTGCAGGTGAGCGCGTGGGCGGTGCAGGTGCCCGCGCTCGTGGTCCAGGTGAGCTGGCTGGTGCCTTTGTTCAGGGTGACCGAGACTTCGACCGTTTCGGTGGCGAAGTATTCGGCCGCACCGGCGCTGCAGGTGTAGCCGCAGAGGATGCCGGTCGCCTTGGTCTTCAGCGAGCCCTGCCCGCCGCCTTCTGCGGCGTAGGAGAGCGTGTGCTTGGCGTCTTCTGCGAACTGGGCCTTGAGGCCGCCGTTGGACGTGAAGGAGGCGATCGTGCAGGTTTCGGTGCTGACCCCGTTACAGGATTCGGCCGGGCCGCTGCCTTCCTTGAATTCGACCAGGTGGAAGTGCTTGGCCGGCTTGGCCTTGATCGTCAGCGAGCCTTCTTTGTACTGGGCGGTGCCCGAGAGGCAGGTGTAGCCGCAGTTGACCCCGCCGGGGGAGGTGCTGACGATGCCCGGTCCCGAGCCCGTCGTCTTTGCGAGGCTCAGGCTGGGGGCTTTGACGAACTTCACCCCGACCGTTTTGGCGGCGCTCAGTTTGACCGTGCACTGGCGACCGTTGACTTTGCCCGCATCGCAGCCTTTCCAGCTCTTGAACAGGTAGCCGGAGGCCGGTGAGGCGGTGAGCACGACTTCGGTGTTTTCGGCGATCGATTCGGTCGAGCAGGAATGCGGGGAGATGCCGCTGCATTCCAGGCCCGCCGGGTTGGAGACGACCGTGCCTTCACCTTCTTCGATGTTGAGGGTCAGTTTGGGGCCGGCTTCTTGGAAGACGGCGGTGACTTTGGCGGGACCGCCTTCGACTTCGCCCACAAGGCAGTTTTCGGATTCGGCCCCGGAGCTGCTACCAGGTCCGCAAAAAGCTATCTGCAGACCTTCTTCGATCCGCCATTCCTTGAACAGGGAGCCGGCGGCCGGCGTCTCGTGAAGGGCGACGGCTTCCAAGCCGAATGCTTCGGCGAATTCGAGTTCGTCTTCGCAGGTTCCGGTGGCGGGGCCGGGGGAGGCGTAGCTGCATTCGATCGGCGGCGTGCCTTCGCCGATACCGGTGCCGTTAAAGCCCCCGGTGCTGGTGACTTCGCCGCTGCCGGCGCCTTCGATCTGGACCGTCAAGGTGCCTTCGGCGAAGGCCTGCGCGGCCGGGACCAGCAGGAAGGCCGCGACGGTGGCGAGCAGGATGGTTAGGCGGAGCCGGCCCGAGGACGAACTGCGCCCGAGGTCGCTTGGTTTGCGTCTCACTTAGATCTCTCCTTGTGCGTGAAGCCCCTGCCGGGCCGCTTCCCGGCGGCCCTCGGTGACTCCGTTTTCCCTGTAGCCGCGATCCTACTTTTCAGAAACGCGGTCTTTTAGACCATAGGTGGTGAATTTCTTAATGTCAAATGGTCGTTTGTGGAGAGTTGCAAGGGGCAGCATGGGCGTGCAAAAGCCCTGCAAATAGCGGTACGTCGAGAGTCGCTCCCGTGAACGACTATGGAGTCTCGGCGGAGGTCGCTCAGCCGCGGTCGGGCCGCTCGGGGTACAGCTCGTCGATCGTGACCAAAGCCCTGTAGGGCGCCTCGGCCGCGGCTTCGATCCGCTCGCCGCCGCCGGCGAGGCGGTCGACGACGGCGAGGACGGCGGCGACCTCGAGGCCCTGTTCGCGGACCCGCTCGATCGCCTTCGCGGTCGAGCCGCCGGTGGTCACGGTGTCCTCGATGACGAGGCAGCGGGCGCCCTCGGCGACCGGGCCCTCGACCCAGCGCTGCAGGCCGTGGGCCTTGCGCTCGCCGCGGACGAAGAAGCCGACCAGGCCGGCGCCGGCCTGGACGGCGAGGGCGGCGCAGGCGGGCGGGATCGCCGCCGTCGCCGGGCCGCCGACCGCGCTCGCGCCGGCATCGAGCGCCGCCGCGGCGATCAGCTCGCCGGCAGCGAGGAAGCCGGCAGGCCGCAGCAGCGCCCGCCGCGCGTCGACGTAGTACTGCGCCGTCGCCCCGCTCGCCAGCGTCACCTCGCCGATCACCAGCGAGTGCTCGCGCAGCTCGGCGAGCAGCGTCCGCTTGGCGGCGTCGAGGTCGGCCATCGGCCGATCATCCCATGCGTGAGGGGGGAGAGTTCTCGGGGCTGGAGGCTTATACGGGTGTGAGCTCCTCGATTGCAATTGGTGTACCCCGGAAGAGGTACACTCGGCCAATGGCGTCAAAATACCCACGCGTGCAGGTCACGGTCGATCCGACCCTGGAAGAGGCGATGGCGGCGGTCGACCCGCATCCGAAGAGCAAGTCGCGGCTGATCCGCGACCTGGCGCTGCGCGGCGCGGAAGTCGCCGAAGATGATCGCAGGCGTCGCGCGGAGGCCAAGGAGTTCTTTCGCAAGGTCGTGCGCGGTGAGATCGAGCTCGATTTCACCGGTGCCCAAGAAGCGTGGGAAGAACGCGAGGCCGAAGTCGAATGAAGCCGCCAGGATCGGGTCTCCCGCTGGTGATCGACACCTCCGCGTGGATGCGTCAAGGTCGGCCTTCCGCTGCCGCCCAATGGGATGCCGCAAACGAGCACGATCTTCTCGTCTCCTGTCCGGTAGCCGCGTTGGAGATCTTCCGCACGGCAAGAAACGAGGGTGAGTTCAAGGAACTGGATCGGCACTTCGCGGCGCTGCCGCAGGCACCCGTGACCGCGTCGGTCTGCGGGGCGGCGCTGACCGCGGCCCGCGAACTCGGCGCCCGTCGTCGCATCCCGGCGCCCGACTACCTGATCGCGGCGGCGGCGGCCGAGTGCGGCTTCGGCGTCCTCCACGCCGACGAGCACTTCGACCTCCTGGCCGAGGTGCTCGAGTTCGAGAGCGTGCGCCTGCCCGAGTAGCGGCCAGCGCTATCGAAGACAGGGTCGTTCGGACCCATGGGGGGAGAGTTTCTCGTTCCCAGCCCTTGAAGGCCCGTGGCCACATCGATCGAAGCCCTGGATCTCCCGATCCAATTCTTGCGATTGGGACGGCGCTGGGAATGCTCTCTGCGCTACTGCGGCACCGACAAACCGGGGAGATCGATCATTGGCCGGTTCACGTCGCAAGCTATGCCCTCGGGCTCTTCGGACTCGGGCTTTTGATTTCTTTGGCGAGCACGCTATTCTGAAGACAATAAATGTCGAGACAAACGGACAGGAAGATGTACACGCTGCGCCACTTCTTCTTCTACCTGGGCGTGGCGGCCTTGCTTGGCGCGATCATCGGTTCCGCAAAAGGCCTCCTGGGTCTGAGCAACGGCCTCACCTTCGCCGTGGGGATCTTGGCTGGGACGATCTCCTGCACCATGGCCGTCCGCGAAGATTTCCTCTCGCACCCGCCGCGCCCGCATCTGCGGCGCAGCCCGGCGCGCCTGACTCAGAAGACGAAGATCGGCTCGCCGTAGTGGAGCTGGTCGTAGATGCGGGGCTGGTCGGCGATGTAGGTGCGGACGCAGCCGTGGCTGGCGGCGTAGGTCGGCACTTCGGCGTAGCCGTGGACGGCGTAGCCGTTGTGCCAGTAGAAGGAGTAGTACATGCCCTCCGAGTTGTAGCCCGGTTCGCGCCGGTAGAAGCTGTACTCGCCGGTGACCGTCGGGGTCGAGGGCTTGCCGGTGGAGACCGGGTAGATGGCGAAGGGCTTGTCCCCTTTGCTGAGCACGAGGACCTGCTTGGCGAGCGGCACCTCGGCGTGCTCGCCGGCCTCGGGATGGCGGACGTGGTAGCCGCCGCGGCCGCCGAAGGCGTTCTTGACCACGCCGGCGCCGGCGTGCTCGGTGCGCGCCATGCCGTTGACCTTGCGGTAGGCGAGCACCTCGCGGGCGGTGCGGGCGTTGAAGCAGGAGCCGCCGCCGGAGACGTAGCCCAGCTTCGCCATCGCCTCTTTGAAGCCCTTGACGACGCGGCCGCACTGGCCCTGGTGCAGCGAGGGGAAGCTGACCCGCCAGCTCTTGCGCACGGTCGTGTCGCCGCGCAGGCCGGCGCTCGCGGGGAGGCGGGCGGCGGCGGCGTAGCGGCCGTCCTTGCGAACGACGATCGAGGCTTCGAAGACACCCGCCCCGCCGGGCCCCTGGCTCACCGCGACCTTGCGGCCGAGCAGCCTGTGTCCGTCGAGGTAGAAGACGACTTCGACTCGCTGGCCGGGGGCAAAGGGCTCGACCGTGCCGGTCACCGGCACGGTGCTGTAGACCTCGGCCCGGCCGCCCTGGAGGTGGCCGACCCGAATCGTCACCGTCGCCTGTTCGGGCCCCTTCGGGGCGTTGCCGCCTTCCTTGCTCCCCCCGCCGGCCTGCGGCAGAGCCGCCGCCGAAGCGGCCGCCGGGAGGGCCAGCAGGGCGAGGACGGCGAGCGTGAGGACGAGGTGACGACTCATGGGCTGGGCATTCTGGCGAACCCCTCGGCCGGCCGGTTTGTCCCCCGCCCTCCGCTGGGTACCGCTGGTACTCTGTTCATTCCGAGTGTCAGTCAGTTGGGGTATATGCCCCGTCACCCAGATTCGGCCCGCTTTGGCGGGCCGTTTCTTTGCTCCGGGTCCAGTCCGGCTATTGCCCCAGCAGGGCCACCGAGTTGTTGAGCATGTGGAGGAGGATGCCGGGGATAATCGAGCCGGTCTTCTCGTAGAGCAGGGCGAGGATGAAGCCGAAGGCAGTCAGCACCAACACGACGCTGAGGTCGCCGGTGAGGGCGTGGAGGCCGCCGAAGACAATGGCGCTGATCAGCGCCGCGACGAGGCGGGGCAGGCGGGTGCGGAGGCCGCCGAAGAGCATGCCGCGAAAGCAGACCTCCTCGCTGATCGGCGCGGCGACGACGATCAGCAGGACCTGCACCGGGACGGCGCCGAACGATTCGGCGATGTCCTTCTGCTGCGGCGAGCCGAAGATCGCGACGTAGACGGCGGAGAAGAGCAGGTAGGCGCCGATCGCCGCCCCCATCCACTTGAAGGCCGAAGGCTCGAAGCGGCGCACGCCGAGGCGGCGCAGCGCCTGGCCGACCGAGGACTCCCCCCAGCGGCTCGCGATAACGATCGGCACCAGCAGGAAGCCGAGCGCGGTCGCCAGCTGCACCACCGCGTTGGCCGCGTCGCTGAGGTTCCCGTTGGTCGGGTTGTCGACGAGGATCGCCGGGATGCCGAGCACGATCCCGGCGGCGAGCGCGAGCAGCACGCCGCCGACTGCCAACTGCGGGCCCCAGGTCGCGTAGGGGAAGCGGGCGGCGGTAGTGGCCTGCCCGCTCGGCTCCGCAGGTAGGTTTGCCTCCATGACGCCGCCAGTCTCACAGGTCTCGCGGTCCACGCGAACGCGCCTGCGCTTCCTCCGCCGGCTCGTCATCCTGATCGTCTTCCTCGTCCTGGTGGCGATCGCGCTCGCCCAGTTCACCGAGCTGAAGCGCCTCGCCACCGGCATCCTCGCCTCGACCGCGGTGCTGGCGGCGATCATCGGCTTCGCCGCCCAGCACACGATCGGCAACATGGTCGCCGGGGTGCAGATCGCGATCTCCCAGCCGATCCGGATCGGCGACCGCATCGCCTTCGAAGAGACGACCGGCCGGGTCACCGACATCACCCTCTCCTACACCTACGTCGACCCCGGCGACGGGACCTCGGTGGTCATCCCCAACCAGCTCCTGGTCGAGAGCGTCGTCCACAACCTCTCGACCGAAGACACGCAGGCCTGAGACCCGCCCGGCGCGAAGTACGCTTGGCGCGTGACCAAGCGCGATCGCCGACGCCAGCGACGCCGCGGCGGCGCCGGCGGGAAGCTGCTCCTGGTCGGCGTCGGCGTCGCCGCCCTGCTGGCGGTCGGCGCGGTCGCGGTCACCTCCTGGGTGCTCGGCGTCGCCGCCAAGGCGCCCTCGCTGGCCTCCTGCAAGCCGGTCGACCGCAGCGGCAACTCGATCCTCTACGCCGCCGACGGCAGCGTGCTCGGCCGGATCGCCTCCGAAGAAGCCCGCGTGCCGGCCTCGATCGGGCGCATCCCGAAGAGCCTCCAGCACGCCACCGTGGCGATCGAGGACCAGCGCTTCTACGAACACGGCGGCGTCGACCCCGAGGGGATCGCCCGCGCGGCGCTCAAGGACCTCGAAGCGGGGAAGACCGTCGAGGGCGGCTCGACGATCGCCCAGCAGCTGGTCCGCAACCTCTGCATCTCCCACCCGGCGCGGACGCTCGAACGCAAGATCATCGAGGCCAAGCTGGCGATCGAGTACGCCGAACGCCACTCGCGGCGCCAGATCCTCGGCCAGTACCTCAACACCGCCTCCTACGGGACGATCGACGGCGCGACGGCGGTCGGGGTCGGCGCCGCGGCGAGGATCTACTTCTCCAAGCCGGTCTCGAAGCTGACGCTGGCGCAGGCGGCGCTGCTCGCCGGCCTGCCGCAAGCGCCGACCGAATACAACCCGGTGCTGAACCCACGCGCCGCGCGGGCGCGCCGCGACGAAGTCCTGGCGAAGATGGCCGAACAGGGCTACGTCACCCACGCGCAGGCCGAGGCGGCGCAGCGCAGCGGGCTCGAGCTTCACCTCGACCGGGCCTTCTTCGGCAAGCGCCAGCCCTACTTCTTCGACTACGTCGAGGCGAAGCTGATCGAAGCCTACGGCGTGAACACGGTGCGCAAGGGCGGCCTGCGGGTCTACACGACGATCGAGCCGCGCCTGCAGGAAGTCGGGACCGAGGCGATGCGCTCGGCGCTGCCCTACCCCGAAGACCCCTCCTCGGCGCTGGTCTCGATCGACCCCCGCAGCGGCCGCATCCTGGCGATGGCGACGAGCTCCGACTACGGGCGGAGCAAGTTCAACCTCGCCGCCCAGGGCCACCGCCAGCCCGGCTCGACCTTCAAGATGTTCGTGCTGACGACGGCGATCAAGCAGGGGATCGACCCCTACACGACCTACTACACCTCGAAGCACCTCGACCTCAACCTGCCGCGCTGGGGCCACTGGGAAGTGAGCACCGCCGACGAGGGCTACCTCGGGCGGGTCAACCTGCAGCAGGCGACGGTCGCCTCCGACAACACCGTCTTCGCCCAGCTCGACCTCGACGTCGGACCGAAGAACGTCGCCGCGACGGCGAGGTCGATGGGCGTCACCAGCCCGCTCGACGGGATCCCGGCCGAGGGACTGGGCGGGCTGCGGGTCGGCGTCTCGCCGCTGGAAATGGCCGACGCCTACGCGACGCTGGCGGCCGGCGGCATCCACCGCAACCCGATGGCGATCCGCCGCGTCGCCTTCCCCGGCGGCCGGGTCGACCGTCCGGAACGGGCCGAACCGCGCCGCGTCGTCTCGGCGCCGGTCGCCTACCAGGTCTGGCGCCTGCTGCACGACAACATCGTCGAAGGGACCGGCACCGCCGCCTACACCGGCTGCCCCGGCCAGGGCGGCAAGACCGGCACCACCGACCGCTTCACCGACGCCTGGTTCGACGGCATCCAGCCCAACCTGGCGACCGCCGTCTGGGTCGGCTACCCGCAGTCGAACGCGATCGAAATGACCAGCGTGCACGGGATCACCGTCTACGGCGGGACGTTCCCGGCCGAAATCTGGCACGACCTCTACAGCGGCGCCGAAGTGCCCTGCGAGGAATTCACCGAACCGAAGACGCCGATCGTCTGGGCGCCGTTCTTCGGCAGCTTCACCGCGGCGGCGCCGAGCAAGGCTGGCGGTGGGGGCGGGCCACGGCGGCGGGGAAGAAAGCGAAGCCGAACGGCTGGGGCGCGAAGCGACGGGCGGCTATGACCCCAACGCCTACGCCCCGGGCGTCGGCCAGGAACCGACCCCGGTGCCGCCACCCCCGCCCCCGTACGGATCCCACGGAGGCGCGGGCGTGGGCGACGGCGACCTCGGCAGGCGGCAAGTAGCGCACCGGTGCACGAGTCTGCTGCCGTGTCCGCTATGCGAACACAGCAGCAGTTGTCGTGGCGCCGGGATGTGGGTGGCGGCCTTCCTCGTCGCCGCCTTCGCCGCCGTCCCGCCGCTCTTCTCGCACGACATATACAGCTACGTCGATTACGCCCGGCTCGGGGTGCTGCACGGACTCGATCCCTACGTCTACCGGCCCGATGCGGTGCCCACCGACCCCGCCTACGCCGCACGTCGCCTGGACGCACGTGACGAGCGCCTACGGGCCGCTCTTCACCCTCGCTCACCTACCCGCTCGCCTGGCTCCCGGTCTGGGCGGCGGTGGCGGCGCTGAAGGCGGCGGCCGGGGCGGCGGTCCTGGGCATCGCCCTCCTCGTCGCACGGATCGCCCCGAGCCGCGGCGTCAACCCGCTCGGCGCCGCGGCCTTCGTCGCCCTCAACCCGGTCGTCCTCCTGCAGGTCGTCGGCGGCGGCCACAACGACGCGATCGCGGCTCTGGCGGCGACGATCGGCGTCGCCGCGATCCTCAGCGCCCGCCCGGCGAGCGGCGGCGCGGCCTTCGTCCTCGCCGCCGCGATCAAGCTCCCGGCCGCCGTCGCCGCCCCCTTCGCCCTGCTGAGCACCGCAGCGATTGCAGCTTTCTCCACACAAGATTGGGGAAAAGGCTGCAATCGGAGTGGCGAGGGGACAGGCGACGCGCCTGCTGGCGGGCATGGCTGGGGCGGCGATCGCGATCGGCATCGCCGCCTATTTCGCCTTCGGCTGGCACTGGCTCCACGCCCTCGACCTGCTCGGCCATCGCCAGAGCAAGACCACCCACCTGAGCGTCCCGAGCACCTTCTCCCGCCTGACCGGCCTCGACCCCTCCGCGGTCCGCGCCGCCGCGCTGATCCTCTACGCCGCCCTCTTCGCCTACCTCCTGGTCCGCACCTGGCGCGGCCGCGACTGGCTCCGCAACGCCGCCTGGGCCAGCCTCGCCCTCCTCCTGGCCACCGCCTGGCTCCTCCCCTGGTACCTGATCCTCGCCCTCCCGCTAGTAGCTCTCTCCCGCGACAGGCCGCTTCAGCTACTGACGCTCGCCCTGACGGCGCTTCCAGCTCTTCGCCCGCGTGCCGCTGTAGCAGCTTTCGCTCATGCGTCTCAACGTAGGCGTGCCTCGCTGCGGATGGTGTCGGGAGCTCCCCCGGGGCTCTGGTCGGGGGAGGGAGGGGGTGTCCCCTGAACCGGCGGATACTCAGAGCGGCCGGCAAACCGACGTTCGAACCCAGCGGGCCCTTCGTGGCCGGACGCGAGTCGGGGCAGGGGACACCCCCTCCCTCCCCCTACAACACCTCAGGCGAGTGGATCGGGGTTTCGGCAGGGGTCGGCGGACCATCGGCCTGCTCCTCCGCCGACGGGTGCAGCACGCCGGTCGGGATCGCCCAACCCTCGCGCCGGCCCATCGCCGTCACGACCCCGACGTACATCAGCTCGACGATCGTCAGCACGCCGCGCACCGCGATCGCGATCAGCGAGCCGACGGCGAAGCTCTTGCCCGGCACCGCCCCCTTGACCGCCCAGGCGAAGGCGGCGTCGCGGATGCCGAGGCCGGCGGGGAAGACGAGCGTGATCAGCGCCGCGACGTAGCCGACCGCCTGCGCCGAGCCGACCACCGGGATGTCGCTCAGCGGGATGTCGGAGACCGAACGGGCGACGCAGTAGATGCCGACCGCCACCACCCCCCAGTTGAAGGCGTAGAACAGCACCAGCACGATCACCCCGGGCAGCGAGACGACGACCGGCAGCGGCTCGCGGCCGAAGGCGCGCAGGACGCGGTCGGCGAGCGGGCCGAAGATCCGCGGGTGCAGCAGCGCGATCCCGGCGGGGACGAGCAGCAGCACCGCCCAGCGCAGCGGCTGGCCCTGGAGATCGGGGTGGCTGATGAAGAAGTAGGCGGCGACGCCGACCGCCGAGATCGCCGAGATCGCCTGCTCGTAGACGATGCTGGCGAGGGTGATCCGGCGCGGCACCCCCGCCCGCTCGGAGAGCAGCACGCGGCCGAGCACGTAGAGGACGCTGCCCGGCACGTAGCGGGCCAGCAGCGGCTGGCCCCACGCGACCTGCGCCCGGCCGAAGCCGATCCGGTAGCCGAGGAAGCGCAGGATCAGGTCCCAGCCGAAGGCGCTGAGCGCGTAGAAGACCGGCAGGACGACGAACGCCGGGACCAGCCAGACGACGTGGAAGTGGACGCCCTTGCTCTGGATCTCCGCCCACTGGTCGACGACGGTGAGGACGAGGAAGCCGAAGACGAGGATCGCGATCCCGAGCTGGATCGCGAGACGGACGCGCTTGCTGCGCGGCGGCCGCGTGCCGAAGCGCGCTGCCGCTTCGCCGATGCGGTGTAGGAGTGGCTGCCCGTTCCCCACTGCGCCGTCACCATAGTGACGGGCCAGGCTGGCCGCCGGGGGCGCCGGCGGGGGAGAATGGGCGCATGGGCGAGTTCGAGCTCTTGGCGCGGGTGCGCGAACGGCTGCCGCCGCCGCACCCGCGGGTGCTGCTCGGCAGCGGCGACGACGCCGCGATCGTCGAGGCCGAAGGGGTCACGGCGACCTCGGTGGACGCGATCGTCGACGGCGTCCACTTCCGCCGCGAGCAGACGAGCCTCGCCCAGATCGGCCGCAAGGCGCTCGCCACGGCGCTGTCCGACCTGGCGGCGATGGGCGCGGGGCGGGCGAGGCCTACGTCTTCCTCGGCGTGCCCCCCGACCTCGACGAGGCCGGCTGCCTCGAGCTGCTCGACGGCCTGCTCGAGGTCGCCCGGGAGACCGGGACGACCCTGGCGGGCGGGGACGTCACCCGTGCCCCGGCGCTGACCGTGGCGGTGACCGTGGTCGGCCACGCGGCGCGCGCCGGGGAGCTGGTCGGGCGCTCCGGCGCTCGGCCGGGCGATCTCCTCGTCCTCACCGGCGGGCTCGGCGGCGCCGCGGCGGGGCTGGAGCCGCGCCCCCGCCTCGCCGCCGGCCGCGCGCTCGCCGCGGCAGGGGCGCGGGCGATGATCGACCTCAGCGACGGGCTCGGCGGCGACGCCCGCCACCTCGCCGAGGCGAGCGGCGTGCGCCTGCGGATCGACGCCGCCGAGCTGCCCCTCGCCGCCGGGCTCGCCGAGGCCGCCGCGGCAGCCGGGCGCGACCCAGTGGAGCTGGCCGCGACGGGCGGCGAAGACTACGAGCTGCTGGCGGCGCTGCCGCCGGAGCGCCTCGCCGCAGCCACCGCGGCGGTGGCGGACACGGGCGGGCCGGGGCTGACCGCGATCGGCGAGGCGGTCGCCGGCGAGGGAGTCGAGATCAGGCTGCCTGGCGGGGGGTTTCTCCAACCGGTCGGATTCGACCAGTTGGCCTGAAGGTTCCCCCGCCGATCAGCAGCTCGCGCACGGCGCGGCGGCGCAGCATCGCCTGCGCGATCCGCTCGGGCTGCGGGTGGTAGTGCCCGCTCTCGACCAGTGTCTTCAGCTGCTGCCCGTTCATCTGAAGCTTGCTATCGGCTGTCGCGGCCAGACCCTTAGTTCTTGGTACTCGCACATACGTCCAATACCGCGGCGGTAACGAATTGAGACGCGGCGGTACCCTTTCGCGCATGCCGCGCGGGACAACGCGAATACTGCTCGTCGACGACGAGCAATCAGTGCAGACCCTGCTCAGCTACCCGCTGCGCCAGGAGGGCTATCACGTGACCTCGGCGCTCGACGGCCGCGAGGCCCTCGACCGCTTCGCCGAAACCCGCTACGACCTCGTCGTCCTCGACCTGATGCTGCCCAAGCTGGACGGGGTCGAGGTCTGCCGGCAGCTGCGGCGGCGCAGCCAGGTGCCGATCATCATGCTGACCGCCAAGGGCAGCGAGACCGACAGGGTCGCGGGGCTCGACGTCGGCGCCGACGACTACATCACCAAGCCCTTCTCGCTGCGCGAGTTCCGCAGCCGCGTCAAGGCGGCGCTGCGTCGCTCGCAGATGACGGCCGAGCCGATCGAGGAGGAGCCGCTGGAATTCGGCGGCCTCCACATCGACCCCGCGCGGCGGCTGGTGACGCTCTTCGGCGAGGAGGTCGAACCCACCTACGTCGAGTTCGAGATCCTCACCATGCTGGCGCGCGTGCCGGGGCGGGTGATCAGCCGCGAGATGCTGCTGGAGCATGTCTGGGGCGACGCCGAGTACCGCGACCCGCGCACGGTCGACGTCCACATCCGCCACCTACGGGAAAAGATCGAGACCAACCCGAAGGAACCCGAGTACCTGTTCACGGTGCGCGGCGCGGGCTACCGCTTCCGGGAATGAAGACGCTCCGCCTCACCCCGCTCGGCAGCATGATCACGACGGTCGCGCTGACGATCGGGGCAGGCACGTCGCTCATCATCGTCCTCTGGGTGGTGGTCGTCGGCGGCCACCACGAGGAGGCGCAACCGATCCTGGTCGGAGCCGGGCTCGCGCTGCTGCTCGCCCTCGCGGTCGGCGTCCACTTCGCCGTCGTGGTGGCGAAGCGGGTGCGGGAAATCGAGAAAACGGCCCGCAAGGTCGCCGAAGGCGACTTCGGCAACCGCATCCCGGTCGACCACTCCGGCGAACTCGGCCGGCTGGCGCGGACGTTCAACGAGATGCAGCGCCGGCTGGCCGAGCTCGACGGCGTCCGCAAGCAGTTCGTCGCCAACGCCTCGCACGAGCTGCGCACGCCGATCTTCAGCCTCAGCGGCTTCCTCGAGCTGCTCGAGGACGAAGACCCCGAGCCGCTGGACCGCGATGAGTTCGTGCGCACGATGCGCGAGCAGATCGAGCGCCTGACCAAGCTGACCACCGACCTGCTCGACCTCTCCCAGCTCGACGCGGGCGGAGTCTTGCTGACGGCGCGCGGGGTCGATCTCAACCCGCTCGCCGAGGAGCTCGCGCGCGAGCTCGGCCCGCGAGCCGCGCTGCGCGGCTCGCGGCTGGAGCTGCACCTGGCCGAGCAGCCGGTGACCGCCCGCGCCGACGCCAACCGCGTGCGCCAGATCATCCGTATCCTGCTCGACAACGCCCTCACCCACACCCCGAGGGGCGTCCGTATAACCGTGACGACCTACACCGTCAACCAGCGCGCCGAGCTGACCGTGTCCGACGACGGGCCCAGCATTCCCGATTCGGTCCGCGAGCGCATGTTCGAGCGCTTCTTCACCGGCGACGCGGCCGGCGGCTCCGGGCTCGGCCTGGCGATCGCCGCCGAGCTGGCGCAGCGGATGGAAGGGCGGATGACGGCCGCGGCGAGCAACGCCTTCACCGCCTTCACCCTCGAACTGCCCCCTGCCCCGGGCAGCACCCAGCCCGTCGCTCCCGCGCAGGCCCCGCTGAAGGCGCCGGCGTGAGCCGCCGCCGGGCCGGCCTGATGGCGCCGGCGGCGCTGGCGCTGGCGCTGCTCGCCGGCTGCGGCGGCAGCGGTAGCACGGACGGCGGCGGAGGCGAAGCGGCGAAGACGACGACCCAGGTGGTCGTCGAGAGCGCGGCGAGCGGCTTCGACGCCGCCAAGGTCTACCGCGAAGCTTCGCCCGGGGTGGTGACGATCCGCTCGGTCTTCGAAGGCAGCGGCGCCGAAGGGTCGGGCTTCGTCCTCGACACCTCCGGCAGGATCGTGACCAACGCGCACGTCGTCACCGAAGGCGAAGGCGGCCAGCGGACCGAGGCCAAGGGCGTCTTCGTCGAATTCCCCAACCGCAACGTGCTGCCGGCCAAGATCGTCGGCTACGACCCCTACGCCGACGTCGCCCTGCTCGAAGTGCAGCCCGACGGCTTCGCCCTGCACCCGCTGGAGCTCGGCGACGACAGCGAACTGGTCGTCGGCCAGCCGGTGGCGGCGATCGGCAGCCCCTTCGGCGAGCAGCACTCGCTCTCGGTCGGCGTCGTCTCGGCGACCAACCGCTCGGTCGGCTCGCTGACCCAGTTCGCGATCGAGGGAGCGATCCAGACCGACGCCGCGATCAACCCGGGCAACTCGGGCGGGCCGCTGCTCGACGCCGGCGCCCGGGTGATCGGCATCAACCAGCAGATCGAGACCAACTCGGGCTCCGGCGACGGCGTCGGCTTCGCCGTGCCGATCTCGGCGGTGAAACGCTCGCTCGCCCAGCTCGAGCAGGACGGCACCGCCGAATACGCCTACATCGGCGTCTCCACCCAGGCCCTCTACCCGCAGCTGGCCCGCAAGCTCGGCCTCGACGCGAGCTTCGGCGGCCTGATCGCCGAAGTCGTGCCGGGCGGCCCGGCGGACGAAGCGGGGCTGAAGGGCGGCGACGAAAAGCTGACCTTCCAGGCCGTTCCATACGAAGTCGGGGGGGACACGATCCTCGCCGTCGACGGGCGCAAGCTGGTCGGGCCCGACGACCTCGCCCGCGACATCGCCGGCTTCCCGCCGGGGCACAAGGTGACGCTCGAAGTGCTGCACTCCGACAACAGCACCGCCCAGGTCGAGGTGACCCTCGGCAAGCGCCCGGCGCCGGGCGCCGGCGGCTGAGCGCGACCGCAGCGCGGTCGAACCGGCGCGGCCTGTACAAATCCGCGGGTGCTGCAAGAAGTCACCCTCGGCCAGAAGTCGCTCGCCGACTACACCCACATCGCCGGCAAGGAGCTGGCCGAGCGGATCCGCGAGCTGGCGGAGCCGCTGAAGGGGCAGCGCGTCCTGCACGTCAGCGCGACCGCGTTCGGCGGCGGCGTCTCGGAGATCCTCTACACGATCGTGCCGCTGATGCGCGACGCCGGCATCGACGCGCACTGGCACGTCATCTTCGGCAAGGAAGAGTTCTTCAACGCGACCAAGCTGCTGCACAACTCGCTGCAGGGCGCCGAGGAGACGCTGAGCGACGAGCAGTGGGCGCTGTTCGACGAGATCAACGCCGCCAACGCCGAGGGCCTGCAGGGCGAGTGGGACACGATCGTCGTCCACGACCCGCAGCCGATCGGCCTGCACCGCGGCGCGCCGCAGAAGAGCCGCAACTGGGTCTGGCGCTGCCACATCGACCTCTCCGAGCCCAACCCGGCGCCGATCGCCCGGCTGGCGCCGCTGATCGAGGAGTACGACGCGACCGTCTGGCACATGCCGGCCTACGTGCCGGCCGGGGTCGACGCGGCCAACGGCGGGGTGCGGATCATGCCGCCGGCGATCGACCCGCTCTCGCCGAAGAACATGGCCTTCTCGCCCGACGACGCCTCCTTCGTCTGCCACCAGTTCGGGATCGACGTCGACCGGCCGCTGATCACCCAGGTCTCGCGCTTCGACCCGTGGAAGGACCCGATCGGGGTGATCGACGCCTACCGCGCGGTGACCGAGGAGATGCCCGAGGTGCAGCTCGCCCTGGTCGGCTCGATGGCGACCGACGACCCCGAGGGCTGGGACTTCTTCCAGCAGACGGTCGAGTACGCCGACGGCCGACCCCGACATCAAGATCCTCAACAACCTCAACAACGTCGGCGCGATCGAGGTCAACGCCTTCCAGTCGCAGTCCGACGTCTGCCTGCAGAAGTCGATCCGCGAGGGCTTCGGCCTGACCGTCACCGAGGCGCTCTGGAAGGGGCGGCCGACCGTCGCCGGCAACGTCGGCGGCATCCCGCTGCAGATCGAGAACGGCGAGAGCGGCTACCTGGTCGACTCGCCGCAGGAGTGCGCGCAGCGCTGCCTCGAGATCCTCCGCGACCCCGAGCTGGGCAAGCGGCTCGGCCGCGCCGGCAAGGAACACGCCCGGCGCGAGTTCCTCTCGCCGCGCCTGCTGCGCGACTGGCTCGAGCTGCTCAACGAGCTCGACGCGTAGACGGGTAAGGTCAGCGTAGTGGCCAGTCGACGCCGACCCGCTGATCATCGTCTCCAACCGCGGTCCGGCCCAGTTCGAGCGCGACGCGGCCGGGGAGCGGGTGGTGAGCCGGGGCGGCGGCGGCCTGGTGACGGCGCTCTCGGGGCTCGTCTCCCACCGCGAGGCGCTCTGGATCGCCTCGGCGATGACCGACGAGGACGTCGCCGTCTCCGAGGAGGCGGGGCGGCCCGGTCGAGCTCCCGATCGACGGGATCGATTACCGCGTCCTGCTGGTCGACAGCGATCGCCGAGGCCTACGACCGCTTCTACAACGTGATCGCCAACCCGATCCTCTGGTTCGTCCAGCACTACCTCTGGGACCTCTCCAACGCGCCCGACGTCCGCCAGGAGGAGCTCGACGCCTGGGACTACGGCTACCAGGCGGTCAACCGCGACATCGCCCGCGCCGTGCTGGGCCAGATCGAGGACCGCGAGCGGCCGCTGGTGATGCTGCACGACTACCACCTCTACACCGCGCCGGGGATGATCCGCGCGCAGCGCCCCGACGCCTTCCTGCATCACTTCGTCCACATCCCCTGGTCCCAGCCCGACAGCTGGCGGGTGCTGCCGGGGCGGATCCGCGAGGCGATCTTCCGCGGCATGCTCGCCAACGACATCATCGGCTTCCACACCCACGCCTACTGCATCAACTTCCTCCGCTGCTGCGACGAACTGCTCGAGTGCCGAGGTCGACTACGAGCGGGTCGCCGTGCGCCACGCCGGCGGCGAGACGCTGGCCCGCGCCTACCCGCTCTCGATCGACGCCGAGCGGCTGCGACGGGCGGCCGAGTCGGCCGAGGTGGCCGAGTACGAGCGCGAGGTGCAGCGGCGCCGGCGCGAGCACCTGATCATCCGCGTCGACCGCGCCGACCTCTCGAAGAACGTGCTGCGCGGCTTCACCGCCTTCGACGTCTTCCTCGAGCAGCACCCCGAGTTCCGCGAGAAGGTCACCTTCATCGCCCACCTCCAGCCCTCGCGCCAGGACGTGCCCGAGTACGCCGAGTACCTCGAGCGGATCGAGGCGCTGGTCGCGGTCGTCAACCACAAGCACGGCACCACCGACTGGATGCCGATCGACCTGAAGATCTACGAGAACTTCCCCGAGGCGGTCGCCCGCTACAAGCACTTCGACCTGCTGATGGTCAACTCGATCTTCGACGGGATGAACCTGGTCGCCAAGGAGGCGCCGGCGGTCAACACCCGCGACGGCGTGCTGATGCTCTCCGAGAACACCGGCTCGCACGAGGAGCTGGCCGACTGCGTGCTCTCGGTCAACCCGTTCGACATCCAGGAGCAGGCGGACGCGATCTACCGGGCGCTGACGATGGAGCCCGAGGAGCGGCGGGTGCGGGCGCAGCACCTCAAGGAGATCATCTACTCGCGCAATCCGGGCGACTGGGTCGACGACCAGCTGCGTGACATCGCGGAGTTGCGCGAGGCCGTTGCGTAGAGGGGGGGAGAATTCCCCCGGCTTGGTTGCTTGTAGTGCTGGATGGCACTTCGAATTCGCTGGAAAGCTGCGGCCAAAGGAGCTGCGATCGTCGTTGGGTGGGCTGCTCGCGTTGCAGCTGCTTCCGACGCTGCTGAAGCCGCCTGCACCGCCGCCGGTGCCCGCCGATGTTGGGCTGCCGCCGTAGTGCCGTGCGCCGAAGCCTGTTCGAGCCGCTGCGCGGCATCTCGGGCGGGTGGTGTCGGGTGGGGGTGTCCTGCGCCGGGCGGAGCCTTCGGAGGGCGAGGCCCCGAATCGCCATGCGCGCCGTCCCTCCGCCCGGAGAAGGTCGCAGCCCAAGCAGGGCACCCCCACCCGGCGACAGGACCCGCCCGCCACGCGCCCGGTCCCTAAACCGGCGCCGCCACCCCCGCCCGAAGCTCCTCCCCCAGCGCCGCGGCCACCTAACGACGGCTCCATGGAGTTCGCCCCTCATTAGCGGATTCGCTTGGAAGCTGGAAAGGGCGTCGGGTGACCCTCCCGGCGGCTTGTACTTTTTCCGGAGGGCGGCTCGCGGACAGCCAGCGGCTGTCTTCGGAAAAAGTTGAGCCGGGAGGGTTGCCCGACGCCCCACCCCGCCCGAGGTAAACCGCGTGCCGTCGCTATAGTCCCACGCCGTTTTGGCCGCTGCACGCGAATACGAGCTGGTCCTGATGCTCGACCCTGGGCGGGACACGTCCGGGCGGGATGCCGTCGCGCAGGAGGCCAAGGCGATGATCGAGGCCTCCGGGACGCTGAAGCACGAGAACACCTGGGGCCTGCGCAAGCTGGCCTACGAGATCGAACAGCGCAACGAGGCCGACTACCGCTGGTACCGCTTCGAGGCGCCGACGGAGCTGCTCGACCAGCTCAACCACAGCCTCAAGATCGCCGAGGGCGTGCTCCGCTTCCGCATCTTCAAAGTCGACCCCGACACGCCGGTGCTGGTGCCGCCCGCCACCGCGGCGCCCGGGCCTGCCGCCTCGCGCGAGCGGCCCGCCGCGCCGCGCTCGGCGGCCGAGAGCGAGCCGGCTCCGGCGGAGGCGGCCGCTCCTACCGCCGTCGCCGAGCCCCCGGCCGAGCCGGACCCGCCGAGGCGGCCGCTCCGGCGGCTGTCGCCGAGCCGCCAGAGCCCGCCGCCGAGACGGCTCCTGAGGCTCCCGAGCCTGCTGCCGAGGCGCCGCCCGAGGCACCCGAGCCGCCCGCCGAGGGCGGCGAGGGCACGCTGGCCGACGCCGACGCGTAGTCGTCTTTTCGCGCAGATTCCGCCTTTGGGGGGGAGAGTTGCGCCGCCTGCGCTCTTAGACTGGTACCTCGACAAACGATCTTGAGGAGTGAGAGCCGTGGCGGCTTCGAACATCAACGTGGTGGTCATCACCGGGAACCTGACCCGCGATCCGGAACTGCGCAGCACGCCGGGCGGGACGTCCGTCTGCAAGCTGCGGGTGGCGGTCAACAGCCGGCGCAAGGAAGGCCAGACCGGCGAATGGGTCGACAAGCCCAACTACTTCGACGTCACCGTCTGGGGAGCGCAGGGCGAGAACTGCGCCCAGTACCTCTCCAAGGGCCGCCCGGTCGCGGTCGAAGGGCGGCTCGACTGGCGCGAGTGGGAGGACAAAGAGGGCGGCAAGCGCCAGAGCGTCGAGATCATCGCCAACTCGGTCCAGTTCCTCGGCTCGCGCGACGGCGGGCGGCAACGGCAACGGCTTCACCCCGAGCAGCGACACGCCGGCCGACACCAGCGACTTCGAAGGCGCTCCCGCGCCCGCCGGCGCTGGAGCCGGTGGAGGCAGCGACGACGACATTCCTTTCTGAGGCGTTCCCTGACACGGCCTTCAGGTCTGTAGCATCCCGCGCTCGCAAATGGCTCGTCAACGAGAGAACGGACTCGAGTGCGCCCCGCCGCGGCGGGCGCCGCGGCGCCGAGCGCGGGCGGCCGCGCAAATACACGCGGATCAACTCCGAGGCGGTCGACTACAAGGACCTCAACCTCCTGCGCCGCTTCCTCTCCGACAAGGGGAAGACCCGCGGCCGCCGCGTCACCGGCCTCTCGCGCAAGCACCAGCGGCAGCTCTCGGTGGCGGTGAAGCGGGCGCGCGAGATCGCCCTGCTGCCCTACGTCGGAGAGCGCTGATGGCGCAGGCGATCCTGCTCGAGGACGTCGAGACCCTCGGCCAGCGCGGCGAGCCGGTCGACGTCTCCCCGGGCTACCTGCGCAACTACCTGATCCCCCGCAAGCTCGCGGTGCAGGCGACGCCGGGGGCGCTCGAGCAGGCGCAGCGGCGCCAGGAGGCAGCCGAGAAGGCCGAACGGGCGCGGGCCGAGCGCGAAGAGCAGGCGGCGGCGCTGCTCTCGAAGACCGTGCTGACGATCCACCAGCGCGCCGACGACGGCGGCCACCTCTTCGGCTCGGTCGGGGCCGAAGGAGATCGTCGACGCGATCCGCGAGGCGCGCGACCTGCGCATCGACCGTCGCAAAGTCCGCCTCGAGCAGCCGATCCGCGAGATCGGCACGCACATGGTGGAGATCGAGCTGGCCGACGGCGCCCTCGCCACGGTGAAGACGATCGTCGCCGAGGAGAGCTAGCCCGCTGCGACCTCTGCCGACCCGGTGACTCGCCGCGCCAGGGCGAGGACGCGGTTCGGCTGGGCCCGTTCGGAGCGGGCGACCGTGGGGCTCGCCGCGGTGGCCCTCGGCGGCGCCGGCGCCGTGCTGGCCGAGCAGTTCGGGCGGATGCTGCGCCGTCGCGCGCACGTGCCCGACGGCGGCGAGCAGCCTGGTCGAGGTGGCGCCGGCGGCGGCGCTCGACACGGTCGGGGTGGCGGTCAGCGGCTACGCCGCGGCGCCGCGCAGCGAGACGGTCCTCTTCAACCTCCTTGGCCGGCTTCCTCGGCTCCTTCGCCCTGGTGCGGCTCTCGACCTGGGGGATCCGCGACAGGTGGGGCCCGTTCCGCAACGTCAGCGTCGGCGGTCGCCACATCCACCACTTCGTCCCCGGCATCCTGCTCGCCTTCGCCTCCGGCACGGCGGCGCTGCTGACCGACGACGACGCGCTCGAGGACCGCCTCGCGATCCCGATGGGCGCCGGCATGGGGCTGACCTTCGACGAGGCGGCGCTGCTGCTCGACCTGCGCGACGTCTACTGGACCCGCGAGGGCCTGCTCAGCGTCCAGCTCAGCCTCGGCGCGACGGCGATCCTCAGCATCGCGATCCTCACCCAGCGGATGCTGCGCCGCGGCGAGCGGCGCCAGGAGGAGGCCGGCCGTATCCCGCCACGCCGCCGAGACCGTCGCCGAGCGCAGATTCTTTTCGCCGTCGTTGCAGGGACGCGTCGACGGCGGCCTCTGGTTTGCTGGCGGCGGGGTCGAATCCGCCGCTCTGTCCTTAACTAGACGTCGATGCCGCAGCCGCCACAACCCACGTCCCGCCGCAGAACATCGAGGCCGAGGAATCGGTGCTGGGCGCGATGCTGGTCGCCGAGCCGGCGCTGACCCGGGTGATCGACGAGGTCAAGCTGAACGCCGAGGACTTCTACCTCGAGAAGCACGCGGCTGATCTTCGCGCTGCGTCCACGACCTCTACGCCGCGTCGAAGCCGGTCGACGAGCTGAGCGTCGGCGAGGCGCTGGTCCAGCGCGGCGAGATCGAGGCGGCGGGCGGCAAGCACTACGTCTCCGAGCTGGCGGCGAAGGTGCCCGCCGCCGGCAACGCCAAGCACTACGCCGAGATCGTCCAGCAGAACTCGCTGCTGCGGCGGCTGCTCGGCGCCGGGCAGGAGATCCAGGGTGGGTGCACGAGCGCGACGGCGAACCGCGCGAGCTCTCCGAGCGGGCCGAGAAGCTGCTCTTCGACGTCGCCCACAAAGAGCAGGCGAGCGACTTCCGCCTGCTCTCGGAGATCCTCCACGACGAGGTCGACCGGCTCGAGAAGCTCTCGACCGGCGAGCTGGAGCTGACCGGGACGCCCTCGGGCTTCCGCGACATCGACGCGATCACCGGCGGCTTCCAGCCGGGGAACCTGATCATCGTCGCCGCACGCCCGGCGATGGGAAAGTCAGCGCATTGGTCGCCAACATCGCCGAGAACGTTGCGGTGAAGCGGGGGATGCCGGTCGCCTTCTTCTCGCTCGAGATGTCCGAGGTCGAGCTGGCGCAGCGCTTCATCGCCTGCCGGGCGCGGATCTCCGGCGACAAGCTGCGCAAGGGCCAGGTCGCGCAGAAGGACTGGCCGAAGGTGGTGCGCGCCTGCAACGAGCTCGAGGAGGCGCCGCTGTGGTTCGACGACTCCTCCGACCTCGGCCTGCTCGACCTGCGGGCGAAGGCGCGGCGCCTGCACGCGCAGACGCAGGACCAGGGCGGGCTCGGGCTGGTGATCGTCGACTACCTGCAGCTGATGCGCTCCGACGACCCCCGCGCCAACCGGGTCGAGCAGGTCGGCCAGATGAGCCGCGGCCTGAAGATCCTCGCCCGCGAGCTGGAGGTGCCGGTGCTGGCGATCTCCCAGCTCTCCCGCGCCCCCGAGCAGCGCCACCCGCCGAAGCCGATGCTCTCCGACCTGAGGGAGTCGGGATCCATCGAGCAGGACGCCGACGTGGTCGCCTTCCTCTACCGCGAGGACTACTACCGCGACCCCGAAGACGAGCCCGACGGGCTGGCCGACGTGATCATCGCCAAGCACCGCAACGGGCCGATCGGCTCGCCGAAGCTGGTCTTCCTCGACCGCTTCCCCAAATTCGCCGACTTCTCCGGCCACGAGCGGCCGGTCGAGCAGCCGGCCGGCGAAGGGCCGCCGCTGGAGGACGCGGCGAGCGCCGGGCCCGAGTTCTGATGCCGGCGATCCCGCGCAGCCAGCCGTTCGCCGAGCAGGCCTGCCCGCTGGGCGTCTGCGACGGCTCGGGCTGGATCCTCGGCCCCGAGGACGTGGCGCGGCCGTGCGAGTGCCGCGACCAGCGGCTCAAGCGCGGCCGGGTGCGCGGCGTCGCCTCGGCGATCCCGCCGCGCTACCGCGGCGTCTCCTTCGACCGCCCCCCGGTGAGCGACATGGCGCGCGACATGTCGACCCGCCACGTCGTCAACGCCGTGCAGGCCTTCGTCGAGGAGCTCGACGAGAACCTCGCCGCCGGCCGCGGCCTTTGGCTGATGGGCAACACCGGCACCGGCAAGACGACGCTGGGGATGCTGGCGGCGAAGCGCGGCGCTGGCCGCCGGGCGGACGGTCGCCGTCTACTTCGCGCCGAAGCTGCTCACCCAGATCCGCCAGACCTACCAGGCGACCGAGTCCGAGGACGCCTACGAGGCCTTCTTCCGAGCGCCTCACCTCGGTCGACCTGCTCTACATCGACGACCTCGGCTCCGAGCGCCACACCGACTGGGTGGTCGAGCAGCTCTACGCGCTGGTCAACGAGCGCTACGAGAACCGAGCGCTCGATGCTGGTCACCAGCAACGCGTCCCGCGACGTCGAGGAGGGCCGCAAAGCGCTCGAGGAGCAGATCGGCTCACGCACGGTCTCGCGCCTGATCGAGATCTGCGACGACCCGCTGCCGCTCTTCGGCGCCGACCGCCGCGAGCAGCGGCGCGCGGTCGGCGCCTAGAACCAGGCACAATCCCCCGTCGTTATGCCAGGCGTGGTCATAGTCGGCGCCCAGTGGGGCGACGAGGGCAAGGGCAAGGTCGTCGACCTGCTCGCCGAGAACGCGGACGCGATCGTCCGCTTCCAGGGCGGCAACAACGCCGGCCACACGATCGTCCGCGACGGCGAGGAGTTCAAGTTCCACCTGATCCCCTCGGGCATCCTCTACCCCGACAAGCTCTGCATGATCGGCAACGGGGTCGTGCTCGACCCGAGCATCCTGCTCGGCGAGATCGACGGGCCTGCGGCGGCGCGGCGTCGACGTCGGCAACCTGCGGATCTCCGCCAACGCGCACCTGATCATGCCCTACCACGTGCTGCTCGACACCGCGGGCGAGGTCAAGCTGGGCAAGCTCTCGATCGGCACCACGCGGCGCGGCATCGGCCCCTGCTACGCCGACAAGGCGCTGCGGCTCGGCATCCGCGTCCAGGACCTGCTCGACGAGAAGATCCTGCGCAAGAAGATCCTGCGCGGCGCTCGAGCCCAAGCAGCAGGCGCTGCGCGAGCTCTCGGTGCAGCGGCGCAAGCTGCGCAAGGAGGCCGGCGAGGGCACGCGCGAAGGCGGCGACCAGTCGGTCGCCGACGCGCCCGACCCGCGCCTCGACCTGCACACGATGACCGAGGAGTTCGCCGCCTACGGCCACCGGCTCGAGCCCCACATCGCCGACACCGCCCGGCTCTGCTGGGACGCGCTCGACAGCGGCGGCACGGTGCTCTTCGAGGGCGCCCAGGCGACCCTGCTCGACCTCGACCACGGCACCTATCCCTTCGTCACCTCCTCCAACCCGATCGCCGGCGCGGCCTGCGTCGGCGCCGGGGTCGGGCCGACCGACATCGACGAGGTCTGGGGCGTCGCCAAGGCCTACGCGACGCGGGTCGGCGCCGGGCCCTTCCCGACCGAGCTCGACGACGAGGTCGGCCGGCACATGCTCGAGCGCGGCCACGAGTACGGCACCACCACCGGGCGCGAGCGGCGCTGCGGCTGGATGGACCTGGTCGCCCTGCGCTACGCCGTCCGGCTCAACCGGATGAGCGCGCTGACGATCACCAAGCTCGACGTGCTCAGCGGGATCGACCCGCTGCGGGTCGCGGTCCGCTACCGCTCGCGCGAGGGCGCGATCTTCGACACGCTTCCCCTACCACCAGTCGATCCTCCACTCGGCCCAGCCCGAGTACGAGGAGCTGCCCGGCTTCGACGCCGACCTGAGCGAGTGCCGCAGCGAGGCCGACCTGCCGCCCCAGGCGCGCGACTACCTCGCCTTCATCGCCGAGCTTCGCCGGCGTGCCGATCCGCCTCGTCGGGGTCGGCCCGGGGCGCGACCAGGTCGTCTGGATTGGCGGAAACCCCGGCGTGCTCTAAAGTCTGGGCGTGGCTTCCGGTAGACGCACCGCCAAACTTGGCGAGCGGCTGCCGAGGGGTCGTCACGGGCTGCCGCGGGAGGCGGTGACGGAGTCTCAGCGGCGGCGCATCCTGCAAGCGATGATCGAGGTCGTCGCCGAGCGCGGCTACCCGGAGACGCGCGTGGTCGACGTGATCGGCGTCGCCGGCGTCTCGCGCAAGACCTTCTACGAGCTGTTCGCGAGCAAGGAGGACTGCTTCCTCGCCGCCTACGACGTGCTGCTCGGCAACCTGCTCGGCGACACCGCCCGCGGCTTCGAGTCCAAGCCGGGGGCGCCCTGGGCCGAGCGGGTCGCCGCCGGCCTCGGCGAGCTGCTCAAGCACCTCGCCGAGCACCCCGACGAGGGCCGCTTCGCGATCGTCGAGGTGCTCGCCGCGGGGCCGAAGGCGCTGGCCCGCCGCGACGCCGCGCTGCGCCAGTTCACCGGCTTCCTCGACGCCGGCCGGGCCGAGACGTCGGTCGAGCTGCCGGGGATCACCTCGCTCTCGCTGGCCGGCGGGGTCAACGAGCTGCTCTACAGCGAGATCCTGCACGGCGCCTCGGCGCGCCTGCCGAGCCGGCTGCCCGACCTGATGTTCTGGATCACGCTGCCCTTCCTCGGCCCCGAGGGGGCCGAGGCCGAGCGCGAGCGAACCCGCCTCTCGATGCTCGAGACCTGAAGCGAAGCCTGGGTTAAGCCGCTCCTTTGCGGGAATAGAGGGGTTACGAGAAGGCCGGGGCTGGTAGCGTCCCGCCGGGAAACAAGCTTTGCAATGGCCGGGGCTCGGACGGGCAGGCCGAAAAGGAGAGAGACGAGACATGCGTAGAAAGCTGATATCGGCACTCGCCCTGAGCGCGGTGCTGGCCGTGAGCGTCGCGGCGGTCGCCAGCGCGACCCAGACGACGATCCTCGCCGGCAACCTGATACTCACCTTCGGCGGCACGGTCTCACCAAAGGCTCTGCCGAAGAGCACCTACACGCCGGTCACCTCGACGATCTTCGGCAAGATCGCGACCACCGACGGCACGCATCCCTCGGCGTTCAGGGAAGCGGAAGTCGACATCGACAAGAACGTCAAAGTCAACGTCAAGGGCTTCCCGGTCTGCAAAGGCGGCCAGCTCGAGGCGCGCGACACCAACGCGGCGATGAAAGTCTGCGGCAGCACGGTGCTCGGCAACGGCATCGCCCACGTCGAGATCGCCTTCCCCGAACAGAAACCGATCGTCGTCACCAGCCCGCTGACGATCTTCAACGGCGGCGAAAAAGGCGGCAAGATCACGCTCTACTTCCACATCTTCATCACCGTGCCGGTGCCGGCGGCGATCGTCACCACGGTGACGATCCAGAAGAAGGGCACCGGGATCCACTCGATCGCCAAAATCCCGGTCGCCGTCGGCGGCAGCGGCTCGGCGCTCGACTTCAGCTTCAAGCTGGGGAAGACCTACAGCTACAAGGGCAAGAAGGTCGGCTACTTCGAAGCCAACTGCCCGACCGGCGCCTTCAACACCTCGACCAAAGCGCTGTTCAAAAACGAAGCGCACATCCCGGCGTGGCGCCGACCACGACGCTTGCGAAGGCAAACTCTCCGTGCCCTGCACGCCGAAGGGCTAGCGCTCCGGACGAAGTGACCTTCGTCTCTAGGCGAGCGACAGAGAAAGGGCGGCCTCCGGGCCGCCCTTTCTCCTGCTGCTCGACGTCGACAGCCGGGCGCCCGGCTATTCGCCCTGTTCGAAGGTGTGCTGGTAGATCGTCGCCGGGCCGCTGCCGTAGATCGGTTCGAACGGGGCCTGGGGGCTGCAGCCGGGGGCCGGGATCGTGGCCGAGCTGGTCTGGCCGCCGAAGGCGTAGTGCTTCAGCCGTTCGAAGAATTCGGTCGCTTTTTTGACGTCGCCTTCGGTGCGCTGGTTGAAGGCCGATTCGTTCGGCGTGTTGGCGTCGAGCGTCGCGGTGATGCCGGAGGTGCACTGGCGGGTGCCGAAGCTGAGCAGCCCCTGGGCGAGCTGCTTGGCGGAGCCGGGCTGGCTGTAGGCGCTGTTGCGGTTGGTGGTCAGCCGCTGCGGATAGGTCGCCAGCGATTCCGGCCCGAACGGCCCCAAGGCCCGCAGGAAGTGGATCTGCTTGCCGGCGGGGCTGAGGTGCACCGCGTTGGTCGCCGCCGCGACGTTGCCGAGTCACCGCGGCGATCTCGTGCTTGTAGAGGCCGAGGCCGGTGAGGATCGGGTTGAGGTTGCGCAGGAACGGGTCGAGCGCGCGCAGCAGGACGGGGAACTCGTCGCGGAAGAACTTGCGCGGCGCCGGGAAGCCGGTCGAGGAGCGGTCGATCACCGGTTCCAGCCCTTCGAAGAAGCCCTTCGTCTGCGGCGCGAGGCGGGAGAAGGCGATCAGGGTCGGCGAGAGCTGTTCGGCGGCCGGCACGAGCTGGCGCATCAGCGGGTCGGCGTTGACGCGCGAACCCGCGCAGCCGGTCGAAGGTCAGCCGCGACTCGTCCTCGAAGGTCGGGAAGGCGCGGAACAGCGCTTCGATGTCGCGGTCGCGCGCGGCGGTCGTCTGGAAGACCGCGTTGGAGCTGCGGATCAGGTCGGCGAGCTGGCCTTCGCGCCCGCGCAGGGCGCGGAAGGTGACGGCGCCGTTGCTGAACAGCTGCCTGACCGCGAGCGCGCTGCGTGTCGAGCACGCGGAAGAGGCGGTCGAATTCGGTGAAGGTCGGGTCGAGCTCGGCGAAGGCGTTGGAGAGGCCTGCGCCCTGGCCCTCGATCGCCACCGCCGCCTGCTGCATCCATTCCTGGAAGGCCGAGCGGGTGCGGGCGTCGAAGGTGCGGAAGATCTCGTCGAGCTGGACCGATTCGGCGACGTTGGCGAGCGGCAGGGTTTCGCCGTCGTGCGAGCTGCGGGCCCTTCGGCGTGCCCCGGGGTCAGTTCGACGTAGGTCTCGCCGAGCAGCGTCTTGGTCCGCAGGATCGCCCGCGTCCCCTTCGGGATCGGCGCGTACTGGTCTTCGATGTCGACCGTCGCCAGCGCCTGCTGGCCGTTCGGGCGACCTTCGATCTTCTGCACTTTGCCGACCGAGACGCCGGAGATCCGCACGTCGGACTGTTCGGCGAGCTGGGTCGCCTCGTTGAAGGGGATCTTGATCTCGTACGGCTTCGCCTTGAACGGCGTCGGGCCGCCGAAGGTGATCCAGAGGAAGAGCAGGATGCCGAAGCACGACAGCGCGAAGCCGACGATGACGAGGAGCTGGGCGGTGCTGGGGGCTCGCTTGCTCATTTTCGGCCCGCAGCCGAGTGCCGGGGTTCTTCGGGTCTTCGGGGATCGGCGGGAGTTCGGTCGGCGCGGGGATCGGGATGCTCTGCAGGAGGGTCCGCAGGTAGGGCTTCAGCGACGGGCTGCCGGCGGTCACGTTGTAGGCGAGGAAGGAGCCGTTGCAGGAGAGCAGCGCCTGGCTGCGGGAGATCGGGCCGCCGGTGTTGGGGAGGTTGAAGCTGGCGTTGAGGTCGTGGTTCAGCCAGGGCACGTAGAAGAGGAAGCTCTGGCGCGAGCCCTTCGGCTTGTAGGCGAGCTCGTTGAGGAAGCTGTTGAAGGCGCCGAGCGATTCGCCGAAGGCGGTGACGCTGGTCTTGAAGTCAGCGCGAGCCCTGCGCGGTGTGGGTCAGCACCGGCCGGATTTCGCGCGTGAAGGGCCGGATCTGGTCGCGGATCGGCGCCGTCGTCTGCTTGAACAGCCGTTCGTTGGCGCGCAGCGCCGGCGCCAAGCGCCTGCGCCTGCGGGATCAGGCCGAGCAGCGCCGGGCGCGCCACGGTGGAGAAGCGGTTCGAGCTGGCGCTGCGCGGCGCGCAGCGCGCTCAGCGTCGCCGGGAACTCGACCAGCGATTCCTGGATCGCCTGCTGCTGGTTGGCGAAGTTGCCGAGCGCGTCCTTCGAGGCGGTGACGAAGCGTTCGATCTCGCGATCGTGGCGGCCGAGTTCGGTCGTCAGCAGGCTGAAGTCGTGGATCACGCGGGCGAGCGCGACGCGGCGCTCGGCGACGGCGCGGTTGAGCTTGGCGATCGAGTGGGCGAAGGGCTGGAAGCGGCGGAAGGCGCCGGAGAGCTGCCGGCCCCGGCCGCCGATCCCCTGGGCGCCGCCGGCGAGCAGGAGCTGGACGTACTGGCGGGTGTCGGCGTCGAGGGTCGAGAGGAAGGCTTCGAAGGGGATGCTCGGTTCGGTCTGGGAGAGCGGGAAGACGTGCCCCGCTTCGACCGGCTTGCCGGCGTTGCCGGGGTCGATCTCGACCGTCATGTCGTTGAGGTTGGTTTTCGGCCGCAGCAGCAGGGTCGCGTCGGGGTGGATCAGGTTCAGGTACTTCGGTTCGATGTCCATGCCGATCACGGCGTGGCCGTCTTCGAGGTCGACCGAGGAGATCTTGCCGACCTGGATGCCGGCGATCACCACCGCCTGCCCCTGCCCCGGCGTCACCGCCTGGGCGTTGCTGAAGTCGGCCGTGAGGTGGACGAAGTCTTCGCCGACGAACGGCGCCCAGGACGGCAGCGAGGCTTTCTGCTGGGTGAAGATCCAGAGCGTCATCACGATCGCCGCGAGGGTGAGGACGGCGATCGCGATCGTGTCTTTGCCGCGGCCGCGCGACTGGCGCGCGAGCGAGGCGCGGAAGTGGCGCCAGCGGCTGGTCTTCGGCGTCTGCTCGCTCATGGTCCCGCCGTGATCGCGGGTGGGCCGACCTGGCCGAGGGGGCCGTTGACGTCGGGGGCGGGATTGGTCGAGCAGCGGACTTCGGGCTTCTTCGGCGGGCGGCCGCCGAGCTGCGGCTGCACCCCGAGCGGCAGGTTCGCCGCGTAGCCCCAGTCCTGTTTGTCGACGCTGAACTGGCCCTTGGGGTTTTCGATCTTGACCAGCTTGTCGCCGCCGCCCGGCTGGACGTGAAGGTAGTTGCCGTTGCCGTCGAAGTTCTGGCGCAGCGCCGGCGAAGTCGGCCAGCGCGTAGAGGAACTCGCGGTAGTTCGGGCCGCCGGTGCTGAAGCGGTCTTCGATCGTCTGGTTGCCGGTCGGCACGATCACCTTGCTCGTGCAGAGGCTGAGCCGGTTGATCTGCGGGATCGTGCTCGCCTTGCCCGCCTGGGCGGCGCCGGCCAGGCCCGGCGTCGCTTCGGCCAGCAGCTTCGCGGTGCCGCCCGCCTCGCGGCCGGAGAGCAGCGGGCGCGCCTGGGCCAGCCAGGGTTTGCCGGCGGCGATCACGCCGGGCAGCTCGGCGACGGCCGGTCGCAGCTCGATCGCGTAGGCGCGCAGCGGCGGCAGCGTGCGGTCGAGGCTGACCAGCGAGCGTGCGCGTCGTCGCCAGCGCCGGCGCCAGGCGGTGGACGGTCGTCGCCAGGTTGGTCGACTGGGCGGCGAGGGCGCCGGTGAAGGTGTCGAAGTTGACGATCAGGCCCTGCAGGTCCTGCTCGTGGCGGGCGAGGGCGCCGAAGGTCCGCCCCGCGCCGGCGATCACGCGCGAGAGGTCGCCGGGGCTGGTGCCGAGCAGGGCGTTGGTCACCTGGGCGCTGTAGCGGCCAGCGTCGCCGCCGTACTTGAAGGCGCCGTTGAGGCCTTCGGCGCCGGTCTTGCCTTTCACTTCGGGAAGCTGGGTGGCGTCTTCGGCCGGGGTCGGTTCGTGGGTCAGCGCTTCGCCGAGGCTCTCCAGCACGCGGCTGAGGTCGGCGCGCACGGGCGACTGCAGGGCGGTGAGGATTTCGTCGAGCTGGACGCCGATCGAGGTGCGGCTGACCGGGATCGTCGCGCCGCTGTCCATCTCCGGCGCGCTGGGGCTGCCCGGGTCGAGTTCGACGAAGAAGTTGCCCTCGAGGAAGATCCGTGGCCGGATCTCGGCGTAGGCGTCGTCGTGGATCGGCCGCCCGTTGCCTTCGACGGTAAAGGTGACGTCGGTGTCGTTGCCGTCGCGGCCGACTTCGATCACTTTGCCGACTTCGACCCCGGCGATCCGCACCGGCGAGTTGGTCGAGATGTTGGCGCCGTTGGCGAAGGTCGCCTTCAGGGTGTAGCCGTAGCCGGTGAACGGGACGTGGCCGGTGAAGGCCAGGTAGGGCCCGACCGTGAAGACGAGGATGAAGATCACCGCGATCGCGGCGTTGCTCGGCCGCCACTTGAAGCGCCGGTTGGTGGCTCCCGCCCGGGTGTCTCGCTCGGGCAGGCGGCTCATCCCTTCTTCTTCGTTGCCGTCGTCTTGGTGCCCCAGTGCCTGGGCGACGTGGCCGATCACGGTCTGGCCAGGGACGTAGCGCTCGTTGCCCGCTTCGCAGACGCCGCCCTGGCCGGTGCGCGGGTAGGGGTTGAAGTGCAGGTGGTTGCGGACTTCGGGCCCGTTGGCCGGCGCCGAGGCGGGCGCGCCCTCGGCGTTGGGCCCGTCCGGCGGCTCGAAGACGATCGCGCTCAGCCAGTTGGCGCTGCCGTTGGTTTCGCTGAAGGCGTCGGCGAGGTTCTTGAAGGTGAGGCTGAGGTAGTTGCAGGTGGTCTGCGCGGGAGCGATCACTCGGCAGCGCCGGGGCGAGCAGTTCGTTGGTGTCGGTCAGCAGCCCGAGCCCGCTGGAGACGCCGGGCGCCGACTGGAAGTCGAGCAGCGCTTCCGCGGTCGGGGTGAGCTGGGCGTAGAGGGCAGGTGAGCGGTTGAGCGCCGGGATGCCGGCGCGCAGGGCCGCGTCGATCGTCGGCGAGGTTTCGGCCAGCGCCTTCGCCCCGGGCTTGAAGGCGGTGAAGAAACGCGCGGAATCGTCGAGGAACGGCCGCAGCGCCGGCAGGTCGGCGTTGACCGCATCCAGCGTCGGCGGGCCCTTGGAGATCGTTTCCTGGATGAACGGGCGCGAGACCCGGGCGAAGGCGGCGAAGGTGCGGTCGAGGGCGACGAACATGCTCGCCTGCGTCTCGGCCACCGGCGCCACCGTCGCCGAGAGTTCCTCCAGCGCCCGCCAGAATTCGCCGAACCCGGTGCTCGGTGAGACGAGGTTGCGCAGCACCGGCTGGCCGTGTTCGAGCGCCTGGCGGATCGAGCCGAAGGCGGCGTTGAGCTGCGGCCCGCGACCGCCGAAGGCGTTGCCGAACCCGGCCTGGTTGCGTTTGATCGCCTCGCGCGTCCTTTCGTCGAACATGTCGAAGAACTGGTCGATGTCGACCGGTTCGGGGCGCGCCGCCGAGAGCGGGATCGTTTCGCCCGCGGCAAGGCCCCGCGAGGAGTTGCCGGGGATGATCTGCAGGTACTTGAGGCCGAGGGGCGATTTAGGCCGGATGATGATCGTCGAGTCGACGGGGATCTTTTCGGCGCTCTTGTCGAGGTGGAGGTCGAGTTCGGCGGCGACGCCGCCGTTGCCGATCTGCACCGGCTTGACCGAGCTGACCACGCCGATCCGCGAGCCGCCGATCCGGACCTCGTTGCCTTTGACCAGCGCGTCGGCGTTGGGCACCAGCGCGTTGAGGTCGTAGGTGGCGACGAAGGGCAGGCCGTTGTTGGCGTTGTAGGCGAGGAAGACGGCGACGATCACGACCAGCACGGTGACCGCCCCGACGATCGCCGGGCTGCTCGCCGCCCCCCTGTATGCCGCCGCGGTTCCTCATGGCCCCAGGAGGTAGTCGAGGAGGGCACGCTGCGGCGCCGAGGGCTGCGCCTTGGCGCCGAGCCGCCGGCCTTCGCCCAGGCTCGGCGAGTGCGGCGCGGGCGCGGGCCGGCTCTGCGGCTGCGGCGTCTGGGCCGCCGTCGCGCCGGGGGAGGTGCCGCCGTTTTCGGCGCCGAGGGATTCCTGCATCTGGCGGTAGAGCTCGATCGCGCTCGAGGCGGAGGCGGCGCCGCGGGCGAAGGGGCCGTTGAAGTTGGCCGAGCAGCCGCTGGTCGCCGCCGTGACGTAGTCGATGCAGTTGGTCAGCGCCGCCAGCGTGCGGCCGAAGTGGCCGTACTGATCGAATTCGTTGTTGGTGGCGACGCTGTTGTAGATCAGGTCGACGAGGCCGTTGAAGCCGCCGGTCTTCTGCGTGCTGGTGAGGAATCCCGCCAGTTCGCTCTGCGGCGTTGCGCCGGAGCGCCCCAGTTCGCGCAGCTCGAGCACGACCGGGTCGGCGGCGGCGAGCTTCGGCCCGGCGGTTTCGCCGGCCGCGCCGAGCGACTTGAGCGAGACGGTCGAGGCGGCGGAGAAGGGCGTCAGCGCCCGGGTCGCGCTGGTCAGCGAGGGCGCCGCGCGGCCGAGGTCGGCGAAGACCGGCGTGGCGGCGTCGGAGAAGCCCTGCAGGCTGTGCATCGTCCCCCGCAGCTCGCGCAGGAAGGTGGGGAACTTGCGCAGCGAGGCTTCCAGCGCCGCCCCCCGTTCGGCGCTCGCCTGGGCCGTCGCGCCGGCGTTGTCGAAGAAGCCGGCGACGTGGCTGCGCTCGCGCGCCAGCGGGCCCAGGATCTGCTCGGAGTCGGAGGCGAGCTGGGCGAGCTGGTCGCGCTGCGCGGCGAGGATGGCGAAGAGGCGGTCGGTGTCTCGCAGCACCGGGTTGGCCCGCTTGACGATCTGCTCGAGGTCTTCGCCGCGGCCGGCGAGGGCGGCGCCGAATTCGTTGAAGATCAGGCGGAAGCGCTGCGAGTAGGGGAGCTGCTGGATGTTGTTGATCAGGTCCGGGTCGACGCTCGTGCTGTTGTTCTCCAGCGGCAGCAGGCGCTGGCCGGCGCCCGGCTGGCCGGCGGGGATCGTGCGCAGGGGTGGCGGCGACTTGGAGCCGGGGGCGCGGGGCAGGGTCGGGCGGCAGTCGACGAACTTCTCGCCGATCAGCGACTGCGGGCGGATCAGGCAGCTCGCGTCGCGGCGGAAGTCCTGGAAGCCGGGGTCTTCGATCTTCATCACGATCACCGCTTTGCCGGGGACCGCCTGCGGGTGCCCGCCCTGGTAGCTGTCGACCTCGCCCGGCGTCGTCACCGCGACCGATTCGATTTCGCCGACGTTGGCGCCGGCGACCCTGACCAGCTCGCCCTTGACCATGAAGGAGCCGTTGTCGAAGATCGCCCGCACGACGTAGCCGCTGCTGCCGCTGGCGCCGCCCGCGAGCAGGACGACGACCACGACGATCGCCGCGATCACGCCTGCTGCGGTCAGGAGCTTCCTCATGGTCCCGGGGGCGCGTCGGCCGCGCTGCATTCGGAGGTGGAGTGGACGCCCGAGCCGGCGAACGGCGGTTCGGTGAACGGGTTGGATTTGTCTGGGGCGGACTGGGTGGCGCCGCCGGGGCAGGGCCTCCTGACGTGGGCCGAGCTGCCGAAGACTTCGAACTGCTTGCTCGGCGGGATCGGCTTCAGTTCGCCGCCTTCGTACTTGAAGATGTTGAGGTTGCTGAGCTGGACGCGGGCGTAGTGGCCGTTGCCGTCGTAGTAGCCGGTGGCCTGGCCGAGCTTGCCGAAGCCGTTGAAGATGTCCGGCGTGTAGGCGCGGGCGAAGTTCAGGTTCGGCTGGAAGGCGGCGATCGCCGCTTCGGCATGGGGGAACGCCCGCGAGGAGCGCTGCTGGACGGCGGGCAGCGCGGCGAGCAGTTCGGCGCCGTCGTTGGCGAAGCCTTCGCGGGCGACGCTGAGGCGCAGGTTCCTGAACACCGGCACGGCCTTGGAGAGCACCGGCCCCAGTTCGGCCAGGAAGGGCGCCAGGTTCTTGGTCGCCGGCTTGGCCGTTTCGACCAGCGGTTCGAGATCGTCGAGCGCGGCCCGCAGGTTGACGAAGGTCGTGTTCGCCTGGCGGAAGGTCGGCGGCAGCAGGCGCAGCGAGCGGTCGAAGGCAGCGTTCTGGCTGGCGATCGCGCTGAACGCGGTGTTGGCGTTGGAGATCGCGCTGGAGAGCTGGTTGCCGCGCTGGGCGACGGCGGTGCTGAGCTCGCTGGAGCTGACGACGAAGCGGGTGAAGAGGCTCTGGTCGGCGTTCACTTCGCGCAGCACGGCGTCGAAGCGGTTGAGCGCCGGGCCGAAGTACTTGAACGCCCGGTTGGCGTCTTCGCCGCGGCCGGAGTAGATCGTCGCGCTGCCGCGGACGAACTGGCCGAGCGCCCGGCGCACCGGGTTGGGGAAGGTGTTGAGGAACTGGTCGAGGTCGACGGCCGCGGTGGTCGAGCCGATCCCCAGCGTCGCCCCGTCGGCGAGCGGCGGGTTGCTGTTCGGGCCGGGGCTGATCGAGACGTAGTGGTTGGCGACGCCGGCGAGGCCGGTGGCGCGGATCGTCGCCGTCGTCCCCTGGTGCAGTTCCTGTTCGACGTTGACCGTCACCTTGGCGAGGTTGTCTTCGGTCAGCGTGATGCTTTCGACCGAGCCGACCGGCTGGCCGCCGATCAGCACCTGGTTGTCGGGCACCAGCTGGCTGGCGTTCTGGAAGACGAGGTTGTAGGTGTGGCCGCCGCCGCCGCCGAGGATGACGATCGCGAGGCCGATCACGACGATCGCGAGGGCGCCGACCGCCACCATTCTGGCGGGGGTAATTCCCCGGGCCTTTGCCGGGCTTTTATCCTCGCCTCTCGTTTTGGCAGCCACGGATCGTCGCTTCGGTCCCCCCCGCCTCCGGACCGGAGGAAGCAAGCCGACGAATCGTATCCGAGGCGTCCCCCGGCACGCGTCCCCCACGCCTGAGCTCGCGACAATCCGAACATGCCGAACGCGGCTCAGACATTGAGTCGCGGCAGCACCCGGCGAAGCGGGCGAGGCAGCCACCAGACCCGATCGCCGAGCAGCAGCATCAGCGCCGGCAGGAGGACGATCCGGACGACGGTCGCGTCGAGCAGGACGGCGACGGTGAGGCCGACGCCGAGCTGGCTGACGGTCGCGATCGGCGCCCCGGCGAAGGCGACGAAGACCGCCATCATGATCGCCGCGGCGCCGGTGATCACCCGCGCGGTGCGCGCGAGGCCGAACTCGATCGCCTGGGTGTTGTCGCCGGCACGGTCGTAGTGCTCGCGCATCCGCACCAGGAGGAAGACCGCGTAGTCGATCGAGAGGCCGAAGACGACGCCGAAGATCGCCGTCGCCCCGACCGCGTCGACGTAGGTGTGCCCGCCGAGCGGCCAGCTCGCGGGCAGGTTGAAGAGCAGCGTGAGGACGCCGAAGGCGACCCCGACCGTCGCCAGGTTGAGCCCGACCGCGATCGCCGCCAGCGGCAGGGCGCGGAGGATGACGAGGAGCACGAGGAAGGTGGCGAGGGCGATCGCCGCGACGACGAAGGGGATCCGCGCGCGGGTGACGCGGCTGTAGTCGTTGAGCTGGGCGGCGCCGCCGGCGACGCCGGTCTTCAGCCCCGATTCCCGTTCGAGCGCCTTGGCGTCGGCCTCGAGGCGCTTGTTGAGCGCGATCGAGCCGGGCGAGTTGAAGCTGTAGCGGGAGATCACCAGCATCGCCGCCGCCTGGCCGCCGCCGTTCAGGTCGATCGTTTCGGCCGCCCGTTCGCGCAGCCCGGCGCGGGCGCCGTCGAGGGCCGAGAGGACGAAGTAGCCGGAGTCGAAGATCCCCGGCGAGGTGCGCTGCAGGCGGCTCGCCCGGCGGCTCAGGGTGGCGTGGGTCGAGAGCACCTGCACGGTCGCCCGACGCAGGCCCGACTGCAGCGGCGAGGAGCTGTGGAAGCCGGTGGCGAGCCCGCGCTGGAGGGCCGAGGCGCCGCCGCCGAGGCGCGCGACGCCGCTCGCGAGCGCGCTCGCGCCCGCTTCCAGCCGGCCGAGGCCGTCGCCGAGCTGGGTTGCGGCGCGAGCGAGATGGGCGGAGCCGTGGGCGAGCTTCTTGCCGGCGCCTTCGAGCTTGGCGAGCCCGTCAGAGAGCCGCTTGGCGCCCGAGCCGAGCTGCTTGAGGCTGACGATCGTCGAGGCCAGCCAGTCGGTCACCTCCTTCGCTTCTTCGGCGTCTTCGACCAGCCGGGCCTGCAATGCGGCGAGTTCGGGGGGGAGGACCGCAACCGCCGCACTCGCCTTGCGCACCGCTTCCAGCGCCGCGGCGTAGGCCGGGTCGGTCTTGCCCACCGTCATCGCTTCGAGCTGCGCGAGCGCGATCTTCAGCTGCGCTTCGCCTTCCTCGGCCGACGGGATCAGTCGCGGCAACGTCTGGTTGGCCTCCGCTTCCAGCGAGCGGCGCAGCTTGCGGGCGCGGCGCAGGCCGTTGCGGCGCAGGTTCGGCGTCACGCTCTGCAGGCCGAACTTGATGTTGAGGCTGGCAAGCGCCGCGCGGTGCTGGGCGCCAGCGAGGCGGCGCGTGCCGTCGGCGAAGGTGCGCAGGGCGCCGACCGCGCGTTCGCTGCCCGCCGTCGCCTGGCCCAGCCCCGAGGCGATCGCCCGGGCGCCTGCTTCGGCACGGCCCGAGCCCTCGGCGAGCAGGGCTGCGCCAAAGCTCGCCCGCGCGATCCCGGCGCGGAGCTGGGCGACCCCGGCGGCAGCGCGGCCGAGGTTGCGGCCGAGCCTCCCGAGCTGGGCGAGCGGGCCCCGCTGGGCGCCGGCGGCGAACAGCGCCGAGGCTTCGCGCAGCGGCGCCACCGCGCGCTCCACCTGGCCCGGGCCGACAACCGCCTGCACGCCCGGCTGGGCGGCGATCCGTCGCTGCCAGCGGCCCAGCGCGGCCAGCCGTGCGGGATCGGTGACCGAGCCGCGATCGGTGGCGGCGACGACGACAAAGGGCGCGTCGTAGCCGGGACCGACCGCGTGCTCGATCCGTTCGAGGTCCTGCCGCGCCGGCGCGCCCCGCGAGAGCTCGGCCTGGCTCGGCGGGCCGGTCTTCAGCCCGAGCGCCGGCAGCGCCAGGACGAGGACGACGGCGCCGATCGCGATCGCCGCGACTGCCGGGCGGCGCAGGGCGGCGTTGACCGCCGTCATCAGCCGCGAGCTTCCGGCCGGCGCCGGGCGGCCGATGCGCCAGCGGTCGACGTTGGCGCCGAGCAGGGTCAGCACGGCGGGGCCCGGCAGCACGGCGACGAGCACGCTCAGCGCCACGACCAGGGCGAGGGTGGCGGCGAGCGAGCCGAGCAGCGAGCCGGGAACGATGAGGAAGGCCACCAGCATCGAGAGCAGCAGGGTGCTGCCGGCGAAGACGGTGGTGCGGCCGGCGCTGCGCCGGGTCGCCCGCGCCGCCTCGAGCGGCTCGGCCCCGGCGGCGAGCTCTTCGCGGAAGCGCGAGACCATCAGCAGGGCGTAATCGACCCCCAGCGCGAGGCCCATCATCGTGCAGACGACGAGGGCGAAGGCGTCGACGCTGAACCACTTGGCGAGGATCGAGAGCAGGCCGCGCGAGGCGATCACGGTGACCGCGCCGAAGCCGAGCGGGATCGCCGCGGCCACCGGCGAGCGGAAGACCAGCAGGAGGACGATGAGGAGGATCGGCAGGGCGATCAGCTCGCCGCGCTGGGTGGCGGCGATCGAGTCTTCCTGGATCGCCCGCGAGAGGGTGGCGAAGCCGGTCTGCGTCGCCCGCACCGGCGGGTGGATCTCGGCTTCCAGGGCGCTGTTCAGGTGCGGCACCGTTTCGTCGACCGCCTGGTCGATGCCGACGTGGAAGTCGGCGATCAGGATCGCCTCGCGCGGATTCGGGCGCAGGCGGCCGACCGAGCCGCGGTCCCAGGGCGAGAGCGTGGTCACCGCCGGATCGCGGCGCAGGGCGCGGATCAGGCGCGGCCCCTGTCGGTCGAGAGCCTTGGCCGGGCCACGCAGGAGGATCACGAACGGGGCGCTTTCGCCGAAGTGTTCGCGCAGCAGGTCGTTGGCGTGCGAGGACGCAGTGCCCGGGATGTCGAGCGTGGTCGGCCTCAGCTCGCTCTCGACCCCGGCGCCGAGCAGGCCGAGGACCACGAGCGCGACGGACGCGGCGGCGAGGACGCGGCGGGGGTGCCGCAACAGGGCCGAGCCGCGCGTCGCCTCGCCGCCCGACTTCTCCCCCTTCACCCTGCTCCTCCTCAGCCGCACCGTGCTAGTTTGGCGGTTGGGGACCACGGAGAGACTTAAGAGATGCGGAAGACGATGCTAAGAGCGCTCGTCCTCGCCGTGGCGGGGGCAATGGTCGTCGCGGCGGCGGCCCCGGCGATCACGCTGCGGGTCGGCGACATCGTCATCGTCGGCGACGGCGGCTTCAGCCCGACCACCCTGCCGAAGAACGAAAACGCGCCGATCAAGCTGCACGGCTACGCCAAGTTCTCGACCGTCGACGGCACCCGTCCCTCGCCGCTGCGCCAGCTCGTGCTCGAATTCGACAAGCACGGCGAAGTGGAGACGCAAGGGCTGGAAAAATGCACGATGGCGAAGCTGGTCGCGACCTCGGTCCAGCAGGCGCGTCGCAACTGCCCGGGGGCGATCGTCGGCACCGGCTTTGGCACCGCCGTCATCCAGCTGCCCGAACAGCGCCCGATCGAAGCGTCCTCGCCGCTGACCCTGTTCAACGGCCCGGTCAAGCACGGCGACCCGACCGTCCTCGGCCACGCCCACCTCGACTACCCGGCGCCGACGACCTACGTGATCTCGATCGTGATCGAAAGGATCCACCACGGTCGCTACGGGTTCCGCACCGTCGCCAACTTCCCCCGGATCGCCAACGACTACGGCTCGCCGGTCTCCGGGCACCTGACGATCGGCAAGACCTGGCAGTACAAGGGCAAGACGCTCAGCTACGCCAACGCCCACTGCGCCGACGGCCGCCTCCAGGCGCACGCCGAATTCACCTTCAAAGACGAAGACTCGGTCTCGGGCACGGTTTTCAAGCCCTGCAAGGTGAGGAAGTAGCGGGGCCGCTACTCGGCGAGGCGGGCGGGTATCTAGAGAGCGATGAGCCGCCGCCGCCTCGCCATCGCCCTTGCCGCCTGCGGGCTGCTGCTCGCGCTGCTCGCCGGCGCCGCGAACGGCGCCAGGGTGCGGGTGGGCACGCTGGTCCTGCGGGCGGACGGGGGGTTCACGCCGCGGCTGCTGCCCAAACGCAGCTACGCGCCGATCTCCTTCGAGGGCTTCGCCGACGTCGAAACCACCGACGGGTCGGTCCCGCCCGCGACGCGCGAGATCGAGCTCGAATTCGACCACGACGGGCGGCTCACTACGACCGGGCTGCCGACCTGCCCGCCGACCCGGATCGAAGGCGCGAGCCCGGCGCAGGCGCGCAGCCGCTGCGCCGCGGCGATCGTCGGAACCGGCCATCTCGACGCGGCGATCGCGATCCCCGGCGGCGGCCACGTCACCGCTCGCTCGCCGCTGACCCTGTTCAACGGCCCGCGGCAGGACGGCGACCCGACCGTGATCCTCCACGCCCAGACCACCTTCCCGGCGGTGGAAACCTTCGTCGTCGTCGTGCCGATCGAACGACGCAGCGGCGTCTACGGCTACCGAGTCGCTTTCGAAGTGCCGCAGATCGCCGGCGGACTCGGCGCCCTGACCCGCATCGACGCCACGATCGGCCGCCGCTACCGCGCCGGCGGCGTCGAACGCAGCTACATCTCGGCCCGCTGCTCCGACTATGTCCTGCAGACCCGCGGCTTCTTCTCCTTCGCCGACGGCAACGTGATCAGCGGCAGCGTCTTCAAGCCCTGCCGCCCGCTGCCCTGAGCTTCCTATAATCCCCGGGCCCCGGGCCGTTAGCTCAGTTGGTAGAGCAGGAGACTCTTAATCTCAAGGTCGAAGGTTCGAACCCTTCACGGCCCACTTTCGCGTACGGCGGCCGGCTATCCGCCGGCGCCGCTGCCGGCCAGGCCGGTGAACGGGTTCGTCAGTTTTTCCTTGCCCGCTTCGCGTTCGACTTTGCTCACTTCCTTCTTCTGCTTGGCGAATTCCTTCGCTCGCTTGCGGTATTCGGCGAGCTGTTTTTCGACGCCCTTGCCTTCCGCCTTGGAGGAGGCCTTGGCGGCCGCCTGCTTGGTCGAGCGATCGCCGCCGGCGAATTCGCCGTTGAAGTACTGGTAGATCGCCAGCGAGCTGAGCGTGCCGAGGCTGGGGAGCCGTTCGGCGGCGATCTGCTGCGCTTCGGCCGCCAGGGCGATGTCTTCTTCGGCTTCGGCGAAGGTCGTGCCGCTGGCTTCGGCGGCGCGGATGTAGGTCGAGGCGACGAGCTGGGCGCCGGTCGGGCTGGCTTCGGCGCCGGCCGCCTTTACGTAGCGCTTCCACGCCTGCGCCGCGGCTTCGAGTTCCCGAAGCGATTCCGTCGTCTCGGTCTGTTTGCCGGTCGTAGGGTCGGTTTCGGCCTGCGCGGCGGCGGCGCCGATCCGCGCCCGCGTCAGCGTCAGCAGCAGGGCCGCGTCGGTCGGTTCCTTCCTCAACCTGCCTTCGACCCGTTCGGCCTGTTCTTCGAAGACCTGGGCCGCGTTGCCGCTCGATTCCTGGTTGCCGAGCAGCGAGCCGATGTTGACCGGGCCGACGACGAGGAAGAGGCTGGCTCCCATCATCAGCGCCAGGACCGCGTAGACGACGCGGACGACGTGCTTGCGCCGTCCTCGCGTGTCGAACACCATCCGTCGCTCGCCGCCCGATGCCACCGCTCGATCACTCCTGCGTTGAGGGTTTAGCCAGTCCTCCCGCCGCCCCCGGGGTACCGAGGGCGCGGGCAAGCAAGATACTCAACTCATACAGAGCGAGGAGCGGGACCATCTCCAGCAGCATCGAGACCGGGTCGACTCCGGGCAGCGCGGCGGCGATCACGGCGATCGCCAGATAGGCGTAGCGGCGGTTGGAGCGAAGCTGCGCGACGCTGACGATCCCGAGCCGGGTGACGGCCAGGATCGCCAGCGGCATCTGGAAGACGACGCCGCAGGCGAGCATCGTCATCGAGAAGAAGCTGTAGTAGTCGCGCGCCCGCACCTGGACGTTGAACTGGTTGTTGTTGAAGTTGAGCAGGAAGTGGACCGCCGCCGGCATCACGACGAAGTAGGCGAAGGCGACGCCGGCGATGAAGAGGAATGGCGCGAGCAGCATGATCGGCAGGGCGACGCGCCGCTCGGCGTCGCTGAAGGCGGGCAGGACGAAGGCGTAGAGCTGGTAGAGGACGACCGGCAGGGAGAGCGCGATCGCCCCGTAGGCGGCTACGGTCAGCGTCGTCGTCAGCGGCTCGGTGACGCCGAAGGTGATCAGCTGCTTGTGGCCGCTGGGCAGGGGTTCGGAGGCGATTTCGAGCAGCAGGTGGTTCTGCCAGAAGCAGAGCGCCAGGGCGACGCCGAAGGCGGCGGCGCAGACGATCAGCCGGGTGCGGAGCTCGTCGAGGTGCTCGACCAGGGTGAGCCGCTCCTCGTGGGAGACCGGCCTGACGCGGCGGGCCATCCGGCGACCCTCAGGGCCGCTTGTGGGCGACCGGCTCCTCGTGCGCTACGGGCTCCTGCTTGCTGCCCGCCTCGATCTCCGGCGGCGGGGGGGGGCGCTCGTCGTCGTCGTGCTCGCCGGTGACCGAGCCTTTGAACTCGCGGATGCCCTTGCCGAGCGAGCGGCCGAGCTCCGGCAGGCGCTTCGGGCCGAAGACGATCAGGGCGATGATCAGCACAACCACGATCTCGAGGGGTCCGACGTTGCCGAGCACCGCTCCATGGTAACGGGCGCCCTGGGCGGCCGGGAGGACCGCCAATTCGGCGCCCCCGCCTACCCGGAAATGGGGTTTTCTCCAAATCTCGCGGAAAAGTGCGGATTAAAGTTCGCGCCCGTGTGTTCGATGGTTAGGACATGCACGACGCGAGCCGCATAGAGACGAAGGAGAGCACCGGCCTCCACGTCTGCCCCGAGTGCGGCTCGGGCCTCGTCCAGCCGACCCGCTGGGAGCAGACCGCGAGCCGCGGCCACTGGCGCCTCTGGCGCCGCTGCCCGGAGTGCGAGTGGCGCGCCGACGGCGTCCACGGCGAGGACGAGATCGACGCCTACGACGAGGTGCTCGACGACGGCACCGAGGCGGTCACCTCCGAGCTGGAAGAGCTGGAGCGCGAGAGCATGTCGCGGGTCGTCGAGGCCTTCTCGACCGCCCTGGCGGCGGACCTGATCACGGCCGACGACTTCGCGGCGACCCGTCAGCTGTAGCGCTGCACGACTCCGTCGGCCACCAGGTCCAACAGGCGCCGGCGTTCGGGCTCGAGGCCGGCGCCGGCGAGGCGGCGCTTCGCTTCGGCGACCATCTCCAGCGCCCGCGAGCGCACCTTCTCCAGCGTGCCGGTGGCGGCGATCCGCTCGCAGAGCGACTCGGCGGCGGCGGCGTCGAGGCCGCGCAGGTCGACCGCGCGAACCTCGGAGTCGGCGCGAGCGGCGAGGATCAGCGGCAGCGTGACCGTGCCGTCGAGCAGGTCGGTGCCGCGCGCCTTGCCCGTCCGCTCGGGCGGGCCGGCGATGTCGAGGACGTCGTCGAGGAGCTGGAAGGCGAGCCCGATCGCAGCGCCGAACTCGCCCAGCGCGGGCTCGTCGCGGCCGAGCAGGCAGGCGGATTCGAACAGCGTCGCCGTCTTCAACCGGCAGCGATCGAGGTAGCGCTCCTCGGAGACGCCGGTGTCGTAGGCGTCGCGCCGCTGCGCCAGCTCGCCGCGGGCGAGCGCCACCGAGGCCCTGGCCAGCAGCTCGATCGCCCGCCGGTCGCCGGCCTCGGCGAGCAGGGCGAAGGCGCGCGAGAAGAGCAGGTCGCCGGTCGCCGTCGCGCGGGCGCGGCCCCCGGTGGCGGCGACCGTGGGGCGGCCGCGGCGCAGCGGCGCAGCGTCGAGGACGTCGTCGTGGACGAGCGTCGCCATGTGGACCAGCTCGATCGCGGTCGCCGCCCGCACCGCCGGCTCGCCCCCGTCCTCGCCGGCGCAGAGCAGGACGAGCAGCGGCCGCAGGCGCTTGCCGCCGGCCTCGAGCGTCGCCGCGGCGTCGGCAGCGAGCGCCTCGCCGTGGCCCCGGCTCTGCTCGCGCAGGGCCTGCTCGACCTCGCCGAGGCGGGTCGGCAGCCAGCGGCTTGAGGCGTCGAGGACCGCGGTCACCGGCGGCGGCACCGCCGAGTGGCGGGGCATCAGCCGCGAGTGCCGCTGTGGATGGTGACGATTCCCCCCGCCAGGATCCTGTAGTGGATCCGCTGGAAACCGGCCGTGTCCATCCTCTCCGCTAGCCCGCGCGGGCCGGGAAACGTGTTCAGCGACTCCGTCAGATAGGCATAGGCCTCCGGATTGTCCGACAGCTTGCCGAGAACCGGGGCGAGGCGGTCGAACCAGAGCGAGTAGAAAGTTGAGAAAGGCGGCCGGGTTGGCTTGGTGAACTCGAGGATCACGAGTTTGCCGTTCGGTTTGAGGACGCGAGCCATCTCGCAGAGCCCTTTGTCCCAATCGGCGAAGTTTCGAAGGCCGAAGCCAACCGTCACCGTGTCGAAGCGGTCGTCGTCGTAGGGCAGGCTCAGCGCGTCGGCCCACTCGAAGCGCACGCCGGCCGCGCCACGCTCGACGGCCTTCTCGCGTGCCAGGTCCAGCATCGGCTCGGAGAAGTCGCAGCCGACGATCTGGCCACCGGGAGAGAGCCTCCCGGCCAACTCGAGAGTCAGGTCGCCGGTTCCGCAACAGACATCGAGGACCGAAGCGTCCGGCGCAAGCACGGCGACGTCGGCGGCTCGCTTTCGCCAACGATGATGCAGGCCGGCGCTCATCAGCGAATTCAGCAGGTCGTACCGACCCGCCACCCGATCGAACATCCCCTGGACCTGCTCGGAGAACTGAGCCGACTCTCGCTGTGGTTGGGCGGTGTCCGTCATCGGACCCCCAAGTCTGTCAACTCAGTTGAGGGACGAGAGAAAATCCGCGAGCTCGTTGAGCTTCTTCGGCGGTAGTTCGCGGAAGGAGGGCATGATACCCGGGCCGATCTCGACCGAGCGGATGATCGCCGCCCGCGGGATCCGGGCGGCGATGTGGGTCAGTTCCGGCCCCGGGCCGTTGTTGCCGTTCTCGCCGAGCTTGTGGCAGGCGAGGCAGCCCGAGCCGGCGACCACCTCCTTGCCCGCTTCGTATTGCGGCGCCACCTTCATGTCGATCTCGGTCGGCGAGCCGCCGGTCGCGCCGAGGAAGCTGAGGTAGGCCATCGCCAGGATGGTGAGCACGCCGGCGGTGACGGCGATCGGCCGGCGGGCCGGGTTGCGCTCCGGGCCGCGGTCGTAGAACGGCAGCAGGAGCAGCAGCACCATGCAGACGGTGGGGATGCCGATCGTCGCGATCGGGACCAGCTCCGGCGGCTTGATCACGCGCAGGACCTCGAAGAGGAAGAAGAAGTACCACTCGGGCCGTGGCACGTAGGTCGTCGTCGTCGGGTCCGCCTTCGGCCCCTGCTCGACGCCGAGCACGATCGACATCAGGATGATCACGCCGACCACCAGCAGCGCCATCGCCGTGTCCTTCAGCACCGCGTAGGGGAAGAAGGGCTTGCCCTTCTTCTTCAGCAGCTCGTACTCCTCCAGGTATGCCTGCTTGTCCGCGGCCTTCATCCCGCCGGCCCCCCGCCGTTGGCCTCGACCCCGGCGTCGAGTCGGGAGACGGGCTCGGCGATCTTGGGCTTGTTGGCCCGGATCCACGGCGGCGCGGTGGTGCCGAGCTTGACCACGAGGTAGAGGTGGGCGCCGATCAGGGCGATGATCGCCCCCGGCACCAGCAGCATGTGGATCGCGTAGAAGCGCGAGAGCGTCGTCGCCCCCAGCTCGGGCCCGGCGCGGAGGAAGTCGCTCAGGTAGGGGCCGATCACCGGGCCGGTGCCGTTGATGTTGATGCCGACGACCGAGGCCCAGTAGGAGCGCTGGTCGAAGGGCAGCAGGTAGCCGGTGAAGGCCATCGTCATCGTCAGGATCAGCAGCACGACGCCGATCACCCAGTTGAGCTCGCGCGGGTACTTGTAGGCGCCGAAGAAGAAGGTCCGCCCCATGTGGAGGAAGACCAGGATCACCATCACGCTCGAGCCCCACTTGTGCATCCCGTGCACGAGCTGGCCGAGGAAGACTTCGTTGTTGATGTGGGAGATCGAGTGGTAGGCCTGGGTGGTCGAGGGGGTGTAGAACATCGCCAGGAAGACGCCGGTCGTCGCCTGGACGATGAAGGCGAAGAGGGTCGCCGAGCCGAGCGTGTAGAACCAGTTGGTCCCCTTCGGCACCTTGCGGTAGAGCATCCCGGTGAGGAAGCCGGTGGCGGCGGTGCGCTGGTCGATCCAGGCAAGGACGTCGGCCGGGGCTTCCTTCGCCTGGCCACCGAGCCGCTGCGTGTCGGAGGGGCGCTCGGGCGCCGTCTTCAGGTCGGCCGGGGCCGGGCCCTTGGCGCCATTGCCCTCGCCGGGCTTGGCCGGTTTGCGCAGCGGCGCCGGGATCAGGGAGTCGAGTTTCATCGTCGCTGCCTCAGCTGCTCGGCGGCGGGAAGGTGGACGGACGCGGCGGGTAGAGGTATTCCCAGACGCCGCCGGTGAACTCGCCGGGGTCGCGGGCGCGGACCGGTTCGAGCTGGGAGGTGACGCTGTAGCGGGGGCCGAGCTCGACCTGGCCGTTGCGGATGCGCGTCTGGAAGTGGTCGAGCGGGCGCACCGGCGGGCCGCCGATCCGCTTGCCCTGGAAGTCGTAGACGCCGCCGTGGCAGGGGCAGATGAAGTTGCCCGCGGCCTCGACGAAGCGCACCGGGCAGCCGAGGTGGGCGCAGCGGTTGGAGACGGCGACCATTTCGTTGGGGTTCTCGCCGAGCTGCTTGGAGCCCCTGCGTACGTAGGCGGTCGTCTTGCCGGCGTCGCCGATCCCCGGCGTTTCGGTGAAGACCACCTGGCGGTAGGTGTCTTCGACGAAGTCGCCCACCGGCCCGACCGCCTCCCAGCGCTCCTTGCCGCGGTGGAAGATCGGCGCCACGGCGAAGCCGACGGCGGGCAGGACGATCGCCGCCCCGGCGACTCCCCCAAGCCCCTGCACGGCGATCGTGAAGGCGCGACGACGGGTCATCGACTCGCCCTCGAAGTAGCCGGGAGGGTCGGGCTTCGCCCGCTCCGCGGGGGTCGTCCCGGCCCCGTTCTGCTTGTCCGCTTGATCAGCCAATCTTCGCCACGAGATCGAGGCGCCGGAGTTTATTGCCTCCGGCGTTCGTTAGCTTTGCTCGCGTGATGCTGCGCCATCCAGGGAGGGTCCTTGTCGTCGCGGTCGTGGCGCTCGCCGCCCTCGCCTTCGCCGGCCGCGGGGTCGAGGACCAGCTGCGGCCGACCTCGCTCAGCGTCCCCGGGACCGAATCCGGCCGCGCCGGCTCTCTGCTGCACCGCTATTTCGGCGACAGCGCCCCCTTCGCGATCCTGCTGCAGGGGCCGCCGGCGCAGCTCGACCGCCAGGGCCCGGCGCTGATCCGCGCCCTGCGCGCCGACCGCTCGGTCTCGACCGTCTCGCCCTGGGACCGCGGCAGCGTCCAGCGGCTGCGGCCGGGCCCGCGCAAGGCGCTGATCCTGGTCGACTTCCACGTCGACGCGGAGACGGCGGTGCGCGACACGGTCCCCTATCTCGACCGGACGCTGCACGAACGCATCCGCCCGCCGGTCACCTCCGCCGAGTCGGGCTTCGCCAGCCTCTCGCGGGCGATCGAGGACGAATCGGTGCACTCCACCGAAGTCGCCGAGCTGATCGCGATCCCCTTCCTGCTGCTCGTCCTGCTGCTCGTCTTCCGCTCGCCGGTCGCGGCGGCGATCCCGCTCGCCTTCGGCGCGGTGACGGTGACCGCCTCGCGCGGCGTGCTCGCGATCGCCTCCGGCTGGGTCGCGATCGACGGCTTCGCCCTCACCGTGTGCACGATGATGGGGCTGGCGCTGGGGGTCGACTACGCGCTGTTGATGGTCTCCCGCTTCCGCGAGGAGCTGAGCAGCGGCGCCGAGCCGCTCGAGGCGGCGCGGATGACGCGGCGCACGGCCGGGCGCACCACCGCCTTCGCCGGCTCGACCCTCTTCCTGGCGATGCTGGTGACGCTCTTCGTCATGCCGGGGACGCTGCTCGTCTCGCTCGCCGGCACGGCGATCGTGGTCACCGCGATCAGCGTCCTCGTCGCCACCCTGGTCGGCCCGGCGCTGCTCGTCGTCCTCGGCCGCAACGTCAACCGCTGGCGGATCGGCGGCGAGCGCGACGGCGCCGGGGTGATGGCGCTGGTCTCCGGCGCGTTGCGCCGGCCGCGGCTGGCGGTGCTGCTGATCGGCGCCGTCGTGCTGCTGCTGGCGGCGCCGGCGCTGGCGCTGAAGACCGGACCGCCGAGCGCCGAACAGCTCCCGGCCTCCAACCAGGCGCGCCAGGAAGCCGAACAGATCGCCGACGCCGTCGGCCCGGGCTTCGAAGCGCCCTTCGTCCTCGTCGCGGTCGCCGACCACGGCTCGGTCGCCGACCCGGAGAACCTGGCGGCGCTGAGCCGCTGGCAGCGGCGGATCGCCGCCGACCCGGGGGTCCAGCTCGTGATCGGGCCGGCGCAGATCAAGCACCAGACCGCGCCGCTTCGCCGCAGCGGCGAAGACCTGCTCGCCGGCCGCGGCGAAGCCAGCCCGAAGCAGCTGCAGAGACTCGGGACCAAGCTGGGCAAGGCGGCGAACGGGGTCGGGCAGGTGCGCTCCGGCCTCTCCAAGGCGGCCGACGGGGCCGGCCTCCTCGCCTCGGGCTCGGGCCGGGCGGGGGAAGGCGCCGAACAGATCGAAGGCGGCCTAACCCGCGCCGCCTCGGGGGCGGAAAAGGCGGTCGACGCCACCGCCCGGCTGGCCGAAGGCTCCGGCAAGCTGGCCGAAGGCCAGCGCACGGCGCAGCTCGGCGCCCTCTCGGTCAAGGGCGGCTCGGCCGACCTGCTCAGGCGGCTGCGCGACCGCGAGCTCGCGCAGGCACGCGCCCTACGAGCGGAGCTGAAGCAGCAGGCCGCCGCCGACCCCTCGCTCGCCGGCGCCACGCGCGAAGCCGAAAAGCTGGTCGAAGGGCTGGCGATCGCCCGCAACGAAGCGATCCGGCTCGAAAGCCAGTCGGGCCAGCTCTACGAAGGGCAGAAGAAGCTGGCGGACGGAGGCGCCAAGCTGCACAAGGGGGCGCAGCAGCTCGCCGACGCGGCGGGCGCCTTGCCCGGCGGGCTGGAAAAGCTGCGCGGCGGGACCTCGCGGCTGGTGAACGGGCTCGCCCAGCTGAGGGGCGGCGCCGACACGCTGGAAGAAAAGCTCGCCGAGGGCTTCCACGAATCGCGGCCGCTGCAGAGCGGCCTGCGCCACGCCCACGTCAAGGTCGCCGTCAGCGCCGACAACTTCGAACGCAGGGTCGGCCGCCTGCGCCGCTCCTCGCCGGGGATCTTCGAATCGGGCTATTTCGTCCTCTCGGCGCTGCAGGGGGCGCCACGGGAAAGCCGCCAGCGCGCCGGGCGGATCGTCGACCTCCAGCACGGCGGCCAGGCAGCGCAGATCGTCGTCATCCCCCGTTCCACCTTCAACACCGCCGGCTCGAAGGCGCTCAACGGCCGGCTCAAGGACGACGCGCGCGGGCTGGCGGCGTCGACCGGGACGACGACCGGGGTCACCGGCGGCGCCGCGCAGCTGATCGACTACACCGACACGATCTCGCAGCGGATCCCGATCATGATCGCCGTGATCACGCTCGCCACCTTCCTGATCCTGGTCGTGATCCTGCGGGCGCTGCCGCTGGCGGCGATCGCGGTCGGGCTCAACCTGGTCACCGTCGCCGTCGCCTTCGGCGTCCTCACCCTGCTCTTCGAAGTCCCCGAGGGCTGGCCGCTGGGCGGGCACAGCTACGTCGACGCGATCGGCGCGGCGGGGATCTTCGGGATCATCTTCGGCCTCTCGATCGATTACGCGGTCTTCCTGCTGATGCGGATGCGCGAGCACTACGAGAACGGCGCCGCTCATGAGGAGGCGATCGTCTTCGGCCTCGAGCGCACGGCGCGGGTGATCACCGGGGCGGCGGCGATCATGGCCGCGGTCTTCGTCGCCTTCGCCGGCGCGCCGATCGCGACGATCAGTCAACTCGGCACCGGCCTGACCGTGGCGGTCGTGCTCGACGCCACGGTGGTGCGGATCGTGCTGTTGCCGGCGCTGATGCTGCTGCTCGGCGATCGCGTCTGGTGGCTGCCGCGACCGCTGCAGCGAATCCTGCCCGAGATCGATCTTCACGGCTCGCGCGCGGGTTAGGTGGAGGAGGACTTTGTAGAGACCTGTGTATTTTCTGTCACGGGTTTGAGAGGGAGGGCCGCCCCGCAGCTAGCGCGCGACCGGCCGCCACAGACAGGAGGATCGTTCAGGTGGGAAGCTCGTTGAGAAAGTCGTCGTCACTGCTCGGCCTGGCGATCGCCGTCGCGGTCGCCATCTCGGCTCCGTCGGCCCTGGCCATCGCCAACCCTCCCACCGAGCCGGAATACGTGGCCACGGTCGAGCCGATCTGCAAGTCGAACGCGGAAGCGAACTCCCGCATCCTCACCGGCGTCAAGCAGCAGGTGCAGAAGGGGCAGCTGGCGCCCGCTGGCGCGCGTTTCGTCCGTGCCTCCAGCGCCCTCGGGAAGACCGTGGCCCAGATCGGCCAGGTGCCCAAACCGACCGAAGACGCGGCGAAGCTGACCAAGTGGATCGGCTACCTCCAAAAGGAGAAGGCCTACCTGCAGCAGATCGGCGGGGCGCTGAAGGGCAATGACAAGTACCACGCCCAGAAGCTCGCCGTGCAGCTCAACCGCAACAACAACAAGGCGAACAACACCGTGATCAGCATCCCCTTCAAGGAATGCCGGATCGAATCGTCGAGGTTCCTCTAGCTTGAGCCGGGCGCGGCTGGCCATCGCGGCGCTGCTGATCGCGCTCGCCGCGGCCAGCGCCGCACGGGCCGAGACCGTACGCGAAGGCAACATCCTGGTCGGCTTCGACGGTGGGATCTCGCCACACGCGCTGCCGCGCACCGGCGTCGCGCCGGTGACGGTCAACGTCGACACCACATTCCAGGCCGCCGACGGGTCCGACCCGCCGCCGCAGCTCCGGCAGGTCTCGATCGGGATCAACCGCGGCGGCAGGATCTACGACCGCGGCCTGCCGATCTGCCACCTGCGCGAAATCCAGCCGGCGACGATCGCCGCCGCGCGGCGGATCTGCGGCGGCGCGATCGTCGGCAGCGGCCACGTCGAAGTCCGCGTCCACCTGGCCAACCAGGAACCGTTCACCTTCACGGGGCCGATGCTCGTCTTCCACGCCAAGCGGGCCGGCGGCCACCGGCGGATCTTCGCCCAGGTATACGGCAGCCAGCCGCCCTCGGCCTTCGTCCTCACCTTCAAGGTCCTCCAGCGGGGCGGGGAATTCGGCACGGTGATCAGGACGACGCTGCCGAAGGCCGCCCGCGAGTGGGCCTACGTGACCCACTTCGACATGCGGCTGCGCCGCATCTACACCTACCGCGGCCAGAAGCACAGCTACATCAGCGCCGGCTGCCCCGCGCCCGAAGGCTTCCCCGGTGCGATCTACAACTTCGCCCGCGCCAACTTCAAGTTCGCCGAAGGGTTGCGGGTCAGCTCGACTTTGGTCCGCGACTGCAGCGTGCGGTAGCACGCTCCCAGATTGCCGGGACCTCCTCCTCGCGAGCTTCGGTGTGGAGCTGGGCGGAGGTGCTGATCAGATCGGCGAGGACAAGAATGGCGGCGGTTTCCCCGCGCGTTGCCAGGTGCTCAATCGCGATCGCATACATGTAGTCCCCCGCCAGCAGAGCCAGATCCGGATCGTGGCCAGCAAGCAAACGGGGCTCCTCGTAGTGCAACAGATAGCCCTCGCGCACCGCCTCTACCGGCAGCGACCCCGTCGCTCGTGGCGGCGACTCGACCACATGAGGAGAGATCGGGGTGTCCTCCTCGCGCAGCTGGGTCGCCAGCTCGCGCAGCGCGTCGGTCACCGCATCGCCTCGTCGAGCGCCTCGGCCGCCGCTTCGACGGTGCGGTCGATCGCCGGCTCGTCGTGGGCCAGGGAGACGAACCAGGCCTCGAACTGGGATGGAGGCGGGTAGATGCCGCGCTCGAGCATCGCCCGGCAGAAGCGGGCGTGGGCCTCGAGGTCGCAGCCCGAGGCGGAGGCGAAATCGGTGATCGGTTCGCCGCTGAAGAAGAGCGTTAGCAGGCCCGGCACCGAGGAGGGGTGCACCGGAATGCCCCGCGTCGCCTCGGCGAGGCCGCGGGCCAGCCGATCGGTTAGCTGTTCGAGGCGCTCGTAGGCGCCGGCGTCGAGCTGGCGCAGCGTCGCCAGGCCGGCCGCCATCGCCAGCGGGTTGCCGGAGAGCGTGCCCGCCTGGTAGACGTCGCCGGCGGGGGCGATCCGCTCCATCGTCGCCGCCGGCCCGCCGAAGCCGGCCGCCGGCAGGCCGCCGCCGATCACCTTGCCGAAGACGGTCAGGTCGGGCTCGACGTCGTCGAATTCCTGGGCGCCGCCGGGAGCGACGCGGAAGCCGGTGATCACCTCGTCGAAGATCAGCAGGGCGCCGGCGTCGTGGCCGGCGTCGCGCAGGAGCTCGAGGAATCCCTCCTCCGCCCCGACCACGCCCATGTTGGCGGCGATCGGCTCCGCCAGGATGGCGGCGACGGCGTGCTCGTCGAGCGCCCGTTCGAAGGCGACGCGGTCGTTCCAGGGCACGACGACCGTGCCTGCGGCCTGCGCGGCGGTCACGCCCGGGCCTGCCGGGGATCGCCAGGGTCGCCAGGCCCGAGCCCGCCTCGGCGAGCAGGCCATCGGAGTGGCCGTGGTAGTGGCCTGCGAACTTGATCACGACATCGTGGGCGGTGACCGCGCGGGCGAGGCGGACGGCGGCCATCGCGGCCTCGGTGCCGGAGCTGGTCATCCGCAGCATCTCGACCGAGGGAACGCGGGCGACGACCTCCTCGGCCAGCTCGACCTCGACCTCGGTCGCGGCGCCGTAGCTCGTCCCCCGCGCAGCTGCCGCGCTGACCGCCTCGACCACGGCCGGGTGGGCGTGGCCGAGAATCAGCGGCCCCCAGGAGCAGACCCAGTCGACGTAGCGGTTGCCGTCGACGTCGATCAGCTCGCAGCGCTCGCCGCGCTCGACGAAGATCGGGTCGCGGCCGATCTGCCGCATCGCCCGCACCGGCGAGTTCACACCCCCCGGCAGCACGCGCAGGGCGCGCTCGTACAGCTCCGAGCTACGAGTGTTCAGCTTCCCACCGCGAGTAATCGTCGGTGAAGTAGTGAAGCCGGATCTTCTTGTACTCGGTCGAGGAGTAGAGGGTGGCGCGGTCCTCCGCGCCCATCCCGCACTCCTCGGCGATCGAGTCGAGGATCGCGTCGCACTCCTGCTTCGAGCGGCCGTGGGCCATGGTGAAGACGCTGTAGGGCCAGTCCTCATACGTCGGCCGCTGGTAGCAGTGGGAGATGCCGCGGAAGGAGGCCATCCGGCGGCCGGTCTCCATGATCTCCGCCTCGGGCACCTTCCAGACGCCCATGCCGTTGGCGGAGAAGCCGGCGCGGCGGTGGTAGAGGATCGCGGCGACGCGGCGCAGCAGCTTGCGGTCGACCATGCCCCGCAGGCGCTCGAGCAGCTCCTCGGTCGAGATGCCGAGCCCGGCCGCGGCCTCGTCGTAGGGCCGCTCGACCGCGGCCATCGGGCCCTGCAGGGCCCTGATCGCCGCGATCTCCTCCTCGCCGTAGGGCTGGCGCTCCAGCTCCCGCGGCGGCGCCGCCTCGACCGCGGCGGCGAGCGCCTCGGTGCCCTTCTCCATCTCCAGGTTCATGTTGATCTTGAACAGGGTCAGGGTCGGCAGCTGGCGCATCGAGGAGGCGCCGGCCTCCTCCATCAGCGCCTCCAGCGTGCCCGCCATCCCCAGCTCGGAGTCGGGCGGCACGGCGATCGTGAACCAGAGGTTGAAGTCGTGGGTGCGCAGGTAGTTGTGCGAGACGCCGGGGTGGGCGTTGACCGCTGCGGCGGCGCGCTGCGGGTTCTCGGCATCGACTTTGGCGGCGACCAGCATCGAGTCGTAGCCGAGCGCCCGGGTGTCGAAGATCGGCGTGATCTCGCGGATGATCCGGCCCTCGAGCAGGCGGCGGGTGCGGGCGAGCACGTCCTCCAGCTCCAGCCCGGCCTCGGAGGCGACCAGCGCGAAGGGCTCGGGGTCGAGCGGGAAGCTCGACTGCAGCAGGTTCATCAGCCGCTTGTCGGTCTCGTCGAGCGGGATCGCGGCGCCGTCCTTGCGGCTGCGCGCCTTCGACTGGGGGAGCTTTACCGAAGCCACGCTGCGGCCTCCTTCGCGTAGTAGGTGACGATCGCGTCGGCGCCGGCGCGGCGGATCGAGGTCAGCGTCTCCAGCACCGCCGGCCGCTCGTCGATCCAGCCGTTGGCGGCGGCTGCCTTCAGCATCGAGTACTCGCCGGAGACGTGGTAGGCGGCGAGCGGCGCGGCGGTCTCCTGCTTGACCCGGCGGACGATGTCGAGGTAGGGCGTCGCCGGCTTGACCATCAGCATGTCGGCGCCCTCTTCGAGGTCGAGCTGGGCCTCGCGCACCGCCTCGGCGGCGTTGGCCGGGTCGAGCTGGTAGCCGCGCCGGTCGCCGAACTCCGGCGTCGAATCGGCCGCCTCGCGGAAGGGCCCGTAGAAGGCCGAGGCGTACTTGGCGCTGTAGGCGACGATCGGCGTGCCGGCGTGGCCCTCCTCGTCGAGCTGGTGGCGGATCGTGCCGACCCGGCCGTCCATCATGTCGCTCGGCGCGACCGCGTCGGCGCCGGCCTCGGCGTGTGAGATCGCCGTTTTCGCCAGCAGCTCGACCGTCAGGTCGTTGTCGACCTCGCCGTCGCGGACGAAGCCGCAGTGGCCGTGCGAGGTGTACTCGCAGAGGCAGACGTCGGTGATCACCGTCAGCTCGGGGTGCGCCTCCTTCAGCGCGCGGACGGCCATCTGCACGACGCCCTCGTCGTCATAGGCGCCCGAGCCCGACTCGTCCTTCGTCGCCGGGACGCCGAAGAGGAGGATCGTGCCGACGCCGGTGGCGGCGATCTCGGTCGCCTCGGCGACCAGCTCGGAGATCGAGAAGCGTTCGATGCCGGGCATCGACTCGACCTCCTCGCGGACGTTCTTGCCGGCGACGACGAAAGCCGGCTGGATCAGGTGCGATGGCGAGAGCTCGGTCTCGCGGACCAGGCCGCGCAACGTCTCGCTGCGGCGCAGTCGCCGCAAACGGGTGCTTGGGAAAGGCATCGAGAGCGATTCTAGGGGGAGGGATTGGGATACCCCTGCCCGGACTCGCGTCCGGCCGCGATTTGCCTCGAAGGCCTGAAACCGCTGTGGGCCGGCCGCTCTGAGTATCCGCCCGTTCAGGGGTATCCCAATCCCTCCCCCAAGTACGGTTCCCCCGATGGAGGCCCGGGGGCTGGTCAAGCGGTACGGCGAGCGGGAGGCGTTGCGCGGCGTCGACCTGGTTGTGGGAGCTGGGGAGCTTTTGGCCGTTATCGGGCCCAATGGGGCCGGGAAGACGACGTTGCTGTCGATCCTGGCGGGGATCGTCGAGCCGGATGCGGGGGAGGTCAGGTCGGCGAACGGGAGCGTTGGCTGGGTTCCTCAGCAGGCGGGGCTCTACCGGCGGTTGACCGTGGAAGAGAACCTGTTGCTGTTTGCTCGGCTCGAGGGGCACGACGATCCGGGGGCAGCGGTCGAGGAGATGTTGGAGCTGACCGGGCTGGCCGACCGCAGGGGGGAGATCGTGGCGCGGCTCTCGGGGGGGAACCAGCAGCGGATCAACATCGCCGTCGGGCTGCTGTCGCGGCCGGCGGTGCTGTTGCTCGACGAGCCCAGCGTCGGGCTCGATCCGCGGCAGCGGGCTCGGCTGTGGGGGTTCGTCCTGGCGCTGGCCGAGAGTGGGACGACGGTGATCTTCAGCACCCACGACATCCAGGAGGCGGAGCGCTACGGGCGGCGGCTGCTGGTCCTCGCCGACGGAGAGCGGCTCTTCGACGGCTCTCCCGAGGAGTTACGCGAGGTCGTCCGGGGCGAGGCGCCCGAGGCCGCCGGCAGCGACTTCGAGACCGCCTTCGTCGCCTTCCTGCAGCACCGGGGTCACTGATGCGCTGGCTGCTGCTCAAGGACCTGCAGATCCTCCGCCGCTCGCCGCTGCAGGCGGCGCTGCTGGTCGCCTATCCGGTGCTGATCGCGCTGCTGGTCGGGTTCGCGATCTCGCGCGAACCGGGCGCCCCCAAGATCGCCTACCTGAACGAAGTCCCGGCCGGCTCGCGGGTCGAGGCCGGCGGCTCGCAGCTTCCCGCGGTGGGTGTCGACCGGCGCATCTGCGGCCACGTCGAGTGCGTGCGCGTGGGCAGCCGCCGGGCCGCCGAAGAAGGGGTCCGCTCGGGCGAGGTCCTGGCCGCGCTGATCCTCCCCGCCGACCTGGTCAGCCGGCTCAACTCGCTCTCGACCCTGAATCCGGAAACCCCGGAAGTCGAAGTGATCGTCAACGAGGGCGACCCGCTGAAGGCACAGGTCGTCGACGACCGGATCGAATCGCTGCTCGGCCAGGCCAACCTCTTCATCGCCAAACGGATCGCCGGCGAAGGCGGCCGCTACCTCAACCTCGTCGTCGACGGCGGCCGCTACGAAGTGCTCGGCGCCCCGATCCAGATCCTCGGCCTGCGCGACAGCGCCCGGATCCTGCAGGAGCTGCGCCCGGCCCTGCCGGCCTCCCAGCGCCCGCCGCTCGACCGGGTGATCCGCTTCGCCACGCTCGCCCGCGACAACCTCGACGTCGCCGCGCCGCTGATCGACCGCCTGGCGCAGCCGATCGTCGTCGACAAGCACTCGGTCAGCGCCCCCACCCCGCCGCTCGAAATCTTCGCGATCGCCGTCGCGGCGACGCTGACCCTGACCTTCGTCGTCCTCCTCCTGGTCGCCGGCTCGCTGGCGCTGGAGCGCGAGGAGAACACCTTCGCCCGGCTCACCCGCGGCCTCGTCTCGCGCCGGGCGCTGCTGGCGGAGAAGGTCGGGCTGGGGATCGCGGTCGGGCTGCTGGTCACCCTGCTGATGCTGGCCGGGGTGGAGATCTTCGTCTCGCTCGAGTGGAGCCGCGTCGGCCTCTGGCTGGTGGCGATCCTCGCCGGCGCCGCTGCGCTGGGGGCGGCGGGGGCGGCGCTGGGGGCGGCGGCGCGCGACGTCCGGGCCGTGTCGCTGCTCGCCTTCATGGTCTCGCTGCCAGTCGCCCTGCTCTCGCTCGTCCCCTCCGGCGCGGTCGGCGAGGGCCTCTACGAAGCGATCCGGATCCTCACCGCCCTCTTCCCGTTCAAGCCGGCCCTCCAGGCGATGACCGCCGCGCTCGACCCCGCCGGCGGCGGGGTCGGCGCCCCATTGCTCCACCTGGCGATCCAGGTCGTCGCCTACGCCCTGATCGCCCGCCTAGCCCTGCGCCGCTTCTCAACCGTCTGACGAGGACGTGCCGGTCCTTAGAGCCATATATGGGCACTCGAGCGGCGGCACGTCCCCGGGATAGGGTGGGCGGATGAAGGTGCTTTTCATTGGAGACGTGGTTGGCGGGCCGGGGCGGCGGGGGCTGGCGGCGGCTATGCCGGGGCTGCGGGAGGCGCACCGGCCGGACCTGGTGGTCGTCAACGGCGAGAACTCGGCCGGGGGGATGGGGATCACCGAGAAGACGGCAAAGGCGATCTTCGATGCCGGCGCCGACGTGATCACCAGCGGCAACCACGTCTACCGCCACCGCGAGGCCTACGACTTCCTCGATCGCACCGAGCGGGTGATCCGGCCGGCCAACTACCCGCACGCCAATCCGGGCCGTGGCCACGTCGTGGTCGACGCCGGCGGGATGAGGGTCGGTGTGATCAACCTCAGCGGCGCGGTGGGGCTGACCGTCGCCCGCTCGCCCTTCCACGAGGTCGACGCGATCCTCGAGCGGATCGAGGCCGACGCCGTCCTCGTCGACTTCCACGCCGAGGTGACCAGCGAGAAGGTGGCGATGGGCTGGCACCTCGACGGCCGCGTCGCCGCGGTCCTCGGCACCCACACCCACGTGCCGACGGCGGACGCGCGGGTGCTGCCCGGCGGCACCGCCTACATCTCCGACGTCGGCATGACCGGCTCACGGGCCAGCGTGCTCGGGGTGAAGCCAGAGCAGGCGCTGGAGAGGATGATCACCCAGATGCCGGTCAAGTTCGAAACGGCCACCGAGGACGTCTGGGTGATGGGGGCTGTGGTCGAGGTGAACGGGAGCGGACTGGCGGACTCGATCGAGCCGGTGATGGTGCCCGCTCCCGCCAGCAGGTAGATCTCAGGCGGATCCCGCGGCGTCCGCCATCACTGGCAGGAAAGCCTCGATGACCCCCTTGTTCGGCACGAACCCGCCGCCCTGGCGGCGAACCAGCCCCATCTTCACGACCGCGTTGACGTCCCTGGTCAGGGCCTTGCCGGTCTTGGCGCCGTACATTTCGAGCAGGCCTCTGCTCAGGGTCGGCAGCTCCGATCTCGTCATCGGCTCGCCCACCTTCGACATCTCGAGAACGAGTTGTCGCTGTCGCAGGCGAGCCGGGGTCGTCGCCCGGCCGAACTGCTGGTAGACGTACTGCTCCCAGCGATCGGCGAGCTGTTGCTCTCGGATCGTGCGCAGCTGATCGCGAAGCCCGTCGACGAATCCCTGGACCGCATAGCGGATGAACGGCAGCACGCCATCCTCACCGCGGCTCGCGTTTCGCAGCTGTCGGTAGTACTCGGTCCTGGTCTGGTTGTAGTGGTTGCTCAGCAAGTGCGTTGCCGGGGTGGGAACACCCGCTTCCAGCAGAATTCGAAGCTCCATGAGCCGCGCGGTGCGGCCGTTCCCGTCACCGAAGGGATGGATCCAGGCGATGTACAGATGGGCGAGCACCGCCTTGACGATCGCCATCGGGATCTTCCATTCCGCCGGGCTCCTCGGCGTGAAGTCCGGGCCGTTCAGCCAATCCGACAGGCGCTCGAGGAGGAACCCGCAATCCTCGCGCGGGGCACCCGCGTAGCCGCCCACCGCGACGGCGTGGCTTGGGATCTCCCCCGCGACGACGCCCTCTTCGAGGTCGAGCCCTTCGAGAATGAGGCGGTTGTAGCTCTCGATCGTCTGACGAGTCATAGGGGGCGCGACGCCCCCCACCAGCTCATCCTTGATCGAGTTGAAGGCAGCGAGAACATTGTCTATCTCTCGACCGAGGTACTCGCGGGACGAGGGCAGCTCCAGCTCGCCCTCGATCCTCCTCCTCGCTTCGTCCTCGGAGAGAGTGTTGCCCTCGATTGCCGTCGTCGCGAGGGCGCCTTTCGTCAGGTAGACGATGTGCATCTCCCTCGCGACCTCGGGGTTGAGCAGCGATCCCGCGATATGCGCGACTTTCGAACGGGCCTCGCCCAGCAGCATCCAGAGCTCGGCCGGGGCGGGTCGTAGATCCACCCGGAAGTCGATCCACGGATGGGTTTCCCGATAAGCCCTTCCGACAGTTGGAATCAGGGTTTGGCGAGGGGTCATTTTCCCCATTATAGAGAGGTCTAGGCGATTTCAGGGGTAAAAATTGTCCCTTCGACTGTCCAGGGCGCTGTCCCCCGATTCGAAGGCGAATCAGGCCTCCTCCAGAGACGCAAGGGAGACGAGCAGCAGCGGGTAGAACCAGACGATGTAGAGGTAGAACCAGTGTTGGGCCGTCAGCTGCAAGCCGATCAGCAGGGCCGCCCCCAGCGCCGCCACCTGGATGAGCGTCTTGCGGCGCGGCCAGAGCGCAAAGGCGATCGCCATCAGGCCGACGCCCACGAGGATCGCGATGCGGAGGGGCTCGAGGCCTTCAACTTGCCCCCACAAGCTAAACGGAGAGTCGCGGCTCGCTTGGTAGACGACAGTCCTCTCCCAGAACGTGTGCAGCCCCGGATCTATTGCCGGCCAGAGCATCAACAGCGCAGCGGTCATGGCGAAGCCGATCGCGAAGCTCGCGGCCCTGCGCCGCTGCCACTCGTAGGTGGCCAGCATCGGGACGAGGACCAGGGGAGCGAACTTGGTGAGGGTTGCGAGGGCCGCGAAGACGCCGCGGCGGACCGGGTGGGAGAGAGCGAGCAGGGTGGCTACGAGCAGGGCTGCGACCAGGGTGTCGTTGGAGTTCGACTCGAGGGCGTAGGCGGTGTAGGGGTAGGCGGCCCAGCCGAAGGCGAGGGTCGCGGCGAGCTTGCGGCCGGAGGGGCCGGGGCGGATGCGGAGGCCGAGCCAGATCAGCAGGGCGAAGGTCGCGAGGTCGAAGAAGATCGCGGCGCCGTGGGCTGCGGGGAGGTCGTTCCAGGTCCCCGACCAGGGCCAGATCCGCTCGAAGGGGACGTAGGCGAGATAGTTGACCGGGCCGTAGGTGTCGCCCTGGGCGACGTCTTCGGGGAAGTTGCCGTAGACGGGTTCGCCGTGGGCGATCCGGTCGGCTCCCACCACTCCCGCGTAGCCGACGTCGATCGCCCCGGAGTCGGCCATGTTGAGGCCGACCCGGAGGCCCATGAGGAAGAGCGCCGCGACGAGCAGCCAGGCGGCCGGCCAGACCGGGCGCAACCCCTCCCCGCGGCCGCGAAGGCCGACCCACAGCGCCCGGCCGAGCAGGTAGAGCAGCGGGGGGTAGACGAGCGGGACCGAGACGCCGATTTCGGCCCGGTTGAAGAAGAAGTTGGAGACGCCGAAGCCGAGCAGGACCAGCAGATCCAGCGTCGCCACCCGCCAGGGCCGGCGCCAATCGACCAGCCCGATCAGGAACAGCGCGCACAGCGGCAGGAACACGTACGGCGCGTTCAGCTTGTGGCCGAACGCGCCCGAGTACCCGCGCGCCATCTTCCAGGCGACCTGGTATCCCGTCCAGGACTCGGTCACCTTCCCGCTCGCCGGGTCGACGAGGATCAGCGCCACCTCCTTGCCGCCGGCGAAGTAGCCGACCTCCCAGTGCCCTTCGACCTTGCTGGCGCTGTGCGTCAGCCCCCCGTTCTCCCGCCGCTCCTTGACCACCTTCGCGTCCCGGTTGGCGACCCGAACCGCTCCGGAAGCTCCAACCGCCCCCGCGGCGTTAGCCGTGGGGATCGTCAGGAAGAGCAAGGTGGAGAGCGTGAGGAGGCGTCTCACGGGCTCAGTCCGAAGTGCGCGAGCACTGCTGGCGCGACGTCGCGCAGCGACCACTGGGCGCGCTCGTCGGCGCGGGCCGGGCCGCAGCCGACGAAGAGGAGCGGGCCGAGCGAGTCGCCGCGGTGCAGGGCGCCGTGGCTGCCGCCGCCGGCGTGGCTGACCCCGCCCCAGTCGACCGCCTCGTAGCCGGAGGCGAGCGAGACGACGAACTCGCCGGCGTTGGGCGCGCTCAGCGCCGCGTGGACGCGCGCCAGCGGGTCGGGATACTCCTCGCTGCGCAGGACGCCGTCCTCGAGCGCCAGCCCCAGGACATCGAGGTCGCCGGCGAGCTGCCAGCGCGCGCCGCGCAGATCGGCGGCATCGTCGCCGGGGCGGAAGCGCAGCTTGCGGCCGGAACGCTCGACCGCCGTCCACGTCCCCTGGGGGGGCGCGCCGGGATCGTGGCGCACCAGCGTCGTGCCCTCGGGACTCTCCAGCGAGCAGACCAGGTCGACCCCTTCGATCTCGGCCAGGCGGCGGCCGACCTGCGGGGCGTCCGCCCGCGGCCCCTCGCCGGGCAGCAGGTAGACGTGGGCGGCGCGGCCGGTCGGGCTGACGGCGAGCTGCGCCTGGCCGGGCCGGTCGTCGGAGGGCGCCAGCACGTCCCACTCGCGACCGAGCAGCTCGGCCAGCGGCAGGCCGCGGCTGACCGGGGTCTGGGCATGGTCGGCGACGACGATCGCCGCGTGCGTCTCGAGGAACCCGTCCATACCCCCCGCCGCCTCGATCAGCTTGGCGAAGCAGCGATCGGCCTTGGCGATCGACTCGACGCTCGCCTCGGGCCCGTGCCGGTGCGAGTAGTTGTCGTTGTCCGGCAGCGAGAGGAGGAGGAAGTCGTAGCCGTCCGCGCGCGCCAGCTCCGCCGCGCAGCAGGCGGAGTAGCCGTCGCGGCTACCGGGGATCGAGGTCGACTTGCAGGGGACCTCGCGGCTGGCGTAGAGGTCGCCGTAGAACAGCTCGGCCGGGCCCCAGGTGTGGTGGCGGAACTTCAGCCGGGTCGTCTCGACCGCGCGGCGCAGCAGGCCCTCGAGCGAGACCTGGTGCCGGTGTCGCCCGCGGTAGATCAGGAACGGCGTGCAGGCGGTCCGCACCCCGGCGTCGTCGAGCCGCTCGAAGAGCGTCTCGACCTCGGGGCTGAGGTGGGCGAGGTTGAGGTTGTAGACGAGGTCGTAGAGCGCGCGGAAGACGCCGACCGTGCGCGTCGCGTCGAGCGAGGAGCCGTACTCGACGTAGCGCCGCTCGAGCCGGTGGTACCAGTTCATCCCGCTGATCCAGTGACGGTCGGCGGCGACGCCGGTGACCATCTCCGCGCAGGCGACCGGCGTCACCGAGGGGAAGCTGGAGACGCACTCGGGCACGAGCACGCCGCGTTCGATCAGCGCGCCGAAGGTCGGCGCCCGTCCTTCGGCGACGGCGCGCTCGAGCATGTCGGTGCGCAGCGAGTCGACGTAGACGAGGACGAGCTTCTTCGGCGCGGGCATCGCCGCGCAATGATGAAGGTCGCCGGGGCCGCGCTAGCGGAGAACGCGTAGGCCGGCGTGCTTGCGCTGGGCGCGGCGGTGGCGGGAGACGCCGAGCCAGACCAGCACGGCAAGGATGACGAGGCCGAGCAGGTGCACGAGGATCGACGCGGCGACGACCACCAGCGCGGCGAGCGAGACGAGGAACCCGAGCGCACCGCCGCCCGCTCCCTCCTTGCGGCGGCCGGCGCCGCTGACCACGTCGCTGATCACCACGCAGCCGGCGACGCCGCCGAGCGCACAGAAGATCGCCCCGGCCAGACTCTCGAGGCCGGCGGTGCCGGCGAGCAGGAAGCCGACGACGAGGCCGATCACAGCGGCGAGCAGGGTCATGCGGCCGCGGGCCGAGCCGCGCGTGCCGGTGGTGCCGGCGAGCATGCCGATCGCGATGCCGATGCCGAGCTCGAGCCCGGCCCCTTCGAGGAAGCTCACGGCGAAAACCTACACTTCACCAATGGCCGAGACGCCCCACCGCCGGCGGGCGCACACTCGCACCCGCGATCTGGAGCGCTACGCGGGGCTGTTCGCGGAGCGCACGAGCGTCATGCGCTCCTCGGCGATGCGCGACCTGATGGCGATAACGGCGCGGCCCGAGGTGATCTCGCTGGCCGGCGGGCTGCCCGACACTTCGACCTTCCCGGCCGCCACCTTCGCCGCGCAGATGACCAAGATCGCCCAGGAGTCGACTGCCGAGGCGCTGCAGTACGGGCCGACCGAGGGCTTCGCCGAGACGGTCGACTGCATCGTCGAGGTGATGGGCGCCGAGGGGATGCTCCCCGATCACGACGACGTCATCGTCACCACCGGCGGCCAGCAGGCGATCGACCTGATCTGCAAGACGCTGGTCGACCCCGGCGACGTGGTCGTCTGCGAGGCGCCGACCTACCCCGGCGCGGTGCCGGTCTTCTGCAGCTACCAGGCCGACGTGGTGCAGATCGATTGCGACGAGGACGGGATGCGGGTCGAGGATCTCGAAGAGGTTCTCGGGCGGCTCGACCGCGAGGGCCGCCGGCCGAAATTCGTCTACTCGGTGCCGAGCTTCCAGAACCCGGCCGGGGTCACCCTCTCGCTCGAGCGCCGGCTGCGGCTGGTCGAGCTGGCGCGGCAGCGCGAGCTGCTCGTGGTCGAGGACAACCCCTACGGCCTGCTGCGCTTCTCCGGCGAGCCGCTGCCGCCGCTCTACCAGCTCGACGGCGGCGACTTCGTCATCTACGTCGGCACCCTCTCGAAGATCCTCTCGCCCGGCATCCGCCTCGGCTGGGCGGTGGCGCCGCCGCCGGTGATGGAGAAGATCGTCCTCGGCAAGCAGGCCGCCGACCTCTGCACCTCGACCCTGACCCAGCACTTCGTCCGCGAATACTTCGCCGAAGGGCGCTGGCGCGAGTACGTCGACAGCCTGGTCGAGATCTACCGCGGGCGGCGCGACACGATGGTCGAGGCGCTGCGCCGGCACTTCCCCGAGCAGGCCACCTGGACCGAGCCGGAGGGCGGGCTCTTCATCTGGGCGACGTTGCCGGACTACATCGACACGAGCGACCTGCTGGCCAAGGCACTGCGGCGCGACGTCGCCTTCGTCCCCGGCCAGGCGGCCTACGTCGACGAGAGCCGCGGCCGCAGCTCGATGCGGCTCAACTTCTCCGGCGTCGGCGACGAGGAGATCCGCGAGGGGGTGCGGCGGATCGGCAAGGCGATCGCCGAGCAGGTCGAGCTGTACGGGGCTTTGACCGGGGAACAGCCGGTCCCGGCGGCGCGGCCGGAGGCGGAGGACGAGGAGGACCAGGGCGACGTATTGCCTTTCCGCAAGAAGGAGAACACCGGGTGAGGGTCGCGGTGCTCAAGGGCGGCCGTTCGCTGGAGCGCGGCGTCTCGCTGCGCTCCGCGGCGCGGGTCGAGAACGCGCTCGAGCGGCTCGGCCACGAGGTCGTCCCGGTCGACGCCGGCGGGGACCTGGTCAAGCGACTGCTCGCCGAGCGGCCCGACGTCGCCTTCGTCGCCATGCACGGGCTCGGCGGCGAGGACGGCACCGTGCAGGAGCTGCTCGAGATCCTCGGCGTCCCCTTCACCGGGCCGGGGGTCGCGGCCTGCGGGCGCTGCGTCGACAAGGTCCTCGCAAAGCACGAGCTGCGCGGTGCCGGCGTGCCGACGCCCGAGTGGTTCGCGTTCAACGAGACCGCCTTCCGCGAGCTCGGCGCCGCCGACGCGCTCAGCGAGCTGGAGGAGCGGCTCGGCTTCCCGCTCGTAGTCAAGCCGAGCCGCGGCGGCTCGGCGCTCGGGGTCAAGTTCGCCGCCAGCTGGCCCGAGGTGCCCGAGGCGCTGGTCTCGGCCTTCAGCTACGACGATCGCGTCCTGCTCGAGCGCTTCGTCGAGGGGCGCGAGCTTGCGGTCAGCGTCCTGGGCGGCGAGCCGTTGCCGGTGGTCGAGGCGATCCCCGGAGGCGGCGACCGCTACGACTTCGAGGCCCGCTACGAGATCGGCCGCACCGAGTTCGCCTGCCCGGCCAGGCTGGACGAGGAGGAGACAGCCGCCGTCACCGCCGCGGCGATCGCCGCCCACGAGGCGCTCGGCTGCTCGGGCTTCTCGCGCGTCGACCTGATCCTCGCCGCCGAGGGGCCGCAGGTGCTCGAGGTCAACGCGATTCCCGGCCTCACCGACACCAGCCTCCTCCCCCAGGCCGCCGAGGCGGCCGGCATCTCCTTCGAGCAGCTGGTCGAGCGGATCCTCGATCTCGCCCTGAAGCCCGCAGCGGCCTAAGAGGCGCCTTCGGCGAAGTCGTCCGGAGTGACCTCGTCGAGGAACTCTTTGAACTTGTCGACGACCTCCTCGGTGTCCTCGACCTCGTGCTCGAACTCGATCGCCGACTCCTCGATCACCTCCTCGGCCGCGAAGATCGGCGCCGAGACGCGGACCGCGAGGGCGAGGGCGTCGGACGGGCGCGAGTCGATCTCGAGCTCGGTGCCGTCGACCGAGACGGTGATCGAGGCGTAGAAGGTGTTGTCGCGCAGCTCGGTGACGGCGACCCGCTCGCATTTGGCGTCGAGCTGCTCGAGCACGTCGGAGAGCAGGTCGTGGGTCATCGGCCGCGGCGTCGAGGCGCCCTGCAGCTTCATCAGGATCGCCGCCGCCTCGGGATGGCCGATCCAGATCGGCAGGAAGCGGTTGCCCTCGACCGTCTTCAACAAGACGATCGGCTGCTTGCCGACCATGTCGAAGCTGACCCCGTAGATCTGCATCTGCTGCAAGTGGGCGATCCTGGATTCGAACCAGGGACCTCGTCCTTATCAGAGACGCGCTCTAACCAACTGAGCTAATCGCCCTTCTTGGCTCTGCAACGCGGTTTCTGCCGCTTGCAGCGCCGCATCGCACGGGGGATGCTACCGACCCATAACCAGCGCTGCGACGGGCTCTCACCTTCCGGCCATGCGTCAGGAACGAGACGCGGGCGCGAACGAGACGCGCAGTCGATCGACCCGCTTCCCCACCAGCTCGGGCAGCTCACGGGGAAGGCCGTCGATCTCCTCGGCCGCAGCCGATGCTGCCGCAGGCAGTCGATCGAGCACGTCGAAGACCGCCTCCTCGGCGCTCCTTCTCGACAGCCCCCACCGCACCGCCTCGTTGACGATGCGGTCGGCGGTCACCCGGTCGGCCCTCTGCACTGTGTCCACGTACATGGCGAGCTTCTCGTCGAGGGGGTACAACCTCGTCGACAGCAGGTCGTAGAGCGGGGCCAGGCGGAGAGCGCCGGACTCGGTGTGCAACAGCGCGAAGTTCTTGCCGTGCGCATCGCAGTTGCCGAGGGCCACGTTGAGAGTGAGCGCCCGCAGCAGCGTTGCGGGCGCGGGGGCGTCGGCGACGTCCTGCAGGACACGCGCAATGCGGGCGAGCGTCGGGCCGCCGTCCTGCTCGTACTTCCTGTCTGGCGCCACCGCAAGCGCCTGGCAGAAGTCCTCCTGGTGGACCCGATGGATCGCCCCATCAGGATCGACGGCACGGTCGAACCGCTCCACGACCAGAACCGGGCGCCCGTCGACGAGGATCGTCTCGACCTTGGCGACCGCGAGCCCGAGGTGGCTGGCGACCCGCATGCAGAACGCCTCGTTCTCGACGGTGTTCTGAAATCGCTCGATCTCGGGCTTGAGGATGTGGGTCGACGGCGTGCCCCCGACAGGGCGGCCCCAGGTGCCGTCGGGCAGTCGCGTGAGCAGGAGCTTCTCCTGGACGCCGGCAAGCGAAAGACGGACGTTGCGGTCGATGCCAAGCGGCGCGCTGTGGAGGTTGGCAACGAGCTCTCCGAGATCGTCCGTGCTGAGCGGCTCGGCGGTGCGCGTCGTGGGCATAGGGGGCGGCGGGTCGCCCTCCGGCAGGATGACGAGGGCGCCCGCGCAGTCCTGGCCAAGAGCGGAGACGAGGCCGAAGACGTCGTTCGCGGGCAGACCCAGGTCCTCTGCGATCGCCCGGCGCGGCTCGCCCTCGGGGAGAAGGCCGTCGAGGAAGGCGCTGGTGACGCCGTTGGGGTATCGATCGCGCGTAAGCGGGAACGCGAGTGAGAGCAGCGGCGTGCCGCCCTCGTAGGTGGCCAGGGCCTCCTCGGTGTAGAAGAGGCGCAGCCGTCCCTTCCGCTCCTTCTCCACAACGGCGACCGGGTGGCCGTAGAGCCAGATCGTCAGCCGCCCCGCCATCACCAGTCCGCCTTCTGCAGGGTTGCCCGGACGCCGAGGAGCTTGAGGACTCGCAGGATGCGGCGCAATTGCTCCGTCTCCTTGCCCTGCTCCAAATCGGAGAGGTAGGTCCGGTTGAGGCCGGCCGTCTCGGCGAGCTGGCTCTGGGTCAGGCCCGCTTCCTCACGGTAGCGGCGGAGGGCCGGCCCGATCGAGGCGGCGCTGTAGAGCCGGAAGGGCTGATCGGAGCGGGGAGCGCCCTCGCGCGAGCGGCTGCTGTCGGATGTCTGCATATGCAGACAATACAGCAGGCCATGGCGAATGTCTATATTTCCGGACCGTCACCATCCCTTGTACGCATGTCTGAATATCCGGACGGATTCCTCAGGGGTGGCGGCGGGCGAGGCGGCGGGCGAGGGCGTTGGCCTCGTCGAGGTCGGCGAGGCGGATCTCGACGGCGACCTCCTCTCCCCTGGGCCGCACCTTCACCTCGTGGCCGAGCGCGGACTCGAGCCGGTCGGCGGTCTCGCGCAGCGCCGCGGCCTCCTCCGCGCCGACGGCCTTCCTCGACGCCTTCCCAGGCTTTGGCTGGCCAGCCAGCTTAACCCTGTTCTCGGTCTCGCGCACCGACCACCCACCCCTGGCCGCGTCGCGGGCGAGGCGGCGGCGGACGTCGTTGCCGGACGCGCCGAGCAGGGCCTTGCCGTGGCCCTCGCTGAGCTCGCCCGACTCGAGCAGGTCGAGCGCCTCGTCGGGCAGGTCGAGCAGGCGGATCAGGTTGGAGAGGGCGGGGCGGCTGCGGCCGATCCGCCGCGCCAGCTCCTCCTTGGAGAGACCGAGCTCCTCGACCAGGGCGGCGCAGGCGCGCGCCTCCTCGACCGGGTTGAGGTCCTCGCGCACCATGTTCTCGATCAGCGCCACCTGCAGCCGCTCGGCCTGCTCGGAGTCGCGCACGATCGCCGGCACCTTCTCGAGGCCCGCCTGCTGCGCGGCGCGCCAGCGTCGCTCGCCGGCGATCAGCTCATAGCCCCCGTCGCGCAGCGGTCGCACCAGCAACGGCTGGACGACGCCGCTGCGCTCGATCGAGGAGGCGAGGGCGGCGAGCGCCTCGGGGTCGAAGCGGGTGCGGGGCTGGCTCGGATTGGGCCTGATCGCCTCGACCGGCAGCTCGAGCAGCTCGCCGACGCTCTCGGCAACCGTGGCCTCGGGCAGGATCGCCGCCAGACCGCGGCCCATTCCGCGTTTGGCCGCACTAGCCACGTTTCGCCAGCTCCTCGGTCAGAGCCCGGTAGGCAACTGCCCCTCGTGAAGTCGGAGCGTGCTCCATCACCGGCAGGCCATAGCTCGGCGCCTCGGCGAGCCGGACACTTCGCGGTATGACAGTTTCGAAAACCATCTCGGAGAAATGCTCGCGCAACTCGCGCTCTACGTCTTGCGCGAGACGGGTGCGCTCATCATGCATGGTGATCAAGAGACCCGACACCTTCAGCGCCGGGTTGAGCTCACGGCGAATCATCGCGAGCGTGTCCAGGAACTGAACGAGCCCCTCGAGGGCAAGATACTCGGCCTGCACAGGCACGATCACCCGATCCGCGGCCACCAGCGCGTTGACGCTCACGGGTCCCAGAGAGGGCGGACAGTCGAGCACGGTGAAGGTGAATCGCTCACGGACAGGACCGAGGCGCTCGCGTAGGCGCGTCTCGGAGTCATCGATGCGCGGCAGCTCTACGGCGGCGCCCGCTAGGTCGCGATTCGCCGGAACAAGCCAAAGATTGTCGGGACCCGCCGGCCGTGCAGCCTCTGCGACAGAGACGTCACCGACCAGACAGTCATATGAGGACGGGTGTGAGTCACGGTCATGGCCCAAGGCGACGGTGGCGTTGCACTGAGGATCGAGGTCGACGAGCAGCGTTTGAGAGCCGGCGGCTGCGGCATAGGCAGCCAGATTGGTCGCGGTCGTCGTCTTCCCGACGCCCCCCTTCTGATTAGAAACCGCGTAGACCAAGCCCATGAAGTGCGCAGACTAGTGAGGGTCAGCCGGCCGGCCGCTTCTTCGCCATGCCCGGGCGGCGAGGGAGCGGGCTCGGGGTAGGCCCGGACTTGCGGAGCAGATGGAGGTGGCGATGCTTGCTGCCCGCTCGAGAGCCGACGTCGAGGATCCGCTCCGGCTTCATCGCCAGCTGCTCCGAGGCGTTGGCGAGCTGCTGCTCCTCGTCGGGGTCGCGTTTGCCCTTCCAGGCGACGAGCACGCCCCCGTCTTTCAGGAGGGGCGAGGCGAGCTCGGCGAGGGTGGAGAGCCGGCCCACGGCGCGAGCCGTGACCGCGTCGTAGGACTCCCGCCGCTCGCCCGTCGCGACCTCCTCCGAGCGGGCGTTGACCACGCTCGCGTTGGGGATTCCCGCAGCGTTGATCGCCCTGCGGATGAACTCGCACTTCCGCCCCACCGACTCGATCAAATCGACTCGCGCTCCCGGCAGCGCCACAGCCAGCACGAGGCCCGGAAACCCCGCCCCAGAGCCGATATCGGCGATGCGCTTCGCGTTGCGCAGCTCCTCGATCTCGAGCCCGGTGAAGCTGTCCTCCACATGAACCCGCCAGGCCCGCCCCGGCTCGACCACCGAACTGACCGAAGCCCTCTCGTCCCTAAGCAGCTCAAGCACCCGCGTGAGTGCCACCCGCTGCCCCGCGCTCAGCAGGGGACTACTCCGAGACGAGTGGGGCGACGATCACGCAGCGCCGCGGCTCGTCCCCTTCGCTGAACGTCTCGATCCCCGCCCGCTCCTTGAGGTGCTCGTGGACGATGCGCCGTTCCTGGGCGCTCATCGGGTCCATCTCGACGCTGGCGTTGTGCTCGAGCGCCTGCTCGGCCGCCCGGTCGGCGCGCGCCGTCAGCACCTCCCGCCGCCGCTCCCGGTACCCCGAGGCGTCGAGCACGACCCGCTTGCGGTCGCGCATCCCCCGGAACGCCGCCTGGTAGCAGAGCAGCTGCACAGCGTCGATCGTCTGCCCCCGTTTGCCGATCAGCAGCCCATAGTCGTCGTCTCCCACGACCACAGCGTCGATCCGCTCCTCGTCCTCGCTGACCTCCACCTCGCCCTCGAGGTCGAGCCCATCGAGCACAGCCTCCACCATCTCCTTCACCCGCTCAGCAGGCTCCTCCGGCCAATCCCCATTCGCGCTCACAGCAGCAGCCTATCCAGCGGGGCTATCGCCGACGCTTCTTCTTCTTTGGAGGCTTGGGGGGCGGCTTGGCCGCTGCCACCTGCTCGGGGGTGGCCACGACCGGGGCGGGAATGAGACGCTGGATCGTGTACTGCTGGCCGATCGTCCAGATGTTGGTCGTGATCCAGTAGAGGACGAGGCCGGCGGGGAAGTTGATCACGAAGGGGACGAAGATGAAGGGCAGGACGAACATCATCGTCCGCTGGCTTTTGTCGGCCGTCACCGACATCACCAGGCCGGAGATCAGCTGCGTGCCGACGTAGAGGATCAGCAGCGCGATCAGTTCGCCGCCGGTCGCCTTCGCGGTCAGGTCGTGGATGAAGAGGAACGACGCTTCGCTTCCGCAGTGCCCCGCTTCGCAGCCGATGTCGGAGGGCAGCTCGTGACGGAGGACGTAGAAGAGGGTGATGAAGATCGGCAGCTGCGCGATCAGCGGGATGCAGGAGGCGAAGGGGTTGACCTTGTTCTCTTTGTAGAAGGCCATCATCTCCTGCTGCATGCGCTGTTTGTCGTTCTTGTACTTCGCCTGGATTTCTTTGATCCGCGGCTGCAGCGCCTGCAATGCGCGCATCCCTTTCAGCGATTTGTAGGTCAGCGGGATCAGCAGGGCGCGGGCGCAGATCGTCAGCGCGATGATCGAGCCGCCCCAGCTCAGCCCGGCGTTGTCGTGGAAGAACTGCAGGACCGCGTTGGCGATGTTGATCAGCGGCTGCAGGAGGTTGGCCGCGGGGATCACGCGCGCGCCTCCCGCCGGCGGTGGTACTCGCCGGGGTCGACCGGTCCCACCCGCAGGGTGAAGTGGTCGGGGACCGGGTCGAAGCCGCCGTGGCTGAACGGGTTGCAGCGCAGCAGGCGCCAGATCGCGAGCAGGATGCCGCGCGCGCCGAAGCGGCGGATCGACTCCGCGGCGTAGGCCGAGCAGGTCGGCTCGTAGCGGCAGCGACGCGATAGCGAGGGGGAGATCCAGCGCTGGTAGGCGGAGATCGGCGAGAGCAGCAGCCGTTTCACGTGGAACGGCCTCCGACGCCACTCTCGCGCAGCGCCTCTTCGATGCTCTCGCGCACGCCATCGGCGCCCGATCGCTCGATCAAGCCCCCGATCTCGGGCCGGGCGACGATGACGAAGTCGTGGTGCGGCGGCACCCGCTCGGAGAGGGCCCAGAAGGCCTCCCGCAGCACCCGCTTGACCCGGTTGCGATCCACGGCGGCGCCGACCTTGCGGCTGACCGAGACCCCGAGCCTGACGTCGCGGTCCTCCTCGTCCTTGCGGGGGAAGCTGTAGAGCACCAGGTACCGGGTCGCCTGGGAGGAGCCGTCGCGGTACACGCGGTCGAACTCGCCGCTGCGCGAGAGGCGGCGTCGTTTCGGCATCGATCAGGGGGTGAGGCGCTTGCGGCCTTTGCGCCGGCGCCGCTTCAGGATCGCCCGACCGCCGCGGGTGGCCATCCGCGCCCGGAAACCGTGGGTCTTGGCCCGCTTCCGCTTCTTCGGCTGGTACGTGCGCTTCATCGAGCGTCGCAGTATACGGACGGGGCCGAGGAGGGGGCGAATCTTTCTTGCGGGATTTGCGGGCCGCCTCGATTCGCGCGCGGCGGCCGTCGCTATGGTCGCCCGCTGGTGGCCGAAACACTCGACGGACAGAACCTCGACGCCCTCTGGGGAGACATCGCCGAGCGACTGCGGGCGGCCGTGCCGGAGTCCACCTTCAAGATCTGGCTGGAGCCCCTGAGGGCGATCGGCGCCCAGGGAGCGACGCTCTACCTGAGCGCGCCAGACGGGAGTCGCGCCTGGGTCGAGCGCCGCTACTCCCAGCTCCTGCGCGAAGCTCTCGAGGCGGCCGGCACGCCGCTGCGCGAGGTCTCCTTCTCCGCCGTGGGCGACGATGAGGGCGGCGCTTCGGCCCCCGGGCTGAACCTCAACCCGAACTACAGCTTCGGGCGCTTCGTCATTGGCGGGGGCAACCGCGCCGCCCACGCCGCGGCGCTGGCAGTCGCCGAGACCCCCTCCGAGGCCTACAACCCGCTCTTCCTGCACGGCCCGCCGGGGCTCGGCAAGACCCATCTGCTCGGCGCGATCGCCAACTACCTGAGCCAGAACGCCCCCGGGCTGAGCGTCCGCTACACCACCGCCGAGGGCTTCACCAACGAGTTCGTCGCGGCCTTGCGCTCGAGCGGAGTCGAGGGCTTCAAGAGCCGCTACCGCGACCTCGACGTGCTGCTCGTCGACGACGTCCAGTTCCTCCAGGGCAAGCAGCACACCGAGGAGGAGTTCTTCCACACCTTCAACGCGCTTTACGAGGGCGGCAGCCAGCTCGTTCTCTCCGCCGACCGGCTGCCCAGCGAGCTCTCGACCCTCGCCGCCCGGCTGCGCGACCGCTTCGAGTGGGGCCTGACGATCCCGGTCGATCCTCCCGACCTCCCGACCCGGCTGACCGTGCTCCAGCGCCTCGCCCGCGAGGCGGGGCTCGACGGCGCCGACGGCGACGCGCTCTCCGAGTTGGCGCGTCGCATGGACGCCAACGTGCGCCGGCTGCACGGTGCCTTCACCAAGGCGATCGCCCACGCCTCGCTGACGGCAAGGCCGCTCACCGCCGAGCTGATCGGCGAGCTGATCCCGGGCGGGCAGGAACGCGGGCCAACGACCGTCGAAGAGATCCAGAACCGGGTCGCCGCCGCCTTCGGTGTCTCCCGCGAGGAGCTGACCGGCTCCAGCCGCGCCGCCGTACCGCTGCGGGCCAGGCAGGTCGCGATGCTCCTGACCCGCGAGTCGACCGACCTCTCCCTGCCCCAGATCGGCCGCCTCTACGGCGGTCGCGACCACTCGACCGTGCTCAACTCGCTGCGCCGGGTCGAGGCGGGCCTCGCCGCCGACCCCCAGCTCTGCGCCCGCGTCGCCGAGTTACGCCGCGCAATCCACAGCGACGACGACGGGCACGCCTGACAGCCGACGTCACTGTAAGAATCGATGCTTTCCCACAACCGCTTCCACACCCGCAAACCCGATCGCCAGGCCGAATCGGCGTGACCTCGGCTGTTTCCACAAGCGCTAATCCAACTCAAGAGAGAATCAGTCATTTGAAGCTGACCACCAAACGCGAGGAGTTCGTCTCCAAGCTCTCGATCGTCTCCCGGGCGGTTTCCACCCGGGCCGCCACGCAGGCCCTCTCCGGCATCTTGCTGACCGCAGGCGAGGACGGCGTGACGCTCGCCGCGACCGACGGCGAGATGGGCCTGAGCACCGCGCTCGCGGCCTCCGTCGACGGCGCCGGCGCGGTCCTGCTGCCGGGCCGCCTCCTCGCCGAGCTCGCTCGCTCGCTCGGCGACGCGTCGGTCGAGGTCGAGCTGCGCGAGGCGGAGCGCGACGTCGAGATCCGCAGCGGCGGCTCGAGCTTCCACCTGCGGGTCCTGCCGGCCGAGGACTTCCCGAAGCTGCCCGGGGAGGGCGAGCAGCCGCTGAAGATCCCCGCCGCCGCCCTCGCCGAGACGATCGAGCTCGTCGCCCCCGCCGCTTCGCGCGACGACATGCGCCCGGTCCTCACCGGCGTCCTCGTCACCGCTGCCGGCCAGGAGATGACGATGGTCGCCACCGATTCCTATCGGCTGGCGGTCAAGCGAACCGAGCTGGAGAGCGCGATCGGCGGCGAGCTCGAGGCCAACATCCCGGCCCGCGCCCTGCGCGAGCTGGGCCGCCTGGTCGCCGGCGGCGAGGCGCCGGAGGTCGGCGTCAGCCTGCTGCCCAACCAGGCCGTCTTCCGTGCAGGGGGCATCCTCCTCAACACGAGGCTGATCGACGGCCAGTTCCCCAACTTTCGACAGCTCCTGCCGGAGTCCTACGAGCACGACGTGCGCCTGCCACGGCCCGAACTGCTCGATGTCGTCCGCCGCGTCAGCCAGCTCGCCCAGCGCAACGCGCCGCTGCGACTCTCCCTCTCGCAGGGCGAGCTGAAGGTCTCGGCCTCGACCCCCGACGTCGGCGACGCCGAGGAGGCGATGCCCGCGGCTTTCGAGGGGGAGGAGCTGGAGATCGGCTTCAACCCCGAGTTCCTCCGCGACGGGATCGAAAGCGTCGGCGGCGACGAGGTGCTGCTGCGGCTGATCTCGCCGCTGCGGCCGGGCCTGCTGCAGCCGGTCGACAACGAAGACTTTCGCTACCTGGTGATGCCGATCCGCCTCAACGTCTGAGGGCCGGGCCGGTGCGGGTCGCCGCCGTCGAAGCGAGGCCGCTACGCAGCCTGGCCGGCGTGCGGGTCGAGTTGGAGGCGGGGATCGTCAGCCTCGTCGGTCCCAACGGCGCCGGCAAGACCAACCTGCTCGAGGCGCTCTACTTCGCCCTCACCGGCCGCTCCTTCCGCACCTCCGACCGGCGCGAGCTGATTCCGTTCGGCGGCGGCTTCGCCCGGGCCGAGGCGATCGTGCGCGACGAGGACGGGATCGAGCGCCGGCTGCTCGCCTCGGTCAGCCGAGAGGACGGGCGCCGCCACCTGCTCGACGGCAGCCCGGCCGACCCAGCGACGCTGGCCCGCAACCGCCCGCCCGTCGCGGTCTTCTCGCCCGATCGCCTGACCCTGGTCAAGGGGCCGCCGGCCGAGCGCCGCGCCCACCTCGACGGCTTCATCGCCGCCCGCTGGCCCGCCCGCGCCGGCCTGCGCCAGCGCTTCGGCCAGGCGCTGGCGCAGCGCAACGCCCTGCTGGCGCGCGGCGCCGTCGGCGGCCTGGAGGTCTGGGACGCGACCCTGGCCGAGGCCGCCGAGGCGCTGGCGACGGCGCGCTCGGAGGCGGTCGCGGAGCTTGCACGGCCCGTTCGCCGACGCCGCCGGCGAGCTCGGCCTCGAGGGCGGCGCGCGGCTCGAGTACGCGCCGCGCGCGGCGGGCTCGGCGGAGGAGATCCGCGCCGGGCTGGCCGAGCGCCGCGCGGCCGACCTGCAGCTCGGCCGCACCTCGTGGGGCCCGCACCTCGACGAGCTGAAGCTCGACCTCGACGGCCGCGCCCTGCGCCGCTACGGCTCCCAGGGCCAGCAGCGCACGGCGCTGCTGGCACTGATCTTCGCCGAGCGCGAGGCGCTCCTCGCCGCCAGAGGGGTGGCCCCGCTGCTCCTGCTCGACGACGTGATGAGCGAGCTCGACCCGTTGCGGCGGGAGCTGCTGGTCGAGCGGCTCGGCACAGGCCAGGCGCTGATCAGCGCCGCGGACGAGGAGTCGCTGCCGGCCTCGGCCCGCGAGCAGGTCCTCCGCATGCCCCTCACCGCCGAGCAGGCCGCTCGCCGCATGAGCCGCCGCCGCGCGCCCCGGCCCGCTGCCGACGCCCTGCGCGCCGCGCTCGACCGGGCCGCGCCGAAGACGCGCCTGGCGGCGGTCCAGGCGGCCTGGGCGGAGACGGTCGGAGAGCGCGTCGCCGCCGCTGCGCAGCCGGTCGGCGAACGCGACGGAGCGGTCGTCGTCGAGTGCTCGGACCCGGTCTGGGCGGAGGAGCTCGACCTGATGCAGGCGCAGCTCCTCGAGCGGCTTTCGGAGCGCCTCGGCGAGCAGGCGCCGCGGACGTTGCGCTTTCGCGCGAAAGAATCCCCAGATAGCGCACATTTCTAGCTGTTTTGCAGGGATTTTCCGCCGCTCCGACAGGCGTTCGGGGGGGCCGAACTGGTATCCTTATGTCAACTCGCATTTCACCCCGACCCGGCGCACGCGAGCGACGCCGAGGGGTCGGGGTTTTTTCTGAGATCCGGAAGGGATTAATTGCCTAATTCGAAAAAGAGCGACGGCGGGACGAGCGGCTCGGACTCCTACGGCGCCAAGGACATCACCGTCCTCGAGGGCCTCGAAGCGGTTCGCAAGCGCCCCGGGATGTACATCGGCTCGACCGGCCCCCGCGGCCTCCACCACCTCGTCTACGAGGTCGTCGACAACTCGGTCGACGAGGCGATCGCCGGCCACTGCAGCGAAGTCCGCGTCGTCCTTCATCCCGACGACAGCTGCACCGTGACCGACGACGGCCGCGGCATCCCGGTCGAAGAACTGAAGAAGGAGAAACGGCCCGCTGCCGAGGTCGTGCTGACCACGCTGCACGCCGGTGGCAAGTTCGGCGACGGCGGCGGCTACAAAGTCTCCGGCGGCCTGCACGGCGTCGGGGTCTCCGTCGTCAACGCGCTCTCCGAGCGCCTGCTGCTGGAGATCAGCCGCGACGGCGCCGTCTGGACGCAGACCTACGAGCGCGGCAAGCCGCAGACGGCCCTGACCAAAGGCGAGGCGACGACGAAGACCGGCACGACGCTGACCTTCCAGCCCGACCCGGAGATCTTCGAGGAGGTCGAGTTCGACTTCCAGACGCTGGCCGAGCGCCTGCGCGAGACCGCCTTCCTCACCCGCGGGCTGAAGATCGAGCTGGTCGACGAGCGCGGCCAGACCAACAGCGTCTCCTTCCAGTACGAGGGCGGCATCGAGGATTTCGTCCGCCACCTGAACGAGAACAAGGACGTCCTCCACCGCAAGACGATCTTCTTCGACGGCGAGGAGGAGGAGGGCCTGGTCGAGGTGGCGATGCAGTGGAACGCCTCCTACCAGGAGTCGATCTTCAGCTTCGCCAACAACATCAACACCCACGAGGGCGGCTCGCACCTCTCCGGCTTCCGCTCCGCGCTGACCCGCACCCTGAACGCCTACGCGCGCAGCAAAGGGCTGCTGAAAGAGAAGGACGGCAACCTCGGTGGCGAGGACGTGCGCGAGGGGCTGACTGCGGTGATCTCGGTCAAGCTGCACGACCCGCAGTTCGAGGGCCAGACCAAGACCAAACTCGGCAACCCGCCGATTCGCGGCCTGGTCGAGGAGACGGTCAACCGCAAGTTGGCCGAGTTCTTCGAGGAGAACCCGGGCGACGCCCGCCGGATCATCGTCAAGGCGATCGACGCCTCGCGCGCCCGCGACGCCGCCCGCAAAGCCCGCGACCTGACCCGGCGCAAGTCGGCGCTGGAGAACTCGACCCTGCCGGGCAAGCTCGCCGACTGCACGGTCAAGGACCCGCGCGACGCGGAGATCTTCGTCGTCGAGGGCGACTCCGCCGGCGGCTCCGCCAAGCAGGCGCGCGACCGCAATACCCAGGCGGTGCTGCCGCTGCGCGGCAAGATCATCAACGTCGAGAAGAGCCGGATCGACAAGGTGCTCGCCAACACCGAGGTGCAGGCGCTGATCACGGCGATCGGCACCGGCGTCCACGAAGAGTTCAACCTCGAGGACGCCCGCTACCACAAAATCGTGATGGCGACCGACGCCGATGTCGACGGCGCCCACATCCGCACCCTCGTCCTCACCTTCCTCTACCGGCAGATGCCGGAGCTGATCGACGCCGGCTACGTCTACATCGCCAAACCGCCGCTCTACCGGGTCAAGCAGGGCAACCAGGAGACCTACCTCGAGCGCGAGTCCGAACTCGAAGAGCTGCTGCTGCGCGACAAGCTCGAGCAGATCGAGGTCGTCGACGCCTCCGGCAAGGCGACCAAGCTGACCAAGAGCCGCTGGCAGGCCTACACCCGCCGCGCCAAAGAGTACGAGGGCTGGGGCTCCTCGCTGCAGGCCGAGTTCGGCCACGACACCGTGCGCTTCCTCGAGGAGTCGAGCCTGCTCGACGAGGAGGTCTCCAGCGTCGCCGATGCGCGCAAGACGATGGGTCGGGAGGCGGGCGAGGGCGAGCCGTTCACGACCGAGATCACGGTCGACTCCGACGAGGGGCTTGACGGTGAAGGCGATCGAAGTCAAGTCGGGCCTCGCCCGCACCCACCAGCTGCCGCGCGAGCTCTTCGATCACCACGACTACCGCAAGTTCGCCGAGGTCCACGCGGCGCTGCTGAAGCAGGTCGGCCGACCGCCGTTCGAGGTCCGCCACGCGGGCCGCAGCGCCGAGGCGCTCTCCTTCCAGGCGCTGCGCGGCGCCGTGCTCGAGCTCGCTCGGCACGGCGTCCAGCTGACCCGCTTCAAGGGTCTCGGCGAGATGAACGCCGACCAGCTGCGCGAGACGACGATGGACCCGGCGACGCGCACGCTGGCCCGGGTGACGCTCGAAGACGCGACCGCCGCCGACCAGATCTTCAGCATGCTGATGGGCGACCAGGTCGCCCCGCGGCGCGACTTCATCGAGCGTAACGCGAAAGAGGTGAAGTTCCTCGATGTGTGACAGGGACGCTGCAAACCTGCGCATCCTGGGGGTGAGCTAGATGGCGCTCGAGGCACTGACGGGCCGGATCGAAGAGCGCGAGCTCGAGAAGGAGATGCGCTCCTCCTACCTCGATTACGCGATGAGCGTGATCGTCGGCCGGGCGCTGCCGGACGTCCGCGACGGGCTCAAGCCGGTCCACCGCCGCGTGCTCTACGCGATGCACGACATCGGCCTGCAGCCGACCCGGGCCTACCGCAAGTGCGCCTTCATCGTCGGCGAGGTGATGGGCAAGTACCACCCCCACGGCGACTCGGCCATCTACGACACGCTGGTGCGGATGGCGCAGGACTTCTCCCTGCGCTACCCGCTGGTAGACGGCCAGGGCAACTTCGGCTCGATCGACGACGACCCGGCAGCCGCGATGAGGTACTGCGTCAGCGGCGACACGAGGGTGGCGACCACGAACGGGACGGTCCGCATCGACTCGCTCGTCGCCCACGCGGAGCCGAACTCCGACAACGACGTCGACCTCGAGGTCCTCGACCGCCTCGGCCGACCGGTTCGCGCTTCCAAGCTTTTCCACTCCGGCGAGCACCCGACGCTCCGCCTCCGCACCTCACACGGACACGAGCTCACCGGTACCCACAACCACCCCGTCCTTTGCCTTGTCGACATGGCCGGCGTTCCCCTCCTGCTCTGGAAGTTGCTGGACGAGATCAAGCCGGGGGACCGGGTGTTGGTCTCGCGCACTCCTCGGCAGGACGGCGGCGAGCCCCTTTCCAAGCGCGATGCTCAGCTGTCCTTGCTCGCCGGCGCCTTCGTCTCCGAGGGCTGGATAAGCGCGGATCGGGCCGGCTTCAACAACGTTGACGAGGATTTCTTCGGCCAGGTCGTAGACGCCTACGACTCGGTTGTCGGAGGGCGACGCTACGTGTCGTCGCGAGAAATCGCCTCCGGGAGCATTCTGCGCGAGCTCGATATCCAGAACCTCGACCACTTGCGCGAGAGTCCGCTCGCAGATCTGACCGGCAGGGCGAGGCAGAAGCGGGTACCGGAGTTTGTCTGGCGTTCCAACTCCGCGTTCAAGCGCGAGTTCCTGAGGTCACTGTTCACCGGGGACGGCTCGTCCTCCCTTCTCCCGCGCAACTCGATCCAGATCTCCTACTCGACCTATAGCGAGCAGTTGGCCCGCGGCGTTCAGATGCTCCTGCTGGAGGCGGGCGTGGTGGCCTCGATTTGCCGCTATGAGAAGGGGGAGTGCAAGGTCGTAATCAGCAACCGGCGCGATGCGCGGCTGTTCATGCGCAACGTCGGCTTCCTCGGCGCCAAGCAGGCGAAGCTGGAAGAGGATCTTGCGACCGTTCCCGTCGAAAGTCGTGCTCTCAGTCACGACCATGTTCCGTACGTAGCCGACTACATTCGTTCGGACTGCGAATCCCGGTGGACCGAGCGCGACTGGCTGCGCCGTCACAACGTCGACCGGATCGAGCGCTGGGAGCAGGGTGGCGCGGCGATCATGGAGCGGATCGAGTCGGAGGAGGTTCGCGAGGTCGTCGAGCCTCTGGTCAGCGGCGACTACTTCTACGCCAAGGTCGAGTCGGTGGAGCCGGCTGGGATCCAAGCTGTCTACTCGCTGCGCGTCGACACCGACGACCACTCCTTCCTGACCAACGGCTTCATCAGCCACAACACCGAGGCGCGGCTGGGGCGGTTGGCGACCGAGCTGTTGCGGGACATCGATGCCGACACGGTCGACTTCGGGCCCAACTACGACGAATCGACGAGCGAGCCGCTGATCCTGCCGGCCCGGTTCCCCAACCTGCTGGTCAACGGCGCCGCCGGGATCGCGGTCGGGATGGCGACCAACATCCCGCCGCACAACCTGCGCGAGGTATCCGCCGCGGTCGAGGCCTACATCGACGACCCGACGATCGACATGACGGGGCTGATGGAGCACGTCAAGGGCCCCGACTTCCCCGGCGGCGGGATCATGAGCATGGAGGGCATCCGCGACGCCTACGCCTCGGGTCGCGGCACGGTTAAGGTCCGCGCCCGCGCCCACGTCGAGCCGCTCAAGGGCGGCAAGGACGCGATCGTCGTCACCGAGCTGCCGTTCATGGTCAAGAAGGGCGGCGACAACGGCCTGATCACGAAGATCGCCGACCTCGTCCGCGACAAGAAGCTGGAGGGGATCTCCGACCTGCGCGACGAGACCGACCGCTCCGGGATGCGTCTGGTGATCGAGCTGAAGCGCGGCGGCCAGCCGGCCAAGGTCGTGCTCAACAACCTCTACAAGAAAACCCAGATGCAGACCAGCTTCGGCATCAACATGGTGGCGCTGGTCGACGGCGTGCCCCGCACCCTCAGCCTGCTGGAGCTGGTCCACCACTACGTCGACCATCAGCGCGAGGTCGTCACCCGCCGCACCCAGTACGAACTGCGACGCGCCGAGGCCCGCGCCCACATCCTCGAGGGGCTGCTGATCGCGCTTGACAACCTCGACGCGGTGATCAAGCTGATCCGCGCCTCGGCCGACCCCGACACCGCCCGCGAGGGGCTGATCTCGGAGTTCGAGCTCTCGCGCGAGCAGGCGCAGGCGATCCTCGACATGAGGTTGCAGCGCCTCACCGCGCTGGAAGCCGACAAGGTGCGGGCCGAGCACGCCGACCTGCTCGAGCGGATCGGCGAGCTGCGGGCGATCCTCGGCGACGAGGCGAAGGTGCTCGGCCTGGTCAAGGAGGAGCTGGCCGAGATCGTCGAGTCCTACGGCGACGAGCGCCGCACCGACCTCGCCCACTTCGAGGGCGACGTCGGGATCGAGGACATGATCGCCGACCAGCAGATGGTGATCTCGCTGACCGCCTCGGGCTACGTCAAGCGGCTGCCGCTCGCCACCTACCGCCAGCAGCACCGCGGCGGGGTGGGGGTGATGGGGATGAACCTGAAGGAGGACGACTACATCGCCCACCTGCACATCTGCTCGACCCACGACTACCTGTTGTTCTTCACCAACCGCGGCAAGGTCTACCGGCTCAAGGTCTACGAGCTGCCGGAGGGCTCGCGGACGGCGAAAGGGAGCGCCCTGGTCAACTTGCTGCCGCTGCGCGAAGGCGAGACCGTGATGGCGGTGATCCCGACCCGTGATTTCAAAGAGAACAAGTACCTCGCCTTCGCCACCGCCAAGGGACAGTTCAAGAAGACCGAGTTCCTCGCCTACAACACGCCGATCCGCGCCGACGGGATCATCGCGATCAAGGTCCGCGACGGCGACGAGCTGGTCCAGGTGCGCCTGACCTCGGGCGAGGACGACATCCTGATGGTCTCCAAGTCGGCTCACGCCGTGCGCTTCTCGGAGGGGGAGGCGCGCCCGATGGGGCGGGACACCTCCGGGGTGAAAGGGATGAACGTCAACGCCAAGGTCGGCCGCGAGGCCAACCGGGTGCTGGCGATGGACATCGCCCGCGACGACGCCGAGCTCTTCGTCGTCACCGAGAACGGCTATGGCAAGCGCACCTCGATCGCCGAGTACCCGCGCAAGGGCCGCGGCACGAAAGGCGTCCTGACCGCGAAGCTGACCGAGAAGAAGGGCGGCCTCGCCGGCGCGCTGATCGTGCGCGAGCACCAGGACCTGCTGTTCATCTCCCAGAACGGCATGGTCCAGCGCACCCCGGCCGGCGGGATCTCGCTGATGGGCCGCCCGACCCAGGGGGTGCGGGTGATGAACATCAAGGACGACGATCGCGTCAGCGCCGTCGCCCTCGTCGTCGAATCCGACGAGGCGCCGCCAGCCGACGCCCCGCCGCAGGACGAGCTCACCGAGTAGGCGGTCTCTCGAGGCAACGTCTGTATCATGTCGGAGTAGGCGACATGACCACGACATACATGCCAAGAGTCAGGAGGTGACATGCCCGACCTTCTCTCAAAGCCAGAGCGAGAGCAGCTCGAGCGGTTGGAGGACCGCATCGAGAGTTGGCAGACGAAGCTTCGCGAGGACCTCGCGGCGACCGCGGCAAAAAGCGGAACGCCTGAGCATCCGGTCGATTCGACCTATGCGGCGAGGTTCGTCGAAACCGCGCAGCGGTTGTCGTCGCAGGTCCACCGGGAGGTTCCCCCCGATCTCGACCCCGAGGCCCTTGCCGAGATCCGCGGACACATCATCGACGGTCTCGAGGCGCTCAATGAGCTCGACGAAGAACGGCCGCTGGACAGCGTCGACAGCTTCATCGTCCATGCCGAGGCCGTCAGGCACATCGTCCGCGATGCCCTGGACGAACAGCCCGTTGGCGGCGAATCGAGCGCAAAGGAGCTTCTTGCCGGCATGTCTGAGCAGCTCCCTGGGGTCACCCGGAAGCAGTTGGGAGAGTTGATCGGTGTCGGCGAGAGGCAGGTCCAGCGCCTGGCGAAGGACGCACAGCGACCGCCGTCCCGCCGCCTTCAGCTGGCGGCTCGTCTCGTTGCTTTGCTCTGGCGGGCTTGGACTCCGGCCGGAGTCGTGGCCTGGTTCTACAGGCGGCGAGACGATTTGGACAGCCGAGCTCCGATCGACGTACTCGACGACGCGGGTTATGAGCGGGCCTTGATGCTCGCCGCTCGCCGCGGGCGTGCGCAGCATGGCTCTTGAGCCGAAGCCGAAGCTCACGCGGTTCGACGGGGTCGTCTTTCGCTACTCGAACTACGACACCCCTCTCTGGGTAAGGCCGAATACGGAACCAGGGCGTTGGCACCGTCCGGCCGATGGGCTGACGCAGTATTTGAGCACTACGGTGGATGGCGCATGGGCCGAGTTGATTCGAGCCGAGGGCCTTCGCTCCGAGCAAGAAGTCGCTGTGGTTCGCATGCCGATGTGGGCGGCCGAAGTCCACGTTCAGCGAATTGCGGACTATGGGACATTCGAGAAGGCCGAGGCGGCGGGCTTTGCGGCAGGCGCATTGATCGACGACGACTATGCCCCTTGCCAAGAAGAGGGCAGCCGTCTTCGCAGGTCGGGCTTTCAGGGGGTGTTGGCGCCCTCGGCGGCACTGCCCGGTTCTCTCAACTTGACTCTCTTTGGGCCCAGAATCGCCTCGACTTGGCAGACCCGCCCCCTGCTTGCCTCGTCCATACCAGCGACGAAAATTGCGGTCGGGTCTCCTCCGGAAGGCGTCGTTGGACGCGTGCGACACAAGGGAGAAAAGCACGACCTCTACGAGGAATTTCGCACCGCTTCTCGCGCCCGACGGGGGACGAAGAGAAGCGATTAACGCCGGTCGGTCAAGCGGCGACGGGTAGGTACTGCTGCCAGGTCGCCGGGACGTTCGGGCTGGCGACCTGGATGAAGATGCTGGGGCCGGGGGCCTTGGGGCTCTTCTTCGGGTGCATCTGGATCTCGCGGGGCAGGCGGTTGCCCTTGCGGCGGTTGCAGCTGGCGCAGGCGGCGACGATGTTCTCCCAGACCGACTTGCCGCCGCGGCTGCGCGGGATCACGTGGTCGACGGTCAGCCCCGACTTGGTCGAGCCGCAGTACTGGCAGGTCCAGGCGTCGCGGGCGAGCACCGCGCGCCGCGTGATCTTGCGCCGGTGCGCCTCGCGCGGCACCCGCACGTAGCTGACCAAACGGATCACGTCCGGCCGCTCCATCGTCATGTGCTCGGAGTGGATCGCCCCCGCCCGCCGCTCCAGCAGCTCGGCCTTTTCCTTCAGCAGCAGCACAGCAGCCCGCCTCAACGTACAGACGTTGATCGGCTCATACGTTGCGTTGAGTACGAGCACACGTGCCATCTTGCTCGGCAATTCTACGCAGGCGAGCTAACCGATCGGGTAGGAGCCGAGGATTCGGACGGATTCGGCTTTGCCGCGCAGCGCCTCGATCGCCTCGGCGACCGGCGGGTCCTCGAGCGAGCCTTCGGCGTCGCAGAAGAACATGTAGCGGCCGAGGCCCTGCCGCGCCGGCCGCGACTCGATCCGCGAGAGGTTGACGGCGCGGCTGGAGAACTCCTGCAGCGCCTCGACCAGGGCGCCGGGATGGTCCTCGCCCAGCTCGGAGAACACCAGGGACGTCCGCGCCGGGGCGCCGGCCGCAGGCGGCTCGCCCTGCTTGGCGATCCAGACGAAGCGGGTGACGTTGTCGGGCTCGTCCTCGATCCCCTCGCGCAGCACCACGCAGCCGTAGAGCTCGGCCGCCGAGCGGGCCCCGATCGCCGCCCAAGGGCGGACCGACTCGCCGACCATCCGCACCGCCTCGGCGGTGCTGCTGACGCTGCGCCGTTCGACCCCCGGCAGGTGCTCGCGCAGGAAGCCGGCGCACTGCGCCAGCGGCTGCGGGTGCGAGAGCACCGCGCCGACGTCCTCCAGCCCGACCCCCTCGCGCACGATCAGGTGGACGCGGACGCGGAAGTCGTGCTCGCCGACGATCGTCACCGCTTCGGCGTCGAAGGCGAGCGTGTCGAGGGTCGACCGCACCGAGCCCTCGATCGAGTTCTCGAACGGCACCAATGCCCGCTCGGCGTCTCCCCGATCCACCGCGAGGATCGCGTCGTGTACGGTCGGCGTCCGCAGCGCCTCGACCTCGGCCGGGGGCGCCGCCTCGCGCAGGGCATCTTCGGTGAAGGTGCCGGCCGGACCGAGGAAGGCGATCCGCACGATCGCTATTCGAACTGGACCGTGTAGGTGGCTTCGTTGTTTTCGGAGACCTGCTCGCCCGGCACCGGTTCGGCTTCGACTTCGAGGGTCACCGTGCCCGACGGCGCCGGCGTCAGCGGGATCGTCACGCTTTCGGTCGCGCCGGCTTCGATGCTGCTGATGTTCTGCTGCAGCGGGCTGCCGCCGTTGATCGTGACCGAGACGGTCACTTCGTTCTCGGTCGATTCGCCCTGGTTCTGCACTTCGACTTCGACTTCCGGCGTTTCTTCGGCGGAGACCGCGGTCGTCGCTTCGGCGCTCAGTTCGGTCCCGTTGACGCTGGTCGAGATCAGGCCGAGCCCGTGCACGCCCGGCGTCGCCGCGCCGGTCGAGCCGCTGACCTGGCCGAGCGCCGCGCTGACCGCGCTTTCTTCGAGCCACTTCGTCCCTTCGGGCAGGAATTCGCTCCTCGGCACGTCGTCGCCTTCGATCCCGTTGGCGGCGAGCACCCCGTCGATTTCGGGCCGCGCGACTTCCTTGTAGAGCACGTCGCTGGCGAGCAGCGTCTGCATCTCCGCGGCGATCTTCGCCGTCGCCTTCTGCGAGCCGACGTCGCCCAGCGCGGTGCTCATCTGTTCGGCGATTTCGGCCATCGCGGCGCCGCGCAGCTCGTAGACCAGCTTCAGCGCGCTCTGCGCGTGGCCCATGTCCCCCGGCGTGTCGAGCGAGTCGATCCGGGCGACGTAGTTGTCCATCGCGCTGCGGTCGGCGTTGACCTCGGCGACGAACTCGGTGACCGAGAGGCTGCCGGGGTTCGCGAGCTTGCCGAAGAAGCTCTTGCTCGTCTGCTGGGTCTCGTCGACGATCTGGGTGACGTTGCGGGCGTAGTCGCTCAGCGCCCGGTGCTTGCGCGCGTCGAGGCAGCCGCGCACGCCGAGCACGATCAGGACCAGGACCAGCAGCCCGGCGCCCAGCGCCAGCCCCCTGCGGATCAGGATCTGCTGCCGCTCGGGGCGGCGTGGCGGGCGGCGCCTGCGACCCGGCCGGGATGCTAGGGAATCCTCCAAGAAGCAGGGAGTATGTCGCAGGAGGAAGCGGATTCGCGGCGAAGTCGGTTGGACCGTGGTCGGCTCGCTCGTACTCAACCGGTTCCTGATCGAGCGCCGTATCGGCAGCGGCGGCTTCGGCGTCGTCTACGAGGCCTGGGACGGGCGCCTGGAGCGCAACGTCGCGGTCAAGGCGATCGAGTCGCACGGCACCCAGGATTGCCGGCGAGTGCTGCGCGAGGCGCAGGCGGCCGCGCGGCTCAACCACCCCGGCATCGTCACCCTCTACGAGATGGGCGAGGAGGACGGCAACGCTCTGTTGGTCACCGAGCTGGTCGAGGGCTCGACCCTGGCCGAGCTGAGCGTCGAGGGCACCCTCAGCGACCGCGAGATCGGCGAGATCGGCGCCGACCTCTGCGAGGCGCTCGACCACGCCCACGCCCGCGGCGTCGTCCACCGCGACGTCAAGCCGCAGAACGTGCTGGTCGGGGACGACGGCGAGCCCCGCGCCAAGCTGATGGACTTCGGCATCGCCCGCCTCGCCGACTCCGCCGCGCTGACCGCGCCCGGCGACGTCGTCGGCACCCTCGCCTACATGTCGCCGGAGCAGGCCGGCGGCCGCGACGCCGGGCCGGAGGCCGACGTCTACTCGTTGGCGCTGACGCTGTATGAGTGCTGGAGCGGGGAGAACCCCAACCGCCGCGCCAACCCGGCGGCGACGGCGCGCGCGATCGGCGCCCGGCCGCGCCCGCTGCGCCGCCTCCGCCCCGACCTGCCGCGCGAGCTGAGCGAGACGATCGACGCGGCGCTCTCGCCGCGCCCCGGGCGCCGCCCGGCCCTGGAGGAGCTCGGCACCGCGATCGAGGACTCGCTCGAGCGCCTCGCCGCCCAGCCCCCGCACGCCTCCTCGCCGCTCGCGCTGCGCCTCACCGCGCTCACCGGCGCGGCCCTGCTCGGAGCCTGGCTGGCCGTCGGCCACGGGCTCCCCCTACCGTAGGATTTCCCGATTAGCGTCCTGCGCAACCTCGAGAGTCGGATCGAAGGCCTGGTCGAGGGCGTCTTCAGCCGCGCCTTCAGCTCCGAGGTCCAGCCGGTCGAGCTGGCCCGCAAGCTGGCCAAGGAGATGGACGCCCACAAGACCGCCGGAGTGGCGCGCGTCTACGTCTCCAACGAGTACACGGTCTACCTCTCCGGCAAGGACCGGGTGCGGCTGGAGGGCTACGAGCGCTCGCTCGAGCAGGAGCTGGCCGGCTACCTGCTGGAGCACGCCCGCCGCCGCGGCTACGACCTGCTGACCCGGCCGACGGTCGCCTTCGAGACCGACGAGCGCCTGCGCCTGGGCGAGTTCGGCATCCAGGCGCGGCTGGTCAAGCCGCCGGCGCACGAGGGCGCCGCGCCGGTCCAGGGGGAGGAGGGCCACACGATGGTCTACTCGGCGGTCCGCGAGGCGCCCCCCGAGCAGGCTCCCTCCCGCCGCCCCGAGGTGGCGACGCGGGCCGTGGTCGAGCTCGACGACCGCCGCTACGTGCTCGAGGGCCCGCGGGCGACGATCGGCCGTGCTCGCGACGCCGAGTGCGTCCTGCGCGACCCCAACGTCTCCCGCCACCACGCCGAGCTGCGCCGCTCTGCGCAGGGCGAGTGGACGATCGCCGACCTCGGCTCGACCAACGGGGTCAAGGTCAACGGCCGCCGCGTCGGCACCACCCGCCTCGCCGCCGGCGACCAGGTGACGCTGGGCACGACGACCTTCAGGTTCGACATCGAGCAGTAGACGTAGTCTGCTGGGCGCGTGGCTTACGACCCGATTTCCGTCGCCCTCAAGTTCGGCTTCCTCGCCGTCCTCTACCTCTTCCTGCTGTGGATCGCCCGCAGCGCGCTGAAGGACCTGCGGGGGACGGTCGCGCCGGCCCCCGACGCGACCGGCTTCCACCCTGTGCCGGCCTTCGGCGAGGCGGGCGGGGGAGGCGACGCCTGGCTGGTCGTGCTGCGCGGCGGCGGCCTGCGCGAGGGCGAGCGCTTCGACCTGATCGGCGGCCTCTCGATCGGTCGCTCCCAGGAGGCCGACCTGCGGATCGAGGACCGCTACGCCTCCGGCGTGCACGCCAGGATCTTCTCCCGTGAGGGACGCAGCTACGTCGAAGACATGAGCTCGACCAACGGCACCCTGCTGAACGACGCCAGCCTGCACGGCGAGGCCGAGCTGATCGACGGCGACGTGGTGCGGATCGGCGACACCGAGTTCAAGTTCGAGGGGGGCTGATGCTGCGGGTCGAGGACCAGGCCTTCCGCACCGACACCGGGCGCCAGCGCAGCGAGAACGAGGACTCGCTCTTCGTCCGTGCGCCGATCTTCGTCGTCGCCGACGGGATGGGCGGCGCCCAGGCCGGCGAGGTCGCCTCCAAGGCCGCCGCCGACGCCTTCGACCGCGACCTCCCCGACGGGCCGCCGGAACCGGTGCTGCGCGAGACGATCGAAGCGGCGAACCGCAAGATCCACCAGCTCGCCCGCGCCGACCCCTCGCGCGCCGGGATGGGCACGACGATCACCGCTGCGATCGTCGACCCGGCGGGCGAAGAGGTCGCGGTCGGCCACGTCGGCGACAGCCGCGCCTACCGCCTGCGCGCCGGCCGGCTGGAGCGGCTGACCCGCGACCACTCGCTGGTCGAGGAGATGCGCCGCAAAGGCCAGATCACCGACGCCCAGGCCGAGGAGCACCCGCAGCGCTCGATCATCACCCGCGCGCTCGGGCCCGAGCCCGAGGTCGAGGTCGACGTGCAGACGGTGCCGGCGGCCCCCGGCGACGTCTTCCTGCTCTGCTCCGACGGCCTGACGACGATGGTCGCCGAGGAGCGCATCGCCGCCGTCCTCGCCGCCGCCGGCTCGATGCGCGAGGCGGTCCGCACCCTGGTCGACGAGGCCAACGCGGCCGGCGGCCGCGACAACGTCACCGCCCTCGCCTTCCGCCTCGAGGACGCCGCCGCGCCGCTGCGCGACGCCGCCGGCGACGCGACGCTGGTCGGCGCGGCGGCCGAGGAGGCCGGCCTGACGACGACCGAGGTCCGTCGCCGGGCGGCGGCAGCCGCTGCGGCTGAGCGCCGCGAGAAGCTCGTCGCCAGGCGCCCCCGGCGTCGCCTGCGGACCGCCGCCAAGGTACTCGCGGCACTCGTCGTGGTCGGCGCGATCGCCTTCGGCGGCTGGTGGGGCAACCGCCAGGCCTGGTTCCTCGCCACCGACGACGGCGGTCGCGTCGCCCTCTACCGCGGCCTGCCCTACGAACTGCCCTTCGGCGTCAAGCTTTACCAGGAGCGCTACTCGGCGCCGATCCAGACGCAGTCGCTTCCGGGCCGCCGCCGCGAAGCCGTCACCGGCCACGACGTCCGTTCCGAATCCGACGCGGTCTCGCTGGTCGAAGAAATCGAACGCAGCCAGGGGATTCCATGAGGAGTGCGCGCAACCGGGAGGCGGTCGCCCTCGTCCCGGTCGCCCTCCTGCTCAGCGCCGGCTTCGCCGCGGTCTTCGCCCAGCAGAGCGCCCGTCCGGGCAACGCCAGCCTGATCTACGGCGCCTACTTCCTCGCCGTCTGCCTGGCCACCCACGTCTACCTGCGCCTGCGCCTGCCCGACGCCGACCCCTACCTCTTCCCGCTCTGCGCGCTGCTGACCGCCCTCGGGCTGGTGATGATCTACCGGATCGACCCGACCCTGGCGCGCGACCAGGCCAACTGGTTCGTCCTCGGCCTCGTCCTCTTCGCCGCCACGATCCACTTCCTGCGCGACTACGACGTGCTCGAGCGCTACCGCTACACGATCGCCGCAGTCGGCATCCTGCTCTTGCTGGCGCCGCGGCTGCCGGGGATCGGTCAGCAGGTCAACGGCGCCTACCTCGGGGTGAAGATCGGCCCGCTCGCCTTCCAGCCGGCCGAGTTCTCGAAGATCTGCATCGTCGTCTTCCTCGCCAGCTACCTGCGCGAGCACCGCGAGGTGTTGATCGTCGGCGCGCGGCGCATCCTCGGCGTCACCCTGCCGCCGCTCAAGCATCTCGGCCCGCTGCTGGTCGTCTGGGGCGCGTCGATGTTCATGCTCGTCTTCATCCGCGACCTCGGCAGCTCGCTGATGTTCTTCACCGCCTTCCTCGCCCTGCTCTACGTCGCGACCGGGCGCTTCTCCTTCGTCGTCATCGGGATGGCGCTGTTCCTGCTCGGCGCCTGGTTCTTCGCCGCGACCGTGCCCCACGTCCACGACCGGGTCGAGGTCTGGCTCCACCCCTACAGCGACCCGACCGGCAACGGGTACCAGATCCTCCAGTCGATCTTCGCCCAGGCCGACGGCGGCCTCTTCGGCAAAGGATTCGGCCAGGGGCTGATCACGATCCCCGGCACCCACGCGGCCCTCCTACCGGCCGCCCAGACCGACACGATCTACGCCCTGATCGTCAACGAGCTCGGCCTCTTCGGCGCCTGCGCGGTGATCCTGGTCTACCTGCTGGTCGCCGCGCGCGGCTTCAAGATCGCCCTGCTCGCCGACGACGGCTTCTCCAAGCTCCTCGCCACCGGCCTCACCGCGGTCTTCGCGATCCAAGCCTTCGTCATCGTCGGCGGCGTCACCCGCGTCATCCCCCTGACCGGCGTCACCCTGCCCTTCGTCAGCTACGGCGGCAGCTCGATCGTCGCCAACTTCGTCCTCCTCGCCCTGTTGCTGTTGATCTCCGATCGGGCGCGGCGTGAGGCACGAGCATGAATCGCCAGATCGTCAAGCTCTTCGGGCTGATCGTCGTCCTCTTTGCGGTGCTGATCGGCTTCACCTCCTACTGGGCGGTCTTCGACGCGCACGCGCTGAAGCAGAAGGACGCGAACAAGCGGCTGCTGCTCGAGCAGCAGCAGATCCGCCGCGGCCGCATCCTTGCCGCCGACGGCACCGTGCTCGCCCGCTCGGTGCCGAAGGGCCACGGCGCCGCACGCCGCTACGTGCGCCGCTATCCCGAAGGCGCCCTCTTCGGCCACCCGGTCGGGTACAGCTTCGTCCGCCAGGGCGACAGCGAGCTCGAGCAGTTCCACAACGACGAACTCGTCGGCAGCGAATCCGAATTCGGCTCGATCCTCGACCAGCTCGCCGGCCACAGCCAGGAAGGCGACGACGTCGTCACCAACCTCGACCCCGAAGCGCAGCGGGTCGCCCTCGGCGACCTCGAAGCGGCCGGGTTCGGCGCCGTGGTCGCGATCGAACCGTCGAGCGGCCGGGTGAAGGTGCTGGCCTCCAACCCGCCGTATGACCCCAACCGGGTGCCCGAACACCTCTCCTCCCTCAACACCGACCCGGCCTCGCCGCTGCTCGACCGCGCCACCCAGGGCCAGTACCCGCCCGGCTCGACCTTCAAGGTGGTGACCGCCGCCGCCGGCCTGAACAGCGGCACGATCACGCCGGAAACGGCGATCGACGCCCCCGGCGAACTCGACGTCCAGGGGCAGCCGCTGCAGAACGACTTCACCCAGAGCTTCGGCCCGATCTCGCTCGACACCGCGCTGACCAACTCGGTCAACACCTGGTTCGCCCAGCTCGGCGAACGACTCGGCGAGGAAACGCTGTTCGAATACATGGACGCCTTCGGGTTCGGCTCGACCCCGGCGATCGACCTGCCCTCCGATCAGGTCTACAAGAGCGGCGTCTTCGACGAAGGCGAACTGTTGGGGCCGCACGACCCGATCGACATCGCCAGGGTCGCGATCGGCCAGGAGCGGCTCGCGGTGACGCCGCTGCAGATGGCCGAGGTCGCGGCCGCGGTCGCCAACAAGGGCAGCCTGATGAAGCCGCAGATCTGGAGCCGCGTGGTCGACCCCGACGGCCGCGTGGTCAAGCGCCTCGAACCGTCCCAGTACAGCCGCCCGATCGACGAAAAGTCGGCCGAAGAGCTGACCACCGCGATGGAAGGCGTGGTCAGCGAAGGCACCGGCACCAACGCCGCGATCCCCGGCATCCCCGTCGCCGGCAAGACCGGCACGGCCGAAACGCCCTTCAACGAAACCTGTGGCGGCGGCACCGAAGAGAACCAGGCATGGTTCATCGGCTTTGCGCCCGCCGACGAACCGAAGATCGCGATCGCGGCGACGGTCGAGTGCACGACCCAGTTCGGCAACGACGTCGCCGCCCCGATCTTTCGCGACGTGGCGGAAACGATCCTCAACGAAGAAGGGAGCTAGGGGTGGCGGCTGAAGTCGGCGAGGGGAGCACGATCGACGGGCGCTACCTGCTGCTGCGCCGGATCGGCTCCGGCGGCATGGCTGACGTCTGGCTGGCCGAGGACCCGCACCTGCAGCGCCGGGTCGCGCTGAAGATCCTCCACCGCCGCTTCGCCCAGGACCGCGAATTCGTCGAGCGCTTCCGGCTCGAGGCCGAGGCGGCGGCTGGCCTCCAGCACCCCAACGTCGTCGCCGTCTTCGATCGGGGCGAGATCGAAGGCACCTACTACATCGCGATGCAGCTGCTCGAGGGCCGCTCGCTGAAGGCGCTGATCGACCAGGGGCTGACCCCCGAGCAGGCGGTGGCGCTGATCCGCCAGGTGCTCGAGGGCGCCGGCTTCGCCCACCGCCGCGGGGTCGTCCACCGCGACCTGAAGCCGCAGAACGTGATCGTCGACGACGAGGGCAAGGCGACCGTGACCGACTTCGGCATCGCCCGCGCCGGCGCCTCGGAAATCACCCAGGCGGGCTCGGTGATGGGCACGCCGCACTACCTCTCGCCCGAGCAGGCGCAGGGCCAGGAGGTGACGGCGGTCTCCGACCTCTACTCGATCGGGGTGATGCTCTACGAGGCGCTGACCGGCCGGGTGCCGTTCGAGGCCGACTCGGCGGTGGCGATCGCGATGATGCAGGTCTCGAACACGCCGCAGCGCCCCAGCTCGCTCAACCCGCAGGTCTCGCCGGCGCTCGACGCGGCCGTGATGCGGGCGCTGGAGAAGGACCCCGGGCGGCGCTTCCAGAGCGCCGAGGCCTTCATCGCCGCGCTCGACGCGGCGCTGCGCGACCCCGGCGCCGTGGGCGGGGGCACCGCCTCCTTCGCGCCGCTGCCGCCCCCCGTCGTCGTCCCGGGAGAGGCCGCCGCGGGCGAGCCCGACCCCGAGGAGGCGGCGCGGCGCCGGCGGCGCCGGATGATCTGGGGCGCGATCGCGGCGGCGATCCTGATCGGCGTCCTCGTCGGCTTCGCCCTCAGCCGCGACACCTCCACGGGGGTACCCGACGTCACCGGCAACCAGCTCAACCTGGCGATCGCCGTGCTCGAACAGAACGGCTTCAAGGTCGGCGATGTGCACCGCGTGCAGCGCGAAGCGCCGGTCGACACCGTGCTCGAGCAGAGCCCGCTCGCCTCTCCGCCGGCCACCCGGGCCGCGCTCGACTGCGCCTTCCTCAGCTTCTTCTGCTCGAAGCCGGAGGTGGCGCTGACGGTCAGCGCCGGCCCCGGCAGCGCCAAGGTGCCCAGCACGGCCGGGCTGAGCCGCGAAGAAGCGCTCGAAAAGCTCGAAGAAGCCGGCTTCAAGGCCGAGGTCGTGCAGGCCAACTCGGAAACCGTCGAAGCCGGCCAGGTGATCCACACGGTGCCCTCCGGCGGGACGACGGCCACCCGCGGCTCGACCGTGGTGCTGACCGTCTCCAAGGGCCAGAAGCTCGCCAAGGTGCCGGTGCTGGTCGGCATCCAGCGCTCGGTCGCGGTGCAGCAGATCCGCGCCGCCGGCCTGGTGCCGAGCGTCGAAGAAGAAGAAAGCGCCAAGCCGGCGGGCGAAACGATCCGCCAGTCGCCCAGCGCCGGCTCGCAGCTGCCGCCCGGCTCGGGGGTGGCGATCGTCGTCTCCAAGGGCGAAGCGAAGTCGACCGTGCCGAACGTGATCGGCGAAGAACGGGCCGAAGCGGTGAGCGCCCTGCGCGAAGCGGGCCTCGTCCCCACGGTGCAGGAACAGCCGACCGAAGTGTCCCAGCAGGTCGGCCGCGTCACCGACCAGTTCCCGCCGCCGGGCTCCGAAGTGAAGCCGAAGAGCACGGTGACGATCGTGGTCGGCAAGGCCGCCCCGGGGGCGGCCGAAGAAGAAGCGGGAGCGCCGTGAGGGTCGCCGTCCTCAGCGGCGGGCGCTCCTCCGAGCACGAGGTCTCGCTGCGTTCGGGCGAGGCCGTCGCCCGCGGGCTGGAGGAGGCCGGGCACGAGGCGCTGCCGGTGCGGATCGCCCGCGACGGATCGTGGAGCTTCCATGGCGCCCCGGTCGAGCTGGTGCCGGCCGCCGGCCTCGCCGATGCCGACGTCGCCTTCCCTGCGCTTCACGGGCCCTTCGGCGAGGACGGCAGCGTCCAAGGGGTGCTCGAGTGGCTCGACCTCCCCTACGTCGGCTCCGACGTGCTCGCCTCGGCGACCTGCATGGACAAGCTGACGCTGAAGCGCCTCTTCGCCCAGGGCGGCCTGCCGCAGGTCGATTTCGCCGCCGCCGGCGAGGAGGGCTGGCGCAGGCGCTGCGAGGCGATGGGCCTGCCACTCTGGGTGAAGCCCTCGCGGCTCGGCTCGAGCGTCGGTATCACCCGCGTGGACGCGCTCGGTGACCTCGATGGCGCGGTCGAGCTGGCGCGCCGCCACGACCCGCGGGTGATCGTCGAGGCGCACGCCGCCGGCCGTGAGGTCGAGTGCTCGCTGCTCGGCAACGAGGAAATCGAGGCGTCGTCGCCGGGCGAGGTGATCGCCCACGGCGATTGGTACGACTACGAGACCAAGTACGGCGAGGGCGGGATGGATCTGGTCGTCCCGGCGCCGCTCTCAGACGAGCAGGCCGACCGCCTGCGCGAGCTCGCCGTCGAGGCCTTTCGCCTTGGCGGCTGCGCCGGCCTCGCCCGCTGCGACTTCTTCGTCGAGCCCGGCGGCGAGATCCTCGTCAACGAGATCAACACCATGCCCGGCTTCACCGAGACCAGCGTCTACGCCAAGCTCTGGGACGCCACCGGCCTCCCCTACCCGGCCCTCTGCGACCGCCTCGTCAACCTGGCCGTAGAGCGCCACCGCGCCTCCCGCTCCCACGCGTTCTGAGGCCCGTAATCAAGCTAACTCGGCCATAATCAAGCTAAAAACGAACCTATTTAGCATGTTTATGACACAATTAGCCCGATGCGCAGCTTCATCGACCTCGACAAGACGTTTGCCAGCCAACCGCGCGAGCTCGGAGTTCTCCTCGGGCGGATAGACACCGGCAAGGGTCGGGAGCGGCTGTTCGAGGACCAGCTTCCCGAATTGCTCGGCGAGCTTGCGGAGCACGCGCGGATCGCGTCGATCACCGCTTCCAACGCGATCGAGGGCGTCGTGGTGGAGAGCGAGCGAGCCGAGAGGCTCGCCGAGGGCGGGCGCCGCTACCGCAATCGCAACGAGCGTGAGTACGCCGGCTACCGCGATGCCACGGACACGCTTATGCGCGGCGACCCACCCGAGTCATTGAGCGTTCCGCTCGTCGTGCGCCTTCACCGGCTGTTGTTCGCCCATACCGGCGCCGGCGGAGGTCGGTTGAAGTGCGACCCGAACCTGATCGTCTCCTACGAGGACGGCCGTCGCGAGGTTGTCTTCAAGCCGCCGGCCCCGGAGGAGACCCCGTTCCTGCTTGGCGAGCTGCTGCTCCGCTACGAAGCCGCTCAGCGAGACGCGGCGGCGCATCCTCTCGTCCTGGTCGGCGCTCTGGTCCTCGACTTCCTCGCGATCCACCCGGTCGCCGACGGCAACGGGCGCCTCGCCCGCCTGCTCACGCTGCACGAGCTGCTGAGCCAGGGGTACGGCGTCGCGCGCTACGTCAGCATCGAGCAGCGGATCTACGAGACGAAGAACGGCTATTACGCGAGCCTTTACGAGTCGCAGCGCAACTGGCACGAGGGAGAGCACGACGTCTGGCCCTGGATCGTCTACCTCTGCCGGATCATCGCCGCCGCCTACGACGATTTCGAGCGCCGCGTTGCCGCCGCCGACGAGCAGACCGGGAGCAAGCAACAGAGGGTCCGCGAATACGTCCTGCGTCACGCCCCCCCCGTGTTCCGCCGTCGCGACGTCGAGCGCGCCCTTCCGGGGATCAGCCCGGCGACGATCAGGCTCGTCCTCGCCGAGCTTCGGGCCGAGCGCGCGATCGTCGCCGAGGGCTCCGGCCGGGGAGCGCGCTGGCGACGACTCTGACTGCTCAGCCGAGGAGTTCGATGTTGCTGATCTCGACCTGGTAGCGGCCTTCCTGGTCGCGGGCTTCGGAGGCCTTGGTGAACCAGAGGAGGAAGTAGGTCGAGGGCTGGCGCACCGTGAGGTCGATCTCCTGGTCGGACGAGGCGTCGCTGACTTCGCCCACCGGTTCGTCCCAGCCGGAGAGGTCGGAGGGCGGGCCGGCGGGGGCGGCGAAGACCTGGGCGTCCCAGCCGGCGGTGGGGCTGCGGACGATCATCTTCGCCGGGGTTGCCGGCGAGCCCGTCGTGACGTAGATGCCGACGCCGGGGTCGGGCCCCGTCTTCGTCCCGGCGAAGGTTTCGGAGTCGTAGTGCTCGGTTTCCCAGGCCGTTCCGGTCGGATCCCCGTCGACCGCGAGCCCGACCTTGCTGCCGACCTCTTCGCCATCGCCCTGGGGGTCGTAGTCGGTGGCGGAGACGATGTGGATCGGCTTGCCGTTGCCCTTCTCGGCGCCTCCCCCGCCGAGCTGGCCGCTGGAGATCAGCTGCACGGCGATCAGCGCGCCGCCGCCGAGCAGCAGCAGGGCGACGATCGCCGCCCACGACCAGCGCGCCCGCCCAGAGAGCTTTCGCTTCGGCGGCGGCACCGCCTCCAGCACGCTGGTCGCCTCGCCCGTCGTCGAGCCCGCCCGCGCCGCCTCTACCTCCAGCGCCGTCTCCAGGTCGTCGATCATCTCGGCGATCGATTGGTAGCGCTCATCCGGATTCTTCGCCGTCGCCCGCTCGACCACGAGGGCAACCGCGGCGGAGACCTCGGGCCGCCGGCGCTGCACGTCGGGCAGCTCCTCGTTGACGTGTTTCATCGCCACCCCGACCTGGCTGTCAGCATGGAAGGGGACCTGGCCGACGAGCATCTCGTAGAGGACGACGCCGAGCGAGTAGACGTCGGAGCGGGGATCGACGCCGTGGCCCATCGCCTGCTCGGGGGCGACGTAGTCGGTCGTGCCGAGGACGCGGCCGGTGGCGGTGACGCCGTCCTGTTCGAGTTGGCGCGAGATACCGAAGTCGGTCAGCTTCGCCCGTCCCTCCTCGTCGATCAGGACGTTCTGCGGCTTGATGTCGCGGTGGACCATGTTGCGCGCGTGGGCGACGCTGAGCCCGCGCGCGACCTCGATCGCGTAGGCGATCGCGTCCTGCACGTCGAGCGCCCCGACCCGCGCGATCCGCTGCTTCAGCGTCTCCCCCTTGACGTACTCGAAGACGATGTAGGGGTAGCCGCCGTCCTCGCCGGCGTCGATCACCGAGACGACGTTGGGGTGGGAGAGCTTGGCGACCGCCCGCGCCTCCTGGCGGAAGCGCTGCAGCTGGTCCTCCTGCTCGGACATCTCGCGGTGCATCACCTTGACCGCCACCGGCCGGTCGAGCGTCTCGTCGCTCGCCAGGTAGACGGTCGACATGCCGCCGCTCCCCAGCTTCGCCTCCAACCGGTAGCGGCCCGAGAGAACGGTGCCGATCATCGAGCTGGAGGGGCGCGCGTTCACGGGGTCTTTGTTAAGAAAAAGTTGTCTTCAGTTGCACAATTAACCATGAGCATTTAGGTTCGGCACCGTGCGGGGCGCGTCCGAAAAAGCGGTCGAGGCAGTTTCTCGCAGGGCGCGGTCAGCTAACTCGAAGCTCGATCGTGCGTTCTCGAGCCGGCGGCACGTCCCCCGGCTCCCAGGGCCGTCGCAGGGCGAATCGTATTCGCACCGAGCCCGACTGCCTGGCCCGCAGCGCGAAGGCCTCGCTTGCGCTCGCTCCCACGGCGACCTCCGGGTCGAGCGGCGGTGCTGCCGCCTCGGCGACCTCGGCGACCTCGGCGTCGCCGTCGATCTCCGCGGTCCACTTGTAGCCGGCGGTGCCGAGGCCGGCAAGCGTCACCAGGTGCTCATCGCCGACGGCCAGCTGGATGGCGTCGTCGGCTTCAGAACTCATGTGCCCATTGTGGCACTAGGAAAGGAGAGGTCCGGATGGATGCCAGAGAGCTGAGGGAAGCGGTCGAAAGGGCCGAGAACGTCGAATGGGAGGTCGCTGACGAGCCGGTCGAGGCGGGTCTCGGGTATCTGCCCAGCCGCGGCGTGCCGCCGCTCGGGGAGCAGCTGGCGATCGCCGCTCGCGCCGCCGCCGAACCGCCGCCGGAAACGCCGGTCTACCCGTCGCTGGTCGACTGGCGCGCCACCGATGCGGGCAACATGATCACGCCGATTCGCAACCAGGCCGCCTGCGGCTCCTGCGTGGCCTTCGGCAGTTGCGCCGCCGTGGAGGGGACGCTGCGCGCGGAGCACCGCGACCCCAGCATCGACCTCGACCTCTCCGAGGCGTATCTCTTCTACTGCAAGGCGGCCGCAGAAGGCCGCACCTGCGACGGCCCGACCGGCGGCTGGTACCCGAAGGCGGCGCTCGACGTGTTCAGCCAGGGCGGCGGCGTGCCGGAAGAGGCCTGCTTCCCGTACACGGCCGGCGATCAGGAATGCGCCGTATGCGCCGATTGGGAGGGACAGGCGACGACGATCGCCGCCTGGCAGCCGCTCGACACCCCCGCTGAGATGAAGGAATGGCTCGCCAACCACGGGCCCACCGTAGCCTCGATGGTCGTCTACGAGGACTTCATGCACTACGCCGGCGGCACCTACAGGCACGTCAGCGGCCAGGAAAAAGGCGGCCACTGCATCTGCATAGTCGGCTACGAAGAGCGGCGCTCGCGCTGGATAGCGAAGAACAGCTGGGGCACCGGCTGGGGCGAAGGCGGCTTCTTCCACATCGCCTTCGGCGAGTGCGGGATCGACTCGGGCATGCTCGGCGTCGAAGGGGTCAAAGCGCCGTAGCCCTGCCGATCCGCCCGGCGCCGGGGTGGTGGCCTCGAAGCAGCTCGAGCGCCGCCGCCTCGTCGCCCGGGGGGACGACGACGCAGAAGCCGCAGCCCATATTGAAGACCGCCCGCATCTCCTCCCCGGAGACGCTGCCCCGCTCCTGGATCAGCGCGAAGACGGGGGGGGCGGGCAGCGGCTCGTCGATCTCGTAGCCCACGTCGGCGACGAGGCGGTTCAGGTTGCCGAGCCCCCCTGAGGTGATGTGGGCGAGGCCGCGCACCTCGACCGCGGAGCGCAGCAGCTCGAGCACGGGCTTGACGTAGATCTCGGTCGGCTCGAGCAGGACGTCGCCGAGCGGCCGGCCGAGTCGCCCTTCGGGGTCCTCGTCCAGCGACAGGCCGTCGAGCGCCGCGCGGGCGAGGGTGTAGCCGTTGGAGTGAAGGCCGGAGGAGGGCAGGCCGATCACCGGATCGCCCGGCTGCACCGCCGAGCCGTCGACGATTGCGTCGAGGGCGACCGTGCCGAAGCAGGCGCCGGAGACGTCGACGCCGTGGACCATCTCGCCCAGCTGGGCCAGCTCGCCGCCGGGGATCTCGATCCCGGCGAGCTCCGCTCCCCGCGCCAGCCCGACCCCTACTTCCTCGCAGACCCGCGGGTCGGCGCGGTCGATCGCGATGTAGTCGAGCATCGCCAGCGGCTCGGCGCCGACGCAGATCACGTCGTTGACGTTCATCGCCACGCAGTCGATCCCGATCGTGTCGAAGCGGCCGAGCTGCTCGGCGAGGAGCAGCTTGGTCCCGACGCCGTCGGTCGAGAGCGCGATCCCGGTGCGCTGGTCGAGCCGGATCACGCTGGCGTAGTGCCCCGGCAGCGGCACCTGCCGCGAGGGCCGCCCCAGCTCGATCGCCCCCAGCGCCCGCACCAGCCCGGCGACGGCCGAGTCCGCCGCCCCCTGGTCGACTCCGGCTCGTGCGTAGGCGTCGGTCTCGCTCACGCCGCCAAGTTTCTCAGGCGGTGCGGCAGGTCAGCCGCGGGCTCGAAGCGGTGAGCTCGGCCTCCCGGCTGCCGGACGAGTAGACCGCGCTCGGCGAGCGCGCGCAAATCGGCGCGAGCCGTCTCATGGGTGACCCGGTGACTGTGCGCGTGGCCGCTGAACGTGTAGGCGTGGTCGGGATGCTTGATGGCGTGGGTGAGAAGGACGATCTGGCGGCCATTGAGACCATCGACCCCGTCCAGCGTGCGCTTCACGTCGCGCTGCTCAGCGGCCTTCCGCTGCAGGTAGACGTGCAGGTCGTCGATCGCTCTCGCGATCAGCTCGAGCTGATGAATGAGGAAGTAGGTCGTGTCACCTCCGTCGGTCTCGGTTTCCATGAAGGCACGCGCGTATTTCGCAGGGGCAGCGCGAATCAGCCGCGAAATGGGCAGGTACTCGGCGAGCCAGTAACCCCGTACCCTCATCAGCCAGAAGAAGAGAATCCGCGCCGTACGGCCGTTGCCGTCGACGAAGGGATGGTCGTAGGCGAGCCAGAAGTGCAGCAGGATCGCGCGCACGACCGGGTGAACGAACGGCTCTCCGTCGTCGCCTTCATTGGCGAAATCGCACAACAGTCGCATCCGAGCCGGGAGCTGTGCCGCCGGCGGCGGATTGTGGATCGGCTTCCCGTCATCACGGTCGAAGACAGCGACCCTCTGTTCGCCTGGACGCTGAAGCCGTCCGGCAGCCGATGGGTCATCGAGGGTGCCCTCGGTGACGATTCGGTGCAGCTCCAAAACCGTCTCGGGGCTGAGAACGTCTGCCATCTCGTCGCGCATGAATTGCAGCGCCCGATAGTTGTTGAGGATCATCCGTTCGCTGCGATCTCCTGGCTCCCGTCCGCTCCGCAGCAGCTCCTTGGCCACCACGCGGGACGTCGTCGCCCCCTCGAGCTGGCTCGAGCGGATCGCCTCCTCCATCAGGGAATTGACCAGGAACTGCCGCCCGGCGCGCTTCTCTGACGTGACCACCTCGTCCATCGCGACCTCGCCGCTGCAGCGCTGGTCGATGTGGTGGAGGCTTCGAAGCATGCTGTCCAGTAGGCCGTATGCAAATGGCCTTCCCTCCGGGTCGGTGAGGGGAAGCTGACGAAGCTCGCCCTTTCGCGCAAACTTGAGTTGCAGCCACCACTGTTTGCGGGTGAGCCTCTCCGGAGGCTCGAGGTGCCGAAGCTTGTCCCAGTGCAGATAGCGATCAGCCGTGCGGCCGTCCGCAGGAGCGTCGATCGCCGCGACCGCCGTTCTCGGGTCGAGCTCGTCGATCAGCTCATCTATGGAGGGTGCCTTCGCTACGAACATCTCAACTCCAAATCAACTCCAAGTTTCTCCAAGATTTGGAGTTATAGCACGAACTCCAAATCAACTCCAAGTTTCTCCAAGATTTGGAGTTACCTGCTAACGACGCAATTTGGCCAGAACCGCGGCGGCTAGGGCCGCCCGGTAGGCGGCGTAGGGCCAGAGGGCGCGGTCGCGCTCCACAACCCGGATCAGGCGCTGGGAGGCGAGGGTCGAGGCGAAGGAGGCGGCGACACCGATCGCCATCGAGCGGCGCAGCGGCGGCGAGATGCCGCGGCGGCGCAGGCGCTCGCCCTTGAGCGCGGCGGCGCCGACGATGATCGGCAGGGCGATCGTGCGCGAGAGCAGGTTGGCCTGATCCCGCGAGAAGCGCCGCCAGCGCGCCGCCGCCAGGGTGACGCCGTTGCGCGAGACGCCCGGGGCGAGCGCCGCGGCCTGCGCCAGCCCGAGCGCCAGCCCGTCGGCGGCGGTCGCCTCACCCTGGCCGCGCTCCTGCGGCCGCGTGTCGGCGGCGAGCATCGCCGCCGCGCCGACCAGCAGCCCGAAGGCGGTCGCCCGCGGCCCGCCCAGGTGCCGCTCGATCGGCCGCTCGAGCGTGTAGCCGACCACCGCCGCGGGCAGGAAGGAGAGGCCGAGCAGCAGCGCCCGCCGCCCGTCGAAGCTGCGCAGCTCGGCCGCGATCGTCCGCCGCTGGCCGATCAGCAGCGCCGCCGCCGCGCCGGCGTGCAGCGCCACCTCGAAGCTCTTGCGCACCTCCGGGTCGAGCTCCTCCCAGTCCCAGCCGGCGAGCCAGGGCAGGAGCACGATGTGGGCCGAGCTGGAGACCGGCAGCAGCTCCGCCGGGCCCTGGACGACCCCCAGCGCCAGCGCCCTCGCGCCCGGAATCGCCCCCTCGCGAGCCTCGCTCAAGCGCCGCCCGAGCCGGCCTCGGCGGCGGGCTCACCGTCGCCGCGCCGCCGCCTGACCAGCCAGTAGCCGACCAGGCCGACGATCGCCGCCACCACCAGGTAGTCGAGCACCTGCAGGTGGTGGCGCCACTGTTCCCAGTTGTTGCCAACGGCCTGCCCGAGCAGGCCGAAGCCCAGTACCCAGGGCAGCGAGCCGAGCGCGGTCAGCCAGGTGAAGCGCCAGAAGGGCATCTCGGCGACGCCGGCCGGCAGCGAGATGAAGGCGCGCACCAGCGGCAGCAGGCGGGCGAAGAAGACGGTGGCGTCTCCGTGGCGCTTGAACCAGCCGTCGACCCAGGCCAGCCGCGCCGGGCTGATGTGGATCAGGCGGTTCTTCTCCAGCAGGTCGACGCGGCCGTAGTAGCCGATCGCGTAGGTCAGCCAGGAGCCGGCCATGTTGCCCGCCAGCCCGGCGAGCACGATCCCGAGCAGCGTCTGGTCGTGGTTGGAGACGCTGAAGCCGGCGAACAGCATCACCGCCTCGCTGGGGATCGGGATGCAGGCGCTGCCCGCCGCCATCAGCAGGAAGATGCCCGCCAGCCCGGTGCTTTCGATCACGTTGACGCAGAGGTCGACGATCGGCCCGGTTATGTCGGCAGGGGGGATCGGCATGCGCGAAGCGGGGATTGTAGGGACGCGTGGCACCAGCAACTAGAATCGGGCGGTCTTGATGCGCCGGTTGAACCACCCCGTCTACCGCAACCGGGTCCTCCAGGTCAGCGCCGATGCGGCCCTCGTCGCGCTCGCCTTCTACCTGGCGTTCCGCCTGCGCTTCCTCGACGAAGGGGTGCCGCACCGCTACGAAGTCCTCTTCCTGCAGGCGGTCGCCTTCGTCGTCGTCGGCAAGCTCGCGGTCTTCGCCGCCTTCGGCCTCTACCAGAAGTGGTGGCGCTACGTCAGCGGCCGCGACTTCCTCACGATCGCCCGCGCCGTCGCCGTCGCCAGCGCGATCCTCGTCGTCCTCTTCACCGTGCTGAAGCCCTTCGAACACACGCTGCCGCGCTCGGTCGCGGTGACGGACTTCATGCTCACCCTCTTCTTCGTCGCCGGGGCGCGCCTCGCCGTGCGGCTGATCGTCGAGCGGCCGAGCCACGGCCACCGCCTGCCCAAGCACGAGGTGCTGGTGATCGGTGCCGGCTCGGGCGGCCAGATGGTCGTCCGCGAGACGCAGCTCAACCCCAACCTCGGCGCCACCGCGATCGGCTTCGTCGACGACGACGCGCGCAAGCAGGGGATGCGGATGCTCGGCCTCAAGGTGCTGGGCACCACCGAGCGGATCGAGGCGATCCTCGACGAGACCGAGCCCGACGAGGTCGTGATCGCGATTCCCTCCGCCCCCGGCACCCTGCGCGCCAAGGTCGTCGCCGCCTGCCGCACGCGCGAGATCCGCGTCCGCACCCTGCCGACCGTGTTCGAGCTGCTGCGCGGCGGCGTCCAGCTGAGCAAGCAGCTGCGCGAGGTCCAGGTCGAGGACGTGCTCGGTCGCGACCCGGTCGTGGTCGAGCTCGACCGGGTCGGCGCCTACCTGCGCGACCGCATCGTCCTCGTCACCGGTGCCGGCGGCTCGATCGGCTCCGAGCTCTGCCGCCAGATCGCCCGCGTCGACCCGCGCCTGCTGGTGATGCTCGACCACGCCGAGGACAACCTCTTCGAGATCGAGCGCGAGATGGTCGAGGAGCGCCACTTCTCCAACGTCGAGGCGGTGCTCGCCGACTGCAGGGAGCCGCACCGGATGTTGGAGACGATGCAGCGCTTCAAGCCCAGCGTCGTTTTCCACGCCGCCGCCTACAAGCACGTGCCGCTGATGGAGGCCAACCCGCTCGAGGCGGTGCGCAACAACGCGATCGCGACCCGGATCGCCGCCGAGACCGCGGCCGCCTCCGAAGTCGAGCGCTTCGTCCTGATCTCGACCGACAAGGCGGTCAACCCGCAGACGGTGATGGGCGCCTCGAAGGCGATGGCCGAGTGGATCGTCGAGGCGGCGGGACACAAGCACCCGGGGACGCGCTTCGCCAGCGTCCGCTTCGGCAACGTGCTCGCCTCCTCGGGCAGCGTCGTGCCGATCTTCCGCGGCCAGATCGAGCGCGGCGGGCCGGTCACCGTCACCCACCCGGAGATGACCCGGTACTTCATGACGATCCCCGAGGCGGTCCAGCTCGTGATCCGCGCCGGCGACATCGGCGCCGGCAAGGGCGAGGTCTTCGTCCTCGACATGGGCGAGCCGGTGAAGATCGTCGACCTGGCGCACAACATGATCCGCCTGGCCGGGTACGAGCCGGGGGCGGGGATCGCGATCGAGTTCACCAAGCCGCGGCCGGGGGAGAAGCTGCACGAGGAGCTGGTCGGCGTCGCCGAGGAGCTGCAGCCGACGGCGGCCAAGCGGATACACCGCACGGTGCGGGCGACCCCGCTCGACCCCGAGTGGGTCGAGTCGACGCTGAACGCGCTCGAGCACCTGGTGATGGCCGGCGACGAGGCCAACCTTGCCGAGCGCGTGGTCGCCCTGATAGCCGCTCCGGGCGGCGACACGGCGGCAGTCGGCTACGACGGATAGCCTCTCGCAGCCAACCTTTGGAGCTGATCAAGGAAATCGGGGCCTTCGCCGGCTTGGTCGCCTTCCTCGGGCTGGCCCTGCTCGCCCTGCTCTCCTTCGCCCACGGCCGCGACATCCGCCGCCTGCGCGAGTGGGCAGGCTCGGCGCCCGAGCGCGACGCCGATCGCAAGGAGTCGACCTCGGCCGCGGCCCAGGGGCGCGCCGAGGAGATGCGCAAGCTGGAAGAGGCGCGCGAGGAGGAGCGCCGCGCGGCCGACCTGCGCGAGACGCGGCGCCAGCGGCGCGAGTCTGGGCTGCCCGAACTGACCCGCGCCGAGCGCCTGCGCGGCCAGCTGGGCGACCCGCGGTACCTGGTGGCGATCTTCCTCGTCCTGGTGCTGGTCGCGGGCGCCGGCGTGTACCTGGCCACGCGTGGCTCGGGCGGGAGCGCCAAAGGCGGGCAGACCGCGGCGAAGGTCAAGCCGAGCGAAATCGAGGTCTCGGTCCTCAACGGCACCGCGGTGCCGGGGCTCGCCGCGACCTACGGCAACAAGGTCGAGCAGCACGGCTTCCAGCTCGGCACCGTGACCAACAGCAGCTCGAGCTTCGCCGAAAGCGTCGTCATGTTCATGCCGCACAGCGCCCGCGAAGCGCACCGCGTCGCCGCCGCGCTGGGGATCTCGCGGGTGCGGTCGATGAGCTCGGACATCTCCTCGACGGCGGGCGGCGCCCCGGTCGCGGTCGTGGTCGGCGAGGAAGATGCCTCGACGGCGGGTTAGCCCTGCGGCGGTCGTCTTCGCCCTGCTGGTCGTCCTCACCGCCGCCGCCTTCGCCGTCTCGCAGCGGTTGAAGCGCGACCCGCTCGTCCTCGACCGGGTCAGCTTCGTCGCCGTCCCCCGCGTCCACCCGCACGCGCCGCCGGCCCACGCCTTCACCCCGAACGGCGACTGCCACAACGACCGCATCCGCATCCGCTTCCGCGTCACCCGCTCCGACCGGGGCGACGTCCAGGTGGTGAAGCCGGGAGGCGGCCTGGTGATCACGCTCGCCCGCGACACCTACCTCAAGCGCTACCACTTCTTCACCTTCTACTGGAACGGTCGCACCCGTGAAGACGGCATCGCCCCGCCCGGCCGCTACAAGCTGCGAGTCAAGCTGCTCGGCCAGGAACGCACCCTCGTCCCCGGCGGCGCGATGCGCCTGCATCGGGCAGCCCTCGACCCCGCACGCGGCTGCAAGCGAGCCAGGCAGTGATCCTCTCCGAGCTGGGCGTGCTCGCCGCTTCCGGCTGCGCCGCCGCCGCGATCCTCCTGCCAGCGGGACGCCTGCGGGCCGCGGCCATGCTCGCCGCCCTCGCCCTCTTCCCGCTGCTGATCCTCGGCGACCAGTGGCACTCGCCCCAGATAGTCGACCTGCGCCACTCGCCGACCCGCCTGGCCGGTCTTGCAGCCCTCGCCGTCGCCGCCTCGGCCACCCTCGCCTACGTCTTCAGCCGCTGGCCGATCGCCCTCCCCCTGGCGATAGTCGCCGTTCTCCCCTTCCGCGTCCCGCTTCACGCCGGTGGCGACACGGCGAATTTGCTGGTCCCGCTTTACATAGTGATCGCGGGTGGAGTCCTAGCCGCGGCAGCTCGCGCGGGTGGCACGACAGGACCCGCGCGCCTACTGCCCCGCGTCCTGGCGGCTGTCGTCGTCCTCTACGCGCTGCAGACGCTGTACTCACCCGACTTCTCTAAAAGCCTCCAGAACGTGTGCTTCTTCTTCGTGCCCTTCTCGCTGGTGTACGCGCTGCTGCGAGACGTCGCCTGGTCTCGGAAGCTCCTCACCTACGTGCTGTGGTTGGTTGCCGCCGAGGCGGTTGCGTTCGTGATCGTCGGATCGGTCGAGTGGTTGTCGCGCGACCTCTTCTGGAACAGCCAGGTGATCAGGTCGAACGCGTTTCACACCTACTTCCGCGTCAACTCGATCTTCTGGGACCCGAACATCTACGGGCGCTACCTCGCCCTGGTGATCGTGATCGCGATGGCGGCGCTGCTGTGGGCGAAGGAGCGCCGAGCGATCGCGTTGCTGACCGGCCTGGTGGCCGTCCTCTGGATCGGCCTCGTGCCCACCTTCTCCCAGTCGAGCTTCGCCGCCCTGCTCGCCGGCATGGCTGTTCTGGCCGCCCTGCGCTGGAGCTGGCGCTGGACCCTTGGCGCGGTCGGCGCTGGAGCCGTCCTGGCGATCGTCGTCGTCCTCTTCTCCGGCAACTCCTCGAAGCTCAGCCCCGATCGGCTCAACGTCGACACCGGCGGCCGCGCCAACCTCGTCTCCGGCGGCACCACCCTCTTCGCCCACCGCCCGATCTGGGGCTACGGAGCCGGCAGCTTCCCAGCCGCCTACAAGCAGCACATCGCCACCAACAAGGCCCCAGTATCTGTTTCGCACACGGAGCCAGTAACGGTGGCAGCAGAGCAAGGCCTTGTAGGCCTGCTCGCCTACGCAGCTCTAATAGCCACCGCGCTGTGGACGATGGGGTCTGGCCTATTCGCTCGTCGCGTGGGTGGCGTGGGGTTGGGTTCCCCTCCCGGCCAGGGAGGGGTGCCCTACCCCATGACAGGACCCGCGCGCCAGGCGGTTCTCGCGGCCTTCATAGCCCTCCTAGTCCACACCATGGCCTACGCCGGCTTCTACGAGGACCCGATCACCTGGGTCCTGCTGGCCGCCGGCGCCTCCCTCGCGGCGGCAGCCCCGGTCCGCCGCCCGGCGTAATCTCGCGGCGTGTCGGGCTACCTCCGCCGCCTCGCGACGACCGGCGCCGCCTACACCGCGGCGAGCATCGTCTCGAAGCTGATCGCGGTCGCCCTGCTGCCGCTCTACACGCGCTACCTAACCACCGCCGACTACGGCGCCGCCGAAGTGATGTTCGCCGCCGTCGTCTCGGCCAGCATCGTCGTTCGCCTCGGCACGATCGAGGCGCTGCTGCGCTTCTACTACAAGGACGGCGAGGACCCGCGCCGCGTCGTCGCGACCTCCTTCGCGGCGCTGTTCTGGGTTTCCACCGCCGCGGCGTTGATCGCCCTCCCCTTCGCCGACCAGATCTCCGAAGCGCTGCTCAGGGAATCGGCACCCGACCTGGCGCGGATCTCGATCGGCGGCCTCTGGGTGCTGACGATGTTCGAGTTCCTGCTCACCCTCTTCCGCCTCGAGGAGCGCGCCCGGGCCTACTTCGTCACCACGATGCTCAGCGTGGTGGCGGCGATCGGCCTCACCGTCGTCCTCGTCGTCGGCCAGGGCGAGGGCGCCCGCGGCCTCCTGCTCGGCAGCTACGCCAGCGGCGCCGCCTTCGTCGTCGGCCTGATCTGGGTCCAGCGCCGCCGCCTCTCGCTCTGGGTCGACCGGGCCCTGCTGCGGCGGCTGATGCGTTTTGGGCTGCCGACGATGCCGGCCGAGCTCTCCCTCTACCTGCTCAACTTCGTCGACCGGATCGTCATCGTCCGCTACGCCGGCCTCGCCGAGGCCGGGCTCTACTCGCTGGCGGCCAAGTTCGCCCAGGGGGTCAACGTCCTCGTCCGCGGCTTCCAGCTCGCCTGGCCGCCGCTCGCCTACTCGATCCGCGAGGACGGCGAGGCGCGCCGGGTCTACGCCGCGGTCGTCACCTGGTTCGTCGCCGTCTGCGCCTTCGTCGTCGCCGGCCTCTGGCTTTTCTCGCGCTGGATCGTCCGCGCCCTCGCCGCGCCGCAGTTCTTCCACGCCTACGAAGCGATCGGCCTGATCGCCACCGGCGTCACCCTCTACGCCCTCTACATGGTCCTGCTCGTCATCCTCGGCCGCACCGGCCGCACCGAGCTCAACCTGCCGGCGACCATCGCCGCCCTCGCGGTCAACGTCGCCCTCAACATCGCCCTCGTGCCGCCGCTCGGCATCGTCGGCGCCGGCCTTGCCCTCGTCGCCTCCTACCTGGTCGTGGTCGGGCTGATGTACGGCTTCACCCAGCGGCTCTTCCCGGTCCCCTACGAATGGGGACGCCTCGGACGCCTCGTCGCCGTCTCGGCCGCAGTGGTCGCCGCCGGCGAGCTGCTGATGCCGCCGCAGGGCCTCGGCGGCTTCCTCGGCCGCGCCGCCGTCTGGCTCGCCTACCCGGCGGCGCTCCTCGCCAGTGGGTTCTTCACCCCCGAGGAGCGCGGCTGGCTGGCCCGCCTCCGCCATCCGGTCGCCCTGGCCGAGCGCCTGCGCGCGATCGGCCGCGAGCCGCCCGGCGTCCCCGGCGCCGTGCCAGAGGCCTTCGAGGCCGAGCTGATCGACGAGGACGCTCGCCTGTAGCGGACGTGCCGGGAGTTAGACGCCACTGGGGGCGGCCAATCACCAGGCGCGTCCGCGGAATGAAAGGCCGCGTGCAGCCGTCAAGCCCGGCGGACGAATGGACGAAGCGAGTCGTCCAACATCTGTCCGCAGGGAGGATCCCGAATGAAGATGCAAACCAAGGTTCTGCTGACGGTGCTCACGATGAGCAGCCTCGGCGGCCTCTCCGCGCTGGGCGTGTTCGGCGCGTTTTCGAGCACGACCAGCAGCGCCTCGAACCAGTTCGCCTCCGGCACCGTGGTGCTGGGCGACAACGACCTCGGGGCGTCGCTCTACAACATCTCCAACGCCAAGCCCGGCGAAAGCACCAGCAAGTGCATCAAGGTGACCTACACCGGCAGCCTCGACGCCGACGTGCACCTCTACACGACCAGCACGATCGGCACCCTCGGCCAGTACGTCGAATTGACGATCACGCCGGGCTCCCAGGCGTCGTCCTCGTTCCCGAGCTGCACCGGCTTCACGCCTGACTCCGGCGGCGCCCTCTACACCGGCACCCTCTCCGCCTTCGCGACGGCCAAGAACAGCTACGCCAACGGCATCGTCGACTACCCCGGCTCGACCACCAAATGGCAGGCGAACGACTCGGTCGTCTACCAGATCACCGTCGGTCTGCAGAGCGCCGCGCCGGAAGCCGCCGAGGGGCTTAGCACCGGCTCGCACACGTTCACCTGGGAGGCCCGCAACCAGTAGGCGGGGCCGTTGCGGAGGACGGGAATGGGCTCGCTCAAAGAGACCCGCCGGCTGCCGCGAGCGGCCGGCGGCGCGCTCGGCGTCTGCCTGGCCGTCGCGGTGATCGTGCTGGCGCTGCCCGGCCGCGGCCGGGGCGGCGTCCTGCCGGCGACGCTGAACGTCGCCGTGCGCGGCGGCGCCGCGATCGCCGCGGAGCCGGCGGAGCCGAACGTCGTCCTCCATGCCGCCGGCCTGCGCCCGGGGACGACGGGCGGCGCCGGCGCCTTCGAGCTCGCCAACCAGGCCGGGCAGGCCCTGGCGGTGTCGCTGCGCGCCACCGCGTCCTCCACCGCGCTGGACGGGATCGTCCGCCTGCGGGTTCGCGCCGGCCGCAGGACGCTGGCCGACGAGACGCTCGGCCAGCTCCGCGCCGCCGGCTCGGCGACGCTGCCGATCCCCCGGGGCGGCAGCCGGGCGGTGCGGGTCTCGGCCTGGATCCCGGGTGAAGTCGAGACCGGCTACGAGGGTCGCGACGTGCGGGTCGAGCTGCTGCCGACGCTGGCCGGAGGGGGTGCCCGGTGACCGCAACCCGCCGCGCTGCCTCCTTCCTCGTCGCCCTCGCCCTCGGCTTCGTCTTCACCCTGCTCCTCGCCGCCGCCCTGCCGCTGGCGATCGGCGACCGCTCGTTCACCGTCCGCTCGGGCTCGATGACGCCGACGATCGAAACCGGCGACGTCGTCGTCACCGAACCGATCGCGCCGCTGGAAGCGCGGGCCGGCCAGATCGTCACCTTCCGCGACCCCGAAGGGGGCTCGCGGCTCTACTCGCACCGGGTGCAGAGCATCGTGCCCGACGGAGACCAGGCCCGCTTCGTCACCCGCGGCGACGTCAACACCTCGACCGAGCACTGGAGCGTGCCGCGCGCCGGCTCGATCGGCCGCGTCGTCTACCGCATCCCCCACCTCGGCTTCGCGATCGCCTGGCTCTCCACCCCGCCGGCCCGGCTGGCGCTCGTCGTTCTGCCCGCCCTGACGCTCTGCTGGATGGCGCTCTCGCGCATCTGGGGCTCCTCCGGCGGGGACCCCGACGGGGAGCGGGAGCCGGGCGATGGCCTCGCGTAGCGCCGCCGCCGTCCTGGCCCTCGCCCTTCTCGCCCTACTCGTCTCCTTCGTCGCCGGGGCGGGCGTCTGGTGCGCCTTCGCCTCCAAATCGACCGACGCCGGCAACACGTTCGCCTCCGCCGCGGACTGGAAGGGGCCGACCACCAGCGCCCGGGCTGTCGGCAGGGTGGAAGGCGGCACCGCCGGCTTCGTCCGCCCCGGCGGCACCTACAACGTCTACGCCCAGGCGTCCGACACCGGCAATCCGGCGAGCGGTATCTCTTCGGTCACCGCCGACGTGAGCTCGATAAGCAGCGGCCAGACGGCCGCCGCGCTCGCCGCCGAAACAGAAAGCTTCGGCGGCATCTCCTACAACCGCCGGTCGGCGACTCTGACCGTCGACGCCAAACACGCGGAAGGCACGTTCAAATACTCGATCACGCTCACCGACGCGGCGAAAAACTCCAAGACCGAGAGCGAATACCAGGTTACCGTCGACGGCAGCGCCCCGAGCGCGGCCGACGTCCAGACGACGAACAAGTCAGGCGGCACGGCCGGCCTCCCCGAGCAGGGCGACAAAGTCGTCTTCACCTTCTCCGAGCCGCCCGAACCGAGCTCGATCCTCTCCGGATGGAGCGGTTCCTCGACCAGCGTTGTCGTCCACATCGACGACAACGCCGCCGCCAGCGGCAACGATCAGCTGACGGTGTTCAGCTCGGCCAGCAAACAGCTGCCGCTCGGCAGCGTCGACCTCGGCCGCGCCGACTACGTCGGCGCGAGCCGCACCTTCGGCGCCAGCGGCACGGCGTCGACGATGGTGCTCAGCGGCAGCGCGATCACGGTCACCCTCGGCACCCAGTCCGGCGCGGGAACGACCGCGGCCAGCACCGGCACGATGGTCTGGTCGCCCTCGACCACGGCCACCGACCGCGCCGGCAACCCGATGAGCGCAACCACCCGAAAAGAGACCGGCTCAGCCGACAAGGACTTCTGACGCGCGCTCCCTGAGGCCCTCGCCGCGGCCGGGGCGCAGCGCCTGGCGGGCGTGGGCCCGGTAGACGCGGGCCGGCTGGCCGGGGAGGACCGTTGCGGCGAGGGCGCGGACGGCGTAGGACCAGGCGGTGAGCGCTCGCACCGCCAGGGCCGCCGCACGGCCGTGGTGCTTGCGCATGTAGAGGTCGCGGTTGCGGTGGAATTCGACGATCCGCGGCAGGCCGGCGCCGAGGTCGGTGGAGAGCTGGTCGTGGTGGACGGCCTCCGCGGCGGGGACGAAGAGGGTGCCCCAGCCGGCGTCGTCGAGGCGCTTGCAGAAGTCGCACTCGTCGTAGTAGACGAAGAACTCGAGGTCGAGGTAGCCGACCCGCTCGGCGGCCTCGCGGCGGACCAGCAGCGCGCTCGACTGCGCCCAATCGACGGCACGGGTCTCGGTGCCCCCGCTCTGCACGGTCAGCAGTCGGTGCAGGAAGAGGGCGCCGACGAGCGCCGTGCCGACGCCGGGAAAGCGCCAGGCGCAGGGGACCGGCCGCCCGGAGGGGTCGAGCAGCTGCGCCCCGGCGGCCCCCGCCCGCGGGTCGTCCTCGAGCGCCGCCACCAGCGCCGCCGCCGCCCCCGGGCGCAGCTCGGAGTCCTCGTTCAGCAGCAGGCAGTAGCGCCCCCGCGCCTCGCGCAGCAGGGTCGTGTCGTTCGCCGCCTTGCCCGCCCGCCGCTCCAAAGCGATCAGGCGGACCTCGCCGCCGCGCGCCCGCACCGCCTCGGCCGAGCCGTCGCGCGAGGCGTTGTCGAGGACGAGCACCTCGCACGCCAGCCCTGCCGGCCGGGTGCGCTCGATCGCCTCCAGGCAGGCGAGCAGATCGTCGCGGCCGTCGGTGTTCACGACGCAGTAGGAGAGCGTGGGGGCCAACCCGGTCACCATAATCGCCCGCTATGCGCGTACAGCTGGTCGACCCCTCGGCCTTCACGCCGCCCTACGACCGCGCCCTCGCCGCGGCGCTCGCCCGCGCCGGCGCCGAGGTCGAGCTGCTCACCAGCCGCTTCCTCTACGGCCCGGTCCCGGCGCCGGAGGGCTACCGGGTGCGGGAGAGCTTCTATCGCCGCAGCTCCGCCCGCGGGCTCGACGCCCCCCTGCGGCGCGCCTTCAAGCTCGCCGAGCACGTCCCCGACATGCTGCGCCTGCGCCGCGAGGCGGACGCCGACGTCCTCCACTACCAGTGGCTGACGCTGCCCCGCCTCGACGCGGCTCTGCTGCCGCCGCGCCGGCCGCGGCTGATGACCGCCCACTACGTCCTGCCGCCGCGCCCGAGCCGCCGCCAGCTCGCGGCCGCCCGCCGCGCCTTCGGCGCGATGGACGCGGTGATCGCCCACTCCGAGCACGGCGCCTGCCGCCTGCGCGAGGTCGTCGGCCTCGACCCGGCGCGCGTGCGCGTCGTCCACCACGGCGCCTTCAACTACCTCACCCGGCTGCCGGAGGAGAAGCCCCTGCCGGCCGAGCTGGCGGGCGCCGAGGGCCCGGTGATCCTCTTCTTCGGCCTGCTCCGCCCCTACAAGGGGATCGACACCCTGCTCGAGGCCTTCCGCCGGGTCGAGGGCGCCGAGCTGTGGATCGCCGGCAACCCGCGTATGGACCTCGAGCCGCTGCGCCGTCTCGCCGCCGAGGCGCCCGCCCGCGTCCGCTTCCTGCCCCGCTTCGTCGAGGACGCCGAGATCCCGGCGATCATGCGCCGCGCCGACCTCGTCGTCCTGCCCTACCGCGACGTCGAGCACTCCGGCGTCCTCTACGCCGCGCTCGCCTTCGGCAAGCCGCTGGTGTTGAGCGCCGTCGGCGGATTCCCCGAGGTCGCCGAGCACGGCGCCGCCCGCCTCGTCCCGCCCGAGGACCCGGCCGCCCTCGCGGCCGCCCTCGCCGAGCTGGTCGGCGACGAGGCCGCGCGCGCCGAGCTCGGCGAAGCGGCCGCGCGCGGCGCCGCCGGCCCTTACTCCTGGGATGCGGCCGCCGCCCAGACGCTGGCCCTCTACCGCGAGTTGCTGGAGGCCCGCGCGTGATTGCCGTCGCGCTCGTCTTTTGGCTCAGCCTGGCGCTGATCCTCTACACCCATCTCGGCTACCCGCTCGCGCTGCGCGCGCTCCTTGCACTGCGCCGCCGTCCGACTCTGCGCCCCGGCACCTGGGAGGAGCCGCCGGTGGTTTCCCTCATCGTCGCCGCCTACGACGAGGAGGACTCGATCGCGGCCAAGGTCGCCAACGCGCTCGCGCTCGAGTACCCGCGCGAGCGGCTCGAGCTGATCGTCGCCTCCGACGGCTCAGCCGACGCCACCGTGCAGCGCGCCCGCGCCGCCGGCGCCGACCTCGTCCTCGACCTCCCGCGCGGCGGCAAGGTCGCCGCCCAGAACGCCGCCGCCGAGCGCGCCTCGGGCGAGATCCTCGCCTTCTCCGACGCCAACAGCGCCTGGGCGCCCGACGCGCTGCGCCACCTGGTCGAGCCCTTCGCCGACCCCGCCGTCGGCTACGCCTGCGGCCAGGTTCGCTTCCTCGACCCCGGCGGCGACAACCTCGAGGGCGCCTACTGGCGCTACGAGATGGCGGTGCGCGAGATGGAGTCCGGCCTCGCCGGCGTCACCGCCGGCAACGGCGCGATCTACGCGGTCCGCGCCGACGCCTACCTGCCGCTCGCCCCGTCGGGCAGCCACGACCTCTCCTTCCCCTTCCTGCTCGCCAAGCGCGGCCTGCGCTCGCTCTACGTCCCCTGGGCGCGCGCCGAGGAGAAGATGGTGCCGACGCTCGAGGGCGAGCTCGCCCGCAAGCGGCGGATGATGGTCGGCCTCTGGGACATCGTCGCCGGCGAAGGGATGCTGCGCCCGCGCGGCTACCCGCCGCTCTACGCCTTCGAGGTCGCCTCCCACCGGCTGCTGCGCTACGCGACCCCGTTCCTCCACGTCGCCGTCCTCGCGGCAAACTTCGCCCTGCTCGGCCAGGGCCGGGTCTACGCCGTGACCCTGGCGCTGCAGCTCGCCTTCCTCGCCGCGGCGCTGCTCGGCCGCTGGGTCGGGCTCGCCCCATTCCGCGTCGCCCGCTACTACGTCGCGACGACCGCCTCGATCCCCCTCGGCCTCTGGGACCGAGCTCGCCACGGCCCGCCCGGCGCGTGGGAGAAGTCAGAGGGGACCAGATGAGGGAGTAAATGCCAAGAATTTTTGACATTGCCGTCGCAGCGCTTGCCCTAATTGTCCTGTCTCCCCTCTTGCTGATCGCAGCGGTGGCGATCAGGCTGGGAAGCCGCGGCCCGGTGATCTACCGCCAGCGGCGGGTCGGCAAGGACGGCGTCGAGTTCGAGCTGCTCAAGCTGCGGACGATGGTCGTGGGCTCCGACCCGGTCGGCGTCGGCACCGTCGTCACCCGCGACGACCCGCGCGTCACCGCCGCCGGCCGCCTCCTGCGCCGCACCTCCCTCGACGAGCTGCCCAACCTGGTCAACGTCCTGCGCGGCGAGATGGCGATCGTCGGCCCGCGCCCGACGATCCCCGCCCAGGTGAAGGACTACACGCCGCGCCAGCACCGCCGCCACGAGGTCCGCCCCGGCCTCACCGGCCTCGCCCAGGTCGAGGGCCGCGCCGGCATCCCCTGGGCCGACCGGATCGAGCTAGACGTCGAGTACGTCGAAAACCGCAGCCCCCGCCTCGACCTCCAGATCCTCGCCCGCACCGCGCGTCTCCTGCTCACCGGCCACGGCCTCGCCCCCGACTAGGGTTCAGCCGATGAGCGAGCGGCCTGAGGTGAGTCTGCGGCGGTTCGAGCCCGGCGACGCCGGGGCGGTGCATCGCTGGTTCAACAACCCCGAGGCGACGAAGACGCTGATGGAGCAGCGGGAGGGGTTCTCGCTCGAGGAAGCCGAGGCCTGGGTGGGGCGGGCGATGGACGACTCCGGCGAGGACCGCAAGTACGCGATCGTCGTCGAGGGCTACGCGGAGCCGGTCGGGTTCACCGCGCTCTACGGCCTCTTCCGCCAGACCGCGCCCGAGCTGGGGGCGCTGATCGGCGACGACGTGCGCGGCAAGGGCGTCGGCCGCCGAGCCGAGGCGCTGACGATCGCCAGGGCCTTCGACGAGTTCGGCGCCCACCGCGTCTACGGCCGCATCCCCGCCCGCAACGAGGTGGCGAAGAAGACCGTCGCCGGCCTCGGCTGGAAGCACGAGGGGACGATGCGCGCCCACCTGCGCCGCCCCGACGGCGTCGACGACTGCGAGGTCTGGGGCGTGCTGCCGGACGAGTTCCGCGCCGCCGCCGCGGACCTCCTCGACCCGGATGAGCGACGAGGGCGCCGCCGGAAGAGTAATCGCCGAGCTGCTCGCCGACGCGCGGCGCGGCGGCCGAGAGCGAGGAGTTCTTCCGCTCGCGCCCCTTCCTCGACGCGGAGGGCGTCACCCACACCCTGCGCATCGAGGACGCCGATCGCGAGCTGCTGGCGCCCCTGATCGTTCGCGAGATCCCCGGCACCGACGCCGCGACGCGATCTCCCCCTACGGCTACCCGGGCATCGCCGGCGCGCTGCCGCGACCCGATCGACCCGGCCGACGTCGACTTCTCCGCCACCGGGCTCGTCTCGATCTTCATCCGCCATGCGCTCGGCGAGCCACCGCTGGCCGGCGCCGCGGAGCGCAACGTCGTCCAGATCGCCGACCCGGCGCTGCCGCGCGAAGAGCCGGCCCAGCGACCGCACCCAGATCAAGAGGAACCGCCGCGCCGGCTACGGGGTGGAGATCGAGCCCGGCCCGCGCGACCGGCGCCGAGCAGCGCGCCGGCTTCCTCGCCGCCTACGAGCAGACGATGCGCCGCGCCGGCGCCGCCGAGCGCTACTTCTTCGAGCGCCCCGTACTTCGACCGCGTCCTCGCCTCGCCCGCGTCGTGGCTCGCCCTCTGCTGGGAACCGGAGGGCGAAGTCGCCGCCGCCTCGATCGCCGTCCGCAGCGACGGCTTCCTCCACTACTACCTGAGCGGCAGCGCGGACCGGCTACCTGCGCGACTCGCCGATGAAGAACGTCCTCGCGGCGCTGGTCGACTTTGCCGCCGAGCAGGGCCTGCCGCTCAACCTCGGCGGCGGCATCTCCCGTGGCGACCGCACTCGAGGAGTTCAAGCGCGGCTTCGCCAACCGCGAGCAGCCCTGGACGTCTCGGAGATCGTCTGCGACCCCGCCGCCTACGCCCGCCTCTCGGCCGGCCGCGACCCAGGCGGGTTCTTCCCCGCCTACCGGGCGCCCTAGCCGCCGCTGGAGGGTTCCTGCGGGGTCGGCCCCGGTTCATTGAAGCCGAAGGCCGTCACGGGCTCGCGCCCGTGCCCCCATTTCACCCGGCCGAAGTCGCGGATCGCGTCGAGCGTCGACGGCGCCCTTGTATTCGTCGCAGCCCATCAGGTTTCGTCCAGGTCGTCGCTGCGACCGCGTAGTCCATGTTTTCGTTCGGGAAGAGCAGCGCGCCCTTGTACATCGTGTCGTAGAGGCCCTTCAGCTCGAGCTGGTCCTTTTCGGGCAGTTCGGAGCTGTACTGGATCTCCAGCCGGCCGTGCTCGAGCGAGTGGACGATGAAGATTTCGCCGGGCATTTCGCTGTAGGCGCCGTCGGCCTGCTGGTAGGGCGGTTCGACGTGGTTGCCGGAGGTCGGCGGGTTGGTCTTGTAGTCGGGCGTCGGCGCGGTCGGCGGGATGTGTTCGTGCCCCTCGTCCTTCAGGTTGAGCCGCAGCGTCGCAGCCGGCCTTCTTCGCCGCCTCCTTGAGGTTCACCGTTTCGACCGGCGGCGGCGCCGTCCCCTGGCGTTCGTCGGGCTTGACCCCGTTGGTCGAGCCGCTCGCCTGGTTGATGTGGGATTCCCCGCCCCCGCCCGCCGCCGCCGGAGGAGGCGACACGCGACGATCGCGGCGACGATCGCGAGCGCCGACCACGGCCGCGCCGGCGTAGACCAGCACCAGCCGCTGTTTGCCCGACTTGGCGTGCGCCGACTCGCGTTCTTCGCGCGCCTGGCGGAGCCGCTCCCTCTCTTCTTCCCTGCGGTTTGCCATCTCAGCCCTATCCCAGCGGGGCGCTCGCTCCCCGCCCGTCGCCGTTGGTCGCGGAACCTACCGCTTCCAGCCCCGGGGCGGCGCCCAGACCTCGTCGAGGAACAGCGCCAGCTCGTCGGTGAGGCGCTCCGGCGCGACCCGCCACTCGAGGATCGAGTCGGCCTCGACCAGGCGCGCCCGGCGCAGCTCCTCGACCAGCATCCCCGAGTCGCTGAACGGGTGCAGCGGGTCGCGCGGGTGGCCGACGACCAGCGCCGGCTGGTCGATCCGGCGGCGCTGCTCGCGACCCGGCGCGGTCTCGCCCAGCAGCAGCCCCTCGAGCACGGCGATCGAGGGACCGGGCCGGCGCCGCGCCCAGTCGAGCCCGATGTCGAGCAGGAAGTTGGTCCGCGGCAGCAGCGAGGCGAGCCGCGAGCTCAGCTCGAATGCGGGCCGCCCGACGCGCAGGCCGAGCAGGACCGGGGCGAAGATCGCCGCCACCGCGGCCAGCGCGTTGTCGAGCACCGGCATCTCGACGAACAGGCCCGCGGCGCGGTCGGGATGGCGCACCGCCAGCTCGAGCGCGACGTTGGCGCCCAGCGAGGTGCCGCCGACGACCGCGCTCTCCAGCTCCAGGTGGTCGAGCAGCGCCACGACCTGCTCGGCGAAGAGCGGCATCGAGTAGAGCCGCAGGTCCTCCGGCTGGTCGGAGCCGCCGTGGCCGAGCAGGTCGACGCAGATCACCCGGTTGCCGCGCTCGGCCAGCGCCGGGCCCAGCCGCGTCGTACATGCGCCGGTTCATCAGCAGGCCGTGGACGAGGACGATCGGCCGCTCGCCTTCGCCGTACTCCTCGAAGCCGATCCGGTGTCCCTGGTAGGTCAGCTCCGGCATCTCGGCAACCAGTCTAATTAGTTGGTTCCGCCGGCCCGCGCGCCGAGGGCCGGCCCGCGCGTGCGCTCCCACGGCCGCGACGCCTGCAGCGCGCCCAGCACGGCCCGCGTCGCCGGCGCCCGGTTGAGCGCGTAGAAGTGGATCCCCGGCGCGCCGGCGATCAGCAGCTCGGCGCACTGCTGCGCCGCGTAAGCGACGCCCAGCTCGAACTCGGCCCCCTCGTCCCCGGCGACGGCGCCGAAGGCTCGCTCCAGCCGCGGCGGGATCGTCGCGTCGCAGAGCTCGCAGATCCGCTTCGTCTGGGCGAAGCCGGCGACCGGGATGACGCCGGCGAGGATCGGCACCTCGATCCCCGCCTCGCGCGCGGCGGCGACGAAGTCGAAGTAGACCTGGTTGTCGAAGAAGAGCTGGGTGATCAGGAACGACGCGCCGGCCTCGACCTTCGGTCTTCAGGTAGGCGAGGTCGGTCTCCAGGTCGGGCGCCTCGGGGTGGACCTCGGGGAAGCAGGCGCCGCCGACGGTGAAGTCCCAGCCGGCGCCGATGAAGGCCGCCAGCTCGGCGGCGCTGCCGAGGCCGCCCTCGGGCTGGACGAAGTCGCCCTGCCCGCGGGGCGGGTCGCCGCGCAGGGCGAAGACGTTCTCGATCCCCGCCGCGGCGATCCGGTCGAGCGTCGCCGAGAGCCCCTCGGTGGTCTCCCCGACGCAGCTCAGGTGCGCCATCGTCTCGAAGCCGAGCTCGTCCTTCAGCGCCCGCGTGATCTCGACCGTGCCCTCGCGGGTCGAGCCGCCGGCGCCGTAGGTGACCGAGACGAAGTCGGGCTCGAGCTCGCGCAGCGAGCGCGCCGTCGCGAACAGCTGCTCGGTCGCCTCCTCGCTCTTCGGCGGGAAGAGCTCGACCGAGAAGACGGGCCGCTTGGCGGCGAGGATGTCGTCGATCCGCATCCGCCCAGGGTACCCCGCTAGGTGAGGGGGACGGTGACGGTGGGTCCGGGGGTGCCCATGGTGGAGGCGACGCAGGCGCGCACCGCGTACGCCGGCGTGCCCTCGGCCAGGGGCAGGGCGCAGGCGCCGCCGGGGCCGTCGACGCCGAAGCTGTGGACGACCTCGCCGCGCTCCTCGCCCTCGCCGATCGCGGCGGCGACGATCCAGGCTGGAGCGCCCTGTCCCGCCGGCGCCTCGGCGAAGCGGTAGGTGAGGACCGCGTGGTTGCCTTCCCGCCAGGCCCGGAAGCGCGGCGTCGGCGGCGGCGGCTCGGTCCACGTCGGAACCTCGGCGAGGGGCCGGGCTTCGGCGTGGAAGCGGGCCGGCTCGCGCCAGGCCGGCTGGTGGGCCGGCCCGTGGGGGCTCTCGCCCTCGAAGGCCTCGCGGCGGCGGGTCGAGCCCCAGCGCCCGGGCCAGCTCACCCAGCCCGGCGGCTCGTCCCCGCCGAGGTCGACCAGGCGCGGCCGCGAGCGCGGGCCGAGGCCGTCGTTGTGGTCGGGGACGCAGGGAGCCGCCCAGGTTGCCGGCCGCAGCAGCGGCGCGTGGGAGCCGCGGGCCGGATAGAGCACCGGCGCCTCGCCCTCCTCGATGCGCCCGCGCTCGATCTCCTCCCAGCTCGCCCGCTCTCCGCCGGCGTGGCGGCCGCAGGCGATCGCGTCGGGCACGCCGCCCTCGCCGACGCGGAGCTGGACCAGCTCCCAGTCGCCCTCGTGGCGGCCGACTTTGAGGAAGCCCTTGTCGCTGTAGTAGTAGAAGAGCCAGTACTGGAGCCAGAGCCGGCCGCCGTCCATCGCCGCGCGGCCGTAGACGACCTCCTCGCCGCCCGGCGCGCGGCGCGCGGCGAGAGCGTCCTCGGCGTGCGAGCCGCCGGCCTCGTCGAGGTAGTCGCCGGGCCGGGCCGGCCGCCCGTCGGAGTAGGAGGGCGCGCCGAGGAACCCGAGGTCGAGCCGGGCGGCGCCCTCGAGCGGCAGCACCGAGGCGAGCAGTTCGCCGTTTCGCCGGTGCAGGGCGTTGGAGCGCGAGCCGACCGCCAGCTCGGCGATCGTCCGGACCGATTCGGGGCGGTAGCTCTCCAGCGAGTCGTGCTGGACGAAGGGCCGGTGGCGGCGCAGCAGGGTCGCCACCGCGGCGGGAGGGGACTGGGCGGGCTCGCTCGCTCGCCGCTCCCCGCGCCGCCGCCGCCGAGCCGCCCGCGCGAGGGCCTCGCGCCGTCGCCCCTCGCTCTCCCAGGCCGGGTGCGGCGGCAGCGGCGGCAGCGGCTCGATCGCGGCGCGCCTCCCGGCTGCGCCGCGGATCGCCATGTCGGCCAGCCGGTAGCCGTGGTTCTCGAGCACCGCCCGCTCGCCCTCGCCGAGGGGCGCCAGCCCGGCCGGAAGCGAGGCAAGCGCCGCGGAGAGCGCGTCACCGGCGCGCGGGTGCGCCAGTTCCCACTCGATCGCGCCGCCGTCTTCGCTTTCACGGCCCGCCATCTGGCCCAGCTCGAGCCCGGCGGCGCCGAAGACGAAACGCGGCCAGCTCGGCGGCTCGCCCCCCTCCCAGCCGGCGAGCTCGCGGGCGTAGCGCTCCGCCTGGGCCGCCCCGCCGCCGCCCGGCCGAGGCAGCCGCCGGGCGCGGCGGCTGCAGATCTCCCGCAGCGGCTCGGCGACCTCCTCGGGCCACTCGCGGAAGGCGCCCTGGAGCGGCCAGGGGACGCGGGAGGCGAGCAGGGCGCCGAGGATGCTGCCGCCCGAGACCGCGCAGACCGTCTCGATCCCCGCCAGGAGACCGAGCTCGTTGAGCCGCGTCAGCGCGCCGAGGTGGAAGCTCGCCGCCCGGTACCCCCCGCCCGAGATGCACAACACCGTCCCTCGGCGCAGCCCGAAGGTCGGCGCCTCACCATTCACCGCGGCAAAACTAAACGGATGCCCGCGTTTAGTCAATGAGAATAGGCACGCATTCCTCCACCATTGGTGTGCGAGGATGGGCGCGCGATGGGCGAGGAGCTTCGCTACGAGCGCGCCGGGGCCGCCGCGGTGCTGACGATCGACCGGCCGCAGCGCCGCAACGCGGTCGACGCCGCCGCCGCGGCCGGCGTTCCGCGCCGCGCTCGCCGACTTCGAGGCCGACGAGGGCGCCCGCGTCCTCGTCCTCACCGGCGCCGGCGGCGAGGCCTTCTGCGCCGGCGCCGACCTGAAGGCGATGGACCTCGACGTCGACCACCCCGACGGGCCGATGGGGCCGACCCGCCTCACCCCGGCCAAGCCGGCGATCGCCGCGGTCGACGGCTGGTGCCTGGCCGGCGGGGTCGAGCTGGCGCTCTGGTGCGACCTGCGGATCGCCACCCCGCACTCGACCTTCGGCCTCTTCGAGCGCCGCTGGGGCGTGCCCCTCGTCGACGGCGGCACCCAGCGGCTGCCGCGCACGATCGGCATGGGCCGGGCGCTGGAGCTGATCCTCACCGGCCGCCCGGTGGAGGCCGAGGAGGCGCTGCGGATCGGCCTCGTCAACGAGCTCGCCGCCCCCGGCGCCCACCTCGACCGCGCCCTCGAGCTGGCCGAGCGAATCGCCGCCTTCCCCCAGGAGACGATGCTCGCCGACCGCCGCGCCGCGCTGGAGGGCTTCGGCCTTCCCCTAGCCGACGGCATCGCGCTGGAGCACAAGCTGGGCGCGAGGTGCTCCAGTCGCCGCCGAAGGAGCAGCCCGCTTCGCCGGCGGCGAGGGCCGCCACGGCGAGGGCGTTTAGCTCTCGCGGGTGACGCGGCGCATCTCGTCTTCGGCCGCCTCCGGCCCCAGGTAGGGCATCAGCACGGCGAAGACGAGGTCGGGCAGGATCCGCTTCAGCTCCGGCCCGCGGCCGGCGCGGACCTCGTCGAAGATCATCGAGGTCGCGCCGCCGATCGCGAAGCGGGCGGTGTCGGCGGGCAGCTCCTCTCCCTGGCCGGAGTAGGTGCGGCCCTTCTCGAGGAACGGCGTGAAGCGGGCCAGCGTCGGCGCGGTAGCGCGTGCGAGCGTCGTCGCCGGCGGCGGTCACCTCGACCATCGCCATCCGGGCGATGTCGGCCTCGACCGAGAGCAGGTCGACCAGGGCGCCGAGGCCGGCGGCGATCTGCTCGGGCCAGGGCTCCTCGGAGGCCGCCTCGAAGGCGGCGGTGACGTGGGCGACGAGGACGTCGAAGACCGCGTCGTAGGCCTCGAGGAAGCAGGCCGTCTTGCTCTCGAACTGCTCGTCGAAGGCCTCCAGCGGGACGCCGGCGTACTCGACCACGTCGACCACGGTCGTCGCCTCGTATCCCTTCGCCGCGGCCACCTTGACCATCGCCTCGAGCAGCCGCTCGCGCTCCGAGCGGACCGCGTAAGCCCGGGGCAATCCTTGCGTGTTGGACTCGACGTGGCGAATCCATCCCATCCAATGTAGGGCAGGACCCGCCGGCTGTCCAACCGCCGCCGCGCTCAGGCCTTGCGCGGCCTGCATCTCGGCGCTCGCCGCCTCGGCGCCGAAGTAGGGCAGCACGGCGAAGTACATGAACTCCGGCAGCAGCTCGCGGAAACCCTCGCATGCCCCGGTCGAGAGCCGCGAGTGGACGACCGCGTGGATGCCGGCGACGATCCCCTCGGGGGCGATCCGCGGCGGCGACTCGACTCGCCCGTTTCGAGCCGCGCCAGATCGATGAAATCGGCCGCCCTTTTCATCGCTTCGGCCCGTCTTTCCAGCGGCCTCCCGGCCCGCCGCGTGGACCTCGACGACGATCGCCCGGCCGATATCGGGCTCGGCGTCGAGGAACTCGAGCACCGCGCCGAGGCCGGCGCGCAGCCTCGCCCGCCATGTCTCCTCGCTCGCGGCCGCCGCGGCCGCCGCGGCTTCGAGCCGGCCGACGCCGACCTCGAAGGCCTCCCGGTAGCACTCGTCCTTGTCGGAGAAGTTGTCGTAGAAGGCCTGCCGGTAGAGCCCGGTCCGTGCGAGAACCGTGCGTACGGAGGTCGCGTCGTAGCCGGTCGAGCCGACCTCCTCCAGCATTCCGCTGAGGATCTTTTCGCGCTTCGGTGAATCCACGAGCTCGAGCATGGGCGCATGCGGAAAGAGTTCGACTTCCCGAATCGAGCCGGTCCCCTCAGCCCCTGCCTGGACCTTGGTTGCGGCCTGCTTCCCCACTTGCTTCCCCTTCCTTCGAATCAAGGGAACAGGTTGTCTGGACCTCGGTACTGTAGCGGTATTTGGCAGGTCCGTCCAGCTTGAACCTTCGGTCTCCGCCGAGTAGCCTCAAGGCCGTGGCTGATCGTGTCCCGCAGGCGATCAGAGATGCCGCCCGGAAGGCACCCCCTCCCGCGCGAGTTCATCGCCCGGCACCAGCGCGCCCGCATCATCGCGGCCCTCGCCGAGGAGACGGTCGAGAAGGGCTACCGCTCGGTCACAGTCGCCGACATCGTCCGCCGCGCGGGCATCGCCCGCAACACCTTCTACGAGAACTTCTCCTCCAAGGAGGACTGCTTCCTCGCCGCCTCGGAGTTCGCGCGTCAAAGAGGCGCTGCAGCCGCGTCGTCGACGCCGCCAGCAAGGTCGAAGCCTGGCCCGCCCGGGTCAACGCCGGCCTCGCCGCCTTCCTCCACTACGTCGCCACCGAGCCGGCCCTGGCCCGCACCTGCATCGTCGAGGCGCTCTCCGCCGGCCCGGCCGCGGTCGAGCGCTACGAACGCTCGATCCAGGCCTTCGTGCCGCTCTTCCGCATGGGCCGCAAGGTCTCGCCGAACGGCGAGGAGCTGCCGGGGACGCTGGAGGAGACGATCGTCGGCGGGATCTTCTGGATCATCTACCAGCGGATCGTGATGGGGCAGGTGGAGGAGATCGAGCAGCTCCTGCCGGAGCTGGTCGAGTTCTCGCTCACGCCGTACGTCGGCGCCGAGTCCGCCAAGCGGGCCGCCGCCGAAAAGCCGGCCAGCGCCGCCGGCTGAGGGACGCGAAGGCAGGGATCGGGGGTCCCATGCGCTAGTGCTCGACACCGAGACCCGCGACCGCGACGGGCCGCAGCGAGCGCGCCCAGATCGTCGACGCGCTGATCGAGATCGCCGCCGAGCGGGGCTACGGCGAAACGACGATCGAGGCGATCGTCGAACGCGCCGGCCTCGACCGCCCCGCCTTCGACCGCCACTTCCGCGGCAAGTACGACTGCTTCCTCTCCGCCTGGCAGGACCTCAACGAGGAGTGCCTGGAGACGATGGTGCGCGCCTACGAAAGCGGCGAGGACTGGCCCGACCGGCTGCGCGCCGTCGCCTGAGGAGATCGTCCGCGGGCTACGCGACGACCCCAGCCGCGCCTCCTTCGGGGTCGAGGTGCTCGCCGCCGGCGACGCGGCGCGCGCCCGCCGCGACATGACGATGCGGGTGTCGCCGCGCCTGATCGACGCCGGCCGCCAGCAGATGGAGGACCCCGAGGCGGTCCCGCACACGACCGCCGAGGCGCTTGCCGGCTCCGCCTACGGCCAGATCTACTCGCGCGTCGTGCGCGGCGCGGTCGACGAGCTGCCGGCGCTGGTCCCCCAGCTGATGTCGGCGGCGGTGATGCCCTACCTGGGGATCGAGGCGGCGATGGCCGAGTTGAGCAGAGATTCCGGCGAGCAGGAGCGATATGCTCGCGGTGTGGCAAGGAAACGCTCCGGCGACAAACCGGCGAAGCCGGCGGACGCAGCGGAGGACTATCCGCCCGAGCTGGCGCGCCTGCCGCCGGGCCGCCACGGCCTGCCGCGCGAGTTCGTCACCCACAACCAGCGCGAGCGGCTGATCGCCGGGATCGCCGAGGCGATCGCCGAGCACGGCTACTCGGGGACGACGATCGCCCACATCACCCGCGCCGCCGCGGTCTCCCGCCGCACCTTCTACGAGCACTTCGAAAGCAAGGACGAGTGCTTCGTCGCCGCCTACGACGCGGTGATGGACGAACTGCGCGAGCGCGTCTCCGCGCGCCTTCGAGGAGTCCGAGGAGTGGCCGCTCGCGATCAAGGCGGGAATCGAGGCGATGCTCGAGTTCCTCGCCGCCAACCCGGCCCTGGCCCGCCTCTGCATGGTCGAGGCGCTGGTCGCCGGCCCGGCCGTGGTCGAGCGCTACGACGCGGCGATCCAGAGCTTCGTCCCCTACTTCCAGAAGGGCCGCGAGGGCCGCTCGCCCGAGGTCCTCTCGCGCCTCTCGGCGACGACCGAGGAAGCGCTCGTCGGCGGCATGGTCTCGCTGATCTCCCGCCGCATCATCGCCGGCAAGGCCGAGGAGCTCGAGGATCTGCTCCCCGACCTGGTCGAGTTCACCCTCACCCCGTACCTCGGCAGCGAAGAAGCCTCCGCAATCGCCAAGCAGTCCTGAGCGGCCGCCCCAGGTGGGCGGGAAGTCTGCAAATCATCCACCAAGTGGCTGAAAATCAACCACTTGGTGGTTAAAATGCAGCCCCATGCTGGAGCGAAACCTGATGCCGGACCTGCGCGCGGCGCTGGCGGACACGCCGGTGACGATGCTGGTCGGGCCGCGGCAGAGCGGCAAGAGCACGCTGGTGAAAGCGCTCGCCGAGAAGCTGGACGATGCTCGCTACGCGAGCCTGGACCCGGGGCTCAACCTCGCCGCCGCTCGGGACGACCCCGCTGGGTTCGTCTCCGGCGGCTCGCGGACGCTGGTCATCGACGAGGTCCAACGCGTGCCCGAGCTGCTGCTGGAGATCAAGGCAAGCGTCGACGCCGACCGCCGCCCCGGCCGGTTCGTGCTGACCGGCTCGGCTGACGTGCTCAGCCTTCCGCGGGTTGCGGAGACCCTGGCCGGCCGCATGGAGGTGCTGCGGCTCTGGCCCCTCTCCCAGGGAGAGCTCGCCGGCCGCCGCGAAGGGTTTCTCGATGCGCTGCTCGCCGGCGAACCCGAGGTCCTGGCCGGCAAGGCCGACTCCGGCGCCATCTCGAAGGCCGACCTGCTGCGCCGCGTCCAGGCGGGCGGATTCCCGGAGGCGGTGGATCGCACGGGAGCCCGCCGGGCGCGCTGGTTCGACAGCTATCTCGACACGATGCTGCAGCGGGAGGTGCGCGATCTCGCCAACGTCGCCGGGCTCACCGAGCTGCCCCGCCTGATGCTCCTGCTCGCCGCCCGTGCCACCGGGTTGCTCAACTACGCCGGCATCTCACGCGACCTCGGGATGCCGCAGACGACCGTGAAGCGATACGTGGCGCTGCTCGAGACCGCGTTCCTCGTCCTCACCCTGCCGGCTTGGTTTCGCAACCTCGGCAAGCGGCTGGTCAAGTCGCCGAAGCTGCTCCTCTCCGACGCGGGCCTGCTCTCCCACCTGCTCGGAGAGGGGGCCGCCACCGAGCGTTCCTTCGGCGCGGCGCTGGAGAACTTCGTCCTGATGGAGATCGTCAAGCAGGCGAGCACGAGCGCCGCCCGCCCCGCCGTTCTCCATTACCGCAGCGCGGACGGCCTCGAGGTCGATGCCGTGATCGAACCGAGGGGTGGGCCGGTCTGCGCGGTCGAGGTGAAGGCGGCGGCGAGCCTCTCCTCGCGCGATTCCCGCGGCCTGCTGAGCTTGGCGTCGGCCCTGGGCGACGAGTTCGGCGCCGGCGTCATCCTTCACACCGGCGCCGAGGCGGTGCGCCTTGCGCCAAAGGTCTGGGCCCTCCCCCTCCAGACCATCTGGTCCCCGTGCTAGCACTGCTAGCATTCCAGGAGTGGCGCAGCTTCTCGTTCGCGACATAGAGGCCGAGGTGGTGCGCGAGCTCAAGCTTCGCGCCGCTTCCCATGGCCGTTCCGCCGAGGAGGAGCACCGGGAGATCCTCCGCAGCGCGCTGAGGAATCCGGGCCCGGGAAGCTCGCTCAAGCAGCTCCTGCTCGAAATGCCCGAGGGCGACCTGGATTTGGAGCGGCCGCGCGACTACGGGCGCCCCCCGGTTGAATTTTGAGCTTCCTGATCGACACGAACGTCGTTTCCGAGCTGCAGAAGGGCGCTCGAGCGGACCCCAACGTGGTCGCCTGGTTCGCCCGCTCTGACGAGAACGAGATCTTCCTCAGCGTGCTCACGCTCGGGGAGATTCGCCGCGGGATGAGAGTGCGCGACGCCGGGATCGGAAGTTCGCCGCTGCGCTGGAGACCTGGCTGGGGCGAATCGCCGACCAGCACCAGAACCGGATCCTCTCAGTAGACCGCTCGATCGCCGAGGAGTGGGGCCGTATGGCCGTCCCAGACCGGCTACCCGACGTCGACGGCCTGCTGGCCGCGACGGCAAGGGTGCATGGCCTCACGCTTGCCACCCGAAACGTCAAGGACGTGGAGCGAACCGGCGTCGACCACGTCAACCCGTTCGAGCCCGACTGAAGTCGGTTAGCTGCGCGTCTCCGGGCACGAAGAAGGCCCACACAATTCACATTCAGCGCGCCACGCGTGCGCCGCCGCCTCTTACGGTCGGAGCATGTCGTCGATTTCCCCTTCGGAGCTCACGGCTTCGGGCATGCTGATCGAAGTCGTTTCAGGTGCCGTTGCCATCCTCGTCGGCTTCACCGGCCTGATTGGCGGAGCAAGTCATTACGGGGCGATCCTCGCTCGCCTTCCCAAGCACGACGTCGAACGTGTCACCGGAGTCGGATTCTTCTTGGGGGCGGCCATCGGCGGCATCTTTCTCCTGATCGAAGCCCTATTCTGAATCTCATGGCATTCCGAATCGCACTTCTCGCAGGCCCGGTCGTCGCCGTCATAGGATCGGCGCTACTGCTCAAAGCAGTCGATGCGAGCCCGGCGGTTCGTGTGGCGATCCTCGGTCTAGCCGCTGTCGCAGGCGGCGGCATCATGGGCGTCTTCGGCGACATGCTGCCGGAGCTACCACGCTGGCTGAGGGCGCCCCACAACAGCGCATCGCACAAGTCGTAGAACGGCCCCCCGAGCTAGCGGTCGTCCTCCTCGCCGAAGAGCTGCAGGAAGGCTAGGTGGGTGAGGTCGGGGTGGAGGCGCTCGGCCTCGGCGGCTCGGCCGGCGGCGATCTCGATGCAGAGCGATTCCTCGATCGCGCCGACGACGAAGCCGGCGGTCATCGGCGAGGCGTTGGGGCGGGCGCCCGGCTCCTCGCGGGCGGCGCCGACCGCCGCGGTCAGCAGCTCGACCGTCTCCTGGTGCTTCTCCCAGGCCTCCCCGCGCGCCGCCTTCACCTCGATCAGCAGCGAGCGGGCCATCGGCGGCTGCTCGGCGACGAAGCGCAGCAGGGCGGCGAGCGCCGCCTCGAAGCCCGCCTTCCAGCCGGGCGCCTCCTCGCAGGCGGCGGCCAGCTCGTCGCGCAGCCGCCTCGGCCGCCTCGGCGTAAGCCGCGGCGAAGCAGCGCTCCTTGCCGCCGAAGCGGCGCTGGAAGCGCTCCTCGGTGATCTCGCCGCGCCCGGCGATCTCGCGCACCGTCGCCTTCGCGTAGCCGAGCTCGCCGACCGCGTTCAGCACCGCCTCGTGGACGCGGCGCTCCTCGGAGCGGTCGGGCTCGAGCTCCTCCCAGGAGCGGACTGCGCGCAAGGGGCCGGGAGCGTCCATTCAGGACACCATAGCTTATGTTTGGGAACTTTCCCCACTCCATGTACCTGTTTCGTACCAATGGGAACTGGCGCTATCCTGGGGCTGTGCGAGCGCTACCCGGAAAGGCCTCCAGGCAGCCTCCCGGCCCCGAGCCGGTCGGCCGCGACGCGGCCGAGGACGAGCAGCGCCGCCGCATCCTCGAGGCGACCGCCGAGCAGGTCGCCGAGCAGGGGTACCAGGAGACGACGATCGAGACGATCGTCCGCCGCGCCAAGGTCGGCTACAAGACCTTCTACAAGCACTACCCCGACAAGGAAGCCGCCTTCCTGGCGCTGCTCGACGCCGGCATCGAGCGCGGCGCGCGCAAGGTCGAGGGCGCCTACCGGCGCGAAGAAGGGCCCTGGGCCGACCGCATCGGCGCCGCCCTCGGCGCCCTCTTCGACGAGGTCGCCGCCAACCCGACCGTCGCCCGCGTCTGCCTGGTCGAGGCCAACGCCGCCGGCCCGGCGGCGGCCGGGCGGCACGAGGCGGCGCTGAAGCGGCTGGCGCAGCTGATCGCCCCCGGCCGCGCGCTCAACCCGCGCGGCGACACGCTGCCGGAGAGCCTCGAAGAAACGATCGCCGGGGGGATCGCCTGGCTGCTCGGCCAGCGCCTGATGGCGGGCGAAGCGGCCCAGCTGCGCGGCCTGCTGCCGGAGACCGTCGAGTTCGTCCTCCGCCCCTTCGTCGGCGAGGACGAAGCGGTGCGGGAGGCCGGCGAGGTCGCCGACGCGATCTCCGCCTAGCCCGCCGCCGCACCGGATGCCCGCCGAAGAGCTCGGCCCCCTGCCCGCCGGCCGCCACGGCTACAGCCGCGAGCAGGTCGCCCACCACCAGCGCGAGCGGCTGATCGCCGCCCTCGCCACCGCGGTCGCCGCGAAGGGCTACGCCGCGGTCACCCTCAGCCGACATCACCGGCGAGGCGAAGGTCTCCCGCCGCGTCTTCTACGAGAACTTCGAGGGCAAGGAGCAGTGCTTCCTCGCCGCCTTCGAGGTCGTCGTCGAGCACCTGCGCGAGCTGGTCGCCGAGGCCGTCGCGCCGCTCGAGGGCTGGCCGGCGCAGGCGATCGCCGCGACCCGCGCGGTCGCTCTCCTTCCTCGCCGCCGAGCCCGACCTGGCGCGCCTCTGCCTGGTCGAGTCGCGCGGCGCCGGCCCGGCGGTGACCGCCCGCTTCGACCGGGCGATCGGCGAGCTGGCCGCGCCGCTGCGCCTCGGCCGCGCCGAGCGCCCGGCCGGCGAGCGCCCCCTCCCCGACTCGACCGAGCACGCCGTGATCGGCTCGCTCGTCTCGCTCGCCCAGCGCAAGGTCGCCGCCGGCGAAGCCGAGCGGCTCGAGGACCTCCTCCCCGACTGCGCCGAGTTCGTCCTCGCCCCCTACCTCGGCCCCGCCGAAGCCTCCCGCCTCAGCCGCGAGGCCGCGTAACCCAGGCTTGTGTATGTGGCGGGAAATCCGCCACATATGTGGCGGAAAATCCGCCACCGCGCTACTCTCCAGAAGTGACTGAGATGGCGGAGCTCAATCCGTTCAACTTCTCGAAGCCCGCCTCGGCGGACGAGCTGATCGATCGAGAGCGCGATCTGCAGCTCCTGGTCCGCCTGGCGGAGGGGAACAGCAACAGCCGGCTCACGGCTCCCCGCCGCTACGGCAAGACGACCCTCCTCAAGAGGGTGCGCGCCGAGGCGGAGAAGCTCGGAATGAACACGGTCTACGTCAACTTCTACGGGCTGCTCTCGGTGACGGAGGCAGCCGATCGGATCGAGGACGCCTACCGGACGAGCCTGCACGGGGCCGTGCGGAACCTTGCCGTCGGAATCATCCGCACGTTCCGCTCCACCGTCAGGATCCCGAAGACCGGGGTCGCTCTGGAGCCGACGATCGAGACCGATATCGGCCGCCGCCTCAACTGGCTGCTCGATCTCCCGGTGAAGATCATGGAGAGGACGGGCAGCCCCACCCTGGTCGTCTTCGACGAGTTCCAGGACATCCTGCTGACCAAGCCGCCGCTCGACGGCCTGATCCGCAGCCGCCTGGAGCAGCACGAGGCCGAGGCGAGCTACATCTTCGCCGGCTCGCATCCCGGCATGATGCGCCGCCTGTTCGGCGACCGCACGAGGCCGTTTTATGGCCAGGCGCGCGCCGTGCGGCTCGGTCCGCTTCCAGAGGATGCTCTCGGCACCTACATCGGCGACCGCTTCACTCGTTCGGGCCGCGATGTAGGCGGCATTCTCGACCCTCTCCTGGCAACCGCCCGGGGTCACCCCCAGCGCGCGATGCTGTTGGCGCACTTCCTCTGGGAGAGGACCGCTGCGGGAGGGAAGAGCGACGAGGGCGGCTGGCAGGAGGCGCTGAGCGACGTCTACCTGGAGCTGCGGGACGAGCTCGACTCGATCTGGAATGGACTGGCGGACGCCGAGAGACGAGCCCTGGCAGCGATCGCGCGCGGCCCCGGCCTTCTCATGAGGAAGAGCGTCCTCGACGAGCTGCAGCTGGCCCGGTCGACGGCGAGGGATGCCCGCGATCGGTTGATCGAGGAGGGATACGTGCAGGGCGAAGGCGACGAGCTCGAGATCGTCGATCCGCTCCTCGCGCGCTGGATCGCCGCCGGCCGCCAGGGCCTGGCATAGGCGGGTCGAGACGAATACTAATTGATACTAATGAATTTCCCGTAGTATCGGCTAGTATTTGTTAGGGAGATGGATTCCCTGCTCAACCCCTATCGCCCTGGAGCTGGCGCGCCGCCGCCGATCCTGGCCGGTCGCGAGAGCGAGCTCGAAGCGATCGCGACCCTGCTGGGCAGGCTGCACGCGGGTCGCGGTGAGCGCAGCATCGTGCTCACCGGCCTGCGCGGGGTCGGCAAGACCGCCCTGCTGTCGGCGGCGGAAGAGTCGGCAGACGAGCTGGGCTGGATCGCCCAGGGGCTCGAGGCTCGCTCCGATCTCGGTTTTCGCACGGCGCTCGCCGACCGCGCCTCGGTGATCCTGCGCCGGCTCGAGCAAAAAGGCGCTGTGCGCGAGGCCCTCTCCCGCCTCGCCGCGATGATTCGCCGGGTGCGGGTTCAGGATCCCGCGAGCGGCATCGAGGTCAGCCTGGACGTCGACTCGCTCGCAACCTCCGCCGCGTTCGAGACCGATCTGGTCGATCTCTTTCGGGCCCTCGGCGAAACCGCACGCGATACCGGCACGGGAGTGATCTTCCTGCTCGATGAGCTGCAGCAGGCAGAGCCAGAGGCGCTCGAGGCCCTGTGCGCCGCGATGCACGATCTCTCGAAGCGGGATCTGCCCCTCGCCGTGCTGATCGCCGGCCTGCCGCCGCTCCGCGGCCGGCTTCTCTCGGCGAAGACCTACGCGGAGCGCCTGTTCAGCTACCGGTCGCTCGGCCCGCTTTCCCCGGAGGCCGCCGTTGCGGCGCTCGTCGAGCCGGCACGTGGCGTCGACCCTGGGCTGGACTTCGATCCGACCGCCCTCGAGACCTTGCTCGCGGCGTGCGAGGGCTACCCCTATTTCATTCAGGTCTACGGCCATGCCGCATGGGAGGTGGCCGAGGGTCCGCGGGTTGGCGGGGCGGAGGCGGATGAGGCACTGCGCGTGGGGCGCCAGGAGCTGGACAGCGACCTCTATGCCGGCCGCTGGGCCCGGGCGAGCGGGCGAGCCAAGGACTACATGCGCGAGATGGCCGCACTTGGCGATGGCGCTGTAAGCAGCGGCTCGGTCGCCGCCGCCTTCGGCGGCCATCGAGCTGCTGCGCCAACCCGTGATCGCCTGATCGACGACGGGCTGATCTACAGCCCCGCCCGTGGCCAGGTGGCATTCACGGTTCCGGGGTTCGCCGGCTACATCCGGCGGGTCGAGACCGAGTGAGCTCGCCGAAGCCAAGCGGCTCGGCTTGCCGCGCGTTTTGATCTACCTGCTACCTTCATGTACATGAGCGATTCGGTCGGTGTTGCGGAGCTGCGGCAGAACCTGAGCGTCTACCTGCGGCGTGTTGGCAAGGGGGAGCGGCTGGTGGTGACCGATCGCAATCGGCCGGTGGCCGAGCTTGGACCGGCGCCGAGGAGCGGTCCCGATCTGGATCGGTTGATCGCCGAGGGACGGGTGTCACGGCCGATCCGGTCGGGCCTGCCGGAGCCGCTGGAGTTGTCGGGCGATCCGCGGGCATTGAGCCGTGCGCTCGACGACATCCGCGGCGATCGCTGAGCCGTGGCGGTCTTCTACGCGGATGCCTCCGCGTTGGTCAAGCTCGTCCGCGAGGAGGCCGAGTCGGGCGCTTTGCGGGCTTATCTCGAGGGAGCGGACCTGGTCAGCAGCGAGCTGGTCCTGACCGAGATCCCCCGCGCGGTGCGTCGGGCGGTCGCACAGGACCCCGCGCTCCCGCTCGGCCTGCTGCTGGAACGCGCCGGCGAGCTGGTCGATGCGCTCGCGCTGCGGCCCCTCGATCGAGCCCTCCTCGCCGGCGCGGGGGCGCTTGCCGAGCCGGCGCTGCGAGCCCTCGATGCGATCCATGTCGCTGCCGCCGTCGATCTGGATCCGATCGAGGCGTTCGTCACCTACGACGAGCGCCAGGCCGCCGCCGCACGCCTCGCCGGCCTGCGAACGATGGCTCCCGGAGCCTGACCGAACGCCGGCACTCTGCGCCACCAAGGCCTCCCGCCTCAGGGAGTCTGCTCTACAATAGAGAGCAGATCAGCTCTATGACAGAGAGCACAAACCCATTCCGATACAGCGAGCCGGTCCCGCCGGAGGAGCTGCTCGACCGCGACGAGGAGGCGCGGGCGCTGCTGGAGCGGGCCGTCGGCGGCAACAACAGCCGCCTCGTGGCGCCGCGCCGCTACGGCAAGACCTCGCTGCTCTCCCGCGTGGCGGCCGATGCTCGGCGCGAGGGTTGGGCAGCGATCTATGTCGACTTTTTCGGCGTCCTGACGCTCGACGACATCGCGCAGCGGATCGAGCGCGCCTACGCCGCCGAGCTGCAGGGTCGCCTCGCGACCTGGTTCGCCGGTATCAGGCGCCTCCTGCGGCCTACGCTTCAGGTGGGGGGAGGCCCGCTTCCGGCCGGGGTCGAGGTGACCGTCGACCCACAGGCCGAGCCGCCGCTGGTGGAGCGCCTCGCCCTCCCCGCCCGCCTCTATGAGAAGCACGGGACGCGAACGCTGGTGATCTTCGACGAGTTCCAAGACATCCTCGCCGCCAAGGAGCGCGCCGACGCCGTGATTCGCTCTGAGATCCAGCACCACGGCGACGCCGCCAGTTACGTTTTCGCGGGCTCGCAGGTCGGGATGATGCGCGAGCTCTTCGCCGATCGCCGCCGTGCCTTCTACGGGCAGGCCGGGCCGGTCGACCTGCCGCCGCTGCGCTCCGATGACGTAGCAGAGCACCTCTCGGCCCACTTCGAGGCCACCGGCCGCAGGCTCGGCACCGCGCTGGAGCCGCTGCTCGACACCGCGGCCGGCCACCCTCAGCGCACGATGCTGCTCGCTCACGTCCTCTGGGAGCTGACCCCCGAGGGCGAGGAAGCCACGGAGGACACTTGGCTCTCAGCCTTCGACCGGGTGATGCACGAGGCCCGCGACGAGCTGCGCGCCGCCTGGTCGGCATTGCCGACCTCCCAGCGGCGGGTGCTCGCCGGAGTCGCCGAGGGTCGCGAGGGCATCTATGCCGCCGGGCGGCGCCACGGCGGCTCGAGGGGCGGGGCCGTGGTCAGGGCTATCGAGGCGCTCGTCGATCGCGGCGAGGTCGCCGAGGACTCCTCCACGGCAACCGGTCTGCGCGTCGTCGACCCCCTGCTGGCTTCCTGGGTAAGGGAGGGGCGTTCCGGCGTGTAGGGCCAAAGCGTCACCTTGATGCAAAATGCGTCTATGCCGAAGATACGGAGGACCGTCACGCTCGCCGAGGACATTGTTCGCACCGCCCTCGACCGGCTCTGGGCGCCTCGCCGTGCTCGCCGCGGACCCGGAGGGCCCGCCGCCGCTCCGCTCGCCCGATCCCGATGACGACTACCTGATCGCCCTCGCTCATGACAGGGCTGCCCTTCTGGCCTCCGGCGATTCGGGTCTACTGGAAATGTCCGGCGGCGCGCCGATCTGCGCCCCGGCAGATCTTCTGTCGGCCCTCTCCTGATTCGCATCCAGGGGACAGCGAGATACCGCGCGCGTTTCTAGAAACGCTCTCCCTTCTTCGGGAACGCTTCCTTGACAAACCCGCGTGTAGGTGGTTTGCTGGCCGTACTCGTCGGTACGCCTAGCACCCTCTGGGAACGCTAGACACCTCGCGAGTTTCAGGAACACCACAGGGAAAACGGAGTCGCCCGAAGGCCGCCGGAAGCGGCCCGGCAGGGGCTCAACGCACAAGGAGAGATCTACGTGAGACGCAAAATCAGCGACCTCGGGAGCAGTCCGCCCTCGGGCCGGCTCCGCCTGACCATCCTGCTCGCCACTGTCGCGGCGTTCATGCTCGTGCCGGCCGCGCAGGCGTTCGCCGAAGGTGGTCTGACCGTGCACGTCGCGGGCACCGGCAGCGGCGAAGTCAGCAGCGTGGGCGGAGCATCTGGCTTCAAAAGCGAAGAACTCGAATTCCTCAAAGCCTTCGGAAACGCCTGGGAAGGCGAACCGCCGATCGAATGCAGCGGCCCGCCGGCCACCGGCCTCTGCGAAACCGAAATGGTCGAAGAAGAAGCCCTTCCGGGCATCTCGGGAATCGCCTTGCACGCCGAAGCCGATCCGGGCTCTGAATTCGTCGGATCCATAGAAGAAGAAGGCGAATGCGCATTCACCGCCGCACCCGACTGCTTTATCACCGGCAACGGAGGGGAAGCCTCGATCACCTACGTCTTCGACGCCATACCCACCGGCGGGCCCAAACTCACCCTCAACATCGAAGAAGGCTCGGGCACGGTCGTCTCCAACCCGGCAGGGCTCGAATGCACCGGCAGCGCCCCGCATTCCTGCGAAACCGAATCGATCGCCGAAGGCTCGGTAACCCTGACCGCCTCCCCGGCGGCGGGCTACGCCTTCAAGAGCTGGAAAGGCTGCGGCACGGTCAACGGCCGCCAGTGCACGGTCTCGCTGACCGAAGCGAAGACCGTCGGCGCGAAGTTCTACAAGACCTGGAGCCTCACCGGGACCAAGTCAAACCCCAACGGCATCTTCTCCACGGCTCCGGGAGGCGTCAACTGCGGCTACGGCTGCATCTCCTCCTCGGCCGCCTACAAGGAAGGCGCCCTGACGCTGAAAGCAAAGCCGGCCAAGAACTTCCACTTCGTGAAATACACGAACGGAACCGGCTCGGCAGCCAGCTGCAACGAAGTCACGACCGAAACCTGCGCGATCGCGGCGTTCAACTCGGATTCGGCGATCGAAGAGGTCTACGCCGAAAACGCGAAGCACACGCTGACCTTCAGCAAGGAAGGCGGCGGGCAGGGCTTCGTCAAGACCAAACCGACCAACATCAATTGCGGCTACACCTGCACCGCAGCTTCGGCTGAATTCTTCTCCTCAGAAGAAGTCCCGGTGACGGTGACGCTGAACAAAGGCACGACCCAGGTCACCTGGACGACCGGCGCCGGCACCTGCACCGGCAACGCGCTCAGCTGCGCGGTGCCGATGAGCGCCAGTCACACGCTGGTCGCGAAGTTCGAATAGGAGCAAAGGCCAAGGGCCGCGGGGCAAAGGGAAGCCCCGCGGCCACCGGCCTCGAAGCGAAGCACAAGTAACCGGGACAGGCAGGGACCAAGGGAGAGGACGAAGCGGATGAGAAGGCAACGGAGAGACGACTCGCGGCCGGCTTGGGCACGGGCGCCGTGGCACACGCCCCGCCCACTGCTCGCCCTGGCCGGGGCGCTCGCCGCCCTCGCCCTCATCCCCGCTCCCGCCCAGGCCGGCCTGGTCCACCCCTTCGAGGAAGTCTTCGGCTCGGCCGCGCAGCCGACCTTCAGCACCCCCGCCGGCATAGCCGTCGATCAGTCCAGCGGCGACGTCTTGGTGATCGAAGCGGGCGCCGACCGGATCGCCCGCTACCACGCCGACGGCACGCCCGCCAACTTCTCCGCGCTCGGCTCCAACTTCATCGACGGCGCCCCCGGCGAAGCCGACGCAACCCCCCAGGGCGGCCTCGGCTTCACCACCATCTTTGCCTACAACTTCTACCAAGTCGCCGTCGACGATTCCGGCGCCGCCACCGACGGCGACATCTACGTCACCCAGAACACGGCAGAAGGGGGCGGCGCCGTGCAGGCGATCGACGTCTTCGCCTCCAGCGGCGCCTACCTCGGCCAGCTGACCGGCGGCGGCGGCTTCAGCTTCGCCGAAGGGGGTGCCATCGCGCCCTGCGGGGTGACCGTCGACCCCGCAGGGGACGTCTACGTCAGCACCTCGAAAGAGCAGAAGATCTACAAATACGACCCCGCCGCCAACCCGCCCGTGAACGGCGACCTGGTCGGCGCGCCCTTCGCAGCCAGCGGGAGCCTCGAACGGCCCTGCCAGCTCGCCGCCGGCGCCGGGCCCACCGCCGGCTCGCTCTTCGTCCGCGACTACAACGGCGGCGACGCCTACAAGCTCGGCGGCTCGCCCGGCCCCCTCGACTACGAAATCTTCCCGATCCCCGGCAACGTCGTCCACGCCGAGGAAGCCGCACAGCTCGCCGTGGACCCGACCGACGGGCACGTCCTGCTCGGCAGCGAAGGCCCCAGCGCCCGCGGCGTCTTCGACGTCGACGCCTCGGGTAGCACGGGGCCGGCGCTCATCTCCAAGCCCTTCGGCCCAAGCCCCCTGGTCGCCGTCGGCCCCACCGGCAAGGTCTACCTGCGCGGCTCGGAAGACCACCTCGAGGTCTACGGCCCGCTGGTGCCGGTCCCCGACGCCGCCACCGGGGCCGTCTCGGCGATCGGCGAGACCACCGCCACGGTCAGCGGCACGGTCGAAGCCCACGGGGTGGAACTGAGCGAGTGCAAATTCGAATACGGCCCCACCGCCGCCTACGGCAGCTCGGCGCCCTGCGCCGAGTCCCCGGCCGAAATCGGCACCGGCGACGCCGAAGTCCACGCCGAGCTCTCCGGCCTTTCCCCCGAAGCCGCCTACCACTACCGCCTGGCGGTGGCCAACCCCAACGGCCCCGCCGAGCCGCAGGGCGAAGACCGCAGCTTCCAGACCCGTCTCCAAGCCCGAACTGCTCGGCACCTGGTCGGAGAGCGTCTCGGGAAGCGAGGCGACCCTGAAGGCGCAGATCAACCCGCAGAGCGCCGCCACCTCCTACCGCTTCGAATGGGGCCTCACCGAAGCCCCCTACGAACACGCGAGCGCCGAAACCGCGATCGGCGCCGAACCGGTCCCGCAGATCCTCAGCCTGGCGCTCAGCGGCCTCGCGCCTGGGACCACCTACCACTTCCGCGTGGTCGCGCTCAACCACTGCCACCCCGAAAGCGAACCCACGGCGAGCTGCGTGAGCGAAGGCCCCGACCGCGCCCTCTCCACCTACCTGCCCTTCACCCCCGAAACCGAATGCCCCAACCAGGAACTGCGCACCGAAGCCTCGGCCTTCCTGCCCGACTGCCGGGCATACGAGATGGTCAGCCCGGTGGACAAAAACGGGGGGGACGTGGTGAGGGGCTCGATCGGCCCCGGCGACCCCGACAGCTACACGCAGGCCGCCCCGGACGGCAACCGCATCACCTACAGCTCCCTGGCGGGCTTCGGCGAGACGGAAGCGGGGGCAAACTTCAACCAGTACCTGGCGAGCCGCGGGGAAGGGGGCTGGTCGAACGGCGGCATCCACCCGCCGATCACCGGCCACCGGGTCACCCGCGACCTGCTCGACGGCTACCGCCAGTTCTTCGCCTTCACGCCCGACCTCTGCCAGGGCTGGATGGTCGACTACCAGACGCCGGCGCCGGCGGGCGGGATCGACGGCCACGCCAACCTCTACCGGCGCCAGGACTGCGGCCCGGGGGCGGGCGAACTGGAAGCGTTGACCGACGTGGCGCCGCCGGGCGGCACCGAAGCGCTCTACGTCGACCGCAAAGAAGGGGTGGAGGGCGTCTCGGCCGACGGCCGAGACGCGCTCTTCGTCGCCAAGGCGAAGCTCACCCCCGAAGCGCCCGAGGAAACGCCCGAAGGGACGAAGCTCTATGACCGCTTCGGCGGAGCGATCCACCTTGTCAGCGTCAAACCGAACGGGGCTCCGAGCGGAGGCTACCTGGGCGGCGCCGAATCCGGTAATTCCTGGCACAACAATCTGGCGAGCGCGGTCTCCGCCGACGGCGAGCGGGTCTACTGGAACGCGGGAAAGCTCTACCTGCGCCTGCACCCCGCCCAGCCCCAGAGCGGCTTCGTCGACGGCGCGGCGAGCGGCACCGGCGAGCTGACCGAAGGCACGCCGACCGTCACCGCGCTGGTCAGCGCCACCGGGCTGGCCAAGCTCACCGCCGGCTCGGCCGTGGCGCCCCTGCAGGAAACCACGCTCGGCGAATTCCTCGCCGGCCAGGCGGTCTCCGCGCCGGGGAAGATCCCCTCGGGGACGACGATCGTCTCCTGCTCGCCGGCCTGCGGCAAAGCGGCGACCAGCCTCACCCTCTCCAAAGCGGCGACCTTCACGGCCGAATCGGCGCCGATCACCTCCAAAGGCCCGCAGCCCTTCGCCGTCGGGCAGACGATCGAAGCGCCGGGGGTGGTGCCCTCCGGGACGAAGATCATCGCCGCCGAAGCGGGCAAGCTCACCCTCTCGGCCAACGCGCTGCAAACGACCGCCAGCCCGATCGCGCTCGGCTCCTACAGCGCCTGCTCGGAACCGAGCGGGGCCTGCACGGTCCCGGTCAGCGCCGCCCCCGCTTACTTCTGGGCCGGCTCAGCCGACGGCTCCCGGGCCCTCTATACCGAAGGAAGCATAGAAAGCGGCAAAGCGACGCTCTATGAATTCGACCTCGGCCGCTACGCGGCCGAACCGGCGAGCGCCTCGCAGCCGATCGCCGAAGAAGTGGAGGGAGTCGCCGGCGCCTCGCGCGACCTCTCCCGCGTCTACTTCGTCTCGCGCGAAGCTCTGGCGGGAGCCGGGGCCAACGGCGAGGGCGAAGAAGCCGAAGCGGGAGCGGACAACCTCTACCTCTACGAGCGCGGCGAAGGGGGCGAAGCGAGCCATGCCTTCGTCGCCCGGCTCAGCCCCCTCGACGTGGGGGGAAAAGAGCCCGGCTCCAACCTGGCCCCATACGACATCGCCGAACAAGAACCCTACCTGCGCGCGACCAGGGTCAGCCCCGACGGCGGAACGATCGCCTTCGACTCGCGCGCGCCGCTGACGGGCTATGACAACACCGACACCTCCTCGGGGCGGCCGGCGGTCGAGGTCTACATCTACAGCGCCGCCGACGGTCGGGTGCGCTGCGCCTCGTGCAACCCGAGCGGGGGGCGGCCGCGGACCAAGCTCCTGAAGATCCCCTACACCTTCCCGTGGTCCCTGGGGGAACCGTTTTGGCCGACCCACGTCCCCGCCGCCGCCTGGCTGCCGACCTGGGAGCAGTCGCCGTATGCCTCCCGGCCGCTCGCGGCCGACGGAGCGCGCCTCTTCTTCAACTCCTACGACGCGCTGCTGCCGCGCGACACCAACGGGCAGATGGACGTCTATGAGTGGGAGGCGCCCGGCGAAGGCGGCTGCCACGAAGGCGGCGCGGACTACTTCGCCCGAAACGGCGGCTGCCTCTACCTGATCTCCTCGGGGGAAAGCCCCGACGAATCGGAATTCTGGGAGGCCTCCGAAGACGGGCGCGACGTCTTCTTCACCACCGAATCGAGCCTCGTGGCGCCCGACCCCGGCTCGGTCGACCTCTACGACGCTCGGGTGGGCGGGGGCTTTGCCTACCCGGGGGCGGCCGCATCCTGTGAAGGGGAAGCCTGCCAGAGCCCGGCGCCGGCGCCCGAGAGCCCGACCCCGGCCTCGGCGGCCCTGCGCGGGGCGGGCAACGTGGTCGAACCACCGGCCAAGCGCAGGCGCTGCCCGGCGGGCCGACGGCGGGTGCGCCGCGAGGGCCGGACGCGGTGCGTAAAGCAGCGCCGAGCGCGCGCCAACCGGAGAGGCGCCCGATGAGCGCGCGCATCGGCAAGGCCGCCCTGCTGGCCCTCGCCCTCCTCGTTGCCGGCGCCCTCGCAGGCTCCCTGCCGGCGTCGGCCGACGCCTTCGGCATCCATTCCTTCGGGGTGGCCCTCGAAGAAGAAGACGGCTCGGCCGACACCCGGGCGGGCTCGCACCCGTTCGCGCTCACCACCACGCTCGGGGCGGACTTCGACGAAGCGACGCTCACCCCGCAAGGCTGGCTGCGCGACTTCCTCGCCCGCACTCCCCCCGGGCTGGTCGGCGACACCACCGCCTACCAGCGCTGCACCACCGCCCAGTTCCTGGAAGAAAACGCGAAACTCGCAAACGCTCCCAACTGCCCCCCCGCCACCCAGATCGGCGTCGCCGGCGTCGCGCAGAAGGCGACCCCCGAATCGACCTCGGTCGCCTGGGAACCGGTATCGGTGTTCAACGTCGCCCCGCCCCCCGGCGTGCTGGCTCGGCTCGGCTTTCGCGTCCTCAGCCAGGACGTCTTCATCGACATCACCCTCAATCCCAACCCCCCCTACGAAGCGATCGCCGTCTCGCGCAACACGCCGCAGGTGGTCGAAGTGCTCGGCGCCAAGATCCAGATCTGGGGCTACCCCGCGGACCCCGCCCACGACCACATGCGCAGCCCCTGCGGCCCGCTGGCCGCCAACTCGCCGCCGCCCGGGGAAGTCGGCGCCTTCCGCTTCGCCGGCGGCGAAAAAGCCTGCACGGTGAGCGCCAACCCCAAGCCCTTCCTCACCTTGCCCACGCAATGCTCCGAACCGCTCTCGGCCAGCTTCCAGGCACTGTCGTGGGAAGGGGAGACGGCCTCGGGCAGCGCCCCGATCGGGGCGCTCGGCGGCTGCGGGCTGCTCAACTTCAAACCCTCGATCGATGCCACTCCGAGCACCCGCGCGGCCTCCAGCCCGAGCGGCCTCGACTTCAGCCTCGCCGTCCACGACGAAGGCCTGACCTCGGCCCTGGCCGGCGCCACCGCCCAGTCTGAGATCGAAAAGGCGGTCGTCGCGCTGCCCGAGGGGATGACGGTCAACCCCTCCCAGGCCGAAGGGCTCGAGGTTTGCAGCGAGGCCGATCTCGAACGGGAAACCCTCGCGGCCGAACCCGGCCAGGGCTGTCCGGAAGCTTCCAAGATCGGCGGCCTCGAAGTGGAAAGCCCGCTGGTTTCGGGGGCGATCAAGGGCTCGCTCTTCGTCGCCGAGCCCTACCACAACCTCGCCGGCGACTCGCTGATCGCCGTCTATGCGGTGTTCAAGAACCGGGACCTGGGAATCATCGTCAAGCAGCCGCTGCGGGTAACCCCCGACCCCCAGACCGGCCGACTGCTTACGACCGCCGAAGACATCCCCCAGCTGCCCTTCTCCAGCTTTCGCCTGCACTTCCGCGAAGGCGGCCGGGCGCCGCTGATCAGCCCGCCGGGCTGCGGGCGCTTCGACACGGTGGCGAAGCTCTACCCCCGCTCGGGCGGCTCGCCGGTCGAATCGACCTCGACCTTCCAGATCGTCTCTGGCCCCAACGAAAGCGCCTGCCCGCGCGGCGCCGCCCCCTTCCACCCGGGCTTCGAAGCCGGCACGCTGAGCAACCAGGCCGGCTCCTACAGCCCGTTCGCGATGCGCCTCACCCGCCAAGACGGCGAACAGGACCTGACCAGGTTCAGCTCGGTCCTGCCCCCCGGCGTGGTCGGCAAGGTCGCCGGCATCCCCTACTGCCCGGAGTCGGGCATCGCCCAGGCGCAGTCGCGCACCGGCGCCAACGGCGGCCGGGAAGAGCTCGAGCGCCCGAGCTGCCCCGCCGCCTCGAAGATCGGCAGGACCGTGGCGGGCGCCGGCGTCGGCTCCCAGCTCACCTATGTCGGCGGCTCGCTCTACCTCGCCGGCCCCTACCACGGTGACCCGCTCTCGGTGGTCTCGATCACCCCGGCGGTCGCCGGCCCCTTCGACGCCGGCACGGTCGTGGTCAGGATCGCCCTCACCCTCAACTCGGTGACCGGCGAAGTCGAAGCCGACGGCTCGGCCTCCGACCCGATCCCCCACATCCTCAAGGGCATCCCGCTGAACGTCAGGGACCTCCGCGTCTACGTCGACAGGCCCGACTTCACCCTCAACGCGACCTCCTGCGAAGAAGAGAAGGCCAGGGCGACCCTGTTCGGCGGCGGCACCGTGCTGGCGCCGACCCCCGACTCCCCGGTCGGGCTCAGCGCCCGCTACCAGGCCGCCAACTGCGCCAGCCTCGGCTTTGAGCCCAAGCTCGCGATCAAGCTGAAGGGCGCCGCCAAGCGCGGCGGGCACCCGGCGCTGAAAGCCCTCGTCAGCCCGCGGCCCGGCGACGCCAATTTCTCCTCGGCCGTCGTCACCCTGCCGCACTCGGCCTTCCTCGACCAGGCCCACATCCGCACGATCTGCACCCGCGTGCAGTTCGCCGCCGGGGCGGGCAACGGCTCGCAGTGCCCTGCGGGCGCGGTCTACGGCCACGCCACGGCCTGGAGCCCGCTGCTCGACCAACCGCTCGAGGGCCCGGTCTTCCTGCGCTCCTCCGACCACAATCTCCCAGACCTCGTCGTCGCCCTGCACGGGCTGGTCGACATCGACCTGGCGGCGCGCATCGACTCCGTTCACGGCGGCATCCGCAGCACCTTCGCCGCCATCCCCGATGCCCCGGTATCGCGCTTCATCCTCGAAATGGAAGGCGGTCTGAAAGGGCTGCTCGTCAACTCGACTGACCTCTGCGCTGCGCCGAAGCGAAACCGCGCCAAAGCCGGCCTGCGCGGCCAGAACGGCAAGCTCGAGAGGGTCGAGCCGGTGGTGGGGGCCATGGGGTGCAAGGGGGCGAAGGGGCACCGCAAGGGCCAGCGCCAGCGCGGAGGATGACGGTGGCGAGGATCGCTGGGAACACCCCCCGCCCCCTGCTCGCCCTGGCCGGGGCGCTCGCCGCCCTCGCCCTCATCCCCGCTCCCGCCCAGGCCGGCCTGGTCCACCCCTTCGAGGAAGTCTTCGGCTCGGCCGCGCAGCCGACCTTCAGCACCCCCGCCGGCATAGCCGTCGATCAGTCCAGCGGCGACGTCTTGGTGATCGAAGCGGGCGCCGACCGGATCGCCCGCTACCACGCCGACGGCACGCCCGCCAACTTCTCCGCGCTCGGCTCCAACTTCATCGACGGCGCCCCCGGCGAAGCCGACGCAACCCCCCAGGGCGGCCTCGGCTTCGCCACGCTGTTCGCTTCCAGCTACTACCAGGTCGCCGTCGACAACTCCGGCGCCGCCACCGACGGCGACATCTACGTCACCCAGAACACGGCAGAAGGGGGCGGCGCCGTGCAGGCGATCGACGTCTTCGCCTCCAGCGGCGCCTACCTCGGCCAGCTGACCGGCGGCGGCGGCTTCAGCTTCGCCGAAGGGGGTGCCATCGCGCCCTGCGGGGTGACCGTCGACCCCGCAGGGGACGTCTACGTCAGCACCTCGAAAGAGCAGAAGATCTACAAATACGACCCCGCCGCCAACCCGCCCGTGAACGGCGACCTGGTCGGCGCGCCCTTCGCAGCCAGCGGGAGCCTCGAACGGCCCTGCCAGCTCGCCGCCGGCGCCGGGCCCACCGCCGGCTCGCTCTTCGTCCGCGACTACAACGGCGGCGACGCCTACAAGCTCGGCGGCTCGCCCGGCCCCCTCGACTACGAAATCTTCCCGATCCCCGGCAACGTCGTCCACGCCGAGGAAGCCGCACAGCTCGCCGTGGACCCGACCGACGGGCACGTCCTGCTCGGCAGCGAAGGCCCCAGCGCCCGCGGCGTCTTCGACGTCGACGCCTCGGGTAGCACGGGGCCGGCGCTCATCTCCAAGCCCTTCGGCCCAAGCCCCCTGGTCGCCGTCGGCCCCACCGGCAAGGTCTACCTGCGCGGCTCGGAAGACCACCTCGAGGTCTACGGCCCGCTGGTGCCGGTCCCCGACGCCGCCACCGGGGCCGTCTCGGCGATCGGCGAGACCACCGCCACGGTCAGCGGCACGGTCGAAGCCCACGGGGTGGAACTGAGCGAGTGCAAATTCGAATACGGCCCCACCGCCGCCTACGGCAGCTCGGCGCCCTGCGCCGAGTCCCCGGCCGAAATCGGCACCGGCGACGCCGAAGTCCACGCCGAGCTCTCCGGCCTTTCCCCCGAAGCCGCCTACCACTACCGCCTGGCGGTGGCCAACCCCAACGGCCCCGCCGAGCCGCAGGGCGAAGACCGCAGCTTCCAGACCGTCTCCAAGCCCGAACTGCTCGGCACCTGGTCGGAGAGCGTCTCGGGAAGCGAGGCGACCCTGAAGGCGCAGATCAACCCGCAGAGCGCCGCCACCTCCTACCGCTTCGAATGGGGCCTCACCGAAGCCCCCTACGAACACGCGAGCGCCGAAACCGCGATCGGCGCCGAACCGGTCCCGCAGATCCTCAGCCTGGCGCTCAGCGGCCTCGCGCCTGGGACCACCTACCACTTCCGCGTGGTCGCGCTCAACCACTGCCACCCCGAAAGCGAACCCACGGCGAGCTGCGTGAGCGAAGGCCCCGACCGCGCCCTCTCCACCTACCTGCCCTTCACCCCCGAAACCGAATGCCCCAACCAGGAACTGCGCACCGAAGCCTCGGCCTTCCTGCCCGACTGCCGGGCATACGAGATGGTCAGCCCGGTGGACAAAAACGGGGGGGACGTGGTGAGGGGGCTCTCGGGCGCCGGGGACCCCGGCGGCTACGTGCAGAGGGCCTCCGGCGCCGACCGGCTCACCTACGGCTCCCGGGACGCCTTCTCGGGCTCCCCGGCGGGGCTCGAGTTCAATCAGTACATCGCCCTCCGCGGCAAAGACGGCTGGTCTGGCCAGGCGATCCACCCGCCGCTCTCGGGAAGCTCCTGCTGCGAAGGTCTCGGCCTCGGCGAAGGGCGCGAATTCATGGCCTTCTCGCCCGACCTCTGCGGCAGCTGGCTCTATGACCCGCAGGCGCCGCCGCTGGTCGCTAGTGGGCAGGTCGGCTACCCCAACCTCTACCGCCGGGGCAACTGCGAACCGGGGGAAGGCGAGCTCGAAGCGCTGATCCCCAACCCCCCCTATAAACTCCCGCCCGGCACCGAAGACGGCTACGTGGGCGCCGACTCGGTTCAGGGCCTCTCCGGGGACGGCGGCCACGTGATCCTCGCCGCCGGCGCGAGGCTCCTCCCAGGGGCCGCCACGGGGGCCGCCGCCCAGCTCTACGACCGCTCGGGCGGGGCGCTTCACCTGGCAAGCGTCCTGCCCGACTCCTATGCCGCGCCGGGCCCAAGCGAAGTGGGCAGCGGCCCCGCGGGCGACCTCGCCGGGGGCGTCTCCGAAGACGGCGAGCGGGTCTACTGGTCCACCGCCGGCTCCCTCTACCTGCGCCTGCACCCAGCCCAGCCCCAGAGCGGCTTCGCCGCCGGCGCGGCGAGCGGCACCGGCAAACTGACCGAAGGCACGCCGACCGTCACCTCGCTGACCGCCGCCGCGGGACTGGCCAAGCTCACCGCCGGCTCGGCCGTGGTGCCCCTGCAGGAAACCACCCTGGGGGAATTCCTCGCCGGCCAGGCGGTCTCCGCGCCGGGGAAGATCCCCTCGGGGACGACGATCGTCTCCTGCTCGCCGGCCTGCGGCAAAGCGGCGACCAGCCTCACCCTCTCCAAAGCGGCGACCTTCACGGCCGAATCGGCGCCGATCACCTCCAAAGGCCCGCAGCCCTTCGCCGTCGGGCAGACGATCGAAGCGCCGGGGGTGGTGCCCTCCGGGACGAAGATCATCGCCGCCGAAGCGGGCAAGCTCACCCTCTCGGCCAACGCGCTGCAAACGACCGCCACCCCGATCGCGCTCGGCTCCTACAGCCCCTGCTCGGAAGCGGCGAAGGCCTGCACGGTCCCGGTCGGCACGGGCGGCATCAACTTCTTCTGGGACGGCTCGGCCGACGGCTCCCGCGCCCTCTACACCACCGCCACCCAAAGCGGGGAAGAAGCTCTCTATGAATTCGACCTCGGCCGCTACGCGGCCGAACCGGCGAGCGCCTCGCACCCGATCGCCGGGGAAGTGGAGGGCGTTGCAGGCGCCTCGCGCGACCTCTCCCGCGTCTACTTCGTCTCGCGCGAAGCTCTGGCGGGAGCCGGGGCCAACGGCGAGGGCGAAGAAGCCGAGGCGGGCGCGGACAACCTCTATCTCTACGAACGCGGCGCAGTGGGCGAACCGAGCTACGTCTTCCTCGCCCGCCTCAGCCCCTTCGACCTGGGGCAAAAGGAGCCCGGGGCCACCGCGGCCCCCTACGACGTCGCCTCAGAGGAGCCCTACCTGCGCGCCACCCGCGTCAGCCCCGATGGCCGAACGATCGCCTTCGACTCGCGCGCGCCGCTGACCGGCTACGACAACACCGACACCGCGACCGGCAAGCCGGCGGTCGAGGTCTACCTCTACGACGCGGCGAGCGGGGCGCTGCGCTGCGCCTCCTGCAACCCGGGCGGGGGGCGCCCACAGGTCTTTGCCTCGATGCGCCTGCCCTACGAGGGGCCCGAAGAAGGAGAAGGCTCCGGCGTCCCAGCCGCCGCCTGGCTGGCGACCTGGGAACACCCGCTGCATGCCTCCAGCGCGCTCGCGGCCGACGGCGGGCGCCTCTTCTTCAACTCTTACGACGCGCTGCTGCCGCGCGACACCAACGGGCAGATGGACGTCTATGAGTGGGAGGCGCCCGGCGAAGGCGGCTGCCACGAAGGCGGCGCGGACTACTTCGCCCGAAACGGCGGCTGCCTCTACCTGATCTCCTCGGGGGAAAGCCCCGACGAATCGGAATTCTGGGAGGCCTCCGAAGACGGGCGCGACGTCTTCTTCACCACCGAATCGAGCCTCGTCGCGCCCGACCCCGGCTCGGTCGACCTCTACGACGCCCGGGTCGAAGGCGGCTTCGGTCCCCAAGGAGCGACCTTCACGCTGAAAGTGACCGTCAGCGGCGAAGGCTCGGTCAGCGCCGACTCCGGCACGATCTCCGGCTGCACCTCCGCCGGCGGGCCGGCCTGCGAAGGCAGCTACGCAAAAGGCGCCAAAGTCCTCCTCACCGAGACCCCGGGCGCGGGCAGTCAGTTCAACGGCTGGGGCACCCCCCAGTGCGACGAATCGACCGCCACCACCTGCGAAGTCGAACTCAAAGGCAACGAAGGCGTGGCGGCGAGCTTCGTGCCAAAAGCCAAACCGAAGTTCAAGCTGACGGTCTCCAAGTCAGGGACGGGGAGCGGCACGGTGACCTCCACTCCCGCCGCCATCAACTGCGGATCGGGAGCCGGCTGCGAAGCCGAATTCGAAGAAGGGACCGAAGTCGAACTCCACCAGGCGGCTTCCTCGGGATCCGAATTCAAGGAATGGACCGGCGCCTGCACCGGCAGTGGGACCTGCAAGGTGACGATGAGCGCAGCCAAATCGGTCGGGGCCGTCTTCAACCTGATCCCCCGCACCCTCTCGATAACCAAAGCGGGCACCGGAACGGGCGAAGTCAAATGCAAGTTCAACGGCGGCTCCGCCGGAGCCTGCACCAGCCCCCAGCCCAACGGCACTGCGGTCGAAGTCATAGCCACCGCCAACCCCGGCTCGACCTTCGCCGGCTTCAGCGCGGGTACGGGCTCGGCAGCTGCCTGTTCGACCTCCCCCTGCTCCTTCACGCTCGAAGCCAACAGCTCGGTGACGGCCACCTTCAACATCACGGTCAAACCGAAGTTCAAGCTGACCCTCTCCAAGTCGGGAACGGGAGCGGGCACCGTGACCTCGACCCCCGCGGGGATCAACTGCGGATCGGGTGCCGGCTGCGAAGCCGAATTCGAAGAAGGGACCGAAGTCACGCTCAACCAGTCGCCGGCCGCGGGCTCCGAATTCAAAGAATGGACCGGGGCCTGCTCTGGCAGCGGCGCGTGCAAGGTGACGATGAGCGCAGCGAAGTCCGTCGGGGCCGTCTTCAGCCCGATCCCCCGCACGCTCTCGATAACCAAGACGGGAACCGGAACCGGTGAAGTCAAATGCAAGTTCAACGGCGGCTCGGCAGGAGCCTGCACTAGCCCCCAACCCAATGGCACCGCCGTGGAAGTCATAGCCACCGCCAACCCCGGCTCGACCTTCGCCGGCTTCAGCGCGGGTACGGGCTCGGCAGCTGCCTGTTCGACCTCCCCCTGCTCCTTCACGCTCGAAGCCAACAGCTCGGTGACGGCCACCTTCAACATCACGGTCAAACCGAAGTTCAAGCTGACCCTCTCCAAGTCGGGAACGGGAGCGGGCACCGTGACCTCGACCCCCGCGGGGATCAACTGCGGATCGGGTGCCGGCTGCGAAGCCGAATTCGAAGAAGGGACCGAAGTCACGCTCAACCAGTCGCCGGCCGCGGGCTCCGAATTCAAAGAATGGACCGGGGCCTGCTCTGGCAGCGGCGCGTGCAAGGTGACGATGAGCGCAGCGAAGTCCGTCGGGGCCGTCTTCAGCCCGATCCCCCGCACGCTCTCGATAACCAAGACGGGAACCGGAACCGGTGAAGTCAAATGCAAGTTCAACGGCGGCTCGGCAGGAGCCTGCACTAGCCCCCAACCCAATGGCACCGCCGTGGAAGTCATAGCCACCGCCAACCCCGGCTCGACCTTCGCCGGCTTCAGCGCGGGTACGGGCTCGGCAGCTGCCTGTTCGACCTCCCCCTGCTCCTTCACGCTCGAAGCCAACAGCTCGGTGACGGCCACCTTCAACATCACGGTCAAACCGAAGTTCAAGCTGACCCTCTCCAAGTCGGGAACGGGAGCGGGCACCGTGACCTCGACCCCCGCGGGGATCAACTGCGGATCGGGTGCCGGCTGCGAAGCCGAATTCGAAGAAGGGACCGAAGTCACGCTCAACCAGTCGCCGGCCGCGGGCTCCGAATTCAAAGAATGGACCGGGGCCTGCTCTGGCAGCGGCGCGTGCAAGGTGACGATGAGCGCAGCGAAGTCCGTCGGGGCCGTCTTCAGCCCGATCCCCCGCACGCTCTCGATAACCAAGACGGGAACCGGAACCGGTGAAGTCAAATGCAAGTTCAACGGCGGCTCGGCAGGAGCCTGCACTAGCCCCCAACCCAATGGCACCGCCGTGGAAGTCATAGCCACCGCCAACCCCGGCTCGACCTTCGCCGGCTTCAGCGCGGGTACGGGCTCGGCAGCTGCCTGTTCGACCTCCCCCTGCTCCTTCACGCTCGAAGCCAACAGTTCGGTCACGGCGACCTTCAACGTGGTTGTCAAACCGAAGTTCAAGCTGACCCTCTCCAAGTCGGGAACGGGAGCGGGCACCGTGACCTCGACCCCCGCGGGGATCAACTGCGGCTCGGGCGCAGGCTGCGAAGCAGAATTCGAAGAAGGGGTCGAAGTCACCCTCAACCAGTCGCCGGCCTCAGGCTCTGAATTCAAGGAATGGACCGGCGCCTGCTCTGGCAGCGGCGCGTGCAAGGTGACGATGAGCGCAGCGAAGTCCGTCGGGGCCGTCTTCAGCCCGATCCCCCGCACGCTCTCGATAACCAAGACGGGAACCGGAACCGGTGAAGTCAAATGCAAGTTCAACGGCGGCTCGGCAGGAGCCTGCACTAGCCCCCAACCCAATGGCACCGCCGTGGAAGTCATAGCCACCGCCAACCCCGGCTCGACCTTCGCCGGCTTCAGCGCGGGTACGGGCTCGGCAGCTGCCTGTTCGACCTCCCCCTGCTCCTTCACGCTCGAAGCCAACAGTTCGGTCACGGCGACCTTCAACGTGGTTGTCAAACCGAAGTTCAAGCTGACCCTCTCCAAGTCGGGAACGGGAGCGGGCACCGTGACCTCGACCCCCGCGGGGATCAACTGCGGATCGGGTGCCGGCTGCGAAGCCGAATTCGAAGAAGGGACCGAAGTCACGCTCAACCAGTCGCCGGCCGCGGGCTCCGAATTCAAAGAATGGACCGGGGCCTGCTCTGGCAGCGGCGCGTGCAAGGTGACGATGAGCGCAGCGAAGTCCGTCGGGGCCGTCTTCAACCTCAAACCCAAGCCGAAGTTCAAGCTGGGCGTCGCCAAGGCCGGCACCGGCTCGGGCACGATCACCTCGACCCCCGCGGGAATCAACTGCGGCTCGAGCTGCGTAGCCGAATTCGAAGAAGGGACTGAAGTCACGCTCAACCAGGCGGCTTCCCCAGGCTCGGAATTCAAGGAATGGAGCGGGGCCTGCTCCGGTTCTGGGACCTGCAAGGTGACGATGAGCTCGGCCAAGAACGTCGGCGCCAGGTTCAACCCCGCCGCCAAGCCGAAGTTCAAGCTCTCCGTCTCAAAGACCGGAACCGGAACCGGCACGATCACCAGCTCCCCAGCGGGGATCATCTGCGGTGCTGCCTGCGAACACGAATACGAAGAAGGCACCCACGTCACCCTGACCGAGTCCCCAGGAGCGGGATCTGAATTCGCCGGCTGGCAGACCCCTCAGTGCGACGAATCGACCGCCACTACCTGCGAAGTCGTAATCGACGGCGACGAAGCCCTCGCGGCGAGCTTCGTCCCCCAATCCAAGCCGAAGCCCGAATTCACGCTGACGGTCGAGATCTCAGGCAATGGCTCGGGCCTGATCACCTGCAACGACACGGCCTGCGCAGCCTCCTATCCCGAAGGGGAAAAGGTGAGCTTCGCAGCGGTCCCGCTCGCCGGCTCTTCCTTCTCGGGCTGGAGCGGTGGGGGCTGCTCTGGGACCGGGGCCTGCAAAGTGACGATCACCCAAGACACGACGATCGCCGCCAAGTTCTCCTCCAAGCCGATCGTCACCCCTCCCCCTCCGATCGAAAAGGGGACGGCCCTTGCCTCGGGCATCGCCCAGGTCCAAAACGAAAGCGCCCTGATCAGGCTGCTCTGCCCGGGAAGCGCCCGTTGCACGGGGACGCTGGAGCTCTTTGCCCGCCTGCAGGACCCCCGCTCCTTCGGGCACCGCCGCTCTCACCGCGATGCCCCCAAGGCCACCCTGATCGGCACCGCCTCCTTCGACCTCGCCCCGAGGAGCCAGGGGACCGTCTCGGTGAAGATCACGAGCGCAAGGGCGCTGCGGCTCCTTGGCCGGGGAGGGGACCTCGACGCCCAGCTGCTCGGGACCTCGGTTCGGGCGCGGAGCGTGAGGCTGGTGGGCCCCCGGGTCCGGCGCCGGCACTGATCTCTCGGCACAAAGCTGAGACAGAAGATTTACGAAGTGCGCACCACTAGCGCAACGTATTGTCCTAGGATCTCTGGCATCATGTACGACATGCGAGAGAGCTGGACGGACCAGCGGCTGGACGATTTTCGGGGCGAGGTCAACAGGCGATTCGACGAGGTCGACCGGCGCTTCGACAAGGTCGACGGCGAGCTGCATCGCCTCAACGACCATTTCGCCGCCCTCAATCGCACGCTGCTTCAGATCGGCGGAGGCGTGATCGCCACCATGGTCGCCGGCGCCCTGGGCGTGATCGCCACCCAGCTCTGACGATCACGCTTCGCTCGCCCGGCGTGCTGCGTACCATGGCCGGGGCATGGCTACCTCGCTCACCACGCGCGCCGGGTGGCTCGCGGCCAAACGCTGGGCCGACCTACTCGCAGGTAGCAAGACTGCTACCATGACGATGTGGCAACGATCCCCCAGAAAGAGCTGCGCAACAACGTCGCCGAGGTCCTGCGGCGCGCCGAGGCCGGCGAGGAGCTGACGATCACGGTATCCGGGCGGCCCGTCGCGCAGCTTGGCCCCGCCCGCTCCCGTCAATGGGTGCCGAGCGCTCAGCTCGCCGACCTGTGGGGAGCTCCGCCGGATCGCACGCTCGAGCAGGACCTCGAGGCGCTCAGCGGCGAGTTGACCGACCCCTGGACGCCGTAGGCGGTGGCGGTCCTGCTCGATACCTCGGTGCTGATCGCCGCCGAGGCGGGCCCTGAGGAGGAGGCGGCGATCAGCGTCGTCTCTCTCACCGAGCTTCACTTCGGGGTCCTTGTCGCCCCCGACGACGACGCACGCGCTCGGCGCATGCGCCGCCTCGGCGTCATCGAGGGTCACTTCGATCCCCTGCCCTTCGACGCCCCGGCCGCGCGCGAGTGCGGCCGGCTGCACGCCGCGGTCGCCCAGCGCGGCGGCCGGCCCCGCCGGCGCGCCTTCGACCTGGCGATCGCCGCCACCGCCAATGTCCACGGCGTGCCGCTGCTGACCCTCAACGCGAAGGACTTCCAGATCGTCGAGGACCTCGTCGACGTCCGCGCTGCCTGAGCGCGCCAGGTACGACCGCTCGCTCGACACCCGGGTGCTCAATCCCGGCGAGGAAGGGGTGGCCGAGTGACCGCCCGGCCCCCTGCGTACCATCGCCGGGGCATGGCTACCTCGCTCACCACGCGCTCCGGGTGGCTCGCGGCCAACCCGCCCCGCCCCGGCGGCTGACCGCCACTCTCGCCGGCGTATCCGCGCGCGTCCGCGACGGCGAGGAGTTCCACCACGCTGTGCGCGAGTTCCTCGACGAGTTCGCCCTGCGGGGCGACGATGCCGCCCGCGTGGCGGCGATCGAAGCCCCGCCGGAGCCGACCGGGGAGTCCTCGCCATGACGCCTACCTCGGCTGAGTGTCGCCACTTGCAGTGGCCCCGGGTTCGACAGGGGGCCTATGGCCCCAACGATCCAACCGGAATGACTTGGACTCCGTCCTCGCGAACGTATCCGTAGCCGGAAGATTGCAGGATTACGGTCGGCGGGTGTTCACCGGGGCACGAGCTCGTCCAGGCCCACCAGGCGCAGATCGTCCCGTTTGTCCGCAACGCCTCGCAGGCCCTCGGTGAAGCCCGCGCGGGAAAAGAGGATCGTGGTCGCCCCGTCGGGGTGCAACTCTGCGCCGCTTTGCATCAGGGCGGGGAGCTTGTAATCGCCGATCTCCTGCAGGATCTTCACGCTGAGCGGCTTCGCCGTCCACTTGCACTCGCCGATCACGGCGATGCGCCCGCGGCGAGTGCCGACCACGTCGATCTCCTCGCTCTTGCGCTCGCCGGCTCTACGCAGGCGGTGCAAAGCCGGGCCCCACCAGGAGCCCACCCGGCTCGCCGTTTGGCCCAGATTCGCCCGCACCCAGCGCCGGCAGAGCGTCTCGAAGGCCGGCGCGACGTGATCAGCAAGCCCGGGCGCCACCTCGGACTCCCAGAGGTCCTGGGCGCTCATTCCCGTCTCGAGCTCGTCCTGAAAGGGGCGGACGAAGCGGAACCAGAAGGCGAAGAAGCCGTCGAGGAGCCGGTAGCGGTAGCCGACCGAACCCGCTGCCGCCGTGATGGGCAGCTCGCGGTCGACGATTCGCATCTCGACCAGCGTGCGCAGGTACTCGCTGAGCGACTGGCTCGTCTCCCCCAGCGACGCGGCGATTCCGTCGACCCGGGTCGGCCCCCGGGCCAGTCGCTCCAGGATCGAGAGGTAGAACCCCGGCTGGCGCAGCTCCTGCTGCAGCACGTAGGGGGGCTCATTGAAGAGCGCGCCATGGCGATCCAGCACCTGCTCGCAGAGAAGCTGCTCCAGGGAGCCTCCCCGCCCCAGGTCGGAGAGGTAGGACGGCATTCCACCGCTGACCGCGTAGCGCTCGATCCATTCGCGGGGAGTCGCCGCCTCGATGAACTCGGCGGCGCCCTCCGGCCCGAGTGGCGCGACGAGGAAGCGACGGAGACGGCCATGAAGCGGACTCTGCTCACGTAGCAGCTTCTCCATCTGACCGATCTGCGAGCCGCAGAGGATGAACATGGTGCGGGAGGCGTCCTGCTCCTCCTCGATCGTCGCCTGGATCGCGGTCAGCATCGCGGCGCGCTTGGCCCGGCCGGCAGGGAGGAGGTGCTGGAACTCGTCGATCGCGACGAGGATCTTCCGGCCACGGCCGAGCCGGAACAGGAGGCGGAAGAGGTCGGGCACGTCGGCGATCGCGGGCCGCAGACCCAGGGGTCCCTCGAGCGACGCAGCCAGCTTTCCGAGCTGGTCGCCGGGCGTGCCGCGCTCGGCCACCAGCACGATTGCCGGCTTTCCGTGCGCAAACGCCCGGAATAGCCACGACTTGCCGACCCGCCGCCTGCCGAACATGGCGAGCAGCCGCCGGTCCCGGCCCCTCCACCAGCGCTCGAGTGCAGCCAGCTCGTTCCCCCGGTCGAGGAACTCCCCTCGGGACGTCCAATGAAATCTCTCTACAACCATATAATCAGTCTTAGTCTAGACGTAATTATACCGACGAGTTCCAGCAGGTCCTCGGCATTGCCGTCGAACCGCTTTGGTCTAGCGCTGCTTCGGGACGCCGGCGGCGCGCTCTCGGCGCGCGCTCCAGGTGGCGAGCGGGGCGGCGGCCATCTCCTCCCAGGCGGCGCTCTCGCCGAAGTACTGCATGACGACGAAATAAAGCAGGCCGGGCAGCATCTCCGGCGCCTGCTCGGCCCCGCCCTCCATCAGCTTCGCCGACACGAGCGAGTCGATTGCCCCTACTATGAAAGAGGACGCAACCGGAGGTGGAGCTTGGCGAGAGGGGATCTCGCGGCGCGCGCTGTCCAGCGCGTGGGAGAGGCGCTCCATCAACTCACGACGCTGGTCCATCGCCCGCTCGCCCGCGGCGTGCGACTCGACCAGGAGCGCCTTGGCGATCGCCGGCTGGTTGGCGCAGAACTCGAGCAGCTCGGCGAGGGCGGCGCGCAGGCCCTCGCGCCAGGTCGGCTGCCGCTTGGCGGCGCCGAGCAGGCGGCGGTAGAGCCACTCGCCGGCGTCGCGCTGGGCCCGCGCGAAGCAGTCCTCGCGGTCGTCGAAGTGCTTGTAGAAGGTGGCGCGGCTGGTCTTCGCCCGCTCGATCACGTGGCGGATCGCGACCTGCTCGTAGCCGAGCTCGCCGCTGACCACCAGCATCGCCTCCAGCAGGCGCTCGCGCGCCGGCCGGGAGCGGAGCCCCGGAAAGGGGACCAGAGCGGCGGTGTCGACGCTTGAAAACATATTCCTTTTGTCTAGATATAGCACCTTTCAGAAACATCGGCGACCAAAAGGGCGGGATTTTTGGAGAAAAGGCGGGTAGACATCTGATGTATGTTTTGGTACCGTCTCGGCATGGCCGACTCGCGGTCGATCTCGGAACGCCTCTCGAAGCTCCCCCCGGGCCGTCACCTCGTCCCGCGCGACTTCGTCTCCCAGAACCAGCGCGAGCGGATGCTGGTGGCGACCGCCGAGCTGGTCGGCGAGCGTGGCTACCAGAAGACGACGATCGACCTGATCGCGAAGACCGCCCGGGTCGCCCTGGTCACCTTCTACGAGCAGTTCGGCAGCAAGGAGGAGTGCTTCCTCGCCGCCTTCGACGAGAGCGTCGACGCTGCCGCGGTGGCTTGCGGCGAACTGGTCGACCCCGAGCTGCCGTGGCCGGAGCAGATCTCCTCCGGCCTGGAGGTCTTCCTCGAGATGGTCGTCGCCGAGCCGGCGAGGGCCAAGCTCTGCCTGGTCGAGTCGCAGGCCGCCGGGACCGCCGCGCTGGCCCGCTACCAGGGGATGCTGGAGCGGATCGCGCCGAAGCTGCGCGAGGGGCGGGCGCTCAACCCGCGGGCGAGCCGGCTGCCCGATGGGCTCGAGGTCGCGATCGCCGGCGGCCTCGCCTGGCTGGTCCACCAGCGGCTGGTCGCGGGGCGGGCCGACGAGCTCAAGGGCCTCCTGCCGGAGATGCTGCAGGTGACGCTGACGCCCTACGTCGGCGAGGGCGAGGCGGGGCAGGCGGCCGCGGCCGCGCAGGCGAGGCTCGCCGCTTAGCGGGCGCCGAGCGGTCAGGGGCACGCGCGGGGAGACGGGTCGGGACGGCGTGAGCGCCATGCCCGGAGGAGGGTTGGACCTCCACGACACGACCGTCGACGAGCTCTGCGCGCGGGTGCGGAAGGCCTTCGGCGTCCCGCGGAGCTGGCACGACCGCGTCTGGGCGGCGGGCCAGGCGGCGATGCTCTTCCTGCGCGAGGACCCGCCGCGGGCGCGGCGGCTGGTGGAGGAGACGATCGGCGGCGACGGGGAGGCGATCGAGCGCCGCGCGCGGATCGTCGAAGGCCTCGCCGAGCTGCTCGACGGCGGCCGCGCGGGCATCGGCGAGCGGGCGGTGGCGACCTCGCGCTGCACCGCGGAAATCACCGCCGGGGCCGTCTACGCGACGCTGCTCGCCAAGATCGCCGCCGGGGCGGTCGAGCGCCGCGAGGACTTCCTCGCCGAGCTGGTCTACATGGCGACGATGCCCTACCTCGGCGCCCGCGCGGCGGAGGGCGACCTCTCGGTGCAGCCGCTGCGCTGAGCCCGCCGCTGCGGCCGGTTGTATCGTCGCTCCGTGGCCAGCGAGAAGGAGACGTCCTCGATCCGCCTGCCTGCCGGTCGCCACGGCCTGCCGCGCGAGTTCATCGCCCAGAACCAGCGCGAGCGGATTGTCACGGCGCTGGTCGACACGGTCGCCGAGCGTGGCTACAACGCGACCACGGTCGCCAACATCACCAAGGCGGCCTCGGTCTCCCGCCGCACCTTCTACGAGCACTTCGCCGACAAGGAAGCCTGCTTCCTCGCCGCCTACGAGATGGTCGCCGAGCACATCGCCGCCTCGATGCGGGCGGCGGCGGAGTCCTTCGAGGACTGGCCGCAGAAGGTCCGCGCGACGCTGGCGACGCTGCTCCGCTTCCTCGCCGGCGAGCCCGAGCTGGCCCGCGTCTGCATGATCGAGCCGATCGCCGCCGGGGGCGAGATCGCCGCCCGCCACCGCGCCTCGATGCAGGGCCTGGTCGAGATCCTCAAGGCCGGTCGCCCCGAGCACGGCGGCCGCCCGCTGCCCGAGGCGACCGAGGAGACCCTGGTCGGCGGCATCGTCTCCCTGGTCGTGCGCGAAATCAGCGCCGACCGGGCGGCGAAGCTGGAGGCGCTTCTGCCCGACCTGGTCGAGCTGACCCTCTCGCCCTACGTCGGCCCCGAGGAGGCCGCCCGCCTCGCCCGCCAGGCCTGAATTCCTACGCCCTCCGCGTATGCCCCGAGCTGGATTCGAACCAGCGGCCTACTCCTTAGAAGAAGCTCCTATGCGGCGGTTTTCAGCCCCAGCTCGCGGGCCGCGGCGATCAGGTCGGAGTCGAAGCTCGCGACGGTGCCTGCGTGTTCCCGTGCTGCCAGCAGCACGCAACAGTCCGGCAGCTTCAGGCCAACCTCGGCGCGCAGCTGCGCCAATCGACCGGGGGCCTTCTCGCCAAGTGCCAGCTCACCAACGCCCAGTCGCTGCAAGGCTGCCTCGGCGTCGCCGAGTCGGCCCGCCCGGGCCGCAGAGACCAGGGTCTCTGCGAGTGTGATTGTGCTTGCCCCCAGTGGCTCACCGCCGCTTGCTTCGAGCAGGATCTGCGCGTCGGCATGATGGCGGTCGCCGCCGTCCAGGTGGGCGATCAGCACGCTCGCGTCGAGGACGATCACGCCGGCCAGTCTTCGCGCAGTCGCTCCAGCTCGTCGGGCCGGTAGACGCCGGTGAGCGCCCCCGAGGTCTCCTTGATGGCGACGCTTCGTTCGCCTGCCTCCCGCTCGATCGCGGCGCGCCCGGCGGCGGCCAGGCGGAGCAGCAGCTCCTTGCGATCGCGGACGTCAGGCCAACGCCGCTGCGCCTCGTCGAGCTGCTCGCTGAGCTCGCCGGTGTCGGTCAGGGTGTAGCGGGGTTTGGTGGTCGGCACGATTCAAGTGTAGCACCAAGATCAAGAGGTGCGACACCGTGCTAAAGAAGTGCCCCGAGCTGTGTCCGGTTTCAATACATAGGCGACACCTGTGTCAGGACATAGGAGACACCGAATGAGGGGAGCTCTCCGGTGGACAAGGCGCGGTATCTGGTCGAGGCGCATCTGTTGGAGGGCCGCTCAGTCAGCGAGCTGGCGGCGCTCCTTCGCCTCGCCTAGCCGGCGCCTCCTGAGCCACCTCCCGTTGGCCCGCCGAGAAGCGACTGGCACTTTTCGTTTGCCGCTTCGAACTTCGGGTCTTCGCGGTCAACTTCGGATTCCTTGAACACCGGCCCTTCGCCGGAGACATTCGGTTCGGGCAGGTCGTAGCCGTTTTCGCCCATACAGGCCGCGTATTCCTTGATCGACTTGCGGAAGGCGCTGGAGTTGATCGGCGCCCCTCCCGGTTTGCCCTGGGGCAGTTCGACGCCGCATTCTTCGAATGCCTTTTTCATCTTCGCCCCACCTTTGCCGAAGCCCTGAGGCGGTCCCCCAGCGGGCGGCCCGCCGACAGGAGGACCTCCCTGGCCCGGTTCGGGCAGTTCGACTCCCTTTTCCTTCAGGCAGGAACGGGTTTCTTCGCTGATTTCGGCGAAGCCCCCGGGTG